>NZ_JBWXPH010000002.1:0-683462 GCF_056679935.1 Variovorax sp. PEI5
TGAAGAGGACCGGGGTCGCTATCACACCCTCAGCGGCATGATGATGCTGCTGACCGGACGGTTGCCCAAAGTGGCTGATACGGTCGATTGGGAAGGGTGGCGGTTCGAGATCGTCGACATGGATGGCAAGACGATTGATAAAGTCCTGGCAAGTCGATTGCCCGAGGCAACGAAATCTGACGCGGATGTCGCTTGAAGAATGAATTGTTCCGGGCTGCCGTTAACTTATCAAAGCGATTCTCGGCATCGCGCCAGGATACCGATGGGCCCAGCCCGACCAAGTCAAAGTTCACAACACGCTCCAGGAGATCGGGGACGATCCAGCATGGGACGAGCGCATCAATGCGACGAGATCCACTGCTTCGGCCCAGGCATCTCCGGCATGGCGTAAGCGCTTCGCAGGCGCGCGACTTCCAAAGCCGGGCTCGAACCGAAAAGACGTTTGAATTCGCGACTGAACTGTGATGCGCTTTCGTAGCCCACATGCACTGCCGCAGCAGCGGCCGTCATGTTCTCCCGCAGCATCAGGAGCCGGGCCTTGTGCAGGCGTAGCGATTTCAGGTACTGGAGCGGGGACGCATGGGTCACTTCCTTGAAATGCGTGTGGAATGTGGCGACGCTCATGCCGGCCTCGGAGGCCAGGGTGTCGACCGCGAACGATTCGGCGTATGCCCCATGGATTCGTTGCAGCACCTTGCAGATTCGTGCCACGCGGCCTTTGTCAGACAACGCCGCCCGCAATGCGGGGCCTTGCGTTCCGCTCAGGACGCGAAAGTAGATTTCCTGGATCACTCCAGGGGACAGGATCGCGGCTTGGACGGGCGAGCCGATGACCTCCAGCAAACGCAGGACGCAGGCGGACAGATCCTCGTCGATGGGAGTCGAAAGCAGGCTGACCGGTGCCTGCTCGGGCGGACCGAGCAGATCGTCGAGTTGGATCGCGATCCGAGCGACCACCGGCAGGTCGAGCGTCAGGTAAACAGCTCGTACAGGACGGGTGTGGTCTTCAGTGGACGATCCGAACGCAGCAGTCGCACGCCCGAGACCGGCGTCGCGGTGTAGCCCTCCGACGGCGCAAGCCTGCGCATCAGGGAGACTGTGCGCTGGCGAATCGTTGCCCGGTCGTGCCCGAGGGTCTGCTTCATGGCACCCGAGCGTACCGGTCCCCGACGCACTGCCAGGCGTTGTCGGTGGAACACGTCAGCGCTTCATGGGCGGCGATTTGGGATTCCATGTCTCTGAGCCTTTCCCGCACGAGCCCGAGGGCGTCACTGCCGAGCAACAGCTGCACAGGTGGATCCTGCATCTGGACAAGTTCGAGGATGGCGGCCGCAGCCCTGGCTGGGTCACCGAGCTGTCTGCCGTGCTTCTGGTGACGCGCGTGGCGGATGGGATCGAAGAGCGCGTCGTAATCAGGAATGGTGCGATCCGAACGAACCATGGAGCGCCCGGCCCAGTCGGTGCGGAACGAGCCCGGCGCGACGGCGGTGACGGCCACGCCAAACGGCTTCATCTCCTTGGCCAGCACCTGTGAAATGCCTTCCAGGGCGAATTTGCTGCCGCAGTAGTAGGCGATGCCTGGCATGGTGATGAAGCCGCCCATCGAAGTGATATTGACGATGCGACCAGCACGGCGTTGACGCATGCCAGGGATCACCGCCTTGGCCAATGCCACGGCGCCGAAGACGTTCACGTCGAACTGCCTGCGCATCTCCTCGATGGGCGATTCCTCCATGATTCCCTCATGCCCATAGCCAGCGTTGTTGATCAGCACGTCGATCGGGCCGATCGAGGCCTCGACTTCGGCCACGACGGGTTCGATCCTTTCGAACTGTGTGATGTCGAGCAGGCGGGCATGGGCGCGGCCCGGTTGCAAGGCATCGAACAGCCGACGTGCCTCTTCGTCGCGGACGGTACCGACGACCTGATGGCCTGCGGACAGCGCGGCCATGGCAATGGCGCGCCCGAAGCCGCTGCTGACGCCGCTGATGAAAAAGAGCTTGGAGATGTTCATGGCCTGAATCGTAGGGAGGCAGGGTGGCGTCGCCTATGTCGAATCGTCTGGCATGCTTGCCTGATTCTCCGAAACATGCGCCCAGCAACCGCTGCCCGTGCAGGACCGATCTCCCGCGGGGACGGTCTCGATCTCCGTCTGATCGGCGAGGTCATCACTCCGGCTGGATGCCGGCGGCGCGGATCACGCCGCCCCACTTGCGCGAGTCCTGCGCCTGGAACTGCGCCAGTTCCTGCGGCGTGGTCGTCCAGGCCTCGGTGCCGGTCGCGTCGAAGAACGACTTCGCCTGCGGACTGCGGGTGGCATCGATCAGGAGTGCGCGCAGTTTCTCCACCACCGCAGGCGACGCCGCGGCGGGCAGGTAGGCGGCGAACCAGTAGCCGATGTCGTAGCCCTTCACGCCCGCTTCATCGATGGTGGGCGTGCCCGCGAGCCGAGCCAGACGGCGGGTGGTCGATACGCCCAGCGCACGCAGCTTGCCGCTCTCGATGTGTGGCAGGCCGGTGATGGTGTCGACCACCATCGAGTCGATCTGGCCTCCCAGCAGATCGGTGATCGCATTGGGATTGCTTTTGTAGGGGACGTACAGGATGTCGGTGCGACTCAATTGCTTGAACAGTTCACCGGCCACGCGACTGGATGAATTGCCGGCGCCGAAGCTGAGCCGACCCGGCTCGGCGCGTGCCCTGGCGACGAGGTCCGCGACGGTCCTGTAGGGCGCGTCGGCCCGCACGACCAACACCTGGCCGCCGCGTCCGAGGCCGGTGACCGGCCTGAAGTCCTTCTCGGGGTCATAGGGCAATTTCTTGAACAGGTGCGGATTGGCCGTCTGGGTGGTGTTGGTCGTGATGAGCACGGTATAGCCATCGCCTGCCGCGCGCGCGGCCTCCTGCGCCGCGATCAGGCCGCTGGCGCCGCCGCGGTTGTCGACGATGACCGGCTGCCGGGTCTGGGTCGTGACCGAGTGGGCGATAGCCCTGGCGATCTGGTCGGTCGCGCTGCCGGCGGCGAACGGCACCAGGAAGGTGATCGGGCGGTTCGGGTAGTCGGGCGCCTGGGCGAGGGCGGCACCGGTCGAGACCAGCGTGGCCCAGAAGGCGGTCGCGGATGCGAGGCGTGACATGAGTTTGTTCATGGGGGTCTCCATGGCGTCGTGCGCTCGAGCGGTCAGTCGCGCGCCGCCGGGCGTTCCAGGAAGCGTGCGACGCGCTCCTTGTGTTCGGCCCCGCAAAGCAGGATCGCCTGCATCGAGGCCGCCATCTCCAGGGTCGCTTCCAACGACGAGGTGGCCGATTCGCGTACGAGCTTCTTCGCCATGCGAAGGGCGTTCGGCGGGTTGGACGCGATGCGCCTGGCCCACGCGGTCGCCGTGCCATGGAGGTCCTCGCGCGGCACCACCTCGGAGACGATGCCCAGGCGCAGCGCCGTCCCGGCATCGAGGAACTCGCTGGTGAGCGTCATCTCCAGGGCCTTGGCCAGGCCCACGATGCGGGTCAGGAACCAGGCGCCGCCGATGCCCGAGACGAGGCCGATGCGCAGGAAGCTCTCGGCGAAGCGGGCATCGTCCGCCGCGATGCGGAGGTCGCACATCAGGGCCAGGTCGCAGCCCGCGCCGACGGCCGCGCCTTGCACCGCGGCGATGACCGGTGCGTCGATGGCCCTGATCGCCAGGGGAATCCGGTGCAGGCTCCTGCGCAGGCGTTCCCGCACCTCCTCCACGCCACCCTGCATCAGGTCGGCGCCGTCGCGCATGTCCTTGACGTTGCCGCCGCTGCAGAAGTGGCGGCCGGTCGACCGCAGCAGCACGCAGTGGACGTCCGGCTGCCGCGAGGCATCCTCCAGCGCCGAGGCCAGCGCCGCCGTCATGGCGACGGTCAGCGGGTGCCCGGGTTCGGCGGAGGACAGCGTGAGGGTCAGCACACCGTCCTCGGTGTGGCGGGTGACGAGTGGCGTGTCGGTGACGGGTTTCATGATGTCTCGATTCGATGGTTGGCGGATGTGGTGTCAGGCCGATGCGTCCGACGGCAGATCCTGGGCGACGAGGGCGCCGCTCGCATGCAGCGCCAGGGCTTCGGCGGCTGGAATGCCGTAGTCGGCCAGGATGCGCATGGAGTGCTGTCCCAGCATCGGCGCGGCTCGGTAGGGCGTCGCCCGATCGGTGCCGATCGCCAGGCCCGGCATGCGCACGGGACCGGCGATCGGATGCTCGGTCGTGATCTCGACGCCATTCGCGCGGTATTCGAGCGAGCCGCACACATCGCCATAGCTGGCGATCGGCGCGCACAGGATGTCGGCTTCGCTCAGGAGCGCGAGCCAGTGGTCCGTGCCGTGGCGCCGCAGCAGCGGGTCGAGTTCGGCGTGCAGGAGCGCGCGGTGGGCCACGCGGTCGTCGTTGGTGGCGAACCTGGGGTCCTCACGAAGGCCTGGAGCGCCCACCAGGCCGCAGAACCGGCGCCACCGCTCCGGGTGGTAGGCCGCGATCATCAACCAGCCGTCGGCACTCGGATAGGCCTCGTTGGGCGCCGCATAGGGCGCGGCGCTGCCGAGCCGGCCGGGCTCCTCGCCCGTGGACAGGTGAAAGGCCAGTCCCACCTGCTGAAGCATCAAGGTCGAATTGAACAGACTCAGGTCCAGATGCTGGCCCTGGCCGCCGGCGCGGACCTGGTGCAACGCGGCCAGCGTCGCGATCGTCGCCAGGTAGCCGGTGCTCATGTCCGCCACCGGAATGCCGACCTTGCAAGGCTCGCCTTCCCCTGCGCCCAGCATGCTCATGAGGCCCGAGGCCGCCTGGATGATCCCATCGACGCCGGCCTTGTCGCGCCCCGGTCCGGTCTGGCCATAGGCGGAGATCGAGCAGTACACCAGGCGTGGGTGGTCGTGCCGCAGGGACTCGTAATCCAGTCCGAAGCGGGCCATGACACCCGGGCGGAAGCTCTCCAGGACCACATCGGCGGACAGCGCCATCCTGCGCACCACGGCCCGGCCGGCCTCGCTCTTGAGATCGATGGCGAGACCGCGCTTGCTGCGGTTGACGCTCAGCGCCACGAGACTCTCGCCGTTCTGCCACGGCGGGCCGATCGCTCGCCCGAGCTCGCCCCCCAGCGGCTCGATCTTGCTGACATCCGCGCCCAGGTCGCCCAGCAGCATGCCGCAGACGGGTCCGGCGACCACATGTGAAAAGTCCAGCACACGCAGTCCGGACAGGCTGTCTCGCATCATCCTTCTCCGGCCCGACGGATGACGTCGGGTGCTTCTTCGTTGGGAAGGCTGAAGCGTATGGAGGGGCGACGGCGGCGGCAAACGACTTTTCGGGACGGTCCCTTGACTTTATGTCGATGCCAGCCAATCGAGAAAGGCCACGAGCGCCATGGAAGGTGGACGATCGGCGGGCCAGACGAAATGGTAGGTATGGCCGTGTCGGTCGAGCACGAAGTCCAGCGGCGCGACCAGCTCGCCGCGCTCGATCTCCCGTGCGACGAGCGCGCGTTGGGCCAGCGCGATCCCGTGGCCTTCCATGGCCGCCTGGTAGGCAAGCAGGGAGGTCTCGTATTTCATCCCGGCATAGGCGTTGACGGTCGTCGCTCCCGCGGCATCGAGCCAGAGGCGCCAGTCGTCGGGGCGCGCCAGGGAGTGCAGCAGCACGCAGCGCCGGAGATCGGCGGCCGTCGACGGTAGCGCGAAACCGGCCGTCGGTGCCATGACCGGAAGCAGCTGGTTGTCCAGCAGCCGCCGCGAATGGATCCGGGGCCGCGACCCATCGCCCAGTTCCACGCCGCCGTCGAGTTCCTCGCGGTCGAAGTCCAGCGGTGTGGAGGACGTCGCCACCTGCACGTCGATGTCCGGATGCGCGCCATGGAAGCCGGCCAGACGCGGGATGAGCCATTTGACGGCCAGCGTCGCCGGCGAGCGCAGTCGCAGCACATGCCGCCGGAAGCTGCCTCCCATGACCGCGTTGGTCGCTTCGCGCAGCCCGACCAGCAGGGGCGAGATGGCTTCGAGATAGCGCCGGCCCGCTTCGGTCAGGACGAAGCGTCCGCCCGTGCGATCGAACAGCTGCACGCCCAGGAAATCCTCGAGCGAGCGGATCTGGCGGCTGACCGCCGCCGGCGTGACGTGGAGTTCCTCCGCCGCCCGGGTGATGCTGCGCCATCTCGCGGCGACTTCGAATGCCTTGAGGGGATTGAGCGGCGGCAGCGGCAGCATGAAGGGCGTGGATGTCATTGCGGTGCGGACCGGCGACATGGCCGATCGGGTGATTCCTCATCAACGCGAACGCCGGGCAACAGCGGTCCGTGCGGCCGTCGGGCGGCCACTGTCCGCCAGCCGCTGTCCGCCAGCCGCCCGAGGCGAGAATACCGTTCGCTTCCTCGACCCCACGAACAAACAGGACCGGAAAAAAAAGAATGAAGAGACATACCTTGTTGCGCGTCTTCGCGGTCGCGGCGCTCGGCGCCGCATTCAGCCCCATCGCGTCGTCGGCGACCTGGCCGGAACGGCCCATCCGCCTGGTGGTGCCTTTCCCGCCCGGGCAGGCCACCGACATCTTCGCTCGCGCATTGGCCGAACAACTCGGCAAGCGATTGGGTCAGCCGGTCATCGTCGACAACAAGGGCGGTGCCGGCAGCAACATCGGGACCGAGATGGTGGCACGTGCGCCCGCGGACGGTTACGCGCTGCTGGTGGCGGGCAGCGCCATGGCCGTGAATCACACGCTCTACAAGACCCTGCCCTATGACGTCAAGAACGACCTGACCGGCATCACGCTCATCGCCAAGGTCCCGCTGGTGTTCCTGGCGACGCCGGCCTCCGGAATCACCTCCATCCAGGACCTGATCCGGCGCGCCAGGGCCGAACCCGGCGTCCTGAACTACGCCAGTGCCGGCGTGGGCGGGACCCAGCACCTGTCGGCCGAGATGTTCAAGGCGGCCACGGGCACCTTCATCACCCATATCCCGTATCGGGGCAGCGGTCCGGCACAGGCCGACTTCATGGCGGGACAGGTGCAGCTGATGGTCGACTCGGTGACTTCGGCATTGCCGCTGATCCAGAGCAACCGCGCCGTGCCGCTGGCCGTGACCTCGGTGAACCGCTCTGCGCAACTGCCCGGGGTGCCCGCCATGCGCGAGACCGGCATCGCCGCGTTGAAGGGGTTCGAAGGCGTGGGGTGGCTGGGCCTGATGGCACCCGCCCAGACGCGGCCCGACGTGGTCGCGCGTCTGAATCAGGAGGTCACGGAGATCCTCCGATCCGAGTCGATGGCGCGTTTCATCGGTGACCGTGGATCGATCGCGGCGCCGTCCACCGGGGCTGAATTCGATCGCTTCATCCAGACCGAGATCGTCAGGTGGGGCGATGCGGTGCGGCGATCCGGTGCCACGGCCCAGTAGCTGATTCGAGCGGATCGACGGCCGCGCCTGGCGCCTGGACGTCCGTGCCTAAGCGCCCGGGCGCAGGCCCGCCAGGATCGCATCGCGCAGGCCACTGATCACCGCCTCCTTGGGTGAGCCCTTGAGCCAGGCCAGTCCCACCGGTGGCAGCGACCAGGGCAGGGCCTGAGGCAGCACCTCGCCGGCGCCATCCTGCGCCACCGCCTGGGCGATGTCGTCCGGCAGCACGGTGACCCCGCGCGGCAGCCGCCGCAGGGCCGAAGCGAGGGTGCGCACGGCATAGGCCTCCAGCAGCGGCACGGGCGAGCGCTTGCCGGCGCTGGCGAACAAGGCGTCGATCACCTGACGGATGGGGGTGTCGGTGGGGGGGAACAGCCAGTCCATGTCCGACAGCTGGGCGATGTCGATCCGTGGATAGCCGCCCAGCCGCGCCGCGCTGGGCCGGGCCACCACCAGGCGGGGCCGTTGCTGGTAGAGCAGCACCTGCTGGATGTCGTCGTCGACCTCGGCCTGCGAGAAGCGGCAGATGGCGCAGTCGAGCGAGCGTTCGCGCAGTGCCCGCAGCAGGTTGCCGGTGAGGTCCTCCACCGACTCCACCGTGATGCGTGGCTGATAGGCGAAGAGATGCCCCCAGGTGAGGTCGAGCACCCGATCGGAGGCGTAGGGCAGCACGCCCAGCCGCAGGCGTCCCTGGCGTCCCACCCGCACGCTGTCCAGTTCCCGAACCAGCGCCTGGTTCTCCGCCACGGTGCAGCCGGCACGGGCGATGACCAGTTCGCCCGCGACGGTGGGCTCCAGGCCGCGACCGGTGCGAACGAACAGCAGCGTGCCGAAGATCTCCTCGATGTCGGCCAATGCCCGGGTCACGGTCGGCTGGCTGGTGCCCAGCAGCTCGGCCACCCGGGTGACGGAGCGATGCCGCGCCAGGGCGATCAGCAGGGTGTAGTGGCGCAGCTTGAGCCGGTTCTCGATGGCATCGGGCAGGGAAGCGGGTGGCATGCGCATCGACGATGAAGACATAGCAGAAAGGACATTGTGTCATGCATGGACATGCCCCTTGGTCTATTTCATGCTTCGCTCCCTCACATCCGACCGACCGCACCACCATGAGCACGTTCACCACCCGCCCCGAGATCACCGGCACCTTCGGCGTCGTCTCGTCCACCCACTGGCTCGCCTCGCAGACCGCGATGGGCGTGCTGGAGCGCGGCGGCAACGCCTTCGACGCCGCGGTCGCCGGCGGTTTCGTGCTCCAGATGGTCGAGCCGCACCTCAATGGCCCGGGCGGCGAGGTGCCATTGCTGCTGTGGAGCGAGTCCGAGCAACGCATGCTGGCCGTCAACGGCCAGGGCGTGGCGCCGGCCGAGGCCTCGGCGCAGGCCTTCCGGCGCCTGGGCTTCGAGCAGGTGCCGGGCATCGGCCTGCTGCCGGCCACCGTGCCGGGCGCGTTCGGGGCCTGGATGCGGGTGCTGCGCGACCACGGCACCTGGTCGCTCGCCGAGGTGCTGGCGCCCGCCATCGGCTATGCGCGCGACGGCTTTCCGCTGATCGAACGCGCGGTGCAGGCCATCTACGCGGTGCAGGACCTGTTCCGCGAGCAGTGGACATCGTCGGCCGCGACCTGGCTGCCGGACGGCCGGGTGCCCGCGCCCGGAGCGCTCTTTCGCCTGCCCGTGCTGGCCGCCACCTACGAGCGGCTGGTCGGCGAGGCCCAGCGCCGCGGGCCGGGGCGCATCGCCGAGATCGATGCCGCGGTGGACATCTGGTATCGCGGCTTCGTCGCCACCGAGATCGACGGCTACTACCGCACCGCCCGGGTGCGCGACTCCAGCGGCGAGTCGCATGGCGGCCTGCTGCGCTACGACGACCTGGCTAACTGGCGGGCCACGGTCGAGTCGCCGCTGACCATCGACTTCGGCCGCTACACCCTGGCCAAGTGCGGCTTCTGGAGCCAGGGCCCGGCCTTCCTGCAGCAGATCGGCATGCTGCGCCATGCCGGCCTGGAGCGGCACGCGCCGCACACCGCCGGCTTCGTCCATCGCATCGCCGAGGCCGCCAAGCTGGCCATGGCCGACCGCGCGGCCTGGTATGGCGCCGCGCCGGGCGCCTCGGCCGCGGCGCAGGCCGCGCTGCTGACCGACGACTACCTGCGCGCGCGCTGGGCCGAGACCGGCGAGCGCGCCGCGACCGACTTCCGGCCCGGCCATCCGGGCGGCCGCGAGCCCCGCCTGCCGGACCTCGACGTCGCGGCGCGCACCCTGCGCACCGCCGACGTGCGCTTCGGCATCGGCGAGCCGACCTTCGCCGCGCTGCCGCCGGTGGCCGAGTGGGCCGAGCGCGAGGTCTTCGTCGGCGACACCTGCCACATCGACGTCATCGACCGCCATGGCAACATGGCCGCCGCCACCCCGTCGGGCGGCTGGCTGTCGTCCAGCCCGACCATTCCCGCGCTCGGCTTCGCCATCAACACGCGGCTGCAGATGACCTGGATGGACGAGGGCCTGCCCAACACCGTCACCCCCGGCGTGCTGCCGTGCACCACGCTGTCGCCCTCGATGGCGCTGCGCGACGGCCGGCCCTACATGGCCTTCGGGACGCCGGGCGGCGACCAGCAGGACCAGTGGGCGCCGGCCTTCTTCCTGCGCCACGCGGTGCATGGCATGAACCTGCAGCAGGCCATCGATGCCCCGGCCTGGCACGTCGACCACTTCCCGGCGTCCTTCTGGCCGCGCCCGACCACCCTCAACCGCCTGACCGTCGAATCGCGTTTCGATCCGGCGCAGATCGAGGCCCTGCGCGCCGCCGGCCACGAGGTGCGCGTGGGCGAACCCTGGTCCGAGAGCCGCATGTCGGCCTGCACCCAGGAGCGCGACGCCCGGGGCCGCCTGCTGCTGCGCGCGGGCGCCAACCCGCGCGGCATGCAGGGCTACGCGGTGGGCCGCTGAACCGTTTCTCCGCTCTTTTCCATCCACTTCCAACTCCGGGCTCTTCCCATGACTTCCATCCTCCGACGCGGCCTGCTGGCCGCCGCTCTCCTCGGCACCGCGGGCCTGGCCTTCGCGGCCTATCCCGAGAAGCCCATCACGCTGATCGTGCCCTGGGCCGCCGGCGGTTCGACCGACATCCTGGCCCGCGCCCTGGCCGAACAGCTGACCCGGTCCATGGGCCAGCCGGTCATCGTCGACAACCGCGCGGGCGCTTCCGGCAACATCGGCTCCAACTTCGTCGCCAAGGCCAGGCCGGACGGCTACACCCTGCTGGTCGGCTCGATGAGCACCCACGCCATGAATCCCGCGATGATGGAGAAGATGCCCTTCCGGGGCGTCGAGGACTTCACGCCCATCGCGCAGATGGCCAACGTCGTCAACACCATGGTGGTCAGCAACTCGGTGCCGGTGAAGAACGTCAAGGAGTTCATCGCCTATGCCAAGGCCAATCCCGGCAAGCTGAACTACGCCAGCGCCGGCCCCGGCTCGACCAACCACCTGAGCGCGGTGCTGTTCGAGAAGGCGGCCGGCGTGCAGATGGTGCACGTGCCCTACAAGGGCGGGGCGCCGGCGGTGCTCGACACGGTGTCCGACCAGACCCAGGTGCTGTTCTCGGCCGGCACCCAGACCCTGCCGCACGTGAAGGGCGGCAAGCTGAAGCTGCTGGCCGTCACCGAGGCCCAGCGTTCGCCCCTGCTGCCGGACGTGCCGGCCGTCGCCGAGACCCTGCCCGGCTACGAGCTGAGCGTGTGGTATGGCCTCTTCGGCCCCGCCGGCATGCCCCGGGACCTGGTCGCCCGGCTGAACGAGGCGACCAATGCCGCGCTGTCGGATCCCGCCATCCGCGCCCGCATGGACAGCATCGGCGTCGAGGTCGTCAGGACCACGCCCGCGGTGTTCGCGGACATCCTGAAGAAGGACGCCGAGCGCTATGGCAAGACCATCCGCGACCTGGGCATCAAGAATGAATGAGGCATCCACCGAGCCGGCCGACCTGGCACTCCCGGCCGCCATCTGCCGGTTGCTGAGCCACGACCTGCCACGGGCGGCCGACCCCGGGGCGGCCCTGGCCATCGTCGAGGCGGTGCGCCAGCAGTTGCTGGGCGACGGCCTGCTCACCATCAACCTGGACGTCACCTCGCCGGAGGCGGCACCGGGCGTGGTCGAGCTGCAGCGCGCCTGGTCCTCGCGGCCGGCGCACTATCCGGTGGCGGGCCGCAAGCGCAAGACGCTCACGCCCTGGACGCGGCAGCTGCTGCGGCAGGCCGAAGTGTTCGTGGGCGAGGGCGACGATGCCCTCGCCGCCGTGTTCGACGATGCCGCCCTGATCCGTTCCATGGGCCTGCACGCGGTGGTCAACGTGCCGCTGGTCGAACCCGGCGGCCGGTGCTTCGCCACCTTCAACGTGCTCGGTGGCAACCAGGCCTGGACCCCGCGGGAGCGCCTGCTCATCGAGTTGCTGGCCGTGCTGGCGCTGCCGGCGGTCGGCCGCATCGCCGAGCGCCTGCGACCGGCGGCGGCGATGGCACCGGCGGGCTAGCCCGGTGCCCTGGCGCCGGTGACGGCGGCCGGCGCGACGCAGGTGAAATTCGCCGCGTCGTCGGTGCTGCCGCTGCCGACGTGGACGGCCTTCCTCGGATAGGGGCACAGCGGGCGGGTCCGCCCGGCGACGCCGCCCACGACACGGGTCGCCACGATGCGCTGCGGCGCCACGCCCTGATCCACCCAGCGATCCAGCGCCGAGAGCAGATCCCGATCGGCATCGACGACGGGCGAGGACGCGCCCGCGTTGCCGAAGTTCGACGTGCCGGTGCCGCCGGAGCAGTGGCCCATCCCGGGAACCAGGAAGAGACGGAAGAAGTCGTCCGTGGCCGCCTGCGAACCCTGCCGGTCGCGGACCTGCTCGTAGTAGGCGATGGTGTCCGCGGCATTCACCACGGGATCGGCCCAGCCCTGGTAGACGATCGCCTTCGCGCCACGCGACCTGAAGGCCTCGATGTCGGGGTTGACCTGATCGACCAGCGGGCTCACCAGGGCATCGGCGAGCTGCAGATCCCGGTCGTAGTCGAAGCTCCACCAGTTCCATGCCGCATCGTTGTGGACCCACAGCCGCCAGTAGTCGGAGCGCACCGGCTCAGTCGAGCCCCAGTAGCCGGGCCAGCCGGACTCGGTGCCCACCACCAGACCCGGATAGATCTGCGCGCCGGTGGTGGGGCTGCGGGGACCCGCGTAGATCTTCCGGGCCACGTCGAGCTCCGCCGGACTCAGGCAGCTGCCCGCGTTGCCGGTGCTGGCACACGAGAGGGACGCCACATCGAACGCCGGGGCGGTGCAGGCGCGCGGATCCTCCATCACGCCATCGGTCACGCCGTCGAGCGCATCGCATGCCTTGACGGCGGCGGTGGTGATGGCGGCCGCCTTGGCGGCCGACAGGATCACCGGGGTGTTGGTGTTCGGCTGGCGGTTTGAGAGGAAGCGGTGCATGAACTCGACATTCAGCCGGGTGCGATTGCCGCCCGGCGCACCGGCGATGACGCCGTCGAAATCCTGCGGATAGCGCTGGATCTCGGCATAGCCCTGGTGTCCGCCCGTGGAGCATCCGTAGTAGTACGCCTTCCGGGCGGGCACGCCCTGCAGTTCGGTGATCAGGCGCTTGGCCGGCACGGTGATCGCATGGATGGAGCGCGTGCCCCAGTCGGTGATCTTCTCCGGGTGTCCCCGGCCCCAGGCCATGTCCTCGGTGGTGTGGCCGGTGTCGCCGCCGATCACGGCATAGCCCTGCCGCATCGCGTAGGCCATGTCCGCATAGCTGAGCTGCGGGCTGTAGCCGCCATTGCCGGTGGTCACCATCTTGCCGTTCCAGCCCGAGCCCTGCGGCACCCAGACCTGGAAATCGATCGACGAATCGCTGCTGGGCTTCGCGTTGGCGTCGATGCGGCAGAAGGCGGGCAATCCAGCCAGCGCCGGGGCACCGGTGGCCGGCACATAGGCACCCGCCGGCACCGGCTTGGCGCTGCGGACCACGGCGCCCTCGAGCCCGAGGCGGGCGAAGCTGTCGACGTCGCAGGCCTTGGCGACGCCGGAACCCGTGCCACCGCCCGTCGGCGTGCCTTCGTCGCCACCGCCGCCGCCTCCGCCGCATGAGGCCAGCAGGCCCGAGGCCAGCAACGCGACGCAGGGAATGAAATACCGATTCGTCATGGTGTCTCCGATTCTTGGTGGGGCAGCCTAAGCCTGCGGACACTTCATGGGCAAATCAGAATTTCAGATCGATTCATTTGTATTCCGGATCGCTCCCGAATCCATCGACCGATTCATTGATCGATCCATGGATCACCCGATGGATGGCACGGCGTCGCTCCGACGCGGACCCCGACCGCGACGGGACAGGGCCCCACGACCCATAGCCCATCGTGATCGATCCCTCACGATGATTGAATGTCCAGGACGCGGCGGGCGGGATAACGTCGGCGGCCATGAATGCCAGAACCGACGACGAGACATCCGGGCCGGTCCCGCCAGGGCGGCGGACCTGGCGGTGGCGGGCATCCGCCGGCCTGGCGATGTCCCTCGCGCTGCTGGCGGGTGGCTGCGCGATCGAGCGCGGTGCGCCTTCCATGCAGCGCCGCACGACGGCGGGGCCGGTCGTCGGCAGCGACGACGGCCGGACGTCGGGCACCTGGAGCTGGAAGGGCGTGCCCTATGCCAGGGCGCCGGTCGCGGACCTGAGATGGCGTGCGCCGCGCGACGCGCGGGCCTGGACCGAACCCCGATCGGCCACGGCCTTCGGACCCGCCTGCGTCCAGACCGGTCGGCTGTACGGGCCCGGCCTGAACAATCGCCACGACGACAGCATCGGGACCACGCTGGGCAGGACCGTCGGGTCGGAGGACTGCCTGACGCTCAACATCTGGTCGCCCGCCGCGCCGGCGACCGTGCTCAGGCCGGTCATCGTGTTCGTCCACGGTGGCAGCAACATCGCCGGCTACACGGCGGATCCCGTCTACGACGGCGCGGCGCTCGCCCGCAGCCAGGATGCCGTCGTGGTGTCGCTCAACTACCGGCTGGGCGTCTTCGGGTTCCTGAACCAGGCGCAGCTCAAGAACGGCGACCGCGAAGAGGATTCGGGCAACTTCGCATTGCTCGACATCGTCAAGGCCCTGACCTTCGTGCAAGCCGACATCGCCGGGTTCGGTGGCGATCCGGGCCGGGTGACCCTGATGGGCCAGTCGGCCGGCGCCGTGAATGTCCATGCGCTCCTGACCTCGCCCATGCTGGTGGCGCGCGCCAGGCCCCTGTTCCACCGCGCCGTGGTGCTCAGTGGCGGCATCTCGACGGCCGCCTCGCTGCCCCAGGGCGCCATCGCGGGCGTGCTGCCGGCCGCGCTGTGGGCCGCGCGTGGCGACGCCCTGCTCGACGAGGGGCTCGTCGCCCAGGGGCGCGCCTCCGATGCGGCCGGCGCGCGTCGACTCGTCGCGGAGTCCGGCGCGGCGGCGGCGGGCGGGTGGCTCCGGGGCATGCCGGCCGACCTGGTGCTGGAACTGGTGCGGACGCGGCTCGCGGCGCGCGGCATGGCGTCGTCCAATCCGATCCCCGATGGCTGGGTGGTCGCGCGGGACCCCATCGCCGCCATCCGCGCGGATCGCTACCTCCACGTTCCGGTGCTCGCCGGCCATGCCCGCGACGAGACCAGGCTCTTCCCGCAGCTGCTGGCCCTGCGCCCGGAGTTCGGCGGCATCAGCGGACGCCTGCTCGACGATGCGGCTGTCTTCGCGCTGGTGGCGCACTACGACCCGGAAGCCGCGCCAGGCACGACGATCGAGCAGTGGATACCCGGCGCGCTGCTGCCGGTCGATGCGCCGATCACGGGCTTCGGTGCCTGTTCGGCCGCGCTGGACCGGCTCTGGTTCGCCGCCATACGGGACGACGCGCTGGATGCGCTGCGCGGCCGGCAGGCCGCCGTCTGGGCCTATGAATTCGACTGGGACCGGCTTCCCGCGCCCTTCGACAGGATCTTCGGAGCCGCGCATACCTTCGACCTGCCATTCGTGTTCGGCAATTTCGGTCCCTCCCTGTATTCGGGAATCTCGTTCACCCGGGCCAACGAACGTGGCCGGCTGGCCCTGTCGCGGGTGATGCAGGACGCGCTCGGCGCTTTCGCGCGCGATGGCGATCCGAACCATGCCGGTCTCGACGTGACGTGGAGGCCCTGGCCGGGCCGATTGCGATTCGACGCCGACCAGGACGTCCCGCGGGTGACCGCGCAGCAGGGCGATGCGTCCTGAGGCGGGCGGCGCGTGCGCCCGTCGGCGGCCCGGCGAGTCGCCTCAGGCGGCGAACACCTTCCGCTGGAGGAAATGCGTCAGGTCCGCGATGGCCATCGGCTTGCCATACAGATAGCCCTGGACGTGGCGGCAGCCGCATCGCTGCAGGAAGTCGCGCTGCTCGATGGTCTCGACGCCTTCGGCGATCACCTGCAGCTGGAGCTTGTCGGCCAGGAAGATGACGGCCTTGACGATCGCGGCATCGGCCTCGTCCTTGCAGATCTCGGTGATGAAACTGCGATCGATCTTCAGTCGCGTCAGCGGATAGCGCTTGAGCAGGCTCAGCGAGGCATAGCCGGTGCCGAAGTCGTCGAAGGCGATGCCCACGCCCAGGTGACGCAATGCGCGCAAGGGCTCCAGCACGAGTTCGTCGTGCGCCAGGATGATGTTCTCGGTGATCTCGAGCTCGAGCGCCTGGGGCGGAAGACCGGTGGCTTCGAGCACGCGCAGGACGTCGTGGGCCAGTTGCCCGTTCTGGAACTGGGCGCCGAAGAGGTTGACGCCCATGACCAGGTCGGGCAGCACCTTGCGCAGCTCCACCGCGTAGGCGCAGGCCGTCGCCAGCACCCACTGCCCGACCTCGGCCGCGCAGGCGCCCGATTCGATGGCGGCGATGAACCGGACCGGCGTCAGCAGACCCTCGGTCGGATGCCGCCAGCGCAGCAGTGCCTCCAGACCCACCAGGGCCTGATCGGCCACGCGGATCTGCGGCTGGTAGAACAATTCGAATTCCTGGTGCTCGAGGGCGCGCCGGAGCTCGCCTTCCAGCGCGCGTCGCGTCACGACCTTGTCCCTCAGCCGCGTGTTGAAGAAGCGCACGCGGTTGCGACCCTGCGCCTTGGCTTCGTACATCGCCAGGTCCGCCGCCGACAGCAGATCGCCCACGTCGGCGCCATCGCCGGGATGCACCGCGATCCCGATGCTCGCTGTGACGTGGGTCGGATGGGCATCGATGGCCTGGGGCGAGGCGATGGCCTTGAGCATGCACTGCGCGCCATGCTCGATCCGGCTCAGGATCGTCTCGCCCGGCATCAGGATGGCGAATTCGTCGCCGCCCAGGCGAGCCACGGTATCGATCGGCCGGGCGCACGACAGCAGTCGCGCGGCGACCTCCTTGACCACCTGATCGCCGGCGCGGTGGCCCAGCGTGTCGTTGACGTCCTTGAAGCCATCGAGATCGAGCATCATCAATGCGAACGGCTCCTGGCGATCCAGGCATTCGGCGACCCGGCCGAGCAGCACGCCGCGGTTGGGCAGGCCCGAGAGACTGTCGATGTGGGCGAGCTGGAACAGTCGCTCCTCGTCGGCCCGGCGGGTGGTCATGTCGCGGATGATGGCGCCGAAGCTGGCCTGGCCATCCTCCTTCCACGCGGACAGCGACAACTCGATCGGGAACTCCCGGCCGTCCTGGTGGCGCGCATCCAGCCCGACCGTGCTTCCCACCAGACGCGGAGCACCCCCGGCCACGACCCGCTGCAGGCCGGCGCCGTGGCTGCCGCGCATCCGCGGCGGCACGATCAGATCGATGCTCGAGCCGACCGCGTGCGTCGCCTCGAAGCCGAACAGCCGCTCGCAGGCCGAGTTCCAGAACGTGATGCGACCCTCGTGGTCGGCACAGATGATCCCGTCGGGCGAGGTGGCGGCGATCTGCTCGAAGCGGGTCTGGCCCGCGCGATGCGCGACGGCCAGCCGACGGACCTCGAGCTTGTCGAGCACCAGGCTCGCCAGGGCCTTCAGGTGCTCGCGATCCTGCGTCGACAGGCCATGGCGGGGGCGGTGATCGAGGATGCACAGCGTGCCCAGCACATGCCCACCGGGCGTGACCAGCGGCATGCCCGCATAGAAGCGTATGAAGGGGGGGCCCAGCACGAATGGGTTGTGGGCGAAACGCGGATCCAGCTTGGCATCGGCGACGACCAGGATGTCGTCGAGCTCCAGCGCGTGGGCGCAGAACGCCACGTCGCGCCCCGTCTCGCAGACATCCAGGCCCGTTCGGGCCGAGAAGAACTGGCGCTCGCGCTCGACGATGGAAACCAGGGCGATCGGCACGTCGAACAATCTCGATGCCAGCTGGACGATGGCATCCAGCCGCAATTCGCTGTCGTCCGCCTTGAGGTCGTATTCCGCCAGCGAGGCGAGACGGGCCGATTCATCGAGCGGCAATGGGGTGTATCGCATACGAGACATGAGGATGCCGGGTCTTGTTTCGGGGTGGAATGTCGACGCCGTCAGTGTGCCGCTTTCGCCGCGACGACCGCTTCCGCGCTGTCCACGAAGCCCTCGATCAGCGCCAGGCGGGCCGATCCGCGCAGCCACAGCACGCCGAATCGCCGTGGATCGGAGGGCAGGGGCAAGGCGATCTTGGCGACGTCCTGGCCGTCGAGCAGGGGCGATGCGATGTCGGGCACCAGCGAGACCCCGAGTCCGCGATCCACCATCATCGCGATGGCCAGCAGCGAGCTCAATTCGAAGCGTTCCTGCGGCACGATGCCCGCGGCGCGCAGGTAGCGGTCGGCCTGCTTGCCGCCACCCAGGCTGCGGTCGTAGCGGATCAGCGGCGAGCCACGCAGCAACTCGTGCGGATCGCACTTCGCGTGGCGGCGCGGCACCAGCAGCACCAGCGGCTCCTCGCGCAGCAATGTCCAGCCGAAGGTCTTGGCCAGTGCGAAGGGCGGATAGAGACACACGGCGGCGTCGAGCTCGCCCTGCTGCACGGCCTTGTAGAGCGTGGCCGTGGTGCCCGCATGCAGGAAGGTCCTGACGCTCCCGTGCGTGCGGACGAAATGCGCCAGGATGTCTGGCAGCAGGCTGTGCAGGGCGGTGTTGATGGAGCCGATGGTGAGCTCGCGGCCGGCCAGGTCGGCGCCCAGGAGGACCTTGAGATCGCCCACCTCGCGCACCACCGCCCTGGCACGCTGCGCCAGCAGATGACCGGCGGCGGTGGGCTGCACGGTGCGGCCGGCGCGGGCGAGCAGGCCGGTGCCCAGTTCGCGCTCGAGGGTCCGCATCTGCTGCGCGATGGCGGCGGGCGTCAGGTTGAGTCGGCGGGCGGCCTCGGACATCGAGCCCGACTCGACGACCAACAGGAAACTGTGCAGGTATTCGGTTTCCATGACCACACATTTTCTATCATCTGATCATAGAAACGATGTGTTCGTTGAGGTCCGGGCGCCACGGATACTGCCCGCATGAAAAGCAAACTCTTCGTTCCGGGCTCGCGCGCCGAACTGTTCGCCAAGTCGCTCGCCAGCGCCGCGGATGCCGTCTCCTTCGACCTGGAGGATGCCGTCGCGGAGTCGCGCAAGGACGAGGCCCGGGGCATCCTCGGGGAGTTCCTGCGCGCGGGGGGCGTCGTCGCCAGCGGGCAGACGATCATCGTACGCGTCAATGCCATGGACACGCCGCACTTCGAGGCCGACGTGCGCTGCGTCGTGCACCCGGGCGTGGATGTGCTGAATCTCCCGAAGCCCGAGAGCGCCGACCACGTGCGGGCCGCCGTGGCCTCGATCGAACGCGCGGAGCGGGCCAACCGCGTCGCGGTGCCGGTCGGCCTGCTGCTCAACATCGAGACGCCCGGCGCCCTGCGCACGGCGGTCGAGCTGGCGCGGTCGCATCCGCGCGTGGTCGGGCTGCAGCTCGGACTGGGCGACCTGTTCGAGCCGCTGGGCATCTCGCGGCGCGAGCCGTCGGCGATCCGGCAGGCCATGTTCGCGGTGCGCATGGCCGCGGCCGAGGCCGGGGTCTATGCCTACGACGGCGCCTTCGCGGACATCCGCGACATCGAGGGCTTCCGCGCCGAGGCCGAACTCGCGCGCGACCTCGGCTTCCTGGGCAAGACCTGCATCCATCCGAGCCAGGTGGCGATCGCCAATGACGTCTTCCGTCCGACCGAGGCCGAGATCGCCCATGCGCTGAAGGTGGTCGAGGCCACGCGCGAGGCCGATGCCCAGGGGGTCGGCGCCTATGTCGTCGACGGCCGGATGATCGATCTGCCCTTCGTGCTCCGCGCCCGCGCGATCGTCGCCAGCGCCCGTGGCCTGGGATTGCTGCCGCCCTGAGAAACGCCGCGTCCCCCCTCTCGAATCCCCGATGACAAGCAAAGACAACCAGAGACAACCGGAGCCGACACCCATGAACAGCCTTTCCCCCACCTTCCTGCGGCATGCCTCGGCGAGCGCGATCCTGGCGCTCTGCGGCGCCTGGCCGGCCGGCGTCGCCCTGGCGCAGGGCACCTATCCATCCAAGACCATCACGGTCGTCGTGCCCTATCCGGCCGGCGGCTCCAACGACACCTTCGCGCGCCAGGTCGCCAAGGAACTGGGCGACCGGCTCGGGCAGCCGGTGATCATCGACAACCGGCCGGGCGCCAGTGGCAACACCGGCACCGGCCAGGTGGCCCGGGCCGCGCCCGACGGCTACACGCTGGTGGCCGTGTCGTCGAGCATGACGACCAACGCGGCGATCCAGTCCAGGCTGCCCTTCGACCCCGTCAAGAGCTTCGCGCCGGTCGCGATGTTCGCCAAGGGGCCGTTCATCGTCGCGGTCAACAACGACTTCCCGGCCCGGACGCCGGCCGAGCTGATCGCGGCCATCAAGGCCAGGCCGGGCCAGTACAACTACGCCTCCTCGGGGACGGGCAGCGTCAACCAGTTCAGCACCGAGCTGCTCAAGGCCCGGGTCGGCGACCTGCAGATCACGCACATCCCCTACAAGGGCATGGGGCCGGCCGTGACCGACCTGGTGGGCAACCAGACGCAGCTGCTGATCTCCAGCGGCCCGTCGCTGCTGCCGATGGTGCGCAGCGGCAAGCTGCGCGCCGTCGGCATCACCAGCCTGAAGCCCAGTCCGATCGCGCCCGAATTGACCCCCATGGCCAGCGCCGTGCCCGGCTACGAGTTCGACCTCTGGTGGGGCCTGCTCGCGCCCGTGGGCACGCCCGCGGACGTGGTGGCCAAGCTCAATGGCGCGGTCAATGCCGCGCTGGCCACGCCCGAGCTGGCGGCCAACTTCCTGAAGGAGGGCGCCATCGCCACGCCGCTGACGCCGGTCGCCTTCGGCGAGGTGATCGCCCAGGACGTCGAGCGCTGGAAGAAGCTGGCGAAGCAGCAGAACATCACCGCCGATTGAAAGCAGAGACCCCCATGGACACTCCGACCGAAGCGCATGCTTCCTCCCTGCCTCCGCGCGCCGGTCCCGCGGGCCCCCTGAGCGGGCTCCGGGTCCTGGACCTGAGCGCCTACATCGCCGGGCCCTACGGCTGCTCGCTGCTGGCGGACCTGGGCGCCGAGGTCATCAAGATCGAGCCGCCCGCGGGCGACAACCTGCGCAAGTACCCGTCCACGCTGGAATCGGAGAGCCGCGCCTTCCTGGGCGTCAACCGCAGCAAGCTGGGCGTCGTGCTCGACCTCAAGCAGCCCGAGGACCTGGAGCGCCTGCTGGCCCTGGTGCGCAGCGCCGACGTGCTGGTGCACAACTTCCGCCCCAACGTGCCGCCACGCCTGGGCATCGCCTACGAGCAGCTGCGGGAGCTCAATCCGAGGCTGGTCTACTGCGCGGTCACCGGCTATGGCGACAGCGGACCGCTGAAGGAGAAGGCGGGCTACGACCAGGTGCTGCAGACCATGACCGGCATGTGCGCCCTGCAGGGACCGGCGGGCGGACCCCCCGAGATCCTCTATGGCTCGGTGGTCGACTACTACGCGGCCGCGCTGGTGGCCGGGGGCGTCTCGGCGGCGCTCTACGAGCGCGAGCGCAGCGGCCTGGGCCAGTACGTGGGCGTCTCCCTGCTGCGCTCGGCGCTCACCATGCAGTCGGCCCGGCTGGTGTGGGCCGACGACGAGCCGCGCGAGGTCGGCCGCGACATGCGCTCCGGCGGCATCACCGGCATCCACCCGACGCGCGAGGGATACCTCTACATCTCGGCCAACACGCCGCACTTCTGGCGCGCGCTGTGCGAGAGGACCGGGCTGACCGAGCTGCTGGTCGAGCGCTACGACAGCGTGCGCAAGCGCGCCCGGCACCACCAGGAGATCGTGCCCGTGCTGCACGCGGCGCTCGCGACCCGCGACGCCCTGGCGTGGGAGGGCATCTTCGGCGAGGCGGTCCCCTGCGCGGCCGCGCGCCGGATCGAGGACATGTTCGATTTCCCGCAGGTGCAGGCCGAGGACATGATCGCGATCTTCGAGCACCCGGTGGTCGGCAGCTATCGCGGCTTCACCCGGGGCTGGGCCTTCGGTCGTACGTCCGGGCCGGCTCCGTATGCCGCGCCGGTGCTCGACCAGCATGGCGAGCAGATCAAGGCCGAGGCGGATCGCCTGCGCGGAGCGGACGGCGCATGAGCCGGGCAGCGCCGGACCCGATGCCGGTCCCCCCGGTCCTGCCGGTCCCCAACTCCGCGGCCCGCGCGAGGCCGGCCACAGCGGCGCCCGCGAACGCCTGCGACGCGCACATGCACATCCTCGATGCGCGCTTCCCGCACGTGGCGCCGGTGATCGAGGGCGCCACGGTCGACGACTACCGCCTGCTGCAGGCCCTGACCGGCACCACCCGCACGGTGGTGGTCCAGCCGCGGCCCTTCGGGACCGACAACGCCGTCACCCTGGACGCCATCCGGCGCCTGGGCCTCGACCGCACGCGAGGCGTCGCCGTCGTCCGCCCCGACATCACCGATGCCGAACTGCAGCGGCTGCACGACGGCGGCATCCGGGGCATCCGCTTCTCGCTGCACACGCCGGTGCTCGCCGCCGTCGGCTTCGACATGGTCGAGCTGCTGGCCCGGCGGGTCCATGCCTGGGGCTGGCACCTCCAGCTGCACTGGAGCGCCGACCAGCTGGTCGAGCACGCGGCGCTGCTGCGGCGCCTGCCCACGCCGCTGGTGTTCGACCATCTGGCCCGTCTGCCGCCAGCCGACGGCACGGCGCATCCGGCCTTCGATCTCGCGCGGGCCTTCCTCGACGCGGGTCGCGCCTGGGTGAAGCTGTCCGGCGCCTATCTCGATTCCCGGTTGCCGCCAGGGCAGGGCCATGCCGACATGGACGCGGTGGCGCGCGCCTGGGTCCGGGCCGCGCCCGAGCGCCTGGTGTGGGGCAGCGACTGGCCGCACACCACCGAGACCCGGCACAAGCCCGACGACGCGGCGCTGTTCGACCTGCTGGCGCACTGGACCATGGACGAACACACGCGTCTGCGCGTGCTGGTCGACAACCCGGCCGAGCTCTATGGCTTCGGCGCCGCCTGACGATTCACTTCCGCTCCCGCATCCACACAGAGACCCATCCCGACCATGTCCAGATCCTTCCTCCGAATCCAGCGTCGCGGCGTCGTCCTGCTCTGCGCCGCGCTCCTGCCCCTGAGCGGCTGGGCCGCCTGGCCCGAGCGCGCGATCCGCATGGTCGTGCCCTATGCCGCCGGCGGCGGGGCCGACAACACGGCCCGCATCGTGGCGCAGCGCCTCGGCGAGATCCTCGGCCAGCCCATCGTCATCGACAACAGGCCCGGCGCCGGTGGCGTCATCGGCGCCGACAACGTCGCCAAGGCCCTGCCCGATGGCTACACGGTGCTCTACGACGCCTCGGCCTTCGGCGTCAATGGCGCGCTGCGCAAGCTGCCCTACGACCCGGTCAAGGACTTCATCCCCGTGTCCCTGGTGGCGACCGCGCCGCAGATCCTCGTGGTCGGCGCCGACAAGCCCTACAAGAGCGTGGCGGACCTCGTCGCCGCCGCGAAGAAGGAGCCCGGCCGGCTGACCTATGCGTCCGCCGGCGCGGGCACCGGCTCGCACCTGGCGGCGGAGATGTTCAACGAGCAGGCGAGGATCGAGACGCTGCACGTGCCCTACAAGGGCGGCGCGCCCGCCCTGACCGATGTCATGGCGGGGCAGGTCGACATGTACTTCGGCAATGCCGCCTCGACCCTGCAGAACCTCGGCGGGGGCAAGCTCCGCGCCCTGGCGGTGAGTTCGCGCAAGCGCATCCAGGGCCTGGATCACGTGCCGACCCTGCGCGAGAGCGGCATGCCCGACTACGAGGTGCTGGAGTGGAACGGCGTCTTCCTGCCCAGGAACACGCCCCGCGACATCGTCGATCGCCTGGTCCGGGCGACGCGCGAGGCCGTCGCCGATCCGACCGTGCGCGAACGGCTGCTGAAGGCGGGACTGGACCCGGTCGGCAACTCGGCGCCGGAATTCGCGGCCTTCATCAAGGCCGAGAGCGCCCGCTGGCAGGCCGTCGTCAAGGCGCGCCACATCACGCTGGACTGAGAACGCACGGGCCCGGGCGCGCGGCCAGCCAGGCCTGCAGGGTGGTGGCGCCCCGCCGCGCGCCATCGCCGGTGGTGAGCGAGTCGTCGTCGATCCGCTCGCCGAAGTAGAGGGCTCCGGCATCCGGGCGCACCTCGCGCGCATCGCCGGTGGCGCGCAGCCAGCGCTCCACCATCGCGGCCATGCCGGCGCGCTCCGGACCGCCGACCTCGACGATGCGATTCGCCGGCGCGCCCAGCGCGGCGTCGGCCATGGCGGCGGCCACGTCCCGGGCGGCGATCGGCTGCAGGTGCGCGGCCGGCAGGCGCACCACGTCGCCCTCGGTGCCCGACTGGGCGATGGCCGACAGGAACTCCATGAACTGGGTCGCACGCACGATCGTGTAGGGAAGGCCCGAGGCCTCGATCAGCTGCTCCTGCACGAGCTTGGCGCGGAAATACCCGCTGCCCTGCAGCCGGTCGGTGCCCACCACCGAGAGGGCGACGTGATGCCCGACGCCGGCCATCGCTTCGGCGGCGAGCAGGTTGCGCCCCGACGTGCGGAAGAAATGCATGACGGCCTCGTCCTCGAACGAGGGCGAGTTGGCGACGTCGACCACCACGTGCGCGCCGGCGAGCGCCGTCGCCAGGCCTTCACCGGTGAGGGTGTCGACGCCGCTTCGGGGGGAGGCCGCGACGGCCTCGTGCCCGCGTTGGCGCAGCAGCGCGATGAGGTGGGTGCCGATGAGGCCGGTGCCTCCGATGACGACGATCTTCATGATGGGTTGACCCGATGGATGATGCGATGTCGAATCGTAGGCTTCGAACGATCTGGCCGAAATGACAAAGAACCCTGGATTCCCGCCAAGCGCGGCGGATGCGTCGGAGGCGCCGATGGCGCCTGCATGGCCGTCGTCCCGCGCGCGGCCGAAGCGCGTGCTCTTCGTCGCCTTTCCCCGGGTCGGCCTGCTCGACCTGGCCGGTGCGCAGACGGTGTTCTGGGCCGCCACCAAGGCCCTGGCGGCGCGGGACCTGGCAGGCTACGAGTGCCGCACCGCCAGCCTCGAAGGCGGCCTGGTGCGCAGCGCCGAAGGCCTGGTGCTGCAGACCGATGCGCTCGCGCGGGTGCGCGCGTCGTCGGTCGACACGCTGGTCGTCCCGGGCTCGCCGCACATGCCCGAGGTGCTCGACGACGCGGAGGCGCTCGTGACGTGGTTGCGCCGCGCGGCCCCGAGGACACGCCGCACGGCCTCGGTGTGCAGCGGCGCCTTCCTGCTGGCCGCCGCCGGCCTGCTCGACCACAAGCGCGCCACCACGCACTGGCTGATGTTCGAGCTGATGGGCCGATGCTTTCCCGCGGTGCGGATCGACCGCGACGCGATCTTCGTGCAGCACGGCGCGATCTGGACCTCGGCCGGCGTGACGGCGGGCATCGACCTGGCCATGGCGATGGTCGAGGCCGACTGCGGCCACGAGGTGGCCATGGAGGTGGCGCGCGAACTCGTGGTCTACCTGAAGCGCCCCGGCGGCCAGTCGCAGTTCAGCGGCCTGCTCCAGGCCCAGGTCCGGGACTCGGCCGCGACGTTCGACGAACTCAACCGCTGGATCGTCGGCAACCTCGCGCGCGCCGACCTCGACGTCGAGGCATTGGCGGCGCGGGCCGGCATGAGCCCGCGCAACTTCGCGCGCGTCTACAAAGAGCGCACCGGCCGCACGCCGGCCCGGGCGGTGCAGGTCTTCCGGGTCGAGGCGGCCCGGCGGCTGCTGGAGAACACCGATGGCCCCGTCGACCGGATCGCGCAACGATGCGGCTTCGGTGACGAGGAACGCATGCGGGTGACCTTCCAGCGGCACCTGGGCGTGGCGCCCCGCGACTACCGGCGGCGCTTCGCGGCCCGGGATGCGCCCTCTTCGACCTGAATTTGTCCGAAGTTGGAGCTTGTCTGGCTGAAGAGGCGCCTCTAGTATTCGGCTGCCACCGGCCACACGATGCCGGAAGAAGCGACGGAGACACATGCCTGAACGCTGGAGCGGCCTGACCGCCGACGAACTGCTGCTGCTGGAAGCCACCTTCTGGTCGTCCGGCGGATCGCGCCATCGCATGGCCGAGCGCCTCGCCTTCTCCAAGAGCAAGGCCAACGCGCTGATCGCCGGACTGGTCGAGCAGGGCGTCCTCGCCGAAGCGGGACTGCAGCCGTCGTCGGGTGGCCGCCGCGCCGAGAACCTCCAGCTCAGCGACTCGCTCGGCGTGCTGCTGGGCATCGACATCGGCGCCACCAGCCTCGACCTCGCGGTGCTCGGGCCCGACCTGCGGCCGCTCGCGCGGCATGCCGAGGCCGCCGACGTGCGGCAGGGGCCGGGCGTGGTGCTGGCGCGCGTGCGCGTGCTGCTGCGCGACCTGCTGGCCCGGCTGGGGATCGATGCGCGATCGGTGATCGGCATCGGCATCGGCGTCCCCGGTCCGGTCAATTTCCAGAGCGGCCAGCTGGTGAACCCGCCCCTGATGCCGGCCTGGGACGGCTTCTCGATCCGCGACCTGCTGCGGGAGGACTATGCCGCGCCGGTCTTCGTCGACAACGACGTCAACCTGATGGCGCTGGGCGAGCTCTGGCGTCTGAAGCGATCGCTGTCGAACTTCCTGGTCATCAAGGTCGGCACCGGCATCGGCTGCGGCATCGTCTGCCATGGCGAGGTGTATCGCGGCGCGGCCGGCTCCGCCGGCGACGTCGGCCACATCTGCGTAGACCTGGAGGGGCCGCGCTGCCATTGCGGCAACGTCGGCTGCGTCGAGGTGATGGCCGCCGGCCCGGCCATCACGCGCATGGCGATGCAGGCGGCCAACGACGGCGAGAGCCAGGTCCTGGCCGAGTGCCTGCGCCGCACCGGCCGCATCGACGCGACCGATGTCGGCCATGCGGGCCGCGCCGGCGACGTGGCGGCCAACGGCATCATCCAGAAGGCGGCCGGCCTGCTCGGGCAGATGCTGGCGTCGGTGGTCAACTTCTTCAATCCCTCGCACATCTTCATCGGCGGCGGCATCACGCACGTGGGACCGCTGTTCCTGGCGGCGGTGCGCCAGAGCGTCTACCAGCGCTCGCTGGCGCTGTCGACGCGGCACCTGGAGATCCAGTACACGCCGCTCGGCGCGCAGGCCGGCGTCATCGGCGCGGGTGTGCTTGCCATGCAGGAAGCGCTGCGGGTGCGGGGAGTGGCGCCATGACGGCCGGCGCGGCGACGACCTCCGAGGGCGTGGCGGTCGACTTCGACGGCATCGTCAAGGCCTTCGGGCCGGTGCGGGTGCTGCATGGCGTGAGTTTCTCGCTGGCGCCCGGTCGCGTGGTCGGCCTGCTCGGCGAGAACGGCGCGGGCAAGTCGACGCTGATGAAGATCCTCGCCGGCTACGAGCAGCCGACCGAGGGCGTGCTGCGCGTCAACGGGACGCCGCGCCGCTTCGCCGGCTCGCGCGATGCCGAGGCCCTGGGCATCGTGCTGATCCACCAGGAATTCAACCTGGCCGAGGACCTGAGCGTGGCGCAGAACATCTTCCTCGGCCACGAGCGCAGGAAGGGCTGGCTGCTGGACGATGCGGCGATGGAGCGCGAGGCGGCGGCGGCATTGGCCCAGGTCGGCCTGCAGGTCGAGCCGCGCACCAAGGTGCGCCGGCTGATCGTGGCCGAGAAGCAGCTGGTCGAGATCGCCAAGGCCGTGGCCCGCCGGGCGCGCCTGCTGATCATGGACGAGCCGACGGCGACGCTGACCCCGGGCGAGACCGAGCGCCTGTTCCGGCTGATCGCGCAACTGCGCGCCGATGGCGTGACCATCGTCTACATCTCGCACAAGCTCGACGAGGTGCAGCGCGTGACCGACGAGGTGATCGTGATGCGCGATGGTCGCTTCGTCACCCGCGCCCTCACCACCGACGTGACGCGCCAACAGATGGCCAACCTGATGGTCGGGCGCGAGCTGGCCGATCTCTATCCGCCGCGCGACGCCGTGGCGCGGGAGGGCGCCCCGGCATTGCGCGTGCGGGATTTCGACGTGCCGGGCTGGGCACGCGAAGCGGCCTTCGAGGTGCGTCCGGGCGAGATCCTGGGCTTCGCCGGGCTGGTCGGCGCCGGCCGCACCGAATTGTTCGAGGGACTGATCGGCCTGCGGCCCGCGAGCGGCCAGGTCGAGATGCTCGGCCGCGCCGTCCCGGGCGCTCGCGGCTGGCGCAATCCGCGCGATGCCGCCCGGCATGGCTTCTCCTACCTCAGCGAGGACCGCAAGGGCAAGGGCCTGCACGTGCACTTCGGCCTGCGGCAGAACCTGACCCTGATGGCGCTGGAGCGCTATGCCACGCCCTGGCTGCGACCCGACGCGGAGCGCGCCGCGCTGGCCGAGGCCGTGAAGGACTATGGCATCCGCACCGGCAGCCTCGACGTGCGCGCCTCGTCGCTGTCGGGCGGCAACCAGCAGAAGCTGGCGCTGGCCAAGGTGCTGCAGCCGCAGCCGAAGGTGGTGGTGCTCGACGAGCCCACCCGTGGCGTCGACGTCGGCGCCAAGCGCGACATCTATTTCCTGATCCAGCGACTGGCCCGCGAGGGGCTGGCCGTGATCGTCGTCTCGTCCGAGCTGATGGAGCTGATCGGCCTGTGCCACCGCGTCGCGGTGATGCGCGCCGGCCGCATCGTGACCACGCTGGATGCCGAACATCTCACCGAAGAACAACTCATCGCCCATGCGACAGGGATATGACTCACCCCCAGGCTGCGCGCACTGCGTGTCGCTTCGCCAACCCCCTTGCAGGGGGCGACATCCGCGGACCGGCGCAGCCGGATCCGCGCTGTCCTGGGTGGGGGCTGTGACTTCCTGTATGGGCGTTACCAAGCATAGGAAAAGCCATGGCATCGAATCCTGAAGCGGGCGCCGCGGCGCATCGCGCCGACTCCGGGCCGGGCTGGGCCGAGCGCCTGCGCGGCATCGGGCCGGTCGCCGGGCTGGTGCTGCTGTGCATCGCCGGCACCCTGCTCAACGGCGACTTCGCCACGCTCGACAACGCGATGAACGTGCTCACCCGCACGGCCTTCATCGGCATCATCGCGGTGGGCATGTGCTTCGTGATCATCTCGGGCGGCATCGATCTCTCGGTGGGCTCGATGGCCGCGCTGATCGCCGGCAGCGTCATCATGTTCATCAACTGGGCCGGCCCGGCGACGGGCTCGCCCCTGATGGCGGTGATGCTGGGCGCGACGCTGGCGGTGGTGCTGGGCGCGGTCTTCGGCCTGGCGCACGGCCTGCTCATCACCAAGGGCCGCATCGAGCCCTTCATCGTGACCCTGGGCACGCTGGGCATCTTCCGTGCCTACCTGACCTACTTCGCCGATGGCGGCGCGCTCACGCTGGACAACGAGCTGTCGGACCTCTACGCGCCGGTCTACTACGCGAGCCTGCTGGGCATCCCGGTGCCGGTCTGGGTGTTCTTCGTCGTCGCGGTGGTCGGCGGCGTGATCCTCAACCGCACCGCCTATGGCCGCTATGTGCAGGCCATCGGCTCGAACGAGCAGGTGGCGCGCTACGCGGCGGTCGACGTCGACCGCGTGAAGATCCTGACCTACGTGCTGCTGGGCGTGTGCGTGGGCATCGCGACCCTGCTGTACGTGCCGCGCCTGGGCTCGGCCTCGCCGACCACCGGCCTGCTGTGGGAGCTCGAGGCCATCGCCGCCGTGATCGTCGGCGGCACGGCGCTCAAGGGCGGCGCGGGCAGCATCACCGGCACCGTCATCGGCGCCATCCTGCTGTCGGTCATCAGCAACATCCTGAACCTCACCAGCATCATCAGCGTGTACCTGAACGCGGCGGTGCAGGGCTTCGTGATCATCATCGTCGCGTTCCTCCAACGCGGGAAAAGATGACTCGCCCCCAGTCTTCGCGCACTTCGTGTCGCTTCGCCAACCCCCTGCCGGGGGCAACACCGGCGGAACCGGTTCCGCGGTGTTTCGCGAAAAATCATTCCGTCCATTGTTTCGTCATTGCTTCAGTCAACCACCAGGAGACATCCCTCATGACCCGTTTCACCCGTCGCCTTGCGCTCACGGCCATCGCGGCCGCTTCACTCGCCAGCCTGCCGGCCCTGGCGGCCGAGAAGGTCAACCTGGGGGTCTCGATCCCGGCCGCCACGCACAGCTTCATGGGCGGCATCAACTACTGGGCCAACCAGGCGAAGAAGGATCTGGAGAAGGAGCACAAGGACCTCAAGATCACCATCAAGACCGCCAGCGGCGCGCCCGAGCAGGCCAACCAGCTGCAGGACTTCACCACCGTCACCAAGATCAACGCGCTGGTGATCTTCCCGTTCGAGTCGGCCGCGCTCACCAAGCCGGTGGCGCAGGTCAAGGCCAAGGGCGCCTATGTCACGGTGGTCGATCGCGGCCTGACCGACACCAGCGCGCAGGATGCCTACGTGGCCGGCGACAACACCGCCTTCGGCCGCATCCCGGCCGAATACATCGTGAAGACACTGGGTGGCAAGGGCAACGTGGTCGCATTGCGCGGCATCGCGACCACGCTGGACAACGAGCGCATGGATGCCTTCAACGCGGTGCTCAAGAAGCATCCGGACGTCAAGCTGCTCGATGCCAAGTACGCCAACTGGAACCGCGACGATGCCTTCAAGGTGACGCAGGACTACCTGACGCGCTTCAAGCAGATCGATGCCATCTGGGCCGCCGACGACGACATGGCCGTGGGCGTGCTCAAGGCCATCGAGCAGGCCAAGCGCGACGACGTCAAGATCGTGTTCGGCGGCGCCGGCGCCAAGGGCATGGTCAAGACCATCATGGATGGCAAGGACAAGCGCATCGGCGCCGATGTCAGCTACTCGCCCAAGTTCATCTACGACGCGATCAAGCTGACGGCCGAGGCGCGCCTGAAGGGCGAGAAGCTGCCCGCCACCACGATCATCCCGTCGGTGCTGATCACCAAGGACAACGCCAAGGACTTCTACTTCCCCGGCTCTCCCTTCTGAACCCGGCTCGCTCCGCAGACGTCATGGCAAGACCCGTCACCCTCTTCACCGGCCAGTGGGCCGACCTGCCGCTGGCCGAGCTGGCGCCGCTGGCCAGGCGCATGGGCTACGACGGCCTCGAACTCGCGTGCTGGGGCGACCACTTCGACGTCCGGCAGGCGCTGGCGTCGGAGCGCTATGTGCGGGAGCGGCGCGAGCTGCTCGAGGCCCACGGCCTGCAGTGCTTCGCGATCGGCAACCACCTGGTCGGCCAGGCCGTCTGCGACCTGATCGACGAGCGCCACCGGGCCATCCTGCCGGACCACGTGTGGGGCGACGGCGAGCCCGAGGGCGTGCGCCAGCGCGCCGCCCGCGAGCTGGCCGACACCGCGCGCGCGGCGGCGGCCTTCGGCGTGAAGACCGTGACCGGTTTCACCGGTTCGTCGGTCTGGCATGCCACGTATGCCTTCCCGCCGACCACGCAGGCCTTCTGGGACCGGGGCTTCGCCGACTTCGGCCGGCGCTTCACGCCCATCCTCGACGTCTTCGACCAGCACGACATCGACTTCGCGCTCGAGGTCCATCCGACCGAGATCGCCTTCGACATCGCCTCGGCCGAGCGCGCCATCGCGGCCGTGGCCGGCCATCGCCGCTTCGGCTTCAACTTCGACCCGAGCCACCTGGGCTACCAGGGCGTGGACTACGTGCGCTTCATCCGGCAGTTCCACGAGCGGATCTTCAACGCCCACATGAAGGACGTCTGGTGGGGCCGGGGCGACGGCACGGTCGGTGTCTTCGGCGGCCACACCAGCTTCGGCGATGCGCGCCGCTTCTGGGATTTCCGCAGCGTGGGGCGCGGCATGATCGATTTCGAATCGGTGATCGTCGCGCTCAACGACATCGGCTATGCCGGTCCGCTGAGCGTGGAGTGGGAGGACAGCCGCATGGACCGCGTGCATGGCGCGACCGAGAGCGCGGCCTTCTGCAAGCGGCTGGACTTCGAGCCGGCGGCCGGCGCCTTCGACGCCGTCTTCGCCCGGGACGCGCGATGAACGCGGCCGCGTCCACATCCGGGCCCATGCCCCTGCATCGCCGGCTGCGCTACGCCATGGTCGGTGGCGGGCGCGATGCCTTCATCGGCGCGGTGCACCGGCATGCGATCGCGCTCGATGGGCAGGCGGAGCTGGTGGCGGGCGCGCTGTCGTCGAGTCCGCAGAAGGCGCGCGCCTCGGGGCGCGACCTGTTCCTGGACGAGGCGCGCAACCATGGCGACTGGGCCGCGCTGCTGGCCGACGAATGCCGCCGGCCGCCGCACGAGCGGATCGACTTCGTCGTCATCGTCACGCCCAACCACATGCACTTTCCCGTGGCGCAGGCCTTCGTCGAGGCCGGCTTCCACGTCGTGTGCGACAAGCCGCTGGTGCACACCCGCGCGCAGGCCGAGGCGCTGGTCGACGCCGTCGCGCGCCAGGGCACGGTCTTCGGCGTCACCTACAACTACAGCGGCTATCCGATGGTGCGGCAGGCGCGCGCCATGGTCGCGGCCGGCGAGATCGGCATCGTGCGCAAGGTGGTGGTCGAGTACAGCCAGGGCTGGCTCGCCACCGCGCTCGAGCAGGGCGGCAACAAGCAGGCCGGCTGGCGCCTCGATCCCGCGCGCAGCGGTGCCGCCGGCGCGATCGGCGACATCGGCTCGCATGCCGAGAACCTGATCGCCACCGTCACCGGATTGGAGATCGAGAGCCTGTGCGCCGACCTCGGCGCACTGGTGCCGGGCCGCGCGCTCGACGACGATGCCAACCTGCTGCTGCGCTTCACCAATGGCGCGCGCGGCGTGCTGGTGGCCTCGCAGATCAATACCGGTGTGGAGAACGACCTGCGCCTGCGCGTGGCCGGCACGCTCGGCACGCTCGAATGGCGCCAGGAGCAGCCCAACGAGCTGCTGCACCGGCCGCTCGACGGACCGGCGCGGTGCCTCACGCGCGGCTCGCCCTGGCTGCATGCGGCGGCGCTGCGCGGCAACCGCCTGCCGAGCGGCCATCCCGAAGGCTTCATCGAGGCCTTCGCCGATGTCTATGCCGGCATCCTCGCGGCCATCCGCGCCCGGCTCGCGGGCGCGACGGACGATCCGCCGGAGGCGGTCTATCCGGGCGTGGAGGAGGGCGCGCGCGGCGTGCGCTTCATCGAGCGCACCCTCGCTTCGGCGGCGAGCGAGGCCAAGTGGACGGCCTGGTGATCCGGCGCGCGAGAGGCTGGCGCCGGCCGAGCGACGAGCCCGCGCAGGCGTGAGAACGGGGTCCGGCGTCGCTTCCGCGTGCAGCGCGACGGCCTACAAACGAGCTTGGTGTTTGGTCTTAAACAGGTGGCCAACACTTCAAGGAGACCTCACATGAAGCACGCAATCCTGATCTCCGCGCTCATCGCATCGTCGACCTTCGGCATGGCGGGATGCTCGATGATGTCGAACGGCTACTCCGCCAACAACCCGCCCAGCGCGACGACGCGCGAGAATTGCCGTCAGCGGGGCGCCACGGCCGGACCCTCGAGCATGGATCGCGGCGCGATGACGGCGAAGATCGATGTCGACTGCGCGACGATGATGCCCAATTGAATGGGCACGACACCGCATGACACCCGCAGGCCGCACTCGTCTCAATACCTGAGCTCGCCGGTCGACGCCAGTCGCCCGCCGGCCGCGGAGGCCTGCTGGAAGGCCCGCGTGATCAGCCCGGTCGTGACGCCCGCGAAGTAGCGCGCGCCCCAGGCACCGAACAGCTCCTCGTCCTCGGGCGTCAAGGCGATGACCCCCGCGCAGTTGCCGGCGGCGCTGATGGCGCGCAGGGCGCGTTCGATCTCGCCCAGCACCGGAGCCGATTTCCAGTCGTTGTCGAAGCCCATCGAATGCGACAGGTCGTTGGGTCCGACGAAGACCGCGTCCACGCCGGGAACGGCGGCGATCTCGGCGGCCTGCGCGACGGCCTCGGGTGTCTCGATCATCACGATCAGCGCGATGCCGGCGTTGCTGCGCTCGGTGTGCGGGATGCCCGGAAACGCGCCATAGCCCGCGGCGCGCGGACTGAACGCGCTGCCACGCCGACCGCCGCGCGGATAACGCACCTGCTGCACCAGGTCGCGCGCCTCCTCGGCGCTCGCGACCATCGGGATCTGGACCGCGCTCGCGCCCATGTCGAGCACGCGCGAGATGTCGTGGCGCAGGCACCGGACGACCGGCACGATGCCGCTGGCACGCGCGGCCCGCAGCATGTTCTCGGTCGTCTCGAAGTCGGCGCTGCCATGCTCGTTGTCGATGATCACGAAGTCGAAGCCGGCATAGCCGCACATCTCGACGATCGCCGGGCTCGGCAGCGAATTGAAGACGCCGCGCAGCCTGCGGCCGCTCGCCAGCATGGCCGGCAGCCGGTCGTCGAGGGGGTGATGACTCAGGTTCATGGAGGGTCCTTCGGGGGTTGCGGGGCGCGTCAGTCGATGGTGACGTGGTTGGCCTTGATGAGGGTCGCGAACTTGCGGGTCTCGTCCTGGATGAAGCTGCGGAACGCCTCGGGCGTCATGGGCTTGGGCGTGAAGCCCTGCGCGGCGAGCCGCTCGCCGACCGCGGGCGATGCCAGCACCGCGACGACCTCCTTGTTCAGCCAGGCCACCACCGGCTGTGGCGTGGCCGCCGGCGCCAGCAGGCCGAGCCAGGTGACGGCCTCGAAGCCCGGCACGCCCGATTCGGCCAGCGTCGGCAGGTCGGGCTGCAGCGGGGAACGCGTCGCGCTGGTCACCGCCAGCGCCTTGGCCTGGCCGTTCTTGGCGAAGGCGAGCGCGGTGGCCATGTTGTCGAACTGCATGTCGATCTGGTTGCCCGCGAGGTCGACCAGCGACTGGCTGCTGCCCTTGTAGGGGACATGCACCGCCGTGGCGCCCACGCGGTTGAGCAGCATCAGGGTGGTGAGGTGCTGCGAGGTGCCATTGCCGCTGGTGCCATAGGAGACGGCATCGGGTTTGGACTTGATCGTCGCCACCAGTTCGGCCACGTTGCGCGCGCCCGACTTGTTGCCCGCGAGCAGCACCAGCGGCGTGCTCGCCAGTTGCGTGACCGGCGCGAAGTCCTTGTCGACGTCATAGCCGATCTTCTTGAGCAATGTCGGGTTGACCGACAGCGCGGTCTGCGTGCCCAGCAGCAAGGTGTAGCCGTCGGGCTTGGCGCGTGCCACGTATTCGGTGCCGATGCCGCCGCCGGCGCCGGCCCGGTTGTCCACCACCACCGCGGTGTTCCAGCGCTTGCCGAGCTCGTCGGCGACGAGCCGCGCGACGATGTCGGTGGCGCCGCCGGCGGAGAAGGGGACGACGATCACGACCCGTCCCGTCTGCGGGTAGCCCTGCGGACCGGTGGGCGCGGCCGGTGCCTGCGCCAGTGCGCCGCCGGCCGCCGCGAACAGGCCCAGGCCGGTGATCAGGCGGGCGACCAGGCGTGGGAAGGGCCGCCGCGCGCGTGGCGGGAAGGCGATGGAAGGGGAGTGCGTCGTGTTCGTCATGGTGTGTCTCCGTGGTGGTGTTCCTGTGGGGGCTCGCGCGCGGGCCCGGGGGCTCATTCGGCCTGGATGCCGGCGTCCTGGATGACCTTGCCCCACTTCGCGATCTCGGCCTTCTGGAAGGTCGCGAAGGCGGCGGACGGCCGGCCGTCGGGCTCGACGCCCAGGTTGCGCAGCTTCTCCTGCACGTCGCGCTGCGCCACGATGGCGGCGATCTCCCGGCCCAGGCGCTCGACGATCGCAGTGGGCGTGCCGGCCGGCGCGAAGACGCCCTGCCAGGACTGCATCTCGAATTTCGGCGCTCCGGCCTCGGCCAGCGTCGGCACGTCCGGCAGGCTCGCGAGGCGCTGGCTGGACGTCACGCCGAGCACCTTGACGCGCTTGCCGTCGATCATCGGCCGCGCCGCGGCCACGGTCTCGAACACCATGTCGATCTGTCCGCCCACGAGATCGACCATCGCCTGGGAGCCGCCCTTGTAGATGATCTGGCGCATCCGGGTGTGCGTGATGTTCTGGAACAGCTGGCCCGAGAGGTGCTGCGAGGTGCCCGCGCCCGCGGTGCCGTAGGTCAGTCCGTCGGGCCTGGCCTGCAGCTCGGCGATCACCTGGGCGACGGAATCGAAGCGGCTGGTGCTGGAGACCACGAGCACGTTGCTCACCATGCCGACCAGGTTGACCGGCACGAAATCCGTGACCGGGTCGTAGCCCAGGTTCCTGGTGAAGAAGGGGTTGACCGCGTGGGTGGTGATGGTGCCGCCCATGAGCGTGTAGCCATCCGGCGCGGCGCGCGCGACCACCTGCGTGCCGAGGATGCCCGAGACGCCGGGGCGGTTGTCGATCACCACCGGCTGGCCCAGCCGCTCGCCCAGGTGCTGGGCGATCAGGCGCGCCACGCCATCGGACACGCCGCCCGGCGAGAAGGGCACCACGTACTTGATCGGCCTGTTCGGCCACGGCGCCCCCTGCGCGTGCGCCGCGCCCAGCGGCAGGGAGGCGATGCTCGCGAGGGCGAGACCGGCCGTGAGCAGATGGAGCAGCGGGCGTCGACGGAGTGACATGGGGAGACTTTCTCGTGGGGGTGGGTGATGGGGAGTGGGAGGGGGCGGAGGCGGCTCAGGTGCCGGCGGACGTCGGCCTGCGGCGCGTCCGGGTTTTCGCCGGCGGCGCCGCGATGCTCGCCGCGCGCACCGAATCGCGCTCGACCAGTTCGCAGGGGATCACGATGTTGCGGGGCTGGGCATCGGGCCGCATCTGCTCGTGCAGCAGCTCGACCGTCGCCGCGACCATCTGCTCCACGCTCTGGACGACGGTCGTCAGGCGATAGGCGCCCCACGCGGCCTGGGGCACGTCGTCGAAGCCGACGATGCCGACGTCCTCCGGCACGCGCAGACCGAGCTCGCCGCGCAGCACGTCCATCACGGCGATCGCCATGTGGTCGTTGGCCACGAACACCGCGTCGGGCGGCGGACCCGGCCGGGCGAACATCTCGCGCGCGGCCTGCTGCGCGCGTTCGAAGCTGTAGTGCCCGACCGCGCGGCGATGGACCGGCACGCCGGCGCGCGCCATGGCCTCGTTGAAGCCACGTTCGCGCTCGACGTTGGTCGACGACTGCTCCAGGCCGGCCAGGAAGGCGATGCGCCGATGACCGCGCTCGAGCAGCAGCTCGGCCACCAGCGCGCCACCGCGCCGGTTGTCGGAGGTGACCGAGCTGGTGGTGTGGCGGGCATAGGCGCTGGTGTCGGGCACCCGGTTGAACAGCACCACCGGCACGCCGCTGTCGGCGCACTGCTTGGCCAGGGTGGGCGAGAGCATGGCCGACGCCATCACCACGCCATCGATCTGGTACTGCAGGATCTCGTCGAGCACGCCATCGGTCTCGTCGCCGTCGCTGATGAACATCAGCACGTGATAGCCCTGGCGCTGCAGCTTCTGCGAGAGCTTCTCGATGACCAGCGGATAGAACTGGTTCTCCAGGTAGCTCATCACCAGCGCGATGATCCGGCTGCGCCGCGTGATCAGGCTGCGCGCCATGGCGTTGGGCCGGTAGCCGAGCGTCTTGGCGGCCAGCGTGACGCGATGGCGCGTGTCCTCGGACACGCTGGCGCCCGGCGTGAACGTGCGACTGACGGCCGACTGCGAGACCTTCGCCAGCTTGGCCACGTCCTGCGCCGTGGGGCTGGATCTCATGCGGCGCTCCAGCCGCCATCGAGCATCAGGGCGCTGCCGGTCGCCAGGCTCGATGCGTCCGAGGCCAGGAACACGATGGCGCCCATGATCTCCTCGACGCGGCCGACCCGACGCAGGGCGATGCGCTCGACGACCCAGTCGCGGAATGCCGGATCCTCGAACATCCCGCTGGTCATCGTCGTCTCGATGAAGGTGGGGCACACGGTGTTGACGCGGATGCCCGCCGCGCCCAGCTCCCAGGCCAGCGCCTTCGTCATGCCCTCCATGGCGTGCTTGCTGGCGCAATAGAGCGTGCGCCGCGGACTGCCGACCACGCCCATCTGCGACGAGACATTGATGATGGAGCCGGGCAGGCCGGCCGCCAGCAGGCCACGGGCGACCGTGCGCGTGACATAGAACGCGGCCTTCACGTTGAGGTCGAACACCGCGTCGATGTCGGCATCGTCGACGTCGACCAGCGGCTTGGGCCGGTTGAGGCCGGCGTTGTTGACCAGGATCTGGAACGGGCCCGCGGCCGACAGCGTCGCTTCCACCGCCTTCGCGTCGGTGACGTCCAGCACCACATGGTCGCAACGGCCGCCCTCGGCGCGGATGCGCTCGCAGGCCTCGCGCAGCTCGGCCTGCGAGCGCGCCGCCAGCGTGACCTCGGCGCCGGCCTGCGCCAGCGCGGCGGCGGCCGCCAGGCCGATGCCACGGCCGGCGCCGGTGACCAGCGCGCGGCGTCCGTCGACGCGGAAGCCCGGGGTGCGCGGCAATGGGTTCGCGGGGGAAACCTCCGGCATCGCGCTCAATCCTCCAGGGCCGGCACCGGCTGGTACCAGGGCACGTCCGCCCGCGTGCCGTAGCGGCGCACGCGCAGGTTGGCCTGCTCGCCGTGGCCGGCGAAGTTCTCCATGTGGCACAGGCGCGAGCAGTACTCGCCCATCAGGGCGCTGGCCTCGTCGGTCAGCACCTTCTGGTAGGTGCAGGTCTTCATGAACTTGCCGACCCAGAGGCCGCCGGTGTAGCGGGCCGCGCGGTTGGTGGGCAGGGTGTGGTTGGTGCCGATCACCTTGTCGCCGAAGCTGACGTTGGTGCGCGGACCCAGGAACAGGCCGCCATAGTTGGTCATGTTGCGCAGGAAGTAGTCCGGGTCGCGCGTCATCACCTGCACGTGCTCGAAGGCCAGCTCGTCGGCCTTCTGCAGCATCTCCTCCTGCGTGTCGCAGACGATCACCTCGCCATATTCGGCCCAGCTCACGGACGCGATGGCCGCGGTGGGCAGGATGCGGAGCTGGCGTTCGATCTCGGCCAGGGTGTCGCGCGCCAGCTGCTCGCTGGTGGTCAGCAGGATGGCCGGCGAGGTCGGTCCGTGCTCGGCCTGGCCCAGCAGGTCGACGGCGCACATCTCGCCATCGGCGGTCTCGTCGGCGATCACCAGCGTTTCCGTCGGGCCCGCGAACAGGTCGATGCCGACGCGGCCATAGAGCTGGCGCTTGGCCTCGGCCACGTACATGTTGCCCGGGCCGACCAGCATGTCGACCGCCGCGACCGACTCGGTGCCGACCGCCATCGCCACCACCGCCTGCACGCCGCCGAGCACCAGGATCTCGTCGGCGCCGGCCATCGCCATCGCGGTCACGATGGCGGGATGGGGCGCGCCCTGGTAGGGCGGCGCGGTGGCGACGACGCGCTTCACGCCGGCCACCTTGGCCGTCAGCACGCTCATGTGCGCCGATGCCAGCAGCGGGTACTTGCCGCCCGGGATGTAGCAGCCGACCGCGTTCACGGGGATGTTTTTGTGACCCAGGATCACGCCCGGGAAGGTCTCGACCTCCACATCCTTCATGGAGTCGCGCTGGATCTGCGCGAAGTTGCGCACCTGCTTCTGGGCGAAGGTGATGTCCTCGATCTCGCGTGCCGTGAGGCTCCGGCGCGCCTTCTCGATGTCCGCGGCCGAGAGCCGGAAATCCGCCGGATCCCACTGGTCGAACTGCCGGCTGTAGTCGCGCACCGCGAGGTCGCCGCGCGCCTCGACGTCCTTGATGATCCGTTCGACCGTCGTTCGAACCTTGGCATCGTCGTCGGCGCGGACTTGGATGTCCTTTCCGCGCTTCAAGTATCTGATCATGGTCTGAAAACTCCAGGGTGGTTGTGCATACGTATGCAATCTGCTTGTCATGCATACGTATGCAAATAGGGACTATCCCTGATGGCCTCGTGGGCGCAGGGATGCGTGGCCGCGTCGGCGCGTCGTTGCGCGCTAGCCGGGGACGTCGGCGAAGTCCTTCGCATCGACGCCATCCAAGGTCGGCAGGTAGACGGCCTCGTCGCCACCCAGCGGCGCGGCGGCCTTGCGCGCCGCTTCGAGCAGCAGGCCGCAGTTCCTGGCCATGACCTCGGGCGGCACCATCCTCGAGCGGGGCCCGGAGAGGGTGAGGGCGCCCTGCAGCTCGCCCATGACGCCGAAGATGGGGACGGCCAGCGACGCGGTCTCGGGATCGCGCTCGCCATAGGACGCGCGCCAGAGTGGCGAGCGACCCTGCGCCGCCGAGATCCCGGCCGCGAACGCGATCAGGACCTTGCCCGAGGCGCCCTGGTCCAGCCGAAAGGCTTCGCCCACCCGGATGGAGAACCGCACGGCGCGCGGCGGCTCGGCCCGGAACAGCACCACGCGCTGGGTGTCGCGGCGGATGTAGAACGAGGCCGTCTCCCCGCTGGTCATGCTGAGCTGGTTGAGCAGGGGCTCGATGACATGGGCCACGGCGAAGGAGCCCTGGTAGACCGCGGCCAGCCGCAGGGGTTCGGGGCCGATCGCATACAGCCCCTCGGGCGTCTTGCGGATGTAGCCACCATGCTCCAGGGCGCCGAGCAGCCGCAGCACCGTGCTCTTGTACAGGCCGGTGCGGCGCGCGAGTTCCGTCAGGGTCAGGCGCGCGTCGGTCATGCCGAAGGCGCCGAGCAATGCGAACGCGCGGTCGAGGACGGCCACGCCACTGGTGGTCTCCGCGGCTGCCGCGACGGCGTCGATCGCATCGAGGGTGTCGGTCATGGAGTCGGTCCCGAAGAAAGGCTGCCCGAGTGTCTCACCGGGCCTCCCGCGCGCCCGCGTTCGCGCAAGGGTGGGAGGGTGACACGGGTTTACCCGCACGGCGCCAGGCCAGAAAGAGACTAAAGTTCTCTCAAGCAGAACATAATTCTATCAGGTAGAACAGAGAGGCAGGTTGCGATCCCGCGCGGGACGACCTCTCCGGAGACCCGCATGACCCCTTCCTCGAACCAATCCCCGGCGCCGGCGACGACGGGCAACTACCTGAGCGTCAGGCCCGAGTGGCTGGCCCTGCACCGGGAGGAGGTCCTGGAGCCCGGGCTGCCGATCATCGACGCGCACCATCACTTCTACGACCGGCCGGGCTGGCGCTATCTGAACCCCGAGTACGTGGAGGACGCCGGCTCGGGCCATCGTGTGATCGGCTCGGTCTACATGCAGGCGCTGACCCGCTATCGCGTCGATGGCCCCGAGGCGTTCCGCCCGGTGGGCGAGACGGAATTCGTCGCCGCCACGACCCCGCCCGCAGGCACCGAGGGCGTGCGGGTCGCCATGGGCATCGTCGGCCATGCCGACCTGCGCCGGGGTGCCGATGTCCGGGCGGTGCTGGAGGCCCACCTCGAAGCCGGCGGATCGCGCTTCCGTGGCATCCGGCACCTGACGACCTGGGATGCCGATGCGTCGCTGGTCAATCCGCTGACCGCCGCGCCGCGCGGCCTGCTGCTCGACGCCACCTACAGGCGGGGCGTGGCGCAACTCGACGAACTCGGCCTGTCCTACGACGCCTGGCTGCTGTCGCCCCAGCTGCCCGAGCTGCTGGACCTGGCGCGCGCCTTTCCCGGCCTGCCGATCGTCATCAACCACTGCGGCGGCATCGTGCGCATCGGTGCCTACGCGCAGCATCGGGAGGAGACCTTCGACGACTGGTCGGCATCGATCCGCGCCCTGGCGGCGCTGCCCAACGTCTTCATGAAGCTCGGCGGCCTGGGCATGCGCATCAACGGCTTCGGCTTCGAGACGCTGCCCACGCCCGCGACCTCGGCCGAGCTGGCCCAGCGCTGGGCACCGTGGATGCAGACCTGCATCGAGGCCTTCGGCGCCGAGCGCTGCATGTTCGAGAGCAATTTCCCGGTCGACAAGGGGTCGTACAGCTACACGACCTGCTGGAACGCGTTCAAGCGGCTGTGCGGCGGCGCGACCGCCCACGAGAAGCAGGCCTTGTTCGAAGGCACGGCACGCCGTGTCTACCGCCTGGGCTGACGGCCCGCATCCGCCCTTCATCACCCCCTCTCCGGAGACTCCCATGCCATCCCAGGATTCACGAGCACCCGACGTGCTCATCAGCGAGGTCGGTCCGCGCGACGGCCTGCAGTCGGTCAAGGCGACCATGCCGACGGCCGCCAAGCTGCGCTGGATCGACGCCCTGTACGCCGCCGGCGTGCGCGAGATCGAGGTGGCCTCGTTCGTCCCGGCCCGGCTGCTGCCGCAGATGGCCGATGCCGCCGAGGTCGTGCGCCACGCGCTCACGCTGAGCGGCCTCACCGTCATGGCGCTGGTGCCCAACCGCCGGGGCGCCCAGGCCGCGCTCGACGCCGGCGTGCACAAGCTCACCATGCCGGTGTCCGCCAGTGCCGCGCATTCGCTGGCCAACGTGCGCAAGACGCGCGAGGAGATGATCGAGGAGGTGCGCGCCATCGCCGACCTGCGCCGCGACATCGCGCCGCACGTGAAGCTGGAGGCCGGCATCTCCACCGCCTTCGGCTGCACGCTCCAGGGCGACGTGCCCGAGGACGAGGTGATCTGGCTGGCGGCCCGCTGCATCGAGGCGGGCGCCGACGAGTCGGGCCTGTCGGACACGGTGGGCTATGCCAACCCGGCGCAGGTCCGGCGCCTGTTCCGGCGCCTGCGCGCCGAGATCGGCGGCCACGCGGGCGCGGCCCACATGCACAACACGCGCGGCCTCGGACTGGCCAACTGCCTCGCCGCGTACGAGGAGGGCGTGCGCACCTTCGACTCGTCGCTCGGCGGCCTGGGCGGCTGCCCGTACGCGCCGGGCGCCTCGGGCAACGTGGTGACCGAGGACCTGGTGTTCATGTTCGAGGCCATGGGCGTGCGCACCGGCATCGACATCGAGGCGCTGTTCGCGGCGCGGGCGCCGCTCGTCGAGGGCCTGCCGGGCGAGCCGGTCTACGGCATGACGCCCGAGGCCGGCGTGCCCAAGGGCTTCGTCCAGGGAGCCGTCCATGCATGACGCGAACCCTGCCGACGCCACCCCCGCCGCCGCGACCCCCAGGCCGCTGCCCTACGCCGGCGTGCGCGTCATCGAATTCACCCACATGGTCATGGGGCCGACCTGCGGCCTGCTGCTGGGCGATCTCGGCGCCGAGGTGATCAAGGTCGAGCCGATCGATGGCGACGTCACCCGCAAGCTGCTGGGTTCGGGCGCCGGCTTCTTCCCGACCTTCAACCGCAACAAGCTGAGCATCGCGCTCGACCTGAAGCAGCCCGAAGGCGTCGAGGCCGCGTTGAGACTCATCGCCACGGCCGACATCGTGAGCGAGAACTTCAAGCCCGGCACCATGAAGAAGCTCGGGCTGGACTACGAGACGCTCAGGAAGCTCAATCCGCGCCTGATCTACATCAGCCACAAGGGCTTCCTGCCGGGACCGTACGACCATCGCACGGCGCTCGACGAGGTGGTGCAGATGATGGGCGGGCTGGCCTACATGACCGGCCGCGCCGGCGATCCGCTGCGCGCGGGCACCAGCGTGAACGACATCATGGGCGGCATGTTCGGCGCCATCGGGGCCATGGCGGCCCTGCGCCAGCGCGAGCTGACGGGGGAGGGCTGCGAGGTGCAGTCGGCGCTGTTCGAGAACAACATCTTCCTGGTGGCGCAGCACATGATGCAGTTCGCCGCCACCGGCAAGGCCGCCGATCCGATGCCCAGCCGGATCTCGGCCTGGGCGGTGTACGACGTCTTCACGGTCAAGGATGGCGAACAGATCTTCCTGGCCGCCGTCAGCGACAAGCAGTGGGCGATCTTCTGCAAGGCCTTCGGCCTGGAGGAGATGCTGGCCGATCCGCGCCTGAAGTCCAACAACGACCGCGTCCGGGCCCGCGACTGGATGATGCCGATGCTGCGCTCGCATCTGGCCGGGCGCAGCGCCGCCGAGCTGGCGGCGGTGTTCGAGGCCAACGAGCTGCCCTTCGCGCCGATCACCCGGCCGCAGGACCTGTTCGACGACCCGCACCTCAACCAGAGCGGCGGACTGGCGCCGATCCGCATGAACGACGGCTCGCGATCCAAGGTGCCGCTGCTGCCCTTCACCCTCGGTGGCGAGCGGCCCGGCATCCGCCTGCAGCCGCCCCTCATGGGCGAGCACACCGCGCGACTGCTGCGCGAGGCGGGCTACAGCGATGCCGACATCGACGCCCTCAGAGCCCAGCGAATCATCTCCGGAGACTGACCCCTTGACCCCTTGCTTCACCACCCTCCGCCGCGCATTGCTGCTCGGCACGGCCGCCCTGGCCTGCGGCTGTGCGCTGGCCCAATCGAGCTGGCCGGATCGCCCCATCAAGCTCATCGTGCCCTACACCGCCGGTGGCGCCACCGACATCGTGGCGCGCCTGATCGCGCAGAAGACCACCGACGACACGAAATGGGTGTTCGTGGTGGACAACCGCGCCGGTGGCGCCGGCAACATCGGTCTGGACGTGGTGGCCAAGTCCAAACCCGACGGCTACACGATCGGCATGGGCCAGACCGCCAACCTGGCGATCAACCCGACGCTGTTCCCGAAGATGGCCTACGACGCGCTGAAGGACTTCGCGCCGATCGCGGTGGTGGCCTCGCAGCCGGTGGCGCTGGTGGTGCGCGCGGACGCGCCCTGGAAGTCGCTGGCCGAGCTGGTGGCCGCGGCCAAGGCCCGGCCGGGCGAACTCAAGCAGGCCCTGGCGAGCACCGGCACCCTGGGCCACATGGCGGGCGAACTGCTCGCGAGCAAGGCCGGCTTCAAGGTCCTCAACGTGCCCTACAAGGGCGCGGCGCCGGCCATCACCGACCTGCTGGGCGGCCAGACCGACTTCATGTTCGCCACCCCGCAGGCGGCATTGGCCATGATCAAGGGCGGCAAGCTGCGCGCCCTGGCCGTCAGCTCCAGCCGGCGCCTGCCCGTGATGGCCGACGTGCCGACCGTGGCCGAGACCTACCAGGGCTTCGAGGCGCTCGACTGGAAGGCCCTGGTCGCGCCGGCGGGCACGCCGGCGGACATCGTCAGGAAGCTCAACGCGGCCGTCGACAAGGCCCTGGCCCGGCCCGACACGATCGCGCAGCTGCACGCCGAAGGCAGCCTGCCCGTGGGCGGCAGCGTGGAGAGCGCGGCCAGGTACCTCAAGGCCGAGCACACCCTGTGGGGCGGCATCGTGCGCAGCACGGGCGTGAAGCCGGACCAGTGAATCCCCCTTTTCCGATCGGAGACCCCATGAAGAAGATCCTCGGCCGCGTCTGCGCGGCGCTGGCGCTGTCGGGCGCGCTCGTCCCCGTCCTGGCCCAGACCTCCTGGCCGGATCGCCCGGTGCGCCTCGTGGTGCCCTATTCGCCCTCTGGCACCACCGACTACGCGGCGCGCCAGATCGCGCAGAAGCTCAGCGAACAGACCGGCAAGTCGTTCTACGTGGAGAACAAGGTCGGCGCGAGCGGGACCATCGGCTCCGACTACGTGGCCAAGGCCGCGCCCGATGGCAGCACCTTCCTGATCAACGACACCACCTACGCGATGCTGCCGCATCTGTTCAGGAAGCTGCCCTGGGACCACGCCACCGGGCTGGTGCCGGTGACGCGGATCGTCAACACGCCGCTGGTCGTGATGGTCGGCGGAAACTCGCCCTACAGGACCATGCAGGACCTGCTGGACGCGGCCCGGAAGAATCCGGGCCAGCTGACCTTCGGCTCCGGCGGCGTCGGCAGCTCGACCCACCTGGGTGGCGAACTCCTCGAGCAGAACGGCAAGCTCTCGCTCACGCACGTGCCCTACAAGGGTGCCGGCGAAGCCATGCTGGGGGTGGTGTCGGGACAGGTCGACGTGCTGGTGACGGCGGCGCCGACGGCCATCGCCCAGGTCAAGGGCGGCAAGGCGCGGGCCTTGCTCGTGACCTCGCCGCAGCGCCTGGCCGCGTTGCCCGACGTGCCGACCAGCGCACAGGCCGGACTCAAGGACTTCACGGCCACCAACTGGTTCGGCATCGCCGCGCCCAAGGGCACGCCGCCGGCCATCATCGACCGGATGCAGGCCGAGGTGGCCAAGGCCCTGGCCTCGCCCGACCTGGCCAGGCGCTTCGCCGATCAGGGCGCCGACGTGGCGGTCATGGCGCCGGCCGAGTTCCAGGCCTATGTGCGCAGCCAGGTCGAGGACTGGGGCAAGGTCATCAAGGCCGCCGGCGTCCAGGCCGAATGAGGACCCGGGCCGTTGCCCCGTTCAGGGACGACGGCCCTACTTGCCATCGCGATCGGAATCCCCCGGCACCGCCCGCTCCACGCGGTCGCTGACGCGATTCCAGGCATCGCGCGTGGCGTGCTTGGCACGGTCCCAGTCCAGCGACGACGATCCCCGCGCGCTGTTCCAGTCCCGCCCGAGATCCGCTTCCACGTCGTCGAACTGGCGGTCCGGATGCCGTGAACGGGCATTGACGCCATAGCCATAGGCCGGACCGTAGTCGTCGTAGGTCGAGCCGCTGCCGACGTACGAACGCGTCGCGTAGTTGTCCTTCCAGTACGCGTCCTCGGCGACGGGGTCGGCGGCGACGGACTTGCCCGTGAGCGCCCCCGCCACCACGCCGACCGCGGCGCCCACGAGGGCGCCCACGGGGCCGGTCATGCCACCGATCGCCGCGCCGGCGGCCGCGCCGCCCGCGATACCGCCCACCGCGCCGCCCACGGCGGCACCGACACCGGTCGCCGTGCCATCGCCGGTCTTCCGATCGTTGCGGTCGTCGTTCATGTCGTTCATGGTCTTTGTCTCCAAGGGGTTGATGGAATCCCGACCGTCGTCGCGTCGCTCGGCGCTGCCAAGGGCGCGGGTCCGACATGGCGGAAAGCCATCGCGAACAATGCCTGTGCGGTCCCGCCTACGTGGCGGGCGTGGGCATTCACACCGCATTGCATCGCTCTTGTCGATTGAGCAATCCATCACACGAAGCCGCAGTCCGATGGATTTCGCGATGGTCGATCCACCGCATTTATCCTGCACGCTCACTCCCCTCGCATCGAGTCGTCGAAGGACCGCTCGGACAGAAGAATCCATATCCCCACGAGGTCACTCATGCAATTCCCCCCTGGTCGAAAGGACCGCGATGGCGTCGACGACGACGCCCTGAAACCCGTTGCGATCGCGCGCGTCGCCGATGGCGGCCGCCGCTCGCTGATGCGCAGCGCGGTGCTGTTCGCGATGTTCGCGAGCGGGGGGCTGAGCCTCTCGGCCTGCGGCGGAGGTGGCGACGGGGGCGGGGGCGCGAGCGGCGCCGACGGCGGTGGCGGCCGCCCGCCCGAGGGCTCCGCCACGGTCTTCAAGCATGGCGTGGCCAGTGGCGATCCGCTTGCCGACCGGGTCATCCTCTGGACCCGCGTGACCCCGGCGGCACCGGGCAATCTCAGCGTCGACTGGGAAGTGGCCAGCGACGCGGGCTTCGGTGTGATCGTCGCGCGCGGGAGCGCCCTCACGGGACCGGACCGCGACTACACCGTCAAGGTCGATGCCTCGGTGCTGCAGCCGGGCAGCGTCTACTTCTATCGCTTCGCGCTCGGCGGCGACCGCTCGCCCGCGGGTCGCACCAAGACCCTGCCGGTGGGCGGCGTGGCGCAGGCCCGGCTGGCGGTGGTGTCGTGCGCCAACTTCCCGGCCGGCTATTTCAACGTCTATGCCGAGATCGCCGCGCGCACCGACCTCGACCTGGTGCTGCACCTGGGCGACTACATCTACGAGTTCGGACCGCTCGGCTATGCCTCGCAGCTGGCGATCGCGCTGGATCGCGTGTCGTCGCCCGATCGCGAGATCCTCACCCTGCAGGACTATCGGCAGCGCCATGCGCAGTACCGCACCGACGAGGACCTGCGGGCGATGCATGCCAGCCTGCCGATGATCGCGGTCTGGGACGATCACGACCTGGCCGACAACGCCTGGTCCGGTGGCGCCGGCAACCACGACGAGGCCACCGAAGGCGCCTTCGCCGCGCGCCGCGCCGCCGCCGTGCAGGCCTATCACGAATGGCTGCCCACCCGGCTGCCCGATCCCGCCAATCCGCTGCGCATCTATCGCTCCTTCGACATCGGCACCCTGGCGTCGCTGCACATGCTCGACACGCGGCTCATCGGCCGCGACAAGCAACTCGACCTGGACGAGTACCTCGCGGGCGAGGCGGCATCGCCCACGCGCCAGCTGCTCGGCGCGGCGCAGGTCGACTGGCTGGCGGGCCGCATGGCCGCCTCGGCCGCCACCTGGCAGGTGCTCGGCCAGCAGGTGCTGATGACGCGCATGGCCCTGCCGCTGAGCGTGGCCAGCGCCATCACGCCCGAGACGCTGGGCGCCTACCTGCTGGCGCTGTCGACCCCGGAGGTGGCGCGCAGCGACAGCCAGAAGGCCCTGATCGCCCAGCCCAAGGCGCCCTACAACCTCGATGCCTGGGATGGCTATCCGGCCGCGCGCGAGACCGTGCTGGGCCTGGCGCGCGACCAGGGCAAGAACCTGATCTCGCTGGCCGGCGACACCCACAATGCCTGGGCCGGCGACCTGACCGACATGGCCGGGCGCCGCGTCGGCGTCGAGTTCGCCGTGCCCTCCGTGTCCTCCCCGGGCTTCGAGCGGGTGCTGCCGCTGATCGCCAACGACGTGCTCTCGGATGGCTTCCGGCGCATGGTCGACGACCTGCGCTATGCCGAGACCAGCAAGCGCGGCTATGTGGTGCTGACGCTGACCCCGGGCGAGGCGCGCAGCGACTATGTCGAGGTGAGCACGATCCTCAGCCGCGACCATTCGGCCAGGGTCGCGCGCACGTTGCGCGTGCTGCCCGGCGCGGGCAACCTGCAGGTGCTCGGCGGTTGATCCGCATTCGACGCCGGATGCATTCACGCGGGATTCAGACAGGCTCCGGATACTGGGCGTGGCCATCCGAGCGTGATCCATGCATCGCGCGCCGCGACGAGGATCGACGCCGTCGATCGCGCGGTGCCGATGGCGTCCATGGAGTCCGCATGACAGTGTCCGATCGTCGCGTGAAGGTCCAGCTCGGTGTCGTCTATGTCGTCGAGGTCCTGGTCCATGCCGCCGAGGGTCGGTCGCCACCTGAACCGCTGGTGCCGGGCTACGCGCTGTTCGATCTCCACGACCGGCAGTTGAGCACGGAGTTCGCCTTCTTCAACGACGCCCTGGTGGCCGCCAGCGCCATGGGACTGGCCTGAGCCGGACCCGTCGGCATGCATCGACGCGAGTGCGCATCGGTGTTCGTCGATCAGTAGCCACGCGCTGGGTCGTAGAGGCCTTCGAGGGTGTCCGCGCGCTCGAACGCCACGCGTCCGCCGCCGCCACCCGGGTGAGGAACCCGATGTCCAGCCGAGACGACTGGGTGCCCGGATCCTGCGCGCCGATGCCCTCGGCGGCCAGCGACCGCGGCAAACGGTGCGCGGTCAGCCGGTGTCGCTGCGTGCCACGTCGATCAGCCAGGCGCGGAAGGCCTCCAGCGGCGCATGGCCGGCGCGGTTCGATGGCCAGGCCAGGTAGTAGCAGGCGTCGCTCGGCACCGTCGCGTCGATGGCCAGCACCAGGTCGCCGCGCTCGAGTTCGGCCCGAACCAGGAACTGCGGCAGCAATGCCACGCCCAGTCCCGAGATGGCGGCCTGCGCGGCCAGCGCGAACTGGTCGACCCGCATGCCGGGCGCCTCGGTCACCGCGATGCCCATGGCCTCGAACCAGCGTTCCCAGGCATCCGGCCGGCTCTCCAGGTACAGCAGGGGAGCGCTCAGGAGGTCGCGTGGCGTCGCGAAGGCATGGCGCTCGCGCAGGCCGGGACTGCAGGTGGGAGCGACCTGCTCGCTCATCAGCAGGTCGAGCTCGGCGCCCGGCCAGTGCGGCGCGCCGAAGTGGATCGCCGCGTCCATCGAGCCGGACTGGAAGTCGAAGGGCTCCGGCCGCGTGCTCAGGTTCAGGGTGACGCCCGGATGGCGGGCGAAGAAATCGGGCAGCCGGGGCGCCAGCCAGCGCGTGCCGAAGGTCGGCAGGATGCCGAGGTTGAGCGTGCCGCCCTGGGGATTGGCGCGGAAGCCCAGCGTGGCGCCGGAGATCTGGCGCAGCGCCTCGCGGATCTCGCGCGCATAGGCCTCGCCCGCCCGGTTCAGGAACACCGTCTGCCGCTCGCGGACGAAGAGCTCGCCGCCCAGCAGGTCCTCGAGCTGGCGGATCTGCCGGCTCACCGCGCTCTGCGTCAGGTGCAGCTCGGCGGCCGCGGCGGTGAAGCTGCGATGCCGGGCCGCCGCCTCGAAGGCGCACAGCGCGGCCATCGGCGGCAGGAAACGTCGGGACATGGCCATGGCGAGGTCATTCTATTGGCTCATCAAGTAGCGTCGATTCATCGTTTGACCGGCATCGCCGTCGTTCACAGAATGACAACCGTGGTCGGCCAGGCTGTGAGATCGGGGAATGAACCGCCCGACATCTCGCGGGAAGGTCCGGCCCCTCCGACGCTCGCCCCTCAAGGAACCCATGTCCGCCTCCCACGCCGTCCTCGTCGCGCCCGACGCCATCCGCTCCCGCTTCTCCGGCGCCATGTCGGAGATGTACCGACGCGAGGTGCCGCAATACGGCACCCTGCTGGACCTGGTGGCGGACATCAACGCCCGGCACCTGGCCGAGGCGCCCGGGCTGGAGGCCGCCCTGGCGCGCGCCGGCGACCTGGAGCGGCTGCATGTCGAGCGCCATGGCGCCATCCGGCTGGGCAGCGCGCGGGAGCTGTCCCAGGCGCGGCGCATCTTCGCCGTCATGGGGATGCGGCCGGTGGGCTACTACGACCTCTCGGTCGCCGGGGTGCCGGTCCACTCGACGGCCTTCCGGCCGATGACCGACGAGGCCCTGGCGGCCAATCCGTTCCGGCTCTTCACCTCGCTGCTGCGCCTCGAACTGATCAGCGACGTCGCGCTGCGCGAGGAGGCCGCGCGCATCCTCGCGCGGCGCGCCATCTTCACGCCGCGCGCGCTGGCGCTGACGGCGCTGGCCGAGTCGGCGGGCGGCCTGACCGATGGCGAAGCCGACGAGTTCGTCGCCGAGGTGCGCGAGACCTTCCGCTGGCATGGCGAGTCGACCGTCGACGCATCCACCTACGCGCGGCTGCACGACGCGCATCGCCTGATCGCCGACGTGGTCTGCTTCCGGGGGCCGCACATCAACCACCTCACGCCCCGCGTGCTCGACATCGACGCCGCGCAGGCCGGGATGCCCCGGCGCGGGATCGCGGCCAAGGATGTCGTCGAGGGCCCGCCGAGGCGCCGCCATCCGATCCTGCTGCGCCAGACCAGCTTCAAGGCATTGCAGGAGACCGTGCGCTTCGCCGGCGCCGACGAGGCCGGGCGCCACACCGCGCGCTTCGGCGAGATCGAGCAGCGTGGCATGGCCCTCACGCGGGCCGGCCGCGCCCTCTACGACCACCTGCTGGCCGGCGTGCGCGATGCCGCGCCGGCCGCTGCGGCCGGCACGGCATACGACGCGCGCCTGGCCGCTGCCTTCGGCGCCTTTCCGGACGATCTCGAGACGATCCGCCGCGACGCCCTGGCCTTCTTCCGCTACTACCTGGTGGCCGACCATCCGGCGGCCGGGGCCGGGGCGAGCCGCGATCTCGACACGCTGGTGGCCGCGGGCGCCGTGCGGGCCGAGCCGATCGTCTACGAGGACTTCCTGCCGGTCAGCGCCGCCGGCATCTTCCAGTCCAACCTGGGCGGCACCGAGCAGCGCAGCTACCGGGCCAACGAGGCCCGCGAGGCCTTCGAGCGCGATCTCGGCGCGCCGGTGCTCGACGAGTTCGCGCTCTACGAGGCGGCCCAGCAGCGCTCGATCGACGCGGTCCTGGCCGCGCTCGACGCGCGCGACCGGGCCGCCGCGAGGGCGGCGGCGTGAACCGGTCGGGTTCGCGGTGGCATCGATGCCATGGCCCCCTCGGGTGGGCCCCGCCACGGTGACCGATGTCAGGCCGACAGGGCCCGCATCTCGCGGTACAGGTCGGCCTTGCCCTCGAAGCCGATGCCCGGCAGGTCGGGCAGGGTGACGAAGCCGTTCTCGACCTTGACGCCATCGGGGAAGCCGCCGAAGGGCTGGAACAGGTCGGGATAGCTCTCGTTGCCGCCCAGCCCCAGGCCGGCGGCGATGTTGAGCGACATCTGGTGGCCGCCGTGCGGGATGCAGCGGCTGGCCGACCAGCCGTGCTCCTTCAACATGTCCAGCGTGCGCAGGTACTCGACCAGGCCATAGCTGAGCGCGCAGTCGAACTGCAGCCAGTCGCGGTCCGGGCGCATGCCGCCATAGCGGATCAGGTTGCGCGCGTCCTGCATGGAGAACAGGTCCTCGCCCGTGGCCATGGGGTTCTTGTAGAAATTGCGCAGCGCCGCCTGCAGCTCGAAGTCCAGCGGGTCGCCCGGTTCCTCGTACCAGAACAGGTCGTACTGCGACAGCGCCTTGGCGTAGGCGATGGCGGTCTCCAGGTCGAAGCGGCCGTTGGCGTCGACGCACAGCTTCTGGCCGTCCTGCAGCACTTCCATGATCGCGTCGATGCGCCGCAGGTCCTCGTCGAGCGAGGCGCCGCCGATCTTCTTCTTCACCACCGTGTAGCCGCGGTCGATGTAGCTGCGCATCTCGTCCTGCAGCTTCCCGTGGTCCTGGCCCGGGTAGTAATAGCCGCCGGCGGCGTAGACGAAGATCCTGCGGTCGGGCCGGCCGTCGCCGTAGCGGTCGGCCAGCAGCTGGAACAGCGGCTTGCCCTCGATCTTGGCGACCGCGTCCCAGACCGCCATGTCGATGGTGCCGATCGCCACCGAGCGCTCGCCATGGCCACCGGGCTTCTCGTTGGTGAACATCGCGTTCCAGATCCGGTGCGGATCGAGGTTGGTGCCGGCGTCGTCGACCAGCGAGGCGGGGTCGGCCTCCATGACGCGCGGGATGAAGCGCTCGCGCATGAGCTTGCCCTGGCCATAACGGCCATTGGAGTTGAAGCCATAGCCCACGACCGGCTCGCCGTCGCGGATCACATCGGTGATGACGGCCACCAGGCTCAGGGTCATCTTGCTAAAGTCGATGTAGGCGTTGCGGATGGGCGAGCTGATGGGCAGGGTCTTCTCGCGGATTTCGACGATCTTCATGGCGGTCTCCAGGACGGTTCGAGGGAAGGACCGGATGGTCGTCCGGATCGATCCGCCCGGCCAATGCTCATTTCCTCAACTTCCATGCGCTGGACGAACCGCCCATGAACCTGATCTGGCTCGACGACTTCATGGCGCTGGCCGCCACGGGCAATTTCTCGCGCGCGGCCGAGGAGCGGCACAGTTCGCAGCCCGCCTTCAGCCGCCGCATCCGGGCCCTGGAGGAATGGCTCGGCGCCGACCTGTTCGATCGCGACTCGCAGCCGGCCCGGCTCACCGAGGTCGGCCACTGGTTCGTCGGGATCGCGCAGGACCTGATGCTCCGCGTGACCCGCATCCCCGAGGACGCCCGCAGGATCTCCGAAGCCAGTTCCATCACCTTGCGCATGGCCTGCACGCACGCGCTGTCGACGACCTTCTGGCCGCGCTGGATCCGCAGTCTCGAGACCCGCATCACCCTGGGGCCGACGCAATTGCGCTCGGATGTCCTGGAACGCTGCGAATTGCTGATGGCGCAGGGCAAGGTGCAGTTCGTGCTGAGCCATGCCCACCCCGAGGTCCCGGGCGAACTCGACCGCGAGCCCCACCGGTCGATCCGCATCGGCGAGGACCTCCTGATCGCCGTGTCGGCGGCCGATGCCGACGGCCGGCCGCGCCATGCGCTCGCGCGCGCCGCCGGCTCGCGGGTGCCGGTGCTGCTCTACACCGACGAGTCCGGCCTGGGCCGGATCATGCGGACCTTGATCCGCCAGAAGCTCGACGCCCTGGCCGGCCCGGTGGCCTTCACGGCGCATCTGGCGTCGCTCCTGCGCGCCATGGCGCTGGAAGGCCGTGGCGTCGCCTGGCTGCCGCTGACCCTGGTGGCCGAGGACCTGGACCAGGGCCGCCTCGCGCGTGCCGCGGACGACGACTGGAACGTGCCGCTGGAGATCCGGCTGTATCGCGACCTCGAGCCGATCGGCAGGACCGCCGAGGACTTCTGGCGCGTGGCCGCCGACGAGTGAGGCGCCGCGGCCGCCGCCGGGCCGGCAGGCACCCGATCGGTCGAAACCTTGATCTCGATCAGCCGCCGCCACCTGCTCGCGCCCAAGAATGGACCCAGCCCGCACGGGCTGGCCATTCTTCCAACGGAGCATCACATCATGAGAATCCTCGTCGCCACCGATGGCTCGGCACCCGCGCTGCGGGCCGTCGAATACGCCATCCAGCTCGACCGGCGGCTGCGCACGCGCGACCGCATCACGCTCATCAGCGTGCACGACGACACGGCGCTGCGCCATGCGCGTTCGCTGGTGGGGCGCGCGGAGGTCGACGACTACCTGCGCGAACTCGGGGAGAAGGACGTCGAGGCCGCCCTCCGGCTGCTCGACGAGGCCGGCGTGGCGCACGACGTCGAACTGCGCATCGGCCACGTGGCGCAGGAGATCGTGCGCTGCGCCGACCAGGGCGCCTTCGACCTCGTCGTCGTGGGCGCCAAGGGGCGCGGCGCGATGGCCGACCTGCTGCTGGGCTCGGTGGCGCAACGCGTGCTGGCCCTGTCGGGCAAGCCGGTACTGGTCGTCAAGTAGGCCCGGGCAGCAGGCAGACGATGCGCGCGAACAAGCCGTCGTAGACGGCATCGGACGCTTGGCCGGCCAGGGCGTCGCGGTTGCGCGCGAAGGCCTCGTCGAGCTCGTCCCAGTCGTCCCGCGTCAGCACGCGCTCGGCCAGCGGCAGGATCTCGCGCTCCTCCAGCGCCATGTGACGCAGGTAGAAGTCGGCATAGTCGTCGACCGCCATCTCGAAGGCCCGCCGGCGGGATTCGCCCAGCATGTCGAAGGCCAGCAGCGCGTGCTCGACGTGGCGGATCCGGCGTTCGCCCCAGGCGTGGTCGTGATCGAGCCGATCGAGCAGTTCGCGCGCGAGCGGCGTGCGCGCGCGCAGCTTGGGGAACAGCACCTCGCTCTCCCTGCGGTGGTGACGTTGCTCGGGGAATTCGTCGACATAGAAGAGCATCGCACGCAGGAGCGCGAAATCGGGCGCCGTGCCCTCCCGGCGATGGCGTTCGAGCAGCATCACGAGGGCGCGCAGCACGGCCCTGAGCGCGGCATGTTCCCGGCGGATGGTCGTGAGGGCGTCGTGGGTGGAGGTGGCGGGCATCTGCATCTTCGGAGGGTCGCGCATCCGGCGCCGCGCGAGCTTGCTCCATGTCAAGCCACCGCGTTCCGCCGGGCCGGGAGTTTGATCGGCATCAGGGCGCGGGGCCGCCCGGCTGCGCAGACTGGACCCTTTCCATCCACGTCAGGGAGCACATCATGTACAGCAGGATCCTCGTTCCGGTCGACGGCAGTTCGACCTCGCGCCGGGGGCTGCGCGAAGCCATCCGGCTGGCCGGACTGATCGGCGCGCGCCTGCGGCTGGTCCACGTCATCGACGAACTCTCCTGCGCGCTCGCCATGGACGCATACGCCGGCCCTTCGGGCGACTGGCTCGGCGAACTGCGCGGCACGGGCGAGCGGCTGCTGGCCGAGGCCAGGGACCAGGCGGCCGACGCCGGCGTGCCGGCCGACTGCGTGCTGCTCGACAGCTTCCGCAGGTCGGTGCACGAGCAGGTGATCGCCGAGGCCGTGGCATCGGACGCCGAGCTGATCGTGCTCGGCACGCATGGACGCCGCGGCCTGGGCCGCTGGGTCATGGGCAGCAGCGCCGAGCACATCCTGCGCCACTCCCCGGTCCCGGTGCTGCTCGTGCGGGCGCCCGAGGCCGCCCGGGCCGAGGCGGAACGTTTCACCGTCCCGGCGGGCCTGCGGCCTCCTCAGTGAATCCGTGGCGCCGTGGCGCCGGGGCCATGGCGGTGGGCGAGCTGCCAGGCGGCCCAGAGCGCCGGCGCCAGCACCGCCCAGGCCCAGGGCGAGGACTCGGCGGGCAGGCCCAGCAGCGCGCCGGCGCCGGGTGCCAGCATCAGGGCCAGCCAGATCAGGCAGACACCGACGATCAGGGCATTGAAGACCGGGTTGGTCGCCAGGCGGGCCAGCCCCGCCGCCCGGAACCACACCAGCAGCAGCAGGTTGCCCAGCACGATCGATCCCAGGCTGGCGCGGCGCAGCTCCTCGACGCTGGCGTCGCTCCACAGGCGCAGGGCCCCCTGGACCGCGGCCACCCCGGCGAAGGCCAGCAGGCCCAGGGCCAGCGCGCGGATGGCCGTGGCGAGTGGAAACAGCCGCTCGTCGCGGGGCCGGGGCGGCACCCGCATGCCGTCCTCGGGCGCCGCCTCGGCTTCGAAGACCAGCGAGCAGGCCGGGTCGATCAGCAGCTCGAGCAGCACCACGTGCAGCGGCAGCAGCAGGACCGGCCCGCCCAGGACCACCGGCATCAGGGCCACGCCGACGATGGGGACATGCACCGCGAACAGATAGCCCAGGGCCTTGCGCAGGTTGAGGAAGATGCGCCGGCCGGCGCGCACGGCTTCGACCAGGGAGGCGAAGTTGTCGTCCAGCAGGACCAGGGAGGCGGCTTCCCGCGCGACGTCGGTGCCGCGCCGCCCCATGGCGACGCCGATGTCGGCGGCCTTCAGCGCGGGCGCGTCGTTCACGCCATCGCCGGTCATCGCGACGACGTCGCCCTGCTGCTGCAGCAGCTGCACGATCCGCAGCTTCTGCGCCGGATCGATCCGCGCGAACACGCTCACCTCGCGCAGGCAGCGGCCGAGCGCGATGTCGTCCAGCGCATCCAGCTCGGCGCCGGTCAGCACCCGGGCCGCCGTGTCGTCGACCAGGCCGGCGTCGCGGGCGATCGACCGCGCCGTCAGCGCGCCGTCGCCGGTGATCATGATCACGCGCACGCCGGCGGCGTGGCATTCCTCGATGGCGGCGGGCACCTCCGCGCGCAGCGGATCGGCGAAGCCGAGCAGGCCGAGTGGTTCGAGGCGCGGCGCCGGGGGCAGCGCGGCATCGGCGCCGGGGCCGGGGCCGGCGGCGCAACCCTCGGCCACGGCCAGCACCCGCAGCCCCTGGGCGCTCCACCGGTCGGCGGTCTCGCGCAGTCCGCGCAGCGTGTCCGCGTCGGCGTCGCAGCAGGCGAGCACGGCTTCGGGGGCGCCCTTGACGACCACGTGACGGGACGCGCCCCGCGGCGCGTTCCACCAGTGGATCACCATGGGCGAGCCGGCGCGGATGCCCCGGTGCGGTCCGGGCGTCCAGCCGGACTCGTCCGCCTCCAGTCCGGCCGCCCGGGCGGCGGCGCGCACCGCCTGGTCCATGGGTTCGATGCCCTCCGGTCCGCTCGCGCGGCGGGCGCCGGCCAGCAGCCGGCGCAGGCCCGGCGCCTGGATCCCGCCGCCCGGCTCGATGCTCTGGTCGCCATCGTGCAGCGCGACGAGCGTCATGCGGTTGTGCGTCAAGGTGCCGGTCTTGTCGACGCACAGGACCGTGGTGGTGCCCAGGGCCTCGATCGCCTGGGGCTGGCGCGTCAGCACGTTCAGGCGCGCCAGGCGCCAGGCCCCGATCGCCAGCATCACGCTCCAGACGACGGCGAATTCCTCCGGGATCAGCGACATCGCCAGGGTCAGGCCGACCAGCAGACCCTGCGTCCACGAGCCATCGCGCTGCGCGAAGACGGCCGCCGCGGCCAGGCAGGTGAAGGCCGCCAGCCAGGCCACCCCGACCACCAGGCGCCGCAGTTCCCGCTGCAGCCGGCTGTCGCGTGGCGTCAGCAGGGCGATCGAGCCGTGGATCGCTCCCAGCAGGGTGTGGGCGCCGGTGCGCGCGACCTCGGCCGTGCCCTCGCCCTGCACGACCAGGCTGCCGGCGAAGAGCCAGCCGCTGTCGCCGGCCCCCCCGGGGGACTTGTCCAGCGGCACCGGTTCGCCGGTGCGCTGCGATTCGTCGACGCGCAATCCGGCCGCTTCCAGCAGGCGCGCGTCGACCGACAGGCGATCGCCCTCGTTGACGATCAGGCGATCCCCACGCACCACGTCGCGACTGGCGATGCTCAGCATCCGGCCCTCCCGCACGACCGTGCAGCGCGGACTCGACAGGTCCTTCAGTGCCTCCAGCACGCGTTCCGTGCGCCGTTCCTGGAACACCGTGAGGCCGCCCACGAGCAGCACCGAGACCCCCAGCAGGGCCGCATCGGTCGCGCTGCCGAGCAGCGCGTAGAGCGCCGCCGTCGCGATCAGGAGCAGGAACATCGGTTGCGTCAGCACGCGAGCGACGAGGCGCGCCAGCGAGCCGCCGGGCGCCGCCGGCAGCACGTTCGGGCCATCGCGGCGCAGGCGTCGCGCCGCCTCGGCGGCATCCAGGCCCTCGGGCAGCGGGGCGGCCGGCACCGGGGCTAGTCCCGCAGGATGCGGCGGGTATCGATGCCCCACCACGCATAGAGCGGGCAGGTCCCGAAGGCGCCCGTGAGCAGCGGAACGAGACCGATGTAGCCCCACGCGCCGATCTCGCGCGTCGCCGCCAGGGTGATCAGCAGCAGGCCGACGCCAACGCGCAGCAGCCGGTCGACGAAGCCGACGTTGTTCGACAGGAACGCCATGGTGTTTCCCCCGGGGAGTGGACGAGGTCCCGATCGTCGGCCGTTTCCCGGTCCGGGTCGTTGCGGTGGATCAAGGCATGCGGACGGATACACCGGACACACGGCGTTCACACGGCGTTACCCATGGCGGCGCGGCATTGCCACGGCGGAGGGGCGGGCGGCCCAGCATCGGGGCATCGACCTTCCGACGACCTTCCAGGAGTTCCCCATGCTCACCCCGACCTCCGCGTTCCCCGCCACCGCCGCCACCGCCAACCCCATCCTGCGGCCGGCCGCGCCCTGGACCCCCGCCGGCCCCGACGCCGTGGGTCCGCCCACCATCGCCACGCTGCGCCTGCTGTGCGATCGCCTGCAATGCCAGCGCCGCGTGGTGCGCGGCGGCGAGGTGATCTACCGCGCCGGCGATGTCTTCGAGCGGCTGCACATCCTCGGCTCGGGCTTCCTGAAGATCGTCAACCTGTCGGTCGACGGGCGCGAACAGATGGTGAGCCTCAAGTTCCGTGGCGACTGGCTCGGCCTGGACGGCATCGCCACCGGTCGCCACTCCTGCGATGCCGTGGCGCTCGACACCAGCGAGGTGTGGTCGGTGTCCTATGCCGCGCTGATGGCCGCCGCCGGCGCCCATCCGGCGCTGCTGCAGGCCCTGCACGCGGCCATGAGCCGCGAGATCGCGCACGAGCGCCACTCGCTGATGTCCGTCTGCACCCTGTCGGCCGATGCCCGCGTGGCCGACTTCCTGCACCACTGGGCGCAGTCGCTGGCCGAGCGCGGCCTGCGCACCGATGCCATCACGCTGCGCCTGACGCGCGCGGAGATCGGCAACTACCTCGGCCTGACGCTGGAGAGCGTGAGCCGGGCACTGTCGCGGCTGGCCCGTGAAGGCGTCATCGCCTTCGCCACCCGGGGCCGGCGCGACCTGCTCATCCCCGATGTCGCGGCGCTGTCGGCGTTCGTGCAGCGCTGCCTGGGCCCGGCATCGCTGGTGCTGCAATAGCGCTGTCGTCAGGGCGTGATGGCGACCTTGATGACGCCATCGCGCTGGTGGGCGAACAGCTCGTAGGCGGCCTCGATGTCGTCGAGCCGGAAACGGTGCGTGACCATGGCGCCGAAGTCGACCCGCCGCGCCGCCACCATCGCCATCAGGCGGCGCATGCGTTCCTTGCCGCCGGGGCACAGCGTGGTGACGATGCGGTGGTCGCCCAGCCCGGCGGCGAAGGCGCCCAGCGGGATCCGCAGGTCCGACGAATAGACGCCCAGGCTCGAGAGCGTGCCGCCCGGGCGCAGCACGCGCAGGCAGGCCTCGAAGGTCGCCTGGGTGCCCAGCGCCTCGATCGCCACGTCGACGCCGCGGCCGTCGGTGAGCCGCATGATCGCCTCGACGGCGTCCACGCGGCTGGCGTCGATCACCTGGTCGACGCCCATGCGCCGCGCGACGTCCAGGCGCCCGGACAGGCGATCGACGCCGATCACCAGGCTGGCGCCGCTGAGGCGGGCGCCCGCGCTCGCGCACAGGCCGATCGGACCCTGGGCGAAGACCGCCACCGTGTCGCCGATGCGGATGCCGGCGTTCTCCGCGCCACCGAAGCCGGTGGACATGATGTCCGGGCACATCAGCACCTCCTCGTCGCCGAGCTCGTCGGGCACCGGCGCCAGGTTGGCCATGGCATCGGGCACGCGCAGGTATTCGGCCTGGCAGCCGTCGATGGTGTTGCCGAACTTCCAGCCACCCATCGCCTTCCAGCCATGCGCGGTGCCGGCGCCATCCTGCGAGCCCTGCCCGCACAGGCAGGCGTGACTCCAGCCGCTGGGCGTGATCGCGCCGGCGATGACGCGCTGGCCTTCGCGCAGTCCCGTCACCCCGCTGCCCAGGCGCTCGATCACGCCGACGGGCTCGTGGCCGATCGTGAGGCCGCGGGCGACCGGGTACTCGCCCCGCAGGATGTGCACGTCGGTGCCGCAGAGGGTGGTGGTGGTCACGCGCATCAGCGCGTCGAGCGGACCGATGTCCGGGATCGGCTTCTCGTCGAGCACGATGCGTCCCGGCTCGACGAAGATGGCGGCTTTCATCATGGGCATGGCGTGGGTCCTTGCAGCTTCGATGCGCTGGTCGGCCATTCTTCGCGCCCGGACGACAGCGCGCCTTGATCGGCCTCAACTCCGGGCCGCGCGACCCGCGCGAGCATCGCCATGTCGCCTCACCGGAGCCGTGGCATGTCGTTGCGAACCATCCTCGTCCATCTCGACCATGGCACGCCCTGCGCGGGGCGCGTCGATCTGGCCGCCGCGCTCGCGCGGCGCCACGATGCCCGCCTCGTCGGCCTGCTGCCCTCGGGCCTGCACGACGGCACCATCCCGGCGGCCCTGCTCGCGCCGGGCGGCGACGACTTCATCGCCGGGTCGGCGCATTTCCTGCGGGTGCGCTCGGAAGCCATCGCGCAGGTCTTCGAGGACCGCGTGCGCCAGGCCGGGCCCCTCTCGCACGAGGTGCGCAAGGTCGATGGCACGGCGGTCGACGCGCTGGTGCGGCATGCCCGCGCGAGCGATCTGGTGGTGGTGGGGCAGGTCGGCCAGCATGCCACCGAGCGCGACCCGACCTTGGGCGTGGGCGTGCGGACCCTGCCGCAGGATGTCGCCCTGGGCGCCGGCCGGCCGGTGCTGGTGGTGCCGAGCACCGGCCGGTTCGCCGATGCCGGCCAGCGCGTGCTGGTGGCATGGGACGGCTCGCGCGAGGCGGCCATGGCGCTGCGCGACGTCCTGCAGCTCGTGGATCGCACCTCGCGCCTGTGGCTGATGTCGATGCACGTCGACGAGCCGATCGACGATGAGACGCTCCAGATCGGTCCCGTGCTGGCCTGGCTGGCGCGCCACGGCATCGTGGCCGAAGCCCATCGGCAAGCCAGCTCGATCGACTTCGCGGGCGCGCTGCGCTCGAATGCCGCCGCCTCCGGCGCCGATCTGCTGGTGATGGGCTGCCACGGACACAGCCGCCTGCGCGAGCTGCTGCTCGGCGGCGTCACGCACGCCATGATGGCGCACCTGCACCTGCCGGTGCTGATGTCGCACTGAGGCGTCCGGCCGGGCGCTTGATCGGCGTCAAGGCGTCGCGCCGCCGGCGCCGGGATGATGGCGCCATGCGTCCGACGCCCTCCGGCGTCGGCCCGATCCGGGCCCGCATCCGCAGGAGACCGCCATGACCACGCCGCGCAGCATCCTCGTCCATGTCGACAGTTCCCGCCACGCGGTCGAGCGCGTGCGGACGGCCCGCCGGATCGCCGAGGCCTTCGATGCCCAGGGAACGGGCATGCATTGCGCCGTCTCGGCGATCCTGCGTTATCCCCATGGGCTGGACGCCCTGTCGGCGGAAGCGATCGATGCCTTCGCCGACATCGACCGGCGCTGCCATGCCCAGGCGCGCGCGGCCTTCGTCGAGGGCCGGGCCGGCTCGGAACGCCTGCTGTGGGAGGAGGCATCGGGCAACGAGCCCTTCGACTTCGCCAGGCGGGCCTGCTATGCCGACCTGCTGATCGTGGGCCAGCGCGACGACGCGGATGCCTCGGCCGACGAATTGCCGCCGACCTTCCTGCCCTCGCTGCTGGTGGGCAGCGGGCGGCCGGCGCTGGTGCTGCCCTTCATCGGCGCGCAGGCCAACCTGGGGCGCCGCATCCTGATCGGCTGGAAGGAGACGCGGGAGGCGGCGCGCGCGGTCTCGGCGGCGCTGCCCTGGCTGCGGGGGGCCGCGCGCGTCGATGCGGTCTGCCACGGCCCCGGCGCGGCCGATGCGCTGGCGCGACTGGCGCAGTACCTGCGGGCCCATGGCGTGACGCCGGCCCTGCGCGCCAGCGACGCCCCCGACGCATCCGACATGGGCGAGCGGCTGCTGTCGCTGGCCGCCGACGTGGAAGCCGATCTGCTGGTGATGGGATGCTATGGCCACAGCCGGGCCCGCGAGTGGCTGCTGGGCGGCGCGACCCGGACCGTGCTGGAGACCATGACGCTGCCCGTGCTGATGTCGCACTGAGCGCGGCGCGGGCCGGGCCTCGCCGCGTCGCGCCGCTTCCTCAGGAGACCACGACCAGCTCGTCGATCACCGTCGAGACCCCGGGCGTGGACCAGGCGGCGCCCTGCGCCGCGTCGCGCTCGGCCCAGGAATGGACCTGGCCGCGCAGCGTCACGCGCGCGCCCTCGACCGTGACCGACAGCCGGCGCGCCTCCCGGTCGGCCTGGCGCGCGAGCGCCGCCTGGATCTTGCGCTCGACATCGGCCGGACTCAGTCGCGGCGTGACCTCGATCAGGTTGGTCACGCCCGTCACGCCCATCAGGTCGCGCACGGCGTGCTCGGCGGCCCTGCGCTGGTAGTCCCACTCGACCTCGCCGGTGAGGCTGAGCCAGCCGCCCTCGATCGTCGCCTGGACCCGGTCGTCGGGCACGAGCGCGTTCCAGGCCAGGGCGCGCTCGGCGGCCAGGCCGATGTCGGCATCGGTGCGCTGGTGGTCGAAGGGCAGGCGCACCGTCATCTCCACGGCCAGGGCCTTGACGCCATGCACGCGCCGCGCGGCGTTCTCGGCGGCGAGTTTCTCGGCATGGCTGGCGAGGTGGCCGGTGAGCGTGACCACGCCATCCTTGGCGCTCACCCCGATGTCGGCGGCGGTGATCTCGGGCGTCCAGTGGATTTCGGCCTGGACGTCGTCGCGCAGTTGCGTGTCGGTCTTCATGGGGATTCCTTGGGAGAGGGAGGGTGGGGGACAGGGTGGCGCGGTGACGGTTTCCGATATCGGAGCGCGCGCCGGCGGCCTCGACTCTAGGAGCGGCCGACCGCGCGCGCCTTGCGCTGCGTCAAGGGCGCGCCGACCAGCGCGCGGCGAGCGCCGCGACATCCACCGCCGCGTCGGTCGCGATGTCGATGGTCGCGTCGAGCTCGTCGGCGCCGAGCGGCTCGGCATGGGCGATCTGCCGCGCCAGCACCGCGACATCGGCCTCGGAGGCATCGCCGCGCGTCCGGTCGCGCGCGTCCACGCGATGCTCCAGCGTGGCGCGCGAGGCCCGGCAGTCCAGGATGGCGAAGGGCACGCCCAGCCGCGCGGCCAGCGCCGCGAAGTCGCGGCGTTCGGCGCGGCGCAGGAATGCCGCATCGACGATCACGGGAAGGCCCGCGCGCAATGCGGCATGCGCATGCCGGGCCAGGCGCTCGAAGGTGCGGCGCGTGGCGTCGGCGCCATAGAGGTCGAGGCCGCTGCCGGCCGAGCGCGCCAGCGCATCGAGCCCGAACAGGCGCTTGCGCTCGACATCGGAGCGGATCCGCACCGCGCCGGTGACGCCGACCAGCTGCAGCGCCAGGCTCGACTTGCCCGAGCCGGAGAAGCCATGCGTGATCAGCAGCCGGGCGCGCCGCGCGGCGGGATGCGCGAGCCGCGTCGCGCAGTCCAGGTAGTCGGGACCGGGGCGGGCATCGGCGCCCGGCAGGGCCGTCGCCATGGCCCGCACCAGGGCCCGCTGCACCTCGTGGAAGCCGAGCACGCCCAGCCCGGCATAGTCGCCGCTGGATTGCAGCCAGGCATCGAGCACGCGAGCGGCGAGATCGGCGCGTCCATGCGCCTTCAGGTCCATGGTCAGGAAGGCGAGGTCGGCGACGATGTCGATCCAGCGCAGGGCCGGATCGAACTCGATGGCGTCGAATGGCGTGAGCATCCCGTCGAGCCACACGATGTTGGCCAGGTGCAGGTCGCCATGGCAGGCGCGGATCGCGCCTTCGACGCGGCGCGCCAGCCAGACCGGGCGCAGCGCCGTGGCCTGGGCCCGGACCCAGGCGCGCAGGGTGGCGAGGCGGCCGTCGCCGGTGACCGGTCCCGGGCGCCGCTGATGCTCCAGCTGCTCCAGCTGCTCCAGCCGGTCCAGCACGTCCGTCGCCGCCCGCAGCGTCCGCTCCGGTCCGCCGAAGGGCGAATCCGGCGCCGCGCGGGGCGCCTGCGCGTGCAGCGCCGCCAGCCTCGCGGCCAGCGTGTCGAGCCATTCGGGGCGCACGTGGCGCGTGGTCACGAGTTCGCGCAGCAGCGCCGCCTCGGGAAAGCGCCGCATCCGCACCAGGTGGTCGATCGGCGTTCCGCCGCCATCGAGCGTCGGCGCCGCCGGCGTGCCGCGCACCGGCACGACGTCGAGATAGAGCATCGGCGCGAAACGCCGGTTGATGCGCAATTCCTCCTCGCAGCAGCGCCGCCGCGCCTCGACGCTGCCGAAATCCAGGAAGGGCAGGCGCAAGGGCTTCTTCAGCTTGTAGGCCTCGGTGGCGGTCAGCAGGACCCAGGAGATGTGGGTCTCGACCCGCTCGACCGGCTGGCCGGTGCGTCGTTCGAGCAGTCGGCGCAGCGCGTCGACCAGGGTCGGGTCCGGATCGGAGGGCATGGGCATGGTGTCCAGGGAGCTGCGGTCGGCCGGGCGGCCTCGGACTGCCACGATACGGAGCATTCCGACGCCGGCGCTTGATCCGTCGCAAGTGCCGCGCGGGTGGCGGGCGTCCGCGAGCGCCGGGCACCGCTGCGTCGCGGCACCATCGGGCACCACTCCGGGGAGGTCCTCGCATGAGCATCCGCCATCTCGACCGCCTGCTGTCGCCGGCCTCCGTCGCCGTCTATGGCGCTTCCGGTCGGCCCGGCAGCGTCGGCGCGACGGTCTGGCGCAACCTGAGGGCGGGCACCTTCGCCGGCCCGGTCTATGGCGTCAACCCGAAGCATCGCGCCATCGAGGGCGTGCCGATCTTCGAGCGCACGAGCGCGCTGCCGGCGGTGCCCGACCTGGCATTGCTGTGCACGCCGGCGGCGACCATCCCGGCGCTGGTGGCCGAGCTCGGCGCCTTCGGCACCCGCGCGGTCGTGGTGCTCACGGCGGGGCTGACGGCGGCCGGGAAGGAGGCCGCCCTGGCGGCCGCGCGGCCCCACACGCTGCGCCTGCTCGGGCCCAACTGCCTGGGCCTGCTCAGTCCGCACCTGGGCCTGAACGCCAGCTTCGCCCCCACCGACGCCCTGGCGGGCGATGTCGCCTTCGTCTCGCAGTCCGGGGCGCTGGTCACGGCGATGCTGGACTGGACGCGCAGTCGCGGGCTGGGACTCTCGCACCTCGTCTCGCTGGGCGACCATTGCGACGTCGACTTCGGCGACCTGCTCGACCACCTGGCCAACGACGCGCGCACGCGCTCGATCCTGCTCTACGTCGAGTCGATCGAGTCGCCGCGCAAGTTCATGTCGGCCGCGCGCGCGGCGGCGCGCAACAAGCCGGTCATCGTCGTGAAGGCCGGCCGTTCCCCGCGCGGCATGCAGGCCGCCGCCTCCCACACCGGCGCCCTGGCGGGGTCCGACGCGGTCTACGACGCCGCGATCCGGCGCGCCGGCATGCTGCGCGTGGACTCGCTGCAGGACCTGTTCGTGGCCGTGCAGATGCTCTCGCGCTTCGCCGGCAACCGCGACGAGGCGCTGTCGATCATGACCAACGGCGGTGGCGCCGCCGTGCTGGCCGCCGACGCCGCCGCGCGCGAGGACGTCCCGCTGGCGCCGCTGGATGCCGCGCTGGCGGCGCGGCTCGACGGCCTGCTGCCGGCCACGTGGTCGCACGCCAATCCGATCGACATCATCGGCGACGCGCCGGTCGCGCGCTACGTGGAGACGCTGGCGGCGCTGCTGGCCGACCGGACGGCCGGCGCGGTGCTCTTCATGCACGCGCCGACCGCGATCGTGCGCGGCGAGGACATCGCGCGCGCCTGCCTGCCCGCGCTGCGCGGGCACGAGTCGCGGGTGATGGGCGTCTGGCTCGGCGGCGATGGCGTGGCGTCGGCGCGGCGCCTGTTCCGGGAGGCCCGCGTGGCCGACCACGCGACGCCGGAGGAGGCCGTGCACGCCTTCGCGATGCTGCGGACCTACCGGCGCAACCAGGCGCTGCTGCTGCAGACGCCCGAGGCCGGCGCCACCGTGGCGCCCGACGCCGGTGCGGTCGCGCGCTTGCTGGACCAGGCGCTGGCCGACGGGCGCGAATGGCTGGACGCGCCGACCGCGAGAGCGCTGCTGGGCGCCTATGGCATCGAGACCATGCCGGGCGAAGCGGTGGCCGCGACGGCCGAGGCGGCGGCCGGGGCGGCGCTGGCGCTGGGCTATCCGGTGGCGCTGAAGATCCGCTCGCCCGACATCCTCCACAAGTCCGAGGTCGGCGGCGTGCGCCTGGGCCTGCCGGACGAGCCGGCATTGCGCTGGGCGGCCGCCGAGATGCTGGCCACGCTGCGCGATCGCCTGCCCGCCGCGCGCATCGACGGCTTCAGCGTCGAGCGGATGGCGCACCGGCCCCAGGCGCAGGAGGTCATCGTCGGCGCCCGCATCGATGCCGTGTTCGGTCCCGTGGTCCTGTTCGGCCAGGGCGGCACCGCCGTCGAGGTGATCGCCGACACGGCCATCGCGCTGCCGCCGCTCAACCGCGCCCTGGCGCGGGAGCTGGTCGCGCGCACCCGCGTCGCCCGCCTGCTCGCCGGCTTCCGCGACCATCCGCCGGCGCGGCTCGATGCGCTCTGCGACGTGCTGGTCGCGGTGTCGCGGATGCTCGCGGACCTGCCCCGGCTGGCCGAACTCGACATCAATCCGCTGTGGGTCGATGCGCAGGGGGTGGTCGCGCTCGACGCCCGCGCGCGGTTCGCGCGCGAAGCGGTCGGCGGGGCCGGGCGCTTCGCGATCCTGCCGTATCCGTCCGGGTGCGTCGGCACGCGGGACTGGCAGGGCCGGACCCTCGTCGTGCGGCCCATCCGCCCGGAGGACGAGGCGCAGCACCGCCGCTTCCTGGCCGCGTCGACGCCCGAGGACCTGCGCATGCGCGTCTTCCACACCCGCGGCGAGCTCTCGCACACCGAGCTCGCGCGCCTGACGCAGATCGACTACGACCGCGAGATGGCATTCATCGCCGAGGACCGCGACGAGCGGGGCGAGGGCCAGACGCTGGGCGTGGCGCGCCTGGGCGGCGACCCCGATGGCGTCGAGGCCGAATTCGCCGTGCTGGTGCGCTCCGACCTCAAGGGCCGGGGACTCGGACGGCTGCTGCTGGAACGCCTGATCGACCATGCGCGCGAACGCGGCTTCAGGCGCCTGGTCGGCGTGGTGCTGCGCGACAACCACCGCATGCTGGCCCTGGTCGCCGATCTGGGCTTCGTCGACGACGTCGCGGCGGCGAGCGAGCCGGGCGTGCGGCGCGTCGTCCTGCCGCTCGGAATCGGCCCTGGTTGACGTCGATCAAGGCCTGGGCGCGGCAGCGGCGCAGACTGCCCGCACCCATGAAACCCATCCTGTTCCCGAAGGCCGTGATCCTGGTCGCGGCGATCCTCGCGCTGGCCCTCCCGCCGGCCCCGGGCGCCATCGCCCGGGCCGGGCCCGCGCCGGCCGATGTCGTCGCGGCGTTCCGCGACCGGCTCGACCACGCCTTGCGACCGCCGCCCGACGCGGTCGCCTGGTATGGCCAGTCGGCCCTCGAGGCCCTGGCGCGCGCGGGCATCGCCTCCGCAGCGCAATACGTGGTGGTGGTCGATCGCAATCCACGCGTGCAGGCGGTGCTGGTCTACTGGATCGATGCGGCCGCGACGCCCCTGCTCGTCGGCGCGGCATCGGCATCGACGGGCGGCAGCACCGCCTTCGATCATTTCGAGACGCCCCTGGGAGTCTTCGAATCGACCCTGGACAACCCGGATTTCCGCGCCGAGGGCACGCGCAACGGCAATGGCATCCGTGGCTATGGCGACAAGGGCCTGCGCGTCTTCGACCTGGGGTGGCAGCGGGCCCGGCGGCTCTGGGGCCCGGGTGGCGACAGCGTCATGCGACTGCAGATGCACGCCACCGATGCGGACCGGCTGGAGCCCCTGCTGGGCAGCGCGCGCTCCAAGGGCTGCATCCGCATCCCGGCCAGCCTGAACCGCCTGCTCGACCACTTCGGCCTGCTCGACGCCGACTATCTCGAAGCGGCCGGGGAGGGCGAGCGGCCGTGGGTGCTGCCGCGTGATCAGGAGCCCGCGGATGGCGCGGGCCGCTACGTGATCGTCGTCGAGTCCGATCACGCGCAGCGCCCGGCCTGGGCGCCCGAGGGGTGGAGGCATCGGACCGGCGATGCCTTGATGCGGCGCAATGGGGTCCCGGACCCGCCCGCCTACAGTGGTCTTCCCTCGACAGCCTCGCTGGAGCAAGACCCATGAACACCGCCTCGTCCGGCCCGGACCGCATCGACGACCCACGGCCGGAGCAGCCATGAGCCCGGGCTTCGATCCCGGCTCCGGGCGCCGCGCACGGGCGCGGCTGGTGCTCGCGTTCGGCATCGCCGCCGGCGTCGCCGGTGCCATGGGCGCCGCCTCCGTCGCCGCCGCGTCCGATCCGCCCCCGGCGGCGGCATCCGGGCTGCGGCAGGAGGCCGAGCGCGCGGCGCGCGACGCCGAGACGGCCGCCCGCGAGGCCGCCAGCGCCGCGGCCGATGCGGCGCATCGCGGCCGGCTGGTCACCGGCCGCTGGTCGACGGCCATGGCCGAGGCGGTCCGGCATGCCGCGCGCAAGGCCGCCGATGCCGCCACCCGGCTGGAGGAGAAGACCGCCCTGGCCACCGCGCGGGCGTTCGACGAGACCCGCGACGCCGCGCGGCAGGCGCAGGCCCGCAGCGCCCGCGTGACGGCCGCGACCCGGGACGCGCTGACGCGCGCGGACGAGTCGGCGCGCCGCGCGCTGCAGGACGGCCGGGAGGAGGCGGAGCGGGCGGCCGAGGCGACCCGGGAGGCGCTGGATCGGGCCGAGCGGGCCGCGCGGGAGGCCGCCCACGGCGCGGCCGACTTCTCCCGGCGCACCCTCGAGGCGATCAAGCGTTCCGCGCGGCCGGGCGGCGCGCCCGCGGCGCGGCGCGGCTGATGGGCGCCACGCCGGTGGCGGCACGGCGCGCGGTCGGGGTCCGGGTCCAGATCGAGGATCGGTGGCGATGGCGCGGCGACCGCGCCGGTGGATCAGTCGGGCGCCGCCGGCGCCGCGCCGACGCAACCCGTCAGGTGCGTCACCAGCGCATGCAGGGGTGACGCCTCGGCCGGCTCGGCGCGCAGGCACAGCCACATGCGCCGTTCGGCCCAGGGCTCGGCCAGCGGCACCACGCGCAGCTTCATCGCCGTGGCGAAGCTGCGCGCCGCATGCAGCGGCAGCACCCCGACGCCGAGCCGGGCCTCGACGGCGCGGCACACCGCCTCGAAGCTGCGCACCTGCACGCGCAGCGCCATCGGCCGCATCAGCGCTGCCGCCTGCGCCTCCAGCAGGCGGGTCAGCGTGCTGCTGCCTTCGAGGCCGACCAGGTCGCGCTCCAGCAGGTCGTCGAAGGTGAGCGCGTCCGCCTGGGCGGGATCGTCCTCGCGCACGATGGCGGCGAGCTGGTCGCTGCGATAGGGCCGCACCCACAGTCCGCCGAGGTCCGGGCCGTCGACGCACACGCCCAGGTCGATCTCGCCGCTGCGCACGCGGCGCACCGCGTCCTCGCTCCAGCATTCCTCCAGCACGATGCGCACGTCGTCGTGGCCGTTCTGGAAGGTGGCGATGTCGCCTGGCAGGAACTGCGTCATGGCCGAGGTGTTGCCATGGACGCGCAGCACGGCCTGGTGGCCCCGGGCGTAGTTGCCCATCTCGGCGCGCAGGTGGTGGACGCTGGCCATGACGTCGCGCGCCAGCCGCAGCAGGCGCTCGCCGGCCGGCGTCAGGTCGAGGCCGCGCGAATGGCGCTCGAACAGCTGGGCCTTGAACTGGTGCTCCAGCAGCGCGAGGCGCCGACTGGCGGCGGGCACGGTGATCAGGCTGGCCTCGGCGGCCCGCGTGAGGTTGCGCATTTCCGCGGCGCGGACGAAGAGGGCGAGGGAATCGATGTCCGGCAGCATGCGGGCGATTGTCCACGGGGCGCCTCGCCCGCGTCGCCACGCGGTCGCACCTCCAATCCCGACAAGGCTGCGTTGTTCAAATTCTCATGGCCGGCCGCGGGGCGGCTGCCCAGAATCCGGCCCACAAGGTACGGAGACACACACATGCAGATGCATCGCTCACTCAAGACCATGGCGCTGGCCCTGGCGGTCCTGGCCGGCTCGCTGTCGATCGCGCCGGCGACGGCCCAGACCGCCTATCCCTCGCGCCCCGTCACGCTGGTCGTGCCGCAGGCCGCCGGCGGCACCAACGACATCGTCGGCCGGCTGGTCGGGCAGAAGCTCGGCGAGGTGATGAATGCCGCCGTGGTGGTCGACAACCGGCCGGGCGCCGGCGGCAACATCGGCACGCAGCTGGTGGCCAAGGCGCCCAAGGACGGCCACACGCTGCTCATGACCATCAGCAGCAGCCAGGCCATCAACCCGGCGCTCTACAAGAACCCGGGCTTCGACCCCGTCAAGGATTTCCGCCCGGTCGGCCTGATCGGCGCGGTGCCCAACGTATTGCTGGTCAACCCGGCGTTCCCGGCCCGCACGCTGGGCGAGTTCCTGACCGCGACGCGGTCGAAGGACGCCAGCTACCAGTACGCCTCGGCCGGCAACGGCACGCTCAACCACCTGCTGGGCGAGATGCTCAACGAGATGGCCGGCATCCGACTGCAGCACGTGCCCTACAAGGGCGTGGCGCCGGCCATCAACGACGTGCTGGGCAACCAGTTGCCGATCGTCTTCGCCAGCCTGCCCTCGGCCCTGCCGCACATCCGCAGCGGCAAGCTGCGCGCATTGGCGGTCAGCGGCGCGAAGCGCTCGCCGGTGCTGCCCGACGTGCCGGCCATCGCCGAGGCGGTGCCGGGCTACGACGGCACGCTGTGGATCGGCCTGTTCGCGCCGGCCGGGCTGCCCGCCGCCGTGCAGACCCAGCTGCAGGACGCCACGCGCCAGGCGCTGGCCGCGCCCGACCTGCGCGAGAAGCTCGCGCAGCAGGGCGTCGAGATCGCCGAGCCGACTTCGCCGGAGCAGTTCTCGACCCTGCTGCGCAACGACCTCGCCAAGTGGGCCCGTATCGTCGCGTCGTCCGGCGCGGCAGTGGATTGACGCCATGACCAACCCCACCAACCCCATCACCGCCACCCCCACGCTCGCCGCCGACGAGATCGCCCGCCTGCAGGCCTGGCAGGGGCGCGACGAGACCCTCGCCGACACCCTGGGCGCCGCGCCGGTGCGCGCGCTGTCGGCCACGCTCGACCGCGACGATCCGGCGCCCGGCACCGGCACGCGCCTGCCCGAGCTCTGGCACTGGCTCTACTTCCTGCCGCATCACCGGCAGTCGGAGCTCGGCCCCGACGGCCATGCCCGGCGCGGCGGCTTCCTGCCGCCGGTGCCCCTGCCGCGCCGCATGTGGGCCGGCGGGCGCCTGCGCTGGGAGCCGGACAACCCGCTGCGCGTGGGCGACGAGGCGACGCGCACCTCGACCATCGTGTCGGTGACGCACAAGACCGGACGCAGCGGCGAGCTGGTCTTCGTCCTGGTGCGCCACGAGGTGCGCAATGCGCGCGGCCTGGCGCTGACCGAGGAGCACGACATCGTCTATCGCGCCGCCGCCGCGCCCGGCGAGGCCGCCCCGGCGCCGACGGCCGCGCCGGGCGACGCCGCCTTCGGCCGCACCGTGGTGCCCGACGACGTGCTGCTGTTCCGCTACTCGGCCCTGACCTTCAACGGCCACCGCATCCACTACGACCGGCGCTACGTGACCGAGGTCGAGGGCTATCCCGGCCTGATCGTGCACGGCCCGCTGATCGCGACCCTGCTGGTCGACCTGCTGCGCCGCGAGCGCCCCGACGCCACGCTGCGCAGCTTCGAGTTCCGCGCCGTGCGGCCGACCTTCGACATCGCCCCGTTCCGGCTGCAGGGCCGGCCCGTGGCGGCCCGCCCGGGCGAGGGCGAGACGTTCGCCCTGTGGGGCGAGGACGCCGACGGCTGGCTGACCATGCAGGCGACCGCCATCCTGGCCTGAGAGACAAGCGAGACCATTCCCCATGAAGACCCAGATCCCGACCCCCGACGACCACCAGGAACTGCGCGAGGCGCTGCGCGCGCTGTGCCGCGACTTCGATGCCACCTACTGGCAGAAGGTCGACCACGAGCGCGGCTACCCCGAGGCCTTCGTCGACGCCCTGACCAGCGCCGGCTGGCTGGCCGCGCTGATCCCGGCCGAGTACGGCGGCTCCGGCCTGGGGCTGGCCGAGGCCTCCGTCATCATGGAGGAGATCAACTTCTCCGGTGGCAACGCGGGCTCGTGCCACGGCCAGATGTACAACATGGGCACCCTGCTGCGCCATGGCAGCGAGGCCCAGAAACAGCGCTACCTGCCGAAGATCGCCAGCGGCGAATGGCGCCTGCAGTCGATGGCCGTCACCGAGCCCACCACCGGCACCGACACCACGCAGCTCAAGACCACCGCCGTGAGGAAGGGCGACCGCTGGGTCGTCAACGGCCAGAAGGTGTGGATCTCGCGCATCCAGCACTCCGACCTGATGATCCTGCTGGCGCGCACCACGCCGCTGGCGGACGTCAAGCGCAAGTCCGAAGGCATGTCGATCTTCATCGTCGACCTCGACGACGCCATGCCCGAGCGCGGCGGCCGGGGCATGACCGTGCGGCCGATCCCCAACATGGTGAACCACGAGACCAACGAGGTGTTCTTCGACGACCTCGAGATCCCGGCGGAGAACCTGATCGGCCAGGAGGGCCAGGGCTTCAGGTACATCCTCGACGGCCTGAACGCGGAGCGCACGCTGATCGCGGCCGAATGCATCGGCGACGCCTACTGGTTCATCGACAAGGCGCGCCGCTATGCCAGCGAGCGCCAGGTCTTCGGCCGCCCGATCGGCCAGAACCAGGGCGTGCAGTTCCCGATCGCGGCCGACTACATCGAGACCGAGGCCGCCAACCTGATGCGCTTCAAGGCCTGCGCGTTGTTCGATGCCGGCCGGCCCTGCGGCGCCGAGGCCAACATGGCCAAGTACCTGGCGGCCAAGGCCAGCTGGGAGGCCGCCAACACCTGCCTGCAGACGCACGGCGGCTTCGGCTTCGCCTGCGAATACGACGTCGAGCGCAAGTTCCGCGAGACCCGGCTCTATCAGGTGGCGCCGGTCTCCACCAACCTGATCCATTCCTATGTCGCCGAGCACCTGCTCGGCCTGCCACGCTCGTTCTGAGGCCCGCCATGACACGACCGCTCGACGGCATCACCGTCATCTCGCTCGAACACGCCATCGCGGCGCCGTTCTGCACCCGCCAGCTCGCCGACCTGGGAGCGCGCGTCATCAAGGTCGAGCGTCCCGGCGTCGGCGACTTCGCGCGCGCCTACGACCAGCGCGTGGCGGGCGAGGCCTCGCATTTCGTCTGGGTCAACCGCTCCAAGGAGAGCCTGACGCTCGACCTCAAGCAGCCGGCCGCCCTGGCCGTGCTGCGGGAACTGATCGCCGATGCCGATGTGCTGGTGCAGAACCTGGCGCCCGGCGCCGCCGCGCGCATGGGCCTGGACCATGCCACGCTGGAAGCCGCGCATCCCCGGCTGATCGTCTGCGACATCTCGGGCTATGGCGAGGACGGGCCGTATCGCGACAAGAAGGCCTACGACCTGCTGATCCAGAGCGAGGCCGGCTTCCTGTCGGTCACCGGCACGCCCGACGAGCCCTGCAAGTCCGGCAATTCGATCGCCGACATCGCCGCGGGCATGTATGCCTACACCGGCGTGCTGGCCGCGCTGCTGCAGCGCGGCCGCACCGGGCGCGGCTCGCACATCGATGTCTCGATGCTGGAGTCGCTGGCCGAGTGGATGGGTTTCCCGATGTACTACGCCTACGAGGGCGCGCCGCCGCCGCCGCGCAGCGCCGCCTCACACGCGACCATCTATCCCTATGGCCCGTTCATCGCCGGCGATGGCGGCACGGTGATGCTGGGACTGCAGAACGAGCGCGAGTGGCGCGTCTTCTGCGACAAGGTGCTGCTGCGCCCGGAGCTCGCCACCGACCCGCGCTTCGATGCCAATGCCCGGCGCAACGAGCACCGCGCCGACCTGCGCGCCATCATCCTGGAGACCTTCGCCACGCTCACCAGCGCGCAGGTGCTGGAGCGGCTCGATGCCGCGCAGATCGCCAACGCTCGCATGAACGACATGGCCGGCCTGTGGGCCCATCCGCAACTGCGCTCGCGCGAGCGCTGGCGCGAGGTCGAGTCGCCGGCGGGCGCCATCGCGGCCCTGCTGCCACCGGGCCGCCAGAGCGCGTTCGACTACCGCATGGATCCGATCCCGGCGGTCGGCGAGCACACCGAGGCGATCCTGCGCTCGCTCGGCCGCGATGCCGGCGCCATCGACGCGCTGCGCGCGGCGGGAGCGATCTGATGACGACCGGATCGCTCGCCCGCTTCGCCGCCGGATTGCGCTTCGAGGACCTGCCCGATGCCGTGGTGGCCCGCGCCGAGGACCTGCTGGTCGACTGGTTCGGCTCCGCCATCGCCGGCCATGGCACCCGCCCGGTGGAGACCATCGCCGCCTTCGCCCGCGCCATGGGCCCGGCCGACGGGCCGAGCGAGGTGCTGGTCGGCCGGGGCCGCAGCAGCCCGTACTTCGCCGCCATGGTCAACGCCGCCGCCTCGCACGTGGCCGAGCAGGACGACGTGCACAACGGCTCGGTGTTCCACCCGGCCACGGTGGTCTTCCCGGTGGCGCTGGCCTGGGCCCAGGCCCTGGGCGCGAATGGCCGGCAAATGCTGACGGCGGCGGTGGCCGGCTACGAGGTCGGCATCCGGGTCGGCGAGTTCCTCGGCCGCTCCCACTACAAGGTGTTCCACACCACCGGCACCGCCGGCACCCTGGCCGCGGCCGCCACCGCCGGCCACCTGCTGGGACTGGACGCCACGCGCATGGGCCACGCCTTCGGCTCGGCCGGCACGCAGGCCGCCGGCCTGTGGGAGTTCCTGCGCACCGCCGCCGATTCCAAGCAGCTGCACACCGCGCATGCCGCCGCCGCCGGCCTGATGGCCGCCAGCCTGGCGCGCGACGGCTTCACCGGCGCGCAGCGCATCCTGGAGGGATCGCAGGGCCTGGCGGCCGGCATGTCGAGCGATGCCGATCCCAGCCGGCTGGTCGATGGCCTGGGCACGCGCTGGGCGCTGACCGAGACCTCGTTCAAGTACCACGCCTCGTGCCGCCACACGCATCCGGCGGCCGATGCCTTGCTGGCGGTGATGCGCGAGAACGACCTGCGCGCCGACGACATCGAGGACGTGCGCACGCACGTGCACCAGGGCGCGATCGACGTCCTGGGGCCGGTGGTCGATCCGGCGACGGTGCACCAGTCGAAGTTCTCGATGGGGACGGTGCTGGCGCTGGTGGCGCGCTTCGGGCAGGCCGGGCTGGCCGAGTTCGAGGCCCATTTCCGCGACGATGCCACCCGCGCCTTCCGCGACCGCGTGAGCATGGGGCTCGATGCCGAGGTCGATGCCGCCTATCCGCGCCGCTGGATCGGCAAGGTGACGGTGCGCACCCGCGACGGCCGCGTGCTGGAGGGCCGCGTCGACGAGCCGAAGGGCGATCCGGGCAACACGCTCGATCGCGACGAGATCACGGCCAAGGCCCTGCGCCTGGCGGCCTTCAGCGGCGGCGCCGGCGTGGCCGAGATGCGCGCCGCCATCGAGGCGCTGTGGCGCGTGGCGGATGCCGCGACGGTCGGTCCGCTGCTGGCACCAGCATCGGCATCCTCCACGTCGTCGGTCCCGGGGGCCACGGCATGAGCGACGCGGCGGCCTCCCCGGTGGGCCTGGCGCGCACCTTCCTGTTCGTGCCCGGCGACCGGCCCGAGCGCCTGGCGCGGGCGCTGGCCAGCGGCGCGGGCGCCGTCATCGTCGACCTGGAGGACGCGGTCGCGCCCGAGCGCAAGGCCGAGGCGCGCGTCCTGGTCGAGCAGGGCTTCGCCGGCCTGCCGGCCATGGCGCACGGCCGCCTGCTGGTGCGCTCGAACGCCAGCGACACGGCCTGGCACGCGGAGGATCTCGCCCTGCTGGGCCGGCTGGCGGCGCGCGGCCTGCTGGCCGGCGTGGTGCTGCCCAAGGCCGAGCGCGCCGCCGACCTGGCCGCGCTGGCGCGCGCCGTCGGGCCGGCGGTGGCGCTGCTGCCGCTGATCGAATCGGTCGCCGGGCTGGATGCGGTCGATGCGCTGGCGGCGGCGCCGCAGGTGCTGCGGCTGGTGTTCGGCCACCTCGACTTCCAGGCCGATGCCGGCCTCGCCTGCGCGGCCGACGAGGCCGAGCTGGTGCCGGTGCGGCTCGCGCTGGTGCTGGCATCGCGCCGGGCCGGCCGGGTGCCGCCGGTCGATGGCGTGACGGCGGACTGGCGCGATGCGGTGCGTCTCGCGACCGATGCCGCGCGCGCGCGGCGCGGCGGCTTCGGCGCCAAGCTGTGCATCCATCCCGACCAGGTCGCCGGCGTGCAGGCGGCCTTCACGCCGAGCGCCGACGAACTGGCCTGGGCGCGCCGCGTGCGCGATGCCGTCCGCACCGCCGGCGGCGGCGCCATCAACGTCGACGGCCGGATGGTCGACGCACCCGTTCTGAAACTCGCCGAGCGTCTGCTCGCGCAGGAAATGGAGACACCATGACATCGAAGAAGAAGATCAAGACCTGGCTGGGCCTCGCTTTCGGCGCCGGCCTGCTGACCCTGCAGGCCGCCGCCGTGGCGGAGAACGCCTGGCCCGACAAGCCCGTCACGCTGGTGGTGCCGTACTCCGCCGGCGGCCCGACCGACGTGGTGGCGCGCCTGCTGGCCGTGCCGATGGGCCGCTCGCTGGGCCAGACGGTGATCGTCGAGAACACCGTCGGCGCCGGCGGCACCATCGCGCCGGCCCGGGTGGCGCGCGCGACGCCCAACGGCTACACCCTCCTGCTCCACCACATGGGCATGGCGACCGCGCCGGCGCTCTACAAGAAGCTGCCGTTCGATCCGCTGAAGGACTTCGAGTACATCGGCCAGGTGCTCGACGTGCCGATGACCTTGCTGTCGCGCAAGGAGTTCCCGGCCCGGAACTTCCAGGAACTGCTGACCTACGTGAAGGCCAACAAGGACAAGGTGACCCTGGCCAATGCCGGCGTCGGCGCGGTCTCGCAGCTGTGCGGCCTGCTGTTCGCCAGCCGGGTCGGCGTCGAGCTGACGACGGTGCCCTACAAGGGCGCCGGCCCGGCGCTCAACGACCTGATGGGCGGACAGGTCGACCTGCTGTGCGACCAGACCACGCAGACCGCGCCGGTCATCAAGGATGGCACGCGGGTCAAGGTGTTCGGCGTGACGACGCCGACCCGGCTGGCCTCGATGCCCGACATCCCGACCCTGGACGAGCAGGGCCTGAAGGGCTTCGACGTCAAGGTCTGGCACGGCATGTACGCGCCCAAGGGCACGCCGCCCCAGGTCACCGCCCGGCTCAACGCCGCCCTGCGCGCGGCGCTGCAGGACGACGTGGTCAAGGCGCGCATCGCCGAGCTCAGTTCGGAGATCGTGCCGATGGACAAGGTCACGCCGGAGTCGCTGCGCACGCTGCTGACCTCGGAGACGCAGCGCTGGGGCAAGGTCATCAGGGCGGCCGGCGTGCAGGCCGAGTGACGGGCCCCGGCCCCCACGCCCGTGCCGGTGCCGGCGCCCTCGCTCAGCGCGGGTAGGGGCGATGCAGCGCGATGTCGGGATTGAGTCGGACGCCGAAGCCCGGCGCGTCCAGCGCCGAGGCCTTCATGCGCCCGCCGACGGGCACCGGCTCGTCGAGCAGCTGCGGATGGAACATCGGCACCACCTGGTCGGCCTGCGGCGCCATCATGAGGAACTCGGCGAACGGGCTGTTGTGGCGCGTGATGACGAAGTGGTAGCTGTAGACGGAGGAGCCGTGCGGCACCATCAGCTTGCCGTGCGCATCGGCCAGGTTGGAGATCTTGATGAGCTCGGTGATGCCGCCGCACCAGCCCACGTCCGGCTGGATGATGTCGCAGCACTCCATCTCCAGCAGCATGCGGAAGCCCCAGCGCGTGGCCTCGTGCTCGCCGGTGGTCACCAGCAGGCCGCGCGGCACGTTGCGGCGCAGTTCCGCGTAGCCCCAGTAGTCGTCCGGCGGCAGGGCCTCCTCGATCCACTTGAGCCCGTGATCGTTGCGCGCCGCGATGGCCAGCCGCGTGGCGTACTCGACATCCAGGCTCATCCAGCAGTCCAGCATGAGCCAGAAATCGTCGCCGACCCGCTGGCGCATGTCGCCGAGCATCGCCAGGTTCTTCCTCAGGCCCTCCTCGCGCTCGGCCGGTCCGTGGTGCAGCGGCAGCTTGCCGCCGATGAAGCCCATCTCCTTGGCCAGGTCCGGGCGGGCGCCGGTGGCATAGAACGTCAGCTCGTCGCGCACCGGGCCGCCCAGCAGCGCGTGCACCGGCTCCCGGCGGACCTTGGCCAGCAGGTCCCACAGCGCCAGGTCGACGCCCGAGATGGTGTTGATCACGATGCCCTTGCGGCCATAGAAGAGCGTCGAGTGGTACATCTGGTCCCAGATGCGCTCGATGTCGGTCACCCGGGCGCCCTCGAGGAAGCGCGCCAGGTGCTTCTCGACGATCCAGCAGCCCAGGTCGCCGCCGGTGGTGACCGAGAACCCGACCGTGCCGTCGGAGGCCTCGATCTCGACCACCAGCGTGCCCAGCACGTTCAGGCCGAAGCTCTGGCGGCTCTGGCGGTACTCGGGGTACCTGCTCATCGGCGTGGCGATGTGGTCGTCGATCCAGTGGCCGCCGGCCTGGTCGTGGTAGTCGGCGCCGCCGCCACGGACGGTGAAGGCGCGCACGTGTCGGATGGTGGGCATGCTCATGGGGAGTCTCCGGTGATTCGTTGGAGGGGCGGGGGCGGGGGCTCAGCGCGCGACCGGCACCGATGCGCCGGCGCGGCGCAGCGCCAGGAACAGCAGGGCGCCGATCACCGTGGTCATCGCCAGCAGGTTGAGTCCGGCGCTGGCCGAGGCGAAGAACTGCTCGGCCCAGGTCTTGACGTTGGGGGCGACGAAGCCGCCCAGGGCACCCAGCGAATTGATGAGGGCGATGCCGCCCGCCGCCGCCGCGCCGCCGAGGTAGGCGGTCGGGAAGCTCCAGAACACCGGCTGCACGGCGATGAAGCCGGCGGCGGCGAAGCACAGCGCCACCAGGGCGACCATCGGCGAGGATGCGTTGACCGAGACGGCGATGCCGGCCGCCGAGACCGCCAGCGTGACCAGGGCGGTCATGGCGTGGCGGCCGGTGCGCTCCGCCACGCGGGGGATGGCATGGGCGGCCGCCAGCGCGCAGATCCACGGGATGGCGGTGACCAGGCCGACCGCCAGGCCGACGTTGCGGCCCATCAATGCGGCGACCTGGGTCGGAAGGTAGAACACGACGCCATAGACGCTGACCTGGATCAGGAAGTAGATCAGGGCCAGGAACAGCACGCGGCCGTTGGTCAGCGCCTTCAGCACCGTGGCCGGGCCGTGGGCCGCCTTGTGCTGCTCCTCGGCCGCGATGGCGTCCTCCAGCGCGCGTCGTTCCTCCGGCGTCAGCCAGCGGGCGTCGCCGGGGCGGTTGTCCAGATACCAGAAGGCCCAGATGCCCACCAGCGAGGCCATCACGCCCTCGACCAGGAACAGCCACTCCCAGCCCCTGAGGCCCAGGGCGCCGTCGAGCTCGAGCAGCAGGCCCGACAGCGGACTGCCGAAGATGAAGGCGAGCGGCGCGCCGAAATAGAACATGCCCAGCACCCGGGTGCGGGAGCGGGCCGGGAACCAGCGCGTCAGGAAGTAGATGACGCCTGGGAAGAAGCCGGCCTCGGCCACGCCGAGCAGGAAGCGCAGGACGTAGAAGGTGGTCTCGGTGTGGGCGAACATCAGGGCCGCCGAGACCAGGCCCCACGTCACCATGATCCGGCACATCCAGGCGCGCGCGCCGACGCGATGCATGATCAGGTTGCTGGGCACCTCGAAGAGGGCATAGCCGATGAAGAAGATGCCCGCGCCGAAGGCGAAGACGGCATCGGACAGGCCGGTGTCGAGCTGGAAGGCCTTCTTCGCGAAGCCGATGTTGGCGCGGTCCAGGAAGGCCAGCACGTACATCAGCAGCAGGAAGGGCACCAGGCGCCGGGTGGCCTTGGCGACGGCGCGGTCGAGGACCGGGGTGCTCATGCCGGATTCCCCGGCCCGATGGGCAGTGATGTCATTGCGATGTCTCCGTTGTTCGTGTGATCGACGGGCTGGACTCTAGGCATCGCGGCCATGACATTCCAATCAATAATTCGCGTCCCGACTTTCCGGAATGGAATATCGACCGCCCGTGGGAAGTCGTCGCCGGAGCCCCCACCCATGCCCATCGAATCGCCCCTCGGTCCCTCGCGCCTGATCAACCGCCTGCGCCTCAAGCACTGGGCCCTGCTGGCGACGCTGGCCGAGACGAGCACCCTGGCGCAGGCGTCGATCCACCTCAACACCACCCAGCCCTCGGCCACCAAGATGCTCGCGGACATCGAGCAGGCCTTCCAGTTCCCGCTGTTCGAGCGTCATCCGCGCGGGCTGCGGGCCACGCCGCTGGGCGAGGAGGTGGTCGCCTACGCGCGGCAGTCGCAGGCCTCGCTGGCGCGCTTCCTGGAGGCGCTGGAGTCCAAGCGCCGCGGCGGCCACGGGCAGCTGGTGCTGGGCGCGATCATGGGCGCCGCGCCCGACCTGCTGGCCCATGCGGTGGCCGAGATCAAGCGCGAGCGCCCCTTGCTCAACGTGCGCATCCTGGGCGAGACCAGCGACCAGGTCGGCTCGCTGCTGGAGCGCCAGGACATCGAGTTCGCGGTAGGGCGCTTCTCCAGGCTCATGCAGCACAACACCTTCGCCTTCGACCCGCTGGCCAACGAGACCATGCAGCTGGTGGTGCGCCGGGGCCATCCGCTGCTGCGCCGCAAGGGCCTGTCGATGGCCACCCTGGTGGCCTGGCCCTGGATCCTGCAGCCCTTGACCAGCCCCGCGCGACAGCTGATGGAGGAGGAATTCGGCGCCGCCGGCGTGAGCACGCCGATGAACATCGTGGAGTGCGCCTCGGTCTTCGCGACCCTGCAGTTGCTGCAGTCGAGCGACGCCGTCGGCGCGCTGCCCGAATCGGTGGTCCGCGACCACGTGCGCGCGCGGCTGCTGCGCGTGCTGCCGCTGGTGATCGGCGAGGACCTCAAGGGCTTCGGCGTCCTCACGCGCATCGGCGAGCCGCTGTCCGAGGCGGCGACCACCTTCATCGCGCATCTGCGGCGCTTCGCCGGCGCCGGAGCGGGCGGTCGCGCGCGGCGTGGCGCGGCGCGCGAGCCCAGGCGGGTCTGAGGTCCGCCCGCCCGCCTTTCAGAGCAGGTCGATCGGGATCTTCAGGTAGGCCGTGCCGTTGGCCTCGGTCGGCGGCATGCGGCCGCCGCGCATGTTGACCTGCACCGATGGCAGCATCAGCGCGGGGAGGTCCAGCGTGGCGTCGCGGGCCTGGCGGCGGGCGACGAAGTCGGCCTCGGGAATGCCATCGCGCACATGGATGTTGCCCGCGCGCTGGTCGGCCACGGTGGTCATGCAGGTGGCGTCGCGGCCCGCCGGCGGATAGTCGTGGCAGAGGTAGAGCCGGGTCCGCGGCGGCAGCTCGAGCAGGCGCCGGATGGAGCTGAACAGCACATGCGCGTCGCCGCCGGGGAAATCGCAGCGCGCGGTGCCGAGATCGGGCATGAAGAGCGTGTCGCCGACGAACACCGCATCGGGTCCGCCGGCCGGATCGGCGATGCGGTAGGCCACGTCGGCCGGCGTGTGGCCGGGCACGTGCAGCGCGGTGGCCCGCAGGCCGCCGATGGAGAAGGTCTCGCCATCGGCGAACAGATGCTCGAACTGCGACCCGTCCGTCGCCAGGTCGTCGACATTGAAGATGCCGCGGAATTCCTTCTGCACCTGCGTGATGCCGGCGCCGATGCCCAGCGCGCCGCCCAGGCGCTTCTGGAGCCACGGCGCACCCGAGAGGTGGTCCGCATGGGCATGCGTCTCCAGCAGCCATTCGAGCTGGAGGGAGTGCTCGGCGAGGTAGGCGGCCACCGCCTCGGCCGGGCCGGGATCGGTGCGGCCGGCCTTCTGGTCGAAGCCCATCACGGGATCGATCACGGCGCAGCGGCCGGCGCCGTCGTCCACCACATACGAGAAGGTGGAGGTGGCGCGGTCGAAGAAGGGTCGGATGGACATGCGCATGCAATTCTCCTCGGAGTTCATTCAATTTTATAGAATGAAAAACATGTCATTCAATAAAACGACTTTGACAGCGGACGCGACAGGGTCGTCCGCCACGATGCCGTCCGCCGGCCCGGCCGCGCTGCCCGAGGCGCGCCTGGTGGCCCACGTGCTGGCGCAGGGCGCCCGACCGCTGTCCGTGGCGACGCGCGAGCGTCTCGCGCAGGCGCTGCTGGACTGGTTCACCGCCGGCTGGTCGGCGCTCGACCTGCCGGCCGCCGAGCGCCTGCGCGCGCTGGCGCGGACGGTGTCCCCGGGCGCGGAGGGCGCGCCGGTGTTCGGCGCGGCGCGCGGCCTGGCGCCGGTGGCCGCCGGTTTCGCCAACGCCGGCATCGCCCACCTGCGGGAGATCGACGACGCGCATCGCGCGGCGATGCTGCATCCGGGCGTGATGGCGGTGTCGCCGGTGCTGGCGCTGGCGCCGGCGCTGGGCCTGTCGCGCGAGCGCGTGGCGCGGGCCATCGTCGCCGGCTACGAGGTCGCGCTGCGGATCGGCGAGGCCCTGGGTCCGCGCCACGCCGCCCTGTTCCATGCCACCGCCACCGCCGGCTGCGTGGGCGCGGCGGCCGCCGCCGGCGTCGCCCTGGGACTCGACGGGGCGCGGCTGCACCACGCCCTGGGCATCGCGGCCACGCAGGCGGCCGGCCTGTGGCAGCTGGTGGACGACGACGCCCACGAAGCCAAGTCGCTGCATCCGGCGTTCGCGGTGCGCAACGGCATGACCGCCGCCCATGCCGCCCAGGCCGGTCTCCCCGGCGCGCGGGCCTTCGTGACCGGCGCGCGCGGCCTCCACGCGGCGCTGGCCGGCTCCGGTCCGCTCGCGGTGCTCGATGGCGATCTGGACGCGCCCGAGCGGCTGCACACCGCCACCATCAAGGCCTGGCCGGCCTGCGCCATGCTGTTCACGCCGCTCGACGCCATGCAGGCGCTGATCGACGCGCACGGCCTGCGCGCCGACGACGTGGTCGCGGTGGAGGTGGCGATCTTTCCGCATGCGCTGAAGATCGCCGGCGTGGTGTGGCCGAGCCGCCCGGCCGAGACCAGCTTCAGCCTGCGCTATGTGCTCTCGGTGCTGCTGCAGAAGGGCCGCCTGGGCATCGCCGACACCGAGGCGCCGGACCTGGATGACCCGGTCCTGCGCGCCCTCGGGGAGCGCATCACGGTGTTGCCCGACGAGGCCTACCAGCGGGCCTTCCCGCAGCGCCGGCCGGCCCGGGTCGAGGTCCTGCTGCACGACGGGCGGCGCCTGCGGGCCTTTCGCGACCTGCGCCGTGGTGACCCGGAGGATCCCTTCACCTGGCCCGCGCTGCAGGCCCGCATGCGCGCCTTCGCGCCCGCCATGGACGACCGCCATGCCGCCGCGCTGGTCGCCTGGTGCGAAGGCTTCCTCGATCCCTCCCGTGATGGCGAGCCCGGCGCGCCGGCGCCGCTGCTGTTCGGAAGTCCCGGGATCTAACCGCACCGGCTCAGGCGCCGCCGGTCCAGTCGCGCGGCGGACGCGCCGCGAAGCCCTGCGCGGCCAGCGCGCGGCGCGCGATCTCGACCGCCTTGCGCTGGGCCGCCGCGCTCTGCCGTGGCGCGATGCCGATCACCACCAGCGCGCCCAGGAACACGCCGTCGCCGTCGAAGACCGGCAATGCCACCGAGGCGATCTGCGGCACGCGTTCCTCGCGCGTGATGGCGAAGCCGTCGCGGGCGATCGCCTGGGCCTGCGGCGTGCTGCCGCCGGTGAAGGCACGCAGCACGTGCGAGGACGAACCCCCCGCGACCAGCTGGATGCGCGCGCCGACCTCGACGTGGTGGCGCACCTCGTTGTGGCTGTTCTCGCGGTAGAGGCAGACCCGCTCGTCGCCGTCGCGGATGTAGAAGGCCACGGTCTCGCCGGTCTGCCGCATGACCTCCTGCAGGGCCGGCTGCAGGCGCGAGCCGACGTCGAAGGTGCGCCGGTACAGCATGCCCAGGTGCAGCAGCGCCGGTCCGGGCGAATAGGCGCCATTGTCGAAGCGATGGACCATGCGCGCGCGCACCAGCACGCCCAACAGGCGCAGCAGCGTGGCCTTGTCCAGGCCGGTGCACTCGGCGAGTTCGCGCAGCTGCAGCTTGAGCCGGTCCTCGCTGAAGCATTCGAGGATCGAGAGCCCGCGCTCCAGCACGCCCGAGGGCGGCGTGCGGGGCGGGGATCCGTCCGTGGCGGAGCGGGTCTTGGAAGGGGAGGCGGTCATCGTGGAGAGAAGCAGACGAGGCCGGCGCGCGGTCTCCGGGCGAGTCCCGTTGACACCGAACACCTGCGTGATATAGTTTTATCGATTGAAATGTATTTCATTCAATGAAATAAGAAAAGCGTTTTGTTCGTTCCTTTCCCGTTCGCCGCCGATCGCGCGGCGTCGTTCGACGATGGAGACTCCCGTGCATTTCCGTTCCTGGTTGCCGCGTCGATCACGCGCTCGCGTGAAGTCTGCCTCATGAGCGCGTCCGCCCCACTGATCGATCGCCTGGCCGGCATCGTCGGACCCGCGCAGGTGCTGGTCGCGCCCGGCGACACCGCCCGCTACGAGGCCGAGTGGCGCCGCACCTATCCGGGCACCGCGCTGGCCGTGGTGCGGCCGGCCACGACGCGGGAGGTCTCGCGGGTGGTGGCCGCCTGCGCCGCCGCCGGCGTCGCGCTGGTGCCCCAGGGCGGCAACACCGGACTGGTGGGCGGCTCGACGCCCGACGATTCCGGCACCGAGATCGTGCTCAGCCTGGAGCGCATGCGCGCGGTGCGCCGGGCCGATCCGCTGGACAACACGCTCACCGTCGAGGCCGGCTGCACCGTGCGGGCCACGCAGGAGGCGGCGCTGGCGGCGGGGCGGCTGTTCCCGCTGTCGCTGGCGTCCGAGGGCAGTGCCACCGTGGGGGGCGTGATCGCCACCAACGCCGGCGGCGAGCAGGTGCTGCGCTATGGCAACACACGCGACCTGGTGCTGGGCCTGGAGGTGGTGCTGGCCGATGGCCGCGTGCTCGACCTGCTGGGCTCCCTGCGCAAGGACAACACCGGCTACGACCTGAAGCAGCTGTTCATCGGCAGCGAGGGCACGCTGGGCATCGTCACCGCCGCCACCTTCAAGCTCTTCGCGCGGCCCCGCGCCGTGGTCACCGCCTGGGTCACGGTGCGCGATCCACGGGCCGCGGTGGAACTGCTGTCGCGCCTGACCGATGCGGTGGGCGAGCGCGTCACCGCCTTCGAGCTGATCGGCGACGGCCCGCTGGGACTGGTGCTGCGGCATGGCGCGGCCGGCATGCGCGCGCCATTGGGCGAGGTGCCGCCGTGGTCGGTGCTGTTCGATGTCTCGGAGGTCTCGGCGCGCCTGGACCCGGCGCCGCTGGTGGAGGAGGTGCTGGGCGCCGCGCTGGAGGACGGCCTGGTGCGCGATGCCGCGCTGGCCGCGTCCGAGGCCCAGGCGCATGCCTTCTGGGCGCTGCGCGAGCATGTCCCTGAGGCGCAGCGGCTCGAGGGACCGTCGATCAAGCACGACATCTCGGTGGCCATCTCGCGCATCCCGCGCTTCATCGACGAAGCCGGCGCGGCGCTGGAGGCGCTGATGCCGGGCATCCGCATCGTCTGCTTCGGCCACGTGGGAGACGGCAACCTGCACTACAACCAGAGCATGCCCGCCGGCATGGCCGCCGCCGAGTTCCGCGCCCGCGAGGAGGCGGTGCACGACATCGTGCACGCCACCGCGGCCCGGCTGGAGGGCTCGATCTCGGCCGAGCACGGCATCGGGCGCCAGAAGCAGGCCGCCTTCCTGCAGCACAAGAGCCCGGTCGCGCTCGACGCGATGGCGCGCATCAAGCGCGCGCTCGATCCCGCCAACACCTTCAATCCCGGCCGCGTGCTGCCCCGCGCGCTGGTCGTCCCTCCGCGTTCCTAAGCCCACCTCCCAGGACTCCACATGCCCGTTTCCGTTTTCGACATGCAATCGCTCCAGCACCTCTGGGGCACCGAGGAACTCCGCACCATCTTCGGCGAGGAGAACCGCATCCAGAAGTGGCTCGACTTCGAGGCCGCGCTGGCGGCCGCGCAGGCCGAGCTGGGCATCATCCCGGCCGCCGCCGCCGACGAGATCGCCACCCAGGCCCGCGTCGCCAACATCGACATCGCGACGATGTCGGCCGAGATCCGCCGCATCAAGCATTCGCTGGTGCCCACGCTCAAGCAGCTGCAGGCGGCGTGCTCCAGGGAGAGCGGCGAGTGGGTCCACTACGGTGCCACGACCCAGGACGTGGTCGACACCGGCGTGGCCCTGCAGCTGAAGGAATTCCATGCCGTCGCGATGCGGGACATGCAGGCCGTGGGCCGGGAGCTGGCGCGCCTGGCCACGACCCACCGCGACACGCCGATGGTCGGCCGCACGCATGGCGTGCAGGCGCTGCCGATCACCTTCGGCCACAAGTGCGCGCTGTGGCTGGACGAGCTGGGCCGCCACCACGAGCGCCTGACGCAGGCCGCGCCGCGCGTGCTGGTGGGCATGCTCGCCGGTGCCGTGGGCAGCCAGGCCTCGCTCGGGCCGAAGGCCGTGCAGCTGGAGGCGCTGATGCTCGCCAAGCTCGGCCTGGGCGCGCCGGCCATCAGCTGGGCCCCGGCGCGCGACCGCCTCACCGAGTACGCCTGCCTGCTGGCGATGATCGGCGCCACGCTGTCGAAGATCGGCAACGAGCTCTTCAACATGCAACGCAACGAGTTCGGCGAGGTGGAGGAGGGCTTCTCCGAAGGCAAGCTGGGTTCCTCCACCATGCCGCACAAGCGCAATCCGACCTCGGCCGAGAACCTGGCCGGCCTGTCGCGGCCGCTGCGCTACAACGCCGCCATGATGGTCGAGGGCATGGTCCAGGAAGGCGAGCGCGACGGCATCGCCTGGAAGATGGAATGGAAGGCCCTGCCCGAGTGCTGCCTGATCGCCGGCGCCATGCTGTTCCAGGCCAAGAACCTGCTGGCGGGCCTGAAGGTCAATGCCGACGTGATGGCCGCCAACCTCGACAAGATGCGCGGCTACCTGCTGTCCGAGCGCGTGATGCTGGAGCTCAGCGAGCGCGTGGGCAAGCAGACCGCCCACGAGTGGATCTACGAGGCGTCGATGCTCGGCATCACCGGCAAGCTCGGCTTCGCCGATGCCATGCGCCAGCACCACGGCCTGGGCACGCTGCTCGACGACGACGAGATCCGCGACCTGACCGATCCGGGGGCCTATCTGGGCGAGTGCGGTCCCTCGGTCGACCGCGTGGTGGCGGCGCAGCGGGCCTGGCTCGGCTGAGGCCACCCGGCGCCGCGCGCCGACATCAGGAGACAAAAGACATGACGACCACGTTCGATGGTTCCACGATGCGCCGCCGCCATGCGGCGCTGATGCTGGCCGGCCTGCTGGGCCTGGCCGCGATGGCCGCGCCGCCCGCGCTGGCGTCGTCCTATCCGGCGCAGCCGATCAAGCTGGTGGTGGGCTTTCCGCCCGGCGGCGGCGGAGACCTCTACGGCCGCCTGATCGCCAACGCCATGAGCAGGACGCTGGGCCAGACGGTGGTGGTGGACAACCGCGCGGGCGCCGGCGGCAACATCGCGGCCGACCTGGTCGCCAAGGCGAGCCCCGACGGCTACACGCTGCTGCTGGCCATGAGCGGCAATCTGGCGGTGGCACCGGCCACCAAGGCGCGCGGCCTGCCCTACAAGGTGCCCGACGACTTCACGCCGATCGGCCTGATCCTGGAGGCGCCGCACGGCCTGTTCGTGGGCCACAACTCGCGCTTCCGGACCGCGCAGGAGCTGCTCTCGGCCGCCCGGACGCAGAAGCTGACCTTCGCCTCCACCGGCACCGGCGCCGCCGCGCACATGGGCATGGAGATGGTCAAGCAGTCCGCCGGCATCGACATGCTGCACGTGCCCTACAAGGGCTCGGGCCCGGCCATCACCGACATGCTCGGCGGCCAGGTCGACAGCTTCTTCGCCACCGCCTCGCCGCTGGTCGGACAGGTCCGCCAGGGCCAGCTGCGGCTGCTCGCCATCACGGGCGACCGGCGCAGTCCGGCGCTGCCCGACGTGCCGACCTTCAAGGAACTCGGCGTGAGCGTGCCCGTGGTGCAGTGGTATGGCCTGGCGGCGCCGGCGGGCACGCCCGCGCCGGTGGTCCGGCACCTGTCCGAGCACCTCGGCCGCGCCCTGGCCAGCGCCGAGGTCCGCGACGCCATCCGCAAGGACGCCGCCATCGAGCGCAACCTGACGGGCGACGCCTTCCGCCAGTTCATCCTCGACGACATCGCACGCTACAAGGCCGCGATCACGCCGGAGCTGATGAAGGAAATCTCCCAGTGAGCCCGTCCCCGGCCGCCCCTTCCCATCCCACACCCCCTCCCATGACCACCTACGACACGCTCATCTCCGCCGACCAACTGGCGGCCGCGCAACGCGCCGGCACGCCGCCGCGGGTGCTCGACTGCAGCTTCGAGTTGACCGATCCCGAGGCCGGCCGAATGACCTACGGCGCCGGCCACGTGCCGGGCGCCCACTACCTGCACCTGGACCAGGCGCTGTCGGCCGCCAAGACCGGCCGCAACGGCCGCCACCCGCTGCCGAGCCGCGAGACCTTCGCCGCCACCATGGCCGCCCTGGGGGTGGGCGACGACACGCAGGTCGTGGCCTACGACAACGCCGGCGGCATGTACGCCGCCCGCCTGTGGTGGATGCTGCGCTGGGCCGGGCATCGCGCGGTGGCGGTGCTCGACGGCGGTCTGGCGGCCTGGACGGCAGCGGGCCAGCCGGTGGCCACCGACAGCCCGGACGCCCCGCCCGCCGGCGACTTCAGCCTGCGCGAGCCGCTGGTCGCCACCGTCGACTACGAGGCGGTCAAGGCCAATGTCGACAGTCCCCGGCGGCTGGTGCTCGATGCCCGCGCGCCCGACCGCTTCCGGGGCGAGAACGAGACCATGGATCCGGTCGGCGGCCACATCCCCGGCGCGCGCAACCGCCTGTTCAAGGACAACCTCGATGCCGATGGCCGCTTCAAGCCCGCCGCGCGCCTGCGTGCCGAGTTCGACGCCATCACCGGCGGGCGGCCCGCCGACGAGCTGGTCAACCAGTGCGGCTCTGGCGTGACCGCCTGCCACAACCTGCTGGCCATGGAGGTGGCCGGCCTGAAGGGCGCTGCGCTCTATCCCGGCTCCTGGAGCGAGTGGAGCGCCCAGCCCGGCGCGCCCATCGCCACCGGCGCGGCGTAGGTCGAGGAGACATCCATGCGCACACCCGATTTCCTGCGCCGCTCGGTCGGGGCGGTCATCCTCGTCGTGGGCGGACTGCTGGCGTGGTCCGGCGCCGCGCAGGCCGCCTATCCCGACCAGCCGATCAAGCTGGTGGTGGGCTTTCCGCCGGGCGGTGGCGGCGACCTCTACGGCCGCACCATCGCCAATGCGCTGTCCCGCCACATCGGCCAGACGGTGATCGTGGACAACAAGGCCGGCGCCGGCGGCAACATCGCCGCCGAGAGCGTGGCGCGCGCCCGGCCCGACGGCTACACGCTGATCCTGGCGATGAGCGGCAACTTCGCCAGCGCGGTCGCGTTGCGCGCCAACCTGCCCTACAAGGTGCCCGAGGATTTCGTGCCCATCGCGCAACTGGTGGAGACGCCCTTCGGCCTGATGGTGGGCAGCAATTCGCCCTTCAAGACCATCGGCCAGTTCGTGGCCCAGGCGCGCGCCAGGCCCGGCGAGCTGACCTACGCATCCACCGGCGCCGGGGGCGCCGCGCAGATCGTCATGGAGATGGTCAAGCAGCGCGCCGACCTCGACATCCTGCACATCGCCTACAAGGGCTCCGGTCCGGCCCTCAACGACCTCTACGGCGCTCAGGTGGCCAGCTTCTTCGCGCCCTACACGCCGCTGATGGGCCAGATCACCGGCGGCAAGCTCAAGCTGCTGGCGGTCAGCACGCCCCAGCGCATCCCGTCGCTGCCCGATGTGCCGACCCTGAAGGAATCGGGCATCGACATCGTCATGACGCAGTGGTATGGCCTGGCGGCGCCGGCCGGCACGCCGAAGGACGTGGTGGACCACATCGCGCGGGCCGTGCAGGCATCGATGAAGGACCCCGAGCTGCTGAAGGTGTTCCGCGCCGATGGCGCCCAGGAATCGCAGGTCACCGGCGACGCCTTCCGCGACTTCATCGTCAGGGACGTCGCCAACTACCGCCGCGCCGTCGAACGCGGCAACCTGAAGGCGGAATAGCCCATGACGTCCGAAACCCCCGTCTACCATCCGCACAGTTCGCACTGGGGCGTGTTCTCGGCCGCCTGGGATGGCCAGACGCTGGCGGTGAAGCCCCATCCGGGCGATCCCGATCCCAATCCGCTGATCGACAACCTGCCCGCCGCCCTGCGCCACAAGGTCCGCGTCACCACGCCGATGGTGCGCCGGGGCTGGCTGGAACGCGGGCCCGGGCCCGATCCCGCCCGCGGGTGCGACGAGTACGTGGCCATGTCGTGGAACGAGGTGCTGGACCTGCTGGCGGCCGAGCTGCGGCGCGTGAAGGACGCGCACGGGGCCGAGGCCGTCTTCGGCGGCTCCTATGGCTGGTCGAGCGCCGGCCGCTTCCATCACGCCCAGAGCCAGGTGCACCGGTTCCTCAACACCACCCTCGGTGGCTACGTGCGCTCGGTCAACAGCTACAGCGCCGGTGCCTCGGGCCCCATGCTGCCGCATGTCCTGGGCAGCATGGAGGAGGTGGCGCGCCGCAACGTGACCTGGGAGCAGGTGGTGGCGCACACCGACGTGGTGCTGGCCTTCGGCGGCATGGCGCTCAAGAACTCGCGCGTGGCCTCCGGCGGCATCAGCCGCCACGTCGAGCGCGACGCCATGCGCCGGGCGGCGGCGCGCGGCTGCCGCTTCGTGTCGATCAGCCCGATCCGCAGCGACCTGCCCGACGAGGCCCGCTTCGAGTGGCTGGCGCCCGTGCCCGGCACCGACACCGCGCTGATGCTGGCGCTGGTGCATCAGCTGGTGAGCGATGGCGCGCACGACCGCGAATTCATCGCCCGCTGCTGCGACGGCTGGGAGGTCTTCGAGGACTATCTGATGGGCCGCGCCGATGGCGTGCCCAAGAGCTGCGCCTGGGCCGCGCCCGTGTGCGGCCTGCCCGAGGCGCAGCTGGTGGCGCTGGCGCGCTCGCTGGTCGGCAAGCGCGTGCTGGTGGTGGTGGCGCATTCGCTGCAGCGCGCCGAGCATGGCGAGCAGCCGGTGTGGATGGGTGCCGTGCTGGCGGCGGCGCTCGGCCAGCTCGGCCTGCCGGGGGGTGGCTACAACTACGCGCTGGGCACCCTGGCCCACTATGGCAAGCGCAACAACGCGGTGCCCGCCGCCGCGCTGCCGCAGGGCACCAACGGCGTGAAGGCATTCATCCCGGTCGCGCGCATCAGCGACATGCTGCTCCATCCCGGCCAGCCCTTCGACTACAACGGCGTGCGTCGCGCCTACCCGCACATCCGGCTGGCCTACTGGGCCGGCGGCAATCCCTTCCACCACCACCAGGACCTGCAGCGTCTGGCCGAGGCCTTCCGCCGGCTCGACACCTTCGTCGTGCACGAGATCGCCTGGACCGCCACCGCCCGGCATGCCGACATCGTGCTGCCCTGCACCATGACGCTGGAGCGCGAGGACATCGGCGCCACGCCGACCGATCCGCTGGTGGTGGCCATGCATCGCATCGCCGAGCCGCACGGCCTGGCGCGCGACGACTACGACATCTTCTGCGATCTGGCGCGCCGCCTGGGCGGGCTCGAGGCCTTCAGCGAGGGCCGCGACACGCGCCAGTGGCTGGCGCACCTGTACGAACGCACCCGTGGCGGCCTGGAGAAGCTCGGTCTGGAGGCGCCGTCGTTCGAGGAGTTCTGGCGGCGCGGCGAGATCACCCTGCCGCAGAGCGATGACGATGGCGGCATCCTGCGTGCCTTCCGCGACGATCCCGCGGGCGCGCCGCTGCCCACGCCCAGCGGCAGGGTGCAGGTCAGCTCGCCCACGGTGGCGGCCTTCGGCTATGCCGACTGTCCCGGCCATCCGGCCTGGCTGCCGCCCCGGTTCGCCCCCACGCCGGAGCATCCGCTGTGGCTGGTCGCCAACCAGCCGCACAGCAAGCTGCACAGCCAGCTCGACTATGGCGGCCACAGCCAGGCCAGCAAGCGCCGGGGCCGCGAGGTCTGCACGCTGCATCCCGCCGCCGCGGCGGCGCGCGGCATCGCCGAGGGCGACATCGTGAGGATCTTCAACGAGGTCGGCGCCTGCCTGGCCAGCGCCCACCTCGACGCCGACCGGCGCGCCGACGTGGTGCAGCTGCCCACCGGCGCCTGGTACGCCCCGGTGACGGATGCCCAAGGCCGCGCCCTGTGCGCCCATGGCAACCCCAATGTGCTGACGCGCGACATCGGCACCTCGTCGCTGGCGCAGGGCTGCGCCGGCCAGCTCGGCACGGTGGAGGTCGAGCGCTACGAGGGCGAGCCGCCGCCGGTGCTGGCGTTCGAGCCCCCGGTGTCGAACGAGTCGCCCGGCGTCAATGGCGCGTGACGGTAGCTCGCGGGCGTCCGCGACAGCTTGACCGGCGCGCCGATCCCGCGATAGCCGCCCGGCAGTTCCACCCGCATGCCCCGGTGGGCGGTGTGCGGATGGTCCAGCGCCTGGTCGACCGAGAGCACCGGCGCGGCCGGCACGCCGGCGGCCATCAGGGCCTCGACCAGCATGTCGCCATCGACGTCCCGGGTCCCGGCCTCCAGCGCCTCCTTCAGGGCCGCGCGGTGGATCGAGCGCGCGCCGGCGCTGGCATAGCGCGGATCGTCGGCCAGCGCCGGATTGCCGATGCAGCGGCAGAACGCCGCGAACTGGCGGTCGTTGCCCACCGCCACGAAGACCGGCGTGGTGCCCGTGGCCAGGGCGTCGTAGGGATAGATGTTGGGATGCGCATTGCCGGTGCGCCCGGGCGTGCGCCCGTCGAGGAACCAGTTGGCCGCGTGGGGGTGCAGCAGCGACAGGCCGCTGTCGTAGAGCGCCGCCTCGACGAACTGCCCCAGGCCGCTGCGCTGGCGTTCCTGCAGGGCCAGCAGCACGCCGATGACGGCATTCAGCCCGGTCACCATGTCGACCACCGGCAGGCCGACGCGCAGCGGCCCGCCATCGGCCTCGCCATTGACGCTCATGATGCCGGTCATGGCCTGCACCGCCGCGTCGTAGCCGGGCAGGCCGCCGAGCGGGCCGTCCGATCCGAAGCCCGAGACGCGGCACCACACCAGCCGCGGAAAGCGCGCCATGAGCACCTCGGGGCCGATGCCCCAGCGCTCCATGGTGCCGGTCCTGAAGTTCTCGACCAGCACATCGGCCTCGGCCACCAGCGCCAGCAGGGCGTCGCGGCCCTCGGGCCGGGCGAGGTCGAGCTGCAGGGTGCGCTTGTTGCGATTGAGCCCGTGGTAGTAGGAAGCGACGCCGTCCTTGAAGGGCGGGCCCCAGGTGCGGGTGTCGTCGCCCTGCGGCGGCTCGACCTTGAGCACGTCGGCACCGTGGTCGCCCAGGATCTGGCCGCAATAGGGGCCGCCCAGGATGCGCGAGATGTCGAGGACGCGGATGCCGGCCAGGGCGCCGGCGGGCGGGGGGAGGGACGAGGCGTTCATGCGGTCTCCGGTGCGGGTCAGTCGAGCTGGGCGCCGGCCTGCTTCACCACGCCGGCCCACTTGAGCACCTGGGCCTGGATGAAGCGGCCCAGCTGCTCCGGTGTCGAGGCCGGGGCCGGCTCCAGGCCCTGCGAGGCGAACAGCTGCCTGACCTTGGAGGTGGCGAGCACCTCGACGAAGGCCTGGTTGAGCCTGGCGATGCGCTCGGGCGGCGTGCCCGCCGGCGCCACGATGCCGAAGAACACGCTGACGTCGTAGCCCGGCACGCCCTGCTCGGCCACCGTCGGCACCTCCGGCAGCGCCTGCGAGCGCTCGGCGGTGGTGATGCCCAGCGCGCGCAGCTTGCCGGCCTTGACATAGGGCAGGGCCGTGAGCACGTCGGTGAAGCTCATGCTCACCTGGTTGCCGAGCAGGTCGTTCAAGGCCGGGCCGGTGCCCTTGTAGGGCACATGCTGGAACTGGGTGCCGGCCGAGGCGTTGAACAGCACGCCCGCGAGGTGCGAGGAGGCGCCATTGCCCGACGACGCATAGCTCAGCTCGCCGGGCCGGGCCTTGTCCAGGGCGATCAGCTCGCGCACGTTCTTCGCCGGCACCGCCGGATTCACCACCAGGATGTTGGGCAGGTGGCCGACCTGGATCACCGGCGCGAAGCTCCTGACCGGGTCGTAGCCGACCTTGCGGTAGAGGCTGGCGTTGATGGCCAGCGGGCCGGAGGTGCCGAACAGCAACGTCTGGCCATCCGGCGCCGCGCGGGCGACGTGTTCGGCGCCGATGTTGCCGCCGGCGCCGGCCCGGTTCTCCACGATCATGGGCTGGCCGAGGCGGTCCTTCATCTCCGCGGCCAGCGTGCGCGCCATGGCATCGGTCGGCCCGCCCGGCGGGAAGGGCACCACCAGCATGACGGGCTTGTCGGGGAAGGTGTCGGCCCGGGCGGGCGCGGGCGCGGCCAGGTGCAGCGCGGCGGCGGCGCCGGCCAGGGCCAGGGTGGCGAGAAGTCGCATGGGGAGGTCTCCGTCGTTGTGGGTGTCGAAAGGCGAAAGGCGAAAGGCAAGACGCGAAAGGTGCGGGCCGGTCTCAGCCCGGGGCCGTCGCCCCGGACGCGACGGGGACGTCGGCGCCCCAGTCGCGCGGCACTTGCGCATCGGCCAGGGGATCGCGCGGCAGCACGCGCTGCAGCAGCACCTGCTGCGCCCAGGCGATGCGCCGGGTGGAACCGCCGCGCGCGCCTTCCCACGCCATGGCGATCGCGCTGACCACGTGGTAGAGCCCCGAGGCCGCCTGGCGCGCGAGCCGGTCGCCATCGGCCTCGGCCGCGCGCTCGGCCAGCCGCGCCGCGCGTTCCAGCGCCGCGCGCAACGCGTTGGCGAAGGCCGGCGCCAGCGGCGCGTCGTCGAGCAGGGCCTCGAAGTGCGCCCGCAGGGCCGGCAGCGAACCCTCGCGCCGGATCGCGCGGACGACGTCGAGCGCGACGATGTTGCTGGTGCCTTCCCAGATCGAGCCCAGGTGCGCGTCGCGCAGCAGGCGCGGATCGCTCCATTCCTCGATGTAGCCGCAGCCGCCGCGCACCTCCATGGCGTCGCCGGTCACCTTGCGCGCATCGCGGCAGGCGCGGAACTTGATCAGTGGCGTGAGGATGCGCAGCAGCGGATAGGCCGCCGTCTCGCCGCCATCGGAGCGCGCCAGCGCCTGCGCGGTCTGGAACATCATGCTGCGCGCCTGCTCGGCCGGCAGCCGCAGCTTCGACAGCTGCCGCTGCATCAGGGGCATGTCCTCCAGCCGGCGGCCGAAGGCGCGGCGCTCGTGGGCGATGTGCTCGGCCTCGGCCACCGCGCGGCGCATCAGGCCGGCGGCGCGCACGCCGTTGGACAGGCGCGAGTTGTTGACCATGTCGGCCATCTGCACGAAGCCGCGCCCGGGCTCGCCCACCAGGTGGGCCAGCGCGCCCTCGAGCCGGATCTCGCCGCTGGCCATGGAGCGGGTGCCGAGCTTGTCCTTCAGGCGCAGGATGCGGTAGTGGTTGGCGCCGCCATCGGCGAGCCGGCGCGGCAGCAGGAACAGCGACACGCCCTTCAGGCCCGGCGCGCCACCCTCGATGCGCGCCAGCACCATGGCGAGGTCGGCATCGGGGTTGGAGCAGAACCACTTGTCGCCATGCAGGCGCCATTGCCCGTCGGCGTCGCGCCGCGCCAGCGTCTCGGTCGCGGCGATGTCGGAGCCGGCCGCCTGCTCGGTCATGAACATCGCGCCCTGCGCCAGCGTGTCGACGTCGAGCGAGCGCAGGCGGGGCATGAAGCGCTCGACCAGCTCGGGGTCGCCGAACTTCTTCAATGTGCGAGCGAGCGAGTCCGTCATCGACACCGGGCAGCACAGGCCGAACTCGGCCTGCACGAAGAGGTAGGTCAGCACGTACTTGACCAGGGGCGGCATGCGGCCGCGCCAGCCCAGGGTCTCCTCGCGATGCGACATCGCGGCCAGGCCGAATTCGCCGAACGCCAGCCGCTCCATCTCCACGTACGCCGGATGCTTGTGGACCCGCGCGTCGTCGATGCCGGTGCGGGTGCGCAGCGTCAGGGTCGGCGGGTGGCGGTCGGCGGTGTGCGCCAGCTCGTCGAGCCGTCCGCCCGCCAGCGCGCCCAGGCGCTCGAAGTGCGGCCGCATGTGGGCCAGCAGATCGGCGTCCAGGTAGAGCGCCAGCAAGGCGTGCAGTTCGGTGTCGTCCTCGTAGAGGCTGCGGCCGTGACGGTCGGGCACGGGATGGACGGCGAGGGCGGCGAGGGCGGCGTCGCCGTCGGCCGATGCGGCGGTGGGGGGCATGGCGGGTCTCCTGGTGAGACCGGATTCTTGGCTGCTCGACGATCCGTGTCTAATATCGATTGGGTCTCGATCGATTCGATCCGCCTATCGCAAGAAAGCACGCGCCATGGAACTCAGACACCTGCGGTACTTCATCGCGCTGGCCGAGGAACTGCACTTCGGCCGCGCCGCGCGGCGCCTGTCGATCTCGCAGCCGCCCCTGAGCGTGGCGATCCGCCAGCTGGAGGACACGGTGGGCGCCCAGCTGTTCGAGCGCAACAGCAAGGCGGTGCGCCTGACGGCCGCCGGTCAGGCCCTGCGGATCTCGGCGGCGACCCTGCTGCGCGATGCCGAGGAGGCATTGCTGGAGGCGCGCCGCGTGGCGCAGGGTTCGGCCGGGCGGCTGCGCATCGGCTTCGTCGGCGCCATGCTCTATCGCGGCCTGCCGCAGGCGCTGACGCGCTTCCAGGCCGCCCATCCGGCGGTGCGCGTGACGCTCACCGAGCTCAACTCGGGCCAGCAGGTGGCCGAGCTGCTGCACGACCGGCTCGACCTCGGCTTCACCCACACGCGCCGCGTGCCGGACGAGCTGCAATGCCGCCTGCTGGTCTCCGAGCCCTTCGTGGTCTGCCTGCCGACGCGGCACCGGCTGGCGCGCCAGCCCGTCGTGTCGCTGTCGGACCTGCGCCTCGAATCCTTCGTCCTGTTCTCGCGCGGCGCCTCGCCGGACTACCACGAGCGCATCCTGTCGATCTGCGCCGATGCCGGCTTCGTGCCGGAGGTGCGGCAGGAGGTGCGCCACTGGCTGGCGGTGGTGTCGCTGGTGTCGCAGCGCATGGGCGTGGCGCTGGTGCCCGACGCCATGCGGCATTGCGCGCTGCCCGGCGCGGTGTTCAGGCCGCTGCGCGAGGACTCGACGCCATCGGAGGCCTATGGCATCTGGCCGCGCGCCTCGCCCAACGTGCTGGTGGAGCGGCTGCTGGATCAGGTGCTGGCCGACGCGGCCGTGGAGCGGGCGCACGCGGCGGGCTGAGCGACCGGCGCGGCATTGCGGGCCGTCTCGGCATCCTGCACCCAGCTCGCCGATCGCCCGATGCTGTCGAGCAGGTGCCGGGTGAAGGCGCTGGTCCGGGTGTTGGCGCGCTGCGCGGCCCGCATCAGGTGGATGCCGGTGGCTTCCAGTGGTGGCGCGCCCGCCAGCTCCAGCGCGACCAGCCGTCCGGCCGCCAGGTCCTCGCCGATGGCCCAGTTGGGCATCAGGGCGATGCCCAGGCCCTGCGCGGCGGCCATGCGCCGGGCATCGCAGTCGTCGCACTCGAACGCGAATTGCTCGGGCAGCCAGGCGCCGGGCCCGGTGACCTCGCGCCAGCCGCGCATGCTGGTGCTGTGCTGCCGGTCGATCAGACGATGCTGCGCGAGTTCGTCGAAGCGCGTGGGGTGGCCATGGCGCCGCAGATAGGCCGGCGAGGCGCCGATGATGTAGCGCTGGTAGCCGATCCGCTGGCCGACCATGCTGCTGTCGGGCTGCGGGCCCAGCCGGATGACCAGGTCGAAGCGCTCGACCACGGCGTCGACTGTGCGTTCGGTCAGTTCGAGCTCGACGCGCAGGCCCGGATGCTTCTCGGCCAGCGTCCCCAGGTGCGGCACCACGTGGCGGCGCCCGAAGGCCGGGACGCAGCTCACGCGCAGCAGTCCCTCCACGGTCCGCTCGGCCGCCACCACCTCGCCGCGCACGGACCGCAGGTCGTGCAGGATCCTCACGGCGCGCTCGAACAGCAGGCTGCCGGCGTCGGTCATCATGAGCGCGCGCGTCGAGCGCGTGAACAGCACCACCCCGAGGTCCTGCTCCAGCGCGTCGATCTGGCGCGCCACCGACGACGCCACCAGGCCCTTGCGCCGGGCCACGGCGGAGAAGCTTCCGGCCTGCGCCACATCGACGAACATGGCCAGGTTCTCGGCGAACTTGATCGATTCCATTTGTGCGGCCTGCGCAAAGGCGTTTGGCGCCCGGAGGTGGTTCCGGCGCCGGGGCGCGAACCATACCATCGGCGCATCGAGCCCACAAGGAGACCACGATGCACCCGCCAGCGATCGACCGGCAGCCCGCCGCCCATCCTCCACGACGCCCGCGCGCCGGCGCGACGCTCCGATGGCTTCGACCCCTCGGGCTCGCCCTGGCGCTGGGCGCCGCCATGGCCGGCGCCGCCCTGGCGCAGGCCTATCCGTCGCGCAACGTCACCCTGGTCGTGCCGTTCGCCGCCGGCGGCACGGTCGACCGGGTGGCGCGGCAGATCCAGGAGCCGCTGCGCGCGCGGCTGGGCCAGCCGCTGATCATCGAGAACAAGGGTGGCGCCGGCGGCACCATCGGCATGGCCGCCGTGGCCAAGAGCGCGCCGGACGGCTACACCGTGGCGCTGGTGTTCGACTCCTACGCGACCGAGCAGCACATCTACCCACGCCTGCCCTACGCCACGCTGCGCGACCTGACCGGCGTGTCGTACGTGGCGCGCTCGCCGATGGTGCTGGTGGTGCCGGCGGCCTCGCCCTACCGGACGCTGCAGGACTACGTGGCCGCGGCCCGCAAGCCCGGCGCCGTCTCGTATGCCTCGGTCGGCGCGGGCAGTTCCAACCACCTGGCCGCCGAACTGTTCCACGAGACGGCCGGCACCAGCGGCGTGCACGTGCCATTCAAGGGCGGCGGCCCGGCGATCACCGACCTGCTGGGCGGTCATGTCGACTCGATGATCGCCAGCCTGCCGCTGGTGCTGCCGCAGCTGCAGGGCGGCAAGCTGCGGGCGCTGGCCATCACCTCGCCCAGGCGGGCCGCCGCGTTGCCCGGCACGCCGGCCGTGGCCGAGTCGTATCCGGGCTTCGAGGTCTATTCCTGGGTCGGCATGGTGGCGCCGGCCCGGACGCCGCCACCCGTGCTCGACCGGCTGGCCGCCGACATGACCGCCACGCTGCGCGATCCCGAGGTGGTGAAGCGCTTCACCGAGGGCGGCTTCGAGGTCGTGGCCGGTTCGCGCGAGCAGATGAACCAGCTCATCAGGGCCGAGAGCGAGCGCTGGGGCCGGGTCATCAAGGCCCGCAACATCGTCGCCGAATGACCGCCATGCGGGACTTCACCTTCACGAGCCACGCGCAGCGCGTGCGCTTCGGCGCCGGCACGCTGCGCGCCACGGCGGCCGAGCTCGATGCCATCGGCGCGCGCAAGGCGATCGTGCTGTGCACGCCGCAGCAGCGCGCGCAGGCCGAGCGGGTCGCCGAACTGCTGGGTGGGCGCGTCGCCGGCATCTTCGACGGCGCCGTCATGCACGTGCCGATCGAGACGGCCCGCGCGGCGCGCCGCTTCGCCGCGCAGCAGGGCGCCGACTGCGCCGTGGCCATCGGCGGCGGCTCCACCGTGGGCCTGGGCAAGGCCATCGCCTTCGATTCGGGGCTGCCGATCCTGGCCATTCCCACCACCTATGCCGGCTCGGAGATGACGGCGATCTACGGCCTGACCGAGCAGGGCGTCAAGCGCACCGGGCGCGACCTGCGCGTGCTGCCGCGCACGGTGATCTACGACCCGGAGCTCACGCTGGCGCTGCCGGTGGGGATGTCGGTGGTCAGCGGCATCAATGCCATCGCCCATGCCGCCGAGGGCCTGTATGCCGCCGATGCCGATCCGGTGACCAGCCTGCTGGCCGAGGAGGGCATCGCCGCGCTGGGCCGCGCCCTGCCGGCGATCCGCCGCGATCCCGGCGACCTGGCGGCACGGTCCGACGCGCTGTATGGCACCTGGCTGTGCGGCAAGGTGCTGGGCAGCGTCGGGATGGGCCTGCACCACAAGCTGTGCCACACCCTGGGCGGCAGCTTCGACCTGCCGCACGCGGAGACGCACACCATCGTGCTGCCGCACGTGCTGGCCTACAACGCCGCGGCGGCGGCCCCGGCCATGGCGCGCATCGCCCGCGCGCTGGGCGGCGCCGATGCCGCACGGGCCACCTACGACCTGGCCCGCGACAACGGCGCGCCGCTGGCGCTGCGGGACATCGGCCTGCGCGCCACCGACCTCGACCGCGCCTGCGCCCTCGCGCTCGAGAACGAATATCCGAACCCGCGCCCGGTCGAGGCGCGAGCGCTGCGCCGGCTGCTGCAGGACGCCCACGACGGCGTGCCGCCGGCGGGCTGAGCCGTCGTCCTTCCATCCCTCGTCAACGGAGAATTCCCATGGGCCCTCGTGTCTTGTGGCAGGCGCTCGCCTGCGCGTTCATCGGCGCAGCGGCGCAGGCGCAGATCCCGCCGGCGCCCGCCACGGCCGGCGGCGTGCGCGCCATCGTGGTCGCGCAACAGCCGGCACCGTCGTTCCTGGAGAGCATCGCGGTCGGCCCGGACGGCGCGCTGTACGTGACCGACTTCCAGGGCCGGCAGATCCTGCGCCACGTCGATGGCAAGGGCTTCGACGTGCTGGCAAGGCTGGACGTGCATCCCTGGGGCATGGTGTTCGACAGCGACGGCACGCTGTACTTCGGTGCCGCCGAGCGTGGCATCGTCGACCGGCGCTCGCCGCCGACGCAACTGGTCTACCGGATGGCGCCGGGCGAGGCGCCACGTCGGCTGCTGCGGCTCGACGATGCGCGGGCGCTCAACGGGATGACCCTGCTGGCGCCCGGCCGGCTGCTGCTGGCCGATGGCCGGGGCGGCGTCATCTGGCATCTGGACACGCGCAGCCTGGAGGTGTCGCGCTGGCTGCACGACGATGCCCTGGACATCGAGTCCGGCTTCGCGCTGCCGACGCCGGCGGCCAACGGACTGAAGATCCACGCCGGCCACCTGTATGTCTCCAACACGGCGCGCGGCACCCTGCTGCGGGTGCCGGTCGGTGGCGATCTCGCGCCCGCCGGCGCGGTGGAGATCTTCGCCCGGCCGGTGCGCGCCGACGACTTCGTGTTCTCGCCCGCCGGCAATCTGTACTACACGACGCATCGCAAGGAGATCATGCGCATCACGCCCGACCGGGTGGTGTCGGAAGTGCCCGGCATCGGCCCGGAACTGGTCGGCAGCACGGCGCTGGCCTGGCGGAGCGGCGACGACGGGCCCTTCGCCATCAACGACGGGGGTTTCATCGCGCACCACTGGTATGGCGGCCCGGCGCCAGTGGCTTCCAACCTGGTGCGCCTGCACGGGCTGGACTGAGCCGGTCGGCCGGCCCGCGCGTCGGATCAGCGCGGCAGCGCCACCAGCGCGTCGCGCAGCAGTCCGATGCCCAGCTGGTAGATCCCGTCCCAGATGATCTGGACGCCCAGGCACAGCAGGATGAAGGCCGACAGGCGCAGGAAGATGATGGCGCCGGCCTCGCCCAGGGGCTTGAGCAGCTGCTGCGCATAGCGGAAGGCCAGGTACAGCAGCACGGCGACCGCCAGCAGCGCCAGCACCCCGCCTCCCATGCGCGCCATCGAGATCGACAGCCGGGAGTCGGAGAGCGAGACCCCCACCGTGATGGCGGCGGCGATCGAGCCGGGACCGCAGCTGATGGGGAAGGTCAGCGGATAGAAGGCCTGCCGCTGGGCCATCTCGGCGGTGAAGCTCTCGGCCAGCTCGGTGCGGCTGTTCACGGTGGCCTGCGTCGTCGTCAGCAGGCGCCAGGCCGAGGCCGCGACGATGAGCCCGCCGCCCACGCGCACGATCGGCAGCGAGATGCCGAAGAAATCCAGCACGTAGGAGCCGACGGCCATCGCCCCCAGCAGCAGCCAGAACATGTTGCGCGCGATGCGGCGCGCCAGCATTTCGTGCGTGTGCCTGGAGGCGCCTTCGGTCAGTCCCAGGAAGATCGGCGCCGTCGCCGCCGGATTCAGGATCGGCAGCAGCGCGGCGAGGACGAACAGGAAGCTCTTGCCGAAGGCGCTGAACAGTTCGAGCGTCAATTCGGGCGCGCCTCAGGACTTCGGCGCCGTCGGCTCGACGAACTCGCGCAGGCGCCGCCGCAACGCGCGTTCGCGACGCTGCTCCTCCTCGTGGTCCTCGCGCAGTCCGCGCCACAGCGACACGGCCATCAGCACGATGACGATCGTGAAGGGCAATGCGAACACGATGGTCGCGGTCTGCACCGACTTCAGCCCGCCCGCCACCAGCAGGCTGGAGGCGATGCCCGCGACCAGCAGGCCCCAGACGACCTTCACGCGGGCGCTGGGATCGGCCTGGCCGCCGGTGCTCATCATGCCGAGCACCAGCACCGCCGAGTCGCCCGACGTGACGAAGAAGACGATGATCAGGATGGTCGCGATGCCCGACATCAGCGTGCCCAGCGGCAGCTGGTCGAACATGGTGAACATCGCCGTCGAGACGTCGGCGCCGACGGCGGCGGAGATCGGCACGCCGCGCATGATCTCCAGGTTGAGGGCCGTGCCGCCGAAGACCGAGAACCAGACGACGGCCGCGATGGTCGGCGCGGCCACCGTGCCCAGGATGAATTCGCGCACCGTGCGACCGCGCGAGACGCGCGCGATGAACAGGCCCACGAAGGGCGACCAGCTGACCCACCAGGCCCAGTAGAAGATCGTCCAGCCGCCGACCCAGGTGCTGTCGCGGAACGGCGTCGTGCGCAGGCTCATGCGCACGAATTCGCTGAGGTAGTTGCCCAGCGTCGTCGTCATGGTGTCGATGACGGCGACCGTGGGGCCGAGGACGAACACCGCCAGCGCCAGCAGCGCGGCGAGCAGCAGGTTGAAGGTCGACAGCCACTTGATGCCCTTGGTCACGCCGCTGACCGCCGAGGTGATGAACAGCACGGTGGTGACCGCGATGATGCCCAGCTGCGATGCCTGGCCCACCGGCAGGCCGAGCACCGCGTTCAGTCCGCTGTTGATCTGCAGGGCGCCCATGCCCAGCGAGGCCGCGACGCCGAATGCCGTCGCGATGACGGCCAGCACGTTGACGACCGGCCCGATGCGGTGCAATGGCTTCCAGGGCAGCGCCACCACCGCCGTGCTGACCAGCGCGGAGCCGCCACGGCGGAACTGGAAGAAGGCGATGGCGAGCGCCACGATGCTGTAGACCGCCCACGGATGGATGCCCCAGTGGAAGAAGCTGTAGCGCATCGCCGCGTTGGCGGCTTCGGGCGTGCGCGGCGCGATCCCCGGCGGCGGCATGCCGTAGTGCGAGATGGGTTCGGCCACGCCCCAGAACACCAGGCCGATGCCCATGCCGGCCGCGAACAGCATGGCGAACCAGGCCCCGACCGAGAACTCCGGCTCCTCGTCGTCGGCGCCGAGCTTGAGGGTGCCGTAGCGGCTGCAGGCCAGGACCAGTGCGAGCACCACGAGGCCCAGCACGATCCACAGGTACAGCCAGCCGAAATTGCGGGTGATCGTCGCCAATGCCTCATCGAAGACCAGACCCAGGTGGACGGGCGCGATGATCCCCCACAGGACGATGGCCATGATGAAACCGGCCGAGACGATGAGCTGCATGCATTCTTCCTTGCTTGATGACGAGGGCGCCGCGCATGACGGCATCCGCGTGGATGAGGGGGATCGGGCCGGACGCGCCGGCTATCGGGGGTCCCGGCTCCCGGCGCCGTCCGGCATGCCTTCGAGACGCCGGGCCCGGGCGCGGTCGTCGCGCTCGACGACGCTGCACGAGCCATCGGTCTCGAGCACCACCGCGCCGACCTCGGCCAGGCGCCCGAAGCCCGCCGCGCGCACGGCCGCCAGGACCTCGTCGGGCGACACGCGCGTCTTCCTCAACGCCGCCGGCAGCAGTTCGCCATCGTAGGCGAGCAGGGTCGGCTCGCTGGCGACGAGTTCGCGGACCCACTTGAAACGCACGCTCAGCCAGGTCACGACGAACTGCATGAACAGCAGCAGCATCAAGGCGACGAAGCCCTGCACCAGGCTGACGTCCTTGCTCAGCAGCACGGTCGCCAGGGTCGAGCCCAGCGCCACGGTGACGATCAGGTCGAACGCATTCATCTTGGACAGCGCGCGCTTGCCCGAGGCGCGCAGCAGGATCACCAGCCCCACATAGGACATGAAACCCAGGATCAGGGTGCGCGCCACCGGCAGCCACCCGTCGAAGATGAAATCCGACACTGTTTTCCTTCCAGGCCCGTGCGGCGACGCGCCGACGTCCGTGGGGCCCTCAGGGCGTCTTCAGGGTCAACCGGTTGTCGACCGACAGCACGCCCGCGGTGCCGCGAGCCACCGCCACGGCACGCTCGATGGCGGTCGCCGTCTCCTGCGTGCCGCTCAGCGAGACGACGCCGTCCCTGCTGTCGACGTTGATCTGCAGCGCCTTGACGTCGGCCGCGGTCAACAGGGCCGTCTTGACCTTGGCGGTCAGCGCGCCGTCGTCGAGCCGCTCCTCGGCCTTGCCCAGGGCCTGGCTGGCACCGGACATCGCCGAGGCGGCCACCGCGCTGGCGGAGGCGCTCAGGGCCGGCATCGCCGGCACGCCATAGGTCGTCGTGGTGCTGGTTCCGCCCGGAGTCTCGGTGGTCGTGGTCGTCTTCTGGCAGCCCGACAGCACGAGTCCCAGACCGAGGGCCGCCATCACCATGCCACCGGCCCGGCAACGAGCCCGAAAGGATGTGGAGATCATGGGTTCTCTCCTCGCGCGAAGATGGGACGTGGCTTGCATGTCTCGATTATGGACTGGCCGATTGGTCGATCCCGGTGGATGCGCACGGCGGCCCGGGCTCGTCTCATCGGGGCAGCGCATAGGCGATCACCGAGTCGCCCGCCTGGGTGTGGGTCGAGCCGTGACCACCCGCCACCACCAGCAGGTACTGGCGGCCGTCGGCGCCGGTGTAGGTCATGGGCGTGGCCTGGCCACCCGCGGGCAGTCGGCTCTCCCAGAGCTGCCGGCCGGTGCCGACGTCGTAGCCGCGCACGTAGTAGTCCAGCGTTCCGGAGAGGAACGCGACGCCGCCCGCGGTCATGATCGGTCCTCCCAGGTTGGGCACGCCCATGCGGAAGGGCAGGGGCACCGGCGCCAGATCCCGCACGGTGCCGTTGCGATGCTTCCAGGCGACCCGGCCGGTCGCCAGGTCGGCGCCCGCCACATAGCCCCAGGGTGGCGCGGTGCAGGGGAATCCCAAGGGCGAGACGAAGGGGCCGAGCCGGACCGCGAAGGGCGCGCCGAAGTTCTCGTTGAGCGCGGGCAGGGCGCCCTTGGGCGCTTCGCCGCCCTGCACCAGCAGGGCCGAGTCGTCGGTCCGGGGCACGAGCGTCGACACGAAGGCGAGATAGGTCGGGGTCGTGAAGGCGACCTGGCGTCGCGGATCCACCGCCACGCTGCCCCAGTTGAAGACGCCGAAGTTGCCCGGGTAGATCAGCGAGCCCTGGGTCGAGGGCGGTGTGAAGCGGCCCTCGTAGCGCAGGCGATGGAAGGCGATGCGGCAGGCCAGCTGGTCGAACATCGTCGCGCCCCACATGTCGCGCCCCTGCAGCCGGGGCGGATCGAAGGACAGCGCCGTGCGCGGCTGCGAGGGCGCGGTGCGGTCGCCGGCCGCCGCGCCCTGGGGCGCCGGCACCTCGGTCACCGGATGGACGGGCGTGCCGGTGCGGCGGTCCAGCACGAACAGTTCGCCCTGCTTGGTCGGCTGCACCAGCGCCGGCACCACGGCGCCGTCGATCGTCAGGTCGACCAGGCTGGGCTGCGATGGCACGTCGTAGTCCCAGAGGTCGTGGTGGACCGTCTGGAAGACCCAGCGCACCTTGCCGGTGGCCAGGTCGAGCGCCACCACCGACGACGAGTATTTCTCGACGGCGGCGCTGCGACGGCCACCCCACTGGTCCGGCGGCTGGTTGCCCATCGGCACGTAGACCATGCCCAGCGCCTCGTCGACGCTGGAGATCGACCAGCTGTTGGGCGAGTTCGCCGTGTAGGTCCGGCCATCGGCGATCGGCGCGGTGGCCTCCGGATTGCCGGAGTCCCAGTTCCAGACCAGGGCCCCGGTGTCGATGTCGAAGGCCCGGATGACGCCGGACTGTTCCTTCGTCGAGACGTTGTCCAGCACCGTGCCGCCGACGATGACCAGCCGTTGCGTGACGACGACCGGCGAGGTCGAGTAGTACGAGCCGGCGCGCGGATGCGGCATGTGGCGCATCAGGTCGATCTGGCCGGTGCCGCCACCGAAGGCGGCGCACACGGCGCCGTCGTCGGGGTTCAGGGCGATCAGCCGGGCATCGGCGGTGGGCATGAACAGCTTGCCGTGGGGGCAGTCCCGCGCCGCGCCGGCCGCGCCGTCGGTCGCGGCCGGCGGCTGGTAGGACAGGCCGCGGCACGTCAGATGCTGCAGCGCCAGCGCGCCCTCGATCTTCGGATCGTGGCGCCAGACCTCGGCACCGGTGGTGGCGTCCAGCGCGATCACCAGCTGGTGCGGCGTGCACAGGTAGAGCCGGTTGCCCACCTTCAGCGGCGTGACTTCGTAGGTGGTCTCGACCGGGTCGCCCGGCTGGCCGCGCACGTCCCCGGTCTGGAACCGCCATGCCTCCCGCAGCTGGGACACGTTGGCCGGCGTGATCTGGTCGAGCGGCGAATAGCGCTGGCCGTGGCCGGTGCGGCCATAGGCATGCCATTCGCCGGCGGGCAGGCCGCCCGCCGGACCCGCGCCCCCCGCCACGTCCGGAGCGGTTGCCGGTACCCGGGCCACCGGCAGTTCGCCCTCGATCCGGTGGACGTCCAGCGTCAGGGAATAGAGCAGCGGCAGCGCGCACGCGACCAGTCCCGCGCCGAGCGCCCAGGCGCCCCGGCGCCGCGCGCGTCCGCCATCGCCATCGCCATCACCAACGCGCGCCACGTCGGCCCGCCGCGCCCGCAGGGTCCAGGGCGCCAGCAGCAACAGCCCCAGCAGGAACAGGAAGCCCAGCCGCGCGGCCAAGGGCCACCAGTCCGGTCCCACCTCCCACAGCGACCAGGCGAGGGTGCCCAGCAGCAGGGCCGTGTAGATCCAGAGCGCCGAGGCCGAGCGCCGCGACAGCAGCACGCCGACCGCGAGCAATGCCGCGCCTGCGACCAGGTAATAGCCACTGCCGCCGAGGACGACGAGCCAGAGGCCGGCGGCGCCCAGCAGGGCACCCAGGATGGCGATGCCCGCACCGACGACGACGGTGAAGGCGGAGGATGGTGTTTTCATGGTTTTTCCCCGAACGAAAGCCATGTCAGGCTATGCCGGATGGTGTCGCGTCGAAGGCGGGGACGATGGACTCCGGCTGTCGGACGAAGTCCCTACCGGCGGGTCGTGGCGACCGCGCCGGCGCCTGGCTCACAGGTGCTCGGCCAGCTGCGCCGCCAGCGTCAGCCGGGAGGACGCGACCCACAGCACGCCCAGCTCGAAGTGCGGCAGGGCGTCGCCATCGCGCAGCTCGACGAATTGCACGCCGCGATGCGCCATGACCGCCGCCGACTGCGGCAGCAGCGACGCGCCCAGGCCGGCGGCCACGCACGACAGCACGGTGAGCGAGCGATTGGCCTCCTGCACGACGCGCGGCTTCAATCCGGCGCGCTGCATGGCGCCGAGGATGCCGGCGCGCACCATCGGCAACTGCCGCTCCGGGAACCACACCAGTCCGAGCGCGGCGACATCCGCCAGACCGACCCGGCCATCGGCGCCCACCGGATGGCCGACCGGCAGCACCGCGACGAAGCGCTCGCGCCGCACCAGCTTCATGCGCACCGGGTCGGCCAGCGGCAGCGGCGTGTGCAGGATGGCGAGGTCGATGGCGCCCTGCTCCAGGGCCTGCAGCTGGTCGGCGTTGCCCATCTCGCTGAGCACCACCTCGACCCCCGGGAAGCCGGTGCGCAGCAGGCGCAGTGCCGAGGGCAGCACGTCGTAGACCGCATGGGTGACGAAGCCGATGTGCAGCCGCCCGGCCCGGCCGCCGGCGATGTCGCGGGCCCGCTCGGTGGCCGAGACCGCCAGCGCCAGGCTGGCGCGCACGTCGTCGATGATGGCGCGGCCGGCCTCGGTGAGGGTGGCGCCGCGCCGCGAGCGGTCGAACAGGCGCACGCCGAGCTCGGTCTCCAGGCGCTTGAGGGCCTGGCTCAGGGCCGGCTGCGCGACGCCCAGGGCGGCCGCCGCATGGGTCAGGCTGCCGGCGTCGGCGACCGCCAGCAGGTAGCGCATCAGGCGGGTCTCCAGCAGCGGGGCCTCCGCGCCGGCGGGATCGCCCGGGATGCTCACTCGTCCTTCATGCCGGTGGCCTTGACCACCGATCCGAGGCGGGCGCGCTCGTCGCCGACGAACTTGGCGAACGAGGCGCGGGTGCCGCCGACCGGCTCGATGCCGATGCTCTTGAGGTGCGCGGCGGTGGTCGGGTCCTTCATGGCGGCATCGACGGCGGCGGCCATGCGGTCGAGGATGGCCTCGGGCGTGCCGGCCGGCGCATGGACGCCGCACCAGTGGGCGATCTGCATGTCGGGGAAGCCCTGCTCGACGGCGGTGCTGAGCTGCGGATAGGCCGAGATGCGCGCGGTCCAGGTGTCGGCCAGGGCCTTGAGTCGGCCGCTCTTCACGTAGGGCAGGGCGACGATGCTGGCCTCCGAGGTGGCCTCGACCTGCTTGCCGATCACCGCCGTGATGGATTCGGAGCCGCTCTTGTACGGCACGATGTCGAGCTTGGCGCCGTACTGGGTCTCCAGGATGCCGGAGACGAAGTGCGGCGTGCTGCCGGTGCCGGCGGTGGCCCAGTGGAAGCCCTCGCCCTTCCTGGAGGCGGCGATGAATTCCTTGAGGTTGTTGTATGGCGCGTCGGCCGGCACCAGGATCACCGAGGGCGCCAGGCCGACCATCGCGACCGGCGTCAGGTCGGCGTCCTTGTAGGGCAGCGTCTTCTTGATCATGCTGTTGGAGATGACCCCGGCCGCGCTGATGAGGAAGGTGTAGCCATCGGGCTTGCTCTGCGCCACCACGGCCGCGCCCAGGCTGGTCGAGCCGCCGGGCTTGTTCTCGATCACGATCGGCTGGCCCAGGCGCTTGGAGGCGCCCTCGGCGGCCGCGCGGGCCATCAGGTCGTTGGCGCCGCCGGCCGAGAACGGCACGACGAAGCGGATCGGCTTGGTCGGCCAGGCATCGCCCTGGGCGAGGGCGGGCAGGGCGGCGGCGGTGGCCGCGCAGGCCAGGGCGGCGAGGGCGGTGCGGCGGAGGATGCGGTGGGTCATTGGAAGGTTCTCGCTTTGAAGTTGTGAGGTGTGCAAGAGGTTTCGGAGGGAACGGGATCGGGAACGGGATCGGGATCGGGAAGAGTGGGGGTCAGTCGAGTTCGATGCGCGCCTGCTTCGCGAGTCGGGTCCAGCGCTCGATCTCGGTGCCGCGGAAGCGCCCGAGCTCGGCCGGGGTCGAGCCGATGACCTCGGCGCCCAGCGCGATCAGGCGGGCATGGATCTCGCGGTCGGCCAGGACGGCCGCGATGTCCCGGGAGATGCGCTCGACCAGCGGGGCGGGCGTGCCGGCCGGCGCGAAGACGGCATTCCATTCATACATGTCGTAGCCGGGCACGCCGGCCTCCGCCACGGTCGGCACGTCGGGCAGCACCGGCGAGCGCCGCTGGCCGGCGACCGCCACCGGCGTCAGCTTGCCGGACTTGAGGTAGGGCAGGGCCGAGGCCATGCTGGCAAAGAACACCGGGACCTGGCCGGCCATGACATCGACCATGGCGGGGCCGCCGCCGCGATAGGCGACGTGGGTCATGCGGGTGCCGGTCATGATGCCGAACAGTTCGCCGGCCAGGTGCGGCGACGAGCCATTGCCGGAGGATGCGTAGTCGATCTGGCCGGGCTTGGCCTTGGCCAGCGCCACCAGGTCCTTCACGGTGCGCGCCTCGAACTGCGGATTGACCACGATCATGTTGGGCACCCGCACCAGCAGCGAGACCGGCAGCAGGTCGCGCTGGGTGTCGAAGGGCATGCGCTTCTTCAGCGCCGGGTTCTGCGCCTGGTTGGAGGCATCGAACAGGAGCGTGTAGCCATCGGCCGGGGCCTTGACGACGATCTCGCCGCCGATCAGGCCGCCACCGCCGGCGCGGTTGTCGATCACGACCGGCTGGCCCCAGCGCGCCGACAGCTTCGGCCCGAGGATGCGGGCGACCGCGTCCACCGTGCCACCGGGCGGATAGGTGACGACCAGGCGCACCGGCTTGGTCGGGAAGGCGCCGGCCGGGGCGGCGGGTGCGGGCGTCTGGGCCGTCGCGATGCCGCCGGCGGTGGCGGCGGCGCCCGCGAGCAGGGCCAGGAGGGCGATGCGGCGTCGGTTCATGGGAGGTCTCCTGATTGTTGTCGAAAGAAGGCGGCCGGGTCGGGCGGACCGACCGGCCCGGCTAGCGCAGCCCGAACAGCTCGGCCGGCGTGTCCACGAGGATGCGCTGGCGCTGCCCGGCATCGGGCACCCAGTCGTCGAGCAGCGCGCGGCTGGCGCCGAAATCGATGAATTCCTGGTGCTGCGTGTGCGGCCAGTCGCTGCCCCAGACCAGCCGCTGCGGACCGAACGCGGCCAGCAGCGCCCGGGCGGTCGCGCGCGCCGCGTCGGCGTCCCGTATCGCCAGCGCCGCGTCGCGTGATTCGATGGCCAGGCGCGGCGCCCGCGCGCTACGGTAGGCGGCCGACAGCTTGACCCAGACCCGGCCGCTCTCGGCGGCGCGCAGCAGGGCCGCGAAGCCGGGGTCGGCGTTGCCCAGGGCCGGGTCCGGTCGGCCGAGGTGGTCGACCACCAGGCGGCAGCCGCTCGGCAGCAGGGCCGCGAGCAGCGCCGGCAGGTCGCGCGCGTCGCGGTGGATCTCCAGGTGGGCGTCGAGCTCGCGCAGGTGGCCCAGCAGCGCGCGCCACTCGGGGGCGGCGAAGTCGGGGATGTCGAGGCCGACCAGGTTCACGCGCACGCCGGTGTTGCCCCGCGCCCGCAGGGCCCGCAGGTCGTCCAGCGGGGTGCCGGGATCGACCACCGCCACGCCGCGCAGGCGCCGCGGATGGCGCGCGATGGCATCCAGGAAGTAGTGGTTGTCGGTGCCCAGGAAGCTGGGCTGCACCAGCACGCCATGCGAGACGCCATGGCGGTCGAGCAGGCCCAGGTAGTCGTCGAGCAGCGCATCGAAGTCGGGCGCGTGGCGGCGCCGCTGCGCCAGCGGCAGGCCGCGTTCGAAGACGTGCGCGTGGCTGTCGACGGCGGTCACCGCCACGGTCGTCCCGGTGGCGCCGCCCTCAGCTGCCGGCATAGCGCTCGTCCAGGGCATCGAACAGGGGTTTGCGCACCAGGGCCTGGCGCTCGGCGAAGGTGGCGACCACGGCCGGATCCTCCGGCAGCTCGCCATCGCGCTGGAGCCGTGAGAGCGCCTGCGTCATGCCGCGCACCGCGCCCTGCAGTGCGGCATTGGCATAGAGCACCAGGCCGAAGCCCATGGCGCCGAACTCGGCCGCCGGCAGCGCCGGCGTCTTGCCGCCGATGACGATGTTGACCACCTGGGGGCAGGCCAGTTCGGCGGCGATGCGGCGCAGCTCGTCGATGCCGGTGGGCGCCTCGACGAAGGTGACGTCGGCGCCGGCCTCGGCGAAGGCGCGGGCGCGGTCGAGCGCGTCGTCCAGGCCGTGGATGGCGCGGGCATCGGTGCGGGCGATGACGAGGAAGTCGCCATGCTGGCGGGCATCGACGGCGGCCTTGACCTTGCCGACCATCTCCGCCGTGGCGATCACCGCCTTGCCGGCGAAGTGGCCGCATTTCTTCGGGCTGACCTGGTCCTCGAGCTGGATGGCGTTGGCGCCGGCGCGCTCCAGCGTGCGCACGGTGTGGCGCACGTTGAGGGCGTTGCCGAAGCCGGTGTCGGCATCGACGATGAGCGGCAGCTCGATCGCGTCGCGCAGGGCGGCGGTGTGGCGGGCGATGTCCTCGAGGCCGACGAAGCCCAGGTCGGGCATGCCATAGAAGTTGTTGGTGAGCCCGGCGCCGCTGAGGTAGACGGCCTCGAAGCCCAGGCTCTCGATGACCCGGGCCGCGAGCGCGTTGCCGGCGCCGGGTACGAGGAGGCCGCGTTTCTCGGCCAGGGCGGTGCGCAGGCGGGTGCCGGGATGGATCATCGGATCGTCTCTCTGGGTGGGAAGGAGGCGAGTCTACGAAGCCGATGAGGAGGCTGGCAGGCGGGGAAAGGCGTCATTTGCATAAGCTGCGCTTATGGCTGGACGGCCCGCCGCCAGGCGAGCGCGGGGTCGATGCGTGGCCCCCATGGGCACGCCGCGGATCCTCAGACGAAGCGGTCGTCGTCGAACGCGGCGTCGTCGTCGAAGCCGGACCAGCCGGCGCCGGCGTCGTCGGCCAGCTGGCGCATGCCGTCGCCACCGCCTGCGTTGCCGCCGTCGCCGCCGTTGCCGACATCGCCGCCGCCGGGCTCGGCATGGAAGTTCTGGGTGACGTTCTCGAGCACCTCGGTGGGGCCGCCGTTGCCGGGCTGGCCGCCCAGGCCCAGGAAGCCGCTCCCGCCACCGCCGATGCCACCGCCACGTCCGCCCCCGAGCAGGTGCTCGATGCCATTGAACAGGAACATGCCGCCCGCCACGCCCGCGGCGGCGGAGGCGGCCTGGCCGAGGAAGCCACGGCCACCGGCGGCGGGCGCGGCCGGCGCCGCAGCGGCGCCACCGAACAGCCGGTCGCGCCATCCCGGTGCCGGTGCCAGTGCCGGGGCCATCGACGGCGCGCCGGCCGAGGGCGCCCGCTCCGGCGCGTAGGCCTCGCGGTCCGCCGGATCACGTCCGAAGCCCGGCTCCAGGCCGCGCCGCAGGAAGGCCGCGCCCCCCGGATCGGCCGGCGTGGCGGGGCGCTGGGCCAGCTGGCGGCGCGCGTCGTCGAGAGCGTGCTCCAGCAGCAGCGTGCGCTGCACCAGCAGGTACAGCGCATCGGGCTGGCCCGCCAGGCGTTCGCGGATGAGCGCGTCGGCCTGCGGATCCTTGACGACGCCGTGCACCGCGCCCAGGCGCTGCAGCATGTTCTCGAGCATGGAAAGTTCTTGAGGGGTCATGTCGTTCTATCTTTCTTTCTGCTTCCCGGCCACGGAAATGAGGGGCCGCGACGTCATGGAGTCGCCGAGGGGGCCGGATGTTCCTGGACGGGGGTCGGGGACGGGACATACTGCGACCATGCCCATCGCCGCCATCGAACCGTGGAATTCGGAACGCTCGAGATCTTCGTAGCCGCCGTCGAGGAGAAGAGCCTCTCGCGCGCCGCCGAACGCGCCAGCCTGGTGACCTCGGCGGCGAGCAAGCGCATCTCCGAGCTCGAGCGGCGCCTGGGCGTGCGGCTGCTGGAGCGCCACGGGCGCGGCGTGCGGACGACGCCGGCGGGCGAGGTGCTCTACCAGCAGGCCAAGACGATCCTGCGCCAGGTGACCCAGGCGCGCCGGTCGCTGGCGGCCTTCTCCGCCAGCGGCCTGCCGCAGATCCGCCTGGTGTCGAACTCCTCGGCGGTGCAGCAGTTCCTGCCGCGCGAGATCAGCGCCTTCGCCCGCATCGCGCCCGGCGCGCGGGTCGATCTGACCGAGGCCTTCAGCTACGACGTGCCCCGGCTGGTGGCCGACGGCGAGGCCGACATCGGGCTCTATCACGCGGCCCATCCGGCCTCCGGCGTGGTCTCCATGCCCTATCGCAACGACCTGGAGGCGCTGGTGGTGCCGCTGGGCCATCCGCTGGCCGGGCGCGCCAGCCTGAGGATCGAGGAGGCGCTCGACTTCGACTTCCTCGGGTTCTTCCCGCGCCACAGCCTGGAGGAGTTCCTGCTGCTGGCCGGCCCCAGCATCTCGCGGCCGCTGCGCGTGCGCGCCCAGGTCTCCAATCCGGAGGCGCGCTGCGGTCTGGTGCGCGAGGGCCTGGGCGTGGCCATCGTGCCCTCGGCCATCGCGCGCAACCACGCGCAGCGCCTGGGACTGGCGGTGCTGCCGCTGGAGGACGCCTGGGCGCGGCGGCAGATCTGGGTCTGCGTGCGCGACGCGGAAAAGCTCTCCGATGCCGGCCGGGCATTCCTCGCGCAATTGCTCAGCCGCGCCGACGAGCCGCCTCCCTGAGCGGGCGCGCCGAGCGCTCGCCAGCGGGAAACGGAGCCTTTCCCAGAATTCACAGCTCGAGGTCGTCGTCTTCCTAGACTGGGCGCGGACCGATGCCATCCGCACCGGATCGAATCATCAGGAGACAAGACCATGATCGAGCAATCCCTCAGCCGGCGCGGCCTGCTGCGCGCCACGGCGGCCGCGCTGGCGCTGCCCGCCCTGGCCGGCCGGCCGGGCGGCGCCTTCGCCGCCGACGCCTTCCCCTCGCGCGTGATCCGGCTGGTGGTGCCCTTCACCGCCGGCGGCGGCACCGATCTGGTCGCGCGCACGCTGGGACTGGGCATGGGCGAGGACCTGGGGCAGACCCTGGTCGTCGACAACAAGCCCGGCGGCGGCACCGTCATCGGCTCGGACACCGTGGCCAAGGCGCCGCCGGATGGCTACACCCTGCTGCTGACCACCTCGGCATTGCCGATCAACGCCACGCTGGTGAAGAAGCTGCCCTACGACACGGTGCGCGACTTCGCCCCGGTCGCGCTGATCTGCCGCGGGCCCAACGTCCTGGTGTCGCGGCCCGACAGTCCCCACCGGACGGTCGCGGACGTGGTGCGCGCCGCCAAGGCGAATCCCGGCAAGCTGACCTATGGCTCCTCGGGCAATGGCACGGCGGTGCACCTCGCGGGCGAGCTGTTCAAGAACCTCGCGGGCATCGACATCACCCACGTGCCCTACCGGGGCGCGGGACCGGCGATGACCGATCTCCTGGGCGGCCAGATCGACTTCGTCATCGGCACGCCCGGGGGCACCGGCAAGTTCGTCGAGAGCGGGAAGATGCGCGCCATCGCCATCACGTCGGCCGAGCGGTCCCCGGTCTTCAAGGACGTGCCGACCATCGCCGAGACCCTGCCGGGCTACGAGGCCGATGTCTGGTATGCGCTGTACGCGCCCGGCGGCACGCCGCCGGAGGTGATCGCGCGGCTGAACGCGGCGGTGGTCAAGGCCGCCCGCGCGAGCGAATTCCGCCAGCGCGTCGAGGCCGAGGGCCTGAGCGTGGCGACCAACACCCCCCGGGAGATGACGGCCTTCGAGCGCGCCGAGGAGGCCCGCTGGCGCCAGGTGATCCAGCAGGGTCGCATCTCCACCGAATGACGAACCGCAAGAAGGAACACACCATGGCATCCGGAAGACTCGACGGCAAGATCGCCGTCCTCGTGGGCGCGGGCCAGCAGCCCGGCGGCACGCCCGGCAACGGCCGCGCGACGGCGGAGCGCTTCGCCGAGGAAGGCGCGACGCTGCTGCTGGTCGACATCAACGAGGCCTGGGCCCACGACACGCTGGCCGCCGTCGAGGCGCGCGGCGCGACCGCCTCGGTCTTCGTCGGCGACGTCACCCGCGAGGCCGACTGCAAGGCGATGATCGACGCCTGCGTGGCGCGCCACGGCCGCATCGACGTGCTGCACAACAACGTCGGTCGCTCCAAGGGCGATCGCCGCACGGCCGACATGGATGCCGACATGTGGGACGACATCATGCGCATGAACCTCAAGGGCATGTTCATGACCTGCAAGCACGCGCTGCCGCACATGGTGGCGCAGCGTTCGGGCAGCATCATCAACATCTCCTCGACCTCGTCGCTGGCCGGCCGGCCGACCGTCACCTACAAGACCAGCAAGGGCGCCATCAACACCCTGACGCAGCACATCGCCTTCGAGAACGCGATCCACCGCGTGCGGGCCAACGTGATCCTGCCGGGGCTGATCGACACGCCGATGGCGATCGAGCGCCGGGCGCAGGAGCGCGGCGTCGACCGCAGCGTCGTGCGCGCCGAGCGCGACCAGCTCGTGCCCATGGGCTACATGGGCAGCGCGCTGGACGTCGCCAACGCGGCGGTGTTCCTGGCCTCCGACGAGTCGGCCTACATCACCGGCGCGCTGCTGCCGGTGGATGGCGGCCTGCTGCTCAAGCGCGGCTGAGGCATGGATCTCGGACTGACCGGCCGGCACGTGCTCGTGACCGGCGCGAGTGGCGGCATCGGCCTGGCCTGCGTGCGCGCCTTCCTGGCCGAGGGCGCCCGCGTGAGCCTGCTGGCGCGCGATGCCGCCCGCCTGCGGGCCGCCGTCGACGCGCTCGAGGCGCCGGCGACCACGGCGATCTTCACGGCCGACCTTCGCGATGCCGCGGCGGCGGCGGCGGCGCTGGACGCGGTGGAAGCCGGCTTCGGGCCGCTCGACGTCCTGGTCGGCGCCGCCGGCGCCGCGCAGCGCACGCCCGCCGCGCAACTGACGCCGGCGGCCTGGCGCGACGCCATGGACGCCAAGTTCTTCAGCGCCATCCATCTCGCCGATCCGGCCGCGCGGCGCATGGCCGCGCGTGGCGGCGGCGCCATCGTGACCATCGTCGGCATGGGCGGCAAGGTCGCCAACCCGACGCACCTGGCCGGTGGCTCGGCCAACGCGGCCCTGATGCTGGCGACGGCCGGCCTGGCGGCGGCCCATGCGCGCCAGGGCGTGCGGGTCAACGCCATCCATCCCGGCATGGTGCTGACGGCGCGCCTGGCCGCGCGCCTGGAGGTCGAGCGCCGACTGGCCGCCTCCGAGGGCCGCCCGCCGCCCCCGGACCCGGGCGCCGCGCTGGCCCTGGGCCGGCCGGCGCGCCCGGACGAGATCGCCGACGTGGTGGTGTTCCTGGCATCCCGGCGGGCCAGCTATGTGAATGGCGCCTTCGTCGCCATGGATGGCGCCACCACGCCGCTGGCCGTCTGAGCCGCGCCATCCCCCGCCGCATCCGCAACCCTCTCGGAGACCCGTCCATGCCGTCCTCTTCCTTCTCCCTCGGCCGGCGCGCGCTGCTCGCCAGCGCCGCGCTGCCCCTGATCGCGCGGGCCGCCGGCTATCCGTCCAAGCCGGTCAAGGTGATCGTGCCATATGTCCCCGGCGGCGGCGCCGACATCCTGGCGCGCTACATGGCGCAGATGCTGACCGGGGCGCTCGGCCAGCCGGTGATCGTCGACAACCGCTCCGGCGCGGGCGGCATGATCGGCGTCGATGCCGGCCTGGCCGCGCCCGCCGATGGCAGCGTGCTGACGCTGATCTCGTCGAGCTACACGGTCAATCCGAGCCTCTACAGGATCAAGTACGACCCGGTGCGCGACATCACGCCGATCGGCCAGATCTCCGCCGGTCCGCTGCTGGTGGTGGTGAGCCCCGCGTCCCCGATCCGCAGCATCGCCGATCTCGTGGCGGCGGCGAAGTCCCGGCCCGGCCAGCTCACCTATGCCTCGTCGGGCCAGGGCAGCGCCCTGCATCTCGCGGCGGCCCAGTTCGCGCGCCGCGCCGGCGTGCAGATGGTCCACGTGCCCTACAAGGGCGGCGGCGCGGCGCTCACCGATGTCATGAGCGGCCAGGTCGATGTCTATTTCGCCGCCACCGCCAGCGCGCTGCCGCATGTCGAGGGCGGCCGGCTGCGGGCGCTGGCGGTCACCACGGCCGATCGCATCCCGTCGCTGCCGGAGGTGCCGACCATCGCCCAGTCGGGCTTCCCGGGCTACGACGTGACGCTGTGTTACGGACTCATCGGTCCGAAGGGCCTGCCGGCGGACATCGTGCGGCGCGTCAATGGCGAGATCGCGACGATCCTGCGTCTGGGCGCCACCACCGAGAAGTTCAAGGCCGATGGCGCGGTGCCCGCGGGCGGCACGCCGGAAGCCTTCGGGCAACGCATCGCCAGCGAGATCGCGACGTGGCGCGAGGTGGTCGGGGCGCTGAACATCAAGATCGACTGAGCACAAGGGCCGGCCCGGTCGACCCGGCGCCTCAGGCCGCCGCTTCGACGAAGCGGCTGGACATCAGCAGGTTGGCATGCAGCCGCGCGGTCGACTCGTTGACCGTGCGCGCGGCCGGGTTGGACTGGGTCAGCAATCGCCAGATCCGCTCGTCGTCGGCGCGGAAGCGGCACAGCAGCATGTTGCTCGATGCCAGCTTCATGATCTGCGATGGCGACAGCATGGCGATGAGGTCGGCCGAGGCTTCGGAGATGCCCAGCCGGAACAAGGCCTGGGCCTTGTCCTGGCGGATCAGGTTCTGGGACAGCATGAGATAGGTGAGGTTGGCTTCCCTGATCTCCGTCAGTGTCTGTTCGCTGGTCATCGTCAGCCTTTCCTGGGACCGGAGTCCTGTGGTTCGATGACCCAGGATCGACCGCTCCGACGATCGCGTCATCAGCCGGGAGCCATCGAATCGGGCGATTCGTCCGATCCTCCGGTAGGCGGGTCCTTTACGTCCGAAGTATTGAACGCCGGCGTCCCAGCATCCGTGCCGCGGGCCGCGGGGCCTTCATCGATAGAGCCAGCGCGCCATCAGCCGCGTGTAGCGCGGCATGATCACGTAGACCATCAACGCCACCACGATCGCCGCCGAGACGAGATGCGCCACCACATAGCCGCCGAGCCAGGGCGCGACCCCCTGCAGCCGATGCAGCAGCGCCGGCACCGCCATCGTGAGCGGGAAGATCACCGACAGCGTCAGCAGGAACTGCCGGTAGCGCTTGGCGGGTGGCTGCCCGGGGGGCGGATGGAACCAGAATTCGAGCCCGCTGCGCGTCTCGATCGTCTCGGCGGCCTGCAGCAGGGGAGCGACCTCCTCGACCAGTCGCCGACGCAGGTCCGACGCGAACCATTCCTGCGCGTGCGGGAGCGAATCGAAATGGATGGTGATGGTGTAGTGCAGGCCGCCGGCGGGCGGATGGATCACATCGACACCGCGATGCCCCGGCGCGCGCGAGGCGATCGGCACCACCTTGCGCAGCCAGGCCTCGTAGCCGGCGATCGCTTCTTGCCGCACCCGGTGTTCGATGACGGCGGTGACGGGTCCGGGGGCGGGCGGTGGTGGCTGCTGCTGCCGTGGCCGAGCGACGTCGACTGGCGGCGCGGCGGGGAACTCGGGTGGTGGAGAGGACGCGGGCATGGGTGGAGGCCTTGCGGTAACGACGATGTGATCACCGGTCGGTCCGCCGCTCCATGGCATCGCGGGACCGGCCCGGCCGTCATTCTCGGCCGAAGCGCGGTCCCGCACCGTCCGCGTCGCCGGGTCAGGTGTCGCTCTTGGACTCGCCCCGGCCGGTCTCGTGCTGCAGCTCGTCGATGCGCATCGACGCCTCGGCCTTGGTCAGGTTCTCGTCGACCGGCACCTTGGCTTCCTCGGACAGGGTCTTGAGGTAGGAGTGCTGGGCGCCGGTCATCTTCTCGTCGCCGGTGACCCAGTCCTTCGGGTCCTTCTGGGTGTTGCCTTCGTCGGCATGGGCCTGGGTGGTCTTGTCGGTCATGGGATGCTCCTTAAAGATTCCACTGTATGGGCATACAGATGCCGGGCTGTCGGACGATGTCCCTTGCTTCTATCGTCGATGCGATGACCCCGCCGTTCGCGGCGAACGGTCAGGCCACGCCGGCCGCGGCCTGCGGACCGACGTATGCCGCCCCCGCCCAGCGACCGTCCTCGCACAGCTGGCGCACGACGTCGTCGATCAGCTTGCAGATCGCGCCACGGGCATTGGTCCCGGGCAGGTGGCGCGAGGTGCACAGCCCGAGCACGCGCGCCATGTCCGGCGCCTGGATGCGATGCGCCACCAGGCGTTGCTCCTCGACCTCGCGCTGGGCCAGGCCCAGCGGCATGATGCTGGCGCCGATGCCGGCCTCGACGGCGCTCTTGAGCACGTAGACCGAATTGATCTCCGCCGCCACCCGCTGCGGTGGCCGGCCGGCGCGCGCCAGGGCCTGGTCGACCACCCAGCGCGTGCAGTGGCCATGCTGCGGGCTCGGCAGCACCAGCGGCCGCGCGGTGGCCTGGTCGAGCGAGACCTCGCCCGGTGCCGGCGCCGACGGGTCGTGGGGCGCGTGCATCAGCACGAACGCCTCCTCCACCAGCGGCACGAAGGCGATGTCGCGCGCGGGCATGGTGTCGGTGAAGAGGGCGATGTCGACCCGGCCACCGAGCAGCTGGTCGATCATGTTGCCGGTCAGTTCCTCGTTGAGGTGGAACAGCACGTTCGGGTAGCGGGCGGCGGCCGCGCGCATCAGAGGCAGCGCCAGCGTGGCGGCGACGCTCTGCGGCAGCGCCACGATGACCGAGCCGACCACCGTGTCCGACGAGCGCAGCACGGCCTCGCGGGCGTCCCGGATCTGCTGGAGGATGCCCCGGGCATATTCGTGGAAGACCTTGCCGGCCTCGGTCATCGTCACGCCGCTGCGGCTGCGCTGCAGCAGGCGCACGCCCAGCTCGGCCTCCAGCTCGGCCATCTGCCGGCTCAGGGCCGACTGCGCGACATGCAGGTGCGCCGCCGCGCGCGACAGGCTCTTGTGGTCGACGATCTCGATGAAGTACTTGAACTGGCGCAATTCCATGGGGGGAATTCTGGGCCGTCCGGCGGACCGTCGGCCGGCTCGCTCAGGCGACGAAGCTGACGACCTTGCCGGGGTTGAGGATGTTGTGCGAATCGAGCGCCTGCTTGATCGAGCGCATCAGCGCCACCGCGTGGATGCCATGTTCCTCGACCAGGTAGCGCATCTTGTGCAGGCCCACACCATGCTCGCCGGTGGAGGTGCCGCCATGGCGCAGCGAGCGCTGCACCAGGCGGTGGCTGAAGGCCTCGGCGGCCGCGTTCTCCTCGGCCGAGTCGGGGTCCACCAGCACCAGGCAATGGAAATTGCCATCGCCGACGTGGCCGAAGACCGGCGCCAGCAGGCCGTGCGAGCGGATGTCCTCGAGCGTCTCCTCGACGCAGCCGGCCAGCGCCGACAGCGGCACGCAGGCATCGGTGGTCATGCTGCGGCTGCCGGGCCTGAGCTGCAGCGAGGCGAAGTAGGCGTGGTGCCGGGGCGTCCACAGGCGCGAGCGCTCCTCCTGCAGACTGGCCCACTGGAACTCGCCGCCGCCGTGGGCGTCGGCGAGCTCGCGCACCACCGCCGCCTGCGCGTCGACCTGGGCCCGTCCGCCGGCGAACTCCAGGAACAGCGTCGGCTGCTCGGCCAGCGCGGTGTGGCTGTGGGCATTGACGGCCCGGATCGTCAGGGCGTCCAGCATCTCGGCGCGCGCCAGCGGCACGCCCAGCTGGATCGACTCGATCACGCAGTCCACGGCGGCGCGCACCGTCGGGAAGTTGACCACCGCCGCCGCCACCATCTCGGGATGCGGGTGGATGCGCACCGTGACCTCGGTGATCAGGCCCAGCGTGCCCTCCGAGCCGCAGTACAGCTGCGTCAGGTTGTAGCCGGCCGAGCTCTTGCGCGCGTTGGAGGCGGTGCGCACGACCTCGCCGGCGGCGGTGACCACCGTCAGGCTGACGACGTTGTCGCGCATGGTGCCGTAGCGCACCGTGTTGGTCCCCGAGGCCCCCGTCGCCACCATGCCGCCGACGGTGGCGTCGGCTCCGGGATCGACCGAGAAGAAGAAGCCGGTGCCGGCCAGCGCGGTGTTGAGCTGGGTGCGGGTGACGCCGGCCTGCACGGTGGCGTTGAGGTCGCCCGGGCGGATCGCCAGCACGGCGTTCATGCGCGAGAAGTCGACGCAGACGCCGCCCTCGACCGCCAGCAGGTGGCCCTCGATCGAGGAGCCGACGCCGAACGGGATCACCGGCACGCGCTCGGCGGCGCAGGCGCGCACCAGGTGGGCGACCTCGTCGGTGTCCTGCACGTGCACGACGACGTCGGGCGGCTGCGGTCGGTAGCTCGACTCGTCGCTGCCATGCTGCAGCAGCACCGCCTCGGCGGTCGAGCAGCGCGCGCCGAAGTGCTCGCGCAGGGCGGCCACCAGTCGCGGCGATGGCATGCGGCGGGGCGCGGCGGGGCGCGGGTGCGCCGGGGTCGTCACGGGAGCGTCCATGGAAGGGTCCTCGTCGATGGGATGGGCGCGCGCGCATGGCGCGGCGGGGGGGAGGGGACGGCGGTCGATGTCAGCGCGCCGTGGCGGCCTTCGACGGGCGCACGAACAGCACCAGCACCGCGCCGATGACCAGCAGCGCCGCGAGCAGGTGCAGGCCGGCATCGGTGCTGCGCGTGGCGTCCTTGATCATGCCGATCATGAACGGCGCGGCGAAGCCCGAGAGGTTGCCGAAGGAGTTGATGAAGGCGATGCCGGCGGCGGCGGCGGCGCCACCGAGGAAGCCGGTCGGCATGCCCCAGAACACCGGCAGGGTCGACATGATGCCCATCGTCGCGATGGTCAGGCCGACCAGCGACCAGGCGGTGCTGCCATGCATGGCCACGCTCATCACCAGGCCGGCGGCGCCGACCACGGCGGCCACCGCCGAGTGCCAGCGGTGCTCCAGGTGGCGGTCGGCGCTGCGCGCGGTCAGGTACATGGCGACGACGCCGAACGACCACGGGATGGCGCTGAGCAGGCCGATGTCGAGCGCGCCCTTGACGCCGATCGCCTTGATGATGCTGGGCAGCCAGAACGAGATGCCATAGAGCCCGGAGACGAAGGCGAAGTACACCAGCGCCAGCAGCCAGACGCGGCCGTTGGCGATCACGCGCCAGACGCCGGCCTCGGACTTGCCGCTGCCATCGGCGGCGATGTCGCGCTCGATGATGGCGCGCTCGCGGGGCGTGAGCCAGGCGGCGTCGGCGACGCGGTCGTCCAGGCGATTCCACACCACCAGGCCTAGCGCCACCGTGGGCAGGCCCTGCAGCAGGAACAGCCACTGCCAGCCCTGCCAGCCGTTGACGCCCGCCATGCCCTGCAGGATCCAGCCCGAGACCGGGCCGCCCAGGATGCCGGCGAACGGGATCGCGGCCAGGAACAGCGAGGTCGCCTTGCCGCGCCGCGCCGCCGGATACCAGTAGGTGAGGTAGAGGATGATGCCGGGGAAGAAGCCGGCCTCGGCCGCGCCGAGCACGAAGCGGATGACATAGAAGGTCATCGGCGAATTCACGAACATCGTGGCGGCCGACAGCAGGCCCCAGGTGATCATGATGCGGGCGATCCAGCGCCGCGCGCCGACCCTGTGCAGGATCACGTTGCTGGGCACCTCGAACAGGAAGTAGCCGACGAAGAAGATGCCCGCGCCCAGGCCGTAGACCGCCTCGCTGAACTGCAGCGCGTCCTGCATCTGCAGCTTGGCGAAGCCGACGTTGACGCGGTCGAGGTAGGCCACGATGTAGCAGACGAACAGCAGCGGGATGAGGCGCCAGCCGACCTTGCGGTAGACCGCGTCCGCTTCGGCGGCCGGGAGGGAGGCGGCATCGCCATGCGAGGGCGACAGGGTGCTGCTGGTCATCGGTCTGCCTCGGGAGGTTGGAGTCGAGCGTCGATGGTCGACGATGCGTCGGGGCGACCGCAGAGGGTTAACTCGCAACATTCATATGGATCGCAGAACGATCCATCTCGAAACGAGATGGCGGCGCCGGGGCCGGTACCCGGGGCCTGGCGTCTCGATCGAGCTTCTCAGTACATCGCGCCGATGAACTGCCGCACCCAGGCATGCGCGGGATCGCGGTGGTGGCGCTCGTGCCAGTAGAGCGACAGCGTCAGCATCGGCAGGGGCAGCGGCACGTCGAGGGTCACCGTGCCGGCCTGGCGGCCCAGCGCCTTGGCGACGCTCGCCGGCACCGTGGCCACCAGGTCCGACTGGCCGACCGCGAACGGACAGGCCAGGTAGCTCGACAGGGTCAGCGCGATGCGGCGCGAGCGGTTCTGCGCCAGCAGCGCCTGGTCGATGCGCTCGCTGAAATACCGCGTGTGGGCGGCCAGGTTCACGTGGCCGTGGGCCAGATAGGCATCCAGGTTCCAGGGCCGCTGCAGGCAGGGATGGTTGGCGCGCACCAGGCACACCGCCTTCTCCTCGAACAGGAAGCGCGTGCGCAGGTTGGCGCCCGGCTCGGGGTAGTAGCCCGCGATCATCTCGACCTGGTTGCTCTCCAGCATGTCCAGCCCCAGCCGGGGCTGCGCCGCGACCACCCGCAGGTCGATGCCCGGCGCCTCCCTGGCCAGCCGGCCCATGACCCGGCCGATGACGGCGAACTGCACGTAGTCGGTCGCGAAGACATTCAGCGAGCGCTGGCTGGTGCGGGGGTCGAAGGTCGTGCGCGGCACCGAGACCTGGCGCCACATGTCCAGCAGCGGCCGGAACGAGGCATGGAGGTCCTGCGCCTTGTGGGTCGGCTGCCAGGCGCCGCCGACGCGTTCGAGCACCGGGTCGTTGAAGAGCCGCCGCAGGCGGCTGAGCGCGGCGCTCATGGCCGGCTGCGTGATCTCCAGCTCGACGGCGGCGCGCGACACGCTGCGCCAGCTCATGAGGGCATCGAAGTGCAGCAGCAGGTTCAGGTCACCGGGACGCATGGAACGGGCCTCCCGTGGGTATAGATGGGGGTGATGGCGACATAAATATAACCAGCTCGCCCAACGCAAGAGCCATACCTAGGATCGACCGCAGTCCCCTCGTTCCTCCACCGTTCCCGATCCACAGGAGTTCTCCATGCGCTTCCTCCAGCGTGTCTTCCTCGGTCTGACGCTCGCCTGCGCGGCCGTCGGCGCGGCCCAGGCCCAGGGCCAGGGCCAGGGCCAGGGCCAGACCGATTGGCCCCACGGCAAGATCATCAGGCTCGTCGTGCCCTTCGCCGCCGGCGGCTCGACCGACCTCATCGCCCGCCAGCTGGCGCAGGACCTGGGTGAACGCCTGAAGGCCTCGGTGATCGTCGACAACCGCCCGGGCGCCGGTGGCACCGTCGGCAGCGAGTACGTCGCGCGCCAGCCGGCCGATGGCTACACCCTCCTGATGGGCTCGGTCAGCACCCATGCCGTGGCGCCGAGCATCTATGCGAAGCTGCCCTACGACCCGGTGAAGGACTTCACGCCCCTGACCATCGTGGCCACCATCCCCAACGTGATGGTGGTGCGCAGCGAGCTCCCGGTGGCCAACCTGAAGGACCTGGTGGCCGCCTCGCGCCGGCCCGACGCCAACATGTCCTTCGCCTCCAACGGCACCGGCACCTCCAACCACCTGGCGATGGAGCTGCTCAAGAGCACCACCGGCATGAACGCGGTGCACGTGCCCTATCGGGGTTCCGGGCCCGCCCTGACCGACACGGTGGCGGGCCACGTGACCACCATGATGGATGTCGTCATGACGTCCTACCCCTACATCAAGGGCGGCAAGCTGCGGCCGCTGGCCGTCACCTCGAGCACCCGCTCGCCGCTGCTGCCGGACGTGCCGACCGTCGCCGAGGCCGGCTATCCGGGCTTCGAGGCCATGGTCTGGTTCGGCCTGTTCGCGCCGCCGAGGATGGCGCCGGCACTGACCGACCGGCTCGGCCGCGAGCTCATCGCGGTGGTGCGCGGCAGGAAGACGAGCGATTTCCTCATCGCCCAGGGGGCCATGCCCTCGGGCATCGAGCCGGCGGAGTTCGCCCGGGTGATCCGCGACGAGACCGTCAAGTGGCATCGGGTCACCGTGGCCGCCGGCGTCCAGCCCGAATGAACCAGCGCATCCGCATTTTTCCAAGGAGACAGATCCATGTATCGCATCGGCATTGACGTCGGAGGCACCTTCACCGACTTCACCCTCATCGACGAGAGGCTCGGCGAGGTCAGGTTCCACAAGGTGCCCTCGACCCCGCACGATCCGTCCGAGGCCATCGAGCAGGGCATCTCGGACCTGCTGGCGCGCCACGGCATCGCCGCCGCCGAGATCTCGCACGTCGGCCACGGCACGACGGTCGCCACCAACCTGATCATCGAGCGCAAGGGCGCGACGGTGGGCCTCATCACCACGCGCGGCTTCCGCGACATCCTGGAGATCGGGCGCCAGACCCGGCCGCACCTGTTCGACTATTCGGTCGGCAAGCCACCTGCGCTGGTGGCGCGGCGCCATCGCATCGAGGTCGACGAGCGCATCGGCGCGCGTGGCGACGTGCTGGTGGCGCTGGACGAGGCGGGGGTGCGCGCGGCGGCCGTCGCGCTGCGCGATGCCGGCATCGAGGCGGTCACGATCTGCTTCCTGCATTCGTACGGCAATCCGGCGCACGAGCAGCGCGCCCGCGACATCGTGCGCGAGGTCATGCCCGCGGCCTATGTCAGCGTGTCGAGCGAGGTGCTGCCGGAGTTCCGCGAGTACGAACGCCTGTCGACGTCGGTGCTCAACGCCGCCGTCGGCCCGCGCATGGCGCGCTACCTCGACCGCTTCCTGGAGCGCGTGCGCGGCCTGGGCATCGCCCACGAGCCCTACACCATCCACTCCAACGGCGGCCTGATGTCGGCCGGCTCGGTGCGCCAGTTCCCGGTGCGCACCTGCCTGTCCGGCCCGGCCGCCGGCGTGGTGGGCGCGGCGGCCGTCGGTCGCGCCATCGGCCATCCGGACCTGGTGACCTTCGACGTCGGCGGCACCAGCACCGATGTCTCGCTGATCGCCGGCGGCCGGCCGCTGTTCACCTCCGACCGCCAGGTCGCCGGTTATCCCGTGAAGACGCCGATGGTCGACATCCACGTCATCGGCGCGGGCGGCGGCAGCATCGCCTGGATGGACGACGCCGGCTCGCTCAAGGTCGGGCCGCACAGCGCCGGCGCCGTGCCGGGCCCGGTCGGCTATGCCCGTGGCGGCACCGAGCCGACCATCACCGACGCCGAGATCAGCCTGCACCGGCTGAACCCCGAGGCGCTGCTCAAGGGCCGCATGCCGGTCGACGCGGCGGCCGCCCGGCGCGTCATCGAGGAGCGCGTCGCCGCGCCGCTCGGGCTGTCGCTGGAGGATGCCGCCGAGGGCATCATCCGCATCGCCAACGCCAACATGAGCCGCGCCATCCGCGCCGTCTCGACCGAGCGCGGCTACGACCTGTCGGGCTTCGCGCTCTACGCCTATGGCGGCGCCGGTCCGCTGCACGCGCTGGAGGTGGCCGAGGAGTGCGGCATCCCGACGGTGATCGTGCCGCAGGAGCCCGGCACCATGTGCGCGCGCGGCATCCTGTTGACCGACATCTCGTTCGACTTCGTGCGCAGCCTGATCGTCCAGGTCGGCGCGGCCACCTGGCCGGCGGTGGAACGCGCCTTCGCGGAGCTGCGCGCCGACGCGCTGGCGTGGCTCGACGCCGAGCACGTGCCCCGCGACCACCAGCGCTGCCGGTATGCCATCGACGCGCGCTACGACGGCCAGAACTTCGAGGTGCAGGTCGACATGGACGAGGGCGAGTCGCTGTCGCTCGCGACCTTCGCCCGCCGCTTCGACGAGGCGCATGCCCGCGAGTACGGCTACCAGGTGCCGGGCCGGCCGGTCCAGATCATCAACTGCCGCCTGCAGGCGGTCGGCCAGGTGCTGAAGGCGCCGCTGGCGCCGGCACGCACCGACACCACGCTGGCCGATGCGCGCATCGGCAGCCGCGAGGTCTACCACGGCAAGGCCCGCGGCTGGCACGCGACGCCGGTCTACGACCGCGACCTGCTGTCGGCCGGCACCCGCATCGACGGCCCGGCGGTGATCGAGGAGATGAGCTCCACCACCGTCATCGGCCCCACCCACCACGCCATGGTCGACACCCACGGCACCCTCGTCATTTCGCTGGAGAAGCTTGCGTGAACCCGAACGACATCGCCCCGAATCCCGCCGAGCGGCTGTCCGACCCGATCGAGATGGAGGTCTTCACCAACCGCCTGCTCTCCATCACCGAGGACATGAACAACACACTGGTGCGCTCGTCCTTCTCGACCAACATCAAGGAGCGCAAGGACTGCTCGGTGGCCCTGTTCGACGCTGCCGGCCGCCTGGTGGCGCAGGGCACGCAGATCCCGCTGCACCTGGGGTCGCTCAATGGCGCCATCCAGGCCGTGCGCGAGCACTATCCGGCCGAGACGATCCGCGAGGGCGACGTCTTCATCTGCAACGATCCCTACCTGGCCAACGGCAGCCACCTGCCCGACATCAACATCATCACGCCCGTGTTCTGGGACGGCACGCTGCGCTTCTTCACCGCCAACATCGCCCACCATTCGGATGTCGGCGGGTCGGTGCCGGGCTCCATCGCCGGCGGCCTCAGGAGCATCTTCGAGGAGGGCATCCGCATCCCGGTGGCGCGCATCGCGCGCGCCGGCGAGCTGCAGGAGGACCTGCTGCGCCTGATCTGCAACAACACCCGCGATCCGGAGGAACGCCGGCTCGACCTCAAGGTGCAGATCGCCACCAACCGGCGCGGCAGCGACGCGGTGCTGGGCCTGATCCGCCAGATGGGACTGGCGGCGGTGCTGCGCTCGGTCGACGACGTCATCGCCTACACCCGGCGGCGGCTGCGCAACCGCATCGCCGAACTCAGGCAGGGCAGCTACGGCTTCACCAGCTACCTCGACGACGACGGGCTGGGCGGCGAACCGGTCGCCATCAGCGTCACGCTGACCGTCGGCGAGGGGCGTCTGCGCTTCGACTTCACCGGTTCGGGCGGGCAGGCGCGGGGAGCGATGAACCTGCCGATCAATGCCCTGCACGCCACGGTCTACTACGCCGTGAAGGCCCAGCTCGATCCCGATCTGGCGCCCAATGCCGGCCTGTTCGAGCCGATCGACATCCACGCCCCGCTCGGCACCATCACCAACCCGCGCCATCCCGCGGCCGTCGGCGCCCGCTCCATCACGGCGCAGAAGGTCGCCGGCACGCTGTTCGGCGCCTTCCGCGGCCTGCTGCCGCGCGAGAAGGTCATGGCCTCGAGCAACGACCTGTGTCCGGCCATCGTCTTCTCCGGCCAGCTGGCCCAGCGCGAGGGCCAGTTCGTCTATCTGGAGACCATCGGCGGCGGCGCCGGCGCGCGCTTCGACACCGACGGCATGGATGGCGTGCACGTGCACATGACCAACACCTCCAACCTGCCCGTGGAGGCGCTGGAGAACGAGTACCCGCTGCTGATGGACGAGTACGCGCTGATCGCCGATTCCGGCGGCGCCGGCCGCACGCGCGGCGGCATGGGCATCGCCAAGCAGATCCGGGCGCTGGCGCCGGGCATCGTGTTCTCCTCGCGCTCCGACAGCCATCTGGTGGGCGTGCCCGAGGGCGTGGACGGCGGGCTGGACGGACGGCGCGCGCGTCTGGTGCGCAACCACGGCCGGCCCGACGCGGTCGAGATGTTCTCCAAGACCGCCAACATCCAGCTCGAACGCGGCGAGAGCGTGCGCCTGGAGACGCCCGGCGGTGGCGGCTGCGGCGAGCCGGCCGAGCGCTCGCGCGACAGCCTGCGCGACGACCTGCTCGACGGCCGGGTCAGCGACGCGGCGGCGCGGCGCGACTACGGGGCGCCGCCGGCGTGACCGTCGCCGCCCGGTTCTTAAACTCGCGCGCATGAAGTTCAAGGAAGTCGACGCATTCCGGGCCGTCATGCGCTCGGGTTCCATGACCGCCGCGGCCGCCGAGCTGTACACCTCGCAGCCCAACGTCAGCCGGCTGATCGCGCAGCTCGAGGCCTCCACCGGCCTGGACCTGTTCACCCGCAGCGCGGGCCGCCTGACGCCGACCGAGGAGGGCCTGGCCTTCCTGCGCGAGGTCGACCGCGCCTTCGTCGGCCTGGGCACGCTGAAGGACGCGGCGCGCAACATCCGCCAGTTCGGCAGCGGCCGCCTGCGGGTGGCCACCGTGCCCTCGCTGGCCCTGACGGTGCTGCCGCTGGTGCTGCAGCGCTTCCATGCCGCGCATCCGGGGGTCACCATCGCCATGGACACCGGCAGCACGCAACTGGTGGCCGAATGGGTCGGCAACCGCATCTGCGACCTGGGGCTGGTGTCCTACCTGCCGCCCACCGCCGTCAGCGAGGCACGGCCACTGTGCGACCTGGCCGGCTGCTGCGTGCTGCCGCCGGGCCATCGGCTGGCCGGCCGGGCGGTGATCGAGCCGGCCGACCTGGCGGGAGAGTCCTTCATCTCGATGGCGCATGGCGACGGCCTGCGCGCCGCGGTGGACGCGGCGTTCGCCGGCGACGATCGCCGCGTGATGCACTTCGAGACCCCGTATGGCGCCACCATCTGCCAGATGGTCGGCCTGGGGCTGGGCGTGGGCGTCGTCAATCCGCTGGTCGCGCGCATGCATCGCCACACCGGCATCGAGGTGCGGCCGTTCCGCCCGCGCGTGCCCTTCGTCAACTACCTGCTGCTGGCGCGCAACCGGCCGGCCAATGCCCTGGTCGACCGCTTCAACGCCCTGGTCGAGGAGGTCATCGCGAGCGAGACGGCGGCGATGGGCGGCTGAGGCCCATACGGGTTTCGCATGGACGCCGCTCGGACTCGTATTTGCGCCGGCGCCGGCGGCGCTGCACCATCGGGGACACCGGAGCCGCCCGGCTCCGCGGCCCATCCCACCCCACCTCCCATGACCGTCCGCCGCTCCGGGCCTCGACCCCCCTCCCGCCGGAGGCCACGCTGATGGCCGCCGCCAACGCCACCTCCACCATCTTCGACATCGCCGTGATCGGCGGCGGCCTGGTCGGCTCGTCGATCGCCTATGGCCTGCGTGACCGCGTCGGCTCGATCGCCGTGCTCGACGAGGGCGATGTCGCCCTGCGCGCCTCGCGCGGCAACTTCGGCCTGGTCTGGCTGCAGAGCAAGGGCCATGGCATGGGGGCCTACAGCCGCTGGACGCTGGGCTCGACCCGCCTCTGGCCGCGCCTGGCCGCGCAGCTGCTGGAGGAAACGGGCATCGATGTCGCGCTGGAGCAGAAGGGCGGTCTGACGCCGCTGATGGGCGACCACGAGATCGAGGCCCGCCACCAGTGGGTCCGCGCGCTGATGGCGCAGCCGGGCGTCGAGCCCTACGAGTGGAAGCTGCTCGACCATCACCAGGCGGCCTCGCTGGTGCCGGGCCTGGGCAAGGACGTGACCGGCGCGATCTGGACGCCGCACGACGGCATCGTCAATCCGTTGAAGCTGCTGCGGGCCTTCCATACGGCCTTCGACCGCTCCGGCGTCTCCTATCTGCCGCACCATGGCGTCGCCGGCATCGCGCACACCGCCCAGGGTTTCGAGCTGACCACGCCCGCGGGCATCGTGCGGGCGCGCCGGATCGTGCTGGCCTCGGGCCTGCGCAATGGCGAGCTGGGCGCGCAGGTCGGGCTGCGGCTGCCGATGGCGCCGCAGCGCGGCCAGATCATCGTGCTGGAGCGCACCCGCCGGCTGCTGGACACGCCGATGGTGACGTTGCGGCAGAACGACGAGGGCAGCTGGCTGGTCGGCGATTCGCAGGAGGACGCCGGCTATGCCGAGCACGTGACGACCCTGCCGGTGCTGGCCACGCTGGCCGACCGCGCGGTGCGCACCCTGCCGGCGCTCAAGGAGGTGCGCGCGGTGCGGGCCTGGTCCGCGCTGCGCGTGCGGGCCCAGGACGGCTTTCCGGTGTACGAGCAGTCGAGCACCCCGCCGGGTGCCTTCATCGTCACCTGCCACAGCGGCGTGACCCTGGCCGCCACCCATGCCCTGAAGCTCGCGCCGATGATCGCCGAGGGCGCCCTGGAGGCCGAGCTGGCGCCTTTTTCGACCCGGAGATTCCATGTTCAGACGACTTGACACGCCCGCCGAGGCCGGCGCGCGCGTGGTGCGCATCACCATCGACGATGTGGCGACCGACTGCCGCGAGGGCGACAGCGTGGCCGCCGCGCTGTTCGCCGCCGGCTTGCCGGCCTGCCGCGACACGGCGGTCTCCGGCGCGGCGCGGGGCCCGTTCTGCATGATGGGCGTCTGCTACGACTGCCTGGTCGGCATCGACGGCCATGCCAACCAGCAGGCCTGCATGACGCGCGTGCGCGAGGGCATGACGGTGCGGCGCCAGCTCGGCGCCCGCGAGGTGGGCGCATGAGCGCCGGACTCCCCGCGACGACCTGCGAACTGCTGGTCATCGGCGCCGGCCCGGCCGGCCTGGCCGCCGCCACCCGCGCCGCCGGCCTCGGCCTGGACACCGTGCTGATCGACGAGCAGCCCGCCCCCGGCGGCCAGATCTACCGCGCCATCGGCAGCACGCCGGTGCGCGATCGCGCGATCCTCGGCGCCGACTACTGGCACGGACTCGGACTGCTGGAGCCGTTCCAGCGCAGCGGGGCGCGCCATGTCGCCGGCGCCACGGTCTGGGCCGTCAACCGGCGGGAGGACGATGGCTTCGAGGTCGCCTATTCCATCGCCACGCCCGGACAGGACGCGCGGGCCGGCCTGCTGCACTGCCGCCACGTCATCCTCGCGACCGGGGCGCAGGAGCGGCCGTTCCCCATTCCCGGCTGGACCCTGCCGGGCGTCATCACCGCCGGCGCGGCGCAGATCCTGCTGAAGACCTCGGCGGTGGTGCCCAGCGGCACCACGGTGCTGGCTGGCGGTGGGCCGCTGCTCTACCTGCTGGCCTGGCAGTACCTGAACGCGGGCGTGCCGATCCACGCCATCCTGGAGACCACGCCGGCCGGCCAGTGGCGCCGGGCCCTGCCGTTCGTCTGGGGCTTCCTGCGCTCGCCCTACCTGGGCAAGGGCCTGAAGCTGCTGCGCGCGGTCCGGGCGCGGGTGCCGATCGTCACCGGCGTGAGCGCGCTGGAGGCGCTGGGCGACGCGCGCGGCCAGCTGGCCCGCCTGCGCTATCGCGCGGGTGGCCGCACCGAGGAGCTGGCGCTCGACCAGCTGCTGCTGCACCAGGGCGTGGTGCCCAACACCAACCTGTCGCGCGCGCTCGGCCTCGAGCATGTCTGGAGCGAGCGCCAGGACTGCTGGGAGCCGGTGGTGGACGCCTGGGGCGCGAGTTCGGTCGCGCAGGTCACCATCGCCGGCGACGGCGCCGGCATCGCGGGCGCCATCGCCGCCGAGCACCGGGGGCGGGTGGCGGCGGTGCATGCCGCCGTCGCGCTCGGCCGCCTCGACGGCCCGGCGCGCGACCGCGAGGCCGCCACGCATCGCGCCGCCCTGGCGCGCGCCGTGCGCGGACGCGAGTTCTTCGAGACGCTCTATCGCGCGCCGGATGCCTTTCGCCGGCCGGTCGGCGACACCATCGTCTGCCGCTGCGAGGAGGCGACGGCCGAGCAGGTGCGCCAGGCCGCGCGCATGGGCTGCCAGGGCCCCAACCAGATGAAGGCCTTCCTGCGCTGCGGCATGGGGCCGTGCCAGGGCCGCTTCTGCGGCCTCACGGTGACCGAACTGATCGCCGACGAACAGGGCCGCCATCCGCGCGACGTCGGCGCCTATCGCGTGCGTTTCCCGATCAAGCCGGTGACCCTGGGCGAGATCGCCAGCCTGCCCCAGACCGAGGCCTCGCGCGCGGCCGTGGTGCGCTTCAGGAAGTAGCGCCCGTGCCCCGCAATGGCGCATCGGGATGCGCCTTTCCGGGGCATATCAATGACGTATGGAAGCACCGCGTTTACTGATTTGACCGCATGGGATGGCTTGCTGAAACTCGCCGCATGACATCCAAAGTGAGCCGCCGCCTGACCGAGGGCACCGCCCGGGAAGTGACCGAGAACATCTATGCGCCGCGCCTGGCGAAGGACTTCCCGGCCGTCTTCCCGCACCTCAACGACGTCAACCAGGCGCACCTGCTGATGCTGCTCGAACAGGGCCTGATGCCGCGCGACGCCGCCGCCCGGCTGGCCCGCGCGCTGGCGCGCATCGAGGCCGAGGGCATGGCGGCGGTGCCGCTAGATCCCTCCATCGAGGATGCCTACTTCAACTACGAGGCCCACCTGATGGAGGTGGCCGGCAGCCACGTCGGCGGCTATCTCCACATGGCGCGCAGCCGCAACGACATCCTGGCCACGATGGACCGCATGCGCGCGCGCGACCTGGCGCTCGACCTGATCGACCAGCTCGGCGCGGTGCGCCGCGCGGCGCTGGATGGCGCCTTGCGCCATGCCGAGACCGTGATGCCCGGCTACACGCACCTGCAGCCGGCGCAGCCCATCACCTATGGCTTCTACCTGGGCGCGATCGCCGAGGCCGTGTCGCGCGACATCGAGCGCGTGCGGCAGGTCGAACGCCTGATCGACCAGTGCCCGCTGGGCGCCGGCGCCCTGGCCGGGACCTCGTTCGCGATCGACCGCGCGGCCACCGCGCAGCTGCTGGGCTTCGAGGCCGTCGTGCCGCACGCGCTGGATGCCGTGGCCGCGCGCGACTTCGCCTTGGAGCTGCTGTCGGCGATGACGATCTGCGCCGTGGGATGGAGCCGCTTCGCGCAGGACTACTTCGTCTGGTGCACCCACGAGTTCGGCCTGATCGACTTCCCGGACCGGGTCGCGGGGACCTCCAGCATCATGCCGCAGAAGAAGAATCCGGTCGTGCTGGAATATCTCAAGGGCAAGGCCGGCCACCTGATCGGCCTGCTGACCGCCTCGCTCTCGACCATCAAGGGCGTCCACTACACCCACACCGGCGATGGCAGCCGCGAAGGCATGCGCAGCTTCTGGGAGGCCGGCGAGGAGTGCCTGCGCAGCCTCCGGCTGCTCGAGCTGGTGGTGCGCAGCGCCACCCCCGACGTCGAGGCCATGGCGCGCCGCGTGCGCCGCGACTTCAGCTCGGCGACCGACCTGGCCGACCTGCTCGTCAAGCGCTGCGGGCTCTCGTTCCGCGAGTCGCATCACGTGGTCGGCGCGGTGGTGCGCCAGGCCATGGACCGCTCGCTCGGCGCCGACGAGGTCGACCTCGCCATGCTGAACATCGCCGCGGTCGAGCAGCTGGGCGCGTCCCTGGACCTGAGCGACGCCGAGGTGCGCGCCAGCCTCGATCCGCTGGCCAGCGTGCGCGGGCGGCTGGTGGTCGGCGGGCCGGCGCCGGTTCGCCTGCGCGAGCGGGTGACCGCGCTCGAGGACCAGGCGGCGCGGGACCAGGCGGCGAACGACGCGCGCCGGCATCGCGCCAGCGAGGCGCGCCGGGCTCTCAAGGCGGCCGTGCACGCGCTCGCCGCCGATTGATCGATCCACTCTCAACCAAGGAACAGACATGGGCTTCCCCAAATTCGTCCCCGCGCTGCTGCTCGCCGCGGCCGCCGTCCAGGGCTTCGCGCAGGACCTGCCGCCATCGCCGATCCGGCTGCTGGTGGGCTTCGCGCCGGGTGGCGGCAACGACGTCATCGCGCGTTCGGTGGCCACGCAGTTCCAGCTGCAGACCAAGGAGACGATGGTGGTGGAGAACAAGCCCGGTGGCGGCAGCACCGTGGCGACGGCCGAGATGGCGCGCGCCCGGCCGACCGGCCAGACCCTGCTGCTCGGCTCGGTCGGTGGCCAGGCCATCGCGCCGGCCGTCTACAGCAGGCTGCCCTACGATCCCATCAAGGGCGTGCAGGCCGTGTCGCTGGTGGCCAAGTCGGCCAACGCGCTGGTCGTCAACGCCGAGCTCCCGGTGAAATCGGTCGCCGAGCTGATCGCCTATGCCAAGACCCATCCCGGCCGGCTCAATGTCACCTCGCCGGGCAACGGCACCATCTCGCACCTGTCGGCCGAGCTGTTCAAGAACATGGCGGGCGTCTTCATCACCCACATCCCCTATCGCGGCGACGCGCCGGCCATGCAGGATGTGATGTCCGGCCAGGCGCAGCTGACCTTCGCCAGCCTGCCATCGGCGCGCGCCGGCGCCGATTCCGGCAAGGTGCGCATCCTGGCCGTGACCAGCACCAGGCGCGTCGATTCGCTGCCCGACGTGCCCACCATCAGCGAAGCCGGCGTGCCGGGCTACGAGGTGCTCTCCTGGTATGGCGTGTTCACCACCGGCGGCACGCCGCAACCGGTGGTCGACCGGCTGGCGCGGGAGATCGCCGCCGTCGTCGCATTGCCGGCGATCAAGGAGAGCTTCACCAGGATGGGCATGGAAGCCAGCGCGCTCGGCCCGGCGGATTTCTCGAACCTGGTGGCCACCGATGCCCGCAAGTGGGACAAGGTCGTCAAGACGGTGGGCCTGAAGCTCGACTGAGCGCATCCGCGCGATCCCCCGCGATCCCCGACCGGCCCGGCGTCAAGGCCGGTCGGGCTCGATGCGCTCCGCGTCGAGCGCCGTTCGCAAGACGCATCCCGCCAGGGAGGCCGTCGTTCAGGAACGATTCAGACAGGGCTCCGATACTGAATTTGTCTTACATCGCGTCGGGCAGTCAGCGCCGTCGCGATTCATCGACCCAGGATGCGATCCAGTGGCCCTTCGCGACAGCGTGGTCGATGCCGATGACGGGACTGGAATCGCCAATAGGCCATCGAGTGGATCGATTGCGTATCGTCGATGGACATTCGCGCCATGAGTGGTCGGGCGAGTCGGTCCCTGCATGGATGGAGCACCGACGGGAAATGAATGACGCGGGTCATTCACGGTCAATTCATTTCCAATCCGAATTGAAATCCAATTGCAATTGGATGCCGGACTCGTCGACTCCGATCATCGCGATGAATGCGAGAGACCGATCGCAGTCCCATGGCGGACTGCCGATCGCGCGTCGCGCATCAATTCCCGACGGCATTGGACTCCGCGGATCATCCATTCGGTCCGAGTCGAATCGACAGTCGGACTCTCCATCGAATGAGTCTCCAATCGGTATTGCAGGTCGATGATCGATGTCGAAATCAATGCCGACGCGTCATCAGAATTGATGTATTTCCATGTCGGATGAGCGCGCACAATGCGGTCGTCGATCGGATGCAATGCAAGTAATGAAGCATGCATTGCATCGGATATCGATGACTCGAATCACCGCATTGGAGGACGAATGTACCTGGCGAAGAATGCTTCCGCACAGCAGATCCGCGAGGCGACGCGTGCGCGACAGAACCGTTACGACATCGTCCGGGCGCTCTCGACCGGCGAGGTCTCGCGCCGCGACCTGCTGCGCTGGGGCCTGTTCACCGGGGCCGGCGGCCTGGCCGCCACGCAGGGCCTGAATCCGTTCTTCGGCCAGGCCCATGCCGCCATCCCGACCGGCGTGCCGGCCAGCCCGCTCTTCGGCGCGCTCCCGTTCCAAGCGCCGATGCCGCGCTGCGACCTGATGCAGCGCAGCGAGCTGTCGACGCTGACACCGGCGCCGCAGAAGCAGGCTCTCACCAGCAAGACCCGGGTCGCCGCCTCGGATGGCACGCTGGTCGACGGTCCCATGGAGGGCCGGCCGCCCGGCGCCTTGTGGGCGCACCAGGGCTGGGACCTGTTTCCGCCGCGCGTCGCCGTCGAGCAGTGGCAGAAGGGCGCCGAGGAATGCCTCGACTACCACCCCGGAGTCGGCTCCAGCCACAACTGCGACATCGATCCGGCGCAGGCCGTCAAGCCCTGCTTCGCTCCGCGCATGCCCGCGCAGTCGGCGCAGTCGCTGTGGACCTTCGGTGGCACGGTGCCACCCAAGCTGCTGCTGGGCCGCTATGGCGAACCCATCCTCTTCCGCCATCACAACGCCCTGCCGGGCCGGGTGGCGAGCAATGGCGGCTTCGGCCGCAACACCATCTCCACCCACGAGCACAACGGCCATCACGGAGCCGAGAGCGACGGCTTCACCGGCGCCTATTTCTATCCGGGCCAGTACTACGACTACCACTGGCCGATCGTCCATGCCGGCTTCCGCACCATCAATGCCAATGCCACCGATGCGCGCTGCGGCGCGCCGGACGGCCATGGCGGCATCACCAAGCTGCCGGGCGACTGGCGCGAGACGATGAGCACGCACTGGTTCCACGACCACATGTTCAGCTTCACGTCGCAGAACGTCTACAAGGGCATCGCGGCGATGTTCAACCTCTACAGCTCGCTCGATCGCGGCAACGAGGCGATCAACGACGGCGTGAACCTGCGGCTGCCCAGCGGCACCGCCAAGGATTGGGGCAATCTCGAGTACGACGTCAACATCATGCTCAGCGACAAGGCCACCAACGCGGAGGGGCAGCTGGCCTTCGACATCTTCAACTTCGACGGCTTCCTCGGCGACCTGATGATGGCCAACCTGACCTACAAGCCGTACTTCTTCGTCGAGCGGCGCAAGTACCGCTTCCGTTTCCTCAACGCCTCGGTCGCGCGTTTCTTCAAGCTGGCGCTGAGCAATGGCGCGCCGATGATCCAGATCGGCAACGACGGCAACCTGCTGCCGCGCGCGGTGCAGCTGACCGAGCTCGACGAGATGGGCATCGCCGAGCGCTACGACGTGGTGATCGACTTCTCCAACTACAGCGACGGCACCCGCATCCACCTGGTCAACCTGGCCGAGCACCAGGACGGCAAGCTGGTCTCCAAGCACCTGTCGATCAGGGAGGCGATGTCGGGCAAGTCGCAGGACCCGTGCGTCGGCCGGTTCCTGGAGTTCCGGGTCCGCGGCACCACGCGCGCGGTGGACAACAGCCGGGACTTCAGCCGGCCGGGCGGCATGGACCTGATCCCCAATCCGGACCTGAGCAAGATCCCGGTGGCGCGCAGGCGGACCTTCGAATTCGGTCGCGGCGCCAACCAGACCACGCGCGATCCGATCTCCTCGGCGCTCGGGCCCTGGGGCGTGAAGGTGGACGGCGGGGCGATGCTGGCGGCGGACTTCGGCCGCGTCTCGGCCGCGCCCAAGGCCGGCACCCGCGAGATCTGGACCCTGGTCAATGGCGGTGGCGGCTGGGACCATCCGATCCACATCCACTTCGAGGAAGGCCAGGTGCTGGCGCGGGACGGCTCGGCCAGCGCGGTGCCGCCCTGGGAGCGTGGCCGCAAGGACGTCTATCGCCTGCGCCCCGGCGGCAGCATCACCATCACCATGCAGTTCCGGGACTGGGGCGGCATGTTCATGGAGCATTGCCACAACACCGTCCACGAGGACAACGCCATGCTGCTGCGCTGGGAGATCGATCCGGGCGGCAATGCCGTCCTCAACCCCCTGCCGACCCCGATCCCGAAGCCGACCGGCGTCGAATTCGTGGCGCCGACGCAGCGGCTGGCCGGCGCCTGAGGCGCCGACATGAATCCGGAAACCGCATCCCTGGGCGTGATGGAGGTGTCGAGATGAAGACCATCGTGAGATTCCCGCGCATCGCGCGCCGGCGCCTGGCGCCGGGTGTCGTGGCCCTGGTGCTGGCCATGCCGCTGGCGGTGGTGGCCGTCTCCGTGCGCGCGCCGCTGCTGCGGGTGCTGGCCGAACTGGACAACGGCGTCGAGCGCATCGCCTTCGCCGGCCAGATCGACATCGCCAGCCGCATCATCGACGACCCGGTGTTCAACGGCCCGACGATGCTGGAGATGGTGGTCGACTTCCGCAGCGTGCGCGGTGTCGGCCGGGCCAACGGCCGGGCCTTCGGGACCGAGGCGCAGACCGTGGTGCACCGGCCGCTGCTGCCCTTCGACGAGTTCGAGCTGACCTTCCCCTACCAGCCCGGCAACGACGTGCATTCGGCGCGGACGGCGAAGGCCACGATCAGCGTCGCCTTCACGCCCCAGACCGGCCTGCGCATGACGTCGAAGCTCGACCTGGTGCGCGCCGACGTCGTCAACTGACGCGCCACCGCTTTCCCCACCGCCGTGTTGCGCGGGCCCGTCGGCCCGCCTGAAGGACCGTCATGAGAACCCTGATCCGGCGCATCCGCGCGCGGGCGGCGAGATGCTGCGCGATCGGCCTGGCGCTGCTCGGACTGCAATGCGCGGCGGGCGCCGCGCCATTCGACCGCGCCTACTGGCCGCGCGCCACCTTCACCACGCACGAGGGCCGGCGCGTCGACTTCTACGACGACCTGGTCCGGGGTCGCGCCGTCGCCGTCAACGTCATCTACACGCTGTGCCAGGACGAGTGTCCCCTGGAGACGGCGCGCATGGCCGAGACCCAGCGCCTGCTGGGCGCGCGCGCCGGCCGCGACGTGCTCTTCATCTCCATCAGCATCGATCCCGAGCACGACACGCCGGCGGTGCTGGCGGCCTATGCCCGGCGCTTCGACGTCGGCCCGGGCTGGGTGTTCCTGACCGGAGCGAAGCGGGACATCGTCGAGCTGACCCGCAAGATCGGCCTGTCGCGCCGCAGCGACGCGGTCAGCAAGGACGGACACGCCAGCAGCCTGATGCTCGGCAACGACGTCGACGGCCAGTGGATGCGGACCTCGGCGGTCGAGAACCCGCCATTCCTGGTCGCCACCATGGGCGGCTTCTTCGGCTGGAAGGACATGGGTTCGACGGTCGGCTACGAGCAGGCCCGGGCCCTGACGATCGATCGCGCGCAGGCGACCTTCGAGAGTCGATGCGCCTCGTGCCACACGATCGGCGGCGGCGACCGCATCGGCCCCGACCTGGCCCGCGTCGGTGAACGCCGCGATCCGGCCTGGCTGCGGCGCTACCTGAAGGAACCCGACCGGGTGCGCGCCGAGGGCGATCCCGTCGCCCTGGGGCTCACCGCCCGCTATGCGCAGGTGCGCATGCCCAACCTGCGCCTCGGCGACGAGGACGTCGATGCGCTGGTGCGCCACATCGACCGCGTCGGCCGCGCGCAGCCGACCGCCGCGACGCCGGCCCACGTGCATCGGCACTAGCCGCCGGGGCGCGACGCCCCGCCATCCCTGCCTTCCCGCATCACCATCCACCCACGTCCGAGGACACCGCCATGAACTTCCCGAACCACCCAAGCCACGGGCCGCGGGGCCAGGCGCTCCGTCGCGCCGCTCCCGGGCGGCCGCGCCTGTCGATCTGGATCGGCGCCCTCTGCCTGGCGGCCGTGGCGCTCGCGGGCCCCGGCCGCGCGCCGGCCCAGACCATCGACAACCCGCCGCTGCTGCCCCAGGACATCACGGTGTTCCCGGATCGCGACTTCACCTCGATCGCCGGCTTCGCCGCCAATGCCGACCTGCTGGTGCAGGTCCGGCGCAATGGCGTCGTCGGCGATGCCGTGGGCCGCACCGATGGCGCCGGCGTGCTGGAGGTCAACCACCCGGGCGGGGTCTGCTGGCGCAACGTGACGCCCGACATCGGTCCCGGCGACACCGTGCGCGCCACCTATCGCGACACCTCCAACAACCGCGTCCTGGTGCCGGCCCTGATCGGCTCCGGCGGAGCGACCAACAGCCAGAACATCAGCGCCGTGCATGCCGTGGACGCCGGCAACGGCACGGTCGTGATCCGGGGCACCGCGCTGCTGCCCAACGGCAACCGGATCCCGCTCGCCCGGCTCGAGGTCAGGATCGTCAATCCCGGCTTCATCGATCCGCCGGCGAGCCGGATCGGCAAGCGCGACATCCGCGCCGACAGCCTGGGCGGGCGCGTCGACGGCAGCGATGGCAACCCGATCCCCGGCACCGGCGGAACGCTGGTCTACGAGGGCACGACCGCCAACCTGGTCGCCACCTTCTTCGGCCTCAACGCCGACGAGCGCCAGCGCGCCGTCGAAGGGCAGACGCGCCTGATGGCCTGGCAGCAGACCACCTCGGCGGGCGACCGCCTGGGCATGACGATCCACGAGGTCGGCGAATTCGGCGGACCGGGCTTCGGTGGCTGCCCGCCCGGGCCCGGCGGGGTGGTGCCCTCGGCCAGCCCGACGCCGCCGGTGCACTATGTGCCCTCGTTCCTGCTGAAGGCCGGCGTCGTGGCCAACCAGGCGCAGCTCAAGGACGTGGTCGTGTTCCCGGAGCGCGACTTCATCTCGATCGCCGGCTTCCCGGCCGGCGCCGAACTGCAGGTGGCGGTGCGCCGGGGCACGTCGAACCGGCCCGTCATCGGCACCGCGCGCGGCATCGTCCCGAACGGCGGCGTCTTCGAGGTCAACCATCCCGGCGGCGTGTGCTGGAGCGGCCAGACCCCGGACATCCGGGCCGGCGACATCGTCGACGTGTTCCAGGTCGTGAACCTGGCCTTCTCGTCCGGCCAGCAGCAGGAGGTGATCGACACCCGCGTCACGCGCAAGGCCTTCCTGACCTCGGCCGGCGAGCTGCGCGTCAACGGCGTCGCCTCGGATGCGGCCGGCGCGCCATTCCCGCTCGGACGCATGGAGCAGCGGATCATCAATCCGGACTTCAACACGACCCGCATCGGCCGCCGCGACATCCGCGCCGACACCTCCGGCGGCCGGGTGCAGAACGTGCCCGGCGGCGCCGGCAACCTGTCGCGCGTGGGCGGCAGCACGAGCAGCGAGTGGCGGGCCGTCTACACCGGGCTGAACGACATCGAGAAGCAGTTGGCGATCGCCGGCCAGAGCCGCGCCATGGCCTGGCTCGCCACCAATGGCAATGGCGACCGCTTCGGACTGACGATCTCCGAGTTCGGCGAGATCGGCGGGCCGGGCATGGGCAACTGCCCGGCGCCCGGCAACGCCTCGATCGCGATTCCCTGAACGACCCGCACCGAGAAGGAGTCGTACCATGACATCCCTCCCATCCATGGCTCCCGCGAGGCCGGCGCCTGTCTCCGGCTGGTGGCGACCGGCCCCGGTCCAGGGGCTGGCACTGGGACTCGCGCTGTGCCTGACCGCCTGCGGCGGCGGCGGATCCGACGACACCGGCGCATCCGGCGTGCCCGGCGCGCCCGGTGGGACCACGCTCTCGCCGGACCGGGCCAAGCAGGGCGGCTCGAACGCCTCGGCGACACCCGTCGCCACGCCCGAGCGGGAGCCGGAGCTGGAGGAGGAGCAGCAGCTGGAGAGCCTCGCCGGCCTGCGCCCGCCGGACCCGACCGGCACCGAGGACGGCCGATCCGTCGGCCTGGCCGACTATGTGCGCGACCGCCAGGCGGCGGTCCGCCTGGGCAAGGCGCTGTTCTGGGATGCGAAGGTCGGCAGCGATGGCAGCACCGCCTGCGCCAGTTGCCATGCCCATGCCGGCGCCGACGATCGCGCCAAGAACCAGATCTTCCCCGGCCTGTCGAACCTCGACGTCGTGGCCGGCCATGCCTTCAACCGGCCGGCGCGCTCGGCGAGCTGGGGGCCGAACCACGCGCTGCGCTTGTCGGACTTCCCGCTGCACGTGCTGGCCGATGCGCTGGACCGCAACTCGGCCATCGTGTCCTCGACCGACGATGGCGTCTCGTCCCAGGGGGTCTTCGACGCCACCTTCACCCGCCCCGGGCAGTCGCGCTTCGACGACTGCATCCGCCAGCCCGATGGCATCTTCCACGTCGGCAACGTCAACGTGCGCCGGGTGGCGGGCCGCAACTCGCCCTCGGTCGTCAACGCGGCGCTGAACCAGCGCAACTTCTGGGACGGCCGGGCCGCCGAGACCTTCAATGGCGCGACGCCGTTCGGCGGCGCCGATCCGGATGCCGGCATCTGGGTCGCCGGCGTGCCCGGCGCGGCGGCGGTCAAGGTACGCCTGGCGCTGGACCATGCCAGCGCGGCCTCGCAGGCCGTGGGGCCGCCGGGCAGCGACTTCGAGATGTCGTGCGGCGGGCGTTCGTTCGCCCAGATCGCGCGACGGATCCTCGATGGCCCGATCCTGGCCGGCCAGAGCATCGACCCGCGCGACTCGGTCCTGGGCGCATCCGAGGGCGGCGCCCGGCCCAAGTACCGCGAGCTGATCCAGGCGGCCTTCCAGCCGCGCCTGTGGAACAGTGGCCAGCCGGTGCCGATCGGCACGGTGGCGTTCAGCCACATGGAAGCCAACTTCCCGCTGTTCTTCGGCTTGGCGATCCAGCTGTACGAGGCGACGCTGATCTCCGACCAGACGCCGCTGGATGCCTACCTGCGGGGCGACGCCGCCGCACTGGGGGCGTCCGAACGCCGGGGCCTGCGGATCTTCGCCGGCAAGGGCCAGTGCATCGGCTGCCACAGCGGGCCGGCCCTGACCAGCGCGGCCATGCGCCTGACCGACCGGAGCGCGGCGCAGCAGCGCATCGAGACCATGTCGATGGGCGACGGGCGGACGGCGCGCTACGACGCCGGCTTCTACAACATCGGCGTGCGTCCCAGCGCCGAGGACGTGGGCGTGGGTGGCACCGACCCCTGGGGCGGCCCGCTGTCCTTCACCCGCCGCCAGCGGACCGAGGGCGAGGTCCGGGATGCCGTGGATGGCTCCTTCAAGACACCGGGTCTGCGCAATGTCGCGCTGACGGGGCCGTACTTCCACAACGGCAGTCGCGCCACGCTGGAGCAGGTGGTCGAGTTCTACAACCGGGGCGGCGACAACCGGGGCTCCAGGACGGTCAACACCTCGGGCCTGGGGCCCAATCCCTCCAACCTGGCCCCGGACATCCGCCCGCTCGGCCTGAGCGCGCAGGAGAGCGCCGACCTGGTGGCCTTCCTGCGCAATGGCCTGACCGATCCGCGCGTGGCCTGGGAGCGCGCGCCATTCGACCATCCCTCGCTGACCCTGCCCGACGGCCACCTGGGCGACGAGTTCCGGGTGGCGGGCCAGCCGCACCTGGCCGCGCGGGCGGTGGATGCGCAGCGCCGGATCCCCTCGGTCGGGGCCTCCGGGCGCTCGGCCGTCGAGGGGCCGTTGCAGCCCTTCCATGCCGGCCTGGCGCCGTGAGGACCCGTGGTGTCCGCGGCTTGATGCGGATCAAGCAGGATCCGATGCCGCACTGGGATCATGGCGCCGGGCCCGCGGCGCCGATGACGGGCGCGGCGCGATGGGCGGTCTCAGCCGTCGAGTGGCACGCCGCCGCCGAAGCGGACGATCCACTGGTCCATGACCTCGCGCTGGGCGCCGCCGAACCAGCGCTGCTGGCTCTCCAGCATGCGCCACTGCTCGCGCTGGAGCAGCAGCAGGCCGCTGCCGATCAGGAGCTGCCATTTCGTCAGCCCGGCGACATAGGCCTGGACGAAGCCGGACGACGCCGTCGGCACCAGGCTGTCGGACCAGGGGTTCGTGAACCCGGTGCGCGGGCCGGGACTGGAAGAGGTGGGGCCGGAAGGGGCGGGAGGCGTCCTGAACGCCGAGGCGCTGGAGGGGAGAGCGGTGAGTGTCATGGCGTGTCGTCTCGTTGGTTGGGGGGGATGGGAGGGGGAGGCGGCGGGCCGGCCGCGCCCGTAGACACGATAGGCAGCGGGACGCGCCCGGGCCTTGATCTGGCGCAAGCGCCACCACGATGGGTCCGTCGCGCGACGGTCCCGCATCTGAAGGAGTCGGAAGTCATGCCCATGAACATCCTGGGACGCGTGGAGGCCGGGCCGTTGCCGATGCGCTTCGTCGAGCGCGACGACATCGATCACCTCCAGGACCTGCGGGACGCCGGCTATGTACGCCTGCGGTTCGACATCTCCGGGCGCATCTGCACCGGTGCGACGGTGATTGCGATCACATCGCTCGGCCGCCTCGCGATGTGCCATTTCGGGCCCACCGCGCCGGGCTCGGCCGGGCCCTGAGGCCATGGCGCACGGTCCATGGCCAGCGGTCGCGCCGCCGCCGCGCCGGGCGATTCCGGCGCCAGGTCGTCGGCCAGCCTGGCCCAGCCCCGGGGCGTGATCTCGAACACGGTGGCCGCGTCCTGGCGCAGGCAGTCGTCGCAATCGACATGGGCCGGCGGGATCAGCACCCTGACGTGGCCGGCGGCCTCCAGGCCGCGCAGCCCTTCGATCGTCGCCGGATCGAGCGCCACCGCGGGCAGCGCCATCGCGGCCAGTTGCCTGAGCAGGTCCATGGACATCGGCATGTCTCCTCGAACGGGTCGCGTGCCACGACAAGCCCGGGCCCGCGACGGAGCCGGTGATCGGCCCCGCCGGCCAGTCTAGGCGCGCGGCGGGCCGCCGGTCTTGCGCTGGATCAAGACCGCCCCGGAGGCCGTGTTCAGCCGAGGGCCTCCAGCAGCAGCGCCTGCAGCACGAAGCGGCGGTTGTCCGCTGGCGAGGCGCGATCGGTCGGCAGCAGGTCGGCGAGCTGGGCGACCGGATGGCCGGGCAGGGCGGCGCCCTCGAACATCGGGATGCCGGCCTGCTCGACGAGACGGCGGATCAGCGCCGGGTCGGGCCCCTGGCATTCGACGGCGTCGTAGAGCCGGCCCAGCAGCCGGGCGGTGTCGCGCACCTCGTGCCAGGCGCTGTGCGTGGACAGGCCCACGCGCAGCACGGCCACGTGGGCGCCGAGCTCCTCGGCCGCCCGACGGAACATTCCCGGGCCCTCGACGGCCGGCGGCTCGCACCACAGCGCCAGGTGGCGGCCCCGCAGCAGGGGCGGGATGTGCGTGACCAGGGCCGACTGCTGCAGCAGCCGGGCGCGGTGCAGGAGCGTCGTCACGTCCCACGGCGGAACCGGTGCGTCGACCTGGACGGGAGCTGGAGCGGGAATCGGCATGGGATGGGACGACGCGCTGCATGCGGGCTGCGGGGAGGTGCGGGGCTGCGGGCTGCGATGGAGGCAAGGTTAGGAACGTCGGCGTTCCCGGGCTTGATGCAGGTCAACTTTCGAAATGGATGCGCGCCGGATCCGACGCGCGGCGGCCGGCCACCGCGTGCCGGGCGTCTCAGGCGTGCCCGGCCAGCGCGTTCGCCATGGCGCGCGCCAGCGCCGAGCGCGTGCAGGGCTTGCGCAGCACCTCGCGCCGCCGGCCGGTGGATCGCTCGCCGCCTTCCAGCGCCGGCGAGTAGCCCGACATCAGCAGCACCGCCAGGGCCGGGCGGCGGCGCTGCGCCTCGTCGGCCAGGCCGGTGCCGCGCAGGCCGGCGCCCAGGGCGATGTCGCTGAGCAGCAGGTCGAAGGGCGGTGCCGCCCGGTCCAGCGCCGGCAGGGCCTGCTCGGCCGTGGCGACGGCCAGCACCCGGCAGTCCAGCTGGTGCAGGAAGGTCTCGATGACGGCGCGCACCTCGGCATCGTCCTCGACCAGCAGCACGCGCAGGCCGGGCGGCAGCACCGGCTCGGGGCGGGCCGGGCCGGGCGCGACGCCGTCGCCGGCGCCCTCGGGATCGGCCCGGGGCAGGTAGAGCGTGACCGTGGTGCCCCGCCCCGGTTCGCTGTCGATCGCCACGCTGCCCTGCGACTGGCTGGCGAAACCATGCACCGTGCTCAGGCCGAGCCCGGTGCCGCGTCCGGTCTCCTTGGTGGTGAAGAAGGGCTCGAAGGCGCGTTCCCGGACCGCCTCGGGCATGCCGATGCCGCTGTCGGAGATCGAGAGGGCGACGAAGCCGCCGCCGGATGCGGCCGCGCGGTCCCCGCCATGGCGATCCTCGCGTGGCGCGGCGGGCAGGGGGTCGCGGATCCGGCTGGCGAAGCGCAGCGTGCCGCCCTCGGGCATGGCGTCGCGGGCGTTGATGGCGATGTTCAGGAGCGCCGATTCCAGCTGGCCCGGGTCGGCCCGCACGTGGAGCCGCTGCGGCGCCGCCTCGATCTCGATGCGGATGCGCTGGTCGAGCGTGCGGCGCAGCATGCCGGCGAGCGAGTGCAGCAGCGCCTGCGTGTCGACGGCGACGGGCTGCAGCACCTGCCGCCGGGAGAAGGCCAGCAGCTTGCCGGTGAGCTCCGCGCCGCGCCGCGAGGCGCGGGTGGCGGCGCCCAGCAGCTGCCGGGCCTGGGCGTCGTGCACCAGCTCCGGCAGTTCCTGCAGCACCTGCAGGTTGCCCTGGATCACGGTCAGCAGGTTGTTGAAGTCGTGCGCGATGCCGCCGGTGAGCCGGCCGACGCTCTCCAGCCGGCGCGCGTGGTGCAGTTCCTCCTCGGTCTGCACGCGCTGCAGGCTGGTGACCAGCAGGCTGGAGAGCGCTTCCAGGAAGCGCACCTCCTCGTCGCCGAAGCGCCCCGGGGTGGTCGATCGCGCCAGCAGCAGGCCGGTCACGCGGCCCATGTCGTTGAGCGGCACCGCGATCGCGCTGCGCAGGGACGCATCGAGACAGGCGCGCGGCACCGGGAAGCGGTCCTCGGTGGCGTAGTCCGCCGTCAGCACCGGCTCGCCCCGGGCGCACAGGTAGCCCGCCGGCGTGCCGGGATCGTTGGCGACGCGCGCGCCGACCTCCTCGCCCGCGACCGCGCCGACACCGCTGGCGATCTGGAAATCGCGGCGATCGCGGTCCAGCAGCCAGACCGCCGCCACCTCCACCTGCAGCGCCGCGGCCATGATCTCCGGCACGTGCCGCAGCATGTTCTGCAGATCGCGCGTGTCGACCGCCAGCCGGCCGAGCTGCGCCAGGTGCTCGCTGTAGCGGGCGCGCCGCAATGCCTGCCGCACGCGCGGATAGACGCCGATGTCGCGGATGGCGGCGACGATGAACAGCTGGCCGCGATCCTGCACCGGACTCAGCGCGATCTCGACCATCACCACGCCGCCATCCTTGCGCTTGGCCATCAGCTCGGTGTGGGTGCCCATGGGGCGCGGACGCGGCGCGCGGCCATAGGCCTCGCGGTCGGCGGCGTGGCGTGGGCGGATGCCGTCGGGCACCAGCGCGTCCACGTTCAGGGTCAGCAGTTCCGCCTCGGTGTAGCCCAGCAGCGCGGCGGCCGAGGGATTGGCCAGCAGGATGCGCCCGGATCGGTCCACCACCAGCAGCGAGTCGGGGTAGGCGAAGAACAGCGCGCGGAAGATGCTGCCCTCGGCCACCTCCGAGGGCAGGTCGCGCATCGGTCCGGCGCGCCAGGCCTGCGGGTCGTGCGCGACCTCGTCAGCCATGCAGCACCGCTGGCACCAGGATGTAGCCCGCGCCCCGGACCGACTTGATGAGGCGCGGCGCTTCGATGTCGACCTCGATCTTGCGGCGCAGCCGGCCGACCTGGACATCGATCGTGCGGTCGAAGGGGCCGCTCTCGCGCCGGCGGGTCTGCGCCAGCAGGAAGTCGCGCGACAGCACGCGACCGGGATGGCGCGTGAAGGTCCGCAGCAGGTCGAACTCGCCACCGGTCAGGCGGACCTCCTCGCCCCGCGGGTTGAGCAGGCTGCGCGCGGCGAGGTCGAGCTGCCAGCCGGCGAAGCGCAGCCGGTCCTCCGATCCCGCCATGCCCGCCTGGCTGGCCGGTGGCATCGATGCCACCGTCAGGCGCCGCAGCACGGCCTTCACGCGCGCCACCAGTTCGCGCAGGTCGAAGGGCTTGGTCACATAGTCGTCGGCCCCCACCTCCAGCCCGACCACCTTGTCCACCGCGTCGCCCCGGCCGGTGACGATGACCAGGCCGCAACCCCAGTTCTCGCGGATCCGCCGCGCGATGGCGAAACCATCCTCCCCGGGCAGGCCCAGGTCGAGCAGCACCAGATCGGCCGGATCGCGCGCCATGAGTTCGGTCAGCGCGGCGCCGCCGTGCAGTTGCGTGACGCGGAAGCCATGGCTCTGCAGGTAGCCGGCCAGCAGCACCGTGATGTCGACCTCGTCGTCCAGGACCGCGATGTGAGGGGCGTCGTTCATGCGGTGGGAACCCGGTAGGGACCTCCATTGAATTAACCATTTTGGGTTAATTCAATGGGGTGACGCAAGTCGGGACGTCCCCCGCCCGCCGGATCGGCACTCGGATTCAGCGCAGGATCAGCACCGGCAGCTCGGTGTGCGTGAGCACATGCTGGGTCTCGCTGCCCAGCAGCAGCTTGCGGATGCCCTTGCGGCCATGCGAGGCCATCACGATCAGATCGCTGCCGTGCTTGCGGGCCGCGGCCAGCAGCGCGTCGGCCACGTGGTCGGAGCTGACGGTCTCCGTGGTCACGCGGGTGCCGGCGGCCGCGCCGGCGCGCGCGACGGTCTCGAGCATGGCCTGCGCGTCGTCGGCCCAGCGCTTCTCGGTGCGCGCGATCTCCTCGGGCGAATAGGTCATCGCGCCGTCGAGGAAACTCATCGGATAGCGGGGCACCACCGTCAGCGCCACGACCTCGGCGCCCTCCCGGCGGGCCAGCGACAGGGCGGCATCGACGGCCTTCAGCGACAGCGCCGAGCCGTCGGTCGCGACGAGGATCTTGTGGAACATGGGGGAGTCCTTCGGGCGTTTGCGGTGGAGCCCCCAGCCTAGGCCCGTGACCGGCCGACGGCCTTGATCCAGGTCAAGCCTCGGGTCCGGCGACCCTCCGGGGAGGGCTCAGCGCATCGCCAGCACGACGGTGCGCGCCCGGGTCAGCACGGTGCGCGTGGCCTCGTCGCAGGCCAGCCGGCGCAGGCGCTCGCGCTCGGAGCAGCCCATGACGATCAGCTGCGCGGCGACGTCGTGGGCGACCTGCAGCAGGTCGTCCCCGGTCAGCGCGGCGCGCAGGGGCGGATGCCGGTGGTCGATGCTCACGCCATGCAGTTTCAGAAAACTCTCGATGTCGAGTCCGGGCTGCGGCGGGTCGTGGGGTGTCGCCGGCCAGGTGCCCACCAGCAGGATCTCGCTGGCCTGCCGCATGAAGGGCAGGGCCGCGACGAGTGCCTGCGCCGTGGCGCGGGTCTCGCGCCAGGCGATCAGCACCCGCGCCGGCCGGGCGACCACCAGGCCGTGGCGCGGAATGATCAGCACCGGCCGCCCGCTCTCCGTCAGGACCGCTTCGACGAAGCCCTCCGGCAGGTCGGCGGCGGCGGCGTCGCGGGGATCATGCTGGCCCAGCACCACCAGATCCGACAGCCAGGCGCGGCGCGCCACCGCGGCCACGACCGGTTCGTGCCAGGCATGCGTCCAGGAGGCGGCCGGCACGCCGGTGCCCTGCAGGCGCTCGAACGCGGCCAGCGTCCGGGCCCGCTGCCGCGCGTGCCGGTGCAGGTGCAGGGCCAGCCGATGGGCGTCCAGGCCGATCTCGCTCCAGGCCAGCGACAGGCGCGGCGGCGAGACCGCGAATAGGACGTCGAGCCGGGCACGATGGGCGGCCGCCAGTTCGTGCGCGATGCGCAGGCGGACCTCCGCGCAGGCCGTGGCGTCGAGATGGACCAGGATGGAACCGAGAGCGGCCACGGTGGGGAGGAAGGATGGGGTCGTACCGGCCCCGCGCGACGCGCCGGTCCTTCGAGACTTCGAGAGGGTCGGCGCGAGGCCGGGGAGACGCCTGCGATTGTCCCGGCGCCCCGGCGTCGCCACCTTGCGCTGGCGCAAGACGGCGGCGCCCGTCGTGGCGGTGGGCGGAAGCGGCCGCCTACTCCGATCGCGCCGATGGCTCGTGGCTCGACATCCGCTCCAGCACGTGGAAGACGGCGGCGGTGTCGGCATCGCCCAGGCCCATGCCCATGGCGGCGTTGTAGATGGGGATCGCGGCATTGAAGAGCGGCGCGGGCACCCGGCCCTCGGCCAGCGCGGCGACGATCAGCGCGATGTCCTTCTGCCAGGTCGACACCTTCATGGTGGCCTGGTCCCAGGTGCGATGGCTCATCAGCGGGCCGCGCACCTCCAGCATGCGGGAGCCGCCGGCGCCATCGGACAGGACCGCGATCGCCGTGTCGAGGTCGATGCCCATGCGCCGGCCCAGCAGCAGCGCCTCGGCCGTCGAGAGGTTGTGGATCGACACCAGCAGGTTGGCCATCAGCTTCATGTGCATGCCCTTGCCGAAGCCGCCGATCACATGGGTCGCGCGCGCGAAGGCATCGAGCACCGGCCGCACCGCCGCGATGGCCGCCGCGTCGCCGCTGGCATAGACCGCGAGGTCGCGCGTGACCGCCTGGGCGCCGGTGCCGGAGATCGGGCAGTCCAGCAGGACGATGTCGCGCGCCCTCAGCGCGTCGTGCGCGCGCTGCTTGGCGGCCACCGCCAGCGTGCTGGTCTCGATCACGACCAGCCCGGGAGTGCCGGCGGCCAGGATGTCGGCGACGAGGTCGTCGAGCACGCGCTCGCCCGGCAGCGACAGCAGCAGCACGTCGGCCGCGCGGATCACCGACGCTGCGTCCGGCAGGGCCCGCCCGCCATCGGCCGCGAGTTGCCGCCGCGCCGCCGCCACGGGGTCGTAGCCGCTCACCTCGAAGCCGCCACGGATCAGGTTGGCCGTCATGGCCGAGCCCATGATCCCCAGGCCCAGCACGCCCACCCTGCGGAGCGCCGTCGTCGTCGATGTCAAGTCGTTCTCCCGACCGTCACGCCGAGGCGCGCCGGTGATCCATTGATAAATTGAAGATCATACGTGAGGGCGGCGGCGTCATCGATGGCGTCAGACGTCGAAATGACCCCCCGTGGCGCGGCCGTCGACGGCCTGGCCATGGATGCCATGCGACAGGTCCTTGACGGTGAAGAAGACCACGTCCTCGTCGGCGGTGGCGACGGTGGAGTGCACGATGTGGGCCGGGAAGTACAGCACCGTGCCGGGGCCGCAGAGCTGCTCGGGCTGGTCGCCGACCTTCACGCGCAGCGTGCCCTTGACGATGAAGTTCCACTGCTCGTTGGGATGGGTGTGCGGCCGCGCGCCGGTGCCCCGGGCCTTCTGGATCAGTCCGACCTGCATGCGCTCGCCCTCGACCACCGGGCCGAAGGCGGTCGAGTAGCCACGGCCGGCGTCCATGCCGGCCATCTCCTGGAGGTTGAAGATGTAGCGGCCGTCGCCGGCGACCACCGCGCCTTCGTTCCTGGCCTTGGCGAGCGGGATGTCGGCGGTGGGGGACTGCTGTGGGGTGGTCATGGTGTTCTCCTGAAGGATGCGGGTCGCGGCCCGCGGACGGGTGGGGGTGCCGGATGCGGCGCGACGCTCATTCGAGCGCGATGCCGGCGTCCTTGACGAGCTTCTCGAAGCGCGCGTATTCGGTCCTGACGAAGGCCGAGAACTCGGCCGGCGAATCGCCGACCGCCTCGGCTCCCTCGAGGGCGAAGCGCTCCCTGATCTCCGGTGACCTGACGATCAGCGCCGTCTCCTTCTGCAGGCGGTCGACGATGTCCCGGGGCGTGCCGGCCGGCGCGAAGAGGCCGAACCAGGAACTGATCTCGTAGCCCGGCAGGCCGGCCTGCGCGATGGTCGGCAGGCCCGGGACGCTGGCCGAGGGCTGCGCCGATGTCAGGGCGATGGCGCGCAGCCGCCCGGCCTTGACGTGCGGCAGCACGGCCACGATGGGCGCGAACATCATCTGCACCTCGTTGGCGAGCAACGCGTTGACCGCCGGGCCGGCGCCCTTGTAGGCCACGTGCACCATCTGCACGCCGGCCATGCCGTTGAACATCTCGCCGGCCAGGTGGCTGGGCGCGCCACTGCCGGCGGAGGCGAAGTTGAGCGTGCGCGGCTGGCTGCGCGCCAGCGCGATCAGCTCCTTGACGCTGGTCACGGGCACCTGTGGATGAACCACCAGGATGTTGGGCACCAGGGCCACCAGGCTGACCGGCGCGAAGTCGGTCAGCGTGTCGTAGCCGACCTTCCTGTAGAGATGCGGCGCGATGGCCACGCTGGTCGACTGCGCCATCAGCAGCGTGAGGCCGTCCGGTGGCGCCTTGGCCACCATGCCGGCGCCGATCGTGCCCGAGGCGCCGGCCTTGTTCTCGATCACGATCGGCTGGCCGAGCGCCTGGCCCAGCGGCACCATCAGGATGCGCGAGAAGAAGTCGGCCGCGCCGCCCGCCGCCGATGGCACGATCAGGCGCACCGGCCGCTCCGGGTAGGGCGCGGCGGCGGCCCGGAGCGTGGGAAGCGTGGCCAGCAGGCCGGCGAGCAGCAGCGCGATCGGTCGGGCGAGTCTCATGGCGTCTCCTTGTTCTTCCCCGATCGACCCCAATTAATTGAGCAATCGATCAAAAAAGGATCGTAGCGCCCGCGCGATGTTTGGCGTCGAGGGTTATCCCGCGCGGGACGCGCTACTTGCCGGCCGTCGACTTCGCCGCTGCCGCGCGCTTGCGGGCCGGGGCGGCCGGGAGGGCCGGCGTCGTCGTGCCCTGCTGGCGGGCGACCAGCCTGGGCAGCGTGACGCGCGCGCCGGCGAGGAAGTTGCCCACCGCCATCCGGACCTTCTCGTCGAAGCTGATGGCCATGGGCGACTGGTAGATCGTCTCGCGGATGGCGGTGTAGAACAGGCCGTCGTGCAGGGTCCAGTAGAACTCGATCTCCTGCTCCGAGATCTCGATGTCGGTCTGCGTGATGCCGCAGTGGACGCGCAGTTCCTGGCAGCACGGGATCAGCAGTTCCTTCTTCAGCAGCTGCAGGTAGCGACGGTTGAGGTCGCTGCTCTCCAGGCCGGCGAACATGTAGATCCGGATCCATTCGGGCTGGTAGGTGGCGCGGGCGTAGTCCTGGTAGAACTGGATCAGGCGCGTCTCCAGCGGCGTCGTCCGGTCGCGCAGCGCGACGATCCATTGCGGCTGCCAGCGCCCCATGAACACGTGCACGTAGACCTTGTCGATCAGGTCCTTCTTGGACTTGAAGTAGCGATAGAGGAGAGGCTGCGTGATGCCCAGGCGGCGCGAGAGTTCGCGCGTCTGGCCGGCGAAGCCCATCTCGGAGAAGTAGCGGATGGCGCCATGGAGGATCTGCTGCTGGCGCTCTTCGGCGCGCAGTCGCGGTTTCTTGACGCGCTCGGCCGGGACCGGCGGCGGCGTCGGGAGGGATTTGGAGGAGGTGACCACGGGCGCCATTAAACTCCAGCGCCCCGCGGCGGCGCCCGCGCCGCGCCGCCGTCTCAGTCGGCCTTGATGCCCTGCTCGCGGATGATCCGGCCGAACTTCGCGGTCTCGGCGGTGTTGAAGGCCTGCAGCTCCGCCGCCGACGAATGCAGCGCATCGACGCCCAGCTCGCCGAAGCGGCGCACCAGTTCGGGGTCGACCATGATCCGGTCGATCGCCGCCTTGTACTGGTCGACCACCGGACGCGGCGTCGCCGCCGGCAGGTACACGCCCCAGGAGTTCAGCGCGACGATGTCGCTCATGCCCTTCTCGGCGAAGGAGGGGACGTCGGGCAGCATCGCGAAGCGCTTCTCGCTGGTCACGGCCAGCGGCCGCAGGGTGCCGGCCTTGATGTGCTGCATCACCGCCTGCGGATCGGCCGCCACCATGTCGATCATCCCCGCGAGCAGGTCGTTGACGGCCGCGATGCCGCCCTTGTAGGGCACGTGCTGCATCCTGACCTTCGCTGAATGGTTGATCATCTCGCCCACCAGCTGCGCCATGTTGCCGGCGCCGCCGGAGCCGAAGTTCAGCGGCTGGGTGCGCGCCGCGGCGATCAGGTCGTCCAGCGTCCGGTAGGGCGACTTGGCGTTGACCACCAGCACGCAGGGGCCGGTGGCGATCAGCGAGACCGGCTGGAAGTCCTTCCTCAGGTCGAAGGGCACCTTGGAGAGCAGCGGCGTGATGAGCGAGGGCCCCATGTTGCCCATCAGGAAGGTGTAGCCATCGGCCGGCTGGCGCGCCGCGTACTCGGTGCCGATGGCGCCGGCGGCGCCGGGACGGTTCTCGATCAGTACGGTCTGCTTCCAGAGCTCCCCCAGCTTCTGCCCCATGAGCCGCCCCATGACATCGGAGGCGCCGCCGGGCGGATAGGTCACGACCAGCCGCACGGGCTGGGACGGAAAGGTCTGCGCCACGGCCGGCAGCGCCAGCGCGGCCATCACGAAAACACCCATGGCAATGCGAGCGCAATGCTTGAAGCTCATGTCCTTGTCTCCTGCCGGTGGCCGGCTCTCGGTCTTGTAGTGGCAATGGACTATATACTATCGATCGATAAATTAGAAACAGGAGCAACCATGACGATGTTGGACATGCCGGCGCAGGCCGGGCGCGCGGACCAGACGCTGGCCCACAACATGAAGCTGCTGGCGCACCACGAGCTGGGCGGCTTCGGGGGTCTGGGCGAGGGCATCGCCATGCAGCAGACCGACGACGGCCGGCGCATCCTCTGGCTGGCGCACGAGTCGGCGCCGAAGAACTTCACCGGCGTCGATGTCACCGATCCGCGGCAGCCGCGGATGGTGGTGCAGACCGAGCTGCCGCACATGAAGGTGCGTTCCAACTCGCTGGACGTGGTGGGCAACGTGATGGCGGTGGCCTACCAGGTGGTGGAGCCCGGCATGAAGCCGGCGGGCTTCGAGCTGTTCGACATCAGCGTGCCGGAGGAGCCGCGCCTGCTGTCGCACTTCGACTGCTCCGGCCCCTGCTCGCGCGGCGTGCACGCGCTGTGGTTCGTCGACGGCAAGACGGTGCACATGGCCAGTGGCGCGCCGGACTTCGAGCCGCACAACCAGCGCGACGACCAGTTCTACCGGATCATCGACGTCAGCGATCTCACGCGGCCGGTGGAGGCCGGGCGCTGGTGGATGCCCGGCACGCGCAAGGGCGACACCGTGCCGCAGCCGCCGCGCCTGCCGCCCCGGTTCGACACGGGCTTTCGCGCCCACAACACCAATGTGTTCCCGCAGCGGCCCGATCGCGCCTTCGTCGGCTACATCGACGGCGGGGCGGTGGTGCTGGACATTTCGGACCCGGCCGACATCAAGGTGGTCTCCAAGTGGAACCACTCGCCGCCGTTCAATGGCTTCACCCACACGGTGCTGCCATTGTTCGATCGCGGGCTGTGGATCGTCACCGACGAATGCGTGCAGGACGATGGCGCCGACTGGCCCAAGCTGGTCTGGGTGGTCGATGCCCGCTCGGAGGCCAATCCGTTGCCCATCAGCACCTTCCCGATGCCGCCGCCCGAGCAATTCAAGCGGCGCGGAGGCCGCTTCGGCGCCCACAACCTGCACGAGAACCTGCCGCTGCCGGTGTCCTTCCAGTCCGATACGCTGATGATCGGCACCTTCTTCAACGGCGGCGTGCGGGTCTACGACACCACCGATCCCTATCGCGTCGAGGAGGTCGCCTACTACGTGCCGGGCGCGCCCAAGCTGTCGCCGGCCGGCGCCATCCAGCTCAACGACGTCTATGTCGACGACCGCCGCATCGTCTACACCGTCGACCGCTTCGCCGGCGGGCTGTACATCCTCGAGATGACGGTCTGAGCCGTGGCGGCGTTCGAACGCGACGCGCTGGCCGGCAAGCTGCCGGTGACCCTGATCACCGGTTTCCTCGGCAGTGGCAAGACGACCCTGATCGCGCGCCTGCTCAGGCATCCGGGGATGAACCGGGTGGCGGTGGTGATCAACGAGGTCGGCGAGATCGGCATCGACCACGACCTGGTCACGATGTCGTCGGAGAACGTCAGCCTGCTGGCCAACGGCTGCCTGTGCTGCACCGTGCGCACCGACCTGCAGGACACCCTGCGCGAGCTGTTCGGCCAGCGGCGCGCCGGCCAGATCCCGGATTTCGATCGCGTGGTCATCGAGACCACCGGCCTGGCCGATCCCGCGCCGGTGATCCAGACCCTGGCCAGCGACACCATGCTGGGGGCGCAGTACCGGCTCGACGGCGTGGTCACGCTGGTCGACGCGGTCAATGGCGCCGGTCAGCTGCGCGAGCAGCCCGAGGCGGCCAAGCAGGCGGCGGTGGCCGACCTGATCGTGGTCTCGAAGGAGGATCTCGCCACGCCCGGGCAGGTCGCGGCGCTGGTGGCGTCGCTGCGGGAGATCAACGCCCACGCCGCCGTCCGGCACAGCGTGATGGGCGAGATCGAGCCCGCCGAGCTGGTCGGCCTGGGGCTGGGCAGTTCCCGCGCCGGGCCGGGCACGCTGCGCTTCCTGGGCGAGCTGGAGCCGGCGGCCGCGCCCGCCGGGGCGCCGGGCGAGGGCAGTGGCGATGGCGACGGCGACGGCGACGGCGGCGCCTACCTGGGTGGCCGCCTGCCCAACCGGCACGATCCCGCCATCCGCACGTTGAGCCTGCGTTTCGACGAGCCCTTCGACTGGCGCACCTTCGCCGCCGCGCTGGACCTGCTGATCGGCCTGCGCGGGACCGACCTGCTGCGCCTGAAGGGCATCGTCAATGTCGAGGGCGAACCGGTGGTGGTGCAGGGCGTGCAGCATGTCATGCATCCGGCGGTCAAGCTCGATCGCTGGCCCAGCGACGACCGGCGCTCGCGGCTGGTCTTCATCACCCGGCGCATCGAGGAGCGGACCATCCGCGCATTGTTCGACGCCGTCGGAGCGGTCGGCGCGACGCGGGTCTGAGGCCGACGCCGATCCGGCCCGTTCGACCTGTTCGGCCTTCACGCCCGAGTCGGCCACCACCTTGCTCCAGTGCGTCGCTTCCTTCGCGACGCAGGACCTGAACCGGTCCGGGCCGCCGGGCGTGCCCACCTCGACATGCCGATGTTCCCGCCCGCTGCGCACGGTGGGATCGGCCAGGGCCTGGTTCAGATGCCCGTTGAGCCGCTTCACGACCTCGGCCGGCGTGCCGGCGGCGGCGAACAGGCCGAACCATCCCTCCCGCACCACCGAGGGGGAGTTCAGTTCCTTGAAGGTCGGCACATCGGGGAAGAAGCGGCTGCGCTGGTTCGAGGCCACCGCCAGCGGCCTGAGCCGGCCGGCCGCGAAGTACGGCGCCACCGCGCCCGCCATGCCCCGATGCCCCGATGCCCGTCGAGCCATAGGTGACGGGGCTGGAGCCGGCGGGCGCGAGCAGGGCCCCCAGGGTGCCCGGTCCGTCGGTCGGCACGACCAGCACGCTGGCCGAACCGCCGATGAAGCCGAGGGGAGCGAAGTCCGCCACCGGGTCGTAGGGTCGGGCCTGGTTGTCGACGACGTCGGTGCCCAGGGCGACGCCGGGGCGCGCGGCGACCCGTCGCGCAATGCCATCGGTCGCGCCCCCGGCCGGGCCCGCCACGACGATGGTGATCGGCCGGCCGGTGGGCGTTCACGGTCTTGTGCGGATCGGTGACGCGCTCGAAGCCCAGCCGCAGCTCGCCGGCGCCGTTCAGGCTCGCATCGTGGATGCAGTCGAGGTCGGCGATGGTATGCCGTGGTCGATGCGCGGGCGGTCGATGCTCGCGCCGAGCCTCGGCTCGTCCGCCCCGGCGTTCCGCGGGAACCCGACGATGCGCCGGATCTTGGGCTCGTCGATGACGCGGGACGCGCATGCGGGCCGGGACGAGGCAGAGGCCAAGGTGGATCCGCTGCCACTGCGGTCCGCTCCTACGAAATGACACAAATCTCGATGTCCGCGCGGTCGTTGCTGGCGATCGCCGGGTGATTCGGCCCCATGACCGTGAGGGAGCGCTCGGCTCGATGCAGGGCCGAAGCTGGAGGTCATGTGAGCGCGGAGCCCGATGGATGCTTGCTTCCGGCAGAGCGGAAGCACAGGCATGTCGTCCGAGAAGGATCGCCTCACATATGATGTGCGCGTCTCCTCATTTTCGAGGGCGAAGCAATTGCTTCGAGAGTATGCCAAAACTTCTTTAATTTATGCAAGATTTAGTGAATGGATGTAACTCCAAGTTCACGAGTCGTCATCGGATGAGGTGTCTCCGGAGGCGTCGATGACTCTTTTCCATGCCCCCCGAGCCTTGACGGTGCGAAGCGCGGCGATCCCCGAAGTGGCCGGCGCGCCGGCGCTGGTGCCGCTGAAGCTGGCGGGCCGCGAGGGCGTCAACAGCCTGTTCGAGTACCGATTGATCCTGCAGACGCCCGACGCGTACAACTTCAAGGCTGGCGAGGGGGCGAACTTCGATCTGGACGCCTTCATCGGCCTGGAGCTCACCTGCGGCATCGAGCTCGAAGGCCATGGCAGCTTTGTGCCCGGGATGCCGGGTGGGATGGGTGCCAACCAGGGGGCGGGCGAGCGTGAGATCTCCGGGCTCATCACGCGGGCACGCTTCATCGGCGAGAGCAGCCGCCACGCCTTGTACGAGTTCACGCTGCGGCCCTGGCTGCACCTGGCCACGCTGACGACCGACTGCCGGGTCTATCAGGACCAGAGTCCCGTCGAGATCATCGAAGCGGTGCTCGCGCGCTATGCCTTCGCCGCCGACCGGCGGCTCATCGAGACGTATCCGCGCCGCGACTACACCGTCCAGTACAACGAGAGCGACTTCGAGTTCATCACCCGCCTGATGCAGGAGTGGGGGATCAACTATCACTTCGAGCATTCGGGCGGGGTGCACCGACTGGTCTGGAGCGACCACAAGGGGGCGTTCCAGCCGACTGGCACTGGCACCGGCCCTAGGACCAGCACGAGTACTGGTCCCGGCGATAGCGCCGGCACCGGCATCGGCACCAATGCCAACGCTCACCACCGCATCCCGTTCTACCCACTGGGCCACAAGATCGATCGGGAATACATCCACGGCTTCGGTCCCACCGACGCTCTCACCACCCGCGGCAGCTACGGCAGCCGAGACTACGACTACGACTACACCCGACCGCGCGCCATCCTGGATGCGCACGCCTACGTATCGCAGCTTATTCCGCCTCCTTCTGAGCGACGCCCATGATCATCAGCCCGCCTTTCCTGCCCGATCGAGCCCAACTCAGCGAAGAAGCCTGGCTCGACATCGCGATGGCGCAACCGCTCTCGCGCCTGAGCAGCACGGGCGCCCCGGAAGGCTCCTTTCCGCTGAGCCTGAGGCTCGCCTGGCACAACGGCCTGCACATCCAGGCGCCGCAGCCCGACGGCAGTTACCTGCCCGTGCGCGCCATCGCCGATGGCAAGGTCGTCTACGTGCATGCGCCCACGACGCCCAACGCCGACGTCACGCACGCGCTCAACTACAACCCCTTCGGCGATGGCACGCCGAGCGCGGCGTGGACCAGCGACGGCTTCGTCGTCATCCGCCACACGACCGAGATCGGCGCGGCCGGCACCACCCCGACCGAAGTCAGTTACTTCAGCGCGTACATGCACCTGAGTCACATCGCGAACTGCCCGAAGCGCCATGCGCCATGGGAAGCCGGCGATGACATCCACCGCAAGGACGAACTCGGAGCACCCGGGCGGATCTATGGCCACGGCGGCCAGATCCACTTCGAAATCTGCTGCGACGAAGCCAATCTGCGCCAGTTCGTCCCGCGTGCGCCGGCCTGGACCGATCCGTTGGCGCCTGTGGCGCCCAGCGCCGACGGGCGCACCGACAGTGTCTTCGGCAGCATGTATGTCTACCTGCCGGCCGGAACGCCCACCAGCATCACGCCGCCGAGTCTTCACGTCCGCGCGGCCACCAGTGTGGGCGCGCCCGCATTGCCACAGCCCCAATGGGTGCAGATCACGTATGACATGGGCAGCGCAATCCTCGGCAGCCACACCCCATCGGGTGAGCCGATCGGCAAGCGTTGCCATGCGAAGGACTTCGAATACAACCTGTACGCCAAGGCCAACGAACGCCACGGCAGTCTGGACGCCACCACCCAGGCCCTCAGCAGTCCCAGCGGCTGGTACGAGTTGCTGCGCTTCGGGCGCAACCTGGGTCCCGACCCGTTGCCGGCCCATGCGGCCCATTGGCGCGAGATACCCACCGCCACAGGCACCGTCTGGGCGGACCTGAATGCCGAGGGAACCTTCAAGTTCAGCGATGCCGATTTCCCGGCGTTCAAGGGCTGGAACTGCTTCGACGACGATGGCAGCACGAGCAAAAAATCGTGTTGCAGCCTCTGATCTATGACGACGAGGAATTTGCCTGGTGGCTGCGGCAGCAGCGCAAAGCCTGGGTGAAATGGGCATCGCCGACCCTGCAACTCGTGTTCGCGGCAGCATGCGACACCGATGATCCGGAATTGAAGTCCGTCGCACCGGATGACATGGTGCTCGAAAATTTCAAATCCCGATTTTTCTGGATCGAAAAAGCGGCGAATAAATACCATGGCTTGATGCAAAAACGACAACTCGATATGGAAGCAGAGCTTCAGATCATCGCATCTTGGATCGACATCAACGACCGAGCGCCTCGCCCTATTCCACCCATGATGCGTTGATCGCCGTGGCTCCTCTCATCGTTCGTCTCATTGTCGGATTTCTGGCGTGTCTGGCATGTGCTGGGTGCACACGTCAATCTCCAGAGCCTGCGGCATGTCCTGCCGACTTACCAAAGCATCACACCATGAAGCAAGAAGTCATATTGCGTCTTGGCTTAAGCGGTCAAGATCTTTCCATTGCACTGGGGCAAGAAAATGTTCTCACAACCAAGCAGCCAATGGATGTGAATTTCTATGATCTGAATTGGCCTATTGCGCGTCCCGGGAAAATCAACGTGATTCACGGAATTCACAGCTTTTCAGTGAATCATGCTCTCGGTGTGATGGGGACAGAAGACCTGCGTTTGCCTGGTGGTATGCAACAATTGGATTTCAGTTTTGGCGTCACCGCTGCTGATTTGATTCCGCATGATGAGGCCCGCCTGGAGATCATGGCCCTTCTCAAACGTTTGCAAGATGCAGGCTGGCGGCAGAACTATTACTTCAGCGCGGCCCGCATCAAAGGGCGCAGCACGCTGAAGAAGTCGAGTTCTCTGGATGTTCGCTACGCCCCTACCTTCGAGGAATGGATGTCCCTGGACGATGCCGGTTGGAAACTGCAAGCCAATGGCGTATTCATGGATATCTCCATGCACCGCGATGGCGATCGGATGGACCCATCGTGGCCCGGTGCCTACATCATGTCCATGACGCTCGAAACGGAAGAGCAATACATGCGTAGTCACTTCTCAGAGCAAGACCGCGACAACTGGAAGGCTCTGTGGCCCGAGTTCTCCAAGGTATTGAAGAAGTCTCGCGCACGGAAAGAAGCCGAGTCGCGAGCGCAAGGCCTGGAAATAGACACTGATTACCAGGACCCTCCGATCCTGGCGTTGCAGGCACCGGTCGTCAGTCTGCGTGTGGACCAACCCTGTTCGAGAAGCGGCTGGTGGCAAGCCATGCCGCCGCCAAGTCATCCGGCGGCCCATCTCCTGATGAAAGCTCCTCAAAGGTGGCGACTGGTCCGTGCGGGTGAGCCCATGCCCCGGATGTATTCGCGCCTCATGTTCGACTCCGCCGATGCAGACAATGCCGCCATCACATGGGTGTGGGTGCGTGAAGCATGAGGCCGACTCGGAAATCGAGCTTCGCACCTAGTCCGCCTTGATGTCCTGTTCCCTGACGATCTTCGCGTAGCGCGCCGTCTCGGCGGCGACGAAGGCGCGCAGTTCGTCGGGCGTCGAGTGCATCGGCTCGGCGCCCATCTCGGCCAGGCGGGTCTTGAGCTCCGGATCGTCCATGGCCTTGACCAGCGCCTTGCCGAAGGTGTCGGCGATCGGCTTGGGCACGCCGGCGGGCAGCCAGATGCTCCACAGGTTCGCGCCGACCAGGTCCTTGTAGCCGCTCTCGGCGAAGGTCGGCACATCGGGCAGCAGCGGGCTGCGTTGGGCGCCGGTGTAGGCGATGGCGCGCAGCCGGCCGCCGCGCAACTGCGGCAGCGCGGCCGGCGGATCGACCGCGATCATGTCGAGCTGGTTGGCCAGCACGTCGTTGAGCGCCTGCACGCCGCCCTTGTAGGGCACGTGGGTGATGCGGATGCCGGCGGCCTGGTTGAGCATGGCGCCGGTGAAGTGGGCGAAGGTCCCCAGGCCGCCGGAGCCGTAGTTGAGCTTGTCCGGCTGGGCCTTGGCCGCCGCCACGATGTCGGCCACGGTGCGATGGGGCGAGGCGGCATTCACCACCAGCACGGCCGGCCCGGTCGCGATCAGCGACACCGGCATGAAGTCCTTCGCCATGCTGTAGGGCACCTTGGTGATGAGCGGCTGCGTGATGGCCGAGCCCAGTGTGCCGATGGTGAAGGTGTAGCCGTCGGCCGGCTGCTTGGCGGCGTAGACCATGCCGATGGCGCCACCCGCGCCGGGCCGGTTCTCGATCACCACCGGCTGGCCGATGGCCTCGCCCAGCTTCAGGCCGAAGATGCGTGCCAGCGCGTCGGAGGCCCCGCCGGGCGGGAAGTTGACGATGAACTTCAGCGGCGCCGAGGGATAGGGGTCCTCGGCCATCGCGGCCAGGGGCGCGGCCGCGGTCGCGGCCAGCAGGGTGCACAGCAGGAGGCGTCTCGTCATGGCTTGTCTCCGACGGATTCTTCTGGTTCCGGCCGGGAACGCGCCCGGCGCGCACTCATCCGCTCACTCGCTCATGTGCTCACAGGCCCAGCGTGGCGGCGATGATGTTCTTCTGGATCTCCGAGGTGCCGCCGCCGATGGTCGCGAGGCGCGAGTCGCGGAAGAAGCGCTGCATCGGATATTCCATGCAGTAGCCATAGCCTCCGAGCACCTGCAGGCAGACATCCGAGATCGTCTTGTACGACTCGGCCACGTGGTACTTCAGCACCGCCGCATCGGCGCGCTCGGCCCGGCCGTTCTCCATCAGCCAGGCATAGCGGCGCACCAGGGCCTGCGAGGTGTCGAGCAGGACCTTCATGTCGGCGAACTTGTGCTGCGTGACCTGGAAGCTGCCGATGGTCTTGCCGAACTGCTGGCGCGTCTTCGCATAGTCGAGCGCGTATTCGAAGGCCCGCCGCGCCGCGCCGATGCGCGCCGCCGACAGGCACAGGCGCTCGTAGCGCAGCGTGTCCTCGCAGATCGACCAGCCCCGGTCGAGCTCGCCGAGCAGGGCGCTGCGCGGCACCCGCACATCGGTGTAGGTGACCTCCGTGGTGCCGATGGCGCGCTGGCCCAGGGTGGGGATGCGGCGCACCTCGATGCCGGGCAGCGCCGTGTCGACCAGGAAGGTGCTGATGCCCTGCTGCTTCCTGGCCTGGTCGCTGGTGCGCACGGCCAGGAGGACGTACTGCGCGATGTCCATGCCGGAGGTCCATTGCTTGCGGCCGTTGATGACGAAGTGGTCGCCATCGGCCACCGCGCGGGTGCGCAGCGCCGCCGCGTCGGAGCCGGAGTCGGGTTCGGTCAGGCCGAAGGCGAAGGACAGCTCGCCGGCGATGACCCCGGGGACGATGCGGCGCTTCTGCTCCTCGGTGCCGTGCTTGAGCACCGCGTAGCAGCCGAAGGTGAAGCTGCGGAACAGCCACAGGCCCAGTTCCTCGAAATGGTTGCCGGTCTCCTCCAGCAGCAGCGCCAGATCGGTCGCCGAGCCGCCGGCGCCGCCGTACTCCTCCGGCGCGATCAGGCCCAGCCAGCCATTGCGCGCCAGGGCCTGGAAGGCCTCGCGCGGCGGTGTCTCGGTCTCGTCGCAGCGCGCCACGTAGTCCATGCCGCAGACGTCGTCCAGCAAGGCGCGCACGTGGCCGAGCATGGCTTCCTGGTCGCTGGTGATGCCGAAATTCATGGGAGGGGCTTCCTTGGAAGGACGGGAACGGCGGCGGTCGCGTCACGACGGCAGGATCGGCCCCGGAGTGTTGCAGATGATTTAATCAGGTGATTGAATCGTAGGGCGAGCCATGGCCGCTGTCAATCGAGGGGCGATGTGAAAGGCGATGCGACGGGCCCGGGCGCGCGACGCCGCAGGGCGGGCCGCTCGGGCCTGCTCGGGCCCGCTCGGGTGCGCTCAGCGTGGCGACCGGGCCGGCGTGGAGCCGGTCGTGGCGCCGGCGTGCCCGGCCGCCAGCGCGCGCGCCAGGGCCAGCGCGTGGGCGAGCGGGTCGTCGTCGACGACCTCGGTCACCAGGCCCCAGCAGCGGGCCTGCGCGGCATCGAAGGTGCGGCCGGTGAGCGCCGCGTAGGCGGTGCCGCGCGATGTCATGGCCTGGCCCACCGCCTTGACGATCTGGCTGCCGGGCACCAGGCCGAAATTGATCTCCGGCAGGCCGAACCTCGCATCCTGGGCGGCGAACACCACGTCCGAGGCCTCCAGGATCGGCAGCGCGCCACCGAAGCAGTAGCCACGCACTGCCGTCAGCACGGTCTGCGGCAGCTGGTGCAGCAGGCCGGTGCGCCAGTGGTCGGTGGCGGCGCGGGCGCGTCGCAGCAGGTCCGGCGGCCGGGTCGAGCTGTCGAAGAAATCCTTCATGTCCATGCCGGCCGAGAAATGCTCGCCGATGCCATGGAACACCAGCGTGCGCACGTGCTCGTCGTGCCGCGTGCGCAGCAGCGCCTCCTCCAGCGCCAGCGTCATCTCGACGCCGATGGCATTGCGCTTGGCCGCCCGGTCCAGGCCGATGCAGCGGATGCCGTCGCCGACGTCCTCGATGCGCAGCATGGCCTACCCGCCCAGGCCGGGCTTGCTCCGGCCGGCCAGGAAGCTCTCCACCGCCGCCGCGCGCGGCGAGGGCCGGCCGGCCTGCAGGGCCTTGAGCTCGGCGAAGCGGGCGGCGTTGTAGCTGAGCGCGCCATCCCAGCTCATGGCGCCGACATGCTGCAGGGTCTCCTTGGTGAAGCGCAGCGCCAGCGGGTCCTTGGCGGCCAGCTCGGCGGCCAGGAGATCGGTCTCCGGCGCCAGCCGCGCGGCCGGGAAGCTGCGGGTGACCAGGCCGTTGCGCGCGGCCTCCACGCCGTCGAAGGAGCGGCCGGCCAGCGCGTGGTAGCGCGCCGCGCGTGGTGTCATCACCCGCGAGACCGACTTGGCGACGGCTCCCTCGGGCATCTCGACGTCGTCGATGCCGGCGAGGCGGAAGTCGGCATCGTCGGCGGCGAAGGCGATGTCGCAGCCCTCGACCACAGCGATCGCGCCGCCGTGGCAGCAGCCGTGCACCATGGCGATCACCGGCTGCGGCAGCAGGCGCAGGCGCCGGACGCGCCAGTCGTCGGCGGTCGCCCGCGCGGCGCGGCGCGTGCGCGCGTCGTGTCGCGTGGCATCGTCGAAGTCGGCCGTGTCCAGGCCGGCGCAGAAATCTTCGCCAGCGCCACGCAGCACCAGCACCCGCACCGCCGGATCGAGCATCACGGCATCGAGCAGGGCGTCCATCGCCAGCGTCATCGCCACGTCGATGGCGTTGCGCCGCGCCGGCCGGTGCAGGGTCACGGTGAGGATGCCATCGGCCAACTCGGCGAGCAGCGGCTCGGAGGGCGGCAGGCGGTCGTCGGGTCCGGCGTAGGGCATGCGGTCGGTCTCCTGGAGGGCGGCGGGCGGCGGGCGACAGGCCGTGGAAGGGGCGGATGGCTCAGGGCGCGCGCAGGCCGGCGGCGGCGAAGCGCACCAGTTGCTCCAGCGCGGAGCGGGCATCGGTGGTGTCGATGCCACCGCGCGTGATCGATTCGATGCGCCCCGGCACGGCCATGGTGTAGACCATCGAGCCCAGCACGAAGTGGAAGCGCCAGTACAGGTCCTCGCGCGAGAGCCTGGGCAGCGCCTTGGCGAGCGCCTTCAGCGCCATCTCGCTGGAGTGGTCGAAGGCCTTGCCCAGGGCCTCGCGCTTGACCTCCTCGCGCTCGAACACCATGCGCGCGCGCAGCAGCGTGAAGGCGATGCCGTCGGGCGTGTTGAGGGCATCGAGCGCCGGCTCCAGGAAGGCCCGCAGCACGTCCTCCAGCACCGGCCGGCCCTGGCGGTCGAGCGCCAGCTGGCCCAGCAGCTGCTCGCGCCGGTCGGCGATCGGCCGGGCCCGGCGGGCGAACAGTTCCTCCAGCACCGCTTCCTTGGAGCCGAAGTGATAGTGCGCGGCGGCGCTGTTGACCCCGGCGGCGGCGGTGATCTCGCGCAGGCTGACGCCATCGATGCCGCGCTGGCTGAACAGCCGTTCGGCGGCCTGAAGAATCCGTTCCGGCGTGCTCGTCGTCGACTCCGCCACCGCTCCTGCGTCCGTTGCCCCTGCCATCGTCTGCCCTCTGATTGGAAAGATTCATTCTAGGGCTTGTCATGATTCAATCAAGCGCTTGATTGAGATACTGTCCGGCGCAGGTGCCGTCGGGCACGCGGGCCCGGTGCCCGCGCATCCGGCGGTGTGGGGCTCACGCTGGACAACGGCGGCACCGCCAGCACGGGAGACATCCCGGCCGCTCTGGAAGGAAGACACATGCATCGCATCGGACGTTTCGGACGCGCGCTGGCCACCGGCGTGGCACTGGCCGCCTCGGCCCTGGCCAGCGGGGCCCAGGCCCAGGACTACCCGTACAAGCCCATCCGGGTCGTCGTGCCGAGTTCGCCGGGGGGCAGCCCCGACACGCTGGCGCGCCTGATCGCGGTGCCGCTGGGCGAGGAGCTCGGCCAGCCGCTGGTGGTGGACACGGTGCCCGGCGCCGCCGGCATCATCGGCACCGACAAGGTCGCCAAGGCGCCGGCCGACGGCTACACGCTGCTCTATGGCTTCAACCAGATCGCGACGATGAATCCGTCGCTCTACAAGAAGCTGCCCTACCAGCCCGAACGCGACCTGATGCCGCTCGGTCTGACGCTCAACCTCAGCTACATGTGGATCGCCAACCTCGACTTTCCGCCGACCAGCATCGGCGAGCTGGTGCGGCTCAATCGCGCCAGGCCGGGCAGCGTGAACTACGCCTCGACCGGTCCGGGATCGGCGGCGCACCTGGGCGGCGTGCTGCTCGAGCGCATGACGCAGACGCAGATGACGCACGTGCCCTATCGCAGCAATACCAACCCCGACCTGCTGGCGGGCATCGTGCAGCTCAAGCTCGATCCGGTGGCGGCGTCGATCGGCCTCGCCCGCTCCGGCAAGGTCAAGGTGCTGGCGGTCAGCTCGCCCCGGCGGCTGGCGGTGCTGCCGGACGTGCCGACCGTGGCCGAGAGCGTGCCCGGCTACGAGATGACCGGCTGGCAGGGCTTCTGGGCCCCGGTCGGCACGCCACCGGCCATCGCCCGGCGGCTCAACGAGGCGATCGTGAAGGTGATCCATCGGCCGGACATGCAGAAGCGCATCCAGGAGCTGGGCTACGAGCCGCTGGGCTCCAGCCCCAAGGAGATGGCCGACCGCATCCACGACGAGCTGGCCGAGTGGAGCGGCATCCTGCGCCAGGCGCAGATCACCCTCGAGCCCTGAGCCGGGCACGAGCCAAGCACGAGCCGGGCACGAGCCGGGCATGGGCCGGGCATGGGCTGGGCCGGCGATTGACGCGCCCTCGCGGCGAGGCCCATAATTCAATCAATCGTTTGAATCAACTGATTGACCGGCTCGCGGGCCGTCGATGGCTCCATGACCGAAACCACCTACCAGACCCTCGGCGTGACGCGGCAGGACCGCGTGGCGGTGCTGACCCTGCAGCGGCCCGAGGCCATGAACGCGATCAGCATGCGGATGCGCGCCGAGCTGCGCGACGCGCTGGACGCGCTGCGCCGGGACCCCGGCATCGGCGCGGCGGTCCTGACCGGTGGCGGCGACAAGGCCTTCTGCGCCGGCATGGACCTGCGCGAGTTCGCCCGCGCCAATGCCGAGCTGCCGGTCGCCGAGCTCAAGCGCTTCCGCTGGGACCAGGGCGAGGGCATCGCCGCCTTCGACAAGCCGATCCTGGCGGCGGTCAACGGCCTGGCCATCGGCGGCGGCGTGGAGCTGGCGCTGCTGTGCGACCTGGTGTTCGCGGCCGAGGAAGCCAGCTTCGCCTTCGGCGAGATCCAGCGCGGCCTGATGCCCGGCAATGGCGGCACCCAGCGCCTGGCGCGCCGCATCGGCCAGCCGCGCGCGCTGGAGCTGATCCTCACCGGCCGCGCGGTCGGGGCGCTGGAAGCGCTGGCCATCGGGCTGGTCGAGCATGTGGTGCCCCGCGCCGAGCTGCTCGACCGTGCCGTGGCCCTGGCCGCCCGCATGGCGGCCCAGGCGCCGGTGGCGGTGCGCACCGCGCGCGAGGCCATCCGGCGCGGCGCCGAATTGCCACTGGCCGATGGCCTGCGCCTGGAGCAGGACCTGGCGTCCTTCCTCTACACGACCGAGGACGCGCGCGAAGGTCCGCGCGCGTTCCTGGAGAAGCGCCCGCCGGTCTGGCGCGGCCGCTGACGGACCACCACCCACCCGCCACCAGAAAGCACCCGCCATGGGATCCCCACCCCGCATGTTCCGCACCCTGATGTTCGCCCCGGGCAGCCGGCCGGAGCTGCTCGCCAAGGCCCAGGCCGGCGATGCCGACGCCCTGATCTTCGACCTCGAGGACTCGGTGCCGGCCCAGGCCAAGGACGAGGCGCGCCGCCACGTGGCGCAGGCACTGGCCGCCGGGCTGCGCAAGCCGGTCTACCTGCGCGTCAACAACCCGCGCGCCGGCGACTTCCACGGCGACCTGGCGGTGCTCGACCACGCGGCGGGCCTGGACCGGGTGATGGGCGTGATCCTGCCGAAGGCCGACGACGCCGACGACGTGCGGGTGGTCGCCGCCGGACTCGACGCCCTGGAGGCCCGGACCGGCGCCACTCCCGGGACGCTGGGCATCCTGCCGCTGATCGAGACCTGCCTCGGCCTGCGCAACACCTTCGACATCGCGCGCGCCTCGCCGCGCGTGGCCGGCATGGCGCTGGCCAGCGCCGAGGAGGGCGATTTCATGGTCGACCTGGGCGGCCACTGGACGCCACACAGCCGCGCGCTGGCCTATCCGCGCGGCAAGCTGGTGGTCGACGCCCGCGCCGCCGGGCTGGACTGGATCGTCGACGGCGTGTTCATGAACCTGCGCGATGCGGACGCCCTGCGGGCCGAATGCGCGCTCGCGCGCGAGCTCGGCTTCGTCGGCAAGATGGCCATCCATCCGGCGCAGGTGGCGACCATGCACGAGGTCTTCACGCCCGGCGCCGAGGAGGTCGCGCATGCCGAGGGCCTGATGGCCGCGTATCGCGAGGGCGCGGAGCACGGCATCGGCGCGGTCAAGTACCGCGGCATGATGGTCGACCTCGCCAACGTGCGGATGGCCGAGCGCACGTTGGCGCTGGCGAGGGGGCGCTGAGATGGCTGATCTCCCCGACAACGCGGGCGAGGGCGGCGTGCCACCCCGCCATCACGCGCCGCTGCGCGATCTGGCCGACATCGAGGCCATCGAACGCGTCCCGCTCGAACAGCGCATCACGCGCTGGGACTTCGCCCGGAACCTGCTCGACGGCTGCCGCCACGCGCCGGACAAGGCGGCCCTGCACGTGACCGACAACGGCGATCTCGATGGCCGGCTGCTGACCTGGAGCTTCGCCGAGCTGGAGCGCCAGTCGCTGCGCATCGCCAACCTGCTGCGCGCCAGCGGCGTCGGGCCGCGGGACGCGGTGGCCATCGTCAGCCCGACCGTGCCGGCGCTCTTCGCGACCCTGATCGGCGGCCTGCTGGCCGCCCGGCCGTTCCCGATCAACTGGATGCTGGACGCCACCGCGCTGGGCGACCTGATCGAGCGCAGTGGCGCCCGGGTGGTGATCGCGCTGGGCCCGACGCCCGGCTTCCCGATCTGGGACAACGTGCGTGGCGCGCTGGCCGCGATGGCGCGGCCGCCGCTGCTCTTCACGCTGCACGACCCGTTCGGCCCGGCGCACGCGCACGACCTGCTCGCCGCCGCCGCCGTCCACCCGCACGACCGGCTGGCCTTCGAGCGACCGATCGCGCGACGCGCCGACGTCGCCTGCTACGTGCATTCCGGCGGCACCACCGGCCATCCGAAGATCGTCCGGATCCTGCATGGCGGCATGGTCTACCGGCAGTGGGCCGCCAACATCGGCCTGGCCTTCACGCCCGACGACGTGGTGCTGTCGGACACGCCGCTGTTCCACATCGGCGGCCTGCTGGTGCGCGGGCTGGTCTCCACCGCCGATGGCCAGACCACCATCGTGCCGAGCATGCATGGCGCGCGCGACAAGGCCTACCTCGGCAGCTACTGGCGCTATGTGGAGCGCTTCGGCGTGACGCAGATCTCGGGCGTGCCGACCACGCTGTCGGTGCTGGCGAAGAACCCGCCGACGACCGAGGACATCTCCTCGCTGCGGCCGTACTTCGCCACCGGCTCGACCGCCATGGCGCCGGCGGTGCAGGAACGCATCGGCGCCATGACCGGCGCCCGCGCGCTGCAGAGCTATGGCCTGACCGAGAACACCAGCCACGTGGCGCTCGACCCGCGCGACGGCGAGATCCGGCGTGGCTGCTCGGGCATCCGGGTGCCCTACATGCGGGTGCGCATCGTGCGCATGGGCGAGGATGGCGCGGTGCTGCGCGACTGCGCGAGCGGCGAGGACGGCATGGTGCTGGTCGGTGGGCCAGGCGTGGCCGGCGGCTATCTCGATGCCGCCCAGGACATCGGCACCTTCCTGCCCGATGGCTTCCTGGTCACCGGCGACCTCGGCAGCATCGACGCCGACGGCTACATCCGCATCAGCGGGCGGCAGAAGGACCTGATCATCCGCAGCGGGCACAACATCGAGCCGCGCCTGATCGAGGATGCGCTGCTGCAGTCGCCCTGGGTCGCCCAGGCGGCGGCGGTGGGGCGGCCCGACACCCACGCCGGCGAGCTGCCCATCGCCTATGTCGAGCTGCATCCCGGCGCGCGGGTGACGGCCGAGGAACTGCTGAGCTATGCCGCCGAGCGCATCCCCGAGCGCCCGGCGGTGCCCAAGGAGATCATCTTCCTGGACAAGCTGCCGCTGACCGCCGTGGGCAAGCCGATCAAGCACCTGCTGCAGGTCGATGCGGCCCGGCGCGTCTTTGACGCCGCCCTGCGGCCGGTGCCGGGCACCTGGACGCTGGAGGTAGTCAACACCGGCGGCAGCGGCCTGCGTACCACGCTGCGCCTGCGCGGCGACGCGCCGGGCGCGCGGCAGGCGGCGGAAGAGATCCTGTCGGCCTACTCGACGCCCTACCGGATCGAGGACGCGGCGGACTGAGCCGTCCGGCCGCTGGGCGGTGCTACGGCCAGACGAAGGCGTAGTAGCCGACGTGGAACAGCGCCGTCAAGACCACGAGCATCGTCGCGATCGCGAGGAACCGGGACGGGGTGAGCGCGTGAGCCTGCCGATGGCCGACCATGACCCACGCGACGGGTGGCCCCAGTACGAACAGCCCGATCATCGCGTGGCCCCACCAGGACACGCTGCAATGCTCGAGGTCCCAGCAACCATGCCAGCGGCCCACCAGCGGCCACGACAGGCGTTGCGCCAGTTGGCTCGCGAACAGGGCGCAGAGCCAGGAGGCGAGCACGCCCGCCACCAGGAAGACCGTGACCCCGGTGGCTCGTCTCACTTGAGCTCCCATAGCAAGATCTTCCGTGCCTGGCCAAGATCCGAGTACCACGCCGCACCGAGGCCGACCGTGAAGCGCAGAAAATTGTTGATTCGCCCTTGCACCGACGCGGCCGTCAACGAGTGACCATTCCAGAGGTCAATGTGATCCCCTGATGCAATCTGCTCCTTGTCACGCAACCAGTAATCTTTGAAGAAAATGACTCCCTGCCTCTGTTTGGCAGTGGTCCGCCAATCTCGCCCGGTGATGTCCAACGGTCTTGGGCACCCTGCGAACGGGCGCAGGAGAAGCCAGTCGGCCACTTCCTCCGCGCGCAGCATGTGAGCGCTCGAATGGCCTCGATACCAACAACAAGCACCCTTGAAGGACTTGTTTGTGATTCCTGCGTTGGCAAAGCATGTACCGACGCGGATGGCGCATTCGTCAGAAAACGCCGCCTTGCCCGTAGCTGGGTCTCTGCAAGGAGCTGCGTCTGCGGGGTAGGCCTCCCACAACTCGGAGAACGTGATCGTCTTGAGTTGAATTTCTGCTGTCGAATCCCGCTTCGCGTTGGTCGGCAGCCGTCGCATCGTATTAGGCATTGCGCTCTCTCCAATGCCTCACCAAGGCTTCGTCCCCCCAATAAACCGTCAGTGAGCCGGCGACAAGCGTAGTGACACGTGGAAGATTTCCCCGCGCATCCGTATAGCCAAACAGACCGCGACCATCGGAGGTTTCCACGAAGTACGGGTAGTCGGTGACGGGTCCGTCCGTGCTCACTGCAACCACCATCTCGTCGAAGCTGTCCGGCTGGTCGGTCGCTCCGTGGCCCGCGTCCATGTCGTCAAACCAGACGTCGCCCGCCAGATTCGCCACGATACGTGGAGGTCGTGCACACTTGCACAGGACCACATCGCCATCCAACGCAACCTCGCCCATGAAGTTCATGCGGCATGGTCCGCCCGTCTTTGCAATGGTGCCTGTGTTCTTGCACGTTTCGCATTAGGCGTGACCACCAATCAATGCGACTTGATGGCCGGCATCACTGCAAGTACATGACGGACCTGCATACGGCAGGATGCTTCCACCACGTTCCAATCGATCTCCTACGCACGCTATTCTGCGCATCTTGAGTCGGCTTCCCTGGTTGTTGTCAGCAATTGATCGTTTCGCCCATGAGCGCTTCCGATCGTCGTCGATGGGCCGCGCACGTCGTTGCTGCAGTGTCAGCGCGCATCGGCGATGTGCCGAGTCGCTCTCGCCGTGCTGGCGCGGCCCGTCGCGGATCTTAACGAGTGCGCTTTTTTCGGCTTCCCGGACACATCGCATGACGAGAGATTGGGCGAGACGCGACGGATGCCTGCTGCCGTCAAGGTGAATGCGCTGCGCTAACGCATGACACAGACCTGAGTGGCCCCGACGGCGGTGGCGCCGCGAAGGAAATCCCTGCGTGCGTTCATTCTTTGGTCTCCTGGGCGGTCCGGTGGCGGTCGCGGCGCGGCTAGACGTGCTCGGCCGTGACCGCGCGCGTCTCGCCGGTCTCCACCAGGGTGCGGGTGGCATCGACCCGGCCATAGATCCAGAGGATCTTCATGCCCTCGGTGTCCGAGGCATTGCGGAAACGGTGCGGCACGCCGGCCGGGATGAAGGTGGTGTCCTGCGCCACCAGGTCGTGGTGCGCCTCGCCGATGTCGAACACGGCACGGCCCTCCAGCAGCATCACGCTCTCCTCGCAGTTGTGGAAGTGCCAGGGGATCTGCGCGCCGGGGCCGAACTCCGTGATGCCGTTGATGAAGCTCCGCGCGCCCAGGCGCGCCGACACCAGCGGGATGGTGCGGGCGCCGCCGCCGCGTTCGTAGGCCTTGAGGGCGGCGGGGTGAAGGATGGTGGCTTCGGCCATGGGGGTCTCCTTGAAGGGGGCTGTGAGGTCGGATCAGATCGCCGGTCCGGTCCAGACGGTCTTGATGTTGGTGAATTCCTGCAGGCCATGATGGCCGAGCTCGCGGCCATAGCCCGACTGCTTGACGCCGCCGAAGGGCAGCCGCGCATCGGAGGCCACCAGGCCGTTGACGAAGACGGCGCCGGCGTCGATCTCGCGCGAGAGGGCGCGGGCGCGATCGGCATCGCCGGTCCACAGCGCCGCGCCGAGTCCGAACTCGGTCGCGTTGGCCAGTGCCACGGCCGCCTCGGCATCGGGTACGCGCAGGATCGCGGCCGCCGGGCCGAAGGTCTCCTCGCGCGCCACCGTCATGCCCGGGCTCACGTGGTCCAGCACGGTGGGCTGGTAGTAGAAGCCGGGGCCGGCTTTCGAGCGGCCGCCGGCCAGCAGCCGCGCGCCCTCGGCGATGCCGGCGCGCACCTGGCGGTCGAGCTCGTCGCGCAGGTTGCCGCGCGCCAGCGGGCCTTGGGTGGTGGCCGGATCCATCGGATCGCCGACCACCAGCTTCGCCACGCCGGCGCAGAACGCGGCGGCGAAGCGATCGCCGATGGCGGCCTCGACGATGAAGCGCTTGGCCGCGATGCAGCTCTGGCCGGTGTTCTGGAAGCGCGCCCTGACGGCCACCGCCGCAGCGGCCTCGACATCGGCATCGGCCAGCACGATGAACGGATCCGAGCCGCCCAGCTCCAGCACCTGCTTCTTGAGCGCGCGGCCGGCGCGCGCGGCGATGTCACGGCCGACCGGCGTCGAGCCGGTGAAGGTGACGGCGGCGATGCGGTCGTCGTCGATCAGTCCGGCCACCGCGCCGGAGCCCACCAGCAGGGTGGTGAACAGCCCGGGCGGCGCCTCGGCCTCGACGAACAGCCGCTGCAGCGCCAGCGCGCACTGCGGCACGTTGGCCGCGTGCTTGAGCACCAGCGCGTTGCCCGCCGCGATGGCCGGCGCGATGCCGCGCAGCGCCTGCCAGAACGGATAGTTCCAGGGCATGACGGCCAGCACCACGCCCAGTGGATCGATGACGATGCGGCTGTCGGTGGCATTGCTCGCCACCACCTGGTCGGCCAGCATGGCCGGAGCGTGGGCGGCATAGAAGTCGCAGGTGACGGCGCTCTTCTCGATCTCGCCCCGGGCCTCGGCCAGCGGCTTGCCCATCTCCAGCGAGATCAGGCGCGCCCATTCGTCCTGGTGGCGGCGCAGCACCACGGCCACGCGCGCGAGCAGCCGGGCGCGTTCGGTCGGCGGCTGGCGGCGCCAGGCGCGCTGGCTCTCGGCGGCGCGCGCCAGGGCGCTCTCGATGGCGGTGGCATCGGCCTCGTCGAAGGTGGCGAGCACGGCGCCGTTGGCGGGATTGATGGAGCGGGGCATGGGGGGCTTCCGGAGCGGGTGGGCGGTCGGTCGGTCGGTCGGTCGACTAGTCGACCTTGATGTTGTTGGCCTGGATGACCTGCCGGTAGAGCGCGAACTGGTTGCGCAGCGCGACGCCGAAATCGGCCGGGGCGGTGCCGCGGATCGTCATGCCCTGGGCCACCAGCTGCTTGCGGGTGTCGGGGTCGTCGAGCGACTTGCGCATCGCGGTGTAGAGCTGGTCGACGATCGGCGCCGGCGTGCCCTTGGGCGCGACCAGGGCGAACCAGGAATTGAAGAGGAAGTCCGGCAGGCCGGCCTCGGAGACGGTCGGCACGTTGGGGTACTGGGCCAGCCGCTGCGGCGTCGAGACGGCCAGCAGGCGCAGCTTGCCGCCGGCGATCAGCGAGGTGACGGTGCCCAGGCCCTGGAAGGCGCCGTCGACCTCGCCGGCGGCCACCGCGATGGCCGCCGGCGTAGCGCCCTTGTAGGGCACGTGCGTCAGGCTGACGCCGGCCTTGTTGGCGAACATCGCCATCGCCAGGTGCTGCGGGCTGCCACTGCCGCCCGAGCCATAGTTGAGCTTGCCCGGGCTGGCCTTGGCGGCGGCGATGAAGTCGGCCACGGTCCTGTAGGGTGAGTCGGGCTTGACGACCAGCCCCCACTCGATGGTGCCCACCAGCGAGACCGGCACGAAGTCGGTCAGCGGATCCCAGCTGGCCTTGTAGATGTTGGGCACCATCGTCAGCACGCTGTCGTTGAAGCCGCCCACGGTGTAGCCGTCGGGTGCGGCCTTGGCCACCCGCTCGGCGCCGATCAGGCCGGAGGAGCCCGCCAGGTTCTCGATGTAGAAGCTCTGGCCGAGCTCGGTGCCCATGCGCTGCACCAGCACGCGCGCGCCGTTGTCGACGGCGCTGCCGGCGGCCAGCGGGATGATCATGTGGATCGCCTTGGCCGACGGATAGGCCGGCTGGGCCGGGGCGGTGCCGGCCGCCACGGCCGCGAGGGCCGCCAGCAGCGTGGCGGCGAGCCGGCGCGCCATGCGCCGGGGCGGGCTGCGGAACGTGGCCCGGGTCGGGTGGGTGGACGTCGTCATGGGTGGGTCTCCTGGTTGTCGGGTGGCGCCGGCGCGGCCGGCCGGTGCTAGGGGCGCTGCAGCGGCGCGATGCCCAGGCGCGCGGCGAGGCGGTCGAGGTCCTCCACCAGCGCGAGGGGCAATGGCGCGCCTTCGTGCTCATGCGCCGCGCGCTTGCCGTGGCTCTGCTCGCCGGGCAGCCAGATGCGCTCGACGCCCGGCAGGCGCTCGCTGTCGCGGATGTCGCGCACCAGCGTGTCGACCGCCGCCTTGAACGGCGCGGCGCCGCCGAAGGCCGCCAGGTCGAGCACCAGGATCGCCTGGCCGGTGTTGGTGGGCGTGCTGTGGTCGGCGTTGAAATCCACCACCTCGCGGCCCATGGCCGCGCCCTGCAGGGTGCCGGCCAGCAGGCCGACGATCAGGGCCAGCCCGTAGCCCTTGTGGCCGCCGATGGGCAGCAGGAAACCCTCGTGCGCGCGCTGCGGATCGGTCAGCGGCTGGCCCTGGCGGTCGACCATCCAGCCCACCGGCATCGATTCGCCGCGCTTGGCCTTGGCCTTGACCTTGCCATAGGCGGCCACGGTGGTGGCCATGTCCAGCACCACCGGCGGTTCGTCGCCGGCCGGGATGCCGGCGGCGATCGGATTGGTCGACAGCAGCATCTCCATGCCGCCCCACGGCGGCAGGTGGTTGGCGTTGCCGACCGCGAAGTAGAGGCCGATCATGTCGTGCGCCAGGGGCATGCGGGCATAGAGCGATGCCGGTCCGGCATGGTTGCTGGCGCGGGTGCCCACCCAGGCCACGCCCGCGACGCGGGCCTTCTCGATCGCCAGCCGCACCGCGCGCGAGACCACCAGGTGGCCCATGCCGTTGTCGCCGTCGACCACCGCCATGGCGGCGCGTTCCTCGACCACGCGGATGTCGGGCCGGGTGTTGATGCCACCGGCCTCGATGCGCTGCACGTACTGCGGCAGCCGGATCACGCCATGGCCATCCGAGCCCTGCAGATCGGCCTCGGCCATCAGCCCGGCGACGATGTCGGCATCCTCCGGTGGCAGGCCGACGCGTCGCAGCGCGTCGGCGACGAAGCGGCGCAGGCTGGCGCCGGGGACGTGGATGGGCGTGGGGTCGTGGCTGGGCATGGCGTGTCGGGCGGCGGCCGCGAGGCCGGGCGCCGGGGGGTCCCGGGAGTGGTGCGTGGCGCGGAGTCTAGGAAGCCGAGGGCGCCCGGTCCAATGCCGATTCGGTCGCGAGCCATATCATCCTGCGATCGCTCCCTCATCCCGCCCACCCGATGAACCTCCGCACCCTGCGCTATTTCGTGGCCATCGCCGATGCCGGCAGCCTGACCGCCGCCGCCGCATCGGTGTCGATCGCCCAGCCGGCATTGACGCGCCAGATGCACGACCTGGAAGCCGAGCTCGGCGTCAAGCTGTTCCAGCGCGGCGCGCGCGGCGTGCGCCTGACGCCCGATGGCGCCACGCTCTACGAGTCGGCCGGCCGCATGCTGGCCGAGGCGGCGCGGGTGCGCCTGCTGCTGGGCGGCGAGGGCGCCGACCAGAGCGCGACCGTGGTGCTGGGCGTGACGCCGACCCTCACGCGGGTGCTGCTGCCGGGGGTCTTCGAGCGCTGCCACCGGCACCTGGCCGGCGTGCGGCTGGTGGTGCGCGAGGCCTTCACGCCGCAACTGGTGGAGGGCCTGGAGCGCGGGCTGGTCGACATGGCCGTGGTCACCAATCCGGCGCCGCACCGGGCGCTGGCCCTGCAGCCGCTGCTGGTCGAGCCCTTCGCGCTGATCGCGCCGGCCTCGCGCGGCCTGCCGGCCTCGGTCTCGCTGGCGGAACTGGCTCCGGTGCCCTTGCTGATGACCGGCCTGCACCGGGGCATCGTCGAGCGGGCCCTGGCGCCGCTGGGCGCGCGCCTGCGGATCGAGGCCGAGATCGATTCGGTGGATGCCATCCGCGAGCTGGTGCTGCAGGGGCGCTGGGCGACCGTGATGCCGGTGTCGGTGTTCAAGGACCTGCCGGCCGGCCGCGTGACGCTGTCGCAGATCGCCGGCACGCAGATCAACCGCATCCTGGCGCTGGCCACGCGCATGGAGCGCGCGCGTGGCCCGGCGCTCGGCGTGGTGAACGACGTGGTGCGGGCCGAGGCCGCCAAGCTGGCGGAGCAGGGGATGTTCGGCTTCCAGCGAACTGGCACGGCTGCCGCCGACGGCTCCGCGTCAGCACCCCACGCCGAGGGTTCATCTTTGGTGATGCACAATGACATCTTTATTGATGCAAGGCGCCGACCATGAGGACCACCGTCACCATCGACGACGAACTGTTCGACAAGGCCTTGGAGATGGCGGACCCCGACATGGACCGTGCGGACATCTTCCGCGAGGTCTTCAAGACGTTCATTCGGGTGCAGGCCGCCAAACGGCTGATCGCGTTGGGTGGATCGACGCCCGACATGAAGCCGGTCCGACGTCATCGTGAGGAGTCCGCTCGGTGAGCGGTGTGTTGATCGACACGTCGGCCTGGGTCGATCATCTCAGGACGGCCGACGCCGTGGTCATCGACATCCTTGCCACCGGCCGCGCTCTGACGCACCCGATGGTCATCGGCGAACTCTCGCTCGGCACGCCGAGGGACCGCCAGCGAACGCTCGAGGCGATCGGACTGCTTCAGCGTACCCATGCGCCGTCGATGAGCGAGGTGCTCGATTTCGTGGAGAAGGAGAAGCTGTATGGCCTGAGCTGCGGTCTCATCGACGTGACGCTGCTGATGTCCACCTTGATCACCCCTGGCGCGACGCTGATGACGGCGGACCGGCGTCTCTCGGCACTTGCCGAGCGTTTCAAGGTGCTGCACAGGACCGCGCTGCATTGACGGACCCCGCGCGAGTCCGACGGATCGATTCCAGAGCGATCCCGATAGTGACCGGCCGGCGCTGGCATCCGCATGCGCCCCCTTTGGAGTTCCCCCCTATGCGTCTGCTGGTGGTCGAGGACGATGTCCTGCTGGGCGAGGCCCTGGCGATCGGATTGCGGCGCGGCGATGGCATGACCTGGCTGCGGCGCTGGCGCGATCGCGGCCTGAAGCTGCCGTGGCCTGGCGGTGGCGTCCTCAGGCCAGGGCGATCGCCGGCCGGTCCGGCATCAGGCTCGGCACCGGATCGGGATCGGCCTCGCGCCGGTGCGCGAAGCGGTAGAGCACCGGCAGCACCAGCAGGGTCAGCAGGGTCGACGACAGGATGCCGCCGATCACCACGGTGGCCAGCGGGCGCTGGACCTCGGCGCCGGTGCCCGTCGCGATGGCCATCGGCACGAAGCCGAGCGCGGCCACCAGCGCCGTCATCAGCACCGGCCGCAGGCGCGTCAGCGCGCCCTCGCGCAATGCCCGGTCCAGTGGCGCGCCGGCCTCGCGCAGGTTGCGGATGAAGGAGATCATCACCAGGCCGTTGAGCACGGCCACGCCCGACAGCGCGATGAAGCCGACGGCGGCCGTGATCGACAGCGGGATGCCGCGCAGCCACAGCGCCAGGATGCCGCCGGTGAGCGCGAAGGGGATGCCGGTGAAGACGATCAGGCCGTCCTTCAAGTTGCCGAACATCGCGAACAGCAATCCGAACACCAGCACCAGCGCCACCGGCACCACGATCCGCAGCCGCTCGGTGGCCGACTGCAGGTTCTGGTACTGCCCGCCCCAGCGGGTCCAGTAGCCCGCCGGCACCTCGACCTGCCGCTCCAGCGCCGCGCCGGCCTCCGCCACGAACGAGCCCAGGTCGCGGCCGCGCACGTTGGCGCTGACCACGACGCGGCGCTTGCCGTCCTCGCGGCTGACCTGGTTGGGACCGGGCGCGAGCGACAGCGTGGCGACCTCGGACAGCGGGATGAAGCTGACCCGGCCGACGCCATTGCCACTGCCGCCACTGCCGCCACCGCTGCCGCCGTTGCCACCGTTGCCACCGCTGGCGCTGGCGCCGGCGGCGGGCGGCGGCAGGGCGATCGGCAGGCGCCGGATCGCCTCGGTGTCGCCGCGCAGCCGCTCCGGCAATCGCACCACGATGTCGAAGCGGCGGTCGCCCTCGAACAGCGTGCCGGCCTCGCGGCCGCCGATCGCCGTGGCGATGGTGTTCTGCACGTCGGCGATGTTCAGGCCATAGCGCGTCGTCTTCTCGCGGTCGATGTCGATGCCCAGCACCGGCAGGCCGCTGGTCTGCTCGACGTTGACCTCGGCCGCGCCGTCGATCGAGCCGAGCACCCGCGCGATGCGGCGCGCGGTCTCCTCCAGCACGCCCATGTCGTCGCCGAACACCTTGACCGCGACATCGGCCCGCACGCCCGAGACCAGCTCGTTGAAGCGCAGCTGGATCGGTTGCGAGAACTCGTAGGCGTTGCCGGGGATCCGCGCCACCTCGGCCTGCACCGCCTCGATCAGTTGCTGGCGGGTGCGCCGGGGCCGGGGCCACTCGCTCTCCGGTTGCAGCATGACGTAGGCGTCGGAGATGTTCGGCGGCATCGGATCGGAGGCGATCTCGGCCGTGCCGGTGCGCGCGAAGACGCGCCGGATCTCCGGGAACTTCGCCTTCAGGGTGCGTTCGAGCTGCTGCTGCATCGCGACCGACTGGCTCAGGCTGGTGCCCGGGATGCGCAGGGCCTGGATGGCGAAGTCGCCTTCGTTCAGGCTGGGGATGAACTCGCTGCCCAGCCGGGTCGCCAGCAGGCCCGCGAGCACCACCGCCACGGCGGCGCCGGTCACGACCACCGCCTTGGCATCCAGCGCGCGCTCGAGCAGCGGCGCGTAGCCCCGCCGGGCCCAGCGCATCAGGCGGTTCTCCCGCTCCGCCACCCGCTGGCCGATGAACAGCGCCACCGCCGCCGGGATGAAGGTGATCGACAGGATCATGGCGCCGAGCAGGGCGATCACCACCGTCGTCGCCATCGGGTGGAACATCTTTCCCTCGACGCCGGTGAGGGCGAAGATCGGCAGGTAGACGATCATGATGATCAGCTGGCCGAACAGCAGCGGCCGCCGCGCCTCGCGCGCGGCGGCGAACACCTCGTCGAAGCGCTCGGCGCGCCCGAGGGGCCGGCCCAGGCGCTCCTGCGCGTGCGCCAGCCGCCGCACGCAGTTCTCCACGATCACCACCGCGCCGTCGACGATGATCCCGAAGTCGAGCGCGCCCAGGCTCATCAGGTTGGCGCTGACCCGCTGGTTGACCATGCCGGTGAAGGTGAACAGCATCGACAGCGGGATCACCAGCGCCGTGATCAATGCCGCGCGCAGGTTGCCCAGGAACAGGAACAGCACCGCGATCACCAGCACCGCCCCTTCGAGCAGGTTCTTCTTCACCGTGGCGATGGCCTTGTCGACCAGCACGGTGCGGTCGTAGACGGTGATCGCCTCGACGCCGGCGGGCAGCGTCCGGTTGATCTCCTCCAGGCGCCGCGCCACGGCCTGCGAGACGATGCGGCTGTTCTCGCCGATCAGCATGAAGACCGTGCCCAGCACCACCTCGCGGCCGTTGTCGGTGGCCGCGCCGGTGCGCAGCTCGCGGCCGAGGCCCACGCTGGCCACGTCGCGCACGCGCACCGGCGTGCCGGCGCTGTTCGACAGGATCACGTTGCGCAGGTCCTCCAGGCCGCGCACCTGGCCGGGCGCGCGGATCAGGTACTGCTCGCCGCGCCGCTCGATGTAGCCGGCGCCGACATTGGCGTTGTTGAGCTCCAGCGCGCGCACCACGTCGGCCAGCGACAGGCCGTGGGCCGAGAGCAGCTCCGGGTCGGGCGCCACCTGGTACTGCTTCTCGAAGCCGCCGATCGAGTTGATCTCGGTCACGCCCGGCACGCCGCGCAGCTGCGGCTTGATGATCCAGTCCTGGATCTCGCGCAGGTCGGTGGCGGTGTAGGGCGTGCCGTCGGGCTTGCGGGCGCCGTCGCGCGCCTCCACCGTCCACAGGTAGATCTCGCCCAGGCCGGTGGAGATCGGGCCGATCATCGGCTCGACGCCCGCCGGCAACCCGGCGCGGGCCGACTGCAGGCGCTCGTTGACCAGTTGGCGGGCGAAGTAGACATCGGTGCCGTCGCGGAACACCACCGTCACCTGCGACAGCCCGTAGCGCGACAGCGAGCGGGTCTGCAGCAGGCCGGGCAGGCCCGCCATCACGGTCTCGATCGGGAAGGTGACGCGCTGCTCGGTCTCCAGGGGCGAGTAGCCCGGCGCGCCGGTGTTGATCTGCACCTGCACGTTGGTGATGTCGGGCACGGCGTCGATCGACAGCCGCTGGTAGCTGTGCAGCCCCAGGGCGGCCATGGCCAGCACGGCCAGCAGGACCAGCCAGCGCTGGTCGATGGCGAAGCGGATGATGCGTTCGAACATGGTCGCTCGGTCCTCAGTGGGTGTGCGTCGCCGCGCCCTTGCCCTGCTGCGCCTTGACGACGAAGCTGCCGGCCGCGGCATGCTCGGCGCCGGCGCGCAGGCCGCTCACGATCTCGACGCGGCGGCCGTTGCCGCGACCGAGCCGCACCCCCTGCGGCACGAAGCCGCCCTCGACCTTCAGGAACACCACCGGCTTCTCGTCCAGCGTCTGGATCGCCGACGCGGCCACCGTCACCGGCGCGTCGATCTCGTTGGCCACCACCTCGACCGTGACGAACAGGCCCGGACGCCAGGCATCCTGCGGATTGGGCAGCACCACCCGCGCCCGTGCGGTGCGCGTCTGCTCGCCCAGCAGCGAGCCGACATACGACACGGTGCCCTCGGCCACCGCGTCGGAAGCGGCGGCGCGCACCACCACCCGTTCGCCGACCCGCACCTGCGACAGGTCGCGCGCCGGCACGTTGAGCTCGGCCCAGACCCGCGACAGGTCGGACAGGGTGAAGACCGAGGCGTCCTCGCGCACCGCCTCGCCCAGGGCGATGTGCTTCTCGACCACGATGGCGTCGAACGGCGCGCGCAGGGCCAGCCGGCCGAGCGAGGCGTCGTCGGTGGCCGCACCCAGGGTGCGCAGCTTCTGGGCCGCGTTGGCGACCGCGATCTCCGCCTCCTGCAAGGTCTGGCGGGCCTGCAGCACATCCTGCTCGGGCGAGATGCGCTGCTCCCACAATGTCTTCTCGCGCTCGTGGGTGGTGCGCGCGAGTTCGCGGCGCCGCTGCGCGGTCCGCAGTTCCGAGCGCATCTCCGAGACCATGGCGCTGGAGATCACCGCCAGCACCTGGCCGCGTCGGACCTTCTCCGAGGTCCGCGCCCACGCTCTCCACCACGCCGGCCACGCGCGGCACGATGTGCGCGGTGCGGTCCTCGTTGAACCTGATCTCGCCCGGGAACTGCAGCGCGCTGCGGATGCTGGCCGGCCGGCTGGCTTCCAGCGTGATGCTGGCGGCCTGGATCTGGCCCTCGGTCATCTCGACCTTGCCTTCCTCCTCGGTGAAGCCGAAGCGATGCGCGCCGGCGGGCGTGCGGGCGTCGACGACGGCCTCGAAGACATGCGGTTCGGGCACCGGCTGGTCGCTGGCCAGCGCATCGTCGCGGGGCGTCAGCTCCAGGATCTGCGTCTCGCCGTTCGGGCGCGCCAGCGTGAGGGTGATGGCGTGGCCGGCGGGCGCCACCGGCCGGTCGCCGGCGAGGACCCAGGCCTTGAAGCGCGGGATGCCGTCGTCCTCGGCCAGCAGCAGCTCGAGGCCGAAGTCGCCGGCCTGGAAGCGCTGCCCGCCATGCGGGCCGCGGGCCGCCTGCGCGGTCCGGCCGGAGTCCGCGCCGTGCGCGTCGCCGCCACCGGCCCGGCCATGGTCGGCATCGTGGTCGCCGTGCTCGTCGTGCTCGCCGCCCTCGGCGTGCTCGGCGGGGCCGGCGCTGGACGTGCCGCCGCCGCGCAGGATGAGGATGCCGGCGACGATGCCGAACGCGAGCAGGCAGGCGATCAGGACGAGCTGCGCGCGGCTCGGGCGGCCGGCGCTCGTGGGTCGTGGGTGAGCCATGGGGATTCCTTCAGCGGGGGATGAGGGGGAGGGCGTCCGACAGCGCCGGCTCGCCCAGCAGGCGGTCCAGGTCGGTCACGGCGCGATGCGCTTCGGCCAGCGCGCGGAGGTACTGCGAGCGCGCCAGCAGCAGGGTGCGCTGGGCGTCGAGGACGTCGAGGAAGCCGAACTTGCCGAACTCGAAGCCGGTGGTCGCCGCCGTGACGGCGGTCAAGGCGCCGGGCAGGATGTCGCCGCGCAGGGTCTCGACCTCGGCCAGGGCGTTGGCGTGACGCTGGCGCGCCGTGGCGGCATCCGAACGCAGCCGCAGCGCGATGGCGTCGGCCTGGTCCTCGGCCTGGTCGCGTCGGCTCAAGGCCTCGGCGATGTTGCCCCGGTTGGTGTCGAAGAGCGGCAGGGGCACCGAGATGCCGACGATCGCCTGGTTGCGGCCGAGCGCGACATCGCGCTGGCCGCCGGCGGTGATGGTCAGGTCCGGGATGCGCCGGGCCCGTTCGAGCTCGGCCAGCGCGGCCAGGCGCCGCACCTGCAGGCGGGCCTGGCGGCTCGCCGGCGCCTCCGCCAGCCGGGCCTCGACGGCGGCCTCGGTCGGCAGCGCCGGCAGCGCCAGGGCGTCGCCGTCGAGCGGCTGGTCGAAGGCCGGACGCCCCAGCAGCGCGCCGAGCTGCTGGCGCTGGGTCCGCAGGTCGCCCTGCGCCTGCACCAGTTCCAGCCGTACCCCGGCCTCGGCGACCCGCGAGCGGGTCTCCTCCAGCGGCGCCACCTTGCCCGCGCGGACCCGGTTGCCGGCCGCCAGGCTGCCGCGCGCGGCGAGGTCGAGCGAATCCCGCGCCAGCCGCACGCGGTCTTGCGAAATCAGGGCGACGAAGAAGGCCGCCGTGACGCTGGCCCGCAGCTCGGCCCGGCGGGCCTCGAGCTGGACGCGCGCGATGTCGATCGCGCGCTCGCTGGCCTCGATGCGCGCCGCGCGCTGGCCGCCGAGCTCGAAGGGCTGGCTAAGCAGGACCGTGTGGGTGCGGTTGTCGCGCCGCGGGTCCTCGAGCTGGGCCGCGAGGGTCGGATTGAGGCGCGCCTCGGCCTGCAGGCGCGCGCCCCGCGAGATCTCGATCTCGCGGCGCGCGACCTGGATCTCAGGGTTGTCGGCGAGCGCGGCGCGGATCGCCGCGGCGAGGGTGAGGGGCGGGGCCGCGCCGGCGGCCCGTTCCTGGGCCAGCGCGTGGCCGCCCGTGAATGACGCCAGCACCAGGGCCAGCGGCAAGAGATACCTGCACATCGAATTCTCCAGTCATGGGGAAGAGACCAAGGAATCCGACGCGTTTCGTCAAACCATCATCTGCGAGAAGGAGGAGGTGGGTGGGAAGCGAACGCGCCGGCTCAGAGGGCGCGTTCCCAGCGGGGGCGATCGATGCTGTCGGGCCGGCCCGAGGCGGACGCGGCGACGGTGGCGGGAAGCGGGGCCTGCCGGACCACCGGCCCGAAGCGCGGCGTGGCTGCTGTCGCGAACTGGCCCGCCACCCCGTGGCAGTAGCTGCAGTCGGCATGGTCGGCCACCGGTGAGCCCCGGGGCGCGTCCGGCTCCGCCGCCACGCCCTGCGCGCCGTCGGCCAGCGATGCCACGGACGCCAGCGATGCCATCTGCGCCGCCGGCTGCGACCCGGGCTGCGAACCCTGGTGCACGTGGGCGTGGTGGCCGATGTGGAACGAGGGCGGATTGCTCTCGTGGGCGCAATAGGGGGCCGCCGCCGCCCAGCTGAACTGGGCCGGCAGCAGGAACATCAGCACGACCAGGAGCCAGCGTCCCGGGCCCGGCGCGAGCCATCCCCTGCGCGCGGTGCCGGCGGCTTTCGGCCGGATCGCGTGCGGGTGGGAGGGCGGGTGACCGGCGGGCATCGGGGTGGCGAGGGATCGAGGCTTCGAGGGATCGGGAGGGTGGGGATCGAGGCGCCGCGGATTGTAGGACGGCGCGGCAAGACCCCGGCCGGGCCCGGGGGTCGCGGCCGTTCCCGCCGCCGTCGCCTTAAGCGGAATCCAAGCTTGGACGGCGATGCTCGGGGCCACCGCCGGTCCGCCACCGGCCCCACCCTCCCACGTCCCCGAGGCATCCCAATGACACCCGGCCTTCCTCCGGCGCCATCCGCCACCTCCACCCCCGCTGTCGCGCCCGGCGCCGCCGTCCTGGTCGTCGGGCCGGCACGGGCACAGGCACAGGCCCCCGCCGCGCTGGCGCTGGCGTTCTTCCTCGGCCTGGGCCTGCTCTCGGGCTCCTGCACCTGGTGCATCTACGATGCCTTCGATCACGACGGCCTCGACCTGCGCTCGGCGATCGTCGAGCCCTTGCGGGCGGCGCTCGACACGCCCCCGGCCCGTCCCGTGGCGCCCCCGCCCGGCGGCGCGATGCCGCCGGACGCCACCGGTGCCGCCTCGTGAGGGGCCCCGGGCAGCGCCATGCGGAACGCCATCGCTCGACCCGCATCGGCTGGCTGCGGGCGGCCGTCCTAGGCGCCAACGATGGCATCGTCTCGACGGCCAGCCTGATCGCCGGCATCGCCGCCGCCGATGCCGGGCGCGCCACCATCCTGGTCGCCGGTCTGGCCGGACTGGTCGCCGGCGCCATGTCGATGGCCGCCGGCGAATATGTCTCGGTCCATTCGCAGGCCGACACCGAAGCGGCCGACCTGGCGCGCGAGCGGATCGAGTTGCGCGACGATCCGGCGGCCGAGCTGCGCGAGCTCACGGCCATCTATGTCGATCGCGGCCTGTCGCCGCCGCTGGCGCACGAGGTCGCCGAGCAGCTGATGCGGCACGACGCGCTCGCCGCCCATGCGCGCGACGAGCTCGGCATCACGCAGGCGCTGGTCGCCCGGCCGCTGCAGGCCGCCCTGACCTCGGCGGCCAGCTTCGCGGTCGGCGCGGCATTGCCGCTGGCCGTGGCCTGGCTGGTGGCTGCTTCCTGGCTGCTGGCGGCCGTCGGCGCGACCTCGGTGGTCTTCCTGGCACTGCTGGGTGCCATCGCCGCCCGGGCCGGTGGCGCGGATGCCGCTGGTGGGGCGTGGCGGGTTGCCTTCTGGGGTGCCCTGGCCATGGCCGTCACCGCCGGCGTCGGCCATCTGTTCCCCGGGGCCTGAGGCGATCCCGATAATCACGGCCCGGCGCGCACTTCCGCGCGCCGCACTGGAGTTCCCGCACATGCGTCTGCTGGTGGTCGAGGACGATGTCCTGCTGGGCGAGGCCCTGGCGATCGGATTGCGCCAGCTCGGCCATGCGGTCGACTGGTTCGGCGATGGCGAGCGGGCCGACGCGGCGCTCGCCGGCGCCGCCTTCGATGCCGTGGTGCTCGACCTCGGACTGCCGCGCGGCGACGGCATGACCTGGCTGCGGCGCTGGCGCGATCGCGGCCTCAAGCTGCCCCTGCTGATCCTGACCGCGCGCGATGGCGTCGCCGAGCGCGTCGCCGGCCTGGATGCCGGCGCCGACGACTACCTGGTCAAGCCCATCACCATCGACGAGCTGGCCGCCCGCCTGCGCGCGCTGGTGCGGCGCGCGGCGGGCCAGGCCCAGCCGGCCTGGCAGCGGGGCGAGCTGCGCTACGACCCGGCGACCAAGGTGGTGCACTGGAAGGGCGCCAAGGTCGACCTCACCGGGCGCGAGCTGGCCCTGCTGGAGGCCCTGCTGAGCCAGTCGCAGCGCGTGGTCTCCAAGGCCCACCTGCTGGAGAAGCTCTACGACTGGAACGCGTCCGAGCCCGAGAGCAACGCGCTGGAGGTCCACATCCACCACCTGCGCCGCAAGATCGATCCGCGCATCGTGCGCACGGTCCGTGGCGTCGGCTACGCGATCGGCTCCGGCGAGCACGGCGACGAATGAGCCTGCAACGCCGCCTGCTGCTGTACCTGCTGATCTGCGCGCCGCTGGTGTGGGGCCTGGCGCTGTATGTCTCCATCAGCCGCGCCCGCCACGAGGTCAACGAGCTCTACGACACCGAGCTGATCCGCCTGGCGCGCCAGGTCCAGTCGACGCTCGGCCCCGCGCTGGAGGGCACCACCACGACGCTGCCGCCGGCCGCCGGCAAGGGCGATGCCGATGCCGGCGAGGCCGACGTCCGCGATCTCGCCGTGGCGGTGTGGGATGCCGATGGCCGGCTCGCGCTGTCGGATCGCGAAGGCGTGGCGCTGCCCTACCGGCCGCAGCGCGCCGGCTTCTTCGACACCCAGGTCGAGGGCCGCGAGTGGCGGCTCTACTACCTGCAGTCCTTCGATGGCCGCTGGCTGGTGGCGGCGGGCCAGGGCGCCTACGAGCGCGACGAGCTGGTCTACGGGCTGACCTTCAGCCAGGTCGTGCCATGGCTGCTGATGCTGCCGTTCCTGCTGGCCCTGATGGCCTGGGCGGTGCGGCGCGCCTTGGCGCCGATGGGCGCGTTGGCGGCCGACCTGCGCCATCGCGACGCCGACGACCTGCGCGCGATCCCGGGCGACAGCGCCCCGGTCGAGCTGCGGCCCATGATCGGCGCCATGAACGGACTGTTCGTGCGGATCGACTCGCTGCTGGTGCGGGAGCGCCGCTTCACCGCCGACGCGGCGCACGAGTTGCGCACCCCGCTGGCGGTGCTGCGGGCGCAGTGGGAGGTGGTGCGGCGTTCGAGCAGCCCGCGCGAGCGCGAGCAGGCCGAGCGCCGGCTCGACGCCGGTCTCGACCGCATGGCGCGGCTGGTGACGCAGATGCTGGCGCTGTCGCGGGTCGAATCCGGCGCCGCGCTGGTGACCAGCGAGATCGACTGGACGCCGATCGTCGAGCAGGCCATGGGCGACTGCCTGATGCTGGCCGAGCGCCGCCGCATCGAACTGGCCTGCGAATGGCCGCCGGCCGGATCCCATCCGATGCCATTGCTGGGCGATGCCCACCTGCTGACCGTCCTGCTGCGCAACCTGCTGGACAACGCGGTGCGCTACGCGCCCGAGGGCACCGGCGTCCTGCTGCGCTTCTCGGCCTCGACCGTGGAGGTCGACAACGACGGGCCGCCGTTGTCGGGGGAGCAGCTGGCGCGGCTCGGCGAGCGCTTCTACCGGCCCGATGGCCAGCAGGAGATCGGCAGCGGCCTGGGGATGTCGATCGCGCGCCGCATCGCCACCCTGCATGGTCTCGAACTCGACGTCGGCATGCGCGATGGCGTGCAGGGCGTGCGCGTGCGGCTGGGCTTCGCCGCGCCGCGCCATGCCGGCGGAGCCGGAGCCAGGGCCGGCTAGCGCGCCTTGGTCTTCTCCAGCAGGGCGCGCGCTTCCTCGCGCCGGCCGGTGTCGGCGACCTGGCGGCCGGGACGCGGCGGTGCCTGGATGGCGCGCGTCAGGTAGGTCGCCGCTTCCTCGGGCTGCTTGGTCTCGACCAGGTACTCGCCATAGAAGAAGTTCGGGTCGATGCCCTTCGGATTGAGCGCCAGGGCCTTCTGCAGCAGTTCCTTGGCCTTGGCCTTGTCGCCGAAGCCGACCGGCCAGCCGGGCACCTTGTAGTAGAGGACGCCCAGGCTGTTGTAGGCCGAGCCGTCGAGTGCGTCGCCATCGATGGCGATGGCCGACTCGTACAGCGCCTTGGCCTGCTTGACCAGGCCCAGCGCGCCCAGGCCGCCCTTCTCGCCGGCCCAGGAGCTGACGATGATGCCCTCCCAGATCAAGGGGCCGGCCTGGGACGGATGGGTCTCGCTGACCTTGTGCGCCTTGGCGGCCAGGGCCTCGAAGCGCTTCTCGCGCTCGGCGGCCGGGCTCTGGTAGCGGATCACCTCCCATTCGTGCTGGAGATCGACGACGGCATCGTCGGCCGGGGCCGCGTGGGCGCGCGGCAGCCACGCGCCGGCGACCGCCAGGGTCGAGGCGACCAGCAGGGTCAGCAGGTGGCGCCGGGATGGGGTGGGCAGGGAAACGGCGCGCGGGGTGGTGGGCAGGCGGGAGTTCATGGGTCTCTGGGTCTCTGGGTTTCTGGTTTTCTGGGTCTGGGTGGTCGGTTCAGGGAGCGCCGTGCATCAGCGGATGGGCATCCGCATCGGCCGGTGGCGCCTGGGGGGAGGAAGCGAGCGCGGCCGGGGGCGCCGGCGCCAGGGGTGGCAGCGCAGTGCGGTGCTTGGCGAAGGCGCCATCGAGCCAGGCCGGCACCAGCCCGTTGAGGCGCACCGCCAGCTTCTCCGGAAAGCCCAGGAAGCGCTCGGGCGCGCCGCTGTGCAGCAGCTCGACCAGGGCGCGCGCGGCGATGTGGGGCTCGTCCATGGCGGTGCCGGTGGCGCGGTTGTAGTGCGCGGCGGCATCGCTGTTGAAACCGGTCCGGGTGCTGCGCGGGCCCAGGTACTGCACGCCCACGCCGGTGTCGGCGAGTTCGCGGCGCAATGCCTCGGCGAAGCCGCGCAGGCCGAACTTGCTGGCGCCATAGACGCTGTAGCCCGGCAGGCCCAGGCGCCCGAGCACCGAGCCGATGAAGATCACGCGGGCGGTGCTGTGGGCGCGCAGGCCCGGCAGCAGCGCCTGGGTCAGCAGCATTGGCACCACCAGGTTGAGATGCAGCACCTCGGCCACCTCGGCGGGCGTGAAGGCTTCGAGGCGGCCGAAGCCGGGCACGCCGGCGTTGTGCACCACCACGTTGCAGCCCCAGGCCGAGGCCGCCCGGGCCAGGTCGGCGACGCCATCCGGCTGCGCCAGGTCGGCGGCATGCCACTCGACCCGGGGCGCCACGGCGGCGCTGGTCTCGTGCAGCAGGGTACGGGCCTGGGCCGCCAGTCGCGCCGGCGAGCGGCCCGCCAGCAGCACGGCGGCGCCGGCATCGACCAGGGCCCGGGCCGCGGCCTGGCCGATGCCGCCGCCGGCACCGGTCAGCAGGACCCGGGCGTCGCCGGCCCTCATGCGAGCGCCGCCCGGGAGGCGGCCTCGGTCGAGGGTGCGGACGATGCGGTGGCGTCGGCGGCGGTGTCGCGCGGCAGCGGCAGGCTGCGGAACACGTCGCCATAGAGCCGGTAGAAGGCGCGCGCGGCATGGACGATGTCGGCGCGGTCCCGCGGCGACTCGATGCGGTCCATCAGCAGCTCGAAGTGGGCCGTGTGCTCCTGGTCGAGCGTGCCATGCGAGCGCAGGTAGCTGAAAGCTGAGTCCGGCAGTCCCAGCGGGCGCTGGATCTGGTCGGCCGCGAGCAGGGCCAGCGACACGCTGGTGCCCTCGAGCACGTGCACCATGCCGAAGAAGCCGAGCGGGTTGCGCCGCGCGATCAGGTCGTAGGCATAGGCCACCATGACCTCGGTGGCATGGCCGGGCGGGCCGTCGCGCACCGCCTGCGCATCGCCGCCGGCGGCGCGGATGTCGTCGAGGATCCACTCGTCGTGGCCCTGCTCCTCCTCGATGTATTCGTCCAGCGGCTCGCGCAGCCACTCGTGGGCGGCGGGCAGGGCGGCCTGGCAGGCGTGCAGCAAGGGCACCGTGTGGCGCACGTGGTGGTAGGCCTGGCCCAGGAACGCCAGGTAGCTCGGCAGCGAGACCTCGCCGCGCAGGCAACCCTGGATGATGGGCGTGCCCAGGAGGCCCATGCGGGCGTCGGCGGTCTGTTCGACCAGTTGCTGATGGAAGCTCATGAGAGTGGATCCGGGGAGGAGAGGGCGGAAGGGCCTGCGGCGGCCGCCACGCCGAGCGCGGCGGCATGCGATTGCAGGATGGCGATGCGTTGCGGCCGGCCGTTGGCCGTGGCCAGCCCGGTGGCGACGCTGAAGTCGGCCTGGCCACGCACCCAGTGGTGGATGCGGGCGTAGTCGGGCAGGGTGGCGTTGGCGCGGTCGACTGCCGCCTGCAGCACGGTGTCGGGCGCGTCGGAGCGCACCGGCCACAGCACGGCGCTCAACGCCGGCTCGCCGTCGCCGAACACCACCGCCTGGGCGATGGCGTCCTGGCCGCGCAGGGCGGTCTCGACCCATTCGGGCGACACGTTGCGGCCGAAGGCGGTGATCAGCAGGTTCTTGCGCCGGCCGTCGATGTGCAGGAAGCCATCGATGTCGATGTGGCCGAGATCGCCGGTCGGCCACCAGCCATCCGGTGCCGATGCCGGGTCGGCGCAGCCGCCGAGGTAGCCCAGGAACAGGCTGCCCGCGACCTCGATCTCGCCCTCGGCGCCGACCCGCAGGCGGGCGTGCGGCAGGGCCCGGCCGGCGCTGCCGGGGCGGTCGGCGCCGGGCAGGTTCAGGGTCTGCACGGAAGCGCCCTCGGACAGGCCATAGCCTTCGTGGGCCGGGATGCCGACGGCGCGCGCGGCCTCCAGGAGCGGCCGGCCCACGGCGGCGCCGCCGACGGCCACCAGGCGCAGCGAGGCGGCGGCGCGCAGGCCGTGATGCGCCAGGTAGGCCGTCCACAGCCGCAGCATCTGCGGCAGCAGGATCAGGCTGTGCGGCTGCTGCGCCTCGACCACGGCCTGGAAGCGCGCGGCGTCGAAATTCGACGACCCGGCCAGGCCCAGTTCCGCCAGCGGCAGCGCGACGCAGGTGGCGCCGCGCCGCAGCGGCGCCATCACGCCGGCGATGTTCTCCAGCAGCACCGCGAATGGCAGCGCGCACAGGTGGCGCCGGATGGCCAGGGGCTCCATGGCCTCGACCAGCCCCTCGGCCACCGCCCGCATCGCGGCGTCGTCCAGGCAGACGCCCTTGGGCGCGCCCGTGGTGCCCGAGGTGAAGGTGATCTTGGCGGTCCCGGCCGGCATGGCGGGCGACCGCGCCGGCAGCCGCATCAGCACCAGCGGCATGCCGGCGACCTCGCACGGGCCGGCCGGCGCCTGCGGCCAGCGCGCGGCGACCGGCGCCGCCGTCAGCACCGTGTCGACGCCGGCGGCGGCCAGCGCGTGGCCGATCTGCTCGGGCGTGAAGAAGACCGGCAGCGGGACGTGGACGACGCCGGCGCGCATCGCGGCGCGGTCGGCCATGATCCAGGCCGGCGAGTTGTCCAGCAGGGTCGCCAGCACCCGGGTGCCATCGGCGCCGAGCCGCAGCGCCAGGGCCCGGGTCTCGTCCTCGAGCTGGCCGAAGGTCCAGTGGCGCCGGCCATCGTCGAGCGCGATGGCATCGGCCGGGGGCGTCGTCTCGATGGCGTCCATGGCGCCGATGGCGTCCACCGCGCTCACCGGGCGTCTCCGCCCGCCTGGCGCAGCTCGCGCGCCAGGCGGCGCAGGGCCTGGCGCAGGTGGCCGGCCAGCACCACCGGGCGATGCTCGTAGTAGCTGCCCCACTGGGCGCCGTCCTCGCCCAGTGCCAAGGGATCGGCCGTGCCGAGCGCCAGTGGCGTCACGCCGAGGCGCAGGAACAGGTGGCGCAGCTCGCTCGTCAGGGTGCCGACGACCCAGGTGAAATCGCGCGCCGCCAGATGTGGGCCCATGAGGGCGATCAGGCGGCGTCCCGCGCCGGCCCGTCCGGCGGCCAGGTGCCCGACCTCGACGATGCCATCGCGTCGGGGGGCGATGCCGTCGTCCGAGGCGAGCAGCCGCTCGACCGGCGAGGACAGGTAGCGCTCCAGGAACAGCGGCGACTCCGCGGCGCTGCGATAGCCCGCCGCGGCGATGATCTCGCCGCCATCCCGCAGCGTGACCAGCGTGGGAGCGAAGTGGCGCACCTCGGCGCCATAGTGCCGGGCGAAGACGTCGCGGATGAAATGCTCGACCTCGCCGCGCCGGGGATCGTCGACCCCGTGCGAGGTCAGGACGGTCGGCGGCGCTGCCGTTTCGCTCTCGTGCGGTAACCGGGCCATCAGCATGCGTACTCCTTGGGAAGCTCCAGGACGACTGGAGTGATTCGGAGCGCCGATGCTGGGGGGCGAAACTTAAGCGGTCGTTAAGGTGGGACGATCGGTTGGCGCCGGGCCGCTCAGGGCGGCGGGGCGGCGAAATCGATGCGCAGCGGCGCGGGCAGCACCCGCGCCTTCAGCACCACGACCGATCTGCGCAGGTCGGGTCGTTTCGACGTCGTCGTGCCGACCAGCAGGCCGCCCGGCGCCGGACGCAGCGCGACGAGCTCGCGCCCGAGTTCGACATGACCGCTGAAGACATCGGTGGCGAACGGGCTGTCGTGGTCGGTGACGTACACCACGATCTCGCCGCCACGCCGGAAGATCTCGAAGCCCAGGTCCAGCTGGGTGGCCGTGCTGCCGCCATGGACCGGCCGGGGCAGGCCATGGGCCAACGCGTCCTGGGTCCATGGGCAGGCTAGCAGGGCCAGGCCGGCGAGCAGGGCCGGCAGCGTCGGCGGTGGAGGGACACGGCTGGATCGGGTGGTCGTCATGGTGGATGGATCAGGGAAGGAATGCGAACAGGAAGCAGGCGTTGAACCAGGCATGCGCGAGCACGCAGGGCCAGATCGTGTCGGTGCGCTCGCGCAGGTGGCCCAGCAGCAGCGAGGGCGCCACCACCAGGGCCGCCATGGCGCCGTGGTGGGAGGGCAGGTGGCACAGGCCGAAGGCGAGGCTGGTGCCGATGTTGGCCCATGTCGGGCCCGGCAGCCGGAAGCTCGCGTGGCGGGCGAGGACCTCGCGCAGCCAGGGCTGCAGCCCGTCCCGGAAGGCCAGTTCCTCGACCACCGGCGCCACCAGCAGGGCGATCGCCAGCCATTCCCAGGCGCGATGCGCGCCCGCCGGCGGGGCCGCGACATCGCCCAGGAGCTTCAGGGCGAACGCCCCCGCCGGTCCCGCCATGAGGACCTGCAGGAGCAGCAGGGTGCGCGAGCTGGCGGGCACCGGAGGCCGCGCGCCGGGGCGACTCAGGCGCGCGCCCGACCGCGGCGCCGCCGGACGATGCCGAACAATGCCAGGATCGCGAGGCCGGCCAGCATCGGATCGAAGCGGCCGTCGCCGATCGTGCAACCCCCGCCGCCGCCGCCGTCACCGCCGAACTCGGGCGTGGTGCCCTGCGCCGCCGCCGGCAGGTCGACGAACTGGTTGTCGGTCTTGCCGACGAACTCGGCGGTGAATCTGCGGCCGGCGAAGCCGGGGCTGGCGCAGGTGGCCACGCCCTCGTTGTTGGTCGCGCTGGTGCAGCCGGCGCTCGAATCCTCGAACGTGAACCTGACCTGCTTGCCCGCCACGTCGTTCCAGCCATTGCTCAGCTTGGCCGAGATCAGATTGACATTGGAGGCATCGACCACCTCGAGCGTGTTGAAGCGCCAGGTCGGCAGCTGCCGCGAGGCGTCGAGCCGGGTCAGCCAGGCGGCCGAGCATTCGCGCGCCACCGCCAGCTGGCGCAGCACGCCCTCCTGGCCGAAGACGAACTGGCTCTGCGTGCCGCGTCCCTTGGCGATGATGTCGTCGACCTTGTTGACGGTGCCGTCCCAGTAGATGTGCGGGGTCATGACGCCCTCGACATTCAATGCCTTCGCCAGGGTGTAGGTGCGCTCGATCGAGTCGAGGTACTGCGCCACCTGGGGCACCGAGCTGGTCATCGACTGGCCGCCGTTGATCAGCACCCTGACGTCCTTGCCCTTGTCCTTGACCGTCAGCACGGCGGAGGTCGATCCCGGGGTGTGACCGGGCGTGGCCAGGACCGTGAATTCCTTGCCGCCGATCGAGACCTTCTGGGGCGAGAGATTGTTCGAGTCGATCAGCTTGGGCGCATAGGCCTTGTTGCCGGCATCGGCCGACCCGAGCCACGAGCGGGCGTTCAGGTTGGCGAGCAGCCAGCTCGCGCCGCCGTCGTGGTCGCCATGCCCGTGCGTCAGGAAGATCTCCTTGAGCGGATAGGAAGGGCTCAGCCCCAGCGACTGCAGCGCCGGATAGTTGTAGGTCTGGACTTCGGCGGCGTTGTTGCCCGCGTCCACCATCACGAAGCCGTCCGCTGTCTTGATGAGGTACTGCGCGACATAGCGCGAACCGACGATCCAGACGTCGTCGAAGATCTGCGTCAGGGGCACGCGGATGCTGTTGGTCGCGCGCGCGGCCAGCACGATGGCGTTGTTGTTGTCGGGCAGGTTGCAGTAGAACGCCTGGGCGTTGTCGCGCAGGAAGGTGTCGTTGCCGACGTTGCGCGTGGCGGCGTCGCGGTGGATCTGGCTCTGGGTCTGGGCCAGGGCCTGGCCGGTGAGTGTGAGCGTCAGGGCCGCGATGGCGGCGGGCAGGAATCGTTTGTCTCTTTTCATCTTCATCTCCGGGTGCGGGCGGTGGCGCCCGCGGGGTGGGTCGGGACTGCGAGGGGGGTCGGGGTCAATCGACCGTGACGTTCGACTCCTTCACCAGACGCGCGTACCTGGCGGTGTCGTCCTTGATCTGCGCGGCCATCTGCGCCGGGGTGTTGGCGACCGGCTCGGCGCCGATCTCGTCCATGCGCTTCCTGAAGTCGGGCGACTGGATGATCCGGACCATCTCCGTGTTGAGACGCGTCACGATGTCCTTGGGCGTCGCCGCCGGGGCCAGGATGCCGAACCAGGTGCCCTGGTTGAAGCCCGCGAGGCCGGACTCGGCCAGCGTCGGCACGTCGGGCAGCGTGCCGGAGCGCCGCGCCGTGGTGACGGCCAGGGCGCGCAGCTTGCCGCCCTGGATGTGCGGCACCAGCGGGGTCAGCGTGTCGAACGACATGTCGACCTGGCCCCCGAGCAGGTCGGTGGTGAGCGGCGCGCTGCCCTTGTAGGGCACGTGCAGCAGCTCGACGCCGGCCAGCTGCGAGAACTGGGTGCCGATCAGGTGCTGCACGGTGCCATTGCCATTGGAGCCATAGGACAGCTTGCCGGGCGAGGCCTTGGCCAGCGCGATCAGGCTCTTGACATCGGTGGCCGGCGACTTGGCGTTCACCACCAGCACGTTGGGCACCAGGGCCACGGTGGTGATCGGCGCGAAGCTCTTCTCGAAGTCGTAGGGCAGCTTCTTGTAGACGCTGGTCGCGATGGTGTGGTGCACCGCGCCCATCAGCAGGGTGTAGCCGTCGGGCCTGGCCTTGGCGACATAGTCGGCGCCGACCGTGGCGCCGGCGCCGGGCCGGCTCTCGACGATCACCGGCTGGCCGAGGCTCTGCGACAGGCTGTTCGACAGCGAGCGCGCCAGGACGTCGGAACTGCCGCCCGGCGGGAACGGAACGACCAGCGTGATGGCCTTGGTCGGGTAGGCCTGGGCGGCGGCCAGCGAGGTGGCGCCGGCCAGGGCGAGGGCGAGCAGCACCGAACGCCGGCGCGAGATGGGGGTCTTCATGGTTGTCGTCTCCGGAGTTGGATGCGCTTCAGGCGGCCTTGCGCCGGGGTGTCGCGCCGCTGGCGATCTGGTCGCAGACCGCGCGGGTGACCTGGGCGGTGGTGGCGGAGCCGCCGAGGTCGCCGGTGTGCAGCGATCGATCGGCCGTCACGCGCTCGATGGCGGCCATGACGCGCGCGGCGGCCTCCGTCTCGCCCAGGTGCTCCAGCAGCATCACCACCGACCAGAAGGTGCCCACCGGATTGGCCAGGCCCTTGCCCATGATGTCGAAGGCCGAGCCGTGGATGGGCTCGAACATGCTCGGGTAGCGCCGCTCGGGGTCGATGTTGGCCGTCGGCGCGATGCCCAGGCTGCCCGCGAGGGCGGCGGCCAGGTCGCTCAGGATGTCCGCGTGCAGGTTGGTCGCGACGATGGTGTCGAGCGTGGCGGGACGGTTGACCATGCGCGCGGTGGCCGCGTCGACCAGCTCCTTGTCCCACTTGACGTCCGGGAACTCCCTGGCGATCTGCACGGCGATCTCGTCCCACATGACCATGGCGTGGCGCTGGGCGTTGCTCTTGGTGACCACGGTGAGGAGCTTGCGGGGCCGCGACTGCGCCAGCCGGAAGGCGAAGCGCATGATGCGCTCGACGCCCGCGCGGGTCATCATGGAGACATCGGTGGCCGCCTCGATCGGGTGGCCCTGGTGGACGCGGCCGCCCACGCCGGCGTACTCGCCCTCGGAGTTCTCGCGCACGATGACCCAGTCGAGGTCGCCCGGGCCGCAGCGCTTGAGCGGGGCGTCGATGCCCGGCAGGATGCGGGTGGGTCGCACGTTGGCGTACTGGTCGAAGCCCTGGCAGATCTTCAGGCGCAGGCCCCAGAGGGTGATGTGGTCGGGGATGTGGGGGTCGCCGGCCGAGCCGAAGAGGATGGCGTCCTTGTCGCGCAGGGCCTCCAGGCCGTCGGCGGGCATCATCTCGCCATGGGCGCGGAACCAGTCGCCGCCCCAGGCGAAGTCCTCGAACTCGAAGCCGAAGGTGCCGCCGGCGGCGGCCAGTGCCTCGAGCACCTCGCGCCCGGCGGGCACCACCTCCTTGCCGATGCCGTCGCCGGGGATGGTCGCGATCTTGTAGATCTTCATGGTCTGTCTCCTGATGTCTGACTCGTTGGAGCGCAAACTTTAGGTTTGGAGGCGGTCGCCAAACCACGCTCCAACTCAAGCCATCATTCACCTGGATTCAACAATTCCATGGACCCGCCGATGACGCGCGCACGCGCGCGCCCGACCCCGGGAGGAACCCCGGGGGCGGGCCGATCGCCGCGACGTGGAGGGGGCGGGCGTGGTGCCCGCCGTGGGCTCAGCCGACCTGCGCGATGCGCAGCAGGTTGGTGGTGCCGGCGGTGCCGAAGGGCATGCCGGCGGCGATGACGATCGACTCGCCCGGCCGCGCCTGGCCGAGCCGCATCACGGTCTGCACCGCGACCTCGGTCATCTCGGTGACATCCATGACGTCGTGGCACAGCACCGGACTGACCCCCCACACCAGCGTCAGCCGGCGCGCGGTCGCGCGCTGCGGCGTCATGCCCAGGATCGGCGCGCGCGGGCGCTCGCGCGCCATGCGCAGGGCCGAGGCGCCGGAGCTGGTGTAGGCCACCATGGCCGCGACGTCGAGCAGGCCGGCCACCGAGCGCGCCGCCCAGCCGATGGCATCGGGCACATTGCGGCCCGAGGGCGTGTGGCCGGCATCGATGGCATCGCGGTAGTAGGGATCGGCCTCGGTCTGCGAGATGATCGCGTCCATCATCGCCACCGCCTCCACCGGGTAGCGGCCCGAGGCCGACTCGGCCGACAGCATCACCGCGTCGGCGCCGTCGTAGATGGCGGTGGCCACGTCCGAGGCCTCGGCCCGGGTCGGCACCGGCGCGCCGACCATCGACTCCAGCATCTGCGTGGCCACGATCACCGGCTTGCCCAGGCGCCGGCAGGCCCGCACGATGCGCTTCTGGATCGCCGGCACCTGCTCGGCGGGCAGCTCCACGCCGAGGTCGCCGCGCGCCACCATGACGGCATCGGTCTCGGCCAGGATGGCATCCAGGCTCTCGATGGCGGAGGGCTTCTCCAGCTTGGCGACGATGCCGGCGCGGCCCTGCACGATGGCCTTGATCTCGACGATGTCGGCGGCGCGCTGCACGAACGACAGTGCGATCCAGTCGACGCCCAGGGCGAGGCCGTAGTCCAGGTCGGCGCGGTCCTTGGCGGTCAGGGCCGACAGCGGCAGCACCACGCCGGGCACGTTGACGCCCTTGCGGTCGGACAGCAGGCCGCCATTGACGACGAGGGTCTCGGCCGATTCAGGCCCCGAGGTCACGACCCGCAGGCGCAGGCGGCCGTCGTCGAGCAGCAGCTCGGCGCCGGGCGTGAGGGCGGCGAAGATCTCCGGATGCGGCAGCGGCGCGCGGCTGGCGTCGCCGGGCGTGTCGCGGTCCAGGTCGAGGCGGAACGGCGCGCCCTCGACCAGCCGCACCGGACCATCGGCGAAGGTGCCCACGCGCAGCTTCGGCCCCTGCAGGTCGAGCAGGACGCCGAGCGGGCGGCCGAGATCGTTCTCGACGGCGCGGATGGTGTCCAGGCGCGCCTTGTGGTCGGCATGCGTGCCGTGGCTGAAGTTCAGCCGGAAGACATCGGCGCCGGCGCGCACCAGGGCCTCGATGGTGGCGCGGTCGGCGCTGGCCGGTCCGAGGGTGGCGACGATCTTGGCGTTGCTGGGGCGTTTCATGGCGGCGGGTCTCCGGGGTGGACGGGAAGGCGCGCCGCCGATGACGAGGGCGCGGGAATCGTTGACGTGGGCCGGGGTCGAGCCGGCGACGACGGCAGCGCCCCGCTGGACTTCAGGCGGCCTTGCGCCGGGGTGTCGCGCCGCTGGCGATCTGGTCGCAGACCGCGCGGGTGACCTGGGCGGTGGTGGCGGAGCCGCCGAGGTCGCCGGTGTGCAGCGATCGATCGGCCGTCACGCGCTCGATGGCGGCCATGACGCGCGCGGCGGCCTCCGTCTCGCCCAGGTGCTCCAGCAGCATCACCACCGACCAGAAGGTGCCCACCGGATTGGCCAGGCCCTTGCCCATGATGTCGAAGGCCGAGCCGTGGATGGGCTCGAACATGCTCGGGTAGCGCCGCTCGGGGTCGATGTTGGCCGTCGGCGCGATGCCCAGGCTGCCCGCGAGGGCGGCGGCCAGGTCGCTCAGGATGTCCGCGTGCAGGTTGGTCGCGACGATGGTGTCGAGCGTGGCGGGACGGTTGACCATGCGCGCGGTGGCCGCGTCGACCAGCTCCTTGTCCCACTTGACGTCCGGGAACTCCCTGGCGATCTGCACGGCGATCTCGTCCCACATGACCATGGCGTGGCGCTGGGCGTTGCTCTTGGTGACCACGGTGAGGAGCTTGCGGGGCCGCGACTGCGCCAGCCGGAAGGCGAAGCGCATGATGCGCTCGACGCCCGCGCGGGTCATCATGGAGACATCGGTGGCCGCCTCGATCGGGTGGCCCTGGTGGACGCGGCCGCCCACGCCGGCGTACTCGCCCTCGGAGTTCTCGCGCACGATGACCCAGTCGAGGTCGCCCGGGCCGCAGCGCTTGAGCGGGGCGTCGATGCCCGGCAGGATGCGGGTGGGTCGCACGTTGGCGTACTGGTCGAAGCCCTGGCAGATCTTCAGGCGCAGACCCCAGAGGGTGATGTGGTCGGGGATGTGGGGGTCGCCGGCCGAGCCGAAGAGGATGGCGTCCTTGTCGCGCAGGGCCTCCAGGCCGTCGGCGGGCATCATCTCGCCGTGGGCGCGGAACCAGTCGCCGCCCCAGGCGAAGTCCTCGAACTCGAAGCCGAAGGTGCCGCCGGCGGCGGCCAGCGCCTCGAGCACCTCGCGCCCGGCGGGCACCACCTCCTTGCCGATGCCGTCGCCGGGGATGGTCGCGATCTTGTACGTCTTCATGATGGTTGCGTCTGTGCGGTGATGTGGATGGGTGGCTGTGTGACCGGATTGGATCGGGTGAATGTACCGACTGGACAAGGTAGCGATCCACGCCTAGATTCAATTCATCGTTAACCCCGATTCAACAATCACTCACGCATGACCCTGGGCATCCAACCGGCCGAACTCGGCTTCTTCTCGACCCTGGTGGCCTGCGGCAGCCTGAGCGCGGCGGGCCGCGAACTGGGCATCTCGACGCCGGCGGTCAGCAAGCGGCTCTCGCAGATGGAGGCGCGCACCGGGGTCGCGCTGGTCACGCGCAGCACCCGCCGCATGAGCCTGACGCCCGAGGGCGAGGTGTTCGTCGAGCATGCCCGGCGCATCCTGGGCGAGATCGACGATCTCAACGAACTGCTGGGCCAGTCGCGCCGCGCGCCGCAGGGTCTGCTGCGGGTCAATGCGACGCTCGGCTTCGGCCGCACGCACGTGGCGGCGATCATCTCCAGATTCGCCCTGGCGCATCCGGAGGTCGACGTGCAGCTGCAGCTGTCGGTCAATCCGCCGCCCCTGACCGACGATGCCTACGACGTCTGCGTGCGCTTCGGCGCGCCGCCCGACGGGCGCGTGGTGGCCCGGCGCGTCGGTGGCAACCGGCGGCTGCTGTGCGCGTCGCCGGCCTACCTGGAGGCGCATGGCTGGCCCCGGGTGCCCAACGACCTGACGCGCCACAACTGCATCGGCATCCGCCAGGGCGACGAGGCCTATGGCCTGTGGCGCCTGACGACCGGCACGGGCGCCAAGGCCCGCACCGAAGCCGTCAAGACGCGTGGCAGCCTGACCACCAACGATGGCGAGATCGCGGTCTCGTGGGCGCTCGACGGCCACGGCATCCTGATGCGGGCCGAGTGGGACATCAACCGGCATCTGCGCAGCGGCCGGTTGATCGAGGTGCTGGGCCACTATCGCGCGCCCGAGGCCGACATCTACGCGGTCTACCCGCAGCGCCACCAGCTCTCCACGCGCGTGCGCGCCTTCGTCGACGCGCTGACCGAGGGGCTGGCGCCGTTGGCGCCGGCCGTCGCCGGCCGGGACGCCGCGCCGGGCTGAGCGGGCGGACGCGGCACCGGACCGGTGGGCGCCATCGACTCCCGATCTCAGGCGTCCCAGGCGCCGCCCAGCGCGCGGATCAGCCCCACGGTCGACTGGTAGCGCGCGGCACGCACCTGCAGCGCCTGGCGCCGGTTGCGCAGCTCGCTGCGGCGCGCGTCGAGCAGCTCCAGCTGGCTGACCATGCCGTTGCGATAGCGCACGTCGGACAGCGCGGTCGCGCGCGCGGCCGAGTCGACGGCCCGGGCCTGCACCACCGATTGCCGGTCGAGCAGGCGCAGCGACGCCAGCTCGTCCTCGACCTCGCGGAACGCCACCAGCACCTGGTCGCGATAGCGCTCACGGGCGCCGTCGAGCTGCGCGGCGGCGACCTGCACGCCGGCCTCGCGGCGGCCGCCATCGAGCAAGGGCAGCGACAGCAGCGCGCCGATGCCCCAGGAGCGCGCCGACCACTTGAACAGGTCGCCCAGGTCCGGCGAGGCGAAGCCGCCGGCGCCGGTCAGGGCGATGCTGGGGAACCAGGCCGTCCGCGCGACGCCCAGGCGCTCCTGCGCCGCCATCACCGTGCGCTGCGCGGCGGCGACGTCGGGCCGGCGCACCAGCACCGTCGAGGGCACGCCGGCCGGGATCGACGGCAGCGCGGTGGTCCAGGCATCGGCGGCGAGGTCGAAGTCGGTGGCGCCCTCGCCGATCAGCACCGCCAGCGCGTGCTCGAGCAGGGCGCGCTGGCGGTCCAGCGCCAGGGCGTCGGACTCGGTCGCGGCCAGCTCGGTCCGCACGCGCTCGACATCGAGCTCGGCCAGGTCGCCGGCCCGCTCGCGGCGTTCGGTGAGGTCGAGCGTGTCGCGATAGGCCGCCACGGTGTCGCGCACCAGCGAGCGTTCGGCATCGATGGCGCGCAGCTGGAAGTAGCGCTGCGCCACCTCGGCCTGCACGATCAGCCGGGCGCTCTCCAGCAGGGCCGCGCGGGCATCGGCATCCAGGACCGCCGCGTTGCTGGCACCGGCCAGGCGGCCGAACAGGTCGAGCTCGTAGGAGACGCCGACGCGGGCGTCGAGCAGGGTCACCGGGCGGCCGTCGACCGTGCGGCCGAGGCCGGCGGCGCGGTTGGCGCCGCCACCGGCGTCGACCTGCACCGCGCGCGCGGCATCGACCGAGCGGGCCAGGGCGCGCGCCTCCGCCAGCCGCGCGGCGGCCTGCCGGATGTCGGTGTTGCGCGTCGCCGCGCGCTCGACGAGTGCATCGAGCGCCGGATCGGCGAAGGCGCGCCACCAGTCGCCGGCCACGGGCGCCGGCGTCGCGGTCGTGCCCGTGGCGGTTGCGGTGGCGGTGGAAGGCGCCGCATCGGTGGCCCGGGCCACGGATGCTTCCTTGAAGCGCGCCGGTGCCTCGGCCGATGGCGCCAGCGATGCCGTGGAGGCGCAGCCGGCCAGCAGCAGGGCGGCGACGAGCGGCAGCCAGGCCCCGCGCGGGGCGCGGGCCGGGGACGAGGACGACGCCACGTGCGACGACGCGGTTGAGGTCGAGGGTGGGACATGCATCTTCAGACTCCCTGGGTGGTGGGGTGGCCGTGGGGCGCGGGGACCCGCGCCAGGTCGCCCGGCGGCGCGAAGGCCTCGGCGTGCGTGGGGGGCTGGCCATGCTGCAGCAGCGGCCGGTTGCCGGCCAGGCGGCGCAGCGCGACATAGAACACCGGCGTCAGGAACAGGCCGAAGGCGGTCACCCCCAGCATGCCGGAGAACACCGCCACGCCCATGGCGCTGCGCATCTCGGCGCCGGCGCCGGTGGACAGCACCAGCGGCAGCACGCCCATGACGAAGGCCAGCGAGGTCATCAGGATCGGCCGCAGGCGCAGCCGGCTGGCCTCGATGGCGGCCTGCACGGGCGTGCGGCCGGCGAACTCCAGCTCGCGGGCGAACTCGACGATCAGGATGGCGTTCTTGGCGCTCAGCCCGACCAGCACGATCAATCCGATCTGCGTGAAGACGTTGTTGTCGCCGCCCGAGATCCAGACCCCGGTCATGGCCGCGAGCAGGCCCATCGGCACGATCAGGATGATCGACAGCGGCAGGGTCAGGCTCTCGTACTGGGCCGCCAGCACCAGGAACACCAGCAGGATCGCCAGCGGGAACACCAGGAAGGCGGAATTGCCGGCCAGGATCTCCTGGTAGGTCAGTTCGGTCCATTCGTAGCCGATGCCCTGGGGCAGGGTCTCGGCGGCGATGCGCTGGATCACCGCCTGCGCCTGGCCCGAGGACACGCCGGGCGCCGGCCCGCCATTCACATCGGCCGCGAGATAGCCGTTGTAGCGCATGGCGCGCTCGGGGCCGAAGCTCGCGCCGACCTTCATCAGCGCCGACAGCGGCACCATCTCGCCGGTGGTGGAGCGCACCTTGAGCAGGCCGACGTCCTCGGCGCGGGCGCGATAGGGCGCATCGGCCTGGACCCGCACCGAGTATGTGCGGCCGAACTTGTTGAAGTCGTTCGCGTACAGGCTGCCGAGGTAGATCTGCAGGGTGTCGAAGATGTCGGTCACCGGCACGCCCAGCTGGCGCGCCTTGGTGCGGTCGATGTCGGCATAGAGCTGCGGCACGTTGACCTGCCAGCTGGTGAACAGGCCGGCCAGCTCGGGCGCCAGCCGCGCCTTGTCCATGAAGGCCTTGACCGCCGCGTCCATGGCCTCGTAGCCGAGCGAGGCCCGGTCCTCCAGCTGCAGCTTGAAGCCGCCGGTGGTGCCCAGCCCGGCCACCGGCGGCGGCGGGAACATGACGATGAAGGCATCCTGGATGCCGGCGAAGGCCTGGTTGAGCTGGCCGGCGATGGCGCCGCCGCTCTGGTCCTTGCGGCGCCGCTGCTCGAATGGCTTGAGCGTGACGAACACCACGCCCGAGTTGGAGCTGTTGGTGAAACCGTTGATCGACAGGCCGGGAAACGCGATCGCGTCCTCGACGTCGGGGTTCTTCTTGACCAGCTCGCCCATGCGGTGGATCACGTCCTCGGTGCGGTCGAGCGTGGCGCCATCGGGCAGCTGCGCGAAGCCGATCAGGTACTGCTTGTCCTGGGCCGGCACGAAGCCGCCGGGCACCACCTTGAAGAGTCCGAAGGTCGCGCCGACCAGCGCCAGGTAGACCACCAGCATCAGCGTCTTGCGCGAGATCACGCCGCCGACGCCGCGTCCGTAGGCCTCCGAGCCGCGATGGAACAGCCGGTTGAAGGCGCGGAACAGGCCGCCCAGGACACGGTCCATGCCGCGCGTCAAGGCATCGCGCGGCTGGTCGTGGCCGCGCAGCAGCAGCGCCGCCAGCGCCGGCGACAGCGTCAGCGAGTTGATCGCCGAGATCACCGTCGAGATCGCGATGGTGACGGCGAACTGGCGATAGAACTGGCCGGTCAGGCCGCTGATGAAGGCCAGCGGCACGAACACCGCGACCAGCACCAGGGCGATGGCGACGATCGGGCCGGAGACCTCGCGCATCGCCTTGTAGGTGGCCTCGCGCGGCGCCAGGCCGGACTCGATGTTGCGCTCGACGTTCTCCACCACCACGATGGCATCGTCCACCACGATGCCGATCGCCAGCACCAGCCCGAAAAGCGACAGCGCGTTGATCGAGAAGCCCAGCAGGTGCAGCACCGCGAAGGTGCCCACCACCGACACCGGCACCGCCAGCAGCGGGATGATCGAGGCGCGCCAGGTCTGCAGGAACAGGATCACCACCAGCACCACCAGCGCGATGGCCTCCAGCAGGGTGTGGATGACCGATTCGATCGAGGCCCGCACGAACTGCGTCGGGTCGTAGGCGATGCGGTATTCGACGCCCTCGGGCATGCCGCGGGCCAGCTCGTCCATGGTGGCGCGCACGTCGCGCGAGATGTCCAGGGCGTTGGAGCCGGGCGACTGGAACACGCCCATGCCGACGGCGGCGTCGTTGTTGAGCAGCGAGCGCAGCGAATAGTCGGCCGCGCCCATCTCCAGGCGGCCGATGTCGCGCAGCCGCGTGACCTGGGTGGCGGCGCCCTCGCCGCCGGGGCTGCCGGTCTTGACGATGATGTCGCCGAACTCCTCCTCGCTCTGCAACCGGCCCTGCGCGTTGATCGACAGCTGCATGTCGACGCCCGAGAGCCCGGGCGAGGCGCCGACCACGCCGGCGGCGGCCTGGATGTTCTGGCCGCGGATGGCCGCCACCACGTCGCTGGCCGAGAGGCCGCGCTGCGCCACCTTCTGCGGATCGAGCCAGACCCGCATCGCGTAGTCGCCGCCGCCGAAGATCTGCACCTGGCCGACGCCGCCGATGCGCGCGAGGCGGTCCTTGACGTTGAGCACGGCGTAGTTGCGCAGGTAGTTGATGTCGTAGCGCCCGTTGGGCGAGACCATGTGCACCACCATCGTCAGGTCGGGCGCGCTCTTGACGGTGGTGATGCCGAGCCGGCGCACCTCCTCGGGCAGGCGCGGCTCGGCCTGCGAGACGCGGTTCTGCACCAGCTGCTGGGCCTTGTCGGGATCGGTGCCCAGCTTGAAGGTCACGGTCAGCGTCATGACGCCATCGGTGGTGGCCTGGCTGCCCATGTAGAGCATGCCCTCGACGCCGTTGATCTGTTCCTCGATCGGCGTGGCGACGGTCTCGGCGATGACCTTGGGGTTGGCGCCCGGGTACTGGGCGCGCACCACCACCGAGGGTGGCGCGACTTCCGGATATTCGGAGATCGGCAGGCCGCGCAGCGCGACCAGGCCGGCGATGAGCATCAGCACCGACAGCACGCCGGCGAAGATCGGCCGGTCGATGAAGAATCTGGAGAGGTTCATGGGAAGGACTCGATGGCGGGAGGGGGGGCCGGGGCTCAGGTGTTGGCGGCCAGCCGGGCCGGCGCGGCCGCGGGCGTGGCCTGGGCATCCATCGGCACCGCCTGCGGCGCGACCACGGTGCCCGGGCGCACGTGCTGCAGGCCGTTGACGATCACGCGCTCGCCGGCCTTCAGCCCGGCGCTGACCACGCGCAATCCGTGGGCCGGCGCGCCGAGCGTGACCTCGCGGTACTCGGCCTTGTCGCCGGCGCCGACGACCAGCACGAACTTGCGGCTCTGGTCGGTGCCGATGGCGCGCTCGCTCACCAGCACCACCCGGCTGGCATGCGCCTGGCCCATGCGGATGCGGGCGAACTGGCCGGGGATCAGGGTGCCGTCGGTGTTGTCGAAGGCGGCGCGCACGCGCACCGTGCCGCTGCGAGCATCGACCTGGTTGTCGATCAGCTGTAGCCGGCCCTCGAATGGCGTGCCCTCGGTGGCCGCCGTGCCCATGCGCACCGGGATGCGCGCCAGGCCGGCGCGGATGCCGGCGGCGCCGGCGACGTCCTTCAGGGCCCGGCCGACGGTCTGCTCGTCGGCGTCGAAGCTGGCGTAGATCGGGCTGACCGACACCAGCGTCGTCAGGACCGGCGAGCCCGGGCCGGCCGACACCAGGTTGCCGACCGTCACCTCCAGCCGGCCGACGCGGCCCGCGACCGGAGCGCGGACCTGGGTGTAGCCCAGGCCGAGCCGGGCCGTGCGCAGGGCGGCCTGCGCGGCGGCGAGGCTGGCCTCGGCCTCGCGGGCGGCATTGGCGCGCTCGTCGAATTCGCGCTGTGCGATGGCCTTCTCCTCCCACAGGCGGCGCGAGCGTTCCTGCTCGCTGCGGCTGAACGAGGCCCGGGCCAGGGCCGACGCGACCTGCGCCTCGGCGCGCTCGACCTCGGCCGCGTAGGGCGCCGGATCGATGGTGATCAGCAGGTCGCCCTTCTTCACCAGCGAGCCTTCCTGGAAGTGCACCGCCTGCAGCGCCCCGGCGACGCGCGAGCGCACGTCGACCCGCTCCACCGCCTCGAGCCGGCCGGAGAACTCGTCCCAGGCCGTGACCTCGGTCTGCGCGACCGTGGCGACCGAGACCGTCGGTGCCGGCGGCGCGGCGGCGGCGGGCTCGCCGGCATCGGCGCTGCGCAGTCCGAACAGCGCGGCGGCGAAGGCGGCGACGGCGGTCAGCAGGGTCAGGGTCGGCCACAGGCCGCGGCGGGCCAGGGACGACAGTCGTTGGTTGGAAGGATGGTGGGACATGATGAAACTCCTCGTTGGCTGTTGTCGGGGCGAAGGCGGCCCCCGGCGCGCCGGCGACGGAGCGCGGCGTGCGGGTGGCGGATGGCGGTCGGTGGCGGCGGCGGGGTCCGGGCCGGCCATGCGGCGGCCCGGACCGGAGCCGCCTGAGCGGGCGGCGCCCGGTGATCACGGGGGTGGCGGGGAGGGCGGGCCGTGGCTCGCCGTCGGGGCGGCGCTAGTGCGGCGGCTTGGGCGCGGGAGCCGGTCGGGTCTGCTCGAAGAACAGGCGGAACTGGCGCAGTACCGACGCCGAGCAGGGACAGGCGGAGTCGGCGGTCGCCGGATCGGCCAGGGCCTCCGGCCAGCCCTGGGCGCTGGCCAGCACCTGGCTGGACACCGGGATGCCGGCGTCGTGCAGCCGCTTCGCATAGGCCAGGGCCTCGTCGCGCATCGGATCGTCCTGGCCGGCCAGCACCAGCGTCGGCGCCAGGTCGGCCAGGCGACGGGCGCCGCCGGGCACGGCATAGGGATGCTCGGCATCGCGCGGGCGCTGGAGGTAGTCCTTCCAGCCCTGGAAGTACTTGCAGCCGCTGGCCTCGGCATCGTCGGTGGTGGCCTCGCGCATCGATGCCGTGCCGACGCAGGGGTCGAGCATCGGCGACAGCAGCAGCTGCCCGGCCAGTGGCGGGTGCGCGCGGTCGCGGGCGATCAGTGCCAGCGAGGCCGCCAGGTTGCCGCCGGCCTCCTCGCCGGCCAGGTAGACCGGCGCGCCCCTGCCGGCCAGTTTGGCGCGCTGCCGGTAGAGCCAGACCAGGGCCTCGTAGCCGACCTCGATCGCATCGGGGAATGGATGCAGCGGCGCCAGCGGATAGGCCATCGACACCACCGCCGCGCCGGCCTCGACCAGCAGGCGCGCCACGCAGCGGCCATCGTCGAGATCGCCGCAGGCGAAGTTGCCGCCATGGAAGTGCAGCACCAGCGGCCGCGCCGGGGTGCCCGCCGCGACGCGGCCGGCGCGCGCCCCGTAGGTCCGCGCCGGGACCGGCTCGCGGCCGGCCAGCTCGATCACGATGTCGTGCTCGCCGGGCAGCAGCGCGGTCGGCGACGTGGCGTCGGCGGGGGGCGTGGGGCGGGTGGACATGAGGGGCTTCGGGTGAGGGCGGAGTGGATGGGGCGTGGGAGTCGACTGTAGGGGCCCGGAAGGCCATGCCGACGCGTGCGCCGGCACTGCACTGTTTCCATGCCGCTCACAATTGCACCACAGCGCGGGGCGAGAATTACCCCATGCTGCGGAGGGCCGCACGCACCCACAGAGAGCGCAAAGCAACCACCTATGGATCAGATCCAGGCCATGCGGATCTTCGCCCGCGTCGTCGAATCCGGCAGCTTCACGCGAGCGGCCGATTCGCTGGCCCTGCCCAAGGGCACGGTCACCAAGCAGATCCAGGCGCTGGAGGCGCGCGTGCGCGTCAAGCTGCTCAACCGCACCACCCGCCGCGTCACCGTGACGGCCGATGGCGCCGCCTACTACGAGCGCGCCTCGCGCCTGCTGGTCGACCTCGACGATCTCGACGCCAGCATGACCAACGCCCAGTCGACGCCGCAGGGCCGGCTGCGCATCGACGTCGGCTCGGCCACCGCCAGCCTGCTGCTGATCCCGGCGCTGGCCAGCTTCTACGAGCGCTATCCCGACATCCAGCTCGACATCGGCGTCGGCGACCGGGTGGTCGACCTGGTGGCCGACAACGTCGATTGCGTGATCCGCTTCGGCGAGGTCACCGACCAGTCGCTGGTGGCGCGGCGCATCGGCCACCTGCCCTTCGTCACCGTGGCCGCGCCGGCCTATCTGCGGCGCCATGGCGTGCCGCTGCATCCCCAGGACATCGAGCGCAAGGGCCATCGCCTGGTCAACCAGTTCACGCCCGGCGGGCGCCGCGTGTACGCGCAGGAATTCAACCGCGATGGCGAGCGCATCGAGCTGACGATGCCCTACCGGATCGCCGTCAACGAGGTCACGGCCCACACCAGCGCCGTGCTCGCCGGGCTGGGGCTCTCGCAGATGCTGACCTTCATCGCCGAGCCGCACCGGGCGACCGGGGCGCTGGTGCAGGTGCTGCCCGAGTGGAGCCGCGACCCGCTGCCGGTGTATGTGGTCTATCCACCCAACCGGCACCTCAGCGCCAAGGTGCGGGCCTTCGTCGACTGGGCGGCGGAACTGTTCGCCCGCCACCCGCACCTGCAGCGCGCCTGAGGCGGCACTGGCACTCAGGGCTGCCAGAGCGAGCGCTTGCCCGGATCGAGCCTGCGATCGATGAAGTAGGCCGCGCTGATGAACGCCAGGTGCGTCAGCGCCTGCGGGAAGTTGCCCAGCTGCAGGCCGCGCGCGTCGAGCTCCTCGGCGAAGAGGCCGAGCGGACTGCCATAGCGGATGCCCTTCTCCAGCTGCAGTTGCGCCTCGTCCATGCGGCCGGCGCGCGCCAGGCATTCGGCGTACCAGAAGGTGCAGGTGGTGAAGGCGCCCTCCGTGCCCTCCAGGCCGTCGTCGTTGCGATAGCGATAGACCAGACCGTCGTCGCACAGCTCCTCGCCGATGGCGTCCAGCGTGCGCAGCCAGACCGGATCGGTGGCGGAGACGAAGCGCACCAAGGGCATCAGCAGCAGCGACCCGTCGAGTTCGGTGCCGCCGCGCGCCTGCACGAAGTAACCATGCTCGGGATGGCGGAAGTGGGCCCAGACGTCCTCCGTGATGGCATCGCGGCAGGCGGCCCACTCGGCGATCGGCGCCGGCAGCGAGCGTTGGGTCGCCAGCCGGATGGCGCGATCGAGCGCGACCCAGCACATCACGCGCGAATGCAGGAACTCGCGCGGTTCGGAGCGCACCTCCCAGATGCCGGCGTCGGCGTCGCGCCAGTGCGCCATGACATGCGTGATCAGGTCGCGCACGTGGGCCCAGCCCTGGCGGCTGATGGCGTGGCCGTACTTGTTGGAGAGATAGACGCTGTCCATCAGCTCGCCGAAGATGTCGAGCTGGTCCTGCTCGTGGGCGGCGTTGCCGATGCGCACCGGCCGGCTGCCGGCATGGCCCGCGAGATGCGGCAGCTCCTGCTCGTCCGGCGTCGGCGAGCCGTCGAGCGCATACATGATGCGCAGCGGCCGGGCGTCGCAGGCCTCGTTGATGCGTCCGCTGACCCAGGCGTGGAACTTCTCCGCCTCCTCGACGAAGCCCAGTCGCATGAAGGCATAGACGGTGAAGGAGGCATCGCGGATCCAGGCCGCGCGATAGTCCCAGTTGCGGCCGGCGCCGATGGCCTCCGGCAGCGAGAAGGTGGCCGCCGCCGCGATCGAGCCATGGCGCGCCGAGGTCAGCAGCTTCAACGCCAGCGCCGAGCGCATGACCTGCTCGCGCCAGCGGCCCCGGTAGTGGCTGTGGCCCAGCCAGTGGCGCCAGGCCTCCACCGTGGCCGTGATGTTGGCCGCCACCGTGGCATCGTCCGGCGGTGCGAGGTGGTCCTCGCCCAGCACGAACCAGGCCTGCTCGCCGGGCCGCAGGGTGAAGCGCGCCAGCGCGGCGCCGCCGGTGGCCTCCAGCGGCACCGAGGCCTGCAGCCGGACCGCCAGCGCGCGCCCGGCGAAGCGCACGCCGCCTTCGACGGCCTCGACGGCCGGCACCTCGCGCGCATAGTCGAAGCGCGGCGTGCAGGCGACCGTGAAGTCGATCGTGCCCCGGGTGACGCGGATCTGGCGGATCAGGCTGCGCGCATTGAGGCGGAAGTGGTCGCGCAGGTCCGGGTAGGGCATCAGGTCGATGACCTCGGCGCTGCATTCCTCGGCCATCCAGCGCGTCATCAGCACGTTGGTCTCGGGCAGGTAGAGCTGCAGCATGCGCGGCGCGACCAGCGCCGGCGTGATCGAGAAGGCGCCGCCATCGCCCGGCGAGAGCAGGTCGGCGAAGATCGACGGACTGTCGAGCGACGGCCAGCAGAGGTAGTCGAGCGTGGCGTCGCCGGCCACCAGCGCGGCCGTCTCCATGTCGCCGATGATGCCGTGGTCGCCGATGCCGCGCAGGGGTTCAGTCATAAGGATCCAGTAGACCGCAAGCCGTTTGGCCCTCGATCTCCTGCGGCCTTGCGGCCGCCCCCAGGCACCCGGCCGTCGCTCAGGTGCCGCGCAGTGGCCGGTAGAAGGCCCGGATCTCCTCGGCCAGGGCCGCCGGCTGCTCCATCGCCGCGAAGTGCCCGCCGTGCGGCATCACGCTCCAGCGGCGGATGTCGGTGAAGGTGCGCTCGGCCAGCGAACGCGGCGGCCGCACGATCTCGGTCGGGAATTCGCAATACCCCATCGGCACGTCGACGGTCGCGCCATCCGGGATCGGCCACGGGCCGTGGTGGCGCGCGTAGTAGGGCCAGAACGACGAGCCGATCGCGCCGGTGAACCAGTAGAGCGACACGTTGGCCAGGATCTCGTCCTTGCCGAAGACCGATTCGACATCGCCGCCGCAGTCCGACCAGGCGCGCATCTTCTCCGCGATCCAGGCCGCCAGGCCGACCGGCGAATCGGTGAGGCCATAGGCCAGGGTCTGCGGCCGGGTGCCCTGCTGGGTGCTGTAGCCGGTCTCCTCGCTCAACCAGTGCTGGAGTTCGCCCAGGTACCTGCGGTCGGCCTCGGAGGCATCGGGGCGTGGCTTGGCGTCGCGCCGCAGGGGCAGCAGGTTCAGGTGCACGCCGATCGTGTGTTGGGGATGCGCGAAGCCCAGCCGCGCCGACACCGAGGCGCCCCAGTCGCCGCCCTGCGTGGCGAAGCGCCGGTAGCCCAGCACGTCCGCCATCAGGGTCGCGAAGGCATCGGCCATCTGCTCGACCGACAGGCGTGGCTGTCCCGGCGCGAAGGAGAAGCCATAGCCCGGCAGGCTCGGCGCCACCACCGTGAAGGCATCGGCCGGATCGCCGCCGAAGCGCTCCGGATGGGTCAGGCGCGGGATCAGGGCGAGGAACTCGAACACCGAGCCCGGCCAGCCATGCGAGAGCAGCAGCGGCAGGGGCGCGGGGCCCTCGCCGGGCGCGTGGATGTAGTGCAGCTCGATGCCCGCGAGCGGCACCTTGAACTGCGGGAAGGCATTCAGGCGCGCCTCCTGCGCGCGCCAGTCGAAGCGCGTGCGCCAGTGCTCGGCGAGCTCGCGCATCCAGGCCAGGTCGGTGCCGGTGGCCCAGGGCGCGCCCGGGGGCTGGTCGGGGAAGCGGGTCAGCGCCAGGCGCATCTTCAGATCGTCGATGGCGGCATCGGGCACGTGGGCCCGGAAGGGTGTGGGCGTCATGGGCCGAATCTAGCGAAGCGCCGCCGGCGCCGCCAGCGCCACAGACCCGTGCGCGACTCGGCCGGCCGCGCCGCCGTCGCGGGGCATGCCAAGATCGTCGTCCAACCGAGGAGATCGACGATGGCGGGACCACTGGCGGGGCTGCGGGTGATCGAGATGGCGGGCATCGGCCCCGGGCCGTTCTGCGCCATGCTGCTGGCCGACATGGGCGCCGAGGTGATCCGCATCGCGCGGCCCGGCACGCCGGACGATCCGCACGACATCCTGGCGCGCGGGCGCAGCGCGACGTTGCGCATCGACCTGCGCGCCGCCGGTGGCGCGGCGGCGGCGCCGGTGCTCGACCTGGTCGCGCGCGCCGAGGTGCTGATCGAGGGCTTCCGCCCCGGCGTGATGGAGCGCCTGGGACTGGGGCCGGAGGCCTGCCACGCGCGCAATCCGCGGCTGGTCTACGGCCGCATGACCGGCTGGGGCCAGCACGGCCCGCTGGCGCACGCGGCCGGCCATGACATCAACTACATCGCCCTCAGCGGCGCGCTGCATGCCATCGGCCGGCCCGGCGAGGCGCCGGTGCCGCCGCTCAACTACGTCGGCGACTTCGGCGGTGGCGCCATGCTGCTGGCCTTCGGCATCCTGGCGGCGCTGCGCGAGACGGAGCGCTCGGGGCGTGGGCAGGTGATCGATGCCGCCATGACCGATGGCGCGGCCCTGCTGTCGGCGATGCTGTATGGCTTCAAGTCGGCCGGGCAGTGGAGCAACCGGCGCGGCGCCAACCTGCTCGATGGCGGCGCCCATTTCTACGACACCTATGCCTGCGCCGATGGCCGTCATGTGGCGGTCGGCGCCATCGAGCCGCAGTTCTACGCGCTGCTGCGCGAGCGGTGCGGCATCGCCGGCGACCCGGCCTTCGATGCCCAGATGGACCCGGCGCGCTGGCCCGAACTCAAGCAGCGGCTGGCGGCGATCTTCCGCACCCGGACGCGCGATGCCTGGTGCGCCCTGTTCGAGGGCACCGATGCCTGCGTCGCCCCGGTGCTGGACTGGGACGAGGCGCCGGCGCATCCGCACAACGTGGCGCGCGGCACCTTCACCGAGGTGGATGGCGTGGTGCAGCCGGCGCCGGCGCCGCGCTTCAGCCGCAGCGTGCCCGATCCGCTGACGGCGCGCGCGACCGGCGCGGCCGACGCGGCGGCCGTGCTGCGGCGCTGGGGCCTGGAAGAGGGCGCCATCGGCCCGCTGGGCGCGGCGGCGGGCCGGCCGGCCGCGACGGACCCGGCGCGCTGACGGCCGGGCGCGGGGGCCGTCCTCAGTCGACCATGCGGCTGGTCACGCCGGCGAGCACGTCCTGGTCGTGCTTGGAGGGCAGCTCCATCAGCCGGCGGCGGTTCAGGCTCCACAGGCGCATGTCCTCGTCGGTGTGGAAGACCTGGCGCGGCGGCATCTTCGGCCAGCTCTCCACGCGCAGCCACATGCGCAGCAGGTGCCGGCGCTCGGCCAGTTCCTTGGCGTCCTCGTAGTCGGTGCGGCCGTGGACCATGATGCGGTTGTTCAGGAACTGGATGTCGCCATCGCGGAAGCCCATGTCGAGATAGTGCTCCGGCATCGCCGCCGCCTTGCGCACCTGGTAGAGCGCCTGCGACTCCTGCTCGGTGTAGGGGCGCTGGCCGCTCTTCTCGGCCAGTCGCGCATAGCCGGTGGGCAGGTAGCAGACGACCTCGCCATCCTGCTCGGCGAAGAACGGCACCTTGTGCTCGCTGTAGGTGCGCGTGGCGTGGCGGCCGTCCTCGTCGGTGCGCTTGAGGTCCAGGCCCTCGCGCAGCACGTCGAGCAGCTCGGGGTGCTGGCTCGCCATGTAGTTGTGCACCGTCAGCGCGCTGGTGATGCGGCTCTCGCCGCCCGACAGCGCCGTGCGCAGGCACATCAGGCCGATGATGTCGCAGGAGTCGGTGTGCATCAGCTGGCCGCCGCCCTTGCGGTAGCCGCGCGACAGGGGCTCGTAGTCGCTGACGTTGACCACGTGGCCGATCAGGTCGCCGAGGTAGGACTGCGTCATGGTCGTGCCGACATACGCGCCGAGGCCGAAGTACACGCGCGCCATGTCGTCGTCGCTGTAGCGCTCGCGCGGCAGGCCGCGCAGCATCAGGAAGCCGCAGCCGTCGCGCAGGCGCGCGGGCAGCGACTCCATCAGGCGGCCGACGGCGTCGAGCGGGAAGTTCCGGCGCGTGATCTCCGGGAAGTCCAGGTCGCCCAGCGACTTCAGGTGCGCGAGCGCGGCGTCGATCTCGGCGATCTCGGCGGCGCTCAGCTCGTGCAGGCCTTCGCGCTTCCAGTCGATCTCGGGGCCCTTCCAGGCACCCGGCGCGACGATCTCCCGTCCCAGTTGTTGCTGCGGTTTGCTCATTCGATGCTCCTTGTGGTTCATTCGGAAGCCGTGGCGGCGGCGGCGGCGGCGCCGGACGTGGGCGTGGGCGCCTCCTCGACGATCACGCCGCGCCGCACCAGGTCGGCGAAGGCGGCGTCGTCGAGCAGCGTCGACAGGATCGCGTGGTTGTGCTGGCCGCAGCGCGGGGCGCTCTGGTAGAGGTTGCCCGGCGTGGCCGACAGGCGCGGCAGCACGTTGTGCATCGGCAGGCTGCCCAGCTCGTCGTCGGGCACCTCGACGATGGCCTCGCGCTCCACCACATAGGCATCGTCGAGCAGCTGGCTGGCGTCGTTGATCGGCCCGATGGTGATGCCCTCGCGGTCGAAGAACTCGAGATTCTCGGCCAGCGAACGCGCGGCGACGAAGCCGCCGACGATGCGATCGACCTCCTCGATGTTCTGCAGTCGCGCGCCATTGGTGGAGAAGCGCGGGTCGTCCATCATCGCGGGGTGGCCGATGGCCGTGAACAGGCGCGCCGCCATCGCCGGCGATGCCGTCGACAGGCAGACCCAGTGCCGGTCGGCGGTGAGGTAGGCATTGCGCGGCGCCGTGGTGTTGGAGCGGCTGCCGGTGCGCGGCTTGAGCTTGCCCGTGAAGCGGAAGTTGGCCACCTGCGGCCCGAGGATCGACAGCATCGGCTCGAACAGCGAGAGGTCGATGACCTGGCCGCGGCCGTCGCCGGTGCGCACGCTCCACAGCGCCATCATGGTGGCGCTGGCGCCATACAGGCCGGCCGTCATGTCGCCCAGGAAGATCGGCGGCAGCACCGGGGCGCGGTCGTCGAAGCCGTTGATGGCGGCGAAGCCGCTGTAGCCCTCCACCAGCGTGCCGAAGCCCGGCTTGTGGCGATACGGTCCGGTCTGGCCCCAGCCCGACAGCCGCACGATCACGAGCCTCGGATTGGCCGCCAGCAGGGGCTCCGGGCCCAGGCCCATGGCCTCCAGCACGCCGGGCTTGAAGCTCTCGACCAGCACGTCGGCATCGGCGGCCAGCCGCCGCACCAGGTCCCGCGCCTGCGGCGTGCGCAGGTCGAGGCAGACGCTGCGCTTGTTGCGGCAGTAGGTCTTCCACCAGATGTCCAGGCCGTCGGTCTTGAAGTTGCGCAGGGAATCGCCCGCCGGCGGCTCGATCTTGACGACGTCGGCGCCGAAGTCGGCCAGCTGCAACGTCAGCATGTTGCCGGCCACCAGGCGGCTCAGGTCGATCACCCGCAGGCCCTGCAGGGGACCGCTGGGGCTGGGCGCGAAATCGACGGGGTGCAGGGCGCTCATCAATGTCTCGATCCGGTTCTTATTAAAACAGACATCATGTCTATTTTGCGATTCTATGCCGTGGTCGCCGCATGTCAATGACTTACCATCGCCCCCGATCACCATGAAACAAACTGCCAAAGAAGATCCCGGCGTCGCTTCCGTCAACCGGGCGCTGTCGATGCTGCTCGCCTTCCGCGACAGCGTCGACGGCATGAGCCTGGCCGAGCTCTGCGAGGCCACCGGCCTCTATCACAGCACCGCGTTGCGGCTGTGCGAGTCGCTCGAGCACTTCCGCTTCGTCAAGCGCATGGCCGATGGGCGCTATCGCCTGGGGCCCATGCCGTTCCAGCTGGGCACGGTCTACCAGAACTCGTTCCGCCTGGGCGACTACGCGCTGCCCATCCTGCGCGAGCTCGTGGGCGCGACGCGCGAGGTCGCCGCCATCTATGTGCGCGAGGGCGACGAGCGCATCTGCGTGCATCGGCTGGAGCACCCGCGCAGCGTGCGCATGCATGTGCGCGAGGGCGATGCCTTCGCGCTGGCCACGGGCGCGGCGGGACGGGTGCTGCTGGCGTTCTCGGATGCGCCGGGCGAGGCGTTCGATGCCGTGCGCGCGGCGCACTACGCGGTCTCGCAGGGCGAGCGCGACGCCGAGAGCGCCGCGATCGCCTGCCCGGTGTTCGGCATCGACCAGAAGCTGGTGTGCGCGATCTCGCTGGGCCTGCCACGCTTCCGCTTCGATGCCGAGGCCTTCGCCGCCAGCCTGCCGCACGTGATGGCGGCCGGCGCCCGGCTGACCTCCGACCTCGGCGGCGACCCGGCCCCGTTCGCGCCGCCGTTCGCCCGCCTCAAGGGTCTGCAACTGCCACGCGCGGCGCGTCGGCGCGACTAGGGGCGTCGCGACCGGAGGCGTCGCGGGCCGGCCATGCTCAGGCCGGCACGCCGAAGGCCTCGTGCCGCGCCAGCACCCGCTTCGCGCGCTCCACCAGCGGCGCGTCGACCATCTTCCCATCGAGCTGGAAGGCGCCCCGGCCGGCCGCCAACTGCCGCGCGCCCTCGTCGACCAGGCGGCGCGCGCGCGCCGCCTCGTCCGGCGAGACGCCATAGGCGCGGTTGACGATCGGCACCTGGCGCGGATGGATGCAGGTGGCGGCATCGAAGCCGAAGTTGCGCGAGCGCCGCACCATGTCGCCGAAGGCCTGTTCGTCGGTGAAATCGACCACCGTGCCCAGGTAGCCGATCGGCATCACGCCGGCGGCGCGGGCGGCGATGACCATCATCTGCTTGGGCAGCAGCAGGGTGTCCTCGCCGACCGTGAAGCCGCACTCCAGTGCGAAGTCCTCGGCGCCCAGGCTCATGCCGACGATGCGCGGCGAGGCGCCGGCGATCTCGCGCATGGCCTCGAAGGCCTGCGGCGTCTCGATCATCACCACCAGTCGCGTGTGACCCGATGGCAGGCCCTGGCGCGCCTCGCATTCGTCCACCACCTCGGCCAGCAGCCGCACGTGGTCGGGCGAGGCGACCTTGGTCAGCGACAGCGCCCGCACGTCCGGGCCGACGGCGGCCTCGATGTCGCGCACCGCCATCGCCAGCGGGCGGTTGATGCGCACCAGCACCTGGGCGCCGGCCGCGGCGAGCCGGCGCGCGGTGTCGCGCACCAGGGCGCGTGCGTCGTCCTTGGCCTCCGGCGCGATGCTGTCCTCGAGGTCGAGCTGGATCGCGTCGGCGCCGGCGCGCGGCGCCTTCTCGACGAAGCGCGCCACGTTGACCGGCACATACAGGATCGAGCGCCAGCCGGGCAGGGCGGCGTGGGGGGCGGGGGTCGCGTTCGGGATCATTCGGACTTGATGCCGCGCTCGGCCGCCAGCTTGCGCCACTTGGCGGTCTCGGTGGCGACATAGGTCGCGAACTGGGGCACGTCCAGCGTGCCGGGTTCGGTCGATTCGCGCTCGAACAGCTCGCGCATCTCGGCGCCATCGGCGATGCGGCGGATCTCGGCGTTGAGCCGTTCGACCAGCGGACGCGGGGTCTTCGGCGGCGCATAGACGCCCCACCAGGATTCGACCTCGAAGCCGGGCACCACCTCCGCGATGGCCGGCAGCTCGGGCATGAAGCGCGAGCGCTTCTGCGAGGTGACGGCGATCGGCCGCACTTGGCCGGCCTTGAGCGGGCCGGTCACCGAGGCCGCCGTGGTGATCATCATCTGCAGGTTGCCGCCCATCATGTCGGTGACCGCGTTGGAGATGCCCTTGTAGGGCACGTGCGTGGCGTTGGCGCGCGCCATCGAGTTCAGCAGCTCGGTCGCCATCTGGCCGATCGAGCCGACGCCGGCCGAGCCGTAGTTCATGTTCTTGTTGGTGCGCATGGCCTGCACGACCTGCTCGCTGGTGGTGTAGGGCGTCTCCTTGCCCGCGATCAGCAGCATCGGCCCGCGATTGAGCAGCGCCACCGGCGCGAAGGACTTGACCGGGTCGTAGGCCGGCTTCTCCTGGATCGCGGCATTGGTGACGAAGCTCACCGAGGTCAGCAGCAGCGTGCCGCCATCGGGCTCGGCCTGCGCCACCGCGATGGCGCCGATGGCCCCGCCGGCGCCGGGCCGGTTGTCCACCAAGACCGGGGTGTTGAGGGAAACCGAGAGCTTCTGCCCCAGCGCGCGGGCGAACAGGTCGTTGCTGCCACCGGGCGAGAACGGAACCACGATCTTGATGATCTTGGGGATGCGCACCTCCTGGGCCAGCGCGGAGGCGCCGATGCCGAGCGTGGCGGCCGCCAGCAAGGCGATCCGAATGACGAGCTTCAAGGTTGTCTCCTCAAAATAGACATGATGTCTAAAAGTTTGAGGAAGTATATCGACGGGGTCCGTGGCTGTCCAACGCGATGGGCCGGGCCAGGTCGTGCCGGGGCGACGACCCGGCCATGGGCATGGGCGACGGCGGGCTCGTCCGTGCGCTTGATTTCCATCCGTTTGGCAGAATCCACGCATGCGTTCCACCCGTATGTACCGACGGGCTTCGACCGCAACTGGAGTCCCCCCGCTCGATCGATGCCCGAGTCGAAGCAGCGATCGCCATAGAACCTTCCATCCAGTCACATGCTTTATCGCCTGATCTATGCCAGCCGCTCGTGCGTCCCCACCGACGACGATCTATCGGAAATCCTGGAATGGTCCCGCGCCCACAATCCGGAGATGGGTGTCACGGGTGTCCTGTGCCTGCTCGATGGCACCTACATCGAGCATCTCGAAGGTGAGGAGTCGACGGTCAAGTCGCTGTTCGAACACATACGGCACGACCACCGGCATCGCGACGTGACCATCCTGGACGAGCGCGCCATCGCTCGCCGGGCGTATCCGGACTGGTCGTTGGCGCTGCGGATCTGGGACGAGCGGACGAAGGCGATCTTCCGCAGCTTCTCGCCGGGACAGAATCTGGATCTGTACAAGAGCGATCCGAGCACGGCGGCGCCCCTGGTCAAGGCGTTGACGAGGGCGGAGAACTGGATCTTCCAACCCTGACGATCGTTCCGCGGACGCGGGATCGGAGTTGCCGATGCCGGACGGCGGCATCCGTCACCACCCGCGTGGCGCGGGCGGGGTGGAGGGGTCGCGCCATCGATGCGCGCGACCCGTGGACCTCAGCGCTTGGCCCAGATCGCGCCGACGACGAAGAACACGCCGGCGACGATCGCCACGGTGCCGATCGGGTTCTTGACGGCCGATTCGCGCAGCTGTTCGACGATCTCGCCATAGCCATATTGCGCATCGCCGGCGGCACGGCGGGCCTTGCCCTTGATCTGGCTGCCGGTGTCGCCGGTGGCGGCGCCGAATGCTTCCTGCACGCGGCCGGCGATGTTCTGGATCGTGCCTTCGGTCTTGTTGAACATGTCTGGTTTCCTTGAGTTGGGTTGAGGAGCGGGGAGGAGCGGGCCGCCGGGTCGCGTAACGCGGATCGGACACCGGTGCGCCATCTCGGCGAACGCATTCATCCTAGCCCGTGCGAGGCGGCCGGCGACGGGCGGACCGGCACGCCCGCGCGTAGTGCTTCGGCACCATTTCCTGTAGTTCGATTCAGGCTCCGGAGCCGCGCGATCGGCGTCGCGCCAGGAGCCTGGCAGGATCGCGGGCGCACAGGCCGGCCACCGCGACGACCGCCGCCAGCCCCAGCGCCTGGGTCGACAGCGACACGCCCCGGTCGATCAGCAGGCCCGTCAATGCCGGCGCCAGGCCGCTGGCGAGCACGTTGCCGCCCTCGGTCAGGGCCCGGATCCGGCCCAGGCGATGGGTGCCGTAGAGCTCGGCCCAGAGCGCGGTGCCCAGCACGCCGGAGGCCGCGGCGCCGAGGCCGAACAGCAGCATGTAGAGCGGCACCGCGACATCCGACCCCACCAGCGCGATCACGCCCATGGCCAGGCCCAGCGGCATCGCCAGCCAGGGCAGCAGGCCGGCGGCGGAGCGCCGGTCGAGCAGCGGGCCGACCAGCACGAGCGAGCCGGCGCGTGCCACCGCGTAGGCCACGAACCAGCTGGCGATCCAGCCCAGCGCCCAGCCCTTCTCCTGCGCCAGACGGGTCTGGTGGAAGAACATCGCCGTGGTGATGAAGGGCGAGCACAGCAGGATCGGCAGGCGGCGCAGGAAGGCGGGATCGCGCCACAGGGCGCTCTCGGCCGGGCCCGACGGTGGCTGGCCGGCGGCCATCGCGCGGGCCGGCCCGAAGCCCGGGCGCGCCAGCGTCAGCGCCAGGGCCAGGCCCAGCAGCACGGCGCCGGCGCACAGCAGCCAGACCGGTCGCCAGTCCAGCGCGCCGATGCCCCGGACCGCTGCGATCGGGAACAACGCCTCGCCCAGGGCCAGACCCAGCGCCGCCAGGCCGATGGCCTTGCCGCGATCGGCCGGCAGGGCGCGCGCGATGGTGGTCATGGCGGTGTGCGCCATCAGGCCCTGGCCGGCCAGGCGCAGCAGATACAGGCTGAGCACCAGCACCGGCAGGTTGGGACTCCACGCCAGCAGCAGGCAGGCGCCCGCCAGCACCAGCCCGACCGCCATCGTGAAGCGCCGCACGCTCACCGTGTCGACCAGCCGGCCGACCCAGGCCATGGTGGCGGCGCTGGCGATCGTCGCGGCGGCATAGGCGGTGCCGAAGTCGCCATCGGAGAGCTGGAAGTCCTGCCGGATGCGGGCGCCGGACAGGGCGATGAAGAAGGTCTGCCCGGCGCTCGACAGCGCCATCAGCACACCGCCGAAGCACAGGATGCGCCAGTGCCGGGCGACCAGGCTGCGGTAGCCGGTGGGGAGCGGCGCCGTCATCGCAGGATCAGCACCGGCGCCGGACTGGTGCGCAGCAGCGTGGTGGTGACGCTGCCCAGGATCAATTCGCGGATGCGCGAGTGCCCATAGGCGCCCATCACCAGCAGGTCGATCGCATGCGCCTCGACCTGCGCGCGCAGCACCTCCTCGGGCGCGCCGTCGACCATGGCGAGCGTGCACGCGAAGCCGGCGTCCTCCAGCATCCGGTGGGCCCAGTCGGCCTGCTCGAGGCTCGCCGCCGTGCGCGGGCCGACCACGGCGAGGCGGGCATCGAGGCCGCGCAGCAGCGGGCTGGCCGCCACCGCCCGCACCATGCGCCGGCCGGTGTCGCTGCCGTCGAACGCCACCAGGAAATTCCGGGGCGGCGCGAACGGCCGGCTCGCCGCCAGCACCGGCGCGCGCAATGCCCGCACCACGCTCTCGACCTCGTGGTCGAGGTGGATGCGTGGCAGCGCGCGTTCGCGCCGGTGCGGGCCCAGGACCGCCAGGCGGGTGACGGGTTCGAGCTCCTGCAGGGCCTCGACCAGCGGGCCGTGGCGCTGCCGCGTCCCGGCCCCGTCGATGCCAGCGGCGGCGGCGCGCGCGCGGGCCTGCCCCAGCAGCCGGCGGCCGAGCTCCAGTGCGACGCGGCTGCGCTGCTCGTCGAGCGAGGCGAGCTCATGCATCAAGGCCGGCTGGGCCTCCAGGCCCAGGGAGCCGCTGAGGTCGTCCGAGCGGGCGCGTTCCGGGTGGTGATCCACCACGTGCAGGAATTCGAGCGGCGCGCCCAGGCGGCCGGCCGCCCAGACGGCCCAGTCGCAGACGGCGGCGGTGGCGCTGGAGCCATCGACGCAGGCGAGGACGTGGCGCATGTCGGGTTCGTCCATGTCAGTGGCCTCCGATCACGTGTTCGTCGGCGCCGGGCTTGTCGTGCCGGCCGAAGCGGTCGACCAGCGTGGTGCTGGCCTCGTTGAGGCCGATCACCTCCACCGCCACGCCCTCGCGCCGGAACTTCAGCACCACGGCATCGAGCGCGCCGACGGCGGTGATGTCCCAGAAGTGCGCCCGGCTCACATCGATGCGCACGCGCTCGACCGCCTCCTTGAAGTCGAATGCCATCGTGAAGGACTGCGACGAGGCGAAGAAGACCTGGCCGGTGACGTCGTAGCAGCGCGTGCGGCCGTCGTCCTGCGTCGTCGAGCGCACGGCCATGAAGCGGCCGACCTTGTGGGCGAAGAAGATGCCGCTGAGCAGCACGCCGACGAACACGCCCTTGGCCAGGTCGTGCGTGGAGACCACCACCGCCACCGTCGCCAGCATCACCAGGCTGGAGCTCGGCGGATGTCGCGTCAGGTTGCGCAGCGAACCCCAGCTGAAGGTGCCGATCGACACCATGATCATCACCGCCACCAGCGCCGCCATGGGGATCTGCTTCACCCAGGGACCGAGCACCAGCACCATGAACAGCAGGAAGACGCCAGCGGCCAGGCACGACAGGCGACCGCGCCCGCCGGACTTCACGTTGATGACCGACTGGCCGATCATGGCGCAGCCGGCCATGCCGCCGATCAGCCCGGCGGCGATGTTGGCCACGCCCTGGCCGGCGCACTCGCGGCTCTTGTCGCTGGCGGTGTCGGTCAGCTCGTCGACGATCGAGGCGGTCATCATCGACTCCAGCAGGCCGACGACGGCCAGCGTGGCGGCATACGGGAAGATGATGCGCAGGGTCTCCCATGTCAGCGGCACGTCCGGCAGCATGAACACCGGCAGGCTGTCGGGCAGGCGGCCCATGTCGCCGACGGTGCGGATGTCGAGCCCGAGCGCCATGCTCAGCGCCGTCAGCACCACGATGCACACCAGCGGCGAGGGCACGGCGCGGGTCAGGTAGGGGAAGAGATAGATGATGGCCAGGCCGGCCGCCACCATCGCGTAGACGGTCCAGCCGACATCGGTGAGCTCCGGCAGTTGCGCCAGGAAGATCAGGATCGCCAGCGCGTTGACGAAGCCGGTGACCACCGAGCGCGAGACGAAGCGCATCAGCTCGCCCAGGCGCAACGCGCCGGCGACGATCTGCAGCACGCCGGTCAGCAGGGTGGCGGCCAGCAGGTACTGCAGGCCGTGGTCCTTCACCAGCGTGACCATGACCAGGGCCATGGCGCCGGTGGCGGCGGAGATCATGCCGGGCCGCCCGCCGGTGAAGGCGATGACGACGGCGATGCAGAAGGAGGCATAGAGGCCGACCTGGGGGTCGAGGCCCGCGATGATGGAGAAGGCGATGGCCTCGGGGATCAGGGCCAGGGCGACCACGATGCCGGCGAGCAGGTCGCCGCGCACGTTGGACAGCCACTCGCGGCGGAAGGAGGAAATGGACATGGAAGGAATCAAGGGAAATCGATGAATGCGGGCAGCGCCACGGCCGGGCCGCGACGATGCCGATGGCGCGCGCCGACCACGGCCGTGGGCCGCGCCGGACGCGCGTGTCCCCGGGGCCGATGGAACGGCGGCGGGCGGCGCAGGAGATGGAGCCCCGGACGCGGGGCGGCGGCACGGGCGCTACGGCGGCGCCACGGCGCGGAAGTGGCCGCGCGGCAGCTCGCGCACCCGGAAATCGACCGGGTGCGCGCGCGACAGGCGGGGGCAGTGGCGCATGGTGGCGGGCCTAGTGCGAACGCGCGTCGGCGGCGCCGGCGCTCGGTGCGTGGGAGGGGCGCGATGTCACCGGCACGCGCGCATCGGCGGCGGCGGTGTCGAGCGCGGTGCCGGCGGTGGTGGTCTTGACCCCGGCGGCCGGCGCGGGCGGCTGCGCTTCCAGGGCGCGCGCGACCATGTGCTCGGCCAGCGTCTCGTAGAGCGGCCGGCTGATCATGCGCGAGACCAGGCTGGCGAGCATGGCGCTGGCCATCAGGCTGAGCACCATCGAGTGGCCGTCGACCATCTCCATCACGATGATGAAGGCCGTCAATGGCGCCTGCGTCACCGCCGCCAGGAAGCCGGCCATGCCCATGGCGATCAGCGCCGGGCCGAGCGTGGGATTGGCCAGCTGCGCGATGCCGTCGCCGATGCCCGCGCCGATCGACAGCGAGGGCGCGAAGATGCCGCCCGGCACGCCGCACCAGGCAGTCAGCCAGGTGGCGATGAACTTCAGCAGCGTGTAGAGCGGCGTGAGTTCGTCGTGGCCGGCGAGCATCTGCTTGACCGACTCGGAACCGGCGCCGAAGGTGATGCCGCCGGTGACCACGCCGATCAGCGCCACCACCAGCCCGCCGACCGCCGCGAAGCGCACCGGCCAGCGCGCGCGCCAGTGATTGAGCCGCTGCGGCGAGCCGGTCAGCGAGGCGATCATCAGCCGCGCGAACAGGCCGCCGGCGATGCCGCTGGCCAGCGCCACGCCCAGGCCCGGGCCCAGCAGGGCCCAGCCGAGTGGCGGCACCCTGATGATGCCGAAGTAGCTCAGGTTGCCGAACACCGAGACCGCGACCAGGCCGGCCAGCACGATGGCGGTGATGATGACGCCGCTGGCGCGCGCCTCCAGCCGGCCCGAGAGTTCCTCGATGGCGAAGACGACGCCGGCCAGCGGGGCGTTGAAGGCGGCCGCGATGCCGGCGGCGCCGCCGGCGATCAGCAGCGCGCGGGCATCGATGGTGCTGCGCGGCGACAGCCAGCGCCGCGCGTGCTGCATGACGCCGGCGGCCACCTGCACCGACGGGCCCTCGCGACCGATCGACAGGCCGGCGGCGAAGCCCGCCACGCCCAGCGCGATCTTCGCCACGGTCAGCCGCAGCGATGCGAACAGGCCGCGCTGGCCGGCGCCCAGCGTCGGATCGAGCGCGGCCTTGACCTGCGGGATGCCCGAGCCGGCAGCGCCCGGGAACCAGCGGCGCGTGACCCAGACGATGGCCGCCGTGACGGCGGGGGTCCACAGCAGCGGCGCCCAGGGCGCGGCGTGGTGCAGCCGCTCGAACAGGCCGAAGGCCCACTCGGCCGCGATCGTGAAGCCGACCACGAACAGCCCGGCGGCCACCGCGTAGCCCAGCACGATCGCCCGGTCCAGCCAGCGGCGCCAGCCCGACAGTTCGGCGCGCAGGTTCTCGAGGAAATCGGGTTCGTGGTTCATGAACGATTCATTGTGGCAGTTGGCGCGGTCGCCCCGCGCGCGCCACTGCGGCACCCGCCACGCCGACACCCCGGCGGCCCCTGCGATCAGCCGATCTTGAACGTGAACTCCCGTCGGCCGTCCGCGCTGCGCAGCTTGGCCGTCGCCGGATCGAGGACCAGCGGTTCGAGCGACTCCTCCAGGAAGAAGCGGTCGCCGCCGGTCTGGACGATGGCGCCACGCGCCGTGCGCGTCACCTGGCGCTCGCTCACGACCCGCACGGCATGCAGCCGGCCCTCGGAATCGGTGACGTGGAGATGGTTGTGGGTCGGATGCTGCATCGCTGGGACTGGCTGCTGACGGACGACGGACGCCGTCCGCCCGGGGCGGGAGAGGGATCGGAGGAAGGAAGGCGGCATGGCGTTCACGGGCCGCCACCGAGCGCGTGGGCGAAGGCGGCGGGCGCCGCATTCGCCGCCGGCGCGCGCGCACCGATGAAGCGGCGCTCGACCTGGTCGTACGACAGCGCGGCCAGCAGCACCGACAGCGCGACGCCGACGCCGCCGAGCAGCGCGAAGGCCGGGACCGGCAGCGTCGTGACGTCGAACAGGAAGTGGTGGCACAGCCCGAAGAGCACGAACAGCACCGTCATGTGCAGCAGGTAGAGGCTGTAGCTCACCGTGCCCAGGGCGCTGATGGCGCGGCCGGTCAGCAGGCGGGGGCGCAGCAGGCACAGCGCGAGGAACAGCAGCGCGACGTGCAGTCCCTGCATCTCCTTGAGGCCGGCGAGCGCATCCCAGTTCAGCGCCATCGACAGGGCGACGGTGACGGCCAGCACCGCCAGTGGCGCGCGCAGCACGCGCGCCGTGGCGATGGCGGGCAGCAAGGTGGCCGCCGCGCCGACGATGAAGTAGAGCCAGATGCCCGCGCCCAGCATCGGCACCAGCAGCAGGGTGAAGACCCCGAGCGACACCGGCGCGTTCATGTGGCCGAAGCGCCGCAGCGCGAACAGCAGCGGCAGCACGGCGTAGAAGCGCCATTCGATCGCCAGGGTCCAGTTCACGCCCAGCAGGCGGCCGAGATCGAAGCCGTCCACGCTCGGCAGCACGAAGATGCCGAAGGACATCAGGTGCGGCAGGGCATGGAACATCGCGCCGAGGTCGGCGAAGTCGGCATCGATCACCACGGCCGCCACCGCCAGCGTCGCCAGCGCCGCCACGGCATAGGCCGGCACCAGCCGCCGGATGCGGCGGACGAAGAACTCGGTCCAGTCGACATTGCGCGAACCCAGGATCTTGCCGGCGAACAGATAGCCGGTGATGCAGAAGAACAGTTGCACGCCGACGACGCCCAGGTAGTTGGCCAGGCGCACGGCCTCGGGATCGACCGTGGTTCCCAGCTGGAGGTGGTTGGCGATCACCAGCGGCACGTGGTTCATGAGCACCAGCGTGGCGGCGAAGCCGCGCAGGCCGTCGATCCAGGCGGTCTGCGGCGGACTGGCGCCGGCCAGCGCGGGCTTCCAGCGCGCGACGGCGCCCGCGCTGGCCAGCGCGACGAGCAGGAAGCAGAGGGCCAGCAGGGCCACGGCGACCGGCGGGAAGAGGGCAGAAGTCATGGTCGCTCCACATGAACGGGACCAGAAAGGTGGAGCGGACTCGTCGCCAGGGTCGGATCACGGCGGGCGCGGGGCCCGCGTTCGGCGACCGGGGGGAAGTCCGGCTCGGAAGTGAGGGCCGCAGCGCACGCGGAGGTGGCTGATGGCCGGGCCACGCCGGCGGCTCGACGGCCGGTCGGACATGGCGGTGCGCGATCGACGACCGAGGGTCGACGATCCCGCTGGCGCAGGCGTGTCAAGGGAAGGCGCCGGACGAAGGCCGACGCATGCCACACGCGAGGGTCCAGCGCGGATCGGAGGATCCGGCGGACCACGGTGCGGTCTTATGGAGGTGTGACGGAGTGGAAGTAGCCGCGCGGCAGGTTCTTGCCACGGCGCGATGCCGGTGCAGAACGGAGGGTGACGCCACGCGATGCCATGACGCTATGTTACTTCCTTAACACCTTAGTAGACAACCGCTTTCAGGGCGCGATCCGCGCGCCAGAGATCGGAAATGCCTGAAATGCACGCTTGCGCCCTGTCATCCGGCACCGCGCCGCGCCAGCACCTCGTCGCGCGGTCCGGCATCGACCACGCGTCCGGCCTCCACCACCACCACCGTGTCGAAGCGCGCCAGCAGGCTCGGCCGATGCACCGAGGCGACGATGCAGGTCGAGGGAAAGGCGGCCGCCATGCGCTCGAAGACGCGGCCCTCGGCCAGTGGATCGAGCGCGCTGGTCGGCTCGTCGAGCAGCAGCAGCGAACTGCCCTGCGCGGCCAGGGCGCCGCGCGCCAGTGCCAGGCGCTGCCGCTGGCCACCGGAGAGATTGGCGCCGCGCTCGTTGAGCGGGCTGGCCAGGCCGGCGGGCAGGCGCTGCAGCACCTCGTCGAACACGCCCGCGTGCACCGCCGCGTCCAGGCGCTGCGCATCGGCCGGCACGCCGAAGGTGAGGTTCTCCTCGACGCTGGCCTCGAACACCTCGGCCTCCTGCGGGATCAGCGTGGCCAAGGTGCGCAGTTCGGCCCAGTCGACCGCCACGCCATCGCGCCACAGCGCGCCCTGCTGCGGACGGTAGAGGCCGGCCAGCGTGCGCAGCAGGGTGCTCTTGCCGCCGCCGCTCGGGCCGATCAGCGCCACGCGCGCGCCGCGTCGCAGGGTCAGGTCGACGCCCTGCAGGCCGCCGCGCGCATCGTCGGCATGGCGCCAGGAGGCCGCGCGCAGTTCCAGCGTCGTCCAGGGCGCGTCGGGCACCACGGCGGGCACCGTCGCCTCGGGGTCGCCCGGCGCGGCCCAGATCGGTTCGGCGCTGCCGTAGTCGGTGTGCATGCGCGCGAAGCTCTGGAAGTTGGAGGCCATCGCGCCGACCACCGAGGCCGCCTGCTGCGCATATTGATAGATCATGAAGACCGTGCCCAGCAGCACCGTCTGGCCCGGCTGCCGGGTCTGCAGCACATAGACCACCACCAGGATCCAGGTCAGTCCCATGCCCAGCAGGTCGACGGCGAACCACTTGCCCTCGCCGACCATCACGGCCCGGCGCAATGGCGCGATGACGGCATCCATGCGCCGGCCCAGCAGCCGGCGCGAGGCCGCCTGCAGGCGCAGCCCGATCACCGTGCCGGCATTGCCGACGAAGTCGAGCAGGGCGGCGGCATAGCGCCGCTCGGCATCGTTCTCGGCCCGGGCGAGCTGCATCAGGATGCGGTCGAAGCGCAGGATGATGAGCGCGATGATCACGTAGCCCGTCACGGCGATGGCGCCGCTGGTGCGCGAGAGCAGCGCCAGCGCGACGATCGGGCCGACGAAGTTGAAGGCGCTCTGCAGGTAGCCGAACTGGTTCTGGGCGAAGTCCGACAGCGCCCGGCTGGCCTGCGTCACCCGGTGCTGCAGCTCACCCGAGTGGCGGCCGTCGCGCCACGCCAGCGGCGCCGCCGTGATGCGCGCATAGAGCAGGTCGGCCAGCCGCTCACGCACCCGCACGCCGACATTGCGCTCCAGCACCCGACCCGGGCCGTGCAGCAGCCACGACGCCAGGTAGATGCCGATCAAGGCGCCGATCCAGCGGCCCGCCGCGGCCAGGTCGCCGCGCTGCAGCGCGTTGATGGCCTGCGCGGCCAGCCAGGGCATGAACAGGCGCATCAGCTGGGCCGCCGACAGCAGCGCGGCGGCGCCCAGCAGCTGGGCGCGCACGCCCTCGGCATGGCGCCACAGCGCGCGATAGAGCTCGCGCGCCGCGCTGCCCAGGCCGATGGCGGGGGTCTTGGAGGGAGTGTCCGGCACCGTCATTCGGTCGTCGCTTGGAGCAAATCGCCATTGTGCCCAGGCGGGCATCGGTTCCGCCGCTGCCGGACGCCGCATGCGAGTCGGCCCTCAAGACGGCAGCGCGACTGCCGAAATCAGGGCGGGGGCCGGCGGGCGCGCCTCCGGCGGCGTGGTCCGCCCCGCCCGCCGGCCTTCTCGCATCGCATCGAGAACGCCATGACACCCACCATCGAGACCGAAGCGGCCCTGAGCGTGTTGCTCGGCCGGCAGCCGATCCTGGACCGCGCCGGCGCGCTGGTCGCCTACGAACTGCTGTTCAGGGGCGGCGCCGCCGACACGGCCTGCGTCATCGACGACCACGCCGCCACCGAGCAGGTGATCCTGAATGCGATCGCGCAGTTCGGCGTCGCCGGCGCGCTGGGGCCGCATCGGGGCTTCGTCAACATCGGCCGGGCCTCGCTCGACGCCGATGTCCTGCTGCTGCTGGAGCCCGGGCGTTTCACGCTGGAATTGCTGGAGCACGTGGTGATCGATGCTGAGGTCGAGGCGGCGTTGTTCCGGATGCAGGCCGCCGGCTTCCAGATCGCGCTCGACGACGTCACCGCGCTCGATCGCATCCCGGCGCGGGTGCTGGCCCTGGTCGATGTCGTCAAGATCGACCTGCGCGAGACGCCCGCGGCCGACTGGGCCGGGCTGATCCACGCCATCCACGCCGCCGGCTGCCGGGTGCTGGCGGAGAAGGTCGAGACGCGCCGGGAATTCCGCCAGCTGCTCGACCTGGGCGCCGACCTGTTCCAGGGCTACTTCTTCGCCCGGCCCGAGATCCTGCGCCAGAGCCCGATCAGCGCCTCGCAGGCCGCGTTGTTGAAGTTCAGCCAGATGCTGGCGAGCGATCCGACCCTGGTCGACCTGCAGTCGGAGGTCAAGCGCAGTCCGGTGCTGCTGGCGCAGCTGATGAAGTTCGCCGGTTCGGCCTCGGCCGCCGGGCGGCAGGACCTGACGGTGGGCGAGGCCATCGCGCGCGTCGGCACCCGCCAGCTCAACCGGCTGGTGCAATTGCTGCTGTTCGCCAGCGAGGGGCGCGACGACCTGGCCGACGATCCCCTGCTGCAGCTGGTCCATGCGCGGGCCTGCTTCATGGAGTCGATGGCGCGCGAGCTCGCGGGCGACGACGACGATTTCGCCGACATGGCCTTCCAGACCGGCATCTTCTCGCTGATGCATGTCGTCACGCGCCAGACCCGCGCGCAGCTGCTGCAGCAGCTGGGCACCAGCCCGCGCATCGCGGCGGCCATCCTGCGCTCCGAAGGCCGGCTGGGCGACCTGCTGCTGATCGCCGAGCACATGGAGGGCTTCGAGGCCGCCAGCGCGGCACCGGCCCTGGCGCGCTGCCGCATCGACTTCGGCCGGCTCAGCGCGTTGTTCACCCGCGCGACGCAGGAGACGCTGTCGAGTCCGTGATTGCAAGGATTGAATCCCTGCAACCCAATTCATGAATCATCGAGGACGAGTCCGGCCACATCATCAGACTCGGGTATTGCATCGATATGCGAGTGCAATTGATGTCGATTTGCATCGAAGGGTCGATGGGGGCATCCGGGTCAGCCGCCATGCCACCCGGGATGTCGGAGAACTCCGCGAAAGCGATCTCCCGCCCGGGCCCAAAGACGATCGCCCCGAGATCGCCCTGCAGAATACCCGCCAGACCGCATGGATGGTGGGTCACGGCGAGTCATCGCATCCGCCCCCGCTTCAAACATCGACGCAATGAGCACCAATTGATTTCCGTCCAATACGATCACGGCATCGTCGCGATGTCCCTGCTGATCGCCACGTTCGCATCCTATGTGGCGCTGGATCTGGCGCAGCGGGTCCGGACCCGCGATGTCGCGCTCGCGCGGGCCTGGTGGGCCGGCGGCTCGGTGGCCATGGGAACCGGCATCTGGTCGATGCATTTCGTCGGCATGCAGGCGGCGGACTTCTCGTTCAGGGTCGTGTTCGACTATGCATTGACCTTCTGGTCCTGGGTCGCGGCGGTGGCCGCGTCCGGTGTCGCGCTCTACATCGCCAGCCGCTCGCGGCTCTCGATCCGGCGGCTGCTGAGCGGCGCGCTCGCCATGGGCGGCGGCATCTGCACGATGCACTACATGGGCATGGCGGCGATGCAGGTGGTGCCGGACATCGAGTGGTCGCCGGGCTGGGTGGTGGTCTCGGCGGGCGTCGCGATCGGTGCCTCCGCCATGGCGCTGATCGTGGTCTTCGGCCTGCGGCGGCTGACCGAGGGAACCGCGCGGGGCGCGCAGGCGATGGCGTCGCTGATGCTGGGTGCCGGCATCGGGGGCATGCACTACAGCGGCATGGCGGCGGCGAACTTCCCGCTGGGTTCGACCTGCTTCGATCCCGCCGGTGGCCTGCAGGGCGACCAGATGGGCGTGATCGTCGCGGTGGCGACGATCGGCCTGCTGGTGATCATCACCTTCACGTCGTCCATCGACGCCCGCATGCAGGCCAAGGCGGCGACATTGGCCTCCTCGCTGCAGCAGGCCAATGGCGAGCTGCAGCGGCTGGCCTTCAGCGACGGACTGACGGGGCTGCCCAACCGGCACGACTTCGAGACTCGCCTTTCGGCCACGGCCGAGCGTTGCGCGCGCGACCACGACACCTTCTTCGTGCTGCTGCTCGATCTCGACGAGTTCAAGCAGGTCAACGATGCCTTCGGCACCGGCTTCGGCGACGAGGTGCTGTGCCGGATCTCCGCGCGCATCAGCCGCGCGGTGCGTGCCGTGGACACCGTGGCGCGACTGGGCAGCGACGAGTTCGTCGTGCTGGTCGAGGGCCGCGCCGAGGCTGAACTGGCCGGGCGCGTCGCGCAGCGCATCGTCGACGCGGTCTCCGAGCGGATCGTGGGCGCGGATTTCGAGACCCGGGTGTCGTGCTCGATCGGCATCGCCCGGTTCCCCGCCGATGGCCCGGCCGACCGGCTCATGACCCATGCCGGCAGCGCGATGCGCGCGGCCAAGCAGGCCGGACGCGGCTGCCATGTGTTCTTCACGTCGCAACTCGACGACAGCGTGCGCGAGCAGACGGCCTTGCGCAACGACCTGCGCGAATCGATCGAGAAGCGCGAACTGGAGCTGCACTACCAGCCCAAGGTGCTGGCCGATGGCCGCACCGTGACCGGCGTCGAGGCGCTGGCGCGCTGGCGCCATGCGTCGCGCGGGATGGTGAGTCCGGCTGTCTTCATTCCCATGGCGGAGCGCTTCGGCCTCATCAGCGCCCTGGGCCACTGGGTCGTCGAGGAGGCCTGCCTGCAGATCGCCCGCTGGGAGGCCCAGGGACTGTCGATGCGCGTGGCGGTCAACGTGTCGCTGCACCAGCTCAAGCAGGAGGGCCTGGTCGAGCACATCGCGCTGATGCTCGAACGCCATGGCGTCGCGCCATCGCGCCTGATCCTGGAGATCACCGAATCGGCGGCGATGGAGGACGTGGAGCGCACGCAGCGGCTGTTCGAGCGTCTCGCCGCGCTCGGCGTCGGTTCGTCGATCGACGATTTCGGCACCGGCTATTCGAGCCTCTCGCACCTGCGCAAGCTGAGGGTGCGCCAGCTGAAGATCGACCGCTCCTTCGTCTGCGACCTGGAGGGCAGCATGGATGCCCGCGTGATCGTCAAGGCCGTCATCGACCTGGCGCACGCGCTGCATGTCGATGTCGTCGCCGAGGGCGTGGAGACGGCGGCCCAGTGCGACGTGCTGACCGCCATGGAATGCGACGAGCTGCAGGGCTATTTCTATTCGCGGCCACTGGCGGCCGACGCGGTGCGCGCGTGGATGCTCGAGTTCACGCAGTCCGGCGGGACGTCGGCCAGGGACCGGGCGCCCACGGGCATGTCCTCGCTGCCGGTTTGAGGAGCCGGGGGACAATGCCACGCCGCCGCCCGCTCCGTTTCGAATGACATCCTCCACGTCTCCCGCTCCGACCTCCTTCCTGGCCCAGATCCGGCACATGCGCGATGCCCTGCCGCCGAGCGAGCAGCGGCTGGGCGACTTCATCCTGAACTTCCCCGGCGACCTCGCGAGCTACACCGCCTCCGAACTGGCGGCGCTGGTCGAAGTCTCCAACGCCACCGTGACGCGCTTCGTGCGGCGGCTCGGCTACGACGGCTACGAGGCGGCGCGCCGCCATGCGCGCGAGGAGCGCGCGGAAGGCTCGCCGCTGTTCCTGGAGCCGTTGCGCGAGGGCGCGCCGGAGGGCTCGATCGAGGCCCATGTCCAGCGCGCGCAGCAGAACATCGCGGCCACCTTCGGCGCGCTCGACGAGGCCATGGTCGACGCCATCGCGCAGGCGATCGTCCGGGCGCGCGGCGTCTGGTTCCTCGGCCATCGCAACAATCGCAACTTCGCCTCCTACCTGCGCTGGCAGCTGGCGCAACTGCTGCCGCGCACCCAGGTGATCCCCGGCGCGGGAGAGACGCTGGGCGAGTACGTCGCCGACCTCGATGCCGACGACGTGCTGGTGGTGTTCGCGCTGCGGCGCAGTCCGGGTCTGAGCGCGCGTTTCGCCGAGCAGGCCATCGCCGGCGGGACCCGCGTGCTCTATGTCACCGATCCGCTGTCGCGCGCGCCGGCTGGCGCGCGGTGGGTGGTCCGATGCCATTCGAGCGCCCCCGGTCCGCTGGACAACCATGTCGCGCTGATGCTGCTGTGCGACCTGCTGGCCACGCGCGTCATGGCACAGGCCGGCGCCGCCGGCCGGCAGCGGCTGTCGCGGGTCGAGGCGGCGCACGACGCCCTGGCCGAACTGCGCCCGGAACGCTGAGCCCGCGCGGCCGGGCGCATTCCCGGGCCTCGGTTGCATCGCCCATTCATGAAAAATGGTTTTCATGAATGGGATGGCATGCAAAATGCTTTTCTCGGACGGATGCCTCGCCGAGGCACCGGAACGGGGCGCGTCACGCGACCCGCCTTCCCCACCACGTTCGAGAAACCGAGGATCTGCCATGGCAGGAGAACCCATCGCGGCATCGTCCGCACCCCAGAGCGCCCAGATGCGCCAGCTCGAGGCCGCGCTGGACGGCATCGGCGTCACGCGCTCGCACAAGACCATCATCTTCCTGGTGGTCTGCGGCGTGCTGTTCGACGTCTTCGAGCAGAACGCGGTCGGCCTGGTCGGTCCGCTGCTGCGCGCGCAGTGGGGACTGAGCGCGACCGACATCGGTTTTCTCAACACCATCACGTTCATCGCCGCCGCCACCGGCCGCCTGGGCTCGGGCTATTTCGCCGACCGCAAGGGCCGCCGCTTCATGCTCAACGTCAACCTGGCGCTGTTCACCTTCGGCGCCATCCTCTGCGCGCTGGCGCCCAACTACACGGTGCTGTGCATCGGCCGCTTCATCGTCGGGCTGGGCCTGGGCGGCGAGATCACCACGGCGGTGACCATGCTGGCGGAGTTCTGCTCGGCACGCTTCCGCGGCACCGCCGTGGGCCTCATCAACGTCGGCGGCGGCGGGCTGGGCAACATGCTGGCGCCGGCCTTCGCGCTGGGCGTGTTCGCGATCTTCCCGGGGGCCGACGCCTGGCGCTGGCTGTTCGCCTGCCTGGTGCTGCCGGCGATCTTCATCGTCTTCTATCGCCGCTTCGTGCCGGAGACGCCGCGCTACCTGCTGTCGCAGGGGCGCGTGAGGGAAGCCAACGAGGTGCTGTCGATGCTGGCGTCGGGCCGGCTGGCCAATGGCACCTATCCGGTCCACGACTACATCACGGCGGCCGCCGAGGCCGAGGCACCGGCGCGGCGCCGGACCTCGCTCGGCGACATCTTCAGCGGCCCCTACGCGCGGCGCACCATCGCGGTGGGCATCGCCTCCTGGATGACCTTCGGTGCCCAGCTGTCGGTGCTGACGTTGATGCCGACCATCCTGGTGGCGCAGGGCTACTCGATCACCAGGAGCTTCGCCTTCACCATCGTGATGCAGAGCGGCAGCCTGCTGGGCGCGATCGCGGCCTCGGTCCTGGGCTACAACTTCCCGCGCAAGCGGGTGCTGACCTTCGGTGCGATCGCGGCCTGCCTGGCGGGCCTGGCGTTCGGCAACCTCACCAGCAGCGTCGCCATGATCCTGCTGTTCGGCGCGCTGTTCCAGTTCTGCGTGCTCACGCTCAACACCTCCATCTGGATCTACGCGCCGGAGCTCTATCCGACGCGCATGCGCGGCCTGGGCGTGTCGTTCCTGCTGGCGCTGGGCACCGTGGGCGGCGCGCTGTCGCAGCTGGCGGCTGGCCGGATGTTCGACCTCCATGGCGTCGCCGGCATGTTCGGGATGATCGCGGTGATGTACGCCATCTTCGCGGTGGCGGTGCAGTTCGCGCCGGAGACCTTCGGGCGGTCGATCGAGGGCGAGGCCGGCGAGGGCGCGCCGCCCGCGCCGCTGCCCACGGCACAGACCGTCCGCCCATGAAGCCCATCGTCCTGCTGATCAATCCCAACACCTCGAGCGAGACGACGGCCATGATGCACGGCATCGCGCGCGCCGCCCTGCCGCCCGAGTTCGCGCTGGAGAGCGAGACGGCCGCGCGCGGCGCCCGCATGATCACCAGCGCCGAGGCACTGGCGACGTCGGTCGACGAGGTGGTGGCGATCGGTCGACGGAACGCTTCGCGCGTGGCGGCGATCGTGATCAGCGCGTTCGGCGATCCCGGATTGGCGATCCTGCGCGAGCGGGTCGGCGCGCCGGTCGTGGGCATCGGCGAGGCGTCGCTGCGCGAGGCTGCCGAGGGCGGGCGGCGCTTCGGCGTCGCCACCACGACGCCGGAGCTGGAGGTGCCGATCGTCGCGGCCGTGGAACGGCTGGGGCTGTCGGGGCAGTTCACGGGTTGCCGCATCCCGCCGGGCGATCCGCTGGCGCTGGCGGCCAATCCTGGACTCCAGGACGAAGCACTGGCCGAGGCGGTGCAGGGGGCCATCGAGCAGGACGGGGCGCAGGCGGTGGTGATCGGCGGCGGTCCGCTGGCGCGCAGCGCCGAGCGCATCGCGGGGCGCTTCGCGGTGCCGGTGATCGAACCGGTGGCGGCGGCGATGCGGGCCGTCGCCGGGCGCCTTGCGAGTTTCCAGAGGGGTTGAAAACCACCCACGTTTTCGCCGCCGGATGAGTGACGGGCCCGATTGCCTCTGACATGACGGCGGGGTAGCCTCCAGGCTCCAAAAACAACCAGGAGCCTGCCGATGACCCGTCGATCCTTGCTTTCCGCTGGCGCCGCTGCCGCGACCGTTGCCCTGATCGTCGGCTGCACCGCCATGGGGCCGTCCAGCGGCAACCCCATGAGCTTCTTCGTCACCAGCGCCAATCCCGGCAAAGGCGGCGACCTCGGCGGCTTGGCCGGAGCCGATCGCTTCTGTCAGTCGCTGGCCACCAGCGCCGGGGCTGGCGACAGGACCTGGCGTGCGTACCTGAGCACCGAAGCGATGGACGGGCAGCCGGCGGTCAACGCCCGCGACCGGATCGGCGCCGGTCCCTGGACCAACGCCAAGGGCGTCGTCGTCGCCACCAGCGTGGCCGACCTGCACGGCGCCAACGCCAAGGTCGGCAAGGACACCTCGCTGACCGAGAAGGGCGACGTGGTCTCCGGCTTCGGCGACCCGGTCAACCGCCACGACATCCTCACCGGCTCGCGTCCCGACGGGACATTGGCCATGCCCGCACCCGGCAAGGACACCACGTGCGGCAACTGGACCCGGAGCGAGGGCGGTTCCGCCATGGTCGGTCACCACGACCACAAGGGCACCAACCCCGATCCGGTCGCCAATGCCTCGTGGAACTCCTCGCACGGCACGCGAGGCTGCAGCATCGATCAGCTCAAGGCCAGCGGCAGCGCGGGACTGATGTATTGCTTCGCGACCCGCTGAGTCGAATCGGTAATCGCCTCGGGTCCGGCGCTGCGGCCGAGCGCCCGGTCACCGTCGGGTCACGCCTTGACGCGCGTCGTTGCCAAGCGGCTCGAGCCTGTGACTTTTTTGGCGCTTGCTGTCCTTGACGCCAGCACCCCGAAGTTGTTGACACTTCTGTCGGTGATCGCGCACTGACAATCCCGGCCGCCGGCGAGGCGCCAGGGATTCACCTGCTGCCCGCACCGTGCGATGCGGCTCCAGGGAGGGGCGATTTCAATGTCTTCGAACCACAAAGAGGTCTCGTTCGCGGGCCTGCTCGTGCCATGGTCCTCGTCGGGAGGCGCCGGTGCGGTGTTCCTCGCGAGTTCCATGTCCCACCTGCTGCTGCTGATCCCGACGCTGGTCACACTGCAGATCTACGATCGCGTGCTCGGCAGCCGGCGCGCCGAGACCTTGCTGATGCTGCTGGCTGCCGCGGCACTCTCGCTGGCGGCGTGGTGGATGGTCGAGACGGCACGGGTCCGCTGGTACGCGGCGTGGGCCACCGAGCGTGAGCAGCAGGTCGGCCGTGAGCTCACACCGCTCGTGCTCGACCTGCCTGCGGCCACCGCAGCGACCCTGTCCCCACAGATCTGGCGCGACCTCGCCGTCTGGCGTGGCCACCTCGGCGGACCCACGTCCATCGCGATCACGGACCTGCCCTGGACCCCGGTCTACCTGCTGGTGATCACGGCCTTCCATCCCCTGCTCGGGTGCATCGCGCTGGCGGGCATCGTGGCTCTGGTCGCGCTGGCCTGGCTCACGGAATGGCGGCTGAGCGCGCCCAGCGCGGCGGCCGAGCAGGCCCAGGGCCGGGTTCAGCGCCAGGCGGGCGAGATCGCGGTGTTCCGGGACGTGCTGCACGCCCACGGCCAGCAGGCGCAGGTGGGCACCGCATTGGACGCGCTGATGACGCGCGCCGCCCACGCCCGGCTGGATACCGAACTGCCCGGCCACAGCCTCAGGACCTGGGGCAAGCTCGTACGTCAGGTGCTGCAGTTCGCCATGCTGGCCGCGGGCGCCTGGCTGGTGATCCAGGGCCAGGCGACGGGCGGGGTCATGATCGCGGGCAGCATGCTGCTGGGCAAGGCGTTGATGCCACTGGAGATCCTCATCGGCAGCTGGAAGCAGCTGCTGCAGGCGCGCCAGGCGGCGGCCCGGCTCTCGCGCATGCTCGCCGCCCGGCGCCATGGGGAGCGCTCGCGTCCGGAGACACGCCTGCCCGCCTGCCAGGGCCACATCCTGGTGACGAACCTCGGCGTGCGGCCTTCGCCCCACGAGGCCGCCCTGCTGCACGACCTGAGCTTCGATCTGCCGGCGGGCGCGATGCTCGCCGTGCTCGGTGAGAGTGGCAGCGGCAAGAGCACGCTCGCGCGCGTGCTCGCGGGCATCCAGGCGCCCACCCACGGCGAGGTCGCCCTCGACGGCGCGGCCCTGCAGCAGTACGGCGTCCAGGCACGGGGACGGGCCACGGGCTACCTGCCACAGGAGGTGCTGCTGCACGGCGGCAGCATCGCGCACAACATCGCACGCCTGTGGCAGGCGTCCGAGCCGTTGAGCGAGGCGCAGAGCCAGGCGGTGGTGCAGGCGGCACGCCGTGCTGGCGCCCACGAGCTGATCACCGCGCTGCCTCGGGGCTACGACACCCGCCTGGGCCAGGAGCCCGGTGCCGTGCCGCTGTCGGGCGGCCAGCGCCAACGCATCGCGCTGGCCCGTGCGCTCTACGCCACGCCGGGCGCCGACCAGGCCGTGCCGCGCCTGATCGTGCTGGACGAGCCCAGCAGCCAGCTCGACGCCGAGGGCGACGCGGCGCTGGAGCGCTGCCTGCACGGCCTACGGCGCCTGGGCTCGACGGTCGTCGCGGTGACGCATCGGCCGCATCTGATCGCGCTGGCCAGCCACGTGCTGCTGCTGCGCGGCGGCGCGGTGGAGCGCTTCGGGCCGCGCGACGAGGTCCGGCGCTGGCTCGCGCAGCGCCATCAGTCGGCGTGCAAGGCCCGGGGTGAATCGCCGCCTTCGCCTGGGCCCGTGCCCCGGCAGGAGGCACGGGCATGAGGGCGGATGTCATGCAGGTCGCGGACGTCGCGAGCCCGCCGCTGCCATCTCCATCCTCGGCGCCGTGGCGGCTGGAGCAGCGCCGCGCCCTGCGCCTGGGCATCGTCGGCGCGGTGATGGGCGCACTGACGTTGAGCGCCTGGGCCGCGCTCGCGCCGTTGGCCTCGGCGGTCGTGGCCGAGGGCACGGTGAAGTCCCTGGGTGAGCGCAAGAGCGTCGTGCACGCCGAGGGCGGCATCGTCGCGGCCATCCACGTCAAGGACGGCGACCGCGTGACGGTGGGCCAGACCCTGGTCACGTTGGCCGACGAACGCGTGGCCGCCAGCGCGCAGGCCTTGCGCGAGCAGGGCGCGGCCCAGGCGCTCAAGGCCCAGCGACTGCAGGCCGAGACCACCGGAGCGCCCTTCGTGCCCGATGTGCAGGCATTGCAGGGATTCGCGATGGACGGCGACACCGCCCACCTGCAGCGGCTGGCCGGACGCGAGAGGGAGCTCTTCACCGCGCGTGCTCGCCAGCAGGCCGAGCAGACCCATTGGCTGGCCGAACAGCTCGCACAGACCCGGCGCGAGATCGCCACCCAGCAGGAACTCATCGCGACGACCGATTCGGCCCTGAAGCTCGCCCAGCGCGACCTCGCGGCCAACGAGAAACTCCGCGCCGAAGGCTTCGTCAGCGACGCCCGGCTGAGCGAACTGCAGCGCGTGGTCGCGGACTATCGCGCCCGGGCGCAGGGCACCCAGACCCAGCTCGCGCAGGCGCGCCAGCGCGAGGCCGACATCCAGCTGAAGCTCTCGACCCAGAAGACCGAGTTCGCGCGCGCGGCGGCCGACGAGATGAAGGACGTGACGGCCCGCCTCGCGCAAACCACCCAGGAATTGCGCCCGGCGCGCGACGCCCAGACCCGCCAGCACATCGTGGCCCCCGTGGCCGGCGAGGTGGTGGACCTGAAGGTGCACACCGTGGGCGCGGCCATCGGCCCGCGCGAGCCGGTGCTGGAGATCGTTCCGGCCGATTCCGACTTGGTGATCGAGGCGCGCATCGCGCCCGGCGACATCCGCGATGCCCAGGAGGCCCGGGCCCGGGGCGCGCCGGCCCACGTGATGCTCACCGCCTACCGGGCACGCGCGACGCCGCAGGTGGAAGGAGTGCTGAGCTACGTGGGCGCGGACCGGCTGACCGATCCGCGGGGTCAGAACCCGGCCGCGCCCTATTACGTGGCGCGCATCACCGTGAGCCCACGCGCGCTCGAGGTGGCCGGTGAACTGGCTGGGCAGACCCTGACGCTCACGCCCGGCATGCAGGCCGAGGTGTTCATCACCACCGGCGAGCGCAGCGCCTGGCGCTATCTGTTCGATCCGCTGATCGATGGCATCCGGCGGAGTCTGAGAGAGCGGTGATGACGTCGGAATCATGGCGTCCGAGCCGATCTCGACGCCAGGAATTGCGGGCGCTTGTCTTATTGGATGCTGTATCGAATGGGAGGTGATGAAAAATACAACGTAGTTGGAAATCGGATCAAAAAAACAAAGGGAGAGTCATGAAATGAAAAGACGACTGAAATTAAAAATTGCGCTGCTGACAATGGCGGCCATCGCGGGGTGCGGTTCTCCGCCAAATGTGCAGGAAATGGCAACTGTTTCTCCCGAGGTGAATGCCTTGCCGAGCGCTGTTCCCCTGTCCTGCGTTGAACGAAGCGCTGCAACCCGACCTCCGAAGCATCCCATCGTCGAACTAGTCTGGTGCATTGCGGAAACCGATGAGCTGTATGACCCCGATCATTTGTTTCATGAGACCTTGGGTATTAAAAAGTACACAACATCCGAGGGCGTGCCTTGGGGTATAAAAACAGGCGCCGGTGCCAATGAAAATACTCAACTTCCAGCAGGCATTTTTAGCTTTATTTTTGAGCGAAAAACACCTAAAGGAATTGATGAGCTAGGCAGTCGATATCTTTCCATCAGTATGGGTTATCCAGGCGTCTGCGTGAAAACAGCAGATGTGGAAGCTACTTTCGGAAAAGATTCATGGTTGACTGCAGTTCCTATTGTAGTTCCAAGCTCTGCTTCCGCCGGAGTGTTGCCGCTTTCATCGAAAAGCAAAGTAAATCCCTATGGAATTTTTTTCAAATCTCCGCGCCTTTTTATGAGAGATGCAAGTGGGTCAGTCAGTTTCATTTTTAAAAACGAGGAATGTTTTTCGCATATAACCATGCAGCGCAATCTTGATCTTTTTACATATCGAAAAATGCAGGGAATTAAAAAATGAATTCAACTCCGCCCATTACCATCGAATGGCTAAACAATAGGGATAACAGATTTAGCGCATACAATATATCTGCAGACGCACTAGCTCTTATCAATAGATCAGAATCAATAAAATCTGACATGAGGGCCTATGCAATTAGCATTAATGTTGAAGAAGCGCAAATCAATTCCACATCAGGACTCGGTCAATATCGTGCGCCTATTGCAGGTGATGAATCGAATTCTGGAAAACGCGGCTATCTGGACATTGCAGCCGACCGCTTCAGCACCCCAGAAGGCACCGTCCAGATCCTCGCCCACGAACTCGGCCACTTCCGCGTCGAGGAGCCCGGCGCCGCCATCGCCAATGCGCGGGCCAATGCCTGGACCGCGCGAGACCAGAGCGCCTACGAAAGCGCCTGCAATCTCACCGAGGGCTATGCCCGCCTGAACGAAGTCCGCGTGGGCAACGAACTGGTCGCTGCCACGCGCGCGCAGGCCGCAGCGGAAGGCCGCGATCTGTCCGCTCACGAGCGGGTGTTCGTCGATCGTTGGTCGGGAAGCGGAGCCTTCGCGAATTCTCCGGAAGGCAGCGCGCACAACATCGTCCAGCGGATCGAGCAGGAAGCCGCGGCGGATGGCAAGTTCCATTCGCTGCAGGAGATCGCCAATGCGGCGGCCATCGCTTCGGACAACGACAACGGAGCAAAACAAAATGTGCATGAATTTCTTGAAAGAGCTTTTGTCAAGAAGTGAAAAGCTCTTTCGAGAAATTCCATGTAAATGTTGGTGAATTTTCGATTTATCAAAAATAGGGATTTGCTTAATGAGATTTTCCGGCAACTTGTTTTTTAATTCAATACCAAAGAAAGGCGATGTAAAAAGTATAAAACAATCAATGAATCAGATGAATCAGATGAATCAGATGAATCAGATGAATCAGATGAATCAGATGAATCAAAATCAAAGGGAGAATCATGAAATGATAAAAATACTGAAATTCAAAATTGCGCTGCTGACAATAGCGGCCATCGAGGGGTGCGGTTCTCCGCCAAGTCTGCAGCAAACGGAAACCGTTCCTTCGGACGCGACTGCAACGCCGGGCGCTGTCCCCCTGTCTTGCGTCGAACGAAGCGCTGCAACCCGACCACCGAAGCATCCTATCGTTGAATTGGCCTGGTGCATTGCGGAAACCGATGAGTTGTACGATCCAGATCATCTGTTTCACGAAAATCTAGGCATTGCAAAGTATGGAGTATCTGAGGGCGTTACATGGGGAATACAGGTAGGCGCAAATGCCAAAGAAAACAGCAGGCTTCCAGAAGGGATACGCGCATTCATTTTTATGCGAAAAAATCCCAAGGGAATTGATCAACCAGGCGATCGATATCTTTCATTTGAATTAAATCCGAAAGACTTCTGCGTCCGGATGACGGATGTCGAGGCGACTTTTGGTACAGATTCATGGCTATCAGCAGTCCCTCTCGCCATTCCTGCTCCCAAATCGGATAACATATCCCTAGCGCCTTTGAAAAATAAGAAAAATCCTTATGGTGTTTTTTACAAGTCACCACGTCTATTTATGAGGGATGTAAGCGGGCAGGTCAGTTTCTACTTTGCATATGAGGAATGCGTTAGAAACATTGCCATACAAAGTAGTCTCGATGCATTTTCTTATCGAAAACTACAAGAAGGTGGAAAATGAGTAAAACTCCGGCAATTACAATTGAATGGCTAAGAACTGAGGCCAATAGGTTTGGTGCATACAATATTTCGGCGGAGGCGTTGGCTCTTATCAATAGTTCTGAAATAATCAAAGCCGACATGAGGGCCTATGCGATTAGCGACTATGCTGGTCCTGGGCAGATAAGTGCCACGGCGGGTCTCGGTCAATATAATGCCTATGTTGCGGCTAGCGATTTGTCCGTCGTGAAACCCGGCTATCTGGACATCGCAGCCGACCGCTTCAGCACCCCAGAAGGCACCGTCCAGATCCTCGCCCACGAACTCGGCCATTTCCGCGTCGAGGAGCCCGGCGCCGCCATCGCCAATGCGCGGGCCAATGCCTGGACCGCGCGAGACCAGAGCGCCTACGAAAGCGCCTGCAATCTCACCGAGGGCTATGCCCGCTTGAACGAAGTCCGCGTGGGCAACGAACTGGTCGCTGCCACGCGCGCGCAGGCCGCAGCGGAAGGCCGCGATCTGTCCGCTCACGAGCGGGTGTTCGTCGATCGTTGGTCGGGAAGCGGAGCCTTCGCGAATTCTCCGGAAGGCAGCGCGCACAACATCGTCCAGCGGATCGAGCAGGAAGCCGCGGCGGATGGCAAGTTCCATTCGCTGCAGGAGATCGCCAATGCGGCGGCCATGGCGCTGGGCGACGACTACAAGGGATACCAGACGTCGTCGACGGGCGAGACGTATTTCGACTTTTGCCGAAGAGGTGCGCAAGCGGTGATCTCCGGCGGTGCCACGCCCGCGCCACCCTCGGCCTACGGTCAGGAACGGTTCGAGACGACCTACAACGCCGATGGCTCAGTCGCGAACAGTTCGGTCGCGGTGACGCTCGGCGATGGCGACGAGCACGTCACGGTGTTCGATGCTTCGGGTCGCACGCTCTGGACCACCGAGATCGACGGCGCTTTCGACGACGCCGACTACGCCTGGCGCACCACGGCCTACGACGCACAGGGCCGCGTCGACTTCACCCAGACCCATCGCGATGACGGCTCGCGCAACGACTGGGACAACGACCAGGACGGCACCCAGGGTTGGAAGAGCAGCGACGTGCACTTCGACGCCCAAGGCCGCAGGGACTGGCAGCGGGTGATCGAAGACGATGACAGCGTCGTCTGGATCGACGCCGACCAGGCCGACGAACGCGGCAACAGCGTGTGGTCGAGCCACACCGATGCCCAGGGTCGCCAGGACTGGCAGCGCGTGATCCAGGACGATGGCAGCGTCGACTGGATCGACTTCGATCAGGCCGACGAGCGCGGCAGCAGCATCTGGTCGAATCACACCGATGCCCAGGGTCGTCAGGACTGGCAGCGCGTGATCCAGGACGATGGCAGCGTCGACTGGATCGACTTCGATCAGGCCGACGAGCGAGGCAACAGCGTGTGGTCGAGCCACACCGATGCCCAGGGCCGTCAGGACTGGCAGCGCGTGATCCAGGACGATGGCAGCGTCGACTGGATCGACTTCGATCAGGCCGACGAGCGCGGCAACAGCGTGTGGTCGAGCCACACCGATGCCCAGGGCCGCGAGGACTGGCAGCGGGCGGTCAAGGACGATGGCAGCGTCGACTGGACGGACTTCGACCAGGCGGGCGAGTTCGACCATCGCGTCTGGTCCAACCACAGTGATACGCAGGGCCGAGAGGACTGGCGCGACGTCGTCCTGGACGACGGCGGCCGCGACTTCACCGATTTCGATCAGACGAACGTGCGCGGCGATCGAGTCGTCACGACGCGTTACGACATCAGGGGGCTCGAGGATTGGCGCGATGCGACACTGGACGACGGGAGTCGAGACTGGAGTGATTTCGATCAGACGAACGTCCGTGCCGACAGCGTGGTGGCGAGTCACTTCGACGCGCAAGGCCGGGAAGACTGGCGCAATGCCGTCATGGATGACGGCCGCCGCGACTGGACGGACTTCGACCAGGATGGCAGCCAAGGATGGAACCGGGCCGAGTCGCACTATGACGCTCAGGGCCGAGAAGACTACTCGGACTTCTTCATGGACGACGGCCGGCGCAATTCGTTCGACCACGACCAGGATGGCAGCCATGCATGGAGTCGTTTCGACGCAGGTTTCGATGCTTCGGGCCATCTGGACGCATCCACCCGGTACTTCGACGATGGTTCGCGCTTGTCCATCGATTACGACCATTTCGGAGCAGGTGTGAACGAGATGCTCGGCTACAACGCCCAGGGTCAGCTCAACCTGATTGCCCGGGAATACCATGGAATCGTGCTCACGAGCGGTGGCAGATGGAATCCTGCCTATGGCGACGGCCTGCACGTAGTCACCGTGATCAATGCCAATACCGGTGCCTTGTCGACGCCCATTCAGAGTCCCGCGCCCATATCAGTGCCGGACCCCGATCCGTGGCCCAACGCCCACGCCGAGGTCGGACCCATGACACCCGCCTGACGACGCGATGATCGTCTTCTCCTGGAAGGCTCCCACGGCCGCATCCTGACACGGCGGCAGGCACGGTCCGTTCCAGGTCAGGCTTGGGGCTGTGCCTCCAAATCGTGCACCGGGGCAATGGGCGCGTCTTCCCAACCTGTGTACAGGTTGGCACGCAACCTGCATACAGCTCCGGCATGAAGCCCAGCCCCGTGCCGAACATTCATGCCAATGCCGTCGCTCCGGCCAACGCCAGCGCCATCGAGCTCATCGCCCTCAGCAAGCGCTATGGCGATGGCGCGCCGGCCGTGGACGCCATCGACCTGCAGGTCGCGCCGGGCAGCTACTGCTGCCTGCTGGGCCCCTCGGGCTGTGGCAAGAGCACCACCTTGCGCATGATCGCCGGCCACGAGAGCGTGACCAGCGGCGACATCCTGCTGCACAACCGCAACATCACCGACCTGCCGGCCTCCGGGCGCGGCACGGCCATGATGTTCCAGAGCTTCGCGCTGTTCCCGCATCTCTCGGCGCTGGACAACGTCGCCTTCAGTCTGAAGATGAAGGGCGTCGCCAAGACCGAGCGCCACAGGCGTGCCGCCGACCTGCTCGAGCGCGTCTCGATGGGGCCCTTGGCGCAGCGCAAGCCGCACGAACTCTCCGGCGGGCAGCAGCAGCGCGTGGCGCTGGCGCGGGCGCTGATCACCGAGCCCAAGGTGCTGCTGCTCGACGAGCCGCTCTCGGCGCTCGACCCGTTCCTGCGCGTGCAGATGCGCGCCGAGCTGCGCCGCTGGCAGAAGGACCTGGGCCTGACCTTCATCCATGTCACCCACTCGCAGGAGGAGGCCATGGCGCTGGCCGACACCATGGTGGTGATGAACCGAGGCAGCATCGCGCAGGTCGGCTCGCCGCACCAGATCTACAACCGGCCGGCGAGCGAGTTCGTGGCGCGTTTCATGGGCGGCCACAACGTGCTGACGCTGCCCACGGGCAAGGCCGCCGTGCGCAGCGACCACATGCGCCTGGCACCGCAGACGACCGGCTCGGTCGGCCTGCCCGCGACCATCACCGATGTCGAGTACCAGGGCACCTACGTGCTGCTCACCCTGCAGGCGCTCGATGCCGCCGGGGCCACCGCGGTGTCGGTGATGGTGCCGGAGTCGGCCTTCGGCGCGCAGCCCTGCCGCGAGATCGGCGAGCGGGTCTCGCTGTCCTGGGATCCGGCCGACGTGCATCCGCTGGCCGTCTGAGGCCGCCATCCCCCCTCATCCCGCAACCCCCCGTTTCCCCATCCATCCATCGCGAGGTCCCGCCATGAACGACGAACAGAACTCCCCGAACGCCACGCTGCAGCGCCGCGCCCTGCTCAAGGGCACCGCCGGCCTGGCCGGCATCCTCGCCACCGGCATGGCGCCGGTCGTGCACGCGCAGGAAGCCATCGTGCTGCGCTATCTGGGCACGGCGGTCAACCAGGACAAGGCCATCGCCGACAAGTTCAAGGCCGACACCGGCATCACGGTGCAATACGTCGCCGTGCCGACCGACGACGTGATCAAGCGCGCCGTCACGGCGCCCAACAGCTTCGACCTGATCGATGCCGAGTTCTTCTCGCTCAAGAAGATCGTGCCGACCGGCAACCTCAAGGGCATCGACACCCAGCGCATCAAGAACGCCGACAAGATCACCACGCTGTTCACCAAGGGCACCGTCAATGGCAAGGCCGTCGGCGACCAGGGCACCGCGCCCAAGAAGGTGATCTACCTCGAGGGCGAGAAGAGCAAGGTCTTCGCCACGACGCCGACGCGCTTCATGTCGCTGATCCCGACGGTCTACAACGCCGACACGCTGGGCATCCGGCCCGACCTGATCAAGCGTCCGATCACCAGCTGGGCCGAACTGCTCAACCCCGAGTTCAAGGGCAAGACGGCGCTGCTGAACATCCCCTCCATCGGCATCATGGACGCGGCGATGGTGGTCGAGGCGCTGGGCAGGTACAAGTATCCCGACAAGGGCAACATGACCAAGGCCGAGATCGACCTGACGATCAAGACCCTGATCGAGGCGAAGAGGGCCGGCCAGTTCCGCGCCCTGTGGAAGGACTTCAACGAGTCGGTCAACCTGATGGCCTCGGGCGAGGTGGTGATCCAGTCGATGTGGAGCCCGGCCGTGACGGCGGTGCGCACCAAGGGCATCGACTGCGTGTTCCAGCCGCTCAAGGAGGGCTATCGCGCCTGGGCCGCCGGCTTCGGCCTGCCGGCCACGCTGTCCGGGCGCAAGCTCGACGGCGCCTACGAGTTCATCAACTGGTTCCTCGATGGCTGGGCCGGCGCCTACCTCAACCGCCAGGGCTACTACAGCGCCGTGCTCGACACCGCCAAGGCCAAGATGGAAGCCTACGAGTGGGCCTACTGGATGGAGGGCAAGCCCGCCACGCAGGACATCAAGAGCCCCAAGGGCGACCTGCTGGCCAAGGCCGGCTCGGTGCGCGACGGTGGCAGCTACGACCAGCGCATGGGCGCCATCGCCTGCTGGAACGCGCTGATGGACGAGAACACCTACATGGTGCAGAAGTGGAACGAGTTCGTGGCGGCCTGACGGCCTGAAGCGCCCGCCATGAAAAGTCCTCGCGCCGGAGCGCTTCCGGCGTGGCTGCAGGCCACGCCGATGGGATGGGTGTTCCTGGTCTTCTTCGTGTTGCCGGTGCTGCTGGTGGGCGTGGTCAGCGTCTGGCCGCAGAACGAGTACACGCTGCAGCCGGGCTTCACGCTGGAGAACTACGCGACGATCCTGCGCGGCTGCCCGTTCGACGCTGAGTCGGGCGACCTGTGCGTGACCTTCAAGACCTACCTGTCGACATTGAAGTTCGGCGTGCTGGTGTGGGCCATCACGCTGGTGCTGGGCTTCACGATCGCCTACTTCGTCGCCTTCCACGTGCCCGGCCTGGCGGCGCAGACGGTGATCTTCACGCTCATGACGATCCCGTTCTGGACCTCCAACGTGATCCGCATGATCTCCTGGATGCCCCTGCTCGGGCGCAACGGCTGGGTCAACGACACGCTGCAGTCGCTCGGCGTGACGCGGGCACCGCTCGACTGGCTGCTGTACTCCGACTTCTCCGTGGTGCTGGCCTTCGTGCACCTCAACACCACCTTCATGCTGGTGCCGATCTTCAACTCGATGATGAAGATCGACCGCTCGCTGATCGAGGCGGCCGACGACTGCGGGGCCTCGGCCTGGCAGACCGTGTGGCAGGTGATCGTGCCGCTGTGCCGCACCGGCATCCTGATCGGCTCGATCTTCGTCGTCACGCTGGTGATGGGCGATTTCGTGACGGTGGGCGTGATGGGTGGCCAGCAGATCGCCTCGGTCGGCAAGATCATCCAGGTCCAGACCTCCTACCTGCAGTTCCCCCTGGCCGCCGCCAACGCGGTGGTGCTGCTGGGCGTGGTGATGCTGTTCATCGTCGCGCTCAACCGCCTGGTCGACCTCAGAAAGGAGCTGTGAGATGGCGTCCTCCTCTCGCTCCTCCCGCTCCCGCACGCGTGGCTTCTGGCCGCTGGCGCTGGTCTGCGCGCTCTACCTGCTGTTCCTCTACGGGCCGGTACTGACCATCTTCGCGCTGAGCTTCCAGGGCCCCGAGGGCGGGCTGACCTTTCCGATGCGCGGCGTCTCGCTGCACTGGTATCGCGAGCTCTGGAACGGCCTGGGCACGGTCGACATCGGCGCGGCGGTGCGTCGCTCGCTGGGTCTGGGGGTGGTGGTGATGGTGCTGACGGTGCTGCTGTCGCTGCTCGCCGGCCTGGCCTTCCGCAAGGGCCTGCGGGGCGGCCAGGCGCTGTTCTACACCTCGGTGGCCAGCCTGATCATGCCGTCGATCGTCGTGTCGCTGGGCATCGCATTGCAGTTCCGGCTGCTCGACGGCGCGGTCGGCGCGGCGCTCGATGCCTTCGGCTGGACCGCGGCGCGCGAGTCCTTCACGACGCTCACCGGGCTCTACAGCTCGGCCCTGGGCGCGCACCTGAGCTGGACGCTGCCCTTCGGCATGCTGATCATGTTCGCCGTCTTCAACCGCTTCAATCCGGCCTACGAGGAAGCCGCCCGCGACCTCGGCGCCACGCCCTGGCAGACGCTGCGCCATGTGGTGCTGCCATTGATCGGACCGTCGCTGGTGGGCGTGGGCATGTTCGGCTTCACGCTCAGCTGGGACGAGATCGCGCGCACCTCGCAGGCCATCGGCGACGTCAACACGCTGCCGCTGGAACTGCAGGGCCTGACCTCGACCGTGACGACGCCGTCCATCTACGCGCTCGGCACGGTGACCACGCTGCTGTCGCTGTGCGCCATCGGCCTGGCGCTGGGCGCGGCCCTGGTGCTGCGCCGCCGCGCGCGGGCCGCCGCGATCTGAGGCGCGGCGCGCGCACCGATGATGGCGCCGCGGGGCCCCGCGTCCAGACCCGACGGCGCGGACCCGGCCGCGGTCGCCGGCCCGGTGCCGGGAGCGCCGTTCGCACCGGTGCCGCCGGGCGACGAGGCGATCTACGAACGCATCCTGTCGGCGGTGCTCGATCGGCGCCTGCCGCCGGGCACGCCGCTGGTCGAGGAGCAGCTCGCGGGCGCCTTCGGCGTCTCGCGCACGCGCATCCGCCCGGTGCTGGCGCGGCTGGCCGGCGAGCACCTGGTGACGCTGACCCCGCACCGGCGCGCGACCATCACGCGGCCGACCGCGCAGGAGGCGCGCGAGGTCTTCGAGGCGCGTCGCCTGATCGAGCCCACCCTGGCGGCCTTGTTCGTCGAGCGCGCCAGCGCCGCCGACCTGGACGAGCTGCGCCATGGCGTCGTGGCCGAGGAGCAGGCGCGCCGGCGGGGTGACGCGCGGCGCGCCATCCGGCTGGCCGGCGACTTCCACATCCGGCTGTCGCAGGGCGCGTGCCACCTGACGCTCGGTCGCATCCTGCGCCAGCTGGTCTCGCGCACGACCCTGGTGCTCATGACCTACGGGCCCGATCCGCTGGCCGGGCCCGATGCCGCCTCGGCCTGCGGCTGCCACGACCACCGCGCATTGATCGACGCCCTGCGACTGCGCGATGCCGCCGAGGCCGCGCGCCGCATGGACGAGCACCTGGCCCGGCTGGAATCGCAGCTGTGCTTCACATCCGCCACGGCGCCCGCGCCCGACCTGGGCCGGCTGTTCGGCGCCGGCTCCTGACATCGCCCCGTTCCACCCGCCCGCCATGCCCCGCCTGCTCGTCGTCAATCCCAACACTTCCGGCACCGTCAGTGCCCTGCTGGCGACCCATGTGCAGGCCGCCTGTGGCGCGCGCGCCCGCGTCGACGTGGTCACGGCCCGGCTGGGCGCGCCCTACATCGCCTGCGAGGCGAGCTATGCCGTCGCCGGCCATGGCGCGCTGGATGCCTGGGCCGCTGCCGTGCGGCCACCGGCCGAGCCGCCCGGGGCCGTGCTGCTGGGCTGCTTCGGCGACCCGGGCCTGCTGGCATTGCGCCAGTGCGCCACGGTGCCGGTGGTCGGGCTGGCCGAGGCGGCGTTCCTGGAGGCCGCGCGCCACGGCCGCTTCGCCATCGTCACCGGCGGCATCGCGTGGGACCCGATGCTGCGGCGGCTGGCCCATGCGCTGGGCCACGGCGACGCGCTGGCGGCGATCGAGATCGTGGCTCCGACCGGCGCCGAACTGGCGGCCGATCCGCCGATGGCCGAGCGCGTGCTGGCCCAGGCCTGCGCCCGCGCCGCGACCGTCGATGGGGTGCGCGCGGTCATCGTCGGCGGCGCCGGCCTGGCCGGCCTGGCGGCACGGCTGCAGGGCGGATCGGCCCTGCCATTGATCGACAGCGTCGCGGCGGGCGCGCGCCGGGCGCTGGCGCTGCTGGATCCGGCGCCGCCCCGCGCGGTGTCGCGCTGCGGCGTGGCCTGGGGCGGCGTCTCGCCCGAGTTGCGGCGGCTCGGCGACGCCTGAGCGCCGCTGGCCGGCCGGCGCTCAGTGCCGGCGTCGGCCACGCGGTCCGTGCTGGCACCAGACACCCGCGACTCCGGGACGCCCGTCGTGCGCTTTTGGCGTCCTGTATTCATTGGTATTCAAATTTCGTGGTGTGACGCACCGCCTAGAAATGGAATGCCAATGAATACGCTAGTTTGAACTCTGTGAATATAAAATTCCGATTTTGATAAAAAAGTATTCAATGATTTGTTTTGTCAAATTAATGTTTTAAAGGAGTTTTCATTTCTTCAAAGGCGAATTTTTCAATTAAAGTCTGATGCTCTAAATGATTTTGATTGAAATAATAAGTTGTCGATTCTAAATATCCGATCAACTCATAGCCCAGGGGAAATAGCAATGCAATATCAGCCGGTCATGAATGCCGTGCGCTGGATCTGGAGGCTTTCGGGAGCCAAGACCGTGTGGACCGCCCATCGGTTCGGAACGCTTCAACGCGAATGGCTCCGCGTGGCCGGTCGCTGCCGGCCGTTGTCGTCGCGGCTGACGCGGATGCGCGTGGTGCTGATTCCCTGCGATCCGTTGCTGCTGACGGCCTCGCGCGGCGACGAGGCGATGCTGACCACGCTGATCGCGGCCTGCCGCGACATGTTCATCGATCCGGAATTCGTCATCGTCACGGCCGGTGCCGGGGCCGACGCGCTGGCGCGCCGGCTCGGGGCGCAACCCTGCCGGGCGCTGGAGCAGGGCCTGTCGCTCGATCACGCGCTCAAGCGGATCCTGGCGCTCAAGATCACGCACTGCATCACGCTCGGCGCGGACGTGATCGACGGCAGCTACGACCCGGTGTTCTCGGCGCGGCTGCTGGCCCTGACGGATCTGCTGGCGCGCAGCGGCGTGCAGAGCCTGGTCAATGGCTTCAGCTGGAGCCAGCACCCCTCTGCGCTGCTGGCGGCGATGTTCCCGAAGATGAGTCCGAAATTGACCTTCAATTCGCGCGATCCCATTTCGCAGAACCGCTTCATCGATTTCACGGGCGTCCCGGCGGAATTGACGGCCGACATCGCATTCCTCCTCAAGCCCGAATCGCTGCTGCACGAGAAGGTGCGGCCGCTCGCGACCTGGATCGCCGCCCAGCGCAAGCACCGCCACCAGGTCATCGGATTCAACATCCATCCGATGCTGGTGGACCTGGAGCAACGGCAGGCGCGGCTGCCGGCACTGATCGCCGAATTCAGCGCCGCCGTGCAGGAGATCATCGAATCCGAGGGCGTCAGCGTGCTGCTGCTGGAACACGATTTCCGCGGTGTCTCGGCCGATTTCAATTGCCTCGACCGGATCGAGGCGCATCTGCGGGCGCGGGGCTGCGGCGCCTATGTCCATCGCGCGTCGGAGCCGATGAATGCGGCCGAACTCAAGGCGGTGGCCGGCTGCCTCGACGGCGTGGCGACGGGACGGATGCATCTGGCCATCGCCGCGCTCGGGATGGGGGTGCCGGTGCTGTTGTTCGGCTACAAGGGAAAGATGGAGGGGCTGCTGAAGCACTTCTCGCTGGACGACCGCCTGCTGCTCACGGGCGCCGACCTGCTCGACCGTGGCAGACTGATCGCGCAGATGCGCCTGTTAATCGGCGAGGTGGCCGGCATCGAGCGACAGATCGAGCGCCGCCTGCCCGTCATCACCGAACTGGCCAGGAAGAACCTGTCCTCGTTCGAGTACCAGCGCGAGGTGCCCAAGGCGACGCGCTCGCACCTCGCGAGCGTGCCGAGCCCGAGCCCGGGCCTGCGACGCCTGGTCCCGGGCCGCTCCTCGCTCGACCTCTCCTAGGGATGGCCCGGGGGCGTGGGCCCGCGCGGAGTATCGGCGCCCCGCGTTTCGGTATCGGCATCGGCGCCGGACTCCGCTATCTTGCGAGCCGGGAGCCGACCCGGCGTCGGGGGCTCCGCCGGGCGCGCGCGTCGCGCGCCCCCTCAGAGATGGAGACAGGAACACATGGCCCAGGAATTCAACGACAAGGTCGCCGTCGTCACCGGCGCGGCGTCGGGCATCGGACTGGCGAGCGCCGAGATGCTGCTGGCCGGCGGCGCCCGGGTGGTGCTGGTCGATCGCAACGAGGCCGCGCTGCAGGCCCTGCGCGAGCGCCTCGGCGCGGCCGCCATGCCGCTGGTGGTCGACCTGCTCGATCCGCGCGAGTGCGCGACGCTGGTGCCGCGCGTGCTGGCGCAGACCGGTCGCATCGACATCCTGCATGCCAACGCCGGCACCTACGTGGGTGGCGATCTGGTGGATGCCGACACGCACGAGATCGACCGGATGCTGAACCTCAATGTCAATGTCGTCATGAAGAACGTGCACGACGTGCTGCCGCACATGATCGAGCGCGGGAGCGGCGACGTGATCGTCACCAGCTCGCTGGCGGCGCACTACCCGACGCCGTGGGAGCCGGTCTATGCGTCGTCGAAGTGGGCGATCCACTGCTTCGTGCAGACCGTGCGGCGCCAGGTGTTCAAGCACGGCCTGCGCGTCGGCTCGATCTCGCCCGGCCCGGTGAGCAGCGCGCTGCTGGCCGACTGGCCGGCGGACAAGCTGGCCGAGGCCAAGGCGGCGGGCAGCCTGCTGGAACCCGCCGAGGTGGCCGAGGTGGTGCGCTTCATGCTGACCCGGCCGCGCGGCATGACGATCCGCGACGTCGTCATGATGCCGACGAACTTCGATCTCTGAGGGGCCACGGCCACAGCGACGGGCAGGGCGGGCTCGACGGCCTCGCTCACAGCCGGCTTCAGGATCGACTGACAGACATGCGGACGCGGCGGCGCGGAGAATGCTGCCTCCCGCGACCCGGCATCCCGCCGTCGCACAACCACCGCGAGCATCGATGAGCCCCGCCCCCTTCAAACCCTTCTCGCGCCTGATCGATGGCGTCGAGAATTTCCGCAGCAAGCAGTTCGAGGAGAACCGCGAGCTGTTCCAGCAGCTGGCCAACCAGCAGCAGCCCAAGACGCTCTTCATCTGCTGCGCCGACAGCCGCGTGGTGCCCGAGCTCATGACCCAGACCGATCCCGGCGAGCTGTTCCTGTGCCGCAACATCGGCAACGTGGTGCCGGCCTATGGCGAGATGATGGGGGGCGTCTCGGCGGTGGTCGAGTACGCGTGCACCGCCTTGGAGGTGACCGACGTCGTGGTCTGCGGCCATTCGGACTGCGGCGCCATGAAGGCCCTGCTCAACCCGAGCGATCCGGTGCTGCAGAAGATGCCGACCGTGAAGTCCTGGCTGCGCAACGCCGAGGCCGCGCGCAGCGTCGTCGAGGCGACCCTGCCCGACCTGCAGGGCCCGGACCGCCTGGCCGCGCTGGTGGTGCAGAACGTGCGCACCCAGCTGGGCCACCTGCGCACCCATCCGGCCGTGGCAGCGCGGCTGGCGACCCAGCAGCTGACCCTGCATGGCTGGGTCTACGACATCGAATCGGGCGACGTGCGCGCGGTCGACGAGGTGACCGGGCAGCTGCGGCCGCTGCGCGGCGACGAGGACGTGCCGGGCATCGACATCGAATGATCGTCCAGCGCAGCCTGAACCTGCGGCGCGTGCTGGCCGCCGTCGGCCCGCCCTTGTTCGTCCTGCTGATCTACGACATCGGCGTCACCTATCTCTACGCGGTCGAGGGCTGGACGCGGCTCGGCCTGGACAACCTGCCACTGCCGCTGGTGGGCACGGCCGTGGCGCTGGTCGTCACCCTGCGCAACAACGCGGCCTATGCGCGCTGGTGGGAGGGACGCATGCTGTGGGGCCAGATCGTCAACGATTCGCGCAGCTTCGTGCGGGGCCTGATCGCGATGACCGGCGACACCACGCTGCAGATCCACCTGACCAAGCACCAGGTCGCCTACACCCAGGCGCTGCGCCTGCACCTGCTGCGGGCCTCGCCGTGGGACGACCTGCGCCGCCTGCTGCCGCCCGAGACCATCGAGCGCGTGCGCGATGCCGCCAACGTGCCGCTGGCATTGCAGGCCGACATCGCCGACCGGCTGGGCCAGGCGCGCCGGGCCGGCCATGTCGACCCGATCAGCCTGGCGGCGCTGAATGCCAGCCTGTCGGCGCTGGCCAGCGCGCAGGGCGGACTCGAACGCATCAAGAACACGCCATTGGCGCGCCAGTACAGCCAGTTCCCGCGCATCTTCGTGCGGGTCTTCTGCCTGCTGCTGCCGTTGGGCATGGTGTACGACCTGGGCTGGTTCACGCCGCTCGGCTCGGCGCTGGTGGGCTTCATGTTCCTGGCGCTGGACCAGGTCGGCATCGACCTGGAGGATCCGTTCGAGGGCCGGCTGCACGACGTGCCGATGCAGGCCATCACGCGCGCCATCGAGGTCGACCTGCACCAGATGGTCGGCCACCTGGCCGATCCACCGGCGGTCGAGGTCAGGGGCGGCGTCTTGAACTGACAATCGCTCCACGATGTACATCCCGCCCCACTTCCTCGAGGAACGGCCCGAAGCGCTGCACCGCGTGATCCGCGAGCATCCGCTGGGCATGCTGGTCACGCAGGCGGGGGGGCTGGATGCCGACCACCTGCCGTTCGAGTTCGATCCCGATGCCGGCCCGCACGGCGTGCTGTGGGCCCACGTGGCGCGCGCCAATCCGCTCTGGCGACGCTGCCCGACGGGCACGCCGGTGCTGGTCGTGTTCCGGGGCGTGGAAGGCTACATCTCGCCCAACTGGTATCCGAGCAAGGCCGAGACGCACCGACAGGTGCCGACCTGGAACTACGAGGTGGTGCACGCGCACGGCGTGCTGACGGTGCGCGACGACGAGCGCTTCGTGCGCGGCGTGGTGGCCCGGCTGACGCGGCGCCACGAGGCGGGCGAACCGGTGCCCTGGAAGATGGGTGACTCGGCGCCCGAGTTCATCGACGACATGCTGCGCCACATCGTCGGCATCGAGGTCGCCGTCACCTCGCTGGTCGGCAAGGCCAAGCTGAGCCAGAACCGGGAGCCGCGCGACCGCGCCGGCGCGACCGAGGTCCTGCGCGCGCGTGGCCGGGACGACCTGGCGGCCTCGATGGCGCGGGACGACACCTGAGGACGGCCGCGCGTCGCGCCGCGCCCGGTCCTCGCCGGGCCGACAGGACACATCGGCGTGTCGACCGGGCCCGGACTGACGCAGTGGGTGCGGATGCCGCTGCCGATCGCCTCCAGCGCGGTGGTGAGCGGCAGGACCGCCACGGCCGCCCTCCAGGCCGCATGGGCGCCGGTGTCGGGACGGCTCAGGTGCAGGCCGGTGTTGGAGGCGATGTTGAAGATGGTGGCGACTCTGCCCTGGCGCTCCATGGCGCCGATCTCGTGCTCCAGGCACAGCCAGGTGCCCAGCGTGTGGACCTCCAGCATCTCCTTGAAGGTGTCGACGTCGAACTCGTAGAGGACGCCGGTGCGGATCACGCCGGAGCCCGGCGCGCGCCGTGGCGCCGCCAGCTTAGTCGGCTCGCGGGCGGAGCCAGGGCCCCCGGCCGGGCGGGAACAGCCAGCGGTCGATCACCAGCATCACCAGCAGCGAGACCCCCACCAGCGGAAAGACCAGCCCGCCCACGGCCAGCAGCGCCGTGACCACCCACAGGGTGCGCCGCTCCACCGGCGGCGGCGGCACGCCCAGGGCGCCGGTCGGGCGGCGCTTCCACCACATCACCGCGCCGCTCACGCACAGCAGCACCAGCCCCAGGCAGGCCGCCACCAGCACGATCTGGTTGGGCACGCCGAATTCCTGGCCCAGGTGCACGTTGATGCCCCATTCCAGCCAGCGTCCCAGCGGGCCGTAGTCGGCATGACGCATGTCGAGCAGCGGCCGGCCGCTGTACCGGTCGAGGTGGATCACGCGCTGACGCGCCAGGTCGTCCGGGTAGACCGAGGCGGTGTAGACCCCGGTCGGTCCCCGGGGTGGCGTCAGGGTGTAGCCCGCCGCGATGCCCAGGCGCTCGACGATGGCCATGGCGGTGGCCAGATCGATCGAGGCCACGGCGGGTGCCCCGGCGGCCTCGGTCATCGCGGGAAGTCCGGTGTGCCCGGCGTGCCCGGCATGCTCGTCATGGCCGGCGTGTTCGGCGGGTGGCGCCGAGCGCGGCACGCGTGCCTGCGCCAGCGACCAGGTGGTCGGCGCGTCGTCGGCCAGGCGCGCCGTCGACATCGGCAGCTCCACCCGCACGCCGGCGGGGTAGCCGAAGTTCGATCCGTTGGCCCAGCGATTGACCTGCGCGCCCCACAGCACCGACCACGGCAGGCCCGTGAGCGCCAGGAACACCAGCGCCGCGCCGACCAGCACCCCGGTGACGGCATGCAGATCGCGCCAGAACACGCGCTGGCGCGGCCGGCCCCGCACGCTCAGCACGCCGCCCCGACGCCCGCGCGGCCACCACAGGTAGACGCCGGTGGCCACCAGCAGCACCGCCCAGCCGGCGGCCAGCTCGATGAAGCCGCGCGCCACCGGACCGAGGATCTTCAGGCTGTGCAGCCGGCGGATCGTCCAGGCCACCGAACCCTGGTCCGAGAGGTGGCCCAGCACGCGGGCGTCGCGCGGATCGACATACACCGACAGCCGTTCGCCGGCCGCCGTGGCGACGCCGACCTCGACCGAGGCATCGGCCCGCGCCGCCGGCACGTACTTGAACCAGGTCCCCGGATGCGCGGCCAGCGCGGCGGCGACGATGGCATCCGGCGCCTGCCTGGCCGCCGAGGCCGCCGGTGTCGATGGCACGGTCAGCAGGTCGCGGTGGAAGTAGCCGTCGATCCGGGTCTTGAAGACGAACAGTCCGCCGGTCAGCGCCAGCCAGATCAGCAGCGGCAGCACCAGCAGGCCGGCGTAGAAATGCCAGCGCCACACCGCGCGGTGGAAGCGGTCGGCCGGACGTGCGAGCGGGGTCATCGGAATTTCCAGCCGATGCTGGCGTAGAGAGCGCGCCCGTCGCCGGGAGAGAAGCCCGAGGAGCCGCTGTCATACCACGCATAGACCGTCCTGCGGTTGGCGAGGTTCTTGAGCTGGACCTGCAGGTCGAGGGTCGGCGACCAGCGATAGGTGGCGCCGATGTTGAGCAGCGTGGCCTGGCCGAAGCGGCCGAGCGTGTTGGTGCGCTCGACGTAGTAGGCGCCTTGCCCGTTGGCCCAGGCGGAGAGCTTCCAGGTGTCGTCCGGCCGCCAGTCCACACCCGCCGACCACAGGTAGTGCGGCACGTTCTCGATCTCCTTGCCCAGGGTCGCGGGGGCGCCGGGATCCGGCGCGGTGATGCGGGCGACCTGATGCGAGTACGCGGCCCAGGCCGTCGTCCGCGCGCTGGCTCGGGCCTGCAATTGCAGGTCGTGGCCCTTGCGCAGGGTCCGTCCGACATTGCCCAGGCCGCCCGGATCGGGCAGGCCGTCGACGCCCAGCACGCGCGCGACCTCGCCCGAGGCGCGCTGCTCCCAGTACGCCACCCGGGCATCGAGCCAGGGCAGCGGCTGGAACTTCACGCCGGCCTCCCAGCCGTCGTTGATCGACGGTCCGAGGTCGCGTGCCTGCGTGCGATAGGCATCGATGCCGGTGCCGATCTGGAAGGTGCGGCCCCAGTTGCCGTAGATGCTCGCCTGTGGCGCCAGCGCATAGGCGATGCTGATCTTCGGCTGCCGGATCGTCCCGTAGTCGTTGACCGGCGACGCGGTCCTGGCGAGGCGATCGGTGAAGTCGCCGCCGATGCGGTCGACGCGCAGCGCCGGCACGATCCTCAGCGCCTCCACCGGCCGGATCACCGCCTGCAGGTAGGCGCCCCGGGTGTCGAGGTCGAAGTCCCAGTCGCGGATGGCCGTGCCGCGCACGCGCTCCACGGTCCGATAGCGCTGGGCGATGTTGTGCTGCCGCTGGATGTCGAGGCCGCCCTCGAGCGTGAACTCGTGCGCCCAGTCGACGCGCGGGCGCCAGGTCAGCGCCGTGATCGCGCCCTGCTGGCGCTCGTCGTTGAAGCGCTCCTGCTGCGATCCGGCGGCGGTGAAGCGCACGAAGCGCCGGTTCTCGTAGCGGTTGACATAGACCTTCGACGACCACGACAGCCCGGGCGCGAGTTCGCCGTCGAGGAAGGCGGCGACCTGGTTGGTCTCGCGCTCGCCCCGGTCGGCCGCCGCGTAGGCCGGCGAGCTGCGTGGCGCGGCGATCGCCTGGGCGTAGCCGAGGTAGCCCGACTCCAGCGCTTCGTTGCGATAGTGGCGCGCGCTCAGGCCGACGCGCCAGCGGCCGTCGCCGGTGGTGTAGGCCCACTTGCCCGACAGCGCGCGCTTGGTGGCATCGGCGTGGTCGCGCCAGCCATCGGAGTCGCGCCAGGCGAGCGCGTAGTTCTGGCTCCAATTGCCGCTCTCGAAGCCCTTGACGAGCTGCGCCTCCCGGGTGCCGAAGCTGCCCAGCGTCAGGCTGGCGCGGCCCTCGTTGCCGCCGCTGCGGGTGATGACGTTGGCATTGCCGGCGATGTTGTTCAGCCCGTACCGGGGGTCGTTGGTGCCCCGCACGATCTCGATCGACTCGATCTCCAATGGGAACACGGCATCCAGGAAGGGCATGCCGCCGGCGTTGTCGTTGCCGGGGATGCCGTCGATGAGCAGCTTGACGGCGTTCACGCGGCCTTCGCCGTTGAAGCCCCGGAACGAGAAGCGGCCGGCATCGGTGCCTTGCCCGAACTGCGTGACCTGCACGCCCGGCGCGCGCGACAGCAGCTGCCAGCTGTAGTCGACATGCTGGTCCTGCAGCACGGCGGCGCCCAGGATGTCGACCGAGCTGAAGACATTGCGCGCGGCGAGCGGTCCGGTCGCCGTGGCCTCGATGCTGACCGTGCCCAGTGTCATCGTGGGGTCCTGGGTCGGCGCGGTGGCGGGCGCCTGCGCCCAGGCGCCCGGCGCCAGGATCGTGGCGAGCGCGGCGCCCAGGGCGCGTGCGACGGACGCGCGTCCCGCATGGCTCGGATGCCGGGTCTCCATGGAGGTCGATGGCGCCGGGCGGCGGCGTCGTGGAAGTGGAACTGACCGTGTACGCATGATCGATGTCTCCCCTCAGAACCGGTAGGTCGCCGACAGCGCGACATTGCGCCCCTGGCCGGGCGTGATCCAGCGACTCACGTGCAGGTGGCTGGAGACGACGTAGTGGCGGTCGAACAGGTTGCGCAGCGCCAGCTGCACGTCCACCGACTGGCCGCCTTGCAGCGCCAGGCGCCAGCTCTGGACGATGTCGAAGCGCGCGTAGCCCGGCAGGACCGTGGTGTTGGCCTCGTCGGCGAAGCGCCGGCCCTGCACGTAGAGCCCGGCGCCGGTGCGCCAGCGCTCGTTCCAGGCGTACTGGCCCCACAGGGTCAGCATCCGGCGCGCGACGTTGGGCACGCGCCGCCCGCCATAGACCGGGTTGTCGAGGTAGCGGGCATCGGTGTAGGCATAGCTCAGCGCCACGTTCAGCCGCTCGGTGACGTCGCCGCGCAGCGAGGCCTCCAGGCCGTCGGAGCGGGCGCTGCCGCTGGTGGTGAAGTCGAAGTTGTTGAGTGGCGTGCTCAGGTCGGACGCGATCATGTTCTTCTGGTCGAGCCGGTAGAGCGCGACGTCGCTGACCAGCCGGCCCTCGCGCCAGAGCGACTTCCAGCCGAGCTCGGCCTGGGCCGCGCGGCGCGAGGGCAGCGACCGGTTGGTGGACGACGACACCTGGTTGGGCGAGAGCCCGGTCGAGACATTGGCATAGACGGTGTCGTTCTCGCCGAGGCGCCGCAGCACGGCGAGCTTGGGCGACCAGCGCGATTCCTCCACCGGCAGCGTGCCGGCCGCGCCATAGAGGAAGCGCTGCCGGGTGAAACGCAGGCCGCCCACCAGCGACCAGTCGCCGAGGTCCAGCCGGTCCTGCGCCGAGGCGGCCGTGCTCTGCAGGTCCTGCGTCGTCAGCGACACCGGCAGCGCGGCGCCGGCGGCCGGCGCGGTCACGCGGCCGTACAGGGGCGCGTAGACATTGATGGGCGGGCTGGTGGACGCCGGCACGCCCAGCGCCGGCTGGTTCAGTTCCTCGCGGTAGTGATCGACGCCCAGGTGGAACTGGTGCCGCAGTCCGCCCCAGAGGCGCGCGCCGGTGAGCGCGGCGGCGACCGAGTCGATGCGCCGCGTGGTGTCGGGCTCCCAGGCCGAGACCCGGGCCCAGGTGCCCGCCGGCTGGCCGGCCAGCGGATTGCCGTTGAGCAGGTTCTTGATCGAGGTCGAGCGGGCCTCCAGGTGCGTCGCATCGAGCGCCAGCCGGGTCTCGCCGTCGAGGGCGACATCGCCATGCAGGTCGACGATGCGGTTGTCGGTGGTCGAGTCGCCGAAGGGCTCGCCGAACTGGCGCTCGCGCGGCACGTCCACCGGCCGGCCGCCCAGCGCCGGGATGCCGTAGTCGGGTCGGTAGGTCTGGTTCGTGGCCTCGATGGTGGCGCGCAGGTGGTAGCGGTCGCCGTCGCTCTTGGCGAGGCCGAAGCGCAAGCCGTCGAGCCGGTCGGGCACCTGGCGCCATTCGCTGGCCTCCGAGCGCGTGGCGGTGAGGCGGGCGGCGAGCTCGTTCTCGGCCGACAGCACGCGATTGAGGTCGATCGTGGTCTCGCGCGCCCCCTGGCTGCCGGCGCCCAGCGTGATGCTGCCGAAATCCGCCAGCCGGGGCTGGCGCGTGACGAGGTTGACGGTGCCGCCCGGCTCGCTGCGCACGCCCAGCGCGGCGCCCGGTCCGCGCAGCACCTCGACCCGCTCCAGGAAGGCCGGCACGAAGGGATAGTTCGACAGTCGCACGCCATCGCGCAGCACCCGGTTGGAGCCGGTGCCGCTGTCCGCGACGGCGCCGCGCAGGATGAAGAACTGGGTGTGCGAGCCGTTGAAGCCGGAATCGGCCTGGGCGCCGGGCACGTTGCGCAATGCGTCCTGCAGCGTGGTGCCGGCCTGGTCGCGCACCAGGGCGGCCGGCACGTCGGTGACGGAGAAGGGCGTGTCGAGCGTGGCGCCGGCGATGCCGGTGGCCAGGCTGCCGGCGCGCTGCGGCGCCGGCAGTGCCGGGGCGACCACCGTCACCGGCGCGAGCGAGCGCGGCTCCTGGGCGAGGGCCGGCCCGGCGGGCGCGAGCAGGGCGCCGAGTCCGGCGGCGAGCGCGGGCAGGGCGGTGGAGGGCGCACGAGCGCTGGGATGGAAGACTGACATGGGACTCTCCGGCGGATGCCGTCGCGGCGACCGCTGTCGACATGCGTCATGCGGGTCGGAGGACCGTGGCGTGCGATGTCGTGAAACCGGGTGCCCGCCACGCCGTTGCGCGGATCGGCCGGGCAGCGGGGGCGGGGAGGAGGGATCGGTTCAGGCGGAGAGGGTGGGCGGCCCGCGCGCCGGCAATGGCGCGCGGGTCGCGGCGGCGATGCGCGCCGAGGGGATCGGCTGCACCGCGCGGGCCAGAGGCAACGGCCGGGGCGGGTGGAACACGGCGACGGGTGGTGGTGGCGCGACGGCGGCGCACAGCGCGCAGTCCATCGCCATGCGGCCCGGTTCCGTGGTGCCATCGTCGTCGTGCACCACCACCTTGACCATGCCGGCGCTCGAGCACACCAGCTCCAGCGACTGCGGCTGCGCCAGCGGCGCCGCCACCGCGACGCCCAGCGAGAGCATGAACCACGCCAGCACCCAGCGGTGCAGGAGGGCGAGGCGGCGGAAGGTCGTCGGCATGGCGGAGCGATTATCGGCCGACTCGAGGGCCCGGCGCGGCGGTGGTGGTCTTTCAGGCCCCGGGCGTGGCGGCCGGCGCCACCGAGGCGCCCTCGATGCCATGGCGGCGCAGCGCCTCGGCGACGAAGCCGCTGGCCTTCATCTCCTCGACGAAATCGCCCAGCACCCGCGCGGCCGCTTCGCCGCGCGACTTCGGCACGCCCATCGCCTGGCGGATCACCATGAAGTGCCCGGGCAGCAGGCGCAGCCCGGGGGTGCGCGCGCTGTCGGCCTCGAGCTGCTGCTTGACGCCGGCGGCGACGTCCATCCGCTGCTCCAGGAAGGTCGCGACCACCGTCGGCGAGGTCGGCGCGCGCACGATCTCCGCCCGCTTCAGCTCGCGCGTCAGGTACAGGTCGTAGGCGCTGCCCTTGCCGACGACCACGCGCGTGCCGGCGCGGTCGACCTCGTCGTTGGCGCGCAGCGGCGAGGCCTCGCGCACGAGGTAGGCACCCTCGATGTGGACATAGGCTGCGGTGAAGGCGATCTGCGCGCCGCGCACCGGATCGATGGCGAAGAAGCCGATGTCGGCGCGCTCGTCGGCCACCGCCTCGACCGACCTGCCGGCGGCATCGAACACCACCAGTTCGAGCTCGACGCCCAGGCGCCCGGCGAAGGCGCGCGCCAGGTCGACCGACACGCCGCCGGGGGCAGCGGTGGCCGCGTCCTGGTGGGCGAGGATCGGATTGCCCAGGTTGATGGAGGCGCGCAGCACGCCCGTGGGCGTGAAGGCCTGGATGACGGAGGGGTCGAGGGCGTGGGGCATGGCGTGGACGGTGGCGTGGGTCGGGGCGGGAGGGCCGGCACGGCGGCGGCGGGCTGTCGATTGTCCGACCTGATCCGAAATCCGGTTGTCGTGATTTCCACCGATGCCGCGATGGCCATCGGCGCCGTCGACCGGCCTTAGCATGGCGACCACCCCGCACGTCGAGACCACCATGGCCACTCCCGTCCTCCCGTCCTTCGTCCCCGCTCCGGCCGGTGGCCGGCGCGCCCGGGCCTAGATGCCATGCATCCCGGGCGTGTCGCGCTGCTGCAGGGCATGCCGATCTTCGGCGCCATCGACGAGTCGACGCTCGACTTCCTGGTGGCCCGGGCGCGCGCCCACGAGGTGGCGGCCGGACGGACCTTCTTCCACGAGGGCGATGTCGCCAGCGGCATGTTCGTGCTCGAGGCCGGGCGCGTCGCGGTGGCGCGCCAGGCCGCGGGCGTCGATCTCGTGCTGTGCGAACTGGGGCCGGGCGACTGCTTCGGCGAGATGGCGCTGATGGACCTGCGGCCGCGCAGCGCGACGGTGCGCGCGCTCGCCGATTGCCGGGCCTTCGAGATCGGGCCGGACGATCTGCTCGAACTGTTCCAGCGCGACATCGCGCAGTTCACGTTGATCCAGATGAACATGGGGCGCGAGGTCTGCCGCCGCCTGCGCGCCGCCGACGACCGGCTGTTCGCGCTCGGAGCCGGGCGCCAGCCGAGCACGGCGCCGCACGCCGGCGTCTCCTGAACCTGGCGGCCGCCGGCGGGCCGGCGGCGCCGGGACCTCAGGCGATCGGTCGCGGGTCCGGCCGGATGCCGTCGTCGGGCGCGCCGGGCACTCCGGCCGCGCGCGTGGTCAGTTCGGGATAGCCCGTGGCGTCATCGCGCGCGCGCGACAGGCGCCAGCCCGGCAGTCCGACCAGCAGCAGCTCGGCCGTGGTGCGCACGATGTTGCCCGCGACCAGGTGGCCGCCGCGCACCTCGCCGGTGGCCGAGGCGACGCTCATGTGCAGGTGGGCGCCCTGGGGCGTGATGCTGCCCGAGAGGGTGAGGATCTCGTGGTCGCCGGCATAGCGCGTGGCCCTGTCGGCGCCGGCCAGGCGCAGCCGCACGTCGCCCAGGCTGCCGATGCCGCAGACCAGGAAGGCACCGGCGGGGAAATCCCGCCGGGCCAGGGTTTCGAGCGTGGCGCGCAGGTCGTCGCCGGGGAGAAGGCGCAGGGGCAGTGCGTTCATGGGAGGGAAGTGTGAGCGGGACCGCGATGGCCGGATTCTGGCCCGTGGGCACGACGCTTGCCGGCCCGGAGGGACATGCGACGCGCACCCGCGCCCGCCAACCGACCGCCAGTGGATCGACCATGAACACATCACCAGACGCCTCGTCGGCCCGGGCCGGGCTGTTCCTCGTCGAGGACAACGAAGACACGCGCAGCCTGCTGGCGCAGCTGCTGCGCGACGATGGCTACGACGTCCGTACCGCCGGCTCCATGGCGACGGCCCTGCGCGAGTTCCCGGCCGCTCCGAGCCCGGTGCTGCTGTCCGACCTCGGACTGCCCGATGGCAATGGCTGGGATCTGCTGCGGCACCTGCGCGGCGCCGGCTTCGCGCCGTACGCCATCGCCATGAGCGGCTACGGGACGCCGGCCGACGTGGCCGCCAGCTCGGCCGCCGGCTTCCGGCATCACCTGATCAAGCCGATCGACCTGGCGGTGCTGGAGCGGCTGCTGGACCAGGCCTTCCGGGAGCTGCCCCCACGCCGCTGAGCCCGGCGTCCGCCGGCATGCCACGATCGAGCGGGAGATGGACCCGGCGACGCAACGAGAGAGGGAACGAGCAGATGACGACGAGCGATTTTTCCGACGAGCCGCGTGAGCGGGCCCCGGCCGAGGGCCTGCCCCTGGTCGGGCCGGATGACGCCGAGCAGGCCGCGGCCGCCACTGGCGAGGCGGTCCTGCCCGAGCGCAAGCCACGCGCGCTGCCGGTGGTGGGACTCGGGGGCTCGGCCGGCGGCATTCCGGCGCTGCGCCGGTTCTTCGATGGCGCCGCGCCGGGTTCGGGCATGGCGTTCGTGGTGGTCCTGCACCTGGCGCCCGACCACCACAGCGTGCTGCCCGAACTGCTGCAGCACGCCACGTCCCTGAAGGTCCAGGCCGCGCGCGACGGCATCCGGCTGGAGGCCGATCACGTCTACGTGATCCCGCCGGGCAAGCACCTGACGATGATCGACGGGCATCTGCGACTGACCGACCTGCGCCCCGAGCCGGGCCGGCGCATCGCGGTCGACCTGTTCTTCCGCTCGCTGGCCGACACGCACGGCCCGCGCGCCGTCGCCATCGTGCTCAGCGGAGCCGATGGCGACGGGGCCAGTGGCCTCAAGCGGATCAAGGAACGCGGCGGCCTCGCCATCGCCCAGGACCCGGGCGAGGCCGAGAACCCGTCCATGCCGCGCGCGGCCATCGAGACCGGCCTGGTCGACTGGGTCCTGCGGGTCGGCGAGATGGATGCCCGCATCCGCGGCTACCTCGATCTCTCGACGCGGTTGCGGCTGCCCGCCGAGGAGGACGCGCGCGGGGCCGTCCCGGCGCCGGACGACGAGCGCGACCAGCGGCTGCGCGACATCCTGGACTTCATGCGCTCGCGCACCGGCCACGATTTCAACTCCTACAAGCGCGCGACGGTGGTGCGCCGCATCTCGCGGCGCATGCAGGTGTGCGGCGTGGAGGACCTGGAGGGCTACCTGGAGGCGCTGCGCACCCGGCCGGGCGAGGCGGCGGCGCTGGTGGCGGAACTGCTGATCTCCGTGACCAACTTCTTTCGCGACCGCGAGGCCTTCGATGCCCTGGAGCCGCGCCTCGCGCGGCTGCTGGCGGACAAGCGGCAGGACCAGGTGTTCCGCCTGTGGGTGGCGGCCTGCGCCACCGGCGAGGAGGCCTACTCGATGGCGATGCTGCTGCTCGAGCACGCGCGCCGCCTCGAGGCGCCGCCCCGGCTGCAGGTCTTCGCCTGCGACCTCGACGACGAAGCCATCCGCGTCGCCCGCGCCGGCACCTATCCCGAATTTATCGTCGCCGATGTCAGCGAGGAGCGGCTGCGCAACTTCTTCACCAAGGTGCCGGGCGGCTACGTGGTGCGCCGCGAGGTGCGCGAGATGGTCCTGTTCGCCACGCACGATCTGCTGCGGGACGCGCCGTTCTCGCGCATCGACCTGCTGTCGTGCCGCAACCTGCTCATCTATCTCAAGCGCGAGGCGCAGGGACGCTGCTTCGAGATCTTCAACTTCGCGCTCAACCCGACCGGCGTGCTGTTCCTGGGCGCCTCCGAGACGGTGCCCGAGGACAACACGCTGTTCGAGGCGCTCGACAAGCGCCATCGCGTCTACCGGCAGCGGCCGGTCGAGCGGCTGGGCCTGCCGGTGGCCATCGCGCGCGACGAGAACGCCATGCGGCGGGTGCTGCAGCAGCACGACCACATGAAGCATGCCGTGACCTCCTTGCCCGGCCAGGCGCTGATGGCGCGACCGCTGTCCCTCGCGATGGCGGCGCCAGCGCGCGACGCCGGCGCGCCGGGCCAGTGCTCGACGGCCGAGCTGCATGCCCGGCTGCTCGGCCGCTGGGGACCGGCATCGGCGCTGATCGACGCCGACCACGACCTGGTCCATCTGTCGGAGAACGCGAGCCGCTTCCTGCGCTTCCCCGAAGGCGGCATCACCAGCAACCTGCTGCGGCTGGTGCAGCCGGCGCTGCGCGTGGACCTGCGCGCCGCGCTGCTGGCGGCCGAGGAGCGCGGCCAGCCGATCGAGGTCCATGGCCGCGCGCTCGAGCTGGCCGGCGCGCCGGTGCTGTTGGACCTGCGGGTGGTGCCGGCCGGCGATCTGGCCCCGGGCCACTTCCTGGTCCTGTTCCACGCGCGGGAGGCGAAGCCGGCCGACGGCGCCGCGGTCGTCGCGGCGGCGCCCGACGGCGACACCCGCATCATCGTGGCGCAACTCGAGCAGGAGCTCACCCGCGCCAGCGTGCGCCTGCGCGCGACGGTCGAGCAGTACGAGGTCTCGACGGAGGAGCTCAAGGCCAGCAACGAGGAACTGCAGGCCATGAACGAGGAACTCCACAGCGCGGGCGAGGAGCTGGAGACCGGACGCGAGGAGCTGCAGAGCGTCAACGAGGAACTCACCACGCTCAACGCCGACTTCAAGAACCGGGTCGAGGAACTGGGGCAGGCCAACTCCGACCTGCACAACCTGATGAGCGCGACGCAGATCGCCACCCTGTTCCTCGACCGCGAGCTGCGCGTCATGCGCTACACGCCCACGGCCGCGCCGCTGTTCAACCTGATCGGCAGCGACGTCGGCCGGCCCATCTCGGACCTGCAGCAGCGGCTGGACTACCCCGAACTCGCCGCCGATGCCCGCGAGGTGCTCGCCAGCCTGGTGCCGGTGGACCGCGAGATGCGCGCGGAGGACCGCTGGCTGCTGGCCCGGGTGCTGCCCTACCGGACGGTCGACGACCACATCGCCGGGGTGGTGCTGAGCTTCGTCGACATCACCGACCGTCGCGCCTTCGAGGCCGCCCTGCGCGCCAGCGAGGAACAGTTCCGCCGCGCCATCGAGGACGCGCCGGTGCCGGTGATCATGCAGGCCGAGGACGGCCGGGTGCTGCAGGTCAGCCAGTCCTGGAGCGCCTCGACCGGCTTCGCGGCCACGGAGCTGCCGACCTTCGACGCCTGGCTCGACCATGCCGACGCGCCGGGGGCGGCGCGGCTGCGCGAGCGGCTGCGGGCGCTGTTCGACGGCCGCTCGGAGGTGGTGGAGGCCGAGCTCGAGATGACGACGCGCGCCGGCGCGGTGCGCCACTGGATCTTCGCGGCCTCCGCGCCCGGGCGGCTGCACGACGGCCGCCGGTTCATCGTCGGCGTGGTCTCGGACATCACCGAGCGCCGGCGGGCCCAGGAGCAGCTGGGCGAGAGCGAGGACCGGCTGCGGCTGATCGTCGAGAACGCGCGCGACTACGCCATCTTCTCGCTCGACCTGGAGCGCCGCATCACGAGCTGGAACAGCGGCGCGCAGGCGCTCCTGGGCTACACGCACGACGAGGCGATCGGCCTGGCCGTCGATGCGCTCTTCACGCCCGAGGACCGGGCCGCCGGCGTGCCGAGCGCCGAGGCCGTGACGGCGCTGGCCGAGGGCCGGGCGACCAACGAGCGCTGGCACCTGCGCAAGGACGGCAGCCGCTTCTGGGCCTCCGGCGCCCTGATGGCGATGCGCGACGGGCCGGGCACCGCCCTGGGCCTGGTCAAGATCTTCCGCGACCAGACCGACGAGCTGCACGCCCGGCGCGCCATGGAACAGGCGCGCGAGCAGCTGCGCGCGGCGCTGCGGGAGACCGAGGTCGCCCGCGACCAGGCCGAAGCCGCCGGCAAGGCCAAGGACCGCTTCCTGGCGGTGCTCTCGCACGAACTGCGCACGCCCCTGAATCCGGTGCTGCTGGGCGCCCAGCTGCTCGCGCGGACGCGGGGGCTGCCACCGTCGGCGCTGGAGACCATCGGGGTCATCGAGCGCAACGTGCGCCTGCAGGCGCACCTGATCGACGATCTGCTCGATGTCACGCGGATCATGCACGGCAAGCTGGAACTGAGCATCGAGCCGGTCGACCTGCGGCTGGCGATCGCGCGTGCGATCGAGGTCTCGCAGTCGGACATCGAAGCCCGCGAGCAACGGCTGGAGGTGGCGCTGGAGGCCACGCGCCACGACGTCGAGGGCGATGCCCGGCGGCTGCAGCAGGTGTTCTGGAACCTGCTGAAGAACGCCTCGAAGTTCACGCCCCGGCAGGGCCGCATCCACCTGCGCACGCGCGACGAGGGCGACCGCGTGGTGGTGGAGGTCAGCGATTCGGGCGTCGGCTTCGAGCCCGGCGACGCCGAGCGCATCTTCAGCGTCTTCGAACAGGGCAGCCGCGATGTCACGGCCCGCTATGGCGGCCTGGGCCTGGGGCTGGCGATCGCCCAGGCCAGCGTCAGGGCGCACGGCGGGCGCATCGGCGCGCGCAGCGCAGGCCCCGGGGCCGGCGCCACCTTCACGGTCGAGCTGCCGCTCGCGCCGCCGGCCTGAAGCCGCCGCGCTAGGCGCGTGGCGGGGTCTGCTCCGGCGCCGGCGGCCAGGCGCCGCTGCCCTGCGCCTCGCGGGCCCGGATGCGTTCCTCGGTCAGGCGCAGCTTGGTGATGTCGATGAAGGTGAGCACGATGCCCTCGATGCGGTCGCCCGCCGTGCGGTAGGGCAGGATGCGGGCCAGCAGGTGGCGCTGGTCGTCGGTCGTCACGCGGCGCTCGATCGGGCGCAGGCTCTCGAAGACGGCCTGGGCGTCGCGTTCCAGGGCGTCGTAGTGCAGGCGGTGGGTGATGTCCAGCAAGGGCCGCCCGGCATCCGAGGCGATCAGGTTGAACAGGGTGCGCGCCTGCGGTGTGAAGCGCTTGATGCGCAGGTTGCCATCGACGAACACGGTCGCGATCTCCGATGCCGTGATGAAGTTCTGCAGGTCGTCGTTGATCTGGCCGCGCTCCTCGACCTTCATGCGCAACTCCTGGTTGACCGTGGTCAGCTCCTCGTTGATCGACTGCAGCTCCTCCTTGCTGGTCTCCAGTTCCTCGGTGGCCGAGCGCAGTTCCTCGTTGATGGCCTGCAGCTCCTCGTTGGCGCCCCGGAGCTCCTCGGTCGACAGCGCCGAGCGCTCCAGCGTGTCCTGGAGGTTGATCTTGAGCTGCCGGATCTCCTGCGCCGCCCGCTGCAGCAGGTGCTGGTGCAGCGACTCGCGCGGCTCCGCGTGCGGCGCGGCGCCGGTCGCCGACGCGGCCGCGTCGCCTTCCTCGAAGCACACCAGCATCAGGGCCGGCGTCGTGCCGCTCGCCGGCAGGGGATGGATCACCAGGCGCAGCGGGGCCGCGGCGCCGTCGGCCGCCGCGCGCGGCAGCCGCGCCTCGACGCGCTGGCGCGACTGTTCGGCCTGGAACAGCGCCGTGCCCAGTTCCAGGCGGAGTTCGGGATCGACGTTGTGCAGCAAATTGTTCGATGGCACCCCACCGGCGTGCTTCATGTAGCGCCCGGCGGTGGGCGAGAGATGCAGGATCTCGTGGCCGCCGTCGATGAGCACGCTCGCCGGCGCCACGGTCTGCAGCGCCCGCAGATGCATCTGCGCGGCGGGACCCTGCCAGGCCTCGCGCCGTGCCGGCTGGTCGCCGGCGCGTTCGGGATCGTCGGCCACCAGCGCCGCCGGCGGCAGCACCAGGGGCTGCGGGGCGATCAGCGCGGGCCGCGCCCGGAAGGTGGCGCGACCCCGCGCGCGGTAGATGCGGTTCTTCTTGTCCACCGTGTCGAACAGCGCGCCCGCGACATCGACCGATTCCGAGACACCCAGGAACAGGTAGCCGCCCGGCTTCATCGCGTAGTGGAACATCTCCAGCACGGCGACCTGCGCGCTCGGCTCCAGGTAGATCAGCAGGTTGCGGCAGCAGATCAGGTCGAGCCGCGAGAACGGCGGGTCGTGCAGCAGGTTGTGGTTGGCGAACAGGATCTGCTCGCGCAACGCGGCCTGGATGCGGTACTGGTCCTGCTCCTGCGTGAAATAGCGCCGCAGACGCAACGGCGGCACGTCGGCCGCGATGCCGCTCGGGTAGACGCCGCGGCGCGCCACGGTGAGCGCGCGGTCGTCGATGTCGGTGGCGAAGACCTGCATGTCGAGGCGCCGGCCCTGCGCCTCGGCGCCATCGCGCAGCAGCATCGCCAGCGAGTAGGTCTCCTCGCCGGTGGCGCAGCCCGCGTCCCAGACCCGGAACGGCTCGTCGGCGGGCAGCCGGCGCAGCAGTTCGGGCACGGCCTCGCGCGCCAGCAGTTCGAAGGCGTCGGCGTCGCGGAAGAAGCTGGTCACGCTGATCAGCATGTCCTGCAGCAGCGGCGCCGCCTCCTGCGGATGCTCGCGCAGGAATTCGCGGTAGCTCTCCAGGTCGGGCAGCTGGTTGACCTGCAGCCGGCGCTCGATGCGGCGCAGCACCGTGCCGCGCTTGTAGCGCCGGAAGTCGTGCCGCGTGTAGACGCGCAGCAGGGCCACGATGTCCTGCAGGGTGCTTTCCTGGTAGGGCGCCGGCGTCGCGTGGTCGCGCGGCGGCAGCGGTGGCACCGGCGCATCGTCGGCCGCCGGCAGCCGGATGCGCTGGGCGTTCTCCCGCAGCTCGACCAGGCGCCGGCCCATCTCGGCGACCGGCAGCACGATGTCGACCATGCCGGTGGCGATGGCCGCGCGCGGCATGTCGCCATGCTCGGCCTCGGCCGGTGGCTGCGCCAGCGTGACGCCGCCCTGGGCCTTGATCCGCGCGATGCCGACGGCGCCGTCGCTGCCGGTGCCCGACAGCACGACGCAGACGGCCTTCTCCTGGTGCACCTGGGCCAGGGTGCGGAAGAAGACGTCGATGGCGACGGCGCGGCCGATGCTGCGCTCGCAGGGCATCACCTGCAGGTGGCCATCGTTCATCAGCAGGTCCGAGCCGGGCGCGATCACATAGACGTGGTCGATCTCGATCGGCACCGAACTGGTCACCTGCGTCACCGGCATCGGCGTGACCTGCTGCAGCAGGTGCGCGGCGTTGCTCTCGTGATGGGGCGACAGGTGCAGGATGACGACGAACGCCATGCGCGGCGCCGGCGGCATGTGCTCGAAGAACTTCAGCAGCGCCGGCAGGCCACCGGCGGAGCCCCCGAGGCCCACCACCGGGAACCGCAGCGGGCTGGGCTGCAGCTCGGCGAGTCGGTCCTCGTCGATGGGGGGAGGCGAGACGGTCATGGAAACGGCGGTACCCCCTGGACGGGAGGGTTCGAAAGCGGACATGGCGCCATCTTGCACGCTTTGACCGAACGGAAGCTGGGCCGACCGCTTCGACGGGTCATTCCGCTCGACATTCCGAAATCGACCCGGACCGCGCGCCGGGCGCGGGACGTCGCGATCCGGCAGCGCTTCAAGCGCCGGCGGCGCCGGAGGCCGCCGTCGTGGTGCCGGCGGCGTCGAAGTCGCAGGGCTCCAGTAGCACCGGGATCGCCGGGTCGCGCCAGTAGCGCGTCAGCGCCTTGATCTGGATCTTGGCGAAGTGGACCCGGTAGGTATAGATCAGGCTGTCGCCGTCGCCACGGGCGCCGAAGACGTCGCGCAGCGTGCCCACGGAGATCTCCGCCAGCACGCGCGGCCCTTCGAAACCCTGCGGGTAGATGGCGAAGCGCACGGTGGCGCGGGTGGAGAAGTAGACGGCTTCGGACGGCATGTAGGGGGGGCGCGGCGCGAGTGGGTTCAGAAGGAACGGCGGCGTTCGACCGCTTCGATGTTGAGGCGCTGGCGGTACTTGGTGACCGTGCGGCGGGCGATCAGGAAGCCCTGGCGGGCCAGTTCGCGTGCCAGCTCGGCATCGCTGAAGCGCGCGTCCGGACGCTCGGCCTCGATGAGTTCGCCGATCAGCGCCTGCAGCGCCGCCGGCGCGCTGGTGCCGCCGCTGCGGTGGGCCATGCCGCGCGAGAAGAAGTGGTGCAGCTCGAAGACGCCGTGCGGCGTGGAGAGGTACTTGTGGCGCACCGCGCGCGAGACGGTCGAGGGATGGACGCCGACGACATCGGCGATCTCGCGCAGGCCCAGCGGCTTCATGGCCAGGTGCCCATGGTCGAGGAACAGCTTCTGGCGCGCGACGATCGCCGTCGCGATGGCGAGGATCGTCGAGACGCGCTGGTCCACGTTCTGCACCGTCCAGCGGGCCTGCTCCAGGCAGTCCTTCATGGCGCCGTCGCCCTGGGCGCGACAGCGCTCGAACAGCGCGGCATAGGACTGGTGGAGACGCACGCGGGGCAGGGCCCGGTCGTTCAGCACGGTCTTCCAGACGCCGCCGATCTTGCGCACGATGACATCGGGGACGATCGCCTGCGTGGGCGTCTCGTGGTAGCGCGCGCCGGGCCGGGGGTCGAGCCGCAGGATGCAGTCGACGGCCGCATGCGCGGCATCGGTCGAGACCTCGAGCTGGGCGGCCAGGCGCGACAGCCGGCGCGTCGCCAGCAGGTCGAGCTGTTCCCGCACGATGCGCAGCGCCAGGGCGCGCAGGTCCGGATCGGCGACGTCGCGCAACTGCAGCGCCAGGCATTCGGCGACATCGCGCGCGGCCACGCCGACCGGGTCGAGCCCCTGCACGCGGCGCAACGCCAGATCGAGCTCGGCTGGCGATCCGGCATCGCCATCGGCCAGGCCGTCGGCCAGCTCGTCCAGCGAGACGCGCAGGTAGCCATCGTCGTCCAGCGCCTCGATCACCAGCTCGGCCAGCACGCGCTCGCGCCGGCCCAGCCGCAGCGTGCACAGCTGGCCGCGCAGGTGGGCCGCCAGGCTCATGCGCACCGGCGCCTGCTGCAGCAGGTCCTGGCTGGCGTCGTGCGACAGGTGGCGGCTCGCCACCGGGTCGAGGCCGGGCAGGCGGTCGAAGCGATGCGCGGCCTCGAAGTCGACATCGATCCCACTGTCGGCCGACGCCGGCGCCGGTGCCGCCGCCTCGTCCGCGCCGGCCGGGCCATCGCTCATCTCGACGTCGAGGAACGGGTTGTCCAGCGCGGCATCGCGCAATGCCTGCGCATAGTCCAGCGTGGACATCTGCAGCAGGCGGACGGCATGCTGGAGGCGAGGCGAGAAACTGACGGTGGCCGCGAGACGGGGTTGCAATCTGGCAGTGTTCATGGAGGGCTCCCGCGCGATGCGCGTGGTCCCCTATCGCAACGACCATGCCTCAATAAAAATAAGTAAAAAGTACTATTACGGAGTTATTTAGTATTTTGTAGTTCTTTAGGTTGCAATATTTGCGGCAAAACTTGCCGCCGACTTGCCCGAGACAGAAGTCGAGGCTTGTCGCAAACTCGCCCCATGTCGATCCTTCCTCCCCCGCCGGATGTCGCCAGCGCGATCGCGCCACCCACGCCGAGCCCCGGCGATGCGTCCTCCCTCGCCTTCCTCAAGCAGTTCGAGCACGACCTGCGCACCCCGCTGGGCACCATGGCCGCGGCGGTCGAACTGCTGCGCGACGAGCCGCCGCATTCCGAGACGCATGCCGAATCCATCGCCGTGCTGGAGCGGCAGATCGCCCGCATCCATGTCCTGACGCAGGCGCTGCGCGAGTTCTCGCAGGGCCTGGAGCGGTCGCGCGTCGACCGCCGGGACGCCTAGGATGGGCCACATCCTGGTCGTCGAGGACGACGAGGACTCCGCGCGGGTCCTCAGCGCGCTGATCAGCCGCGAGAACCACAGCGTCGCCAGCGCCCCCTCGCTGCACGCGGCGCGCCGCCTGCTGGCCTTGCAGTCGCCCGACCTGCTGCTGCTGGACCTGCACCTGCCCGACGGCAACGGCTTCGAACTGCTGGGCGACGACAGCGGCCTGCTCAACGACACCGAGATCATCCTGATGACCGGCCAGGCCAGCATCGAGACCTCGGTGCAGGCGCTGCGCATGGGCGCGGCCGACTACCTGGTCAAGCCGGTCAATCCGGCGCACCTGCGCGGGCTGCTCTCGCGCCTGATCCGGCCATCGCGGCTGCGCGCCGAGCTGGCGCAGATCACGGAGCAATGGCGCGAGACCGGGCGCTTCGGCGAGCTGATCGGCGCCTCGGAGGTGATGCAGCGCGTCTACCGCCAGATCTCCCGCGTGGCCGGCACCGCCGTCACGGTCTTCATCCATGGCGAGAGCGGCACCGGCAAGGAGCTGGTGGCGCGCGCCGTGCACGACATGAGCCGGCGGCGCGACATGCCGTTCCTGGCGGTCAACTGCGGCGCGCTCTCGCCACACCTCATCGAGAGCGAGATCTTCGGCCACGAGAAGGGCAGCTTCACCGGCGCCGAGCGCCAGCACCAGGGCTTCTTCGAGCGCACGCATGGCGGCACGCTGTTCCTCGACGAGGTCACGGAGATGCCGCTGGAGCTGCAGGTCAAGTTGCTGCGGGTGCTGGAGACCGGCACCTTCATGCGCGTCGGCTCGACCCAGCTGCAGCAGACCGATGTCCGCATCATCGCGGCCACCAACCGCGATGCGGTCGAGGCGGTCGCGCGCGGCCGCCTGCGGGAGGACCTGCTCTATCGCCTGAACGTGTTCCCGATCGCGTTGCCGCCACTGCGCGAGCGCGGCGACGACGTGCAGCTCATCGCGCGCAGCCTGCTGGCGGACATGAGCGCGCAGGAGCGCGTGCGCAAGCACTTCACCGAGGGCGCGCTGGCGCGCATGCGCGCCTATGGCTGGCCGGGCAACGTGCGGGAGCTGCGCAACGTGGTGCAGCGGGTCTGGGTGATGACCAGCGGCGACGCCATCGACGAGGAATGGCTGCCGCAGCCGCTGGTCGCGCCGCCACCGGTCGCGTCGCCCGCGCCGCCGCAGGACGCGGCCGCGCCGGTGGCCGAGGGCATGCTGCACATCGCGCTGGGAACGCGGCTGTCGGAGATCGAGCGCCAGGTGATCCTGGCGACCTATGCCCATTGCGACCACCACAAGGAGCGCACCGCCGCCACCCTGGGCATCAGCATGAAGACGCTCTACAACCGCCTCAAGGAATACGGCGACTGAGGCGGCGCCTCAGGTCTCGCTGCGCGGCCGATCCAGGCCCATGCCCAGCTCGGCGCCGGTCAGCGGGCGGGCGTCGGGGTCGGAGGCGGTGCGGGCCATCATCGCGCGCACGGTCGCGGCCTCCTCGTCCGGCATCTCCACCGTCGCCACGCCGGAGCCGCCATCGACCGGTCCGGAGTCCTGCGTCACCACCACGTGGTTCCACTGCGCGCCCTCGTTCCACGGCCCGCGGTTCTCCGGTCCCCCGCTCGACGTCCGCAGGTAGGTGTCGGCATAGCGCGGATCGCCCGGCAGCTTGCCCGGCGGGAAGTTCGGCTGGATCGAGTAGAGCGCCTTCTCGAAAGACTGCTGGTGCGCCACCTCGCGCGTCATGAGGAAGGTCAGCGCGTCCTTCAGGCCGGGGTCGTCGGTGAGGTTGATGAGGCGCTCGTAGACGATCTTGGCGCGCGCCTCGGCGGCGATGTTGGAGCGCAGGTCGGCCGTCGGCTCGCCGATGGTGTCGATGTAGGCGGCGGTCCAGGGCACGCCGGCCGAGTTGACCAGCGCCGGGCCGCCGCCATAGAGCACCTGCGTCAGGTGGCTGTCGTTGCCCGCGCCGGTGATGGTGCGGTAGAGCTCGCCCTCGCGCTCCACGCCCTCGGCCAGCCGGCCCTTGGCGCCCTTGTTGAGCATGCCGATGATGGTGCCGATGATCTCCAGGTGGCTGAGCTCCTCGGTCGCGATGTCGAACAGCATGTCCTTGCGGCCCGGGTCGTCGTCGCCCAGGGCCTGCGTGAAATAGCGGCAGGCCGCCGCCAGCTCGCCCTGCGGGCCGCCGAACTGCTCCAGCATCAGGTTGGCCAGGCCGGGATTGGTCTGGCTGATCCGCACCGTGTATTGCAGTCGCTTGTTGTGTGAAAACATGGAAGGGTTCCTTGCATCGTGAGAGTGGACAAAAGACGTCTGCGACGCCGATGGCGTCACTCTCCCGTCGGCAAGCGGCGTGCCGTCGTCGCCCGTTCGATGGCGCCCAGCAGCGCCTGCAGGTCGGCCGGCTTGCTCAGCAGGGCGTCGAAGCCGGCCTCCAGCGCGCGGGCGCGGTCGCTCGCGCTGCTCCAGCCGGTCAGCGCCACGAGCACGATGTCGCGCGTGGCGGGCGCGGCGCGCAGGCGGCGCGCCACCTCGACGCCATCGATGTCGGGCATGCCGATGTCGAGCACGGCGACATCGGGCGTCTGCTCGAAGGCGCGCTCGAGCGCCTCGGCGCCGCCGGCGGCGCGGCGCGTGCGGTGGCCGGCGCGGCGCAGCAGCTGCGCCAGCGCCCAGGAGGCGTCGGTGTTGTCGTCGGCCACCAGGATGTCGCGCACTGCCGGGATGGCCGCCGGCGGGGCCGACGGCGGGACCGCCGCCGCCGCCGCCGGCGCCGCGCCGGCCAGCACCGCCGGCAATCGCAGGGTGAAGCGGCTGCCGCGTCCCGGGCCCTCGCTGGCGCCCTCGATGGTGCCGTGGTGCAGGCCGACGATGGTGCGCGCCAGCGACAGGCCCAGGCCCAGACCGTCGTTGAGGGCGTGCGTGGCCATCGGCCCCTGGGTGTAGAGCTCGAAGATCTGGTCGAGCCGCTCGGGCTCGATGCCCACGCCGTCGTCGCTCACGACCACGCGCAGCCACTCGCCCTCGACCCGCACGCTCAAGCCGATCCGGCCCGCCGGCGGGGTGTACTTGGTGGCATTGCCCAGCAGGTTCACCAGCACCTGGGTGACGCGCAGCGGATCGACCCGCAACCGCACCGGCGCGGCCGGCAGGTCGAGCATCAGGTGGTGGCCGGCGGCGCGCAGGGTGGCCTCGACGGCCTCGAGCGCCGGCTCGATCACCTCGGCGAGGTCGACCTCGGCCGGGCGCAGCTCGAAGCGGCCGGCGGCCAGACGGGAGACGTCGAGCAGGTCGTCGAGCAGCAGCTTCATGGTGCGGGCCTGGCGCCGCAGCAAGGCGATGGCGCGTCGCTGCTCGTCCGGCAGGGCCGGCCCGGCCAGCAGCTCGGCCGCCGTGCTCACGGCCGCGAGCGGGTTGCGCAGCTCGTGCGAGAGCAGCGCCAGGAAACGGTCCTTGGCGGAATCGGCCTTCTCCAGCGCGGCGCGCGCCTGCTCCTGCGCCGCCAGCGCGCGCAGCAGCTCGTCCTGGCTGCGCTGCAGCTCGGCGCGCGCCTGGCGCGCCTGGGTCTCGTCGCGCAGGATCTTCACGAAGCCGATGGCGCCGCCCCGGCCGTCGTCCATGCGCATCAGGGTGCCATTGGCCCAGAAGCGCGAGCCGTCCTTGCGCTGGTGCTGGCGCTCGTCGGCCGCGCGACTCTCGCGCATGGCGGTGGCGGCCTCGCGCGCCGGCACGTTGGCGGCGCGGTCCTCGGCGGTGAAGATCATGTCGGCCGGGCGGCCGATCGCCTCCGACTCGGCATGGCCCAGCAGGTGCTCGGCGCCGCTGTTCCAGCTGGTGATGACGCGCGCGGTGTCCATCGAGAAGATCGCATAGTCGCGCGCGTTCTCGATCACCAGCCGCAAGCGTTGCTCGCTGCGCCGCAGGGCCTCCTCGTTGCGCCGCGCCGCGGTGATGTCGCGCAGGCTGGCGGTGCCGCCCACGACGCGGCCCTCGACATTGATGATGGGCGAGGCGGTGACCGCCAGGTGCAGCGCCTGCCCGTCGCGGGCCTGGCCGAGCGTCTCGAGGTTGTCGATGCTGCGCTGCTGGTTGACGCGTGCCAGCGTGTCGTCGCACCAGCCGGTCTGCCCGGGCCGGGCCAGCACCGCCAGCGGCTGGCCGATGACATCCTCGGCGACATGGCCGAAGACGCGCCGGGCGCCGCCATTCCAGCTCAGGATCGTGCCCTGCAGCGAGAAGCTGATGATGGCGTCGACCGACGACGCCACCACCGCCGACAGCCACTGGCTGATCTCGTCGGCGCGCTTGCGCTCGGTGATGTCGATGAAGGAGAGCACCACGCCGGCGATGCGATCGTCCATCGTCCGGTAGGGCAGCAGGCGCGCCAGCAGCCAGGTGCCATCGGCCAGGCCGACCTCGCGCTCCATCGGCGTCAGGCGCTCCAGCACCCGCGTCGCGTCGTCGGCGACCTCGGCGTACTGGAGTCGTGGCGTCAGGTCGGCCAGCGGCCGGCCGACATCGCCCGGCACCACCCCGAACAGCGTCACCGCCATCGGCGTGTAGCGCGCGATGCACAGGTCCCGGTCCAGGAACAGGGTGGCGATGGCGGTCGCGTTCATCAGGTTCTGCAGGTCGCTGTTGGCGTGCACGAGTTCGTCGACCTTGGTCTGGAGCTGCCGGTTGACGGTGACGAATTCCTGGTTGACGGCCTCCAGTTCCTCGCGGCTGCCACGCAATGCTTCCATGGCGGACCGCAGGGCCTCGTTGCTGGCCTGCAGTTCGTCGTTGCTGGTGGTGAGTTCGCGCACCGAGACCGCGTGCCGCCGCACCGTCTCGCGCAGCTGCGAGCGCAGCTCCGCGATCTCGCGGTCGAGTTCGGCGGCGCCAGGATGCTCGGTCGCCGGCCGCAGCGCGATGGCGTCGGCCTGCGGCGCGGGCGCGCCGAGCAGTACCAGGTACAGCAGCGCCGGGCCGCGGCGCAGCGGCACCACGCGCAACAGGAGCGGGGCGGCGTCGGGCAGGGCCACGCGGGACTCGACCGGCCGGGCACTGTCGGCGGCCCGGAACAGCGCGGCGCGCAGTTCGATCCGCAGCGGCGGCTGCACCAATCGCAGCAGGTTGTGGTCGGGCTCGCCGGCGGGGTGCTCCAGGTAGCGCCCGGCGCCGGGCGACAGGTGCAGGATGTCGTGGGCGGCATCGACCAGGATCGAGGGCGGCCCCAGCTGTTCGAGCAGGTCGAGGTGCACGTCGCCCCAATCCCCGTCGGTCCCACCGATCCCGTCCGTCACGCCCGTCCCGCCCCAGCCCCGGCGCCCGGACCGTGGCGCCGCCGCCAGCGCGCTGGCCCGTGGCGACCCGGTCGCGTCCGGCGGCCGATGCGCCGGTGGCGCCGCCCCGGCCCACGACCAGGCCTGCGAGGGTGGCAGCGGCACGTCCTCCGGGTGGCCGGCCCGGGCCGGCGCCGCGCGGCGGGCGAACAGCCCGGGCGCTTCGGCGATGGCCGTGAAGCCGGCCGGGGCGGTGCCTGGATCCGGTTCGGAGACGCCCAGGAACAGCCGGCCGCGCGGCGCCAGGGCGAAATGGAACAGTCCGCACAGCCGGGCTCGCGCCGGTGGCGCCAGGTCGCCGACCAGGTAGCGGCAGCTCAGGAGGTCGAGGCGGGTGAACGGCAGGTCGCGCAGCAGGTCGTGCACCGCGAACATCACCAGCTTGCGCAGGTCGCGCCGGACCCGGAACGCGCCGCGCTCGGCGACGAAATGCCGCTGCAGCGATTCGGCCGGGATGCTGGCGCGGATCGACGCCGGATAGAGACCCTCGCGGGCGATGCGGATCGCCTCCGGCGCGACGTCGGTCGCGAAGACCTGCACCGCCGGCGGTGTCGCCAGGCCGCGCGCGTGGTCGGCCAGAAGCATCGCGACCGAATAGGCCTCCTCGCCGGTGGCGCAGGCCGCGACCCATACCCGCACGACATCCGCCGGGCCCTTGTGCTGGAACAGGGACGGCAGTTCGTCGCGCAGCGCGGCGAAGGCGGGGGGATCGCGGAAGAAGGTGCCCACCGGCAGCCACAGCTCGTCGCGCAGCGCCTCGGTCTCGCCCGGCCGGGTGTCGAGCGTCCGGACATAGTCCTGGAGGGTCGCGACGCCATGGATCCGCATGCGCCGCGCGATGCGGCGCCGCAGCGCGGGACCGCCATAGCCGTCGAACGCGCGGCCCGTGCGGCGGCGCAGCAGGTCGAGCAGCTGCCGCAGCAGGGCATCGTCGGCCGTCGGGGCCGTGGCGGGATCGGTGTCGCCTGCGGCATCGGGCTCGGCGGCGCTGGCGCTCCCTGCGGCGCCGAGATGCCGGCCCGGGGGCGCGCCGCTTGGGAAGCACTCCCGCAGGCGCGCGCCGATCCGCGCCGCCGGCAGGACCCGATCGACCATGCCCGAGGCGATGACGGCCCGGGGCAGGGCGGCCTGCGCGGCCTCCGACGGGTCCTGGACGATCACCACGCCGCCGTGGGCGCGCAGGCGACCGACGTCGATCGCGCCGGCATCGGCATCGGCTTTGGCGTCGTGGCCCGACAGCACCACGGCGGCGGCACGCGGGCCGCGCTGGCGGGCCAGGAGGTCGAGGAAGGCGTCGAGTCGCGGACGCAGACCGGTCGCCGGATCGCCTGGCCCGGCCTCGATGGCCTCCGGCGTCGCGGCCAGGACGGTCCCCGCCGGCAGCAGGTAGACGTGGTCGGGTTCGATCCGTGCCCGTCGCGCCACCCGCACCAGCGGCAATGGCGTGCGCGCCCGCAGTCCTTCGAGCCGGGCCTCGTCGGGCACCATGAGCGGCAGCACCAGGTAGGCCATGCCGTGGTCCGCCGGCAGGGTCGGCAGCAGATGTTCCAGCGCCGCCACCAGGCCTTCCTCGCCCACGATGCCGATCCAGGGCGTCATGCCCGCCGGCGGATCGGCCATGGGGCCGTCGGCGCCGATGCGGGCGCCGGAGCGGGGAGCCGGAGGGGTGGATGGCATGCGGATCGAGGTCGGGGGAAGCGGAAGCTCCCGGGCGGGGAAGACATGCTTGTCGCGCATTTGCTCCCGACGCGCAAGCCAGCGGCGGGAAACCGCGCGGCTAGGTGTCGCGCGGTTCCGATCGGTCGGCGCGCAGGGCGCGGATGAAGCCGCGTGCCTGCTCGATCGGCGGCGACCCCGGCGCTGGCCCGTCGCAGCGCTCCGTCAGCGGGACCAGATCGGTGTTGCTGAACGGCGGCGCCAGGCGGCCGCGCTCCAGCAGGGCCAGGCGCAGCGACAGTCGCCAGGCGAACGGCACGTCGATCGCCAGGTCGAGCAGCCGCGTGGCCAGGCGGGCCGCCTTCGGACTCAGGGCCTGGGCGGCACGGTAGTGGTGGGACAGCGACATGGATGGGGACCTTTCGATCCAGGTACATCGGCAAGGCGCGTGCCCGACGGGGCCGGGACAGCGTGGAGGGTGGAACCCTGGTATGCCGATTGCCCTGGAGAAGGAATACTTTCAAATACACCGAGGAGTCCACCATGTCGATTGAGAAGCTCCGGCAGATCGCGCGACTGGATCTGCCCTTCACCGTCAGCACCGAGGACGAGGTCGTCGAGCTGCGCGTGCTGATGAACGCCGGCCTGATCGTCGGGCTCTGCCTGAAGGTGCCATGCGAGGCGCGGCCGCAGGGTGGGGCCACCGACCCGGCGGCTCCCGGCACGGCGCCGCCGCGCGCCGTGGCGGCATTCCGGGTGCTGGCCATCACGCCCGAGGGGCGGCGCCTGCTGCGTCGCTGCGCCGAACGCTGGGAGGGCCCGGTGACGCCCTGAGGCCACGGCCGACCGGAAGGTGCGAGGGCTTCCTGGGTCGAACCCATTCCGGGAGCGCGGGTCCGCGACACCGCGCGGTGGCGGGCCGGCGAAAGCACGCGGAGATGCGCGTTTCTGCCCCTGGCGGGCCGGGGCCGGACCTGTACCCTATGGGCGAGCCGCCACCACGGACTCGAACCCCCCATCCCGCCCTCCGATCCCGGACCCTGGAGACCATGAAGATGAGAGACCCGCACCCCGCCCGCGCCGCCTTCGGCCCGACCCGCCGTCGCCTCGCGGCCCTCGCCGCCACCGCTGGTGCCTGCGCCGCCCTGTCGACGCTGCTGCTGCCCGGCGCGGCCCAGGCCCAGGACTTCCCCAATCGCCCGGTGCGCATCATCACGCCGTTCCCGGTCGGCGGCGGCCCCGAGGGTGTGGTGCGCCTGCTGGCCGACAAGCTCAGCCGCGCCTGGGGCCAGCCGGTGACGGTGGAGAACCGCCCCGGCGGCAACGGCTTCATCGCCATCGACGCCTTCAAGCGGGGCGCCAAGGATGGCTACGACCTGATCCAGCTCGACAACGTGCACCTGACGGCCTATCCGTCGCTGTTCAAGAAGCTGCCCTACGACCCGGTCAAGGACTTCGAGCAGATCGATCCGCTGTTCCGCACCAACTTCTTCTTCACGGTCGGCAACGACAGCAAGTACCGCTCGGTCGGTGCGATCGTCGCCGATGCCAAGGCCCGTCCCGGCCAGCTGAACTATGGCTCGTGGTCGATCGGCAATCCGGTGCACCTGGGCTCGGCCCTGTTCGAGTCGATGACCGGCACCACCATGTCGCACGTCGTCTACAAGGAGACCTCGCACCTCTACACCGCCGTGGCCACCAACGAGCTGTCCTTCGCGCTCGGCTCGATCGGCAGCGCCGGCGCCATGCAGCGCGCCGGCAAGCTGCGCTACCTGGCGGTGGCCGCGCCGGTACGCCATCCGGCCTTCCCCGATGTGCCCACGGTGGGCGAGTCGGGCGGTCCGGCCGGCTTCGAGGTCATCGGCTGGACCACCCTGGCCGCGCCGGCCGGCCTGCCGGCGGCCGTGACCGACAAGATCCGCCGCGACGTCGAGAAGGCCCTGGCCGACGACGAGTTCAAGGCCAAGTTCGCCGCCTTCGGCTACGAGCCCTTCCCGGTCACGCGGGTCCAGTTCGAGCAGTTCATCCGCTCCGAGTCGGCCCGCCAGGGCGATGTGATCAAGAAGGCCAAGGTCTCGCTCGACTGAGGCCAGTCGATCCCGGAGAAACCGCACGGCTGCCGGCATCGAGGCGCTGGCGACCCGCATGCGGGCCTGCCGGCCACCCCATCCACCCACCCACCACCCCCGCATGACCGCTTTGCTCCGCCGCCATCTCCTCGCCACCGCCGCGCTCCTCGCCACCGGGGCCTGGCATCCGGCGCGCGCCGCCGAGATCGACCCGTCGCGGCCGATCCGGATCCTGGTCGGCTACAGCGCCGGGGGCGCAGTCGATGCCATCGCGCGCACGGTCGGCCAACGCCTGGCGACGCAGCTGGGGCAACCGGTGGTGGTCGAGAACAAGCCCGGCGCCGGCACCAACATCGCCGTCAAGGCGTTGATCGCCAGTCCGCCCGATGGCCACACGCTGCTGCTGGCGGCCAACGCGCTGGCGGTCAATCCGTCGCTGTTCCAGCCGCCGCCCTACGACCTCGCGCGCGATGTGACGCCGGTGGCGGCGGTCGGCCGGGTGCCGGTGGTGTTGGGCGTGCGCGAGGGTGGGCCCATCCGCAGCCTGGCCGACCTGCTGGCGGCGGCGCGCCAGCGGCCCGGGAGCGTCGGCATCGCGACGCCGGGCAACGGCTCGACGCCGCACCTGGCGATGGAACTGTTCCAGCACACCGCCGGCGTCGAGCTCAAGCACGTGCCCTACAAGGGCGGCGCGCAGGCCATCACCGATGTCCTCGGCGGCCATGTCGAGGTGGTGGCGGTGAACGCGCTGGAGGTGCTGCCGCTGGTCAAGGCCGGCAAGCTCAGGGTGCTCGCCGTGATGAGCGCCGAGCGCTCGGGCGTGCTGCCGGGCGTGCCGACGGTGGCGGAGTCCGGCCATCCGGGCTTCGAGGCCAGCGTCTGGTATGGCTTCGTCGCGCCGGCCGGGCTGCCGGCGTCGCTGCGCATGCGGCTGCACGCGGCGGTGCAGCAGGCACTCGAGGCCGGCGAAGTGCGCGAGCAGCTGGCGGCCGCCGGTGGCGTCACGCTGCCGGGGCCGACGGCGCGCTTCGAGGAACTGCTGCGGACCGACGCGGCCCGCTATGGGCAGCTGATCCGCACCGCCCACATCCAATCCGATTGAGGAGATCCGCCATGTCCTGCCCGTCCCCGTCGCCCTCGTCCTCGTCCTCGTCCTCGTCCTCGTCCTCGTCCTCGTCCCGGTTCTTCCGCAGCCCCGGAGCCCGCCGGTCCCGGCGCCTGCCGCTGGCGCTCGCGGCCGGCGCGCTGGCCATCGGCCTGGTCGCCGGCTGCGCGACCACGCCGCCGCCGCCCACGGTCACGCTGACCGCGCCCGGCGCGGCCGCGCCGCCCCTGGCCGCCGGCCGCACCGAGGTGCTGTGGCTCGGGCAGGCGGCCTTCCGCATCACCTCGCCGGGTGGCAAGGTCATCGTCATCGATCCCTGGCTGCGGCAGAACCCGGTGACGCCGCCGGCCTACAAGCAGCTGGAGGCGCTCGGCAAGGTCGATGTCCTGCTGGTGACGCACGGCCATCTCGATCACTTCGCCGATGCGCCGGCCCTGGCGCAGATGCATCAGGTGCCGATGCACGCGCCGGCCGACATGAACCAGACCATCGGCGTGCTGGGCATCCTGCCGCCCGCGCTGGCGCCGCGCTTCGGCAAGGGCGGCACGATCAGTCCGGTGCCGGGCATCCAGGTGACGGCGGTACGCGCCGAGCATTCGTCGGTGGTGGTCTGGAAGGACGCCGCCACCGGGCGCGAGGCGGTGCACCCGGGCGGCGAGCCGGTGGGCTACATCATCCAGTTGGAGAACGGCTTCCGGATCTACCACATGGGCGATACCGGCTTGTTCGCCGACCTGAAGTTCATCGCCGAGTACTACAGGCCCGACCTGGTGCTGATGCCCATCGGCGGCCATTTCACGATGGATCCGGTCGATGCCGCCCATGCGACGCGCGAATGGATCAAGCCGAGGTTCGTGATGCCCATGCACTACGGCGCCAACCCGCTGGCGCGTGGCACGCCGGAGGCCTTCAGCCGCGCCCTGGGCGGCGCCACCGGCACGCAGGTGCTGGCGTTGCAGCCGGGCGGCCGGGCCACCTTCGGCCCCTGAGCAGCATGTCGGCGCGGCAGGATCGCGGCGATTCGGCAGGGTCCGATGCCATATCGTCCAATCTGACAAATATTTAAGTACTTTCGTACTACTTATCGGGCTGTCGTCTTACACTTTCCTGGATCGGTCGATGAGCACCGGGTCCAGCAAGGCCGCGACATGCATGCAGCAACTCCAGCCCGGAATCGACGTCATCGGACACGACCCGCGCCATCGCCGGCGACCCCCGGCAGACCCCGTCCGGCGCCCGGCCATGGCGCGGTGGCGATGCCCCTCGCCGGTCCCGCGCCTCGCGATGCCGGCCGCGCGCGCGGCTGAAGATACCCCGACGTGAGGGAGGTATCCACCCGTGCGCCCGCTGTTGCATCGGCTTTCCTCCGCTGTCATGACCTGGCTGGTGATGGCGCTCGCCGTCCCGCTGGTTCTGCTGCTCGTTCTCGTCGTTCCGCCACTGCTGCACCTCTGGCAGCCTTCCGATCGACTCGCGCTGGTCGAGCACCTGCTGCAGACGGAGGCGGGCCCGTACCTGGAGACCCGCGTGCAGGCCCGGTGGCCGAGCACCCGGACGGCCGGCCTTTCCTCGCTCGAAGGGGATGCCGCCGCTCCACGCTGCATGGATTGCCGCGCGACCCGAGGCGGACGCTCTCCCCGGGTCGGTTCCGTCGGCCTGCGGTCCGATGCCACCTGGCCGGCGCAGCCGCTGGCCCGCGCCGACGATCCACCCTCGCATCTCGACGTCAGGCGCCTGTGTCGCCTGCTGCGCGAGAACGTCGCTCAGGCGCGGCGCGCCATCGATGCCACCATGCCGGGTTATCCGGTCGCCGAACCCCGATGCGGGGCATCGCGGCCTCGTTTCGTCGCCATGGTCGGCACCTCGGGCGTCCTGGCGCGCTTCTAGGAGCGCGCCGCAGGCCCACGGACGACAGGCGACGGCGGCATTTGTCCACCCGCGTCGCGCCCGGTTCGGCCGGACCATGCATGCATCGCAACATCAAGGAGCCGTCATGGCCAATCCCTGGTTGAAGAAGAACCCTTTCATGAGCATGTGGCTCAGCGCCGCCAACTCGGTGGCGGGCAAGGCGCGCGGGCAGGCCACGGCGCAGGCCAAGCGCGCCGGCCGCACCGCCACCACCCAGATGACCAAGGGCATGCTGGACCTCTGGACCGCGCCCCTGAAGGCCGGCACCAAGCGGCGCGCCAAGAAACGCTGAGCGCGCTCAGACGTCGAAGAACACCGTTTCCAGGTCGCCCTGCATGCGGATGTCGAAGCGGTAGCTCGGGAGGCCGTTCGCCTCGGAGCGCCTGGCGATCAGCGTGTCGCGTCGCTCGGCCGGCACGCTGGCGAGCACCGCGTCCTTCGCGTTGGCGCTGCTCTCGTCGTCGAAGTAGATCCGCGTGAAGGTGTGCAGCAGCAGGCCGCGCATCGTCACGATGACGTTGACGTGCGGGGCCTCGCCGGGGGTCTCGGGACCCGGCTTGACGGTGTCGAAGACGAAGCGGTTGTGGGCATCGGTGCCGGTGCCGCAGCGGCCGAAGGCGCGGAAGCCCATCGCCCTGGCGTCCTCGACCGAGGTCGGATACCGGCCTTCGCCATCGGGTTGGCTGATCTCCACCAGGGCGTCGATGATGGGGTTGCCGTCGCCATCGATCACCTGACCCTCGAGCCGGATGCGTTCCCCGACGGCGCCGTCGAGCGCCAGGATGGCATCGAAGGGCTGGTCGTGGTCGTAGCCATACTGGGTGGCAGCGAGGCCATAGGCGAAGTAGGGGCCGACCGTCTGCGAAGGGGTCTGGCCGAAATTGGTTTCCAGGGCGCTCATCATGATGGTGGGTCCTCGCTCAGCGGTTCTCGAAAGGCGTCTCGTCGGCGCCGCGCAGCACGATGTCGAACTGGTAGCCCAATGCGTAGTCGGCTTCGGTCACGTCGAGACTGAAATCCGCCACCAGCCGGTTGCGGTACTGCTCCGGCGTGCCGGTGACCATCGGGTCGTACTGCATCAGCGGATCGCCGGGGAAATACATCTGCGTCACCAGGCGGCTGGCGAAATGCTGGCCGAACAGCGACACGTGGATGTGCTGCGGCCGCCAGGCGTTGGGGTGGTTGCCCCAGGGATAGGCACCGGGCTTGATGGTCAGGAAGCGGTAGCGGCCCTCGGCGTCGGTCATGCAGCGGCCGGCGCCCAGGAAGTTGGGGTCGAGCGGCGCGTCGTGCTGGTCGACCTTGTGCACATAGCGGCCGGCGGCGTTGGCCTGCCAGATCTCGACCAGCGTGTGCGGGACCGGGCGGCGGCGCTCGTCCATCACCTGGCCGGTGAGGATCATGCGTTCACCCAGCGGTTCGCCGTTGCGGCGGGCGTTGCGGGTCAGGTCGTGGTCGAACTCGCCGATGCAGTCGTGGCCATAGACCGGCTGCTGCAATTCGCCCAGCGAGGCCTTCAGCGGGATCAGGGGCTTCGTCGGGCCTCGCCTGGCGGTCGAGCGATAGCCGGGATAGAGGTACGAGGGATGGCTGTCCCAGTCGCGGGGATCGAGCCGGGGCAGGGCGGCGGGAGGGGGGGCGATCGGCATGGTTGTCTCCTGTGGGGAGTCCGGACTCTAGGATCGACGACTCATGCTGTAAATTGACGATTCGTCGATTTCTCATAACCCACGGTAATCCACCCCGATCCCATCCCATGTCGATCCCGACGGCCGATGCCTTCGCCCGTGGCGTGCAGCTGCGACACCTGCGCTGTCTGGTGGCGGTCGCGCAGGAGCGTCACCTGGCGCGCGCCGCCGAGCGACTGGCCCTGAGCCAGCCGGCCGTCTCCAAGACCCTGGCCGAGCTCGAGACACTGGCCGGCGCGCGGCTGGTGGAGCGCGGCACGGCCGGGCGCCGTGGCGTGCAGGGGCTGACGCCGGCCGGCGAGCAATTGCTGGTGCATGCCTTGCGGGTGCTGGAGGCGGTCGATGCCAGCGCGCTGGCCATGGCGCCGGCGACCGGCGCCCGCATCCAGCGCCTGCGCATCGGTGCATTGCCCAGCGTGGCGCCGGACCTGCTGCCGGGCGCTCTGGCCGAATTCCGCACGCGCTGGCCGCATGTCCGGCTGGTCGTCGAGAGCGCGGCCAATGGCGCGCTGCTCGACGCCCTGCGCGCCGGCGACCTCGACCTGGTGGTCGGCCGCATGAGCGATCCGCGCCTCATGACCGGCCTGAGCTTCGAGCTGCTGCAGACTGAACCGCTGGTCTTCGCGGCCCGCGCTGGCCATCCGCTCGCGCGCGGCGCCGGGCTGGCGGTGGCCGACGTGCTGGCGCATCCGCTGGTGGTCTATGGCGCCGGCACGATCCCGCGCCACACCACCGAGAGCTTCCTGTCGGCGCTGGGCCTGGCATTGCCATCGGCCACGCTGCAGACCCTGGACGTGGCGGTGGCGCGCGCGGTGATGGCGCGCTCCGACGCGGTGTGGATCACGCCGCTGGGTGCGGCGCGGGCCGACCTGGACGAGGGCCGCCTGGTGCGCCTGCCGATCGACACCGCCGGCACCGAGGAGCCCGTGGGGCTGCTGCTGCGCAGCGATGCCGAGCCCTCGGCCCTGCGCGGCGCCATGGCGGTCCTGCTGCGCGAGGCGGCGCGGCACCGGGCCATGGAGCGGCCCGTGGCGGGCCGGCGGACCCGGCGCCGGCCGGGGGCGGGAGCGGCCACGCCGGCCGCCTGACGGGTGTCCCGCGCGCCTCAGAGCAGGGCCGAGATCCCCCGCGCCGCCGCCAGCAGCGGCGGCAGCATCGTCTCCTGCATCACCTTGGCGCTGGTGCGATTGGCCTGGCCGCTGATGTTGAGGGCCGCCACCATGCGGCCGGCGCGGTTCACGATCGGGGCGGCGATCGACACCAGGCCTTCCTCCAGTTCCTGGTTCACCAGGCACCAGCCCTGGCGGCGCGCCTGCGCGATGCGGGCGATCAGGGCGTCGACATCGGTGACCGTGTGGCGCGTCAGCGGCTCGCGCGCGGAAGCCTCCAGGCGCGCGCGCGCCGCGGCCTCGCCCAGGTCCGACAGCAGCAGCCGGCCCATCGAGGTGCACGACGCCGGCAGGCGCGAGCCCACGCCCAGGCTGATGCTCATGATCTTCTGCGTCGCCACCCGCATCACGTAGACGATGTCGGTGCCGTCGAGCACGGCGGCCGAGCACGATTCCTGGACCTGGTGCGCCAGCGCATCCATCAGGGGCTCGGCCCGGTTCCAGATCGGCATCGACGACAGGTAGGCGAAACCCAGGTCGAGGATGCGCGGCGTGAGCGCGAAGAACTTGCCATCGGTCTCGACATAGCCCAAGGTGTGGAGCGTGAGCAGGATACGGCGGGCCCCGGCGCGCGTCAGGCCGCTGGCGGCGGCGACCTCGCTCAGGGTCTGGCGCGGCGCCGTGGCGCTGAAGGAGCGGATGACCTCCAGGCCGCGCGCGAAGGACTGGACATAGCTGTCGCCCGGCCGGGGCGCATCGGCCGCGAGCGGCGCCGCCGGGGCGGGGGCGGCGGTCGTGCCGGCCGGCACGGTTTCGCGAAGGGTGGTTGCCATGGGGGTTCAAAGCTCCTAGAATTCATTATAAGAACAAATGTTCGACATACGAACAAATTCGAGCGACATGCGATCCACCGGCCCGGCCGGCGCCGCATGGACAGGGAGGAAGAAGCCGGTGATTTCCCTCATTCCCGCAGGAGACAACTTCACATGATCGACAAGATCGCCCGCTCCATCGCCGATGCGATGGCCGACATCCAGGACGGCTCCACGGTCCTGATCGGCGGCTTCGGCACGGCCGGCATCCCCAACGAACTGATCGACGGCCTGATCGAGCAGGGCGCCCGCGACCTGACGGTGGTCAACAACAACGCCGGCAATGGCGAGGTCGGGCTGGCCGCGCTGCTCAAGGCCGGTCGCGTGCGCAAGATCATCTGCAGCTTCCCGCGCCAGGCCGACAGCCAGGTGTTCGACGGCCTCTACCGCGCCGGCAAGCTGGAGCTGGAGCTGGTGCCGCAGGGCAACCTGGCCGAGCGCATCCGCGCCGCCGGTGCCGGCATCGGCGCCTTCTTCTGCCCGACGGGCTATGGCACCCAGCTCGCCGGCGACCGCGAGACGCGCGTGATCGATGGCGTGCACCACGTGCTGGAATATCCGATCCACGGCGACGTGGCGCTCATCAAGGCCGAGCGCGGCGACCGCTGGGGCAACCTGGTGTATCGCAAGGCGGCGCGCAACTTCGGACCGGTCATGGCCATGGCCGCGAAGAAGACCATCGCCACCGTCCACGAGATCGCCGAACTCGGCACGCTCGACCCCGAGACCATCGTGACGCCGGGCATCTTCGTGCAGCAGGTCGTGAGGATCGACCGCGTCGCGACGCAGGCCGGCGGGTTCAAGAGCTAAGCCCCCAGTACCCCCTTCCGGAGATTCGCAATGACCGCTTCTTCCACCCCCGCCTACCAGCGCCGCAGCAAGAACGAACTCGCCGCCCGCGTGGCGCAGGACATCTTCGACGGCGCCGTCGTCAACCTCGGCATCGGCCAGCCGACGCTGGTGGCCAACCACCTGCCGGCCGGCCGCGAGGTCATCCTGCAGAGCGAGAACGGCATCCTGGGCATGGGCCCGGCCCCGGCCGCCGGCGAGGAGGACTACGACCTCATCAACGCCGGCAAGCAGCCCGTGACGCTGCTGCCGGGCGGCTCGTTCTTCCACCACGCCGACAGCTTCGCCATGATGCGCGGCGGCCACCTCGACATCTGCGTGCTCGGCGCGTTCCAGGTCTCGGCCACCGGCGACCTGGCCAACTGGCACACCGGCGAGAAGGACGCCATCCCCGCCGTCGGCGGCGCGATGGACCTGGCCATTGGCGCCAAGCAGACCTGGGTCATGATGGACCTGCTGACCAAGCAGGGCGCCAGCAAGCTGGTCGAGCAATGCACCTATCCGCTGACCGGCATCGGCTGCGTCAAGCGCGTGTACTCCGATCTGGCGACACTCGAATGCACGTCCGACGGGCTCAAGCTGATCGACAAGGTCGACGGCCTGGAGCACGCCGAACTCGAGCGCCTGGTCGGTCTGAAAATATCTGGCTGACCCCCCGTCTTTGCGCACTTCGTGTCGCTTCGCCAACCCCCTTCCAGGGGGCAACACCAGCGGCCCGGCAGAGCCGGTTCCGCGGTGTTGCCGGCCTGACGTCCCATCCACATTCTGAGAGAGAGACATCCCATGACGAATCAAGCCTTCATCTGCGACGCCGTTCGCACGCCCTTCGGCCGCTACGGCGGCGCGTTGTCCTCGGTGCGCGCCGACGACCTGGGCGCCGTGCCCTTGCGCGCGCTCATGGAACGCAACAGGAACGTCGACTGGCAGGCCGTGACCGATGTCATCTATGGCTGCGCCAACCAGGCCGGCGAGGACAACCGCAATGTCGCGCGCATGTCGGCATTGCTCGCGGGCCTGCCATTGGAGCTCGGCGGCGCCACCATCAACCGGCTGTGCGGCTCCGGGCTGGATGCCGTGGGCACGGCTGCGCGCGCCATCAAGGCGGGCGAGGCCGGCCTGATGATCGCCGGCGGCGTCGAGAGCATGAGCCGCGCGCCCTTCGTGATGCCCAAGGCCGAGAGCGCCTTCAGCCGCGCCAACGCGGTCTACGACACCACCATCGGCTGGCGCTTCATCAACAAGAAGATGAAGGAGCTCTATGGCGTCGACTCGATGCCCGAGACGGCCGAGAACGTGGCGACCGACTACAAGATCGAGCGCGAGGCGCAGGACCGCATGGCGTTGGCCTCCCAGCAGCGCGCGGTGGCGGCGCAGAAGTCGGGCTTCTTCGATGCCGAGATCGTGCCCGTGACCGTGCCGCAGAAGAAGGGCGAGGCGATCGTCGTCTCCAAGGACGAGCATCCGCGCGAGACCTCGCTGGAGACCCTGGCCAAGCTCAAGGGCGTGGTGCGCCCCGACGGCACCGTGACCGCCGGCAACGCCAGCGGCGTGAACGATGGCGCCGCCGCGCTGCTGCTGGCCGACGAGGCCAGCGCCGCCAAGTACGGCCTGACGCCGCGCGCCCGCGTGGTGGGCATGGCGACGGCCGGCGTGGCGCCGCGCGTCATGGGCATCGGTCCGGCGCCGGCGACGCAGAAGGTGCTGGCGCTGACCGGCCTCACGCTCGACCAGCTCGATGTCATCGAGCTCAACGAGGCCTTCGCCGCGCAGGGCCTGGCGGTGCTGCGCCTGCTGGGGCTGGCCGACGACGACGCGCGCGTGAACATCAATGGTGGCGCCATCGCATTGGGCCATCCGCTGGGCGCGAGCGGCGCGCGGCTGGCGACCACGGCGGTCAACCAGCTGCACAAGCAGGGCGGGCGCTATGCGCTGTGCACGATGTGCATCGGCGTTGGCCAGGGCATCGCCGTCATCCTCGAGCGCGTCTGAGCATGGTCGACCGCGCACCGGCCGCCGCCCTGCGTTCGCGCTTCCAGGGCGACGCCACCGTCTACCTGATCCCCGGCGACCCGGTGCGCAACGTGCGCCTGCCGCGCATGTTCGATGCCGTCTTCGAACGCTATGGCATCGATGCCGTGCTGCTGCCGATGCAGGTCACGCGACGCGATTTCGCGGTCTTCTTCAAGGCCGCCTTCCTGGCGCGCAATGTCGGCGGCATGGTGATCGCGCCGCCGCACAAGCCGCTGGTGGTGGACCTGCTCGACGGCTGCGGCCTGGCCGGGCGCGTGGCCGGCTCGGTCAACGTGGTGCGGCGCACCGAGGGCGGGGCGCTCGAGGGCGACCTGTTCGATGGCGACGGCCTGCTCGATGCGCTCGACCACTACGCCATCCCGTATCGCGGCAAGCGCGTGCTGGTGCTGGGCGCCGGCGTCACGGGCGCGGCCATCGGCACCGCGCTGGCCGAGGGCGGCACGGTCAACGGCGCGGCCCACATCGCCTTCCACGACAGCGTCGCGGGCAAGGCCGCCGGCCTGGCGGCCAAGCTCGATGCCTTCTTCGATGCCGAGGTGGTCGCCGCCGCGAGCAACGCGCCGGAGGACTTCGACCTGGTCATCAACGCCACGGCGCTGGGCCTGAACGACGACGATCCGTTGCCGGTCGAGGTCGAGCGCATGGCGCCGCACGCGGCGCTGTTCGACATCCTGCTGCGCAACCAGCCGACCGCGCTGGTGCGCGCGGCGCGCGCGCGCGGGCTGGTCGCCCAGGCCGGCTTCGAGATGCTGATCCAGCAGATGCCGCACTACCTGCGCTATTTCGGCCACGACGAAGCAGCCGAGGCGCTCGGCGACGACGCCGACTTCCTGCGCGAGCTGATCTATCCGCCATCGATGCGCGGCGAGATCGTCCGGTCGCCGCGCTGAGCGCCGGCCGTCGCCGGACGCGGTGCCCGATCCGCAGCGACCGGGTCCGCGTCCCCCTCCACCGAACCGCAACCCGAATCCTCATCTCCCCCTGGAGCCGATCGCCATGATCTCCGGCAAGACCACCCTCATCGCCCACCTGGGCTATCCGACCGAAGCCTTCAAGGCGCCGATGATCTACAACCCCTGGTTCGACCAGCGGGGCATCGACGCCGTCGTCGTGCCGATGGGCGTCAAGCCGGAGGACTATGCCGCCTCGCTGGCGCAGATCTTCAGGTTCAGCAACCTGCGCGGCGCTCTCGTCACGATGCCGCACAAGGTCGTCACGATGGGCCTGGTGGACGAGGTCACGCCCACGGCCCGCATCGCCGGCGCCTGCAATGCCATCCTCAAGCGGCCCGACGGCACGCTGCTGGGCGACCAGTTCGACGGCGCCGGCTTCGTGCGCGGCGTCGAGCGCAAGGGCCGGCCGTTCGCGGGCACGCGCGTGCTGGTCTCGGGCACCGGCGGCGTCGGCTCGGCGATCGCGGCCTCCATCGCCGCCGCCGGCGCCGCCGAGCTGGCGCTGTTCGACCTCAGCGACGCCTCGGCCGAGGCCCTGGCCACGCGCCTGCGGCAGCACTATCCGCAACTGCACGTCACGACCGGCTCCAAGGATCCGGCCGGCTTCGACGTCGTGGTCAACGCCACCCCACTGGGCATGAAGGACAGCGACCCGCTGCCATTCGACATCGACCGCATCGCGCCCGGGACCTTCGTCGGCGAGGTGGTCATGAAGTCCGAGTACACGCCGCTGCTGCAGGCCGCCAAGGCCAAGGGCTGCGCGGTGCAGGTCGGCACCGACATGCTGTTCGAGATGATCCCGGCCTACCTGGAGTTCTTCGGCTTCGGCACCGCCACCGCCGACGAACTGCGCGCGGTGGCGCAGCTGCGCTACTGAGGGCGGGCGCCATGAGCATCTTCGACGGCTTCCTCTCCACGCCCGAGACCCTGGACGCCTTCGGCGACCGCGCGGTGGTCGAGGCCATGCTGCGCTTCGAGGCGGCGCTGGCCCGCGCCCAGGCCGCCGCGGGCCTGATCCCCGCCGCCTCGGCCGCCGTCATCGTCGCCGCCTGCGAGGCGCGCGACTTCGACGTCGCGGCCATCGTGCGCGACAGCGGCCGCGCCGGCACCGTCGCCATCCCCCTGGTGAAGGCCCTGCGCGAGGCGGTGGCCGCGCGCGACGCCGCCGCTGCGCCGCACGTGCATCTGGGCGCCACCAGCCAGGACGTGATCGACAGCGCCGTGGCGCTGGTCTCGCGCGATGTCGTCGCCTGGCTCGAGGCCGATCTGGTCGTCGCCGCGCGCGCGCTGCTGGCGCATGCCGAGGCGCATGCCGAGACGCCGATGCTGGCGCGCACGCTGATGCAGCCGGCCTCGGTCACCAGCTTCGGCTTCAAGTGCGCCGGCTGGGCCGCGCCTCTGGTGCGCGGCGTCGGCCGGCTGCGCCGGTCGGCACGCCACGCGCTGCAGGTGCAGCTCGGCGGTGCCGTCGGCACGCTGGCGCAGATGGGCGCGCAGGGCGCGGCGGTGCGCGCCGATGTCGCGCGCGAGCTCGGCCTGGGCGATCCGGGCGCGACCTGGCACACCCAGCGCGACGAATGGGTCGCGCTGGGCTGCGAGCTCGGCCTGGTCACCGGCAGCCTCGGCAAGATCGCGCTCGACATCGGCCTGCTCGGTCAGTACGAGGTCGGCGAGGTGTCGGAGCCGAGCGAGGCCGGACGCGGCGGTTCCTCGGCCATGCCGCACAAGCGCAATCCGGTGGCCTCGATGGTCGCCGTGGCCGCCGCGCACCGCGCGCCGCAGCACGTGGCTGCGCTGCTCGGCGCGATGCCGCAGCAGCACGAACGCGCCCTGGGCGCCTGGCAGGCCGAACTGGCCGAATGGCCGCTGCTGGCGATGGCCGCGCATGGCAGCGCGCGCGCCCTGGCGACCGCCTTGCCCGGCCTGCGCATCGACGCGCCGCGCATGCGCGCCAACATCGACCGCCTGCGCGCCGAACTGCCACCCGCCGCCGCCGCCGAATGGTTCGACCCCGCGCTGGCGCTGCACGCCGGCACGCTCGCCCGCGCCGAAGTCGCGCGTCTGCGACGCCAGCTGGACCACCCCGAAGACATCCGACCCACCCAGGAAACCCACCCATGACCGACTCCCGCATCACCGCCGCCGCCGACGCCGCCACCGCCGGCACCGCCGCGCCTGCCGAGGGCTATGCCTCGGGCCTGGTCAATCGCCGCCGCATCCTGGGCGATGCCTGGGTCGACAAGTCGCTGGCCAACCGCAACGGCTTCAACGCCGAGTTCCAGGAACTCATCACGCGTCATGCCTGGAACGACATCTGGGGCCGGCCGGCGCTGGGCGACCGCACGCGCCGCTTCATGGTGCTATCGATGATGCTGGGCATCCACGCCTACGAGGAGTTCGCGCTGCACGTGCGCGCCGCGCTCGACGGCCCGGCCGAGTCGCGCCTGACGCCCGACGACATCAAGGAAGTGATCATGATGGCCGCCATCTACTGCGGCGTGCCCGTGGCCAACCACGCCTTCGGCATCGCCGGCGGCATCCTGCGCGAGAAGGGCCTGCTGGCGCCGTTCGACGCGTCCGCGCCCGCGCCCGCCGCCGGGACGTGACCGGGGCCCCGCCCCGGCGGGGCGCGAGCTTCGCCTTCCTGCTGCCGCTGCTGCTCGCGGCGCAGCCCGTGGCCACCGACAGTTACCTGCCGGCGTTGCCTGCCATCGCGCGCGAGCTGGGGTCGGCCAGCACCAGCCTCACGCTGTTCGTCCTTGCCTTCGGTGTCGCGCAGCTCGTGTGCGGACCGCTGGCCGATCGGTTCGGCCGGCGTCCGGTGCTGCTCGGCGGGTTGGCGCTCTACGTCGTCGCGGCCATCGGCGGCGCGTTCGCCACCGGCGTCTTCATGCTGGGAGCCTGGCGCGTCGCGCAGGGAATGGCGATGGCCGCCATCCTGGTGTGCGCGCGCGCCGCCGTGCGGGACCTGTATCCGGCGCACGAGGGTCCGCACGTCATGGCGCGCGGACTCGGCGGGCTGGGCGCGGTGGCACTGGTGGCGCCAGTGCTGGGCGCGCAGATCGTGCAGGCCGTCGGCTGGCGCGCGGTGCTGCTGGCGATGGCGCTGTACGCGGCGGCGCTGCTGGCGCTGTGCTGGCGGCGCTTCGACGAGACCCGGGCGCCGCGCGTCGACGGCGCCGCGGTGCTGCCGGGCGGCGCGCGCCAGGTGTTCGCGAGCGCCGCCTTCCGCGCCTGGGCGAGCCTGGCGGCGACCACCTATGGCGGCCTCTTCGTCTTCCTGCTGCTCTCGCCGATGGTCTACATCGGCTACCTCGGCCTGTCGCCCGCGCTGTACGGCTGGATTCCGGCGGGGGGATCGTTGATCTACATCCTGGGCACCATCGCGTGCCGGCGGCTGCTGCGCCGCTGGGGCGCGCTGCACTCGGTGCAGGTGGCCTCGCTGCTCAGCCTGGGCGGGGCGTCGATGCAGGCGCTGGGCTGCTGGCTCGCACCCGGCAGCGTCATGCCGCTCCTGGCCGGCCACGTGCTCTATGCCTTCGGGCACGGCATCCACCAGCCTTGCGGCCAGGCCGGCTCGGTCGGGGATCTGCCACATCTGGCGGGACGTGCGGTGTCGTGGTCGGGCTTCGGCATGATGATGGTGGCGTTCTGCGCCGGCCAGTTCGCCTCCCGTTTCGTCGACGCCGATTTCTCCCGTGGCGCCTGGCCGATGGTGGTGCCCATGCTGCTGGCGGGCGCCTCGCTGGTGGCCATCGCCTTTCTCTGGCTGCCACGCCTTCCTCCACATTCCAAGGAAACACCATGACCGCTCCCCGCCTCCACGTCGTCCGCGAGGGCGAAGGCCCCTTCGTCTTCCTCAGCCACGCCCTGGGCTGCGATCTCCACATGTGGGACGGCGTTGCCGCGCTGCTGGCGCGGGCCCACACCGTGGTGCGCTACGACCATCGCAACCACGGCGCGTCCGAGCGCGTGCCGGGCGCCTTCGGCATGCAGACGCTGGCGCGCGACGCCGCCGCCCTGATCGAGCGCGAGGCCGGCGGCGAGCCGGTCCATTTCGTCGGCCTGTCGATGGGCGGCATGACGGCGCAGGCCCTGGCGGCGGAGCGGCCGGAGCTGCTGCGCAGCGTCGCGATCGCCAACTCGTCGGCCTACTATCCGGATCAGGCGCCCTGGCGCGCGCGCGCCGAGACCGTGGGCGCGCGCGGCATCGAGGCCATCGCCGATGGCGCCGTGGAGCGCTGGCTCACGCCGGGCTTCGTGGCGACCCCCGAAGGCGCGGCGGCGGCGCGGGCCTTGCGCGAGGTGCTGGTGCGCAACGATGCCCAGGCCTACATCGACAGCTGCGCGGCGGTCGCCGCCATCGACTTCCGCGAGGGCAACCATCGCATCACGGTGCCGACCCTGGTCATCGCCGGCACGCAGGACCTGGCGACGCCGCCGGCGATGTCCGATGCCATCGTGGCCTCGATCCCCGGGGCGCGGTCGGCGCTCATCGATGCCGCGCATGTCAGCGCGGTCGAGCGGCCGACCGAGTTCGTGACGCTGCTGATCGACTTCTGGCGCAGTCTCTGAGCGCGGCCGCGCCGGCCGCCCGCCGCGGCCCGCCGCGCCCCCTCGATCACAGCAGCGGACGCAGCGTGTCGGCGACGTCGCGCAGCACCGGCAGCAGCTTCGCCACCAGCTGATCGCCCGGATAGACCTGGCGCTGCACCGTCACGCTCAGGGCGTAGTGGCAGCGCCCCTTGCGATCCTGCAGCGGCACGGCCAGGCCGCAGAGGCCGAAGTTCAGGTGCTGGTCGGCCTTCCAGTAGCCCAGCGCGCGCGCCGCCACCACGGCCTCGCGGAAGCGCTCGGCATCGACCGAATCCGATCCCGTGTACTCGACGAAATCGTGCTGCGCGATCCAGGCCGAGAGCGCATCGTCGTCGAAGGTCGAGAGCAGCACGAAGCCCTGCGACACTACGTGCGCCGGCACGCGCGCGCCCGGATGGAAGCCGATCGAGACCATGCGCGGCGCGTTGCTGCGCGCGATGTAGATCACCTCGTGGCCGTCGAGCGCGCCGACGTTGAGGGTCTCGCCGCACTGCATGGACGCGCGCTGGATGTAGGGCTGCACCAGCCGGGGCACGCGGGCGCTGTCGAGGAAGGACTGGCCCAGGCGCAGCACGCGCGGCAGCAGCCAGTAGTATTTGCCATCGGTGGCGGCATAGCCGAAATGCACCAGGCTCAGGAGGTAGCGGCGCGCGGCGGTGCGGGTGAGGTCGGCGGCCAGGCCGGCCTCGGTGGCGGTCATGCGCGGGCGGTCGTCGGTGAAGGCCTCGATCACGCGCAGCCCCTTGCCGAGGCCCTCGATGAGGAGCTTGCGATCGAAGGCGGGCAGGTCGGGGGCGGGCGGATGGGTCATCGGGCTTTCTCAGGGCTAACCCCGGTTTCGATCGTACAGCGCACGGACGCGATCGATGATCGCTCGCCTCAGGGTTCGGCGGCATTGTGAGGAACCCTTGGGCTTCCTACAGTCGGCGCCATGAAGAAGTTCACGCAAGGTCTTCGCGCCCGCCACGGCGCGACGCAACGCTGAGATGCATCGCAGCGTCGCCACCGTCTCGCTCAGCGGCACCCTGCGCCAGAAGCTGGAGGCCATCGCGGCCGCCGGCTTCGATGGCATCGAGCTGTTCGAAGCCGATTTCATCAACTTCCGCGGCACCGCGGCCGAGCTCGGCGCCATCGCCTCGGACCTCGGCCTGTCGATCGACCTCTACCAGCCGTTCCGCGACTTCGAGGGCATGCCCGAGGCGCAGTTCCGCCGCAGCCTGGAGCGCGCCGAGCGCAAGTTCGACCTGATGCAGGCGATGGGCGCGCCCCTGGTGCTGTGCTGCTCGAACACCTCGCCGCTGACCATCGACGATCCGGAGCTGGCGGCCGCGCAGCTGCGCGAGCTGGCCGAGCGCGCCGCGCGGCGCGGGCTGCGCGTCGGCTTCGAGGCGCTGGCCTGGGGCCGCAAGACCTCGCTCTATGGCCAGGCCTGGGACATCGTGCGGCGCGCCGACCATCCGGCCCTGGGCCTGATCCTCGACAGCTTCCACACCCTGTCGCTCAAGGACGATCCGGCCGGCATCGCCCGCATCCCGGGCGACAGGATCTTCTTCCTGCAGATGGCCGACGCGCCGCTCATGGAGATGAGCGTGCTGCAGTGGGCGCGCCACCACCGCTCGTTCCCGGGGCAGGGCGACTTCGATGTCGTCGACTTCTTCGTCCAGACCCTGCGCGCCGGCTACACCGGGCCGCTGTCGCTGGAGATCTTCAACGACGTCTTCCGCGAGACGCCCAACCGCCGCATCGCGGTCGATGCGATGCGCTCGCTGCTCTACCTGGAGAGCGAGGCGCGCGAACGCCTGGCGGCCCGTCCGGCGCCGGCATCGGTGGCGGTCGAGCTGGCCGCCCCGCCGGCGCTGCCGGCGCTCGACGGCATCACCTTCGTCGAGTTCGCGGCCGATGCCGCCGCCGGCGCGGCGCTGGGCGCGACCTTCGAGCAGTTCGGCTTCCGCCGCATCGGCCGGCATCGCTCGAAGGCGGTGTCGCTCTATCGCCAGGGCGACATCCATCTGCTGATCAACGCGCAGCCGGACTCGTTCGCCAGCGAGCGCTTCGAGGCCCATGGCACCTCGGTCTGCGCGCTCGGACTGCGCACCCCCGACCCGCGCACGGCCGTCGAGCGCGCCGTGGCGATGCGCTCGCAGCGCCACGACAGTCCGACCGGACCGGACGAGGTGGCGATGCCGGCGATCGTCGCGCCGGGTGGCAACCTGCTGCATTTCGTGCCGTCCGCGCTCGGCGCGCGCGGCCTCTACGAAGCCGACTTCATCCTCGACGAGGCCGCCATCGGGCAGCTGGAGGCGGCCGATGCCGGCCTGCGCGCCATCGACCACGTGGCCCTGGGCCTGGCGGTCGACCAGCTCGACACCTGGGTGCTGTTCTCGCGCGCCGTGCTGGGCCTGGAGCCGGCCGACAGCCTGGAGCTGGCCGATCCCTTCGGCCTCATCCGCAGCCGTGGCGTGGCCAATGCCGAGCGCAGCGTGCGCCTGGTGCTCAATGTCTCGCTGAGCCAGCGCACGCGCACCGCCCGCGTGATCGGCGTCACCGGCGGCGGCGCGGTGCATCACGTCGCATTGAGTTGCGACGACATCTTCGAGAGCGTGACCCGGCTGCGCTCCCATGGCGTGCGCTTCGTGCCGATCTCCGAGAACTACTACGACGACCTGCCCACGCGGCTCGACCTGAGCGCATCGCTGGTGGCGCGCATGCGCGCGGCCGGCGTGGTGTTCGACCGCTCCGCGAGCGGCGACTACCTGCACATCTACGCCGAGAGCCTGGAAGGCGAGGGCGTCTTCTTCGAGATCGTCCAGCGCGTGGGCGCCTACGATGGCTATGGCAGCACCAACGCGCCGGCCCGGATGGCCTCCCAGGCCCAGCAGAACTGATTCCTTCCCCCGCTTCCGCCTCACACCTATCGGAGACAACCATGGCGACTTCCGCGACAGAGCACGAGCCTCACGGCAAGCACCAGACCAAGAAAGCCACCGCCAGTGGCTGGATTGGTTCGGCGCTCGAGTACTACGACTTCTTCATCTACGCCACCGCGGCGGCGCTGATCTTTCCGCAGATCTTCTTTCCCAAGGGGGACCCCAAGACGGCCATCATCGCCTCGCTGGCGACCTATGGCGTGGGCTACATCGCCCGCCCGATCGGCGCCGCCGTGCTCGGCCACTGGGGCGACACCCACGGCCGCAAGCAGGTGCTGGTGATCTGCATGTTCCTGATGGGCTTCTCGACCGTGGCCGTGGGCCTGCTGCCGACCTACGACCAGGTCGGCCTGCTGGCGCCGTTCCTCCTGGTGCTGCTGCGCCTGGTGCAGGGCTTCGCGGTGGCCGGCGAGATCTCGGGCGCCAGCTCGATGATCCTGGAGCACGCGCCCTTCGGCCGGCGCGGCTACTTCTCCAGCTTCACGCTGCAGGGCGTGCAGGCCGGCCAGATCATGGCGGCGGCGGTGTTCCTGCCGCTGGCCCACTACATGCCGGCCGAGCAGTTCAACTCCTGGGGCTGGCGCATCCCGTTCCTGCTGAGCTTCATCGTCATCGTGGCCGGCTACATCATCCGCCGCGAGGTCAGCGAGACCCCGGCGTTCACCGAGGTCGATGCCTCCGGCAAGGTGCCCAAGGCGCCGCTGGTGCAGGCCGTGACCGAGAGCTGGGGCGACATGCTGCGTGTGATGGCCTGCTCGCTGATGAACGTGATCCCGGTGGTGACCACGATCTTCGGCGCCGCCTACGCGGTGCAGCCGGGCTATGGCATCAACTTCGAGAAGGACGTCTATCTCTGGATCCCGGTGATGGGCAACATCGTGGCCGTGCTGGTGATCCCCTTCGTGGGCAGCCTGTCCGACCGGATCGGCCGCCGCATCCCGATCATGGCGGGCGCCGTCGGCTCGGGTCTGCTGTCCTTCGCCTACCTCTACGCGATCAGCATCCACAACGTGCCGATGGCGATCGTCTTCTCGCTCCTGATGTGGGGCGTGGTCTACCAGGGCTACAACGCGGTCTTCCCGAGCTTCTATCCGGAGATGTTCCCGACCCGCACCCGCGTCTCGGGCATGGCGATCTCGCAGAACCTGGGCACCGCCGTGACCGCGCTGCTGCCGGCGCTGTTCGTCGCCGTGGCGCCTCCGGGCGCCATGAACATCCCGTTCATGATCGGCTCCATCACGCTGGCCGTGACGGTGGTGGCGGCCATCGGCGCCTTCACGGCGCGCGAGACCTATCGCGTCCACATGCAGGACCTGGGCGACAAGAACGCCGTGCCGGTGCCCGTCGCCGAGTACGAGCGCCTGCGCCAGAAGGCCATCGCCGACGGCAAGCTGCCCGACGTCCGGACCGCCTGACGCGCACCGATCCGTCCCGCTTTGCACGCGATGGCGTCACGCCATCGCCTCGCTCCCCACTCCCGGCCAGCGCCCGCGCTGTGTCCGGGAGTTTTTCTTTTGGGCGCAGCCAATTGATTTCCTCGATCTTGACAATTCGCAAACTGGCGTCCGAATGGGTACTAACACGCCTTGCCAGTCCAGGAGGCTGACACCTAGACTTCTCCGCAATCACAAAATAGCAACATAGGAGATGTCCTTGTCCGATACGCCCTTGACCACCTTTCCGGTCGTCGAATCCATCCAACGCAATGCCTATGTGTCGGGCTTCCCGGCCTACGAGGCGCTGGTGGCCGAGGCCGAGGCCGACCACGGCGCCTATTGGGGTCGTCTGGCACGCGAGTTCGTCGCCTGGCGCACGCCCTTCACCCGCACGCTCGACGACAGCGCCGCGCCATTCTTCAAGTGGTTCGAGGACGGCACCCTCAACGTCTCCCACAACTGCCTGGACCGCCAGGTCGAGCGCGGGCTGGGCGGCAAGACCGCCATCCGCTTCGAGGCCGACGATGGCCAGGTCACGCTGGTGACGTACTCGGAACTGCTCGAGCGCACCTGCCGCCTGGCCAACGCCCTGCGCGCGCGCGGCGTGAAGAAGGGCGACCGCGTGGTGATCTACATGTCGATGAGCGTGGAAGGCATCGTCGCGATGCAGGCCTGCGCGCGCATCGGCGCGACGCATTCGGTGGTCTTCGGCGGCTTCTCCGCGCAGAGCCTGCGCGACCGCATCGAAGGCGCCGGCGCCGTGATGGTCATCACCGCCGACGAGCAGCTGCGCGGCGGCAAGCAGCTGCCGCTCAAGGCCATCGTCGACGAGGCGATCGCGCTGGGCGGCTGCGACTCGGTCAAGGACGTGATCGTCTATCGCCGTACCGGCGGCGACATCGCCTGGCACCCCGGGCGTGATCGCTGGATGCACGAGGAGACCGCGACCCAGCCCGTGACCTGCGAGCCGGAGTGGGTCGGCGCCGAGCACCCCCTGTTCCTGCTCTACACCTCCGGCTCGACCGGCAAGCCCAAGGGCGTGCAGCACTCGAGCGGGGGCTACCTGCTGCATGCGGCGCTCACCACCAAGTGGACCTTCGACCTGCACGACGACGATGTCTTCTGGTGCACCGCCGACATCGGCTGGGTCACCGGCCACACCTACATCGCCTACGGTCCGCTCGCCCTGGGCGCCACGCAGGTGGTCTTCGAGGGCGTGCCGACGTACCCGGACGCCGGGCGCTTCTGGAAGATGATCCAGGACCACAAGGTGACGGTGTTCTACACCGCGCCGACGGCCATCCGCTCGCTGATCAAGGCGGCCGAGGGCAACGCGGCGGTGCATCCCGACCGCTATGACCTCTCCAGCCTGCGCATCCTCGGCTCGGTCGGCGAGCCGATCAACCCGGCGGCCTGGGAGTGGTATCACAAGCACGTGGGCGGCGGTCGCTGCCCGATCGTCGACACCTTCTGGCAGACCGAGACCGGCGGCCACATGATCACGCCGCTGCCGGGCGCCACGCCGATGGTGCCGGGCTCGTGCACCTTGCCGTTCCCCGGCATCACCACGGCCATCGTGGACGAGATGGGCAACGACGTGCCCCATGGCCAGGGCGGCATCCTGGTGGTGAAGAAGCCGTGGCCGAGCATGATCCGCACCATCTGGGGCGACCCCGAGCGCTTCAAGTCGAGCTACTTCCCGGCCGAGCTCAAGGGCTACTACCTGGCGGGCGATGGCGCCATCCGCGACGCGCAGACCGGCTACTTCACCATCACCGGGCGCATCGACGACGTGCTCAACGTCTCGGGCCACCGCATGGGCACGATGGAGATCGAGTCGGCGCTGGTGTCGATGACCGACCTGGTGGCCGAGGCGGCCGTGGTGGGGCGCCCGGACGACACCACCGGCGAGGCGATCTGCGCCTTCGTGGTGCTCAAGCGCGCGCGCCCGACCGGCGAGGAGGCCAAGCAGATCGCCGCCCAGCTGCGCGCCTGGGTCGGCAAGGAGATCGGACCGATCGCCAAGCCCAAGGACATCCGCTTCGGCGACAACCTGCCCAAGACCCGCAGCGGCAAGATCATGCGCCGCCTGCTGCGCTCGGTGGCCAAGGACGAGGCCATCACCCAGGACACCTCCACGCTGGAAAACCCGGCCATCCTCGAACAACTGGCCGAAAGGAACTGACCCCATGGAAGACGTCCTCTTCAAACGCATCTCCAGCGATCCGCGCTACATCGAGCTCAAGCGCAAGCGCACCCGCTTCGGCTGGTGGCTCACCCTGTCCATGATGGTCGTGTACTACGGCTTCATCGTGCTGGTGGCCTTCGACAAGGAACTGTTGTTCCGGCGGCTGGGCGCCGGCGTCACCACCCTCGGCATGCCGATCGGGCTGGCCGTCATCGTCTTCACCGTCCTCATCACCGGCATCTACGTGCGCCGGGCCAACAGCGAGTACGACTCGCTGACCGAACAGATCGCCCGGGGAGTCAAGCAGTGAGAGCATCTTCCCATCGCGCCGTCCTTCCGGCGGCGCTGCTGGCGCTCGCCGCCGCGGTCGCGCCCGTCGTCCACGCGGCTGGCGCCGATCTCGGCCAGCTGCAGAAGCAACCCACCAACTGGACGGCGATCGCGATGTTCGCCGCCTTCGTGGTGGGGACCCTGTTCATCACCAAGTGGGCCGCCGCCAAGACCAAGAGCGCGGCGGACTTCTATACCGCCGGTGGTGGCATCACCGGGTTCCAGAACGGGCTGGCGATCGCCGGCGACTTCATGTCCGCCGCGTCCTTCCTGGGCATCTCGGCGGCCGTGATGGTCGGCGGCTTCGACGGCCTGATCTACTCCATCGGCTTCCTGGTCGGCTGGCCGGTGGTCACCTTCCTGCTTGCCGAGCGGCTGCGCAACCTGGGCAAGTTCACCTTCGCCGACGTGGCGGCCTTCCGCTTCGAGCAGAAGCCGGTGCGCGTCTTCGCCGCCTCCGGCACGCTGGTGGTGGTGGCGTTCTACCTGATCGCTCAGATGGTCGGCGCGGGCCAGCTGATCAAGCTGCTGTTCGGGCTGGAGTACTGGATCGCGGTGGTCATCGTCGGCGCGCTGATGATGGTCTACGTGCTGTTCGGCGGCATGACGGCCACCACCTGGGTGCAGATCATCAAGGCCTGCCTGCTGCTCGCCGGCGCCAGCTTCATGGCCTTCATGGTGCTGCTGCATTTCGGCTTCAGCCCGGAGGCGATGTTCGCCAAGGCGGTCGAGGTGAAGACCGGGCTGGCCCGCGCGGCCGGCAAGACGCCGGAAGTGGCGGCGGCCGAGGGCTTCTCCATCATGGGCCCCGGCGGCTTCATCAAGGATCCGATCTCGGCCATCAGCTTCGGCATGGCGCTGATGTTCGGCACCGCCGGACTGCCGCACATCCTGATGCGCTTCTTCACCGTGCCCAACGCGAAGGAAGCGCGCAAGTCGGTGCTGTGGGCGACCACCTGGATCGGCTACTTCTACATCCTGACCTTCATCATCGGCTTCGGCGCCATCACCTTCGTGCTGACCAATCCGGAGTTCCTCGATGCCAAGGGCGGCTTGCTCGGTGGCGGCAACATGGCGGCGGTGCACCTGGCCAAGGCGGTCGGTGGCAACGTGTTCCTGGGCTTCATCTCGGCCGTCGCCTTCGCCACCATCCTGGCGGTGGTGGCCGGGCTGACGCTCTCGGGCGCCTCGGCGGTGTCGCACGACATCTACGCCACGGTCATCAAGAAGGGCCAGGTCGACAGCAAGTCGGAGCTGAAGGTCTCGCGCATCACGACGGTGGCGCTGGGCGTCATCGCGGTGGTGCTGGGCATCGTCTTCGAGAAGCAGAACATCGCCTTCATGGTGAGCCTGGCCTTCGCGATCGCCGCCTCGGCCAACTTCCCGGTGCTGCTGATGTCGGTGCTGTGGAAGGACTGCACGACGCGCGGCGCGGTGATCGGCGGCTTCCTCGGCCTGATCTCCTCGGTGGTGCTGACGATCGTCTCGCCAGCGGTGTGGGAGGCGACATTCGGCTATCCGAAGGGCTCGGCGCTGTTCCCCTACGCGTCGCCGGCGCTGTTCTCGATGACCATCGGCTTCGTCGGCATCTGGCTGTTCTCGATCCTGGACCGGAGCCCGCGCGCCGCCCAGGACCGCGATGGCTTCCTGCCGCAGCAGGTGCGATCGGAGACCGGTATCGGCGCCTCCGGGGCATCGGGCCACTGACCGGACCACGGCCGGCGGCGGCCTGACGCCACGGTCCAAGGCCCCGGGGGGCGACGGCGGAATCGTTCCGCGTCGCTCCACTGGGGCCTTGTCACGTCCGGACCACGTCCGGACGACGGATGCGCCGGCGTGGGCCTCAGACGACGTCGACGGGCGAGGTCAGGACGCGCCGGTAGCGATCCATCGACGCCGGATCGACGCCGAGCCAGCGCGCGACCGTCACCGGATCGACGCCGCGGCGCAGCTGCCGTAGGGCGAAGGTGTGGCGCAGCTGGAACGAGCCGCCTTCGCTGCGGTCGAGTCCGGCGTCCTCCAGCACGCCCATCGCGCAGCGGTACTGCGCCTCCTTGGGCCAGGGGCGCCCCGAGCGCGTGGCGGGGAACAGGACATCGCCCTGGATCCGCGCCGCGACCCGCACCTGCAGCCAGTACTGGAGCAGTTCGGCGGCCCAGGGGGCCAGGGGCGTCTCGCGCGCGGTCGAGCTGCCGTTGCCGGGCACCGCGATGCGGCGCGGGCGCGGCCGGGCGTCATCGTTCGACACGATCGGGGAAGCGAGCGTGAGCGCGCGGATGTCGCCCGGCGTCAGTCCACCACCGAGCTGCAGGGCCACTGCCGTGCGGTCGCGCAGTTCCTGCCAGGTGAAGGCGACGTGGCTGTCGCGCCGCGAGGGCGAGAGGCCGGGGCGCGGCCGGGCGCTGGAGACGAAGGCGATCAGGTAGCGCGCCTCGGCGACGGTGAGGAATTCCGGCAGCGGATCGCCCTGGGCCGCATCGGCGAAGCGCACCTCCGGCCGCGAGGCGATCCAGTCCGCCGCCGCCGTGTTGGGGGATGTGCCGGTGCGGCGCGCGTGGTGGGTCAGGACGCGATCGACCAGGCGCACCAGCCGCAGCGCATGGCGCGGCGACAGCGAGAGATCGGTGTTGCGGCGGCCGAAGCGCGCCGCCTGGAAGGCCTGCAGGTGTTCCAGCGTCAGCGCGGACATCGGCAGGGGCGGAACGCGGGCGAGGCACCACGCCATGAAGGCATCCCACATGTCGCGATACACCTGGACCGAGGCCGGCTGCTGCAGCGCGCCGGTCGCGCGCTTGTCGCGCAGCCAGGACTCGAACGCCGTGCGGTAGGTCTCCTCGACCGGCGTCTCTTCGAAAAGGGAGGGAGTGAACATGCGATCAGATTAACGCGCAACCGGGGCCCGTCGGCGCCAGCGGGAGATCATTTGCGCGCCCCGCGTTCCCAAGCCCGCCGGCGCCTGATACAAACGGACCCTTTCATGACTCCGGCGCACGGGCGTTCCGCTCCCGCACGCCGACCGTGGCGATGACCATCCTCTCCAATCTGGATCTGCTCCTGCGCGTGCCCCTGTTCGCGTCGCTCACGCCGACGCAGGCTCAGGTGGTGGCCGAGGCCATCGTCAAGAAGCGCTATCGCAAGCGCGAACTGATCGTGGAACAGGGCAAGTCGTCCGATGCGCTCTACATCATCCTGACCGGGCGCGCCCAGGTCCTGAGCACCGATGGCAAGGGACGCGAGGTCATCTTCTCGCTGCTCCAGCAGGGCGACTACGTCGGCGAGATGAGCCTGATCGACGACGAGCCGCATTCCGCCACCGTGCGCACCGAGACCGACTGCGACGTGCTGCGACTCGATCGCGAGGCATTCTGGCACTGCCTGCCCGATGCCTCGTCGATGACGCACAACATCATGCGGGTGCTGGTGCAACGCCTGCGCGCGGCCGATCGGAAGATCGAATCGCTGGCATTAATGGACGTGCATGGCCGCATCGCCCGGCTGCTGATCGACTTCGCCGTCGACGACGGGCAGGGCACGCTGGTGATCCGCGACCGCATCTCGCGCCAGGACCTGGGCAAGATGGTCGGCGCCTCCCGCGAGATGGTCAGCCGCGTCATGAAGTCGCTGGAGGACCGGGGCTTCGTGCAGACGCTGGAGGATGGTTCGATGCTGATCCGCGAGAACGTCGTCTTCGCCAACTGAGCGGCGATGCCGACGGCCGGCTCAGCGTCGCCGGGGCGAGCGCGTCGCCCAGACCAGCAGCGCCACCGCGCCGACGGCCATCGCCACCTTCGAGGCCTGGACCGAACTCAGGCTGCGCGCGGCGCGGAATCCGCCATCGATGGCGGTGCCGTGCGAGGGCTCGTAGAGGTTGCCATCACCACCCTCGATGGGCGTCGCCCGCTCCAGCGCGCGCCCGGTAATCCACATCATGGTCTTGCCGACCCAGGATGGCGCGATCATCTGCGCCACGATGCCGGGCCATGAGGGCGCGCCGACATACACCTTGTCCTGCGGCCGATAGGCCAGCGACACCGCCACCGAGGCGATGCGTCGCGGATCGATCAGCGGCGGTGGCGGCTTCAGCCGGCGTCCCGTGTAGTTGGCGCCATGCGTGATGCCGGGGGTGTCGACGAAGGTCGGGTAGATCTCGCAGACCTGGATGCCCGGCGTCGCCGACAGTTCGGCCCGCAGGGCCTCGCTGAAGCCGCGCAGGCCGAACTTGCTGGCCGAGTACGCGGTGGCATAGGGGGAGGGCACCCAGCCGCCGAGCGAGATCATGTTGATCAGCGTGCCACTGCCCTGGCTGCGGAAGTGCGGCAGGATCGCATGCGCGCCGTGCATGTGGCCGAGCAGGTTGGACTCGATGACGCGGCGATGCGCCTCGATCGGCGTCTCGTCGAACAGGCCCACCGCGCCGACGCCGACATTGTTGAACCAGACATCGACATGTCCGAAATGCGCGATCGCATGGTTGGCCAGCGCGCGGACCGCGGCCGCGTCGGTGACATCGGTAGGCACCACCAGCGCCCGGCCCCCGATGGCCTCGCAGGCCTCGGCGATCGGCTGCAGGGTGTCCTCGTCGCGCGCCGCCAGCACGACGTGATGCCCGCGCTCGGCGAAGGCGAGGGCGGTCGCGCGGCCGATGCCGCTGGAGGCACCGGTGATCACCACCACCTTGGGCGCGAACCATTGTCTGGCCAGGGCGGCCGATGTGAGAGGTCTGGCGTCGAGATCCATGAGTCTTCCGTTGGTCTGTCGAAAAAGGAAAAGCGGTCATCGCTGCGGGGTGGGAGGCAGCCGGTGGACCGGACCGCCTCGAGCGCATCGACATGCTTCGCGATCGTCCGGAACCAGCCGGACGGGTTGTTCGACACTGTCCAACGGAAGCATCACGGCCCGCTGTAGGACGCCTTTCGATCTTCGGGCAGGGCTGCCGCGCGCCAGGGCCGGCCTTGCGGAGAGCGGCAGGCTATTTGCGTGTCTTGCGCATGCGCGCGCGGATCGCCAGATAGCCGGCCGACCAGGCGGCGGCGGCGTCCCGATGAGGCTCGCTGAACTGCTGCGGCACGTAGCTCAGCAGATCGTCCGACGAGGATTCCTCTTCAAGAAGGATCCAGTGGAATTCGCCTGCTTCCAGTTCCTTGACCGCCAATGCCAATGAAAAATTAGTGCTCATGGTCTACAGTGATCTTGAAAGCATTAATTTTTCTTCTTAAGTATTCAGCGACCTAGGCACCTGTGCACAGATAGCCCATCCGGCAATGAGTCAATCGGTGGAAACGAGAAAAATTTTGGATCGCTGGGTTACGGAACCGGGAACTCATGACTCGTCGTCGGCCGTGATCGACGCGTGCCAGGTGGCGTAGGGCGTGGTGTGGACCATGTGCCGATTGAGGTCGGGCGCGCCATCGTCCCACCAGACCGGACCTCGTTCACCCAACTGGTGCTTGGCTTCGTCGACCTGATCGCGCGCCAGACGCAGGGCGATCGGATCGTCCCGGCGCCGCGCGTCACCGACAGCCCGGCGGGCCCGCATCAATGCCGCGACGTGCCGGGTTTTCTCATCGACGGACAGGCCGGGATTGGTGGCGCGCCACAGGCGGTCGCGCACCACGATGTAGCGGCCGTCTGGCGTATGGAGCACTGGATCGGACATGCCGTCAATTTAGCGCAAAGCGAAGGAGTGACCGTCACGATGCCTGATTTTGTTTTAGGCTAACGGCTCGCGTTACTTTAGCTTTAGGGTTCACGGCGACTAAAGTAGCAGATGAGAGCTGGATTGAGTAGCTGAGCGTTGTGAGGCAATGAATATGAACCAAAGATAATGAATTAGCGTTAGCTTAAATTAGTTATTTCAAGATGTGTATCGAAAGGTCGAAACGATTCGTCGTCAGTCTGGACCGGAGCAGTCCGTGTCTCAAAGGGCACTGATCAAGGCCGTCATCCCCCGACCGATATCATCAATACAATAAAGCTTATGTTAAGTTTAATCGATGCGGGGCGGCAGGTGGGCACGTCACGTGCCACGCCCATGGGATCGGTCTTCCCACCCTGTCGTCCACCATGCGAATCCATCACCTCAACTGCATCTGCGCCTGTCCACTCGGCGGCCGTCTCATGGACGGCCGTTCTCCCTCCGTGTTCCAGCGAGGCTCGCTGTGTTGCCATTGCCTGCTGGTCGAGACCGACACGGGCCTGTGCCTGATCGATACCGGCTATGGGCTGCAGGACGTCCGGCATCCGGCGTCACGCCTGAGTGGATTCTTCCTGCGGCTCATGAGTCCCGATTTCCACGAGGACATGACGGCATTGCGGCAGATCGAGCGTCTGGGCTTCGAAGCCTCGGATGTCCGGCACATCGTCCTGACGCATCTGGACTTCGACCACGCCGGCGGGCTCGACGACTTCCCGCGGGCAGTCGTGCATCTGATGGCCCGTGAGCGCGACGACGCCATGGCCCAGCGTGGCTGGCTGGATCGTCAGCGCTACCGGCCGGCCCAATGGTCGTCACGCCCGCGCTGGCGTGTCCACACCCCGCTGCGAGGCGAACCCTGGCACGGTTTCGACTGCGTGCGTGATCTCGCGGGTCTGCCGCCGGAAATCCTCATGGTGCCGTTGCCGGGCCATACGAACGGACACGCGGGTGTCGCGATCCGCACCGACGACAACTGGTTGCTGATGGCGGGTGACGCCTATTTCCATCATCTCGAGATGGACTGGACCGCGCCACGGTGCACGCCCGGCCTGCGCCTCTACCAGACCCTGATGGAAAAGGATCGCGGCGCGCGACTGCGCAACCAGCGTCGCCTGCGTGAGCTGGCCCATGCGCAGGCCGGCCGCGTCACCGTGATGTGCGCGCACGACAACAGCGAGTTCGAAGCGCTCGCCCAGCGGTCGATCCACGAGCCGGTTCCGGGCGGCTGAGCGATCCGCCGGCCGCGCTAGCGACCAGGGCGCCCGTGACCATGGCCATGGGACATGGCGGCAGCGTGGCACGTGGATTGCCATGAAGGATGGAGCGTCATGGCGCCGCCATGACGCATCGTTCTTGCCATCCCCGCAGCCCGTGTGAACATCCGATCGCCCTTCCGTCCGCCCGCCCTCCCTCCTGGCACGCCCCGCTCCGGATGCGTTTCGCCGCCGCCGGCCGCAAGTGGAATTTATTGCCGCCGACCTTGCCGTCCGCCTTACCGGTCCGCCGACCGACCGCCGCGCCGCCGGCACCCGCGCGCCCATCGCGCGAGCGGCCCGGGCCCGCCCGTCACCCATGCGCATCGCTCGACGCCGTCCTTCTCCCCCTCATTCCCTGCTCCGCCGGAGCCTCGTCATGACCACACTCATCGTCTTTTCCCATCTGCGCTGGAATTTCGTCTACCAGCGTCCCCAGCAGCTGCTGTCGCGGCTGGCGCGGCGCTTCCCGGTGGTCTTCCTGGAGGAGCCGATGCAGGGCGCCGCAGCGGACACGCTGGAATGTCTGTACCCTTGCGCGGGCGTCGAGGTGCTGCGGCCGCATCTGCACGGTGGCGCGTCCGGCTTCCATGACGACCACATCCCGACCTTGCGGATGCTGCTCGCCCACCACCTCGAGACCCACGCGATCAACGACTACTGGCTCTGGTTCTACACCCCGATGGCGATGCCGCTGGCCACCGGCCTGCCCGCTGGCGGCGTGGTGTACGACTGCATGGACGAACTGGCGGCCTTCCGTCATGCGCCGCGCCAGCTGCTGCAGCGCGAGAACGCGCTGTTCCGGCAGGCCGACCTGGTGTTCGCCGGCGGCCAGAGCCTGTACGAATCCAAGCGCGACCGCCACGCGGCGGTGCATTGCCTGCCCAGCAGCGTGGATGCGGCCCACTTCGCGCCGGTCGCCGGCGCGGCGGCGCGCGCGCCGGCGACCGGGCGCGCGGATGCGCCGCGCATCGGCTACTACGGCGTCATCGACGAGCGCATGGACCTCGAACTGATCGATGCCCTGGCACGCGCGCGTCCGGACTGGGACATCGTGATGGTCGGTCCGGTGGTGAAGATCGACCCGGCCAGCCTGCCGCGATCCGCGAATCTCCACTGGCTCGGGCAGCGCGACTATGCCGAGCTGCCGGCGCTGGTCGCCGGCTGGGACGTCTGCATGATGCCCTTCGCGCTGAACGAAGCCACGCGCTTCATCAGCCCGACCAAGACGCTCGAATACCTGGCGGCCGACAAGCCGGTGGTGAGCACGCCGATCCGCGACGTGGTGGAGCCCTACGCCGGCGTGGTGGCCATCGCCGCCACGCCGGCGGAGTTCGTGGCGGCCTGCGAACGCGCCCTGGCGCGCACGCCCGGGGAACGGCGCGCGGACGCCGACGCGCGCACGTCCGTGGTGGCTGGCACGTCCTGGGACAAGACGGCCGCCCGCATGATCGAGCTGATCGACGAGGTCCGTGCACGCCGCCGGCGCCACGCGGCGCGTGGAAGCGTGCAGCAGGCATCGCCGCTGCCGCCCGCCCGACCGGCTTCCGCAGTTGCCTGATTCCGCCGTCGTCCCGTTGCCGATCCGCCCGGGGCGCTTCCTGTGGCGCTATGCGCGGCGTCGGCCCTGGCTCTTCGGCGTCTTGCTGCTGCTGATCGTCACCGCCGCCGCCTGTTCGGTCGGCGTGCAGTACGGCATGAAGCTGATCGTCGACACCATGACGCTGGACGACCGCGCCAGCGATGCCATCTGGCACTGGCTCGCGCTGTTCGTCGGCCTCATCGCGGCGGAAAGCATCTGCTGGCGGCTGAGCGGGTGGCTCGGCTGCCGCGCCGTGGTGGCGACCGGCGTCGACGTCCGGCTGGACCTGTTCGCCCACCTGTCGGGCCACTCGATCGACTACTTCTCGCAGCACATGGCCGGCTCGCTCGGCAGCCGGGTGACGGCGACGGCCGGCGCCACCGGCGCGGTCTACAGCACCCTGATCTGGAAGATCCTGCCGCCGTGCGTCGACTTCGTGGGCGCGGTGATCGTGCTGCTCACCATCGACGGCCGGATGGCCCTGGCGCTGATCGGCTTCGTCGCCGTGGTCGCCGCGATGATGAGCCTGTTCGGCCATCGCGCGCGGCCGCTGCAGCAGCATTTCGCGCGCGAGGCGGCGCGGGTCGGCGGCGCGCTGGTGGATGTCGTGTCGAACATCTGGACCGTCCAGGCCTTCTCGGCGCGCCAGCGTGAATACGAGCGGCTGCGCCTGGCCTTCGGACTGGAGGCGGACGCGCAGCGCCGGGGCTGGCTCTACCTGGAGAAGGCCCGCGCGCTGCACGACCTGTGCCTGTGGCTGATGGCCGGCGGCATGCTGGTCTGGGCGGTCGAGGGCTGGCGCTCCGGCGTCCGTCTGCCGGGCGACGTGGTGGTCATCAGCGCCCTGACCTTCCGCATCCTCCACGGCTCGCGCGATCTCGCGCTGTCGCTGGTCGACGCGTCGCAGCAGCTGGGCGTGATCGCCGACATGCTGGGCGTGGTCGCGGTCGCGCACGACGTGGCCGACGGCCGTGACGCCGTGGCGCTGCGCCCGCCGCACGAGGCCGGCGCGGGTCGCATCGCGCTGGAGGATGTCGCCTTCTCCTATCCCGGCGGCGGCGCGCCGATCTTCGAGCATCTCGATCTGGCGATCCCGGCCGGCCAGCGCGTCGGCGTGGTCGGTCCGTCGGGCGCCGGCAAGTCGACGCTGGTGCGTCTGATCGCCCGCATGGCCGATCCGGATGCCGGTCGCGTCGTGCTCGACGGCCAGGACGTCGCCGGGCTGCGCCAGGACAGCCTGCGCCAGGCCATCGCGGTGGTGCCGCAGGACGTCAGCCTGCTGCATCGCAGCGTCATGGACAACCTGCGCTATGGCCGCCCCGATGCCAGCGACGCCCAGGTGCTGGCGGCCGCCAGGGCGGCGCACTGCGACGAGTTCATCCGGCCCCTGCCGGCGGGCTACGACACGCTGGTGGGCGAGCGCGGCATGCGCCTGTCGGGCGGCCAGCGCCAGCGCATCGGCATCGCGCGCGCCATGCTCAAGGACGCGCGCGTGCTGCTGCTCGACGAGGCCACCTCGGCGCTCGACAGCGAATCGGAAGGCCGGATCCAGCGCGCGCTCGAACGCGCGATGCACGGGCGCACGGTGGTCGCCGTGGCGCACCGGCTGTCGACCGTCGCCGGCTTCGACCGCATCCTGGTCATGGTCGCCGGCCGGATCGTGGAGGACGGCACGCCCGACGCGTTGCGCGCCCGGGGTGGCGTCTATGCGCGGCTCTGGGCGCTGCAGGCCGGCGGTTTCGAGACGGAGTGACCCGGTCCGGCCCGGCCTGACGCGACCCGGCACCGGGCTCAGGCGGCGGCCGGCTGCTCGCTCGTCGCTCCGGCCTGCTCGTTGACGCCGCCCTCGGCCAGCCGGGTCAGGCGCTGGTCGGCGGTGAGCTCCTCCTGCAGCGTGTTGCCGAGGATGCCCTTGGCATCCAGGAACCCGAGCTGCTTGGCCAGCTCGGCCAGCGTGCCGTAGCTGGCGATCTCGTAATGCTCGACCTTCTGCGCCGCGGCGATCAACGCCACGTCCAGCACCGGACCGGGCTCGATCTCGTCGATCACCTCCTGCGCCTCTTCGACGAGGCCCTCCATGGCCACGCACTTCATGCGCTTGAGCTTGATCTGGCACGACTCGACGACGCGATCGATGCGCTCGACCTGGCCGCGGGTCTCCTCCAGATGGCTCGTGAAGACCTCGGCCAGCGCGGGATGGGTGGCCGCGCGCGCCATCTTGGGCAGCGCGCGCACCAGCTGCTTCTCGGCGCTGTAGGTATCGGAGAGCAGATGGATGAAGACATCCTTGAGTGTCTTGCGGGGCATGGTCATGACTCCTGGGGAAGGGGATGGAAACGAGGGAAGGGAACGGGCACGAGGGGCCCGCCCACGGGACCGGCAAACCGCGTTCCCGGGCCCGCCGCCTCCGGTCGACCCGCCCCGCCCCGCGCCGCGCCGGCTCAGCGGTCCAGCGCGCGCCGCGACAGCGACAGCACGATCGCGCCGCCGACCAGCAGGCTGGCGGCGATGACGAACAGTCCGTTGTTGGTGCTGCCCGTGGTGTCCTTGATCCAGCCGACGATGAACGGGCTGACGAAGCCGGCGAGATTGCCCACCGAGTTGATCAGCGCGATGCCGGCCGCCGCGGCCGCGCCGCCCAGGAAGGCCGGCGGCAGGCACCAGAACTGCGCCAGCCCGGTGAGGATGCCCATGGTGGCGATGGTCAGGGTGACGATGGCCCACAGCGGCGTCTGCGGCACCAGCGTGCTGGCCACCAGGCCGACCGCGCCGGCGACCGCCGGGATGGCGATGTGCCAGCGCCGCTCACCCGTGCGGTCGGAATGGCGGCTGGTCCAGATCATGCAGGCCACGGCGGCGGCGTAGGGAAGCGCCACCAGCCAGCCGATCGTCGCCGGATCGGAGATGCCGGAGGCCTTGACCAGCGACGGCAGCCAGAAGCCGATGCCATAGAGCCCCATGATGAAGCCGAAATACGCCGCGCTCAGGATCCACACCTTCGGATTGCGGAAGGCGCCCAGCGCCGAATGGCTCTCCGCCTTCGCCTGGCCGGCATCGACGTTGCGCTGGAGCATGCGCTTGTCCTCCGCGCTCAGCCAGCGGGCATCGCCGATGCGGTCGTCGAGGAACTTCAGGATGACGACGCCCAGGATCAGCGAGGGCACCGCCTCCAGCAGGAACAGCCACTTCCAGCCCGCCATGCCGGCCATGCCGTCGAAGCCCTTGAGGATCCAGCCCGACAGCGGTCCGCCGATGACGCCGGCCATCGGGATGCCGGTCATGAACAGCGAGGTCACCTTGGAGCGCCGCTCGGGCGGATACCAGTAGGTGAGGTACAGGATGATGCCGGGGAAGAAACCGGCCTCGGCCACGCCCAGCAGGAAGCGCATGACATAGAACATCGTCGGCGTCGTCACGAACATCATGCAGCCGGAGATCAGGCCCCAGCTGATCATGATGCGGGCGATCCAGCGCCGCGCGCCGAAGCGATGCATCAGCAGGTTGCTCGGCACCTCGAAGACGAAGTAGCCGATGAAGAAGATGCCCGCGCCCAGGCCGTAGATGGGGTCGTCTCAGAAAACGGACAACAAAGCACGGTAAGCAAACCGGCATTGCCCTTAAGCTGTAGTCACATTGCGACTACAATAGAGCCTCTGAAACCTTCAAGGGAAATGACCATGAGCACCGCCGATACCTATGTCCGCGCTCGCATCGACACCAGCACCAAGGAGCGTGCCGCTGATGCGCTCGAAGCAATGGGGTTGTCCATCTCTGACGCCATCCGCTTGCTGATGCTGCGCATTGCTGATGAGCGCCGGATGCCCTTCGATGTGAAAGCCCCTAACGCCACCACGCGCAAGGCCATTGCCGAACTTGAGGCTGGGAAAGGCAAGCGTTTCGCCAGCGTTGATGACCTGATGGCAGACTTGCATGCGGACGATTGATCGCGCCTCAGCCTTCAAACGCGACTACAAGCGCGAGGCCAAGGGCCAGCATCGGGCTACGCTCGATAGCGATTTGAAGCCCGTTCTCGTGGCCCTGGCGACCGATCAGCCGCTTGACGCAAAATTCCGCGATCACGACCTGAGCGGCGACTGGGCAGGTTATCGGGAATGCCACGTCAAGCCCGACCTGCTGCTGATCTACCGCAAGTCGGATGCCGACACTCTCCGACTGGCACGGCTTGGCTCGCACAGCGAGCTTTTCGGTTGAGCCTGTCCGATTGAAGTATACCCTAACCGGATGTCAGGGTAGACTGCCTCACAACGTCAGAATAGAGTCGGTTGTGTTATTTATTGACACTAGCTGAAAAAGGTCATAGATTTCTTCCTGACATTTTCGTCCAGGGAGGCATCTTGCAGGGTCAACGCATCGGCTACGTCCGGGTCAGCAGCTTCGACCAGAACCCGGAACGGCAACTTGAACACGTCGAAGTCGGCAAGGTGTTCACCGACAAGGCGTCGGGCAAGGACACCCAGCGGCCCGAGCTTGATTCGCTGCTGGCCTTCGTGCGCGAAGGCGACACCGTGGTGGTTCACAGCATGGATCGCTTGGCGCGCAACCTCGATGACTTGCGCCGCCTCGTGCAAAAGCTCACCAAGCGCGGCGTGCGCATCGAGTTCGTCAAGGAGAGCCTGACCTTCACCGGCGAGGATTCGCCGATGGCGAACCTGATGCTGTCGGTCATGGGGGCGTTCGCTGAATTCGAGCGGGCCTTGATCCGCGAGCGGCAGAGGGAAGGCATCGCGCTCGCCAAGCAACGCGGAGCCTACCGGGGCCGCAAGAAAGCGCTGTCGCCCGAACAGGTAGCCGATCTGCGGCAGCGGGCCGCCGCCGGCGAACAAAAAGCGAAGCTGGCCCGCGAGTTTGGTGTCAGCCGGGAGACCCTGTATCAATACTTGAGAGCGGATCAGTAAATATGCCACGTCGTTCCATTCTGTCCGCCGCCGAGCGGGAAAGCCTGTTGGCGTTGCCGGATACCAAGGACGACTTGATCCGATACTACACGTTCAGCGATACCGACCTCTCCATCATCCGGCAACGGCGCGGGCCTGCGAACCGCTTGGGCTTTGCAGTTCAGCTCTGCTACCTGCGCTTTCCCGGCATCCTCCTTGGCGTCGATGAGCCGCCGTTTCCGCCCTTGCTGAAACTGGTCGCCGACCAGCTCAAGGTCAGTGTCGGGGTCTCCTCGTTTTCAGTGCAATAAGTGACGGTACGCAAAGCTAGCACTGGCGCGGGGGTGGTCTGGGTAGACCGTTGATTTCATTGACTTTCCTGTTCGCTTTGTAAACGGGTATGGTGGCCTCCCACTTTTGAGGTTCACGATGCAGGGTTGGCACACAACGTTTTTGGGGATGCGTGGGCTCCCCCGCGATATCAGCGACTTCGAGATGAAGGCATTTTTCACCTTCGATGGTGCCGAGCGCGACGCAATCAATGCACGCCGAGGTGATTCCCACAAGCTTGGTCTGGCGCTCCATATTGGTTTCCTGCGCATGAGTGGGCGTTTGCTCGGTGCCTTTCGGGTAATTCCAGTAGCCTTGTGGCGCCACCTTGGCAACGAGCTTGGCATTGCAGCACCAGAAGTCGCCTCGCTGAGAGCCATGTATGAACGCGGGCGCACGCTATTCGATCACCAACAAGTAGCCTGCACGGTCCTTGGATTCCAGTGGATGAGCGAGCACCAGCGCCGCTCACTGGTACGTGAACTGCGCGACGAAGTGGCGCGCTGCGCCGACCGCGATCAGCTACTCGTGCGGGCGCGTCAATGGCTGTACAAGGGGTCTCCTCGTTTTCAGTGCAATAAGTGACGGTACGAAAAGCTAGCACTGGCGCGGAGGTGGTGTTGGTAGATCGTTGATTTCATTGACTTTCCTGTTCACTTTCAAATCTGCGATTCGTGGCGTCAAACCGTGGTCGGTTTCATCCATTGGTGCCAGTTATCGATGCATTTGGCCGCGAAGGCAGGATTTGGTCAGCATAGCGGTCAACCGGGAAGCGAAACACACCCCGCAAGTTGATGCTCTCCAGCCTGGTGGGCGCAATCTTCCCGATCAGTTCCGGTGGAATGACCTGGCGGCGGTTCGACCAGCGATCCAGGACCGCCTGCATCTGTGAGGTATTCCACGCCATCACGATGTTGGCCATCAGGCTCAACGCATCGGCCACAGCCTGCATTTCATCGACACGTTTGGCCTGCGCCGGGCTGATCCGGCCGGTATAAATGGCGCGCTTGAGGGCGTTAACAGCCTCGCCCCGATTGAGCACCCGGCGCAACTCGTTCCTGAAAGCGTCCTTGACAAAGTAGTCAGCCAAAAACGCCGTACGCAGCAACCGCCCCAATTGCACGCCAGCCTCATAGATTGGATCGCCCTGGGCGGCAGAACCGAACCGCGCAAGAGCTGCCACCGCACTGGCATGTCCGCTCATGACCGAGGCTGCCAGGTGCACCAGACTATCCCAATGCTTTTCGATCAAAGCGACGTCGACATTGGCTTCGCACACCGCAGCGATTTCTGCGGGCACTTTGGTGCCGCGTGGCACAAAGAGGTGGCGCTGTTTGAGTTCCTTCAACCGCGGGCAAAGATCAAAACCAAGCAAACGGGCATGTGACATGGCAAAGTCGGTGTAGCCATGGGTATCCACAGCAAGCTGGCTGGTCTCCAGCTTTTCTTGGCGGATGACACCTTCAATGGCCACGCCCGCCTGGCGCTCATTGAGCACAAAGGGCTGCGCATGGAAGATGCCCCACCGGTCTTTTACATGGGAGTAGATTCCAATGGAAGGTGTGTTGCGCCGAGGATCAAGCCGGGCTTGCCACACCCGTTTGGTGGTCTCCATGCTCATCATGTCAGAAGATGCCAAATCGGACCGCCCCCAGGTGGCGGCAATCGGGTGTCGCTGCATGAATTCCAGCACAGCCTGGCAGGCCTGGCTCAGACGCCGTTCGTCCCGCGCCCAGCGCATGGCCTGGCGAATGCTGGTGGCAAACAATTGCGGAATCATGCGCGCGCATTCGACCGCAGTCAGACTGGTGCCGTGGGCCATGATGCCGGCATAGACCATCAGCAGCTCGTCGGTAGAGCGCGGCTCACGTCCGAGCATGATCCAGCTAAAGCGCACCTGGGCGTCAACGGCCAGAATCACTTCCGGCAATTGAACCTCACCGATGCGGTGATCCAAAGCCGCGCGCAGCTTGGTCACTTCTGGGTCTTCGTCCTCTGCGGGCAATGGCGACAAATGGAGTTCATCATCCACGCGCAGTACGCCACTGCGGGCTGCAGCGGCCACCGCATCGACACCGGCAGTTACTCTGGCCAGCAAAGGCTTCAAGAAAGTGGCAGCCTTGCTGGGTAACGATAGACGGGCATAGTGTTTCTTGGACTCTGCCTGCCAACGCTCGTCCGTGAAGAACAAGCGCGCACGACCCCGAAAGCTCAGGCTGTGCTCAATCCAGACCGAGCCATTGCGCACCGCGCGGCGCAGGGCAAACAGGGTGGCCACCTCCAACGCCTGAAACGCCCGTTCCCGGTCTGGGCTGGAGATCGAAACCTGCCAGATCATTCCCAGACTTGGTGCCACCACTTCAACTGGCAGCTTTCTGGATCCTTTGAGATATAAAGCTTGCAGCTTGGCAAGGTACTCGATGGCAGGATGCTCGCCGGTGGCCTGCCAGGGCAGCTTTGCAATGGCGACGAGCAACGACCGCACGGGGCGAATTCCATCAATCAATCCCTCGCGGACCAGGGAGGCCCTGCTCGGTGGTTTGCGTTTCTGGGTTTCGGTGATCAAGGCTTCAAGACGGGCACGCAACTCAGCATCTGGCACCGCACCTTGCGCGCTCAAGGCAACAAGTTCGCCGAGCAGCGTTTTGTACATTGCGGCCCAATTGACGGTAGCGGGGACATCGGCGGCAGCCTGACGCCACAGATCGGCGATCCGGCGCTGCACCATAAGGATCAACTGGTCTGTGGTGGTGAACAGGCAATACCGAAGAAAGCATGCGACCTCCACGGTGCGCGCTGGCTCTTTGATCTTGGCTCCGGCTGAGGGCGGCCTGGAGACAAGTCGGCGCGCGTAGCGGCGCAAGATGAGATCGGGGATGTCTGCCAGGTGCTTATGAACGTCCAGCGTGTAAAGCAGGTCGATGCGCTCCAGTACCTCGCTGATTTGGCGGGTTGAGTGTTTCGCCGGTGCAGCCCATAGCCAACTCTGCTGGGTTTGTCCATCTGGGCGCAGCTCTGAAACTGAGGCTCGCCAGCGATCAAGTGTTGCTGGATCAACGCTGGCGGCGATGGCGGTGCCTGTTTCAACTTCAAGCTGGGCAAGTGCCGCCGCAATCAGTGTCCGAATTGCCCGCTCGTGCACGATCACCAGCTTGTTCTTGTACAGCCATTGACGCGCCCGCACGAGTACTGGAATTACCCGAAAGGCACCGAGCAAACGCCCACTCATGCGCAGGAAACCAATATGGAGCGCCAGACCAAGCTTGTGGGAATCACCTCGGCGTGCATTGATTGCGTCGCGCTCGGCACCATCGAAGGTGAAAAATGCCTTCATCTCGAAGTCGCTGATATCGCGGGGGAGCCCACGCATCCCCAAAAACGTTGTGTGCCAACCCTGCATCGTGAACCTCAAAAGTGGGAGGCCACCATACCCGTTTACAAAGCGAACAGGAAAGTCAATGAAATCAACGGTCTACCCAGACCACCCCCGCGCCAGTGCTAGCTTTGCGTACCGTCACTTATTGCACTGAAAACGAGGAGACCCCAACCAGCGCGTGCCCACGTTGAATTGGCTGTGTTCGGGATGGCGGATCTCGTTCCACAGGGCGCGGCAGCGCTCACTCAGCCAGGCATTGAGTTCGACAAAGGAACTGAAGCGATGTCGGGCCGCCTCGATCCAGATGCGCCGACGGCTGTACTGCACGTTCTTCTCCACGCGCCCCTTCTCCCAGCCCGCCGCGACGTTGCAGAAGTCAGGGTCGTACAGGTAGTGCGCGCACATCACCGAGAAGCGCGCGTTGACAGTGCGGCCCTTGCCCTTGTGGACCTTGTCGACGGCGGTAAGCCCCGCTGCTTCAGGCCGCCCCACGAAGACGCAGACAAGTCGACTTAAAGGCAGCTTCAGACTGATGGCAGAAGTTTTAGGCCGCCGCGCTACTCGTTTGTACCAAAGCTGAAAGCATGCATCCGCGACATTGATAGGTCAGGCGACCGTGCCGGCACTTGCAAACCTCGACGGCGGCGATGTATTTGGCCCCATAAACTGACTGCTGAAAGTCGGCAATCAGGATGACGACAGGGGTACCGCATAGATCCTCAAGTGGCGAGCGGCGGCTGCCGTACGCACATGGCGCAAAGCGCCTTTGTGCGCAGCATCTAGGTTTCTCTGAACGTCGATGACATCAAGCCGGCAGGTTTCGTCTTGACGATGGCGGCGTTTAATCAAGCATTGGATCCGCCTGGATCCGCCGTCATTTGGCTCGTCGACGACCTAAATGCGCGTTTGGTGCTCGATCCGACGAACTGAAGATTACCCGCCAAGGCCAAGAAGCTTGCACTCGCCAAAGCTCTGCAGTTCAGGATTTCTTTCGGAAAATGACGACGTGCTGCCACGGCAGCCTCGCGTCTGTACGCACCCACTGCAACGGCAGGATTTCCGCTTCCCGGCGGATCTGCCTTTCCGTCATCTTGTGCAGCTGCTTGATCTGTACTGCGGGATCTTCCGCCTTGTACTCCACGAAAACGACCCGCCCGCCGGGCGCGAGCGACTGCACCACACTCCTGAGCATCTCATACGGAGCAGACAGCTCGTGATACACGTCGACCATGATCGCCAGGTCGACGGACCCCGGCGCCAGACGGGCATCGTTTTCAGTACCCAATGAAGGCGTGATATTGCGCATGCCTTCGGCTTCCGCAGCCTGGCGCAAAAGCGCGACCATCTCGGGTTGCACATCGACCGCCAGGACTCTGCCGGAAGGGGCGACCAGGCGCGCCATGCGACGGGACAGGTAGCCGGTACCAGCGCCGATGTCGGCAACCACCATGCCTGGCTTCAACTCCAGCGCATCCAGGAGAAGGTCGGTACGTTCTTCCTTCTCCCGTTCCTGGCGTTCGAGCCATGGCGCTCCTTGCCACCCCATGACCTGTGCGATCTCGCGACCCAGGTAGCGTTTGCCGATGCCGTCGGCGCTGGGCACTCCAGCGACGTACGCTAGCTCTTGCGCTTGCGCCGGAAAGCTGCCGGCACCAAGCAGCGATCCCAAAACCCCAGCTAAAACTGCAACGTTCCGAAAGAGTGTCATGTCAATCCAGTCAATCTCAGACAGGCATTTCGAAGTGGCCTGAATCTGCAGGTCAAGCCCTGCCGTCGCATTTGTCGCTGCAATGAAATGGGAACAACAGGGAGACTTATTTGACCCAGGTAGCAATCAACCAGTTTCAAATTTCGAAGACCCGCAGTTGGCCGTTTGGAGTCATGGCCCTCACAGATCTGGAACACAAAAGCACGTTAGCACCGCTTTCGCAAGGTAAAGCGCTTCGATTCTGCTCGGAGAGTGCCATTAGGCCAGCAGCAGGTTTCGCCCGCGGCTCACGTGTAAAGCCCGTGTAATCATGCCGCGAATACTTCACATAAAAGGGGAACCTGCGAGAACAGTTCAGTAGCCTCAATCAACCGCAAACTCGCATGGATGCTGGATTTTTCCAACTTTTTGAGATTCTTTAGAAATCGAGGTAGCGAAGACTCTTAATTCGTAGGTCGAGTTGTTGGCGCCGACTGGAGAGTGAGCCAACGGGGGTGCGGCACCGACAGCTATTTCCTCGGGTCGAAGCCTTTCGTGCAGCGTGCGCAGCGCTCGCGGCGCACGCTGGGCGTGCCCGTCCGGCAGGTGCACTACGATTTCTTAGGGCCCGCTTCGGCCCTTGATTGAGGCTTGAATCGCCTGCAGAGTCGGCAGGATCGACTTCACGGCACTGGACCAAGGGCCGCCTCTGCATCCGCGCCTACGCGCCTAGCCAGAATCTCTCGCTGCGATCGAGAAAGTCATGCAGGTGCACGATCACCGAATCGTCGTCGAGCAGGACGACGGCGTACTGTGGTGGCTCGAAGCTTCCCGGGATGTCTTCGGATTCCCCAAGGTGCAGTGCCACCTGATGGTTGGTACCGCGCAAAGTCGAGAAGGGGATGCCGCGCCAGGTGCCCGAGATGGGCCGGTGGATGTGGCCGAAGAACAGGTGCTTGATGCGATGCGCGTGGCCCTTCAGTGCTGTCAGCAACCATTCGTTGTCGACCAATCCGATTCGATCCGCGACCGGGATGCCAAGGTGGAATGCCGGATGATGCATGAACAGGAGCACCGGTGAATCATCCTCCGCCAAGCGCTGGGAAAGCCAGTTTGCCCGTTGCTCGCAGAAGACGCCGCAATGCGTTCCCGGTTCGTTGGTATCCAGAAACAGACCCCTGAACCTCCCGATGGCCTGCTCGTACTGGACGAACCCATTGCTGTCCACCGGCACCTGTGGGAAGCGCTCGCGGAAGTTGGTCCGGCTGTCGTGGTTGCCGAGAATCAGATGAACCGGCATTGGCAACCGCGCGCATTGCTCCGACAGCTGGCGGTAGGCGTCCGGGTGCCCGACATGTGCGAGGTCGCCCGTGATCACGCAAGACGCTGCGTCCGCGTGCTCGGCGATCACGCTGTCGATGCAGCGCTCGAACCGTTTGCCGGGGTCATGGCCGTAGAGGGCGCGACCCTGCTCGACAAGATGAATGTCCGTGATGTGGATGAACTTGTGCATGGTCGTGCCTTGCACTCAGCGCGGCAGCAATGCCTGGACGGCCTTGCTCATCTCGCTAAGGGCAACGGCGGGTTGCACCTCTTGCGAAACCACGGTCTGGAGGTGATCCTTGATTACGTCGGTAATCTTGAAGCCGTTGTCACCCGGAAACGCGTACGAGCCGGTGAGTACCGGCATCTGCGCGATGGCGGTCAGATGATTGGGGTTTGCCTTGTAGAAGGGCGCAAGCAGGTTCGGGTCGGTCGCTGGCAACGTGTTGGCCGGGAAGTAGCCGGTTGCCTTGACCATGGTCGTCGCGCCCAGCGGGCCGGTGGCGAACTTGATGTATTCCCAAGCAGCGGCCTGCTTGGCAGGATCCTTGGAAAACATCATCGCTGCATTGCCGCCGGCCGGCAGTCGGCCGTCCTTGGCAACGGGCATGCGGGCGGTACGAATCTCGAACTTGCCTCCCACCTGCTTCGTGATGCTGCCCAGGCGCGCAGTGGTTGTCACCAGTACCGCGAGCTTGCCGCTCACGAAGTCCTGCAAGGCGGCCGAATAGGAGATGTTGCGCATCTCACCCTGCTTGACGAGCTGCTCGAGGGTCAGCATGGCGGCCTTGCCTGCGGGGCCGTCGAAGGCCACCTTCTTCTCGTCGGCGGTCAACATGGTGCCGCCGTTGCTGAAGACCAGCGCCTGCCACATCCAGTTGCCCGTGATGTCCCACTCGACGTGAAGGCTCTCGGTGCCGGGCGTTGCCGCCTTCGACTTTTTGGCCGCGTTCATGATGGCATCCCAGTTCATGGGAAAGCGATCGGGCTCCACGCCCGCCTTGCGCATCAGGTCGGCGTTGTAGTAGATGACGGGTGTAGACAGCGCGAAGCCGATGCCGACCTGCTGACCCTTGACTTGCCCCAGTGAAAGCAACGCTTGGTCGTAACCCATCCCCGCCCAGCCCTTCTCCGCCTTGATGAAGGGCGTCAGGTCGACAGCGAGCCCACGGTCGGCAAACACGCGCTGACGATTGAGGCCCTGATAAGACACATCGGGGAGCTGGCCCGTGACGGCCTGGCGCAGAACCTGTTGTGCCGCGACCTCGTAGTCAGACGTGGGCGCACGGAACGTGACCTTGTACTGGGGGAACTTCGCCATGAAGTCTTTTGCGATTGATTCATGGACCTCTTTGAAGAGATCAGCGTACGCGTAGTCGATCACGATCTCAGTCGGTTGCTGAGCCTGTGCCAGGCCGGTGGTCATTAACACGGCCAGTGCGGCGGTTTTCTTAAACAGTTGTTTCATTGCTTGATTCCTTGCGGTTTAACCTTTGACGCCGGTGAGCGTCACACCTTCGATGAAGCGCTTTTGCGCGACGACGAACAACAGCACCAGCGGCGCCGTGATCAGCACCGTGCCGGCCATCAGCGGACCGAACGCGCTGCCTGCTTCCTCATTGCGGAAGAACATGGTTCCCAACGGCGGCGTCGCCAGATGGGGTGAATTGATGACCAGCAGTGGCCAGAAGTAGTCGTTCCAATGCCAGACCACCGAGAAGATCGAGAACGCCAGCAAGGCAGGCATGGCCGTGGGCAGCATCACGCGCCAGACGATCTCCAACTCACCCATGCCGTCGAGCCGCGCGGCGTGGATCAGGTCGTCGGGCACGGTGCGAAAGAACTGCCGCATCAGGAAGATGCCGAACGCGGACACGCTGAAAGGCAGGATGAGCGCGGCCATCGAGTCGAGCAGACCGGCGTGATACAGCATTACGTAGAGGGGGATGGCCGTGGCTTGGTATGGCACCATGAGCGCCAGCATCACCAAGCGCCAAGCCCACGGCTTGCCACGGAACGACAGCTTGGCAAAGGCGTAGGCGGCAGGCAGTGCCACCAGGATCTGCAGCACCAGGATGCCCGCGCAGACGAGCACGCCATTCCACAGGTAGCGCAGCAAGGGGACCTTGGTTAGCGCGAGGGTGTAGTTCTCCACTGCAGCGAAGCGCGTCGGAAAAAGATGAATCTCGCTGCCGAAGATTTCGTCGGCAGGCTTGAGCGAGGTCAGCACCATCCAGATGAACGGCATCAGGAAGACCAGGGCCACGGCCATCAGCACCACGTGGCGAAGAATCCGAAAGGAAGGGGAAGGAGGTTTCATGCGTAGTGCGTCCTGCGCTCCAGCGCGGCGTGCTGGATCTGGGTCAAGAGGAAGATGCCGGCGATGAAGACCACCGTCATGGCGCTGGCGTAACCCATGCGGAAGAAGCTGAACCCCTCCGCATAGATGGTGTGCAGCAGCACTTCGGTGGCCTTGTTCGGCCCGCCCTTGGTGAGCACATGGACGGTGTCGAAGACCTGCAGGGCGCGGATGGCGCAGACAGTGATGACGAACAAGGTGGTAGGGCCCAGCAACGGCCAGGTGACGAAGCGGAATCGATCGAAGGGGCGATCGATGCCGTCGAGTTCCGCCGCATCTCGCACGTCGCGGGGGATTCCTTGCAGCCCGGCCAGGAAGAACACCAGGGCAAGCCCCGACATCTGCCAGATGCCGATCGCGGCGACCGAGTACAGCGCGAGGTGGCGGTCGTTGAGCCAGTTCTGGGGTGCGACGCCGACCTGCTGGAGCAGGTGATTGACGAGCCCGGCGCTCGGATGCAGCAGGAATTCCCACACGACCGCCATTGCGATCAGCGTCGATGCGGCCGGCATGAAAAAGGCTGTGCGGTAGAAGCCGCGTCCCGATCGATCGGATTCGATCAACAAGGCGAGGCTCAGGCCCAGCGTGATCGATCCCCCGGTGACCAGGACGAGGTAGACAAGGGTGTTGGCCACAGACTTGCGGAACACCGCGTCCGACCAGAGTTCGGCGTAGTTCTGCAGGCCGACCCAGTTCAGGGTGGTGGCGCCGAACTGCCAATCGGTCAGCGACATCAGAAATACGGCAAGGACGGGTATGAACAGCAGAAGCGTCGCAAGAAGGCCCGCGGGCGCGAGAAGTGAAACGGTGGAAAGAGGATGGGCGCGCATGCTCGGCTTTCAGGCCACTCGCTTCAGGGTGTCGCATCGACCGATCGACATGCGCTGGCCGCCGGCGTCGAAGACATGCAGGGCTTCCCACGGGACCGTGACCTCGAACTCGGCCCCTGCGTGCGCTGCCGTGCCAGCCGGGAGGCAGACGATGCAGGCTTCCCCCTGGCTCGGCAGGGTCAGCGTGGCCATCAATTCGGCACCCGCGTATTCCACATGGCCAACCACGCCGCGCACGGTGAGGCCCGGCGCCTTTGCCAAGGTGACAGCCTGCGGCCGGAAGGCGACACGGCAGGGCCCGCCGTTCCCCGCGGTATCTGCGATGCGTTGCGCCAGGCAATGGATCTCGCCATTGGCGAGGATGTCGCCCGGCACGACGTTGATCCGCGGTGCGCCGACGAATCGAGCCACCTCGAGGCTTTGTGGCCGCATGTACAGATCTTCGGGTGGCGCCACCTGAAGGATGCGGCCTTCGCGCATGACCGCCACACGGTCCGACATGGACATGGCTTCGTGCTGATCGTGCGTGACGTAGATGAACGTCACGCCCAACTGGTCGTGAAGCTGCCGGATCTCGGCACGCAGCGCATGGCGAAGGTTGGCGTCCAGATTAGAAAGGGGCTCGTCGAACAGGAACACGGAGGGGTGGCGAACCATCGCGCGCGCCAGGGCGACGCGTTGGCGCTGGCCGCCCGACAGGTGCGCCGGCTTACGATCGAGTAACCCGTCGATGGCGAGTCGCCGGGCCACTTCATGTGCGCTGGCATGGATGTCGGCGAGCCGGCGGCGCACCCCGGGGGATACCAGGCGTGCCCCCGGCAGGCGACCCCAGAACCCCAGGCCGCGCATCACCAGCGGCATCGAGATGTTCTCGCGCACGGTCATGTGCGGGTACAGCGCATAGGACTGGAACACCATCGCGCAGTCCCGTGCGCTGGGTGACAGGGCGAGCAGGTCGCGGTCTCCCATGCGGATCGTGCCGGTGTCGGGCGTGTCCAGGCCGGCGATCAGCTTCAGCAAGGTGGACTTGCCGCAACCGGACGCGCCCAGCAGGGTGAGGAATTCGCCGTCGCGCACTGTCAGGTCGAGTTCCTGAAGAACGGCAGCGTTGCCGAAGCGTTTGGTCAGGCCGGAAATCTGGATGTCAGACATGGTCGTTCGTCTCCGCCGTTGACTGAGTCGATGTCCGGGCGGCCATCCAGCTGTGAAACTCTGCGTAGCCCGAAAACGCCACGGTGCACGGGCGCAAGTCGTCGGGCGCCGCGGCGTAGCCGCCGAGATGGGCCGCCAGCCGTACGCCAGCCGCCTGGGCACACGCTGCGTCAATGCCGGAGTCCCCGACGAACAGCGCTGTCCGCGGCGTCCCGCCCAACTGGGTCAGTGCGAGGTGCAACGGCGCGGCGTCCGGCTTGGGATGCTCGGTGTCGCCCAGGCCCACGATCGCGTCGAAGAAGCCGGTCAGCGCTGCCTTGTCCAGAAGCGTGCGTGTGGAGCCTTGATCGCGGTTCGTGCAAATGCCCAGTGCGATGCGCTGCGAACGAAGCATCGACAGCAGATCGAGAGCGCCGTCGTATGCCACAGTTTTGTGCAGCCAGTGCGATGCGTAGCGGTGCGCGAAGGCATCTTCGAGTCGCGACCCCAACGCGAGCGGCACAGACGCGGCCTGAAGCCGGAGCGCGCTCTGGAAGAGGGCGGTGATGCCCTGGCTCAAGGCAGGACGAAGATGCTGCGGCTCGACGGCCTGCAATCCGGCGAGCACAAGCACCTCATTGGCCGCGGCTGCGAGGGTGGGCAAGGTGTCGAAAAGGGTTCCATCGACATCAAAGACGACTGTTCGTATTTGATCGTTAGTGTTCATGTCCTGAATGCTACGAACATGATGAGTCAAACTCATGACAAATACGGGCGGTACAGTTTCCGCATCGATCCCGTGCGCGCGTGGCGCGTCAACCGTCCTGAAATGCAAGAAAACAGATGCTCAAAGCAGCTCGCCAGAAAGAAATCGTCGCCCTTTTGCAAGGGGGCGGCGTCGTCGAAGTCAGCGTGCTGGCGGAGCGTTTTCAGACATCGCCGATCACTGTCCGCCGTGACCTCATCGAATTGCAGGAGCGTGGCGTGCTGGCCCGCACGCGAGGGGGCGCGATTCCCGGCAATGAGGTGTATGCAGAGGGTTGGGCGCGGTACGAGAGTGTTAGCTACGCGGAGCGCGAGAGGGAAAACTACCGCGAGAAACGAGCCATCGCGGAGCTGGCCGCGCAATCAGTGTCGGACGGCGACTGCATCCTCATCAACGGCGGTACCACGTGCAGGCACCTCGCGGAAGCTCTGCGAGGTCATCACCACCTTCATGTCGTCACCAACGGACTGACCGTCGCCATGGAGCTGGCCAAGAGCAGAAACGCCACTGTCCATCTCCTGCAGGGCACCGTGGACTTTCAGAAGATGACGAGTGTGGGCCGCCTCGAAACAGGTGCATTCGAGGACATCACGGTCAGAGCGGCCTTCCTGGGCGTCCACGGGATCTCCGCGACCGGGGGCATCGGCATGCTGACGCCCGAGGAGTCAGCGATGAATCGAGCCTTCGTGGACGCGGCCCAGTCCGTCAATGTCCTCGTCGACTCCTCCAAGTTCAAGGCGCAAGCAATCTTCAGGATCGGGGTCTCCTCGTTTTCAGTGCAATAAGTGACGGTACGCAAAGCTAGCACTGGCGCGGGGGTGGTCTGGGTAGACCGTTGATTTCATTGACTTTCCTGTTCGCTTTGTAAACGGGTATGGTGGCCTCCCACTTTTGAGGTTCACGATGCAGGGTTGGCACACAACGTTTTTGGGGATGCGTGGGCTCCCCCGCGATATCAGCGACTTCGAGATGAAGGCATTTTTCACCTTCGATGGTGCCGAGCGCGACGCAATCAATGCACGCCGAGGTGATTCCCACAAGCTTGGTCTGGCGCTCCATATTGGTTTCCTGCGCATGAGTGGGCGTTTGCTCGGTGCCTTTCGGGTAATTCCAGTACTCGTGCGGGCGCGTCAATGGCTGTACAAGAACAAGCTGGTGATCGTGCACGAGCGGGCAATTCGGACACTGATTGCGGCGGCACTTGCCCAGCTTGAAGTTGAAACAGGCACCGCCATCGCCGCCAGCGTTGATCCAGCAACACTTGATCGCTGGCGAGCCTCAGTTTCAGAGCTGCGCCCAGATGGACAAACCCAGCAGAGTTGGCTATGGGCTGCACCGGCGAAACACTCAACCCGCCAAATCAGCGAGGTACTGGAGCGCATCGACCTGCTTTACACGCTGGACGTTCATAAGCACCTGGCAGACATCCCCGATCTCATCTTGCGCCGCTACGCGCGCCGACTTGTCTCCAGGCCGCCCTCAGCCGGAGCCAAGATCAAAGAGCCAGCGCGCACCGTGGAGGTCGCATGCTTTCTTCGGTATTGCCTGTTCACCACCACAGACCAGTTGATCCTTATGGTGCAGCGCCGGATCGCCGATCTGTGGCGTCAGGCTGCCGCCGATGTCCCCGCTACCGTCAATTGGGCCGCAATGTACAAAACGCTGCTCGGCGAACTTGTTGCCTTGAGCGCGCAAGGTGCGGTGCCAGATGCTGAGTTGCGTGCCCGTCTTGAAGCCTTGATCACCGAAACCCAGAAACGCAAACCACCGAGCAGGGCCTCCCTGGTCCGCGAGGGATTGATTGATGGAATTCGCCCCGTGCGGTCGTTGCTCGTCGCCATTGCAAAGCTGCCCTGGCAGGCCACCGGCGAGCATCCTGCCATCGAGTACCTTGCCAAGCTGCAAGCTTTATATCTCAAAGGATCCAGAAAGCTGCCAGTTGAAGTGGTGGCACCAAGTCTGGGAATGATCTGGCAGGTTTCGATCTCCAGCCCAGACCGGGAACGGGCGTTTCAGGCGTTGGAGGTGGCCACCCTGTTTGCCCTGCGCCGCGCGGTGCGCAATGGCTCGGTCTGGATTGAGCACAGCCTGAGCTTTCGGGGTCGTGCGCGCTTGTTCTTCACGGACGAGCGTTGGCAGGCAGAGTCCAAGAAACACTATGCCCGTCTATCGTTACCCAGCAAGGCTGCCACTTTCTTGAAGCCTTTGCTGGCCAGAGTAACTGCCGGTGTCGATGCGGTGGCCGCTGCAGCCCGCAGTGGCGTACTGCGCGTGGATGATGAACTCCATTTGTCGCCATTGCCCGCAGAGGACGAAGACCCAGAAGTGACCAAGCTGCGCGCGGCTTTGGATCACCGCATCGGTGAGGTTCAATTGCCGGAAGTGATTCTGGCCGTTGACGCCCAGGTGCGCTTTAGCTGGATCATGCTCGGACGTGAGCCGCGCTCTACCGACGAGCTGCTGATGGTCTATGCCGGCATCATGGCCCACGGCACCAGTCTGACTGCGGTCGAATGCGCGCGCATGATTCCGCAATTGTTTGCCACCAGCATTCGCCAGGCCATGCGCTGGGCGCGGGACGAACGGCGTCTGAGCCAGGCCTGCCAGGCTGTGCTGGAATTCATGCAGCGACACCCGATTGCCGCCACCTGGGGGCGGTCCGATTTGGCATCTTCTGACATGATGAGCATGGAGACCACCAAACGGGTGTGGCAAGCCCGGCTTGATCCTCGGCGCAACACACCTTCCATTGGAATCTACTCCCATGTAAAAGACCGGTGGGGCATCTTCCATGCGCAGCCCTTTGTGCTCAATGAGCGCCAGGCGGGCGTGGCCATTGAAGGTGTCATCCGCCAAGAAAAGCTGGAGACCAGCCAGCTTGCTGTGGATACCCATGGCTACACCGACTTTGCCATGTCACATGCCCGTTTGCTTGGTTTTGATCTTTGCCCGCGGTTGAAGGAACTCAAACAGCGCCACCTCTTTGTGCCACGCGGCACCAAAGTGCCCGCAGAAATCGCTGCGGTGTGCGAAGCCAATGTCGACGTCGCTTTGATCGAAAAGCATTGGGATAGTCTGGTGCACCTGGCAGCCTCGGTCATGAGCGGACATGCCAGTGCGGTGGCAGCTCTTGCGCGGTTCGGTTCTGCCGCCCAGGGCGATCCAATCTATGAGGCTGGCGTGCAATTGGGGCGGTTGCTGCGTACGGCGTTTTTGGCTGACTACTTTGTCAAGGACGCTTTCAGGAACGAGTTGCGCCGGGTGCTCAATCGGGGCGAGGCTGTTAACGCCCTCAAGCGCGCCATTTATACCGGCCGGATCAGCCCGGCGCAGGCCAAACGTGTCGATGAAATGCAGGCTGTGGCCGATGCGTTGAGCCTGATGGCCAACATCGTGATGGCGTGGAATACCTCACAGATGCAGGCGGTCCTGGATCGCTGGTCGAACCGCCGCCAGGTCATTCCACCGGAACTGATCGGGAAGATTGCGCCCACCAGGCTGGAGAGCATCAACTTGCGGGGTGTGTTTCGCTTCCCGGTTGACCGCTATGCTGACCAAATCCTGCCTTCGCGGCCAAATGCATCGATAACTGGCACCAATGGATGAAACCGACCACGGTTTGACGCCACGAATCGCAGATTTGAAAGTGAACAGGAAAGTCAATGAAATCAACGATCTACCAACACCACCTCCGCGCCAGTGCTAGCTTTTCGTACCGTCACTTATTGCACTGAAAACGAGGAGACCCCTACCGGGCTAGCGGCCTCAATCTGGTAACGGCTGCCGTCGTGTTGTGGAACACGGTCTATCTGGAACGGGCTGCGCACGCGCTGCGTGGCAACGGCCATGCCGTTGATGACGCGCTGTTGCAGTACCTGTCGCCGCTCGGTTGGGAGCACATCAACCTCACCGGCGATTACCTCTGGCGCAGCAGCGCCAAGATCGGCGCGGGCAAGTTCAGGCCGCTACGACCGCTGCAACCGGCTTAGCGTGCTTTATTTTCCGTTTTCTGAGGCGACCCCTAGATGGCCTCGCTGAACTTCAGGTCGTTGAGCATCTGCAGCTTGGCGAAGCCGACGTTCACGCGGTCCAGGTAGGCGGCAACGTAGCAGATGAAGAGCAGCGGGATCAGGCGCCAGGTGACGCGGGCGTAGACCGCGTCCTCGGCGCGCGTCTCGACCGCCGCCCCGGGCGTCAGGGTGGTGGTGTTCATGGGGTTCGTCTCCGTCGTTATGAATGCGGTGCGGTGCGGTGCGGGGGGCATGGCGCGGCGGGCCGCGCCGCCCGCCTCACTCGAACATGTCGGGCTGGCTCTGGGCGAGCTGGCCGTAGATCGTCTGGAAGTGCAGCCAGCCGATGTACTCGCTGCCCACGTGCTCGCGGCTGTAGCGCGAGCGCTCCGGCGACACCAGGCGCGGCGTGATGCCGGTGGCATCGACCATCAACTGCTGCTGGCAGCAGCGTTCCAGCGCGATGAACCAGAAGGCCGCCGCCTCGATGCTGTGGCGGCTGGCCGTCAGCAGACCGTGGTTCTGGTGGATCGCCGCCTTCACCCCGGCGAACGCGTTGGCCACCTTGTTGCCGGCCTTGACCTCCACGGCCACCTGTCCGGCCTCGTCGCCGATGACGACGTGGTCCTCGAAGAAGGCGGCGGCGTCCTGGCTGATCGGCTCCAGCTTCTTGCCGAGCGCGGCGAAGGCGGTGCCATAGACCGTGTGCGCGTGGCACATGGCCAGGATGTCGGGATGCGCCTCGTGCACCGCCGCGTGCAGCACGAAGCCGGCCCGGTTGACGGCATGGTCGCCCTCCACCACCTTGCCATCGTGGTCGACCAGGATCAGGTTGGACATCTTCACCTGCGCGAAATGCACGCACATCGGGTTGGTCCAGTAGAGGTGCGGGCGCTCCGGGTCGCGGATGGTCAGGTGGCCCGCGAAGCCGTAGTCGAAGCCCTGCTGGGCGAAGGCGCGGCAGGCCGCGACCAGGCGCTCCTTGCGGTGCCGGCGCTCCTCGGCAGGGGTGGCGAAGGATGGCAGTTCGGGGAACTTGAGCCCGAGCTGTTCGGGCTGGTAGACGGAAATGCGCTTGGCGGTGTCGAGCATGGGAGGATCTCCTGGGAAAACAGTGGCGCCGATGATCCGGAGCCCGCGCCGCGTTGACAAACGACGACTTTTCATCGACAGGTGAAATAATTTCATCCATCGCATTCCAGGGTCGACTCCATGAGACAGCTTCCATCGTTCTCGGCGCTGCGCGCCTTCGAGGCCGCGGCGCGCCAGGGCGGCTTCACGCAGGCCGGCGAAGAACTCAGCCAGACGCCCTCGGCCATCAGCCACCAGGTCCGCGCGCTGGAGCAGTGGTTCGGCCGGCCGCTCTTCACGCGCCACGTGCGCCGCGTGGCACTGACCGACGACGGCCGACGGTTGCTGCAGGAACTCTCGATCGCCTTCGACCAGATCGAGGATGCCTGCGCGGCCTTGCGGCCGGCGGCGCAGCGCACCGAGCTGGCGGTCCACTGCGCGCCCAGCTTCGCCGCCAAGTGGCTCGGTCCGCGCCTGGCGCAGTTCATGCAGGCCCACCCCGCGATCACCATCGGCCTGACGTCGAGTGCCGAGCCGGCGCAACTCGAGCGCGGCGATGTCGACGTCGACATCGCCTATGGCGAGCCGGGCGCGCGCGCCGGCATCGCGGTCGAGGCGCTGGGCGCCGAGTCGACGCTGCCGATGTGCGCGCCCGCCCTCCTCGCCAGCGGCCCGCCGGTCGAACGGCCGGCCGATCTGGGACGCTTCACGCTGATCGAGTCGCGGCTCAATCCGGTGCGCTGGTCGGACTGGTGGCGGCTCAACGGGCTGAAGCTGCCCGGCCGCGCCCGGCCGTCGTTCGACCGGGGTTCGATGGCGCTGGCGGCGGCCGTCGATGGCCTGGGCATCGCGCTGGAGAGCACGCGTTTCGCCGAGGCCGAGCTCGCGCAGGGCCGGCTGGTGGTGATCGACGGCCCCGCATTCCGTCGCATCGAGCGCCAGACGCACTTCCTCTGCTACCGCAAGGCCGACCGCGCCAGCCCCCGGCTGCTGGCGTTCCGGCAGTGGCTGCTGGCGGAGCTGGCGGCCGGTTGATGGCGGACCGGAGCTCGTGACCGGGTGGCGATCGGGTGGCGGTGGCGGCTGGACGTGTCCGGTCCCCAACGCACCAACCTATGCCGATAGCAGCATTTCACCGAATCCGTGGAGGTCGTGAGTTGCCGATGCCGACGGGGATGGCGTCACGGCGTCGTCGGGGCGCCCTGCGCTCACGAGGCGGCCCGACCCTCCAGCAATGCCAGCGTCGCCGCGTCGCGGGTGCCGCCGTAGAAGCGCGTCAGCACCTGGCCGAACACCGGCTCCTCCGGCAGCGCGCGCTCGAACAGCGTCGCGCAGGAGCACAGCTTGAGATCGTCGGGCGAGCCGAGGATCGCGTGCGCGCTGCGCTGCGGATGGGCGAGGATCGCTTCGCAGCAGATTCGCAGGCGCGGCCCCAGCACCGGATGGGTGCCATACGCCCTCGCCTGCGCCAGGTCCGCCAGGCCATAGTGGCGCGCGATCGCGCTGCGCCCCAGGCCCGCGAGCTGCGGGAAGACGAACCACATCCAGTGGCTGCGCTTGTGGCCGGCGCGCAGTTCGTCCAGCACCTGCGCCAGGACGGGATCCTGGGCCTGCACGAAGCGTTCGAGGTCGAAGGCCGCGCCCTCTCCCCGGGCGGATGGCGGGCGGTCGGCGGCGGAATCGGAAGCCATCGGTCGATCTCCTGCTGTTGGTTTTATCGGATCTTACGGGATCTGGGGTAAATTATCGAATCCAAGATAAACAGGGATAAAGTGATCCATTTCCCCCGTCCCGCCCTGGCCCAGGACCTCGTCGCCGCCCTGCGCGGCGAGACCGTCTTCGGTGATGCCCACAACGGCCTGTTCCTGGCCGCCCCGCGCCGCACCGGCAAATCGACCTTCCTGCAGGGCGACCTGAAACCGGCGCTGGAGGCCGGCGGCGCGGTGGTCGCCTATGTCGACCTGTGGGCCGATCCCCGGCGCGATCCGGGCCTGCTGATCGCCGATGCCATCGCCCGCGCCCTGGCGCCCCGGCTGGGCGTGGTGAGCCGGGTCGCCAAGGCGGCCGGCCTGGAGAGCGTGACCGTCGCCGGCGCCCTCAAGCTCGACGTCGGCAAGGTCGGCCGCATCGACGGCATCACCCTGCCCGATGCCCTGCGCGTGCTGCACGAGACCGCCGGCGCCCCGGTGGCGCTGATCGTCGACGAGGCCCAGCACGCGCTCACCAGCGTGGCCGGCGAGGCCACGATGTCGGCGCTCAAGTCGGCCCGCGACCAGCTCAACCGGCCGGGCCAGGTCAACCTGATGCTGGTCATGTCGGGCTCGGACCGCGACAAGCTGCTGCGGCTGGTCAACACCAGCGGCGCTCCGTTCTATGGCTCGCAGATCTCGCGCATGCCGCCCTTGGGGCAGGATTTCATCGCCCACGTCGCGCGCCTGGTGACCACGCAGCGGCCCTCGCTGGCGCCCGTCGACACCACGGCGCTGTGGACGGCCTTCGAGCGTTTCGGCCATCGGCCGCAGTTCTTCATGGAAGCGCTGGGGCAGGCGCTCAGCCCGCTGTCCGACCTGGGCGAGGTGCGCTTCGAGCGTGCGGTGCAGGAGGCGGCGCTGCGACGCCAGCAGGACGACGAGGCGCAGATGGAGTCCGAGTACCTGGCGCTGCGCCCGCTGGAGCAGGCGGTGCTGTGGCGGCTGCTGGACCAGGGGCCGCGCTTCCGGCCCTACGACGGCGAGGCGCTGCGCTTCTATCGCGCGCAGGCCAGCGCCCGCGTCACGCCGCAGATGGCGCAGCGCGCGCTGGAATCGCTGCGCGAGCGCTCGCCCGCGCTGGTGTGGAAATCGGCGCGCGGCGAGTACGCGGTCGACGATGCCGCCATGCACCGCTGGTTCGGCCAGCGCTCGCAGGAGGGCCGCTGGCCGCCGGTCGATCCCCTGGGCCCGCAGCCGGAGGAGGACGACGACGGCGACGCACCCGGGGCGGCGCCGGCGCCGACGCCCTGACGCACCCGCCTCACCCCATCACTCCATGCCGGTGGCCGCCAGCACGATGCTCAGGCTGGTCGCCATGGCCTTCACCATGGGTTCCTTCTCGACGTCGAGCCATTCGTCGAGCGAGTGGATGCGGCCGCTCTTGTCGGGCGCGCCGCGGCCGATGGTGATGGCCGGGATGCCCAGGCTCATGGGCATGTTGGAGTCGGTCGAGCTCCAGCCATAGGCCACCTTGTAGCCGCCGGCCTCGATCGCCGCCTTGGCGAACTGCACCAGGTCGGACTTGACATCGGTGCTGCCGGCCGGTCGGTCACCGATCAGCTTGGCGTCGACCGTGATCCGGCCCTCCTTGGTCGAGCGGGCGAAGTTCTCGCCCTCGGCCGCCTCCTGGACGATCTTCAGCAGCCGGTCCTCGACGCGCTTGAGCTCGGTCACCGATTCGGAGCGCATGTCGACCTCCATCCAGCTCTCCAGCGGGATCGAGTTGACCGAGGTGCCACCGCCGATCAGGCCGATGCTGTAGGTGGTCTTGGGCGTGGCCGGCACCTGGATGCGCGAGAACGCGGCGGCGGCCTCGGCCTGCGCGAACATCGGATTGACGACGCCGAAGGCATTGAAGCTGTGGCCGCCGGGGCCGTTGAAGGTCACCCGGTAGCGCTTGGAGCCGACCCCGCCGTGCGTGATGCGGTTGACATCGCCCGACTCGACCGAGAAGAAGGCCTTGATGCGGTCCTTGTAGGGACCCTGGGTGAACAGGTGGCGCACCCCGCGCAGGTCGCCGGGGCCCTCCTCGCCCACCGTGCCGACGAACAGGATGTCGTCGCGGGTGCCGATGCCGGCGGCCTTCATGGCGCGCGCGAAGCCCAGCAGGACCGACATGCTCATGGTGTCGTCGCCGATGCCCGGGGCCGCCAGGCGCGTGCCCTGGCGCTTGACCTTGACATCGGTGCCGGCGGGGAACACGGTGTCCATGTGGGCCGAGATCACCACCACCTTGCCATCGCCGCGCGTGCCGCGGCGCAGGCCCGTCACGTTGCCCTCGGCGTCGATCCGCACGTCGGCCAGGCCCACGGCCTTGAGCATCTTCTCGAACTCCTGCGCGCGCGCCTTCTCGCCGAAGGGCGGCGACGGGATCTCGGTCAGCCGCACGCCGTCCTCGACGATGCGGCCATGCTCCTGGTCGAGCGTGGCGACGGCCTTGCCGAAGGCCGGACTGGCCAGGACGCGCCGGACCTCGGCGGCCGGATCGGTGGCCTGGGCCAGCGCCGAGGTGGCGGCCAGCAGCGCCGCGCCGGCCAGCAGGCCGGGGGCGAGAAGGAACGGACGCGCGGCGAGCGGCATCCGGGTGACGGAAGCGGGCACGGAAGCGGAAGCGGCGGAGGAAGCGAGGGAGCTGGATGTCATCGTCGTGAAGGAAGCGAGTGGGTGAACGGTTGAAGGAACGGGTGAGGAAACGCGTGAGGAAAGGGGTGGATGACGGCGGCCGGAGCGACACGCGCGCGAAAGCCGCAGCCGCCGTGGCGGCCGCCTAGCGCGCGCCGCGCGCCGGCTCCGGTGCCTGGCCGACGAAGCGGGCCCGCCCGGCGCCGAAGGCGGCCGCCACCAGGGCGATGCCGATGACGACGAACAGCACCGCCGAGGCATGGAAGCTGCCGGTCCAGGCCCGCAGCAGGCCCACCAGCAGGGGGCCGCAGGCCGCCGCCACCAGGTAGCCGACGCCCTGCGCCATGCCCGAGAGCTGCGCCGCCGTGCGCGCATCGGGCGAGCGCATGACGATCAGGGTCAGCCCCAGCGAGAAGGTCCCGCCCTGCGCGATGCCCAGCGCCACGGCCCAGACCCAGATGCCGCCGAGCGGCGCGAACATGCAGGCCAGCATCGCCGCCAGGGTCAGCACCGACAGGCCGACCGCGAGCGCGACCTGGTCGCGCCAGCGCGCCGCCAGCGCCGGCAGCACCAGGCAGATCGCGAGCTGCGTCAGCACCGACACCGACACCACGTAGCCCGCCGTGGCGGCGGCCAGGCCGCGCTCGCGCAGGATCGGCGCCATCCAGCCCATGACCGCATAGGCCAGCGCCGACTGCAGTCCCATGAACAGCGTCACCTGCCAGGCCAGCGGATCGCGCCACAGGCTGGGTGGCCGGGCCTGCGCGACGGCCCCGGCGGGCCCGCCGGCGGCCAGCGCCTGCGGCGCCCACAGCAGGGTGGCGACCAGCGCCGGCAGCGCCCACAGCGCCAGCGCGCCGGCCCATTGCGCGCCGATGGCATGCTGCAATGGCACCGTGAGCCCGGCGCCGCTGGCCGCGCCGCCGCACACCGCCATGGTGTAGAGCCCCATCATGAGCGAGCTGCGATGGGCGAAATCGCGCTTGACCAGGCCCGAGAGCAGCACGTTGCTGACCGCGATGCCCATGCCGGCGAGCGCCGAGGCGACGAACAGCAAGGGCACATGGCCGCTGCCGCGCAGGGCGGTGCCCAACGTGATCGCCACCATGCAGGCCAGCAGCGCGCGCTCCAGTCCCAGGCGCCGCCCCCAGGCCGGCGCCGGCATGGCGAACAGGCCCAGGCAGATCACCGGCAGGGTGGTCAAGGCGCTGGCGCCGGCGGCCGACAGGCCGGTGGCGGCCACGATGTCCGGCAGCACCACCGACAGGCTGGAGAACACCGGCCGCAGGTTGAAGGCGATCAGCACCACCGAGGCGCCCAGCAGCAGACGGCGGGCGCGCGAGCGGGCGGGCGCGGCGTCGGTGGTCGCCATGGAAGGCGGCTCGACCGGCACGGCCGGCAACGCGACGGGTTCGGGCACGACGATGGCGCCAGCGATCGCGCGATCGGCGCCGGGATGGGAGCGGGAAGGATTCATGGAGCGGGGGGCGCACGTGACGGCCCGCCGAGCGGACCGGTCCGTGGCGAAGCCGGAAGGGTCGAGCGATCCTAACGACTCCGGCCACCGGATGCTGTCGCCTCCGGCCGGGCGCCCATGCCACCGCCCACGCCACCGCTCAGGCCGCCAGGCCGCGCTCGCGCAACCGGTCCTCCAGCCGCTGGATCAGCCGGCCCAGTTCGGCCAGGTCGGTGGCGTCGAGCACGGGGCCCGGCCGCCGCACGTGGGCCGAGCGGATGGCGCCGCGCCGCTTCAGGGTCTCCTTGCGCAGCGCCAGGCCGATGCCGTACTGGAACTCGTGGCGCAGCAGCGGCAGGTAGACGTCGAACAGGTCCTCGGCCTCCTCGGCGCGGCCCTGGGCGAACAGGGCGCAGACCTGCACCAGCATCTCCGGATAGGCGAAGCCGGTCATGGCGCCATCGGCGCCGCGCAGCATCTCCTGCGGCAGGAACAGCCCGCCATTGCCCACCAGCACGCTGAGGCGGCGCCGGCCGGCGGCGGTGGCCTGCGCGCGCAGCTCGCTGAGCTTGCGCATGCCGGGGAAGTCCTCGTGCTTGAACATCACGACCTGCGAGAAATCGTCGATCAGCCGCTGCACCACCGCCACCGACATGTGCACGCCGGTGGCCTGCGGGAAGTCCTGCAGGCAGACCGGGACGCGCTCGCCGAGCAATCGCAGCACGCCGGCGTAGTAGTGGTAGACCTGGTCGTCGGTCTTCAGGTTGGCGACCGGCGCCAGCATGACGCCGGCCGCGCCCTGGTCCATGGCGGTCTTCGACAGGCGCTCGACATGGCGGTTGGAGGCGTGGCTCACGCCCACCACCACCGGCGCGCGGCCGGCCACGCGCCGCAGCACGCGGTCCATCACGCTCAGGGTCTCGGCCTCGGTCAGCTTGGGCGCCTCGCCCATCATCCCCAGGATGGTGAAGCCGGTCACGCCCTTGTCGAGGTAGAAGTCGGTCAGGCTGTCGGTGCTGGCGAGGTCGAGCTCGCCCTCGTCGGTGAACGGCGTGGCGGCGATGATGTAGACGCCCTTCGACGTCTCGCTGATCTTTTCGGGGGTCATCGGATTCCTTGGAACGGGGGAACGGGAGATGGGGAGGACGGGCGGGCGGGCGGATGGCGGGCGGCCGGCCGCCTAGGCGCGCGCGCGGCGGTGCTCGAGCCGGCCGAGCCAGCGCGTCAGCGGCCACAGCAGCGCCAGGTACATCAGCGCGGCCAGCATCACGGGCGAGGGGTTGTAGACCAGCGACTGGGCATCGCGCGCGTTGCGCAGCAGCTCCGGCATGGCGACCACGCTGGCGATGCTGGTGAGCTTCACGACCTCGATGCAGTTGCCCACCAGGTCGGGCAGCACGTTGCGCATCGCCTGCGGGATCACCACGTGGCGCAGCGCCTGGGCGCGCGTCAGGCCGGTGGAGCGCGCGGCCTCCATCTGGCCCCGGGCCACGCCCTCGAGCCCGGCGCGGAACACCTCGGCGAAGTAGCTGGCGTTGTTCAGCACGAAAGCCAGCGCCACCGCCGCGATCTTGTGGAGCTCCAGGCCCAGGAACGGACCGCCGAAATAGATCAGGATCAGCAGCACCAGCGGCGGAAAGGCGCGGAAGAAGTCGATGAAGCCGACGATCGACCAGCGCACCGCGCGGCGCTCGGACTGGGTCAGCCCCAGCGCCAGGGCCAGGCCGGCCACCGCGCCCAGCGGGATCACCAGCGCCGACAGCCACACCGTGGTCCACAGGCCGTTGAGCAGGTGCGGCAGCACCGCCGCGTAGACCTCGAGGTTGAAGAAGTTCTGGATCAGGCTGTCCATGGGCTATCTCCGTCCCCAGTGGCGTTCGAGCCAGCGCGAGGCCACCACCAGCGGCAGGAAGACCACCACGTAGGCCAGCGCGGCCATCATCAACGGCGTCGGGTTGCCGGCGTGGCTGCTGGCGCCCTGGGCGTTGTTGAGGATCTCGTTGAGCGCCACCACCGAGCCCAGCGCGGTGTTCTTGGTGATCGAGATGACCCGGTTGGTCAGTGGCGGCACCGCGCGGCGCAGGGCCTGCGGCAGCACGATCCAGCGCATCGCCCCCCACCAGCGCAGGCCGGTGGAGCGCGCGGCCTCGAGCTGGCCGGCCGGCACGGCGGAGATGCCGGCCCAGATGCTCTCCTCGGCATAGGCGGCCAGCACCAGCGACAGCGACAGCCAGGTCACGGCGAAGGCCGACAACGGCAGGCCCAGGGCCGGCAGCCCGAAGTACAGGACGATCAGCACCACCAGCGGCGGCAGCGACCGCATGATGTCCGCGAAGGCCACGATGGGCAGCGCCAGCGCGCGCGAGCCCAGCGCCCGTGCGACCGCCAGCACGAGGCCCAGCGCCGTGCCGGTCGCCACCACCGCCGCGCCCACGCCCACGGTCACCAGCGCGCCCGAGGCGATGACCGGCGCGTACTGCCGGGCCACCTCGGGATTGAAGAAGGTGAAGAGGAAGCCGCTGTCGACCGGCGTCATGGGCGTCGCGCTCCGTAGCGCGCCACGAAACCCTGGGTACGCGCCTCACGCGGGTGCTCGAAGACCTGGGCCGGCGTGCCCTGCTCGACCACCACGCCGCCATCCATGAAGACGACGCGGTCGGCCGCCGCGTGCGCGAAGGCCATCTCGTGCGTCACCACCAGCATGGTCATGCCGCGCTCGCGCAGGCCGCGCATGACGTTGAGCACGTCCTCCACCAGTTCCGGGTCGAGCGCGCTGGTGGGCTCGTCGAACAGGATCACCTGCGGCGCCAGGGCCACCGCGCGGGCGATGCCCACGCGCTGCTGCTGGCCGCCGGAGAGCTCGGACGGGAAGGCCTTGGTCTTGGCGCCCAGGCCGACCTGCTCCAGCGCCGCGCGGGCGCGCTCCTCGGCCTCGGCCCGGGGCCGGCGCTGCACCCGGCGCAGGGCCAGCGCGACGTTGTCCAGCGCGCTCAGGTGCGGATAGAGGTTGAACTGCTGGAACACCATGCCGACGTCCTGGCGCAGGCGGTTGATGTCGACCGTGGCCGAGGTCACCTCGTGGCCGTTGGCGACGATCAGGCCGCCGCTGGGTGTCTCCAGCAGGTTGCAGCAGCGCAGCATGGTGCTCTTGCCCGACCCCGACGGCCCGATGACGCACACCAGCTCGCCGGCCTCGACCCGCAGGTCGACGCCGCGCAGCACCTCGGTGGCGCCATACGACTTGCGCAGTCCGGCGATCTCCAGCATCGGCATGTCAGGCGCACTTGGGCGTGACGGGGGTCGGGTCGTAGCCCTCGGTGCCGGGAACGCCGGTGCCCGGGGCGATCTTCACGGCGGCATCGCCGGGCGCGGGCTGGAAGCCGAACCACTTCACCGCCAGCTTGGCGACCGTGCCGTCCTGCTTCATGCACTTGAGCGCGTTGGAGGCGGCATCGCGGCCGGCCTTGTCGTCCAGGCGGAAGGGCAGCGCCCACACCAGGCCGGTCTTGATGGTGTAGCTGGTCTTGAGCGCCGGGTTCTGCTTGGCGGCCCAGGCCACCACCGTGGTGCCGGCCAGGTTGTAGTCGGCGCGGCCGGACTGCACCGCCTGCACCGCGTCGGCATTGGCGCCATAGACGTCGTACTTGAAGCCGTACTTCTCGGCGTTGTCGCGCGCCCAGCCCTCGTAGTTGGAGCCCTTGTTGACCGCGACGGTCCTGCCCTTGAGGTCCTCGAGCTTGACGACGGGCGGCGCCGACTTGCCACCGAGGAAGGTGTAGTCGGTGTCCAGGTAGCCCTCGGTGAACAGCAGCGACTTGGCGCGCTCGGGCGTCACCGTGACCGGGGCGACCAGGAAGTCGTAGCGGCGGCTGTTGAGGCCGGGCACCAGGCCGGAGAACTCCGCGCCCTCGATCTCGATCCTGCGGCCCAGGCGCTTGGCCAGTTCCTCGCCCAGCTCGACGTTGAAGCCCTGCAGGCCGCCGCCGAGCTTGGTCATGGCGTGCGGCGCGAAGGTGGCGTCGACGGCGGTGCGCAGCGGCGCCTGGGCCAGGACCGCGCTGGCGCCGAGGCCCAGCAGCACGACCGGAACGGCGCGCAGGCACGAAGGAAGGATCGGGGACTTCATGGTTCAACTCCTGAGGGATGCGTCGGGAAGGGATGCGGATGCGGATGCGGATGCGGATTGCGGATGCGGATGCGGGTGCCGGGGCGCACGGCCGGCGCGTGCCGGTCCGGGGCCGGGAGGATCGGGAGGCCGGCGGCTCAGAGGCCGCGCCGCAGCCCGACCAGATCGCTGAAGCGCCCGCGCTCGGCCGAGGCGGCTGGCCGCTGCGCGAGCGGCTCGGGCCGGCCGCGCGCGATGTAGCGGCCGCTGCCGCGCTCGACCTGCAGCGCGCCGTCGCGCACCACGCAGCGGCCGCGGCTGAACACCTGCTCGGGCCAGCCCCGCAGCTCGCGGCCCTCGTAGGGCGTGTAGCCGGCGTTGTCGTGCAGCATCGACGCGCTCACGGTGACGCGGCGCTCGGGATTCCAGACCGCGAAGTCGGCATCGGCGCCGACCGCGATGGCGCCCTTGCGCGGCGCCATGCCGTACATGCGGGCATGGTGGGTCGAGGTCAGGGCGACGAATTCCTCGATGGAGATGCGGCCCTTCATCACGCCCTCGGAGAACAGCAGCGGCAGGCGCAACTCGATGCCCGGCACGCCGTTGGCCATCTCCTTGAAGGTGGTGGCGTCGCCCCGGGGCAGCTTGCCGGAGGCGTCGAAGCGATAGGGCGCGTGGTCCGACGAGAACACGCCCAGCGTGCCGTCCTTCAGCCCGGCCCACACGGCCTCCTGCGAATCGACGTCGCGCGGCGGCGGGCTGCAGCAGAACTTGGCGCCCTCCAGGCCCGGCAGGTCGCTGTCGGCGGCTTCCAGGAACAGGTACTGCGGGCAGGTCTCGGCATACACCGCCGCGCCCAGGCGCCGGGCATCGCGGATCACCTCGACCGCCTCGCGCCCGGCCACGTGCACGATCAGCACCGGCACGTCGGCCAGCCGCGCCAGGGCGATGGCGCGGTTCGTGGCCTCCGACTCGGCCAGCGCGTCGTGCGCCACGGCGTGGTACTTGGGCGCCACGTGGCCGCGCTGGAGCAGGCGATGCGCGATCCAGCGGATCATGTCGTGGTTCTCGGCGTGCATCATCACCAGCGCGCCCTCCTCCCCGGCCACCGACATCACCTCCAGCAGCTGGTAGTCGTCGAGCTTCAGCTTGTCGTAGGTCATGTAGACCTTGAGCGAGGTGATGCCGTCGCGGATGACCCGCGGCAGGTGCTCGCGCAGCGCGACCTCGTCGGGGTTGGTCAGGATCAGGTGGAAGCCATAGTCGATCACGGCCTTCTCGCGCGCCAGGGCGCCATAGGCCGCGACCACCTCGGGGATGCTGTCGGCGCGGTGCTGCGCCGCGAACGAGAGGATCGTCGTCGTGCCGCCGAAGGCCGCCGACACGGTGCCCGAATAGAAGTCGTCGGCGCACATCACGCCCATGCCGGAGCGCTGCTCGATGTGGCAATGGCTGTCGATGCCGCCGGGCAGCACCCAGCAGCCGGTGGCATCGACGTCGCTCGCGCCGGCCGGCAGGCCGGGCTCGATCGCGGTGATGACGCCGTCGCGCACGCCGATGTCTGCCTGCCGGGTGCCGTCGGCGTTGCCGATGCGGCCATGGCGGATCGTGAGGTCGAAGGAGGTGCCGGTCATGCAGCCATTATTCCGACGGGCCCCGGCGATGTCGTGTGACAGTTTGAGCACCGTCATTAACACCGTGTTAAGGCTCGGGCGTCGGACTGCGGAAACCCTCGCGCCGCATCACGCCCTGGAGCACCTCGACGAAGCCCTGCGCGAGCTGCGACATCGGTTCGGTGCGCAGGCGCACCAGGGTGGCCTCCAGCACCGGCGCGTTGAGCACCGGACGCACCACGAACTTGCTCTGCGCCCAGCTGCGCGAGGAGAACTCGTCGACCAGCGCGATGCCGGCGCCGGCCTGCACCAGGGCGCAGGCGTTCTGCGGCGAGCCGGCCTCGATGGCGGCGCGCACGGTCTCGCCGCTGGCCTCGAACAGCGCGCCGACCATGGCGCCGAAGGGCGACTCGCGGTCGTACGAGATCAGCGGGAACGGCAGCAGGTCGGCCACCGAGAGCGTGGCGCGCCGCGCCAACGGGTGGTTGTACGGGCAGATGCAGACCAGCCGGCCGCTGCCCAGCGGCTCCATCTCCAGGTTGGGATGGCTCACGGGCAGGATGGTCACGGCCAGGTCGGCCTGCCGGTTGACCAGCCGCTCGACCAGCGGCGCATGGCTCAGGTAGTGGAAGGTCAGCTTGACCTGGGGGTTGGTGTGGCGGTATTCGGCCATCGCCATCGGGATCAGGGCCTGGCCGACGCTGGGGCTGGCGACCAGGTTGAGGATGCCCTCCTGGTGGTCGTGGAGTTCGCGCGCCAGCTCGTTCACGCGCTTGACGCCGGCATACACCAGCTCGACCTCGTGGAACAGCTTCTTGGCCTCCGGCGTGGCGAAGAGCCGACCCCGGATGCGCTCGAACAGCGGGAAGCCGACCCGCGCCTCGGTGTGCGAGAGCAACCGGCTGACCGCCGGCTGCGAGACGAACAGCAGCTGCGAGGCGCCGCGGATGGAGCCGGTGATCATGACCGCGCGGAAGACCTCGATCTGGCGGAGATTGAAGGACATGGTGACGGGCTCCGGGTACGACCGGAGCGGTGAGCAGATAACAAGGTGTTAATGATGAGGCATGAATCGGCAAGTGCCAAAGCGCCTTCGCGCTCCTAGACTGCGAGCCCTCGGCGTCCACCGCCGGAACCCCCGCGAGACCCGACAGGAAGCCCGCCGATGCGCCCCACGCTCTACGTCATCAATCCCAACAGCAGCACGGCCGTCACCGCCGGCATCGATGCCGCCCTGGCGCCATTGCGCCGCGACGACGGCCCGCGCATCGAATGCGTGACCCTGGCCGACGGCCCGCCGGGCGTGCAGACGCAGCACGACGTCGACCGCGCCGCGCTGTCGGTGCGGGCCTTCGCCGAGGCGCACCGCGCCGATGCCGCCGGCTTCGTCACCGCCTGCTTCAGCGATCCGGGCCTGCACATGCTGCGCGAGCTCGGCGGCGTGCCGGCGCTCGGCATCAGCGAGGCCGCCGCATTGACCGCCATGACGCTGGGCCAGCGCTTCGGCGTCGTCGCCATCCTGCAGGGCTCGATCGCGCGGCACTGGCGCGCCTGGGGCGCCATGGGCATCACGCAGCGGGTCGCCGGCGAGGTGGCCATCGGCCGCACGGTGAGCGAGCTGGCCGATGCCGAGGCCACGCTCGCCGCCATGGTCGAGGCCGGGCGGCGCCTGCGCGACGCGCATGGCGCCGACGTGCTGGTGATGGGCTGCGCCGGCATGGCCGCCTTTCGCGCCCCGCTGCAGGAGGCCACCGGGCTGCCGGTGGTCGAGCCGACGCAGGCCGCCGTCTCCATGATCCTCGGCCGCATCCGGCTGGGCTGGTGAGCCCGGCGGACGCGTCGACCGGATCGACACCAAGCGAACCCAGCGAACGAAGCGAACGAACACGAGCCATGAGCAACCTGCACCCCGAACTCCTCCAGCGCCTGCATGCCGCCGTCGGCGACGCCGGCCTCGTCACCGACGACGAGGCCAAGGCGCCCTACGAGACCGACTGGCTGAAGAAATGGACCGGCCGCAGCAGCGTCGTCGTGCGCCCGGCCGACACCGCGCAGACCGCCGCCGTGATGCGCATCTGCCACGAGACCCTGACCCCGGTCGTCACGCAGGGCGGCAACACCGGCATGAGCGGCGGCGCCACGCCCGATGGCAGCGGCGCGCAGGTGATCCTGAGCACGGTGCGCATGAACGCCATCCGGGCGGTCGATCCGCTCAACAACACCCTGACCTGCGAAGCCGGCGTGCTGCTGGCCCACATCCAGGCGGCGGCGCAGGCGGCCGACCGCTTCTTCCCGCTCAGCCTGGGCGCCGAGGGCAGCTGCACCATCGGCGGCAACCTGGCGACCAACGCCGGCGGCATCGCCGTGCTGCGCTATGGCAACACCCGCGAGCTGGCACTGGGCCTGGAGGTGGTGCTGCCCGACGGCCGCGTCTGGAACGGCCTGCGCGCCCTGCGCAAGGACAACACCGGCTACGACCTGCGCGACCTGTTCATCGGCTCCGAGGGCACGCTGGGCATCATCACCGCCGCCGTGCTCAAGCTGCATCCGCGCCCGGTGGCGCGCGCCACCGCCTGGGTCGGCGCGCGCGACATCGACGCCCTGGTGCGCCTGCTGGCGCAGCTGCGCGCGGCCTGCGGCGAGCGCCTGGTGGCCTTCGAGATGATGTCGGCCGAGGCCCTGGCGCTGATCCTGGAACACGTGGCCGACGTGCGCGCGCCGCTGGCCGGCGAGCATGCCTTCCATGGCCTGATCGAACTCGCCGACACCCAGGGCGAGGGCCTGGCCGACCTGCTGGAGGCCGGGCTGGGCGAGGCGCTGGAGGGCGACACGGTGCAGGACGTGGCGGTGAGCGTGAACGGCGCCCAGACGCAGTCGTTCTGGCGGATCCGCGAGGGCATCTCGCAGGCCCAGGTGCGCGCGGGCAAGACCGTGAAGCACGACATCGCGCTGCCGATCTCGGCCATCGCCGCCTTCGCCCACGCCGCCGATGCCGCGCTGCGCGACGCCCAGGGCGATGTGCGCATCATCAATTTCGGCCACCTGGGCGATGGCAACCTGCACTACAACGTGCTGCTGCCCAAGGACACCGCGCCCGACGCGGTGGCCGCCACCACGGCGCGCTTCAACCGCATCGTCCACGACCTCGTCGCCGCCGCGAACGGCAGCATCAGCGCCGAGCACGGGGTCGGCCAGCTGCGGCGCGACGAACTGCGGCACTACAAGTCGGAGGTCGAGTTCGATCTGATGATGCGCATCAAGCAGTCGCTCGACCCCAACCAGATCATGAATCCGGGCAAGCTCGTTTAACCCACAGGAAGGACACACACACCATGGATCTGGGACTCACCGGGCGCACCGCGCTGGTACTGGGCGCCGGCGGCGGCCTCGGCGGCGCCATCGCGCGCACATTGGCACGCGAGGGCGCGCGGGTCGCGCTGGCCGACATCGACGGCGCGGCGGCCGAACGCGTGGCCGCCGAGATCGGCGCGGCCGGTGGCCGGGCCCTGGCGCTGACCTGGGACCTGGCCGACCTCGATGCGATCGACGCCCACGTCGCGCACGTCGAGCGCGAGCTCGGAGCCATCGACGTGCTGGTCAACAACACCGGCGGACCGCCACCGACGCCGGTCTCCGGCCAGAGCGCCGAGCTGTGGAACAAGCACTTCCAGGCCATGGTGCTGTCGGTGGTCGCCATCACCGACCGCGTGCTGCCGGGCATGCGCGAGCGCCACTTCGGCCGCATCGTCACCAGCACCTCGTCGGGCGTGGTGGCGCCGATCCCCAACCTGGGCCTGTCCAACGCCCTGCGCCTGTCGCTGGTGGGCTGGTCCAAGACACTGGCGCGCGAGGTCGGCCGCGACGGCATCACCTGCAACGTGGTGCTGCCGGGCCGCGTGGCGACCGGCCGCATCCGGTTCCTCGACGAGCAGAAGGCGCAGCGCGAGGGTCGTCCGGTGGCCGACGTGACGGCCGAGAGCACCGCCAGCATCCCGGTCGGGCGCTATGGCGATCCGCAGGAGTACGCCGACGTGGTGGCCTTCCTGGCCAGCCGCAACGCCGCCTACGTGACCGGCTCGGTCGTGCGGGTGGACGGCGGGCTGCTGGCCAACATCTGAGCGGCCCGGGGGCGGCCCGGGCCCGGCCGGGCCCGACTCAGCGCAGGAAGGCCGGCTTGGCGTAGCCCGGGAACCGGCTGTCCACCACGGCCCGGAACTCGGGCGAGCGATAGGCCTCGGCGATGTCCTTCGCCCACGGCGCGTCCTGGTCGGCGCGCTTCACGGCCACCACGTTCAGGTAGTGGTCGGGCGTCTTCTCCAGCACCACCGCCTCGGTCAGCTTGAGGCCCGAGGACATCGCGAAGTTGCCATTGATGATGGCGTACTCGGTGTCGCCCAGCGAGCGCGGCAGCTGCGCCGCCTCCAGCGGGATGAACTTCAGCTTGCGCGGGTTCTGCTCGACGTCCTTCTCCGAGACGCGGATCGGATCGGTGCCGGCCTTGAGCGTGATGAGCTGGTTCTGCTGCAGCAGCAGCAGGGCGCGCGCCAGGTTGCTGGGGTCGTTGGGCAGGGTGAAGCGATCGCCCTCCTTCGCTTCGGCCAGGGTCTTGCGCTTGGTCGAGTAGACGCCCATCGGCGCGATCGGACCCTGCACCAGCTCGACGAGGTCGAGCTTCTGGTCGGCCGCGAACTTGGTCAGGTAGACGCGATGCTGGAAGAAGTTGGCGTCGAGCGAACCCTGCGCCAGCGCCAGGTTGGGCTGCACGTAGTCGTTGAACTCGACCAGCTTCACCTTGTAGCCCTTCTTCTCCAGGATCGGCACGATGCCCCACTTGAGCTGGTCGAAATTGGAGCCGGCGGTGCCGCCGATGACCAGGTCCTTCCTGGGCGCCTGCGCGGCGGCATGCATCGGCAGGGTGCCGAGGGCGAGGGTGGCGATCGACAAGGCGAGGAGGGAACGGCGCAGGGACGAGGTTTTCATGAGCGGGAACCGGAACGGGACGGAAGCGGAGGAAGGAGGAATGGAAAGAGGAAGGATGCGGTGCGGCGGGACGGCTCGGCGCTTGCTCAGCGCTTGTCGAGCCGGCGCGCCATCGTGTTGCCCACCAGCTGGATCAGCTGCACCAGCACCACCAGCACGGCCACGGTCAGCACCATGACATCGGTCTGGAAGCGGTAGTAGCCATAGCGGATGGCGAGGTCGCCGATGCCGCCGCCGCCCACCACCCCGGCGATGGCCGAGTACGACAGGAAGCTCACCGCGAGCACCGTGAACGCCAGCACCAGCCCCGAGCGGGCCTCAACGATCAGCACGCGCCAGATGATCTGCAGCTCGCTCGCGCCCATCGCGTGCGCGGCCTCGATGACGCCGCGCGGCACCTCGCGCAGGCACTGGTCGACCAGCCGCGCCAAGTAGGGAATGGCCGCCACCGACAACGGCACCGACGCGGCCAGCGGGCCGATCGAGGTGCCCGCCACGATGCGCGTGAAGGGCACCAGCGCGACCAGCAGGATGATGAAGGGGAACGAGCGCACGGTGTTCACGAGCCAGTTCAGGATCAGGAACGCCGGGCGGTTGGCCAGCGACTGGCCGGGCCCGAGCAGGAACAGCAGGATGCCCAGCGGGCCGCCGATCAGCAATGCGGCACTCAGGCCGATGGCCAGCATCATGAAGGTCTGGCCGATGGCCACGCCGAGTTCCGGCAGGATGGCGACGATGTTCTCAGGCATGGACCGCTCCCCGCACGTCGAGGTGGCGCACGTCGATGGCATCGCGGGATCCCTCCGCCAGGGCCTCGCGCGCATCGCGCTCGCGCCGGCGCACCAGGGCGTCGATCTCGCGGCCGAGCACGGTCCGCCGGTCGGCGGCCGGCGCATCGACGGCGAACTGCTCGATCAGCTCGCCGCCTTCCAGGATCGCCACGTGGCGGCACAGCGCCTCCACCACCGACAGCTCGTGCGTGACGATGACGATGGTCACGCCCACCGTGCGATGGATGTCGCGCAGGGTCTGCAGCAGCTCGCGCGTGGTCTCGCTGTCGAGCGCGGAGGTCGGCTCGTCGCACAGCAGCACCGCCGGCCGGGGCGCCAGGGCGCGGGCGATCGCCACGCGCTGCTTCTGGCCGCCGGACAGGCGGGCCGGATAGGCGCCCGCCTTGTCCTCCAGCCCGACCAGGCGCAGGCATTCGCGCACCCGCTCGGCGATCTCGGCGCGCGAGTGGCGGCCGTGGATCTTCAGCGGGAAGGCCACGTTGTCGGCCACGGTGGCGTTCTGGATCAGGTTGAACTGCTGGAAGATCATGCCCAGCGTCTGGCGCGTCTCGCGCAGCTCGCGCCGCGACAGGGTCATCAGGTCGCGCCCGCCGACGATGACCTGGCCGGCATCCGGGCGCTCCAGCAGGTTGATCAGGCGCAGCAGGGTCGACTTGCCCGCGCCGCTCTTGCCGATCAGGCCGAAGATGTCGCCGGCGGCGATGTCCAGGGACAGCGAGCGCACGGCGTCGAAGGTGCTGCCGTCGGGCAGCGCGAAGGACTTGCGCACGTCGCGCAGGCGGATCACGGGCGCGGCATCGCCGGTCGTGGGGGAGGGGGAAGGTACGGCGGTCATGGAAGCGGACGGGCGGCGGGCCGTGGCCGGCAAAGCCTGCGAGTATGCGAAAAAATCGGCGCCGGGCGAACGATGGATGCGCTACGTCCTTATGCCCGGCATGAATAAGGAGCGGCCCGGCAAGGCTCCAGAAGTGCGAGAAATAATCAACTATAGTCGACTATAGTCCGCTATAGAGCCCCGTCCGCGAGCGTGGCCGGCGCGCTCGACCACGAGATACACACGATGTCGACGAAGTTCTTTGCACGGCCGGATCTCGCCCGGCGCATGGTGGCGGCCCTCATGAGCCAGGCCGTAGGCTCGGCGGCATCCTCGGGCTTGTTCCTGTCGGCACCGCGGCGCACCGGCAAGTCGACCTTCGTGCGCGAGGATCTTCGCCCCGCCCTCCAGGCCACCGGCGCCACCGTGATGTACGTCGACCTCTGGGCCAACCGCAAGGCCGACCCCGGCGCGGTCATCGTCGAGGCCGTGCGTACCGAACTCGCCCGGCATGAAGGCCTGGTGAAGCGCCTGGCCAAGTCCGCGGGAATGGACAAGGTGAGCGTGGGTGGCCTGTCCTTTTCCCTCGACCGTGTCGGCCTCGGCCAGCAGATCTCCCTGAGCGCGGCGCTGGCCGCCCTGTCCGACGAGACCGGCACGATGACCGTGCTGCTGATCGACGAGGCGCAGCACGCCATCACCACCGACAACGGCTACGACGCCCTGTTCGCCCTCAAGGCGGCGCGCGACGAGCTCAACAGCTCCCGCCACCACGGACTGCGCATCGTCGCCACCGGCTCGAACCGCGACAAGCTGGCGATGCTGCGCAACAGCCGCGACCAGGCCTTCTTCGGCGCGCCGCTGGTGGAGTTCCCCCGGCTCGGCCCCGACTACATCGAGTGGTTCTGCCGGGGCGTCGACCTGCCGGCGCCGCTCGCGCCGGAGCGCGTGATGCAGCTCTTCGAGGAAGCCAACCATCGACCCGAAATCCTCGGCGCCGCCGCCGACGCGCTGCGTCTGGACTTCGAGTTGACCGCGCAGGGCACTCCCATGGCCTTCGAGGAGGCGGTCCGCGCGCAGATCCGCGAGGCCGATGCGCAGACGCTGCGCATCATCCAGTCGCTGACGCCGCTGCAGTCGGCCGTGCTGCGGGTGCTGGCGGCGCAGGGCGCCGACTACGCGCCCTTCGATGCCCGGACCATGGAGAGCTATCGACGCGTCCTGCGCGACATCGCGCCCGACGAGGAAGTCCGTCCCGAGACCTCGAATGTCCAGCAGACCCTGGCCGCGCTGCAGGACAAGGCGCTGATCTGGAAGGAGAAACGCGGCGTCTATGCATTGGAGGAAGCCGCCACCGCCCACGTGATGCGGCGCGCGGGCCTGCTCGAGGCGCCGGCATGAGCTTCTGACCAACGTGTCGTTGGATCGCGGTGCCCGAGCGGCTACAGTCGCACCCCTTTTCCCAATGATCCAGCGATCCACGTGATCCGACCCGCCACCATGCCGATTCCCGCTCCCCGCCGCGCCGCCCTGCTCGCCGCGCTCTCCCTGGCCTCCGCCGCCCTGTTCGCCCCCGCCCTCGCGCAGGCCCAGGACAAGAAGACCGTCAAGGTCGGCATCGTCGTCGGCAGCCAGGAGGAGATCTTCAAGGTCGTCAAGCAGGTCGCGGCGCGCGACGGCCTGACGCTCGACATCACCGTCTTCAACGACTACCAGCTGCCCAACGCGGCCGTGGCCGCCGGCGACCTGGATGCCAACGCCTTCCAGCACCAGCCCTTCCTGGACAACCAGAACAAGGCGCGCGGCTTCGACGTCGTGTCCGCCGGCCTGACCTTCACCGCGCCGATGGGCTACTACTCGCGCAAGCTCAAGTCGATCGCCGACCTGCCCGACGGCGCCACCGTCGGCGTGCAGAACGATCCCTCCAACGGCAACCGCGCGCTGCTGCTGCTGCAGGACGCCAAGCTGGTCACGCTCAAGCCCGAGGCGGTGAAGAACAACACCGCGACGCCGCTGGACGTGGTGGCCAATCCGAAGAAGCTCAAGCTGGTGCCGCTCGACGCCGCCCAGCTGCCGCGCTCGCTCGACGACCTGACGATCGCCGCCATCAACAACGACTTCGCCGAGAAGGCCGGCCTCTCGCTGGCCAAGGATGCCGTGATCAAGGAATCGCCCAAGGGCCCCTACGCCAACATCATCGCCGTGCGCCGCGCCGACAAGGACAAGCCCTGGGTCGCTCGGCTGGTGAAGGCCTACCAGTCGCCCGAGGTCCGGAATTTCATCGAGACCAAGTTCAAGGGCGCGCTGGTACCGGCGTTCTGAGGCCGCGCCGGAACCGCGCGCGGTCGCGCCGGTTCCGCAAAGGTTTTTGACCGGCGCGCAAAGGACGCGCCGGCGCGGCGCTCCTAGACTGGCCGCATGCCGCCCGTCCCGACCGCTTCCGCCGCTCCCGCCGCTCCCGCCGCCCCGTTCTTCTCGCCATCGCGCCAAGAGGGCGAACTCGTCTTCGTCAGCGGCCAGATGGCCTTCGACGCCGATGGCCGCATCGCTGGCGACGACGTCGACCACCAGACCGGCCATTGCCTGGCGCGCATCGACGCCATCCTGCGGGCCCGGGGCCTGGGACTGGCCGATGTCGTCAAGGCCACCGTGTGGCTGACGCGGGTCGACGACTTCGCGGCCTTCAACCGCAGCTATGCCGCCACGTTCTCCGCCCTGGCCTGCCCGGCCCCGGCGCGCTCGACCGTGCGGGCCGACCTGATGGTGCCCGGCGCCCTGGTCGAGATCGAAGCCATCGCCCGCTGCCATCGCAGCATCTCCTCCTGAGATCCGCCGCCATGAACCCGAACTCCTCCTCCCCGGCCACCACCGGCACCGGCACCGATGCCGACCTGCCCGACCTCGACATCGAGGCCATCCGCGAGACCGCGCACGCGCTGGCGCCGGCCTTGCTGCGCACGCCCACCGCGCCGCTGCACGGCCCCACGATCGAGCGGCTGCTCGGCCACGCCGATGTCCGCCTGAAGCTGGAACTGTTCCAGCGCACCGGCACTTTCAAGGCGCGCGGTGCGCTCAACGTGGTGCGCGGATTGACGCCCGAGCAGAAGGCGCGCGGCATCACGGCCATGAGCGCCGGCAACCACGCCGTGGCGGCGGCCTTCGTGGCGCGCGAGGCCGGGGTCTCGGCGCGCATCGTGGTCCAGGCCTCGGCCAACCCGGCGCGCGTGGCGATGGCCCGGGCCTATGGCGCCGAATTGCTGATCGCGCCCGATGGCGCCAGCGGCTTCGCCATGGCCGAGGCGCTGGTGCGCGACGAGGGCCGCACCTTCATCCATCCGTTCGAGGGCATCGCCACCTCGCTGGGCACCGCCACCGTGGGCCTGGAGTTCGCCGCGCAGGAGCCCGGCCTGGACGTCGTGCTGGTGGCCGTGGGCGGCGGCGGACTGGGCGGTGGCGTGGCGGCGGCGCTGCGCAAGCTGCTGCCGGCCTGCCGCGTCATCGGCATCGAGCCCGAGGGCGCCGATGTCATGCGGCGCAGCTTCGAGGCCGGCTCGCCGCAGCGCATGCAGCAGCTCTCCACCATCGCCGACAGCCTGGCGCCGCCGATGACCACGCCGACCGCCTATGGCCTGTGCCGGCGCCACATGGAGCGCATCGTCACGGTCGACGACGACGCCATCTGCCGCGCCATGGCGGTGCTGTTCCGCGATGCCAAGCTGGCGGTGGAGCCGGCCGGCGCGGCGGCGCTGGCGGCCCTGCTCGGTCCGTTGCGCGACGAATTGCGGGGCCTGCGCACCGGGCTGGTGGTCTGCGGCGCGAACCTCGACGCCGAGACCTACATGCGCCAGCTGGCGCGCGGCGAGGCCCTGCTGGCCGGCTGACCCCGCCACCCGGCAGGCGCCGGGGCCGGCATCCCTCTGCTCGTCTTCCCGCTCGCGGGCGCCGTGGCGCGCCCGCCGCGATCGGCTTTCCTGTCCCGCAACCCCGGAGTGCATTCGATGAAGCGACGCGCCTTTCTCCCCCTGCTGCCGGCCGGCCTGCTGTCCGCCGCCGCCCTGCCCCGCCTGGCCGCGGCCCAGCCGGCCGCGCCGGCGTCGGCCCGCACGATCCGGCTGGTGGTGGGCTATCCGGCCGGCGGCACCGCCGATGCCGTGGCCCGCATCTATGCCGAGGAGCTGCAGAAGCGCCTGGGCGCCACCGTGGTGGTCGACAACCGCCCCGGCGCCGGCGGCCAGATCGCGGCCGAGCAGTTCCGCGCGCTGCCGCCCGATGGCAGCGCGCTGCTGCTGGGCAACAGCCACATGTTCTCGACCCTGCCGCTGACCTCGCGCTCGGTCAAGTACGACCCGGTCAAGGACTTCGCGCCGGTGGCGCGGCTGGCCACCTTCGAGGTCGCGCTCGCGGTCGGCGCGGCGCAGCCGGTGCGCACGCTCCAGGAGTACCTGGCGCTGGCCCGCGCCAATCCGGACGCGCGCAGCTTCGGCATCCCGGCGGCCGGCAGCTCGCCGCATTTCGTCGGCTACGTGATGGGCCGCAAGGAGGGCATCGAGCTGATGCCGGTGCCCTACAAGGGTGGCGCGCCCCTGCTGGCCGACCTGATGGGCAACCAGATCCCGGCGGCGATCGACGCGCTCGGCGGCTTCCTGGGTGCGCAGCGCGCCGGCCGCATCCGCGTGCTGGCGGTCACCGGCCCGAGCCGCGTGGCGAGCATGCCGGACGTGCCGACCTTCGGCGAGCAGGGCTTCACCGCGCTCGGGAGTTCGAGCTGGGTCGGCCTGTTCGCGCCGCCGGGCACCTCGGCGGCGCTGATCGAGCGCATCGGCGCCGGCGTGAGCGAGGCCGCAGCCCTGCCCGCGACCCGCACCAACCTGCTGGCGGTGGGCTTCGAACCGGCGCCCGGCGGACCGCAGGCGCTGCGCGACGCGGTGCGCGACGAACTCGCCCTGTGGCGTCCCATCATCCGGGAATCCGGCTTCCAGATCGACTGAGATGATCGCCACCGACACCCTGTTCTGCGCCGACTACGCCACCGCGCGCGCCAAGTTCCTGGCCACCTGCACGCTGCGCGGCCTCGCGCCCGAGACCCATCTCCATCCGCTCGCGGGCGCCCAGGGGGAGGTGCTGGCGACCGACGTGGTGCGCATCGGCCCGCCCGACGCCCGGCGCGTGCTGGTGCTGACCTCGGGCATCCACGGCGTCGAGCTGTTCGCCGGCGCCGGCTGCCAGCTCGACTGGCTGCTGCGCCAGGACCCGCGCGCCCTGCCCGCCGACACCGCCGTGGTCGTGGTGCACGCCATCAATCCGTGGGGCGCCTCCTGGCTGCGCCGCTACACCGAGGACAACGTCGACCTGTGCCGCAACTTCGTCGACCACGCGCGCGCGCCCGACTCGGGCAAGTACGCGCCGCTGCGCGACACCATCGAGCTCGACCCCGACGACGCCGGCCGCGTGAGCGCCGCCGACGAGACGCTGGCGGCGTATGCCCGCACGCAGGGCGACGAGGCGCTCTACAACGCGTTGATGGCCGGGCAGTACGCCTTCCCGCTCGGCATGGGCTTCGGCGGCCAGGCGCCGACCTGGTCGCGCCGGACCATCGAGGACGTGCTGCGGCGCCACTGCGCGGCGGCCACCGAGGTCTGCCTGGTCGACTACCACACCGGCCTGGGCCCCTATGGCTACGGCACGCTGGTGGCGCTGCAGCGCGGCGCCGACCTGGCGCGCATGCGCGCGGCCTTCGGCGCCTGGGTCGTCGCCGTGCACGAGACCGACGCGCCGGAGGACTTCGCGCCGGTCACCGGCCACAGCACGCCGGGCTACGAGCAGGCCCTGCCGCACGCGTGCGTCACGGCGGCGGTGCTGGAGTTCGGCACCGGCCGGCCCCGGCGCATGCTGGAACTGCTGGTGCGCGACCAGCGCGAGTGGGCGGCCGGCCAGGGCCGCGACACGCTGTCGCCGACCCGGCGCGAGCTGCTCGCGTTCTTCCATCCCGGCGAGCCGACCTGGCAGCGCAGCCTGGTCGACCAGTCGACCCAGGTCATCGAGCAGGCCCTGCGTCACCTGGCGCGCAGCGGCTGAAGCGCTCACGTCTTATGCTCGGACTCCCGTTCTCCACCCGGAACCCGAGCCCGCGCATGGACACGCCGTTCAGCCTGCCTTCCACCTACCGACTCGCCGCCTCGCGCAACTGGGGCCGCACCCAGGGCATCACCGTGACGCCGACCGGCGCGGCCGAGGGCCGGCGCGAGTTCCTGTGCTTCCAGCCCGGCTTCTATCTCTCGCTCGGCCACGTGACGCACCATGGCGCCGGCCGGGAGATCTATGGCGGCGGCGACTTCATCAAGCTGCACTTCCGGCTCGAGGGCGAGAGCCATGTCGGCCAGCATGGCGCGCTGGCGGCGCAGGTGGTCGGCGGCATGAGCGTGAGCACGCTGCTGCAGCCGCCGGGCGCGGCCAAGGAGGAGATCTTCGCCAGCCCGGTGCGGGAGCGCTCCGTCACGCTGTGCTGCTCGCGCGCCTTCCTGGCCGAGCGGCTGGGCCCGGTACAGGACGATGGCTCGCTCGGCGGCCCCTTCGCCGCCTTCATGCGGGCGCCGCCCCGGCGCTTCGAGCTCAGCCGGTTCCCGCTCGATGCGGCGCAGCACGCCATCGCCACGGCGCTTCTCGACGACAGCGGGCCGGACGATGCCTTCCGCGCGCTCTATGCCGAGGCCAAGGCCTTCGAGCTGCTGCACGGTTTCCTGGCGGGCCGGCACGAGACCGCGATCGGCGCCACGCGCGCCGACGTCCTGCGCGAGCGCCTGGCGCCCGTGCGGCACTACATCGACGCCCACCTGGGCGATCCGCTGGAGATGCGCGACCTGGCGCGGCGCTTCGGTGCCAGCCCCAGCCGCCTGGCGCGCGGCTTCCGCCAGGTCTTTGGCCAGCCGATCTTCGAGTACGTCGCGGAGGCCCGGCTGGCGCGGGCGCGTCTGCTGCTGGCGCAGGGCCGTCTGAGCGTGACGCAGATCGCGCTGGACGTGGGGTATGCGCACGCGGCCAACTTCAGCACCGCCTTCAAGCGCCGCTTCGGCATGTCGCCGAGCGCGGCTGGCAGGGAAGCCGCGCGGCCGCACTGAGCCCCGATCGCGCGCTGGCGCCGGGCACGCGCAAGTACCTCGGCAACCCTCTAGTTGTCGCTGGCGTCGTCCTGCGGCGCGGCGCGCGGCGTCCAGCCCAGGCGCTTCTCGATGCCCTGGCGATACGCCGTCGCCAGCGAGGGCGGGATCTGGCGGATGTAGTCCTCGGCGTGTTCGCGAGTCTCGCCCTCGAGCTGGTCGAGGTAGCGGATCGCCTCGTCCAGGCTGGGCACGCGTCCCTCGATGTCCAGGTGCCTCGGCGGCAGTGCGGTCCAGACCACGGCATCGATGCATGGCTGGCGCTCCAGCCAGCGCGCGATCTCGCTCGCGCAGGGATGGGCGTCGTCGGCGACGGCCGGCAGGCTGCCGACCCATTCGGGATGCTTGGGGTCGATCGCCTCGCGCAGGCGCAGCGACTCGCGGGCGACGGCCAGGTCCTCGTCCTGCAGCAGCGCCCACCAGGTCTTCTGCGGCGCGGCGCCTTCCAGCACCACGGTCGACAGCTCGCCCTTGTCGCCGACGCGCGCCAGCTCGATCGGCAGCACCGGGCCGTCGTCCTTCCAGCCCGATGCCAGGCGCAGCGGACCGGTCTTCCAGAGCAGTGAGCCCCAGGCCAGGCAGGCGATCCTCATCGCAGGTCGTCCTGCTTGACCTGGGCGCCACCGGACTTCAGGTGGCGCTCGACGTCGGCCACGCGATCGCCCACCGCCGTGACGGCGTCGATGAGCTCGCCCTCGCTGACGTGGAGCTTCTCGGCCCACTCGGTGACGGAGGCGCTGGTGTGGGGATCGATGCGATGGGCGGGATCGATGATGGTGCCGGGGGCGGAGTCGAGATCGGACATGGGCGGCTCGGAGGACATCGTGGAAGTCGTTGAAGTGGTGGGGGTGGCGGGGGTGGCGGAGTCGTTGGCTTGCATGCGCCCACGCTAGTGGCTGCGGCGCGGCGGGCCTGTAGGTGCGGGGCGATGCGCGGGCTCGTCCGGATGGCTGTGGCGCGGCGCACGACGACGGCCCCGATGCGTCCAGGCCCGCGTCGCCGGATCGCGCCGGATCGCCATCGCGTATTTGCTGATTGTCGATTGTTCGACAATCGATATGATCCGGTCAGCCCATGACCTCTCCCATCCTCCAGATCCAGGCCCTGCAGAAGCGATTCGGCGACCACGCCGTGCTGCATGGCATCGACCTCGACGTCCAGCCCGGCGACCGCATCGCCATCATCGGATCGAGCGGCTCGGGCAAGAGCACCCTGCTGCGCTGCCTGAACTTCATGGAGATGCCCTCGGCCGGCCGCGTGGTGCTCAAGGGCCGCGCCATCGGCACCGGGCCCGGCGCCGATGGCGCCATGCGCTATGGCCAGGCCGAGCTGAGCGAGGTGCGCCGGCAGGTCGGCATGGTGTTCCAGCAGTTCAACCTGTTCCCGCACATGACGGTGCTGCAGAACGTCATGGAGGGCCTGGTCACGGTCAAGCGCCTGCCGGCCGCCGAGGCCCGCGAACGCGCGGCCCGCGAGCTGGCCAAGGTCGGCCTGGCCGAGAAGGCCGATGCCTATCCCGGCCACCTCTCCGGCGGCCAGCAGCAGCGCGTGGCCATCGCGCGGGCCCTGGCGATGGAGCCGGAGGTGCTGCTGTTCGACGAACCGACGTCCTCGCTCGACCCCGAGCTGGTGGGCGAGGTGCTCTCGACCATCCTGGCGCTGGCCGACGAGGGCCGCACCATGCTGCTGGTGACCCACGAGCTGGGCTTCGCCTATCACTTCGCCACCAAGGTGGTGTTCCTCGCCGATGGCCGGCTGCACGAGACCGGCACGCCCGACGAGGTGCTCAAGCATCCGAGGCAGGAGCGCACGAAGCGCTTCCTCGAACGCTTCACGGCCTTCAATTTCTGACCCATCCGGACCCCGACGCCCCATGCCCGCCGACAGCACCCTCTCCAAGACCAGCTCCCAGGCCTACGCGCCGGACGACCGCAACGAGGCGGTGCTCGTCCACGTCAACGGCGCCTTCGTGCCACGCCACCAGGCCACCGTGTCGGTGTTCGACGCCGGCTACGTGTGCGGCGACGGCGTGTGGGAAGGCGTGCGGCTGGTCGACGGCCGCATCGTCTCCTTCGACGCCCACATCGACCGCCTGTGGGAGGGCGCGCGCTCGATCTCGCTGGACATCGGCCTGAGCAAGGACGGGATCAAGCGGGTCGTCGTCGACACCTTCCTGCGCAACGGCATGCGCGATGGCGCCCACGCCCGGCTGATGGTGACGCGCGGCGTCAAGAAGACGCCCAACCAGGACCCGCGCTTCATCATCGGCGGCGCCACCATCGTCTGCGTGGCCGAGCACAAGGTCGTCACGCCCGAGGCCAAGCAGAACGGCCTGAAGCTCTTCACCTCCACCTACCGCTGCAGCGGGCCCGACGTGTTCGACCTGCGGCTGAACTCGCACAGCCGCCTGAACCTGATCCAGGCATTGATCCAGGCGATCCAGGCCGGCGCCGACGAGGCCCTGATGCTCGATCCGCAGGGCTTCGTCTCCAGCTGCAATTCGACCAATTTCTTCATCGTGCGCGGCGGTGCGCTGTGGACCTCGTCGGGCCGCTACTGCTTCAACGGCATCACGCGCGCCACCATCGCGCGGCTGGCGCGCGAGGCCGGCATCCCGGTGTTCGAGGGCGACTTCACGCTGGCCGAGGTGTATGCCGCCGACGAGGCCTTCGTCACCGGCACGCTGGCCGGCATCACGCCGGTGCAGTCGGTCGACGGCCGCGCCCTGGTGCCGGGCGGCGCGGTCACGCGACGGCTCGACGCGCTCTATCGCGCCTACCTCGCCAGCCCGGATGCCGGCCACGCCGCATTGCCGGCGAGCATCTGATCCCCGTCTGTCCATCCTCCCTCCGTCCCACCCGCCAACCCCGACCCCGGAAACCCCATGAACGTCCACTTCCCGTTCCTGCGCCGCACCCTCTCCGCCACGCTCGTCGCCACCCTGGCGCTGGGCAGCCTCGCCGCCTCGGCGCAGACCCTGCAGAAGGTCAAGTCGGCCGGCGAGCTGCGCATCGGCGTCGCGCCGGGCGATCCCTGGTATTTCCGCGATCCGGCCTCGGACAAGTGGACCGGCCTGGGCGTGCTGCTCGGCGAGCAGGTCGCCAAGGAGATGGGCGTGAAGATGACGCCGGTCGAGACCACCTGGGGCAACAGCGTGGCGGCCCTGCAGGCCGGCCAGATCGATGCCATGTTCGTGCTCGACGCCACCGAGGAGCGCAAGAAGGCGCTCGACTTCCCGGCCAGCCCGCTGCTCTGGTACGCGCAGGGCGTGCTGACCAAGGACGGCCTGGTGGCGAAGACCTGGGCCGACCTCGACAGGCCCGAGGTCCGCATCGGCGTCGCCCTGGGCACCGCCACCGACCGCGACCTGACCGTGCGCCTGCCCAAGGCGAAGATCGAGCGCTTCACCAACACCGACGAGACCGTGGCCGCCTTCATGTCCGGCCGCGTCGACGCCATCGGCTTCTACCACCCGGCCCTGGTCATCGCCTACTCGAAGATCCGCAAGGGCAAGGTGCAGGTGCCGCAGCCGGTGGTCGCGCTGCCGACCAGCGTGGGCATCCGCCGCGAGGCCGATGGCGCCTTCCGCGACCAGCTCGACGCCATCATCGGCAAGCTCTACGCATCGGGCCGCACGCAGGCGCTGTACGCGCAATACCTCAAGACCAAGAACATCGACGCCGCCACCGTGCCGGGCGTCATGAAGGAAACGCTCGGCCAGTGAGCGCGGCATGAACTACGAGTGGGACTTCGGCGGCATCTGGTCGCATCGCGACATGCTGCTGGCCGGCTTCGTCGGCACGCTCAGGATCGCGGCCGTCGCGATCGCGCTGGGCGTGGTGCTGGGCGTCGCCCTGGCGGCCATGCGGCTGTCGGGTCGGCGCTGGCTGGCCTGGCCGGCCCTGTGGTTCATCGAGTTCTACCGCAACACGCCGCCGCTGGTGCACTTCTTCTGGGCGTTCTATGCCCTGCCGGTGCTCATCGGCGTCAGCCTCGACCCCTACATGGCGGCCGTCATCGCGTTGTCGACGCAGTCCGGCGCGTTCTTCGCCGAGGTGTTCCGCGGCGGCGTGGTGTCGGTCGAGCGCGGCCAGTGGGAAGGCGCCCGCGCCATCGGCATGACGGCGCCACAGGCGCTGCGCCGCGTGGTGCTGCCGCAGGCCATGGCGCGCATGGTGCCGCCCTTCATCGAGCGCGCCTTCGAGCTCATCAAGACGACGGCACTGGCTTCCACGCTGGCCTATTCCGACCTCCTCTACCAGGCCATGCAGGTCAACTCCATCACCTTCCGCCCCTTGGAGGTCTACACCGTGGTCGCGGCGATCTTCTTCCTCACCCTGCTGACGCTGAGCATCGGCGCGCGGGCGCTCGAACACCGCCTGGGCGTCGCCAGCCGGCCGCAGGGAGCCTGAGACCGCCATGGACTTCACCTGGGACTTCTCGGCCGTGCTGCAGAACTGGCCCGTGCTGCTGCGCGGCGTGGGCGTCACGGCCGGCCTGTGGGCGGTGGCCTTTCCGGCGGCCATGGCACTGGGCGTGCTGATCGCGCTGGCGGCGCGCTCGCCGCGCCGGCTGCTCGGCGCGGTCGCGCGCGGCTACATGGAGCTGTTCCGCAACGTCCCCATCCTGATCCAGCTGGTGTGGTTCTTCTATGCCTTCCCGATCGTCACCGGCCTGCAGCTGAGCCCCTACGTGGCGGCCCTGCTGGCGTTGACGCTCAATGCCTCGGCCTACTGCTCGGAGATCTTCCGCGGCGGCCTGGCCTCGCTGCCCAAGGGCCAGTGGGAAGGCGCATCGGCCATCGGCATGACGCGCGCGCAGGTGCTGCGCCGCGTGGTGCTGCCGCAGGTGCTCAAGCGCATGCTGCCGGCGTTCACCAATCGCGGCATCGAGCTGGCCAAGAACACCTCGATCGCCTCGGTCATCGCCGTGCACGAGCTGATGTACCAGGGCCGCGCCTTGAGCGCCGTCTCGTATCGCCCCCTGGAGATGCTCACCGCCGTCGCCGTGATCTACTTCGTGCTCATCTATCCCGGCGCCTACGCCGCCGGCCGGCTTGAGAAGCGCCTGGCCCTGCGGGGCGCCTGAGCGCATCCGCGCGACCGCAACCCCGAGCTCCCGCGATGGCGACCCGCACCCTCCCCGACTTCGAACCCGCGCCATCCGCCACCCGGCGCGACTACGTGGCGCAGACCTTGCGCACGGCCATCCTGGCCGGCCGCATCGCACCCGGCACGCAATTGGTCGAGACCCATTTCGCGACCCAGTTCGGCGTCAGCCGGGGCCTGCTGCGCGAAGCCATCCGCGAGCTCATCGAGACCGGCCTGGTGGTCAACCGGCCCTATGCCGGCACCTATGTGGCCGACATCGACGAGCAGACCCTGAGCGATGTCTACGAGGTGCGGCGCATCATGGAGAAGCAGGCCTTCATCCGCGTCTGGCCGCAGCGCGACGCCGCCTTCCGCACCGAGATGAAGGCGCGTTACGAGGCCCTGGCCGAAGCCGTCGCCAGCCGCGAGCTCAGCCGCGAGAGCGCCGCCGAGGCGCACTTCCATGGCCTGGTCTACGAGCGCTGCGGCAACCACCTGCTGCTCGACGTCTGGCGCCAGATGACGCAGAAGATCCAGCTCGGCTTCGCGGTCTGCCGGCTCACGCACATCCCCAAGCCCGACTACGCCGAGAACCACGAGCTCTTCATGAAGCTGGCGATCGGCGACGACCTGAACGCCATGCTCGACGAGCTGGACGCGCACCTGCTGCGCGGGCTCTCGACCATCCGCGCGGCGCTGCGCCGGACGGCACCGCGCGACTGAGCGGGCGCGCGGACGCGCCCCGGGCGCATCGCGCATGGCGGGCATGCCGCGCGCCGCCGCCCTGTCACCGATCGCGTCGCCTGTGTCGCCTGTGTCGCAAGCGGCACTGGCGCGGCGCATGCCTTTTGGGCAGAGTGACGAAGAGAACCACGCGGCCCCGCCTGCGGAGCCCGGCGGCCCCGGAGACCCACAAGACCCATAAAACCCAGAGACGAAGAGAGACAACGCCGCCATGTCCCATCTGTTCCCCCAACTCCAGGCGCTGGCCCAGGCCGGCACACCCATCCGCGTCGGCCTCATCGGCGCCGGCAAGTTCGGCTCGATGTTCCTGTCGCAGGTGCCGCGCACGCCGGGCCTGCATCTGCTGGGCATCGCCGACCTCTCGCCCGCGCGGGCGCAGGCGTCGCTGCGGCGCGTCGGCTGGAGCGAGATGCAGTCCGGCGCCCGGTCCTGGGCCGAGGCCCTGCGCGACGGCTCCACCTTCGTGCAGGACGATGCCGAGGCGCTGATCTCGCAGCCCGCGCTCGACATCGTCATCGACGCCACCGGCAGCCCCGCGGCCGGCATCCGCCACGCCCTGCTGTGCTGCGCCCATCGCAAGCACATCGTCATGGTCAACGTCGAGGCCGACACCCTGGCCGGCCCGCTGCTGGCGCGCCGCGCCAGGGAGGCCGGCATCCTCTATTCCATGGCCTATGGCGACCAGCCGGCGCTGATCGCCGAACTGGTCGACTGGGCCCGCACCGCCGGCCTGGAGGTGGTGTGCGCCGGCAAGGGCACCAAGTACCTGCCGGTCTACCACCAGTCCACGCCCGACACGGTCTGGGGCCACTACGGCTTCAGCGAGGAGCAGGTGGCCGGCGGCGACTTCAACGCGCAGATGTTCAATTCCTTCCTCGACGGCACCAAGTCGGCGCTGGAGATGGCGGCGGTGGCCAACGGCACCGGCCTGCGCCCGGCCACCGACGGGCTGGCCTTTCCGCCCTGCGGCGTCGACGACCTGCCGGCCCTGCTCAAGCCCGCGAGCGACGGCGGCATCCTGGCGCACGGCGGCACGGTGGAAGTGGTGTCGTCCCTGGAGCGCGACGGCCGGCCGGTCTTCCGCGACCTGCGCTGGGGCGTGTACGTCACCTTCCGGGCATCGACCGACTACGTGCGCGACTGCTTCGCGCAATACGGCCTGAAGACCGATGCCAGCGGCCGCTATGCCGCCATGTACAAGCCCTACCACCTGATCGGGCTGGAGCTGGGCATCTCGGTGGCCAATGTCGCCCTGCGCGGCGAGGCCACCGGCGCGACCGGCGACTTCATCGGCGACGTGGCGGCCACGGCCAAGCGGGATCTCGAGGTCGGCGAGAAGCTCGATGGCGAGGGCGGCCACAGGGTCTACGGCCGGCTGATGCCGGCGGCGGACTCGCTGCGCCATGGCGCGCTGCCGATCGGCCTGGCGCACGGGATCGTGCTCAAGCGCGCGGTGGCGGCCGGGCAGGTGGTGCGCTGGGACGACGTTGCGTTCGACGCCGGCAACCAGGCGGTGGCGTTCAGGCGGGAGATGGAGGGCGTGTTCCGGGGCGAGATGGGGATGGGAACGGGCGTCGTGACGTGAGTCGCCATGCCGACGAGTCACCGGAATCGCTCATGGCCCGGCGATCCAGGCTGGTTGAACCTTGCATGCACGCTCAGGTCTCGCCGGTCGTGTCTTGCACCTCACCTCTGATGCGTTTCGTCTCCAGATACGACGTCATCGCCTTCTCGTCGCTCGTGTCGTAGTCGATGTCGTCCACGCTGGTCGCGTCCAGCCCGTCCAACCCCGGCAGAGCGAGAAGTTGCGTGAGCGAGTCATCGGTTCGGTCCGACTCTCGCAAGAACGGCGCGAGATAGGCGTCCAGATGTCTGGCACGAGGGTCCTTCAATTCAGCGGTCAGGGCCGCCAGATAGGCCGTCTTGCTCGTCGAGGGCCAGTCGACCAGGATCCTGGCGCGGCGGCAGAGTTCGGTGTGGACCAGGATCATGGTCCGGCCATTACCGTCCAGAAAAGGATGCGCCCATGCGAAGGCGCCCATGACCGCGCCAGGCTGCTGGCGCATGCGCTTTGCGTCGTTGCCCATGTCCAAGCCCCACTGCACTGCCTTGCCGATGAGAGCAGCCTGCTCGAAGTCGACGATGCCTCCCTTGCTGACCTGGGTCGCGACGCCCAGTTGACAGCGGTCCTGCCCGGCCCACGGATAGAACTCCCTGAAAAGAATCGCGTGAACTTCGCAAAAATGTGCATAGGTCACGGGGCCGCGAGCCTCGCCGAGGAATGCCAACGCCTCGTCGAGATGAGCCTCGAAAAAAACCTTCTCCTGTGCCTTCACCACCTCTAGATCCCGCTCAGCCTCGATATTCCTGAGGTAGCCGGCCGTATGGAAGTCATCGAACGGATCGAACGGCATTTCTCTGCTCTCTCATGTGGTTCGACATCAGACGCGCCAGCTGCGGTCCGTTGATGACGGACTTCCTGCGCAGGGACGCGAGCAGCTTGCCCGTGGCGTCCAGCCGCTCATCATCGCCAGCCAGGCGAGTGACTGCTTCCGCGAAGTCGTCCAGCCGGGTTCGTTTGAATACGACGCCATGCATCGCCGCCAGATTCGCGACGTAACTGGCCACATCCTTGATCGGGAACTGGGCAACTTCCTCTGGAAGCTCGACTGTTGTCGACCGTCGCTTGGACCGAAGCGCTGCCAGACCTGCGACAGTGGTCACCGGCGCGCTACCGAACCTGGCTTCGAACTTGGACCGCCCCTCACCGGCTTCCACCCGACAAATGACGACGGGACGACCCGTTTTCAGGAGAACTTCATCGGCGATGACTTCAAGCGGCGCTGCGAGCTCCTGGCCGTCCCTGGAACTTTGGCTGGTCTTGGCATACACGCCTGGCGCCAGGCGCACCATTCGGCCTTGTGCGATGAGACGCTTGATCGCTTCCGTGAGTTGACTCTTGCTGCCAAGCCGAGCGAGTTCACGACGCAGCACGACATGGTCGGCACGCTTGCTCAAAGAAACCTGTAGTTTGCTCTCGAGTTTCATGTGGCCTCCGGACGTAGAACCACCAACCGGCTCTACCTCGTTCATTGTAGCTTTGCCAATTTATTCTTTCACATCAATGGTTTATGTCATTATCAAAGACCGGCTCTCCGTCCTTGATCACTGGGCCTGACCACGTGCGAGATGCTGCAGCCAGACACCAGGCCAACCCGCGACCGAGCGCCATCGCCTCCGACGGCATACTGGCGCGATGCCCGATCTCTCATCTTCGCCGCCGGTGCAGAAGCGCACGACGCGCTGGACACGCTGGCCGTTGCGCTTCCTGGTCCTGATCGCATTGCTGCTGCTGGGCCCGATCGGCGTGCTGGCCTTCGGCGACCTGGATCTGGACACGCCCTGGTACCGGACGAGGCAGGAGAGCACGGGGCAGGCGCCCGACCCCGCCGTCGATCGCGGAGCGGTCGTACAGGTCTATGGCGCGCGCATCGTGCGCTGGCGCGGCGCCTTCGGCATCCACCCGTGGATCGCGGTCAAGCGCGCCGGCGCGGACCGCTACACCACCTATCACATCATCGGCTGGCGGGCCCGCCGGGGCGGCGACGCCATGGTCACCAACGACGTCGAGGCGCCCGACATGCTCTGGTATGGCGCCTATCCGCAGCTGCTCGCGGACCACCGGGGCGCGGAGGCGGAAGCCATGATCGACCAGATCGAGACCGCCGTGGCGGCCTACCCCTGGCGCGAGTCCTACCGCCTCTGGCCCGGTCCCAACAGCAACACCTTCGTGGCCTGGGTCGCCCGGCAGGTGCCCGCGCTGCGCCTGGACCTGCCTCCCACGGCGATCGGCAAGGACTACCTGGGCGCGACCACCTTCATCGACCATGCGCCCAGCGGCACGGGCTGGCAGCTGTCGCTGCTGGGGCTGGCGGGGGTGACGGTGGCGCGGGACGAGGGCCTGGAAATGAACGTGCTGGGGCTCGGCTTTGGAGTCGACGTGGACGACTTGGCGCTGCGGTTGCCGGGGTTCGGGCGCCTGCCCTGAGGTCAGCAGCCGACGGCTTGCCCGTCCCGGCGATGGTCCGATCCGGCCGCGTAGGCCACGTCGGAGCCATCGAGCCGGCGGATGAGTTGCGCGCTGCCGAAATCCAGGCTGTCGGCCGGCGCGACCTCGGGCTCATGACCCATCCGCCGCAGTCCCTCGACCACGTCGGCCGGCACGGTGTGCTCCACCGTCAGCACGCCGTCGTCGTTGATGCGCCAGCGCGGCGCATCGGAGCAGGCCTGCGGATTGAGCCCCTCGACCGCCTCGCGCAGCGTCATCTGGAGGTGCCCCTGCGCCTGCATGTTGCCGCCCATCACGCCGAAGGCCATGTGCGGACGACCGTCGCGCATCATGAACGCCGGGATGATGCTGTGCATCGGCCGCTTGCCGCCGGCCACCTGGTTTGGATGCCCCGCCGTGGTGACGAATCCCATGCCCCGGTTGTGGAGCGCGATGCCGGTACCCGGCACCACGACCCCCGAGCCGAAGCCCTTGAAGTTGCTCTGGATGAACGACACCATGCGGCCCTGCGCATCGGCGGCGCACAGGTAGACCGTCCCGCCACTGGCCGGCTGGCCGGCCGGATGCGTCCCGGCCCGGGTGGGATCGATGCAGCGTGCCCGACGACGCAGATAGGCCGGATCGAGCAGCTGGGCCGCGGTGACGCGCATGTGATCGGGATCGGCCACGTGCGCATACAGGTCCGCGAACGCCAGGCGCATGGCCTCGACTTCCAGGTGCATGCGCGCCGCCGACCCCGGCAGGGTCTTCGCGTAGGGCACGTGCTCGAGCAGGCCGATGGCGATCAGCGCGGCGATGCCCTGGCCGTTGGGCGGTATCTCGTGCACCGTGCGATCGCCGAAAGCCGTCGACACGGGCTCGACCCACTCGACCGCATGGGCCGCCAGGTCCTCCAGGGCCAGACCGGCTCCATGCGCACGCGCGAACGCGGCCATGGTCTGGGCCAGCCGGCCTTGATAGAACGATGCGGTGCGACTGCGGGCAATCTCCTCCAGCGTGTCGGCCTGGGCCGCGAAACTCCAGATCTCGCCCGCTTCGGGGGCCCTCCCCTCGATGGTGAATTCGTCGAAGCCGGGCTGGTGACCCAGGTCGTTCACCGCCTGCTTCCACTGCCGGGCGATCACGGGACTGACCGGGAAGCCGTCGCGCGCATGGCGGACGGCGTCCTTGAACAGGTCCTCGAAGGGCAGCGCGCCGAAGCGCTCCGACAGCGCCGCCCATGCCGCGACGCCGCCCGGGACGGTGACCGTGTCCCAGCCATTGCGCGGCATCTGGTCCAGATGCGCGAATCGCTCGGCGCTCCAGGCCCGGGGCGCGCGACCCGACGCATTCAGGCCGTGCAGCCGATCGCCATCCCACACCAGCGCGAACGCATCGCCGCCGATGCCATTCATGGTCGGCTCGACCACCGTCAGGCAGATGGCGGCGGCCAGCGCCGCATCGATGGCGTTGCCGCCTCGGGCGAAGGCCGCGGCGCCGGCCTGCGCTGCCAGGGGCTGGGACGTGGCGACCACGTTGCGACCCAGGACCGGCTGCCGGCCGGCGGGATAGGGATAGAGAGCGTTCATGGGAGGACTGCGCTTGCGCGGCGATGACGGAGGGTGGAAATCTCGACCAGACGATCTGGCGACCGGATGCCGAGTCTCGCTCAGAGCACCACGCCGACCGAGCGGATGACCTTTTCCCAGCGCACGTGGTCGAGTGCGCCCATGGCCGCCAGGCGCGTGCCATCGCCCGGCGTGACGATGTAGCCCTTCTGCACCAGGCTGGCGATGGTGTCGGGATCCCGCGTCACCTCGGCCACGGCCTGGGCCAGGGCGGCAACGGCGGTGGCCGGCGTTCCCTTGGGGACATAGAGACCGAACCAGTTGTCCGCATCGAAGCCCGCGATGCCGGCTTGCGACACCGTGGGCAGGTCGGGCATGGCCGGCACCCGGTTCGACGAGGCGACGGCCAACGCGCGCACCTTGCCGGCGCGCACCAGCGGCATGGCGGCGGCCACGCTGTCGAACATGAAGGACACCGTTCCCGCCAGCAGATCGCCGACCGCCAGCGAACTGCCCTTGTAGGCCACGTGGACGGCCTTCGCGCCGATCTGCTGGCACAACAACTCCGACTCCAGGTGCGACAACGTGCCGGTGCCTTGCGAAGCGAAGTTGACGTCGCCGTTCCTGGACTTGATCCAGCGCACGAACTCGGGGACCGTCCTGGCCGGCACGTCGGCATTGACGATCAGCATGTGCGGCGCGTTGGCGATCAGGCTGACGGGAACGAAATCGCGCGCGAGATCGGCCTTGGTGTTGGGGTAGAGGTAGCTGGCGATGGCCTGCGTGGTCACGGCGCTCAGGAAGAGGTTGTGGCCGTCGGCGGGCAGGCGCGCCGCGATGTCCATGCCCAGGGTACTGCCGGCGCCGGGCCGGTTGTCGATCACCACGCTCTGCGCGAGCTTGTCGCCCAGTTTCTGGCCGATCAGCCGCGCCAGGATGTCGGTGGCGCCGGCGGGCGGATAGGCGACCAGCATCTTCAAGGGACGTTCCGGATAGCCTTGCGCCGCTGCGCTGGTGCTCGCGGATGCGAGGCCCAAGGTGGCGAGGGAGGCGCCGAACGCGCAGAGGGCATCGCGGCGCGTGATGGGGCGGAAAGCGGTGCGGGTGGCGTCGAGTTGGGGCATGCGGGCAGTCGATGGGGTCAAAGGGGATCGAGGCGCAAGAAGCATGCCGCTCGCCGGGTCCGCCCTGCGCCTGCCCATTCATCCATCGCTTCGTGTTCTGCCATCAATGCATGGAGTGCGTGCGATCCTCGTGCATGCACGCGGTGGAAGTTGTCGCATTGGAGAATCAATCTGTGAATAAAACAGCCTTCGAAACCTCGAACTCGACGGACGATCGCTCGACGACGAATGACAGCGTCTTTCCGACGCGGATCGATGCCTGGTTGGTGATCCTCGTCGGAGTAGCGTTCGCACTGTGCTTGCGTCAGGCGTGGAGCCTGCGTGGTGCTTCTTTTGGGGGCGGCATGATCGCCCTGGCGATTGGCATCGCGAGTGTCATCACGGTTCTTGCGCTGACCTTGCCATGCCGGTACACGCTGAAGGACGATCACCTGTTCATCCATTGCGGGATGATCAAGAAGCGCATTCGCTATGCCGAGATCCATCGGGTCGAGTCGAGCTCGAATCCGCTCTCGGCCCCGGCGTTGTCCCTGCGTCGCGTGAGGATCGACCATGGTCGATCGTTCACGCTGGTGTCACCTCTGGAGCGCGGCCGTTTCATCGAGGAACTCTTGAGACGCTGCGGCTTGACCTCGTGAGGACGACGACACTCTCATCCTGACCCCTTGGCTCGGACTGGCCTGAGCACGACTCGAACCACGTCGATATGACTGAACCCACGCACCTCCCCTTCGCCAACGCCGAGGCAGTCGCCACCTATGCGGAAGGCCCGCCCCGGATGGTGCCGGGCTGGGCGGACATGGTGCGCATGACCGACATCCTGCTCGCTGAACGCGTGCCACGGGATGGGCGGGTTCTCGTCGTGGGGGCGGGCGGAGGTCTCGAACTCCAGCGATTCGCACAGGCGCATTCCGAGTGGTCATTCGAAGGCGTCGATCCCTCGCGGCCGATGCTGGATCTCGCCAGCGCAACGCTCGGCCAACTGGGCGCCCGGGTGCATCTGCAGGAGGGCCACGTCGACGATGCCAGCGCCGGACCCTTCGACGGCGCCACGTGCCTCTTGACCCTGCATTTCGTCGAGGTCGAGGAGCGCCGTCGCATGCTGGCCCAGATCCGGCGCCGATTGAGGCCTGGCGCACCATTCGTCTTGGTCCACCTCAGCGTTTCAGACGTCCCGAGCGAGAGACAGGTTTGGCTGAATCGCTACGCAGCGTTCGCGGTGTCGTCCGGCATCGAGCCGTCCAAGGCGGAGGCGGCGGCGAAAGCGGTCAATGAAAGGCTTTCAATTGTCTCGCCGCAGCGCGATGAGGAGATGCTTCGCGAAGCTGGCTTTGCCGATGTCGCGTGCTTCTATGTGGGGATGGCGTTTCGGGGCTGGGTCGCACTGGCTTAATGACCGTGACCGAAGAAGTGGAGACACTCGGCGTGCTTTGGTTGCGGTGCTCATCTGCAGGTACATGACGGTCGCTGGGGAACCTAGCCAGCAGCAATGATCGAGTGGATTGAGTCAGCCGTAGTGGCCTAACCTGGCGCAAGTCCCACCGCTTCTGACCCGCTTTCAACAGCAACACCTTCTTCGCTTAGGTCGCCCGGCAGTTGTCCGCGCTGATCCTGAACCTGCCTCCATGGCGATCGGCAAGGACTACCTGTAAACGATCACCCTTGTCTATCACGCGCCCAGCGGCACGGGGTGGCAGCTGTCAGTCTTGGCGCTAGAGGGGATGGCAGTGGCTCGGAACGAAGGAGTGGAGATGAACCTGCTGAGGCTTGAATTTGGAAGTAGACGCGGACGATCTGGTGTTGAGGCTGCTGAGGTTTAGGCGGCTGCCGTAATGGTGCTCAACAACAATAGTTGTTGAACATGTTCTAGTGCTCGACTTTAATAGAACCGCCAACTGAGGTCTGACGGAGAACATTAGGCATTCGAGTGCAGCGCTAAATGTCCGCTTTAGCAACGCCGCTGCCTCTGCTTTAGGTGCGCAGACGAAAAGTTTTTGGGTGCAATCTAACAGGCTGCTCAGAGCCCAAAGCGGGCTTTTTCAGTCACACGACGACCCTTCCTATCTGTTAATAAATCACAGATCGTGACCGCTATCGGCCACAAGCGAACGCTCAAGCTTTTCTTGATTTCGCCCGTCACTAGCACTCTTCGAGTGCAGCGCTTCGACGAAAATTTGAGCTAGACCACTACCTGCACCATTCCAACTTCAGCGAATTTCGGTCCTGCTGCGGCGAGCCTGCGTTCAAGACTTCCACTAGCGCCCAAGTCCGTCGCCTTGGTAGCGGTCATGAATCGCGCCTTGTCGTTCCAGGGAATCAAGATTGGTGGGTGGGCCCGATCCTGCGCGGCCGCGCTGCCAATCTTAAGATGGTTCGCCGGGCGCACTCCAGACGCCCTCACCGCCCCTCGCAGCACCCTATAGATGCTTTGCCCAAGGGGCCCTAAGACCTACTCAGTATCAGACGGCGTCGCCTGAGCCTCGTCTTTATCAGTTGCGGCTGACCCGCCCAACGTTGCCCGTAGGACGGCTGAAGCGTCCATGGCAAGTTGAGCGAAGCGCTCTAGACGCTCTATTCTTTTAATGGTTGCTTTCTCCTCGGCAGCCTTGAATCTTGAGTCGACGGAAGAGTTGTCGTCCTGCAGAATGAATTGCACGATTGGCAGTTCAAAATCCACGTTGACTTCGCCTTGAAGCGCTCTGTCTAGCGTTGACTGGAACTCAGCACTTGCCAATGGCTGCTGGGCGCCCTTTCGAAGTGCGAACCCGATTAGCTCCCGTGCCGCGTAGTCAAGTTGTATCGCAAGCATCAACCAATCATTTTCATTCCGAATGTTCTCCGCGTTTGCGAGCGCCATTACCGGTGGGTAGAACCGATTGAAGGCGTTGGCCGGGTCTAGCGAAGCCAACGTGCGCGCCACCGACTCGATATCCCCAAGGGGGTTAGCGCAGTTGGGGGCTGCGAATCGGTGAGACCACAGACGTAATATTTCGCGAATGCATGCCTCCTCTGCTGCTTCCTTATCTTCGGGCAGTGCCATCTCGATAGCGTGCATCCGCTCCGATATGAGATGTGCCATCCATTCGGCTGTCAGGTCCTCATCTTTGGCCATTGATGAGGCCAGTCGCTTACCCAATTCGATGATTGACTTAGAGCGTCTTAGGGATTCCATCGCGGTCCAGTAAGTAAATTCTTCGATAGTCCCAGGGATAGGGCTCCCATCCCTCTCGCAAAGCCACACCTTCGTCCAGGCGTCGTTCGACCTCGATGCTCACTATGAGGCATTTGTCTGGGAAAGCCGAGAGCAGAGACTTGATGAAGGCGCCATCTGCCGCCAAGCGAGTGCCCGAGTACACGGCCTCGTCGCGGCCCAATCCTGTAACCCTCGTCCAACTCTCCGAGCGCAATGTCCCACCTTGTCTTGCTGTCCAACGGCGACCATCTGAGGAGGCCGTAAGATGCGCCACGCCTTGTGCGTATGCGCTTGGGGACGGCGGAGGAAATGCGAGGCTTGCTCCCCACGAGTCGCGCTCATCGAGACTATGCACATTCGACGGAATATCTACCCATGCTTCGAGGGGCGAGGCCTCTTCGTTCGCTGACCAGCCTCGGTCGGTAGACGGTAGAAAGAATGTGTCGGTCGATGCAGTTTGCAGCGCGGCTACGAGCGCCGGGGCGGTATCTCGCGCAGCAAGAGCACTACGAACACTAATCGTTTCTCTTTCGCTTGCTTCCCCGTAACTCCAGTAACCCCAAAGCACTTGAAGTCCGTCGTCCGTCGCTAGGTGGCTATCGATGTAGTCTACTGAAACGTTCCAGGACCAATTCGGTTCAAGATGGTGGTCTGGCGTGGGTGCGGCCAATACCAGCGACGGGTCGCGACGGTCGACCAACCAAAGCCCGTTTGAGTGCGAAAGCATCTCGCCGTCGAGCCATTCCTGGAAAAGGTCCAAATTGTCTTCGCGCGACCGCCTTGGGGGCCTCTCCTTGAGGAGGTCGGCTGCCACAAGCATCATGGCGTGATAGCAGCGATACGCCTTAGCATCGTCGGTCTTCGGCATCGTCCCATGCGAGTGTTGAGTCTCCATCCGATGCGAGTCAAAGATTCCCCGCAAATGACGCGCATCCTCTTTCCAGTTCATCCCATGGGAAGGAAACGATGCTCTCAGTACGGAGCGAACCCTCCTCTCAACGGCATTTTCCACGAGTCCGAATGTGCGCCCTAAAGGAGCGAACCAGTACGGCCCAATGTCGATTCCGAAGTAGTAGTGGTCGTCTTCATTGGGGGTTTCATCCGTCGTTTCATCGACAAGTGCCTCGTCGTACTCAGCATTCACTTTTGGGGTCAACGCGGACGAATTTACAGAGGAAAGCGCAGTGGAGTCGCCGATACCGCAAGCGAGTAACGCTTTGGCGGCAAATCCTCGAATCAGAACGTGGCTTGACTCTAATTCTCGAACCAAATGATTGATGCACTCTTTCGGCAAGTAGGGTTGAGTCAATGCGCCTCGTGCCAAGCCAATCACTAACCACTGTCTAGCATGCCAGGTATAGAACTCTAGCCGTCGGTCCGCGAACGCGCCGCCTTCGCCCATGCTCGCGTTGAGCTGGCCCCTTGAATGACAGGACACGGTCTGTCGCTTATCTTTCAGGATAGGAGTAGGACTGTGAATACGACTAGGAATACGGATACCACCGTCGAGGTGATCATGAGGGACCAGCGCCGCAGGCGCTGGTCCCTCGCAGAGAAGGCCGCGCTGGTTCGACGCAGCTACGAGCCGGGCATGAGCGTATCGCTCGTTGCTCGCCAAGAGGGTGTGTCGGCCAGTCTGCTGTTCCAGTGGCGCAAGCTCGAGCGCCAAGGCGCGTTGACTGCGGTGTCCGCCGGCGAGGCCGTGGTGCCGGCCTCCGAGCTCGCCGCGGCCCGGGCCGAGATTGCCAAGCTCCAGCGTGTGCTGGGCAAGAAGACGCTGGAGAACGAGATCCTCAAGGAGGCCGTGGGCTATGCCGCCGAAAAAAAGTGGATTGCGCGCTCACCCTGGCTGGACGGGGATGGCCTGTGAAGGCCGCCTGCGAGGCCCTGGGGTTGGCGCGCTCGAACGTTCAGCGGCTGCGCGCACGCAGCGACGACTGGATAGACGCCCGGACCTGCCGTACCGCGCGGGCTGATGATGCCGTGCTACTCGACGAGATCAGGGCGCAGATCACCGAGCTGCCGACCTACGGCTACCGCCGTGCCTGCGCGCTGGTGAACCGCCAGCGGGCCGACGCCGGCGCGCCGCGAGTCAACGCCAAGCGGGTCTACCGCGTGATGGCCGGTCATGCACTGCTGCTTCCCAAAGCACCCCGACGACGCCAGTCCAGTCGGCCTCATGAAGGGAAAGTGGCAGTTGCGCACAGCGACGTGCGCTGGTGCTCGGACGGCTTCGAGATCAGGTGCGACTCGGGTCAGACCGTGACGGCGACCTTCACGAAAGACTGCTGCGATCGGGAGATCCTGGCCTACCGGGCCTGGGAAGGCAAAGGTCTGCCGGGCGAGCCGGTGCGCGAGATGCTCATCGAGGCGGTGGAAAAACGCTTCGGCAATGTAGAAGGCATTCCCAAGGGGCACGCTCTGGAGTTCCTCTCGGACAACGGCGGTGCCTACATTGCCGCCGAGACGCGGCAGATCGCCAGGCAGTTGGGCCTGCGGCCGGTCAACACGCCCGTGTGCAGCCCGCAAAGCAATGGCATGGCCGAGAGCTTCGTCAACACCTTCAAGCGCGACTACGTCAGCCGCATGGACCTGGTCGATGCAAGGACGGTAATGGCGCAGATGGCCACGGCCTTCGAGCACTTCAACGAAGTCCATCCGCACTCGGCGCTGAAGATGAGATCACCCAGGGAGTTCAGGCAGCATCGTGCTGCCCAACAGTGTTCTGCTCAAGTCGAGCAGACGCTACATTGCGAATAGACCGTGTCCTGAAATACGGGGGCAAGATCAGCGTAGGCGACAAGTTCTATGAGGAAGTCGTCCCAACCGATTTCCACGGCGTTCCTCACTGCGTGCGCAAATTCCCAGCGTTCAGTCCCAACAGGCGAGCCAAGTCCAGACCAGATGTACCCGGCAAGAGCGACGGTCGTTGATGCTGGGGGATGCAGTGAATCACGCCAAGCACCATCCCCCCGTTCCTCCTCGAGGGCTTCGCCCAGCAATTCGATTCCATAGTCAAGAGCCTCGGCCGCTTCCGAGCTTCGGAGGAGCGACGAGAGCGGGTCGAGCAGATGAAAAAGGGCCGACGCGTCCATCCCGTCCAGCTTCGCGGCATAGCCCTCGACGAGCGAATGCACTACATCTGCATCAGACACGATTCCGTTGTCGTTCCAAGACTCAAAAGGCAGGAGGGCCCAGTAGCCTCGCCGAAAAACCCGACTTGGCTCCTTCCGACATGCGTCCAAGATTGCGGTGCGCAGCGCCTTTTTTACTGACAGCAACTGAAGATAGCTGGGGGGGAGAGCTTTTGCCAAGGACCGCAGTTCGTAGAGCCCAAAATCTGACCACGAAGACACCGCCGCAATGAGGCCTGGTGCTTTTCCTGCTCCAGCGCGGGCCACGGCCTCCCGAAGGAAGCCCTCAGTTGGACACGTAGTGCCCAATGCCCGACATCCCATGAGTGCAGCTTTCAATGCGAGCGGTTCGTCCAATGATATGCCCTGAAACACCTGGTTCCATTCGGGGGGGCCTCTATCGGACGTCGATGCCGAAAAGGGAAGCTCCTTTGGGGCGCTGGACGTCTGACCTGCGGGGGCCTGCTCCGCAGCACGACGCAAGCGGTCGATGTCCAAAAGTTGGACTCCGAGTCGATTTCCAAGTTCTTCGACGCGTTGCCAAGTGTCGAGCCCATCGGGAAGAAGGCGCAGATATCGATATCCCGCTAGTAGGATGGCTCGCTTTCGATGAACGTCTGATTCGGCTTCTGCAGCGCGAACAAGTTCATCGGCGCGGTTCCATTCAGCATCGATACCCGCGAGGACAACGGGCGTATGCGGCGGCAATCCTCCCAAGCGATGCACGAGTGCTTCTATGGTGACTGGTAGCAGGCGCGAGTACCTTCCGAATCTCCTGTCTCGCCATCTCGCAGAGATGGCCAGTGAGGACGGGCCACAGAGCATCGCTAAGACTTTGGCCGTTCCTTCCCAGTCAAAATGCTTGTCCCTAGCCACATATGCATAGGTCAACTCTGCAGCTCGTGAGAGTTTGTACGCGAGCTGCGGTCGACCAGCGGGACTGGCTCCAGCAGCCTTGCCAAGGTTCAGCAACGCTTCCCAGCGACTAACGTTCTCTTCGCCAATGCGGCTGGCAATCGTAATTGCTCGCTCAAAATAGGCGCCCGCCTCCGCCTGACTCAATGGCAGGACTGCCCTGGCGAGCAACTGAAAGTTGTCGGCTCGGGATTCGGCATCCTCATTTTCCAATGCTTCAACTCTTTGAAGCGCGTACGGCGCGAGTTCGAGTGCGAACCTCGAAAATCCCGGTGTCCGTGCTGCTGACTTACAAATGGAGATCAGAGTGAGAGGCCAAAGGGCAGCCTTCTCGTTCTCGAACCAAGAAAAGAAGCGGTTCGTCAAAAGATCGTCAGCGGGCGAATCTGTAAGCGTTCCAAACCATTGCTCCGCAGTGACCTGTGTGAGTGCCTTGTGGTTAAACTGTTAATAGGTCTCCGCATGGGAGAGGTTCTTTAATAGCTCGCTGATTGTTACTGAGGCATCTTCTGGATTTCGACCACAGAGCCTCTCAGCGCGCAGTTCGAACCATCCGAGGACCGCTCTTAGGTCTCGCTGATATGTGCTGATTTCGCCATCGTGGATCCGCCCGGTCGCTTCTGCCTCACGAACTGCATCCCGCTTGGAAGAATGAGCCAGGGCCACGGGATCCAGCTTCCTTCCGGTCATTGCGGCATGCAGGGAATATGCTCGAAGCGTGGATTGTTGAACACCAAACCTATCCACCAGCCCCAAGGGTGGGTCTACGGGCAAGTAACGCTCCAACAAGTGCTGCCAAGCGTGAAGATTCGTTGGCAACGACTTTATGGCAAGGGAGATAGCTCCGGTGACAGCCTCAAGAAGCCCGCCTCTGTCATTCCAGTGCTCGTCTGTCGTGAGAACAACGCGCCGGTCGCATAGAACGCGAAGCAGTCGTTGAAGCGGCTCTGATGGCGGATTGTGACTAGTCGAGTCTGCTGCTGAAGCAAGTGCCAATAGGAGCCAGGGGTCGCGACTCGCTGCTATGAACAAGGTATCGAACAGGGCTACATGGCCCAAATCAAGCAGACGCGCCCCCACCAATCGTCCAGTGTCGAACGCAACTGTTCGAGAGTTCCAGCCACGTAGAAAGCGTGCCACATGCTCTGCACCGTTCACGCGCAACATGGCGAATGCGAGTTCCGCGATGTCGGCGCCTTTGACACGCTCGCCGCGTCGTTCATCATCGGGTAGTCGGCTCCAGGCCCTGAGCCAGTCGAGCGCGATGCGCAATCGGCTTGCTGCTTCGGCGTGCAACTCCGTGCGGCCAGAAAGTAGGCCGGCGTAGTACGCCTGAGCCGACCCCATCCATGACGAAGTAAACGTGCGACGGGATACCAACTCTTCGATACGGTCAACGGACAAGAGCTGGCCAGCGAGGTCTGTGTTCTGCTGAACTAACTTGTTTTGCCTCGCCTCGGCAGCCAATTCCCCGCCCGCGCGCATGCAAAGCTTGCTGGCAGGCAAGTAACGGCCCGCACCCAAGCACGCCTTCAGCGCGAACATTAGTCGCCGAAGCTCTACATCCCGACGTTCTAAGGGGTTGTCCGCTGGAAGGCCTGAATCTGAAAGCGCGAGCTCAACGACTTCGTCGAGTCTTCCCGCAGCAAGAAGCAACTCGGGAAGCATCGCTGCCGCGTAGGAGCTGTGACTCGCCAACGGCCTCAACCGTTGTAGTAGGAGCCGCATCGCCCCTTCGTCGGGCTGAAACTGCTCGCGAAACCAAGTTTCTGCTGGCTCGTCTAGGAAGTGCAGACTGTTGCCTTTGACGAACAGGGGCCTGCCAAGGTCGATGGCAAAGCTCCGAACGGCGCCCTCAGATGTGCCAGAGATTTCGGCAAGAACGGATATCGGGACCAGTGGACGGAGGACCGCCAAACATTGGCAGATGAGGTCGATGCTTCGAGCCTCAATTGAACCGTCACGCTCCTTGAGCCGAGCAACTGCCTTCGACAGCAAGTCGCCGATGGCGCGACTTACAGTAGTAGGCGTCGGACCAAGGGAGCGCAATATGTCCTCCAAGGAGGACTTTTGAGAGAGCGCGAGGGCTTGAACGCGAGGGTTGCCACTTGTCAGAGTTGCAAACTCTCGAACTTGGTCTGGCGGTGCCGATGGGAAGAATCGCAGCAGATGCTGTGCCGACTCCTCTTCGTCGAAGGGTTTGAGTTGGAACTCTATTGCCTCTGGGGTCGCATCAAGAAGCTCGCGACGATGGGAGCGAGACGTCAATGCGAGATGGACGCCTTGGGGAAGAGGTAGGCGGAGCAGGTCGGGAACGAAGCATCTATCGCCTCTATCGCTCGCAGCCATGCAGGCGTTGTCAGCTGCGTCGATGATGATGAAGAGGCTGGCATTTGCGCGGCGCCCACGAAGAATCGATATTGCTTGCCTAACCCTGAAGGCGAAAGCCCGCAACAACTGCTTGGCGTCGGCGTATGGTGTCGGTATCAGCGGGTGGCAGAGGCCTTTTGCAGCGAGTTCGTTGGAAATTTGGACAAGCGCGTCACTGTGGCGGTGTCGCACGTGCAGCGCGGTGCGATATAAACCGTCGCCAAAGCAGTCATACAGGATTGCTACTGTGCCATTGGGGATGGGTGCAGCAAGGTGTGCGGCCAGCATCGATTTGCCAACCCCGCCATCTGCGTGAATCAGAACTGGATGCTGAGATGCAGCCAGCAGCGCACGTGCTTCTTCGTACTGGCGCCTTGGCACCTCGACTTCTGGGCGATGAACTTGAGAAGGGGATGGGAAAAGCTCTTCCGGCGAAACCTTTAACGCGTGAAGCACATCGTGCTTGCGAACTGTTCGGTCGGAGTCTGTCAGAACTTTGCGAGTTACAAGCTCTTTAAGTTGGGCAGGGGCGTCGAAGTCCGCATCGGCTAGATAGGCGGCAGCATCACTACTGAGAAGGTTCCTCTGGGACCAGAGGTCGGGCTCATCGGCATCGACTCGGAACAGTTCAAAAAACTCTGCGACGGCTGGGCCGGTGAGTCCGGAATACTTGATAAGCAAATCTGCTTGCTCAGGTCGACGAGGTTCAACGTCATTGGCCAGGTCTGACAGCGTTTCCAATACATCCGAGGCAACGGGGCGGTTCGTCAAGAACGTGAACTGCAGGCTGCTCTCTACCTCTCCTGCGCCAAGCTCGTCTTGGATTTTGCTGAATCTGCTTGCGAATCCCGCGACCGTCCGTTTGAGGCCACTGGCGGTCCAGGCTTTGCCCTTGCTCTTTGTTGAGTGTTTCAGCTGAAAGTACTGGACCAGCGATGCGTGGGCCAAGGATTCCGCGCCGAAGTAGAGAGCGACGTCGATTACCTCGAACCCTTCATCAATCTCTTCCTCGCTAGTTTCACAAGAGGACGGACCTTCAATCGTCACCGCTGCGAGCTCGCCATCGTCGAGAAGCCGTAGACACTGGCGCGCCGCCCAAAGGTAGTGAAACTGGTCCCCTTCGCGGCTGGGACCTACCGAGTCAAATCTCGCCATCGTTTTGATTCTTTTACAAGAGTTGTTCTCGGAAGTTTGCCACCTTAAGAACGGTTCCCGCGACAAATAATTGACGCGACCTCGGTCGCTTACTGAGCTGCCTCGAGGCTAGCGATATATGGCAATACAGCGGGATGCGCGTCTACCCATTCCCAACCTAGAAACGTCTTCACCGACCCCGGTCCGATGACGCTTGCCAGCGATCGCTCCTTGGACGCCACCTGCAGTAACGCATGTGCCGAGTGCATGACCGCCTCACTCCGAACGGCCCAAGATTGCCCAACTTCGTCTCCCCATTCCTTTTGGATGGCAGCTGTGAGCTTGCGTGCTGCGGCTTCAAGAGGAGTGCGAGGGCGCGGGCATCAAGTAGTGTGGCGAGTGGCTGCTTCTGGCCGATTGCGTACTTCCCGCAGCTGCCCACCGTTGAAAAGCCAGTAGGCGACAACTCCAGCGGCCCTACTTCCACTCATACAACCACCAAGCCAACAGACAAGCCCCAAAACCAACACCCATCAAGATCAGCGAAGCCACCGTATCAGCCCGCCGAGGCGTCCACACGAAGCACCGCTGCAAGACCTTGGCAATAACCAATGCCGGCAACTCCGTCAGCACATAGATCACCGCATTCTCAATCGCCATCTCGGTCTCCTCTGCGCAATGCAATGAGCAACGAACAGGGAATGGATGCGACAACTCCCGCCAGCCTCACCCCACCCGATCGCCCAACAGCCCCTGCAACCAAGCCCCCGCCCGCAACACCTTCGCATCGTCGCCCATCGCCCCCACCACCTGCAAGCCAATCGGCAGTCCGGTAGCGCCCACACCCAGCGGCAGATGCAGGCAAGGCAACCCCAGCAGCGTCCACGCCCGTCCGAACAAGGGATCGCCAGTCCCCTCCTCCCACAACCCCGCCTCCCCAGCCGCGCTGGGCGCGAGCAGCACGTCGTGGTGCTCGAACAGCGTCTCCGCCCGCCGCCGTGCGATCCGCGTCGCCTCGATGTTCCGCCGATGCGCCCCGCCGTCGATGGCGGCTCCGGTGTCCAGCAATGCACGCATCCGGTCACTCAGTTGCGCCGACCGATTCGCGTGCTCCCAAGCCAGACTGCGCGCGGCCTCGTGCTGCATGACGTCGATCTGCAAGGCGGTCAGGGGCGCGAACCACTCGGGCGACGCAATCTCGCGGCCCACGCGGCGCGCGACGCCCTCCCACAGCGCCCGCACGTCGTCGCCCACCACGTCCCAGTGCGGGCCCCTGAACAGCCCGACGCGCGCGCCGGAAGCATCGGTGGCGCCAGCGGTAGCAGTGCCAAAGCCAGCGCCCTCGCCCAGCCGCAGCCCCTCGTCCCCCGTCAGCACGGCCGCCAGCAAGGCCACGTCCTCCACCGTCCGCGCGAAGCCGCCGACAGTGTCGAGCGTGTCGCTCATCAGCTTGACGCCGGCACGGCCGATGAGACCCGCGCTGGGCTTGAAGCCGACGATGCCGCAGTACGCCGCCGGCCGCACGATGGAGGCGGCGGTCTGCGTGCCCAGCGCCAGCGGCAGCAGGCCGGCCGCCACCGCCGCGGCCGAGCCGCTGGACGAGCCGCCCGGCGTGTGGCCGGCGTGGTGCGGGTTGCGGGTCGGGCCGGCCGTGAAGGCGGCGAATTCGGTGGTGACGGTCTTGCCGGGGATCAGGGCGCCGGCGGCACGGCAGGCCGCGACCACGCCGGCATCGGCGCGTGGGCGGTGGCCGTGCCAGATCGCCGAGCCATACGCGGTAGGCAGGTCGGCGGTGTCGAACAGGTCCTTGACGCCCAATGGCAGGCCGTGCAGCGGCCCGGTCACGGCGCCGGCGTCGAGCTGGCGCGCGCGGGCCAGTGCCGGGGCGGGGTCGAGGTGGGCGAAGGCGCGCAGCTCGGGCTCGCGCTGCTCGATGCGCTCCAGGCAGTCGCGCAGCACCTGCTCGGCGCTCAGTTCGCGGCGGGACAGCGCGGCGGCGAGCGCGGTGGCGGTCATTGGAGTCATGAATGGCCTTCTGAATCAACTACTCGAGATCGGTCGGATGCGCGATGCGCGGCACGACCGCAGCACTCGCGCGATCGCGCGACCGACATCATCGTCGCCTCAGCCGCGCTCGGGCGGGGGCTTCAGCAGCATCGCCGCCACGTCGGCCGGCAAGGCGCGGCCGGGCCTGTCGCGCCGGGGCATCCCCTGCACGAAGGGCAGCAGCTGCCGCCGCGCGATGCCCAGCACGCGCCGCAGCTCGGCCACCGGCGCCACGTGCTCGTCGACCCGCAGGTCCAGCGCGGCATAGGCCTCGGTGCCGACGATCCGCAGGGCCGCCGACTGCCGGCCGCGAAAGTCGCCGCCGGCGGCATCGCCGGCCTCCAGCGCCCGCATCAGCCGCTCGGCCAGGTCGGCCGATGGATCGGCCAGCCAAGCTTCGCGCATCGATGTCAGCGTGGCCTCGCCGACCAGCATGTTGCCCTGGATCGCGAAGTCGTCGCCGGTGAACTGGCCGCACCAGGGCGTGCAGTCGGCGCCGGTGAAGGCCAGGCCGGGCCCGGTCGCGCCGATGAGTCCGATCTGCCGGCCGGCCGAGGCCGCGTCCGCCGCCAGCGCGGCGGCCAGCGCGTCCACGGCCGGGTCGCCCGCGCGCATCGCCGCCAGGGCATCGATCGCCAGGTACGGGTTGACCCACGACTGCGTCGATGCCGCACCGACGCTGGCCTCGAGGTACGGGCACATCGATCCGACCGCCGGCACCGCCGTCGCCACGGCTACGCCCAGCTCGCCGGTGCGGGCGCAGCACGCCACGATGGAGAAGGTCATACGCCCAGCCTCGCGAGGATCATGGCCTGCGCACCGGGCGCGTCGGCGCGGCCCTGCTCGCCGAGCTCGCCCCGGTCCAGGATGGCGAAGCGGTCGGCCGTCTTCAGCGCGAAGGCGACGTTCTGCTCGACGATCAGCATGGCGATGTTCGAGGCCTTGCGCTCGGCCTGCAGCACGCCGGCGATGCGTTCGATGACCGAGGGCTGCAGGCCCTCGGTGATCTCGTCGACCAGCATCAGCTTTGGCTCGGCCATCAGCGCGCGGCCGAGGATCAGCATCTTCTGCTCCCCACCCGAGAGCGTGCCGGCCTTCTGCCGCAACCGTTGCGGAATGAAGGGGAAGTAGCCGCCGATGCGCTCCAGCCCGCGCTTCAGACGCGCCTTGTCGGGCACCGCCACGCTCAGGTTCTCGGCCACCGTCAGGTCCTGGAACACCGACTTCTCCTGCTGCGCATAGGCGATGCCCCGCGCGGCCAGCAGGTGCGGCACGCCCCAGGGCAGGGGCGCGCCGTCGAAGCGCACGCCGCCGGCCATCGGCGGCAGGAAGCCCATGATGCCCTTGAGCAGGGTGCTCTTGCCCATGCCGTTCTTGCCCAGCAGGGCCAGGGCCTCGCCGGCGCGGATCTCCAGGCCGACATCGCGGATCACCCGCGCCTGGCCATAGCCGCAGCCGAAGCCTTCGAGCGCCAGCATCGTCATGACGCCAGCTCCGGGGGCAGCGCGGCGGCGCCGGAATAGATGTCGCGCACCAGCTCGCTCTCCACCACGTCCCGCACCGAGCCATCCAGCACGATCTGGCCCTGGTGCAGCACGATCACGCGCGAACTGATGTCGCAGACGAAGTCCAGGTCGTGCTCGATCAGCACCACGCACATCTGGTGCTCCGCCGCCAGCATCTGCAGGGTCTCGCCGATCTGCGTGCGCTCCGGCTTGGTGAGGCCGGCCGTGGGCTCGTCGAGCAGCACGATGTTGGGGTCCAGCGCCAGCACCATCGCCAGCTCCAGTGCCTGCTTCTGCCCGTGCGAGAGCAGCCGGCACGGCGTCTCCAGCACCTGGTCCAGCCCGGTGGTGCGCACGATCGCCAGCGAGGCGCGGGGCAATGCCACGGTGGTGGTGCGCGACCACAGCCGGGGCCGGGCCAGGCGCGTGCGGGCCACCGCCAGGGCGTCCAGCACGCTGAGCTCGTCGAACACGTTGGCGGTCTGGAACTTGCGCCCGATGCCCAGGCGCACGCACTCGAAGGGCGGCAGCCGGCCGATGTCGTGGTCGTTGAGTTCGATGCGGCCGGCGCTGCGCTCGCCGCCGTCGCTGATGCAGCGCATCAGCGTCGTCTTGCCGGCGCCGTTGGGCCCGACCAGCGACAGCAGCTCGCCATGGCGGGCATCGAAGCTGACATCGCGCAGCACCGTCAGGCTGCCGAAATGCCGCGCCACCCCCTCCACCTTCAGGGCCAGCCGGCCCCGGCTGTCCAGGCCGGCCAGTGGCTGGTCGGGCGCCGGCGCCAGCGTGCCGGGCACCGGCGCGGGCGGCGTGCGCCGCAGCCGCCGCACCAGCGCCGGCAGCAGGCCCTTGGGCATGACCACGATCACGAAGACGAAGGCCACGCCCAGCAGCAGCTTCCACACGAAAGGCAGGTCGCCGCTCAGGTAGGCCGAGCCGACGTCGATCACCAGCGCGCCGAAGACCGGCCCCAGCACCGTGCCGCGCCCGCCGAGCGCGACCCAGATGATCAGCTCGGTGCCGAACTGGAAGCCTGCCATCTCGGGCGCCACCACCATGCCATAGCAGGCATAGACGAAACCGGCCAGCGCGCAGACGCCGGCCAGTGCCACCATCAGCAGGGTCTTCACGCGCGAGGTGTTGACGCCCAGGTACTCGCAGCGCGATTCGTTCTCGCGGATCGCCGTCAGCAGGCGCCCGGTGTCGCTGCGCACGAAGCGCAACGCGCCCAGCGTCGCCGCCACCAGCAATCCGCCGGAGATCCACAGCCAGACGCGGATGTCGAGATCGAAGCTCTCGAAGCCCGACAGGCCGCTCGACGAGCCGGTGAAGATGCCGCCGGCGAAGATCACCTGCGTCGCGACGATCGGCAGCACCAGCGAGATCACCGATGCGTACAGCGGCGTCGCGCCCGGGTAGAAGCTCAGCACGCCCACCAGCGCCGCCACCACCATGCTGACGGCGATGCCGCCGGCCAGTGCCGCCAGCGCCATGCCCGGCGTGAAGCCGACGTGCGTAAACACCAGCCCGGCCGCATAGGCGCCGATGCCGAAGAAGGTGGCCTGGCTGAAGGTCAGGATGCCGGTGTAGCCCCACAGCAGGTCGACCGTGATCGCCACCACGGCATAGAGGCACGAGCGCACCAGCGTGTTCTGCGCGAATTCCGGCAGCACCCAGGGGCCGAGGACGACCAGCAGCAGGGCCGCCACGAGCACGGCGTGGCCGGCGCCCAGGCGGCGGCGCGGCGCGATCGCCGCAGGCAAGGCGAGATCAGCCACGGGCGAAGCCTCCGGGTCGGATGCGCAGGGCCACGGCGCCCAGCACGACGATGGTCAGCGAGCCCAGGATCGGACTCACCAGCACGCTGACCAGCACCTGCGCGCCGCCCAGCAGCAGGCAGGCGACACCCAGCGCGCCGAACGAGGTGCCCGAGACCATCGCCAGCATGAAGGCATTGGTCAGCCAGGGCACGCCCATGTTGGGGTCGACGCTGGACAGCGGCGTGATCAATGCGCCGGCCAGGCAGGCCAGCCCGGCGCCCAGGGCGAAGGCCGACAGCCGCACCGCCGCGCTGTTGACGCCCAGTGCGCGCGCCAGGGACTCGTTCATGGTCACCGCGCGCGTCACCAGCCCCAGCCGGGTGCCGTTGAGCAGCGCCGCGATGGCCAGCGCCACCACGATGGCGATGCCGACGAAGGCCAGGCGATAGAGCGAGGTCTCGGTGCCCAGCACCTCCACCGTGCCGGCCAGCGGGCTCTCGACGAACTGCACGCCGCGCCCGAAGACCAGCGTGATGACCTGCCCGATGACGATGCCCAGCCCCCAGGTGGCCAGGATGGCGTCCAGCGGGCGCGCGTGCAGCGGCTTGACGATGGTGCGCTCGACCACGGCGCCGAACACCATGCCCACGCAGAGCGCGGCCAATGCGCCCCACCAGGGACCCAGGCCGGCCTGCTGCGCCAGCAGCGGCACATAGCCGCCCAGCGTCAGGAAGCCGCCATGGGCGAAATTGATGATCTTCATGACGCCGAAGATCAGCAGCAGCCCGCAGGCGACGACGAACAGGATCGCCGCCGTGCTGAGCACGTCGAACAACAACGACACGGCGACGAGCTCCGCGGGCTCAGGCCTTGAGGTTCGGGCACTGCGCGCCCGGATCGACGTTCTTGAAGGTGTCGAGCAGCTTCACGCTGCCGTCCTTCTGCACCTGGCCGAGGTACATCGTCAAGGGCGTGTGGCGCTGCTTGTTCATCTGCAGGGTGCCGCGCGGGCCCTCGAAGCTGACCTGCGCCAGCGCCGGGATGACCTTCTCGGCATCGGTGCCGCCGACCTTCTCGACCGCCGCCTTGTAGAGGTAGATGGCCTCGTACTGCGGCACGGAGAGGTCGTTGGGCGTCTTGAGCTTGTCGCCGAACTTCGTGCGCATGGCGGCCAGGAATTCCTTGTTCTTGGCGCTGTCGATGTTGGTCAGGTAGGAGCCGGAGATCACGATGCCCTCGGCATCGGCGCCCATCTCCTTGGCCGTGCCCTCGTCGACCGCCAGGTTGCCATAGGGCAGGTTGATGCCGGCGGCGCGCAGCTGCTTGGTCAGCGTGACGTTGGGCGCCCCGCCGGCGGTGCTGGTGATGATGGCGTCGGGCTTGGCGCTCTTGAGCTTGTTGATGATGGGCGTCCAGTCGCTGCCATCCATCGGCAGGTACTCCTCGCCGGCGAGCTTGCCACCCTTCTTGGCGATGTAGCCCTTGGTGAACTCCAGCATGCCGCGTCCGAAGGCGTAGTCGCTGCCGATCAGGAAGAAGGTCTTGGCGTTCTTCTCCTTCATGAAGTAGTCGACGATCGGCGCCACCTGCTGGTCCGGCACCCAGGCATTGACGTACATGTACTTGCTGCAGGAGCGGCCCTCGTAGAACGAGGTGTAGATGAAGGGCGTCTTGCCGCGATTCACGATCGGCAGGCCGGCATTGCGCGCGGCGCTGGTCTCCATGGAGATCAGCACGTCGGCCTTCTTCTGGAAGATCAGCGAGTCGAAGGCCTTCTGCGCGCCGGCGGCGCCGCTGGCGTCGTCGGCGACCACCAGTTCGAGCTTGCGCCCGAGCACGCCGCCCTTGGCATTGATCTCCTCGACGGCCAGCTCGGCCGACTGCACCACCGAGGGCGCGACGACGCTGTTGGCGCCGGACAGGCCGACCGGCACGCCGATGCGGATCGGATCGGCGGCATGGGCGCCGAAGGCGGCGAGGGCCGCGAGGGCCAGCACGGAGCGGCGTGTCAATGACACAACGTAAGACATGGATAGCGCGGACATGGGAAGCATCCTCCTCAAGGGAATCACAGGTGATAGGCCTCTGCGCGTCGGTCGCGCAGCGGATGATTGAAGTCGTTCCAGCAGCGCGCGCGCTTCGTCGCGGCCAGGTCCAGGTCGGCGAACAGGATCTCCTCGCCGGTCGCCGAGGCCGGGCCGGCCTGCGGCCAGCCGGTGTGGTCGACGATCAGGCTCTGGCCGATGAAGGGCTGGCCGCGCTCGGTGCCCACGCGGTCGGCGGCGGCGATGCAGATCGAGTTGCTGTGCGCGGCGGCCATGGTCAGCACGTTGGCCATGGCCTCGCGTTGCGGGTCCTGCCCCGGGATGGGCACCCAGTTGGTCGGCACGCAGACCAGCTCGGCGCCGGCCAGGGCCAGGGTGCGGTAGGTCTCGGGGAACCAGCCGTCGTAGCAGATCGCCACGCCCAACGTGCCCAGCGGCGTCGCGAAGACCGGGAAGCCCAGGTCGCCCGGCGCGAAGAACAGGTTCTCGTCGCCCCACAGGTGGACCTTGCGGAACAGGCCCACCGGGCCGGTCGGGCCGATCACGGCGGCCGCGTTGTACAGCGCGCCGCCGGCGTCCTCGCAGAAGCCGCCGACGATGTGGATGCCGAGGTCGCGCGCCAGCCGCGTCCACAGCGCGGGAGCGGCGCCGCCGTCGTAGCGGTCGGCCAGGGAGCGGGCCTCGGCGCGGGTCTCGAAGACATAGCCCGAACTCGCCAGCTCCGGCAGCACGACGAGATCGGCGCCATCGCGCGCCGCGCGTCCGATCAGGTCGGCGCCGCGCGCCAGGTTGCCCGATCTGTCGCCCACCACAGGCGCGAACTGGCAGCACGCCACGCGCACCGGAGCCACCGCCTGCACCATGTCTTCACCTCGCTTGAATGCCATGCAAACGGCATTGCAAGCGACGTGCCAGCCGATGACGCCGGCGCCGACGTCGACGCCGGCCGGCTCAGAAGGTCGGCGGCGTGTTCACCCACACCACCCGCGCGACGACGTCGCCGAGGTTGCGGTAGGTGTGCTCCACGGTCGAGGGAAACGAGAAGCTGTCGCCGGCGGCCAGTTCGTAGACGGTCTCGCCGATGCGCAGCTCGAGCCGGCCCTCCAGCACATAGCCCATCTCGTCGCCCTCGTGGCGCATCGGCCCCATGCTGCCGCCGCCCGGCGCCACGATGTGGATGTTGGCCTGCAGCAGGTGCCCTTGCCCGTTGGGCACCAACCGCTCCAGCGTCACGCCCTCGTGCTCGCCATCGCCGCCGGCCGTGATGCGCGGGCGCTGGCCGGCGCGCGCCACGTGGCCGCCCGGCTCCCACTGGGGCTCGAACAGCGCGCCAATGTTGGTCTCCAATGCCGAGACCAGCGCATGCAGCACGGTGAGCGGCGGCAGCACCTTGTCGTTCTCGTACTTGGAGATCAGGCTGATCGAGACGCCGACGCGCTCGGCCAGCTCCTTGAGCAGCAGGCCCTTGACGTGGCGCGCATGGCGCAGGCGCGCCCCGATGGCGGGGGTCGCCAGGGCCGGAGCCGGGGCCGGAGCGGTGGTCCGGCGGCGCGCGACGGCGGTCCTGGGGCGCGCCGCGCCGGCCGGCGTGCGCTGGGTCGCGACCGGGGCCGCCCTGTGCTGCGTTTTCTTCATTGGAAACTCACTTGAACGACGATCCAAAAGGGTGCCCGGCCGGCGGGCTCCGCACCACGAAGCCGCCTGCCGCACCAATCCCGCCCTCGTCGCGGCGGCATGGCCGGGCGATTGCAAGTCACCGGCCAGCGGGCCTCGTCTTTGCTTGCGCAGGCCACGCCATCAACGAGGAACCACCCATGGACACCGAGAACACTTTAGCCGCCCCGGCGCTGTCGCTGCTGCGGCAGGTCACCGGCACGCCGCTCGCGCCCGAGCGCCTGGAGGCCCTGCTGGCCGCGGGCGCGCCGATCCTCGAGGAGATCGCCCGGCTGCGCACGGTCGACCTGGCCGACCTGCATCCGGCCGTGATCTTCGAGCCCACCGCTGCCTACCGCCGGGCCGGGCGATGAGCGACGACGAACTGCACTGGGCCTCCATGGCCCGCCTGCGGGCGCTGATGGCCGACGGCCGCACCAGCAGCGAGGAGGTGACGCGGCACCTGCTGGCGCGCATCGGCGCGCTCGACACGCGATTGGGCGGCTTCGTCCACGTCGCCGAGGACGCATTGGCGCAGGCCCGCGCCTCCGACCGGCGGCGCCGGCGCCATGGCGCGCGGGCGCTGGAGGGCATCCCGGTCGCGCTCAAGGACAACTACCTGACGCGCGGCCAGCCCACCACCGCCGGCACCACGGCGGCTGGCATCGCCTTCCCGCAGGATGCCGATTCGGCCTGCGCCGAGCGCCTGCGCGCCGCCGGCTGCGTGCTGATCGGCAAGACGCGCACGCACGAATTCGCCTGGGGCACGGTGAGCCCGCCGACCGCGAACCCCTGGGACCTGGAGCGCATCCCGGGCGGCAGCAGCGGCGGCAGCGGCGCCGCCGTGGCGGCCGGGCTGGTGCCGATGGGCATGGGCTCGGACACCGGCGGCTCGATCCGCATCCCGGCCAGCTTCTGCGGCACGGTGGGGCTGAAGCCGACCTTCGGCCGCGTCAGCCGCCACGGCATCGTGCCGCACAGCTGGAGCCTGGACCATCCCGGTCCGCTGACCCGCACGGTGGAGGACGCGGCCCTGACGCTGGACGTGCTGGCCGGCTACGACCCGCGCGACCCGGCCTGCCAGGACCGCCCGGTGCCCGACCACGCGCAGGACCTCGGCCGGGGCGTCCGGGGCCTGCGCATCGGCGTCATCGACAACCACTTCATGGACCGCAACACACCGGCCGTGCAGGCCTGCATCGACGCGCGCATCGCCGACCTGGCGCGCGCCGGCGCGCGGGTGCGGCGCGCGCGCATGCCGATCCTCGAGCTGGGGCTGGCGGCCATCTTCGCGATCGAGCTGGCGTCCTCCGGGGCCTACCACGACCGCGCCGTCGCCGAGGGCCGCAGCACGCAGTTCCAGCCCGACGTGCGCGACCTGGTCGAGCTCGGCCGGCTGGTGACGGCGGTCGACTACCTCAAGGCCGAGCAGGTGCGCGCGCGCATGGCGGAGGAGTTCAGGCAACTCTTCGAACAGGTCGACGTCATCGTCACGCCGACCGAACCCTTGACGGCCTGGAAGCGCGGCGCCACCCACGTGCGCGCCGGCGACCGGGACGAGAGCGTGCTGGCGGCGTCGTGGCGGCTGACCTATCCCTTCAACCTGACCGGCCTGCCGGCGATCTCGGTGCCCTGCGGCTTCGACGACGAGGGCATGCCGATCGGCCTGCAGGTGGCGGCGCGGCCGTTCGACGAGGTGACGATGCTGCGCTGCGCGGCGACGGTCGAGCGGATGATGGGCACGCCGCGCCGCCCGGCGCTGGGCTGAAGACGACGGCCCCCGGCGGCGTCAGCGCAGCGCCTCGTTCCGCATCGCGCCCGCGAGCGCCTTCAGGTCGACCGGCTTGGTCAGGTGCGCATCGAAGCCGGCGGCCAGCACGCGGGCCTTGTCCTCGGGCTGGCCCCATCCGGTGATGGCGACGATCCGGGTCTGGCGCCCGGCCGGGCGCGCGCGGATGTGGCGCGCCACCTCGTAGCCGTCCATTCCGGGCATCCCGATGTCCAGCAGCACCCAGGTCGGATCCAGCCGGTCGAAGACTTCGAGCGCGGCGGGGCCGCCATGGGCCACGTCGACCACGTGGCCCTCGAGCCGGAGGCAGGCCACCAGCGTGTCGGCGGCGTCCTGGTTGTCGTCGACCACCAGCACCCGCGCGCGCCCCGGAATCACCGGGGCGGCCGGGCCGTCGTCCTCGGCCGGGTCGTCCGGCGCCAGGCCCGCGGTGGCCAGTGGCAGGCGGACGGTGAACGTGCTGCCGCGATCCTTGCCCCCGCTCCGGGCGCTGATGCTGCCCCGGTGCAGTTCCACCAGCTGGCGCGCCAGGGCGAGGCCGATGCCCAGGCTGCCGCTCATCTGGTGCGACGGACCCTGCGCGAAGAGATCGAACACCGTGTCGAGCGAAGCCGCGTCGATGCCCTGGCCCTCGTCCTCGACCAGCACCACGGCCTCGTCCGCCTCGCGCCGCATCGTCAGGCCGAGCGTCGAGCCGGGCGGGCTGAACTTCACCGCGTTGCCCAGCAGATTGGCGAACACCTGCGTCAGCCGGTTCTTGTCGCCATCGACCGTGAGCGGCTCGCCCAGGACCTGTCGCAGCTGTAGCGACTTGGCCTCGATCGTCGGCCAGGCCGACTCCACCGCGTTCGACAGCACCGATCCCAGGCGCAGCGGCTTGGGGCGCAGCATGACCTTGCCGCGACTGATGCGGCTCACCTCCATCAGGTCGTCGATCAGGCGCACCAGGTGGCTCAGCTGGCGCTCCATGATCGAGCGCGTCCTGTTGATCTGCGCGTCGTCCGGCATCAGCCGCTTGAGGATCTGCAGTCCGCTGCGGATCGGCGCCAGCGGGTTGCGCAACTCGTGCGACAGGGTCGCCAGGAAGTCGCTCTTCCGGCGGTCCGCCAGCTGCAGTTCCTCCTCCGCCTTCTTGCGGGCGCTGATGTCCCAGACCAGCCCGGTGACGATCTGGTGCCCGGTGACCGGATCGCGCGACGACGTGGCGCGCTCCTCGAGCCACAGGATGGTGCCATCCGGATGCAGCGCCCGGTACTGCATGTGCCAGGAGGTGCCCCGGTCGACGGCGACACGCACCGTCTCCACGCGCGCCGGGCGATCGTCCGGATGCAGGAAGGCCGTGGCGCCGCGGCCGGTCGTGAACAGCGGCTCCCGGCGGTCGAACAGCTCCAGCCAGGCGCCACGACTCGTCAGCGCATCGGTCTGTATGTCCCATTCCCACGCGATCATGCGACCGGCCGACAGCGCGTCGGTCAGGCGCTGTTGCGACATCCGCTCGGCTTTCTCGGCCCGCCGGCGCAGCAGGACGCTCTCCGTGATGTCGGTTCCGTGCCCCAGGACGCGCGTGCAGCGGCCATCGGGGTCGATCAGCGGCACATAGACCAGGTCCATCAGGCGCTCCTCCGGCGCCCCGTTGGCGGTGCGCGCGAGCATCACCGGGACCTCGTGGCCGTGGAACGGCCGTTGCGTCGCCATGACCTCCGCGATCAGGCGGGGGAAATCGCCGGCGGCCTCGGGCATGGCCTCGAAGGCCGGTCGTCCGATCAGGTCGCGGCGGCCGACCAGACGGTAATAGGCGTCGTTCGCGTATTCGAAGACGAAATCGGGGCCACGCAGCACATGGAGGAACGAAGGCGAGGCCTCGAACACCTTGCGAAGCGTCGACTCCTCGGACATGGTTTCTGGGTCGTTCATATCGGCGACGATGTGCTCAGCAGCCATGAATATGCAGGCCCTCGCCACGCGGCCCTGCAGGCCGACACGCCGACCGCGCGGATGCGACGCGTCGCGGCGCGGATGGGTCCACGAGCATGCGCCGGAGGCATGCGTCGCGCCATCTCCCGTCCGCCCACTCGCTACAGCGTGCCCTCCAGGTGCTCGGGCGCCGCGATGGTCCGCATCCACTTGATCGACCCGACCTTCCAGCCCGGCTCGTCCTTCATCAGCGCCATCACGCCAGGCAGGTGGGCCGCGCCGTAGGTGACGTAGATCTTCGCGCGCGGGTCGGTCAGCAGCCGACGGGCCAGGTTGCGGTTGCGGAAGTCCAGCACCACCGGATCGAGCTCGCCACCGCCCGCGTTCGACCGGCGCATCACATGGGTCATGAGACCGCGGCACAGCGTGCCGACCAGGGTGTCCCGGCGCGGATCGGTGCCCTGGTTGCGGCGCTCGATGAAGCGCGTCAGCAGGTCCGGTGCGTCGTCGTCGGCGGCCTGGTCCTTGTCGGCGTCGGCATCGCGCTGGCGCATGGCGGCGGCGAACTTCGGGTCGGACCGCATCAGGCGGTCGTACTCCTCCTTCATGGCTCGCGTGTCCACGTCCATGGTGACGTGCCGTTCCGGATGCGCCTTGGCATCGGCCACCACCGGGCCGAAGAAGTCGATCTGGTAGGACAGGCCACAGGCACGGCCCAGTTGCCGGTAGCTGTCGCCCAGGTCCTTGCCATGCGACAGGCTGCGGCGGAACCAGGCATCGGCTTCGGGATCGCTGTCGGCCACGCCTTCGTAGGCCAGCACATAGCCCTCGGCCAGGGCCTGCTCCAGGTCGTAGATGATGGCCTGGTAGAAGCGCTCGGCGCCCACGTGCTGCATGCCCTGCAGCACCACCGTGCGCGGGCCGTTGCTCAGGGTGACGGTGGGCACGATGGCCGGCCGCGTCTCGGTGGTGATGGCCAGCACGTACACGGGCGCGGCCGCCAGGCCGCACAGCAGGAACCACAGCCCGATGCCAGCGCGCAGCCACGTCCGGAAGAACGGCCGCGCGGTCGCGCGCCGGACCAGGCGGCGCCACAGCCAGGCCAGCGGCAGCGCAACCAGCGCCGCCAGCAGCAGCAGTGCCGGGACCGCGAACCAGGTCGCGCCCAGCAGCACCGGCAGCCCGGCCAGGAAGCACAGCGCCAGCGCCGCCCACCCGAGCGTGGAGAGCCGGATGGCAAGCGTCCCAGGGTGCGCTGGCGGGGGCATGCCACCGCCCTGGAGGCGGGTCGTGACCATCGCGTCAGAAGCGCCGGGTCGCGCCCCAGTCGCCGGCATCGCACTTGCCGTTGAAGCCGGGCATGCCCTTGATCTCGACCATCCCGCTGCGGCGGTCGATGACCACGCTGGCGCGGTTCAGGCCGCTCACGTGGTAGCGCGCATTGATGCGGTCCGGCGACATCTGCACGTCCTCCAGCGGCCACCAGCCATCGCTGCCGCCCGAATTGAAGGGCGGGATCAGCTTGCCGCTCAGGTGCACGCGGCCGCCGCCGTCGCGGAAGTCGAACTGCACGCCGGTCTGGAACTGCTCGGTGCCGGTCTCCATGCGCTGCACGGGTTCGTAGTGCTGGCGCTTGTCGTTCCATTCATAGCCCGAGTGGCTGGTGTAGGCCGCGTGTTCGCCCTGCCCGTAGCAGACCAAGGTGATCGCATCGGACCGGTGCGGCTGCGGCGGCGTGTTGCCGGCGACACCGCCGGGCTGGCAGTTCGCATCCGGGATGCGGTTGATGGCGGCATAGCGGCCCTCGGTGGTGGAGATCGCCACACAGGCACGCTGGACGTCGCTCCACCAGAAGGTCCAGGACTGGTCGCGCACCCGGGTCGCGCGCACCAGCTGGTAGCCGCGCGCCTGCATCTGGGTCTCGCCGCCCGCGCCGCGCGCGCCGACCAGGTCCTGCAGGTCGGGTGGCGTCTGCGCCCGGGCGGTCGCGGCGCCCAGCAGGGCGACTGTCAGCACACAGGCGAGTCGGTTCGAATGCCTTGCCATTTCGGTCTCCTTGGATTCGGGAGAAAAAAATGATGCCATGCGTCCGCCGGCGCGTGGGTAGGAGCCAGCCTACGGCGCGGCTCGCGCCACCTCAGTCCCGCGACGCCACCCTGACCGGCGACTCGGTCGCGCACTCCAGCGAGAACAGCGGCACGTCGGCCTGGCGGCTGAGCCACACGCCACCGCCCACGTCCCGGAACCTCCTGCGCAGGCCGCGCCGGTAGGTGTCGTCGGAATGCCGGAACAGCAGCGGATCGGTGAGGTCCTCGTCCACGATGTCGTTCTCGTAGTCCTCCAGGGTGACGGCCTCGACATAGAGGGCACCCCGGCTCAGGTGGCCGAGGTTGCGCAGGGCCTGCTTGAGCTCCAACGGATCGAGATAGGCCAGCACGCCCTGGCAGATCACCAGGTCGAAGGGCTCGCGCGCCGCGTAGTCCACCACCGAGCCGCGCTCCCAGCCGTAGCGGCGGCACAGGTAGTCGCTCACCTCCACGCCGTGGTAGCTCGCTTTGGGGAAATGCCGGGCGACGATGTCGCGCCACAGGCCGATGCCGCAACCGACATCCAGCACCCGCCGCACGGGCACGCGCAGATACTTCAGGTACGAGCCGACGAAGTCGCCGAGCCGCTCCACATGCTGGCGGTCGGCGACCCGGGTCTTCTTGTCGAAGTAATAGCGTTCGTAGTACGACTCATCGAAGGTGGCGGGGTCAACGGAGGGCATTGCCCGATGCTACCCGGCGAGCTGCGATCCGCGCCTGGATGCGAAGCAGCGCTCGGCCGCGGCACGACATGACGCGAACACCCATGGATCACCGTGGCCGGGCGGGATCAGCCCTCGTGATGGGCACTTCCGTGAATGCGCGGATCTGAGACCCTTCGAGTTCGGTCGGCCAGGAACACGCGCGTGCCGCCCGACGAGCGGACGCATCGCCTATCATTGGCGGTCTTCCTGAATGAAAAAGTACAGAACAAGTACTTTATGAGTATGCCAGAAATCTTTCTGATTGCGCAAGATTTTGTGAACTTATGTAACAGCGAATTCGAGCTTTTCCGCCGCACGGGCTTCCTTCGGAAACACAGATGACCATCTTCAAAGCCTCCCGCGCGCTGACCGTGCGAAGCGCGGCGATCCCTGAGGTGTCGGGCGCGCCGGCCCTCGTGCCGCTGAAGTTGCAGGGCCGTGAAGGCATCAACAGCCTCTTCCACTACACCCTCGCACTGCAGACGCCCGACGCTCTGCAGTTCAGTGGCATCGGCAGCAACTTCAGGTTGGACGACTTCATCGGGCGCGAGATCACCTGCAGCATCGAACTCGAAGGCATGGGCAGCTTCCAGGCGGGCATGCCCGGCGGACTGGGCGCGAGTCATCAAGGAGCCGGTGTGCGCGAAATCTCCGGCCTGATCACCGCCGCCCGCTTCTGCACCGAAGACCACCGCCACGCCATCTACGAACTCGAGATTCGCCCATGGCTGTATCTGGCCACCCTCACCACCGACTGCAAGGTCTTCCAGGACAAGACGCCGGTGGAAGTCATCGAAGCGGTCCTGGCGGGTTACAACTTCGCATCCGACAAACGCCTGATCGAGACCTATCCGCCACGGGACTATTGCGTCCAGTACAACGAAACCAATTTCGAATTCATCACCCGCCTGATGCAGGAGTGGGGAATCAACTACCACTTCGAGCACACCGCCGGTGTGCACCGCCTGGTCTGGAGTGATCACAACGGCGCCTTCCAGGCAGCCTCCCAGGATCAGGGCGAGGGTCCCGGTGCCTGTCACGACATCCCCTACTACCCGCTGGGCCACAAGATCGATCGGGAATACATCCACGGCTTCAGCCCCACGGGTCGTATCACCAGCGGGGCCTATGCCACGCGCGACCATGACTACACCCGCCCCAGGGCGACCCTGGAAGCGAGCGCCAGGGACCCTCGCCCCACCGGTCATGCGGACAGCGAAATCTATGCGTGGCGCGGCGCCAAGGCAGGCGTGGGTGGCAGCGACTACAGCCAGCCCCGCGCGGGATCGGACACCCTGCTCACGACCATGCGCCTGTCGCCAGCCAACGGCGGCAACCGCATCGACGGCAAGACGGGCGCACTGGTGCCGCAGACCAGGGTCGGCGAGGTCTGCCCGCGATCCGGCGTGTGGGCCGCGAGCCTGCCCGACACCCATCCCGCCGCGCGCAACCTGGCCATCTACCACGGCCGCTTCAGGAACGTTCGCGCCGGCGACCCCATGCCCACGATGTTCGCCAGGTTCATGTTCCCGCAAACCGCCGATGCCGACAACGCCGACATCACGTGGTCCTGGGTGAATCAGGGCTGATGACGGTCTACGCCATCAACAAGATCACCGCGCCCTTGACTCTGCCCGGCAAAGCGCAGGCGGCATGACGAACCAGCTTCTATTGCATCTACGTGCCTGCTTCGCCTTCGGCACATGGGGCCAGCGTGCGCGCACCGTCGCCTTGTCCCTCGTTCTGGCGCTCATCGGCTTCTGGGCCTATGGCGTCCTCGCTGTTCACTTCTACCGTCCGCAACCCATGATCACCTTGTCCGGCAAGACCCAAACCCAATGCGTGGGGCGATACCTCATCGACGTGCCTGTGGAACTCGGCCGGCTGGGCTCCGACGACGTCGACCTGCTCTATGGCCTGGACACGGATTTCGACAAGGTGGAGATGGACGTCAAGGACCCGGACTACACCCGGCCCCGGTTCGAGACAGAAGTTCAGGCGCGGCTTGATGACCTGAAAAGACGCACCAACGACTGGGGTACATCCAAGCTGTTGGCACAGGAAATCATCAACACACGATATGGCAGGGCGTTGATGCTCCGGTACTTGGACACAGGCGACGTTGAGTCAAGAATCAACCAGGAACTGCACATGCTGGTGGGCAGTCGATACACATTGCTCAAGACTGAGTCGAACCGCACTCCGAAGCCCGAACCCATCGCGACCAATGAAAAGCCGATGTACACCTACATCGACCCCAAGCCCGCAGAGGATCGCCTGCGCAACGTGGCCATGAACATCCAGGACTACACCGATGCCACCAAGGCCCCCGAAGGCTTCTGCGTGGCCGGTGTGGTACTCAACCACAAGACCATGGGCTATGACATCGAGACAGCGTTCTTTCATTCGAATGCGGACAAGGAGGTGCTTCCAGATGTCAGGCTGACCCTCAACATGCAGGGCCAGTACGCCGGACATTCGGAAGAACGAGAAAACCTCTTCCAACGGGTGAGCAGGCAATCCCCAGGACTGAGGGCGCTGTTGGCGGCCGAGGGAGGGCAATTGGTCGTGCTTCGCCATGCGACACCGCGGATCAATGGCATGCCGGGACGTGAGTACGGCCATGCCATGCATACGTTGGGTGGCAAGGTGATCTTCCAGTTCTTCGCCGAGACTGCGCTGGCCAAAGATCAGCAGAGCATGTTGCGTCCGTTCTTCAACTTCGATTTCGAAGCCGGCAGCTCCATGGAAGAGAAGACTTCCCCCCTGGATGAAAACCAGGTGCTCGCCATCTGGGACACCCTGCTCACGACCATGCGCCTGTCGCCAGCCAATGGCGGCAACCGCATCGATGGCAAGACGGGCGCACTGGTGCCGCAGACCAGGGTCGGCGAGGTCTGCCCGCGATCCGGCGTGTGGGCCGCGAGCCTGCCCGACACCCATCCCGCCGCGCGCAACCTGGCCATCTACCACGGCCGCTTCAAGAACGTTCGCGCCGGCGACCCCATGCCCACGATGTTCGCCAGGTTCATGTTCCCGCAAACCGCCGATGCCGACAACGCCGACATCACGTGGTCCTGGGTGAATCAGGGCTCAAGCGCATGATCGACGCCAGCGGCAAGGTCGCCATCCGCCTGGGCGACGCGACCACCCATGGTGGCCGGGTGATCACCGCCACTTCGCGCTACGTGCTGCACGGCATCGCCGTGGCCAGTGAGGGCGACATGACGCGCTGCCCCCGATGCAAGGGCGACTACGCCATCCTGCCGACGCCGGGCGCCGCCACGGAGAACGGCAGGACGCTGGCCTTCGAAGGCACGTCGACGGCTTGCGGCGCCACCTTGACGTCGGCGGCGATGTCGCGCTGCGAGGAGATCGACCGATGAGATTCCGTCTCTCGAAGATCTGGGCGCGCATGCGGTGGTACGCCAGCTTGTCGAAGCTCAGGTCCACCGGCACGCCGAAGGAGGCGCACGCCGCGCAACTCCTGATGGATGCACTCTTGCGAGCCGGTGTCGATGACGCGGACGAACCGATCCGGGTGGGCAGTGTGAAACCGGGCGAACCCGCGCATGTGCTCGTGACGCCACATGGCGTGATCGTGAACGAGGCGGAGGGTGCCACGGTCCATGGTGTGGATGGCAGTACCTGGATCACACGTCCCGACGGCAGTCAGGAGATCTCTCATCCCGCGGTCGATCGCATCGAGATCCATGACCTGCGCACGGTCAGCGACCTGCGGATCAACAAGGTGTTTCAGACGATATCGCACACGTTCTACTTCTGCGGCGGCGGCACGCTCTCCTTCGTGACCGATGCAACGGGCAAGATCATCGAGATCCATGCGAAGAAGGTGGGTTACCGCACGGACAAGCGCACCCAGGTGATGACGATCTATGGCACCCCGCTCGCGAACGCTCCGACCGCTTGAATGGATCGGCGCGCCACGCGCGCCGACCCGCCATCACTGGCCGTCGGCCTCGATGCGGCCGATGGCCGTCCCGGCCGCCACGTAGGCGCCCTGCGCGGCGCTGTGCGACAGGCGCCCCGCCCGGTGCGCCGTCACCTGCATCTCCATCTTCATCGCCTCCATCGTGGCGATGACATCGCCCTCGGCCACCCGCTCGCCATCGGCCGCCTTCCAGGCCTGGACCGTTCCGGCGATCGGCGCGGCGACGGTCGCGGGATCGACGGCGACGACCGGCTCGGCCGGCGCCGGCGCGGCGCCAACGCCACCGGCCGCCGACAAGCCGCGCAGCAATTCGGCCGGCAGTCCGATCGAGCGCCGCCGGCCGTCGATCTCGATCGCGGTACGCACCAGCGCCGCCTCGGCAGCCGCCGCCGGCTCGGCGCGGACGCTGGCGGCCAGCGTGGCGGCGAAGTCGGTTTCGATCCAGCGCGTGTGGACCGCGAAGGCGGCGGCCTCGGCGCTCGTGAAGTCGGCATGCGCCATCACCGCGCGATGGAACGGCAGCACCGATGCCACGCCCTCGATGCGGAACTCGCGCAGCGCCCGGCGCGCCCGCGCGATGGCCTCGGCGCGCGTGCGGCCGGTGACGATCAGCTTGGCCATCAGCGAATCGAAGGTGCCCGGCACGGTCGAACCCGACACCACCCCGGTGTCCACGCGCACGCCCGGCCCCGAGGGCGCGTCGAACACGCGCACCATGCCCGGCGCCGGCAGGAAGCCGCGCCCCACGTCCTCGGCATTGATGCGGAACTCGAAGGCATGGCCGCGCGGCACCGGCGTCTCGGTGATCGACAGCGGCAGGCCGTCTGCCACGCGCAGCTGCTCGACCACCAGGTCGATGCCGGCCGTCTCCTCGGTCACCGGATGCTCGACCTGCAATCGCGTGTTGACCTCCAGGAACGAGATCGCGCCCGAGGGGCTCAGCAGGAACTCGACCGTGCCGGCGCCGACATAGCCGGCCCGGGCGCAGATGTCGTGCGCCGCCTGGTGGATACGCTCGCGCTGGGCATCGGTCAGGAACGGCGCGGGCGCCTCCTCCACCAGCTTCTGGTTGCGCCGCTGCAGCGAGCAGTCGCGCGTGCCCAGCACCACGACCCGGCCATGGGTGTCGGCGATGACCTGGGCCTCGATGTGGCGCGGCCGGTCGAGGAACTGCTCGACGAAGCATTCGCCGCGGCCGAAGGCGGTGACCGCCTCGCGCACCGCCGACTCGTAGAGGTCGGCCACCTCGTCCAGGCGCCAGGCGACCTTGAGCCCGCGCCCGCCGCCGCCGAAGGCCGCCTTGATGGCGATCGGCAGGCCATGCGTCTCGGCGAAGGCGACGACCTCGTCGGCCCCAGAGACCGGTCCCGGCGTGCCGGCGACCAGGGGCGCGCCGACCTCCAGGGCGATCCGGCGCGCCTGCACCTTGTCGCCGAGCGCGTCGATCGCCGCCGGCGGCGGGCCGACCCAGATCAATCCGGCGTCGATGACGGCGCGCGCGAAGCCGGCGTTCTCGGACAGGAAGCCATAGCCCGGATGCACCGCGTCGGCGCCGCAGCGCGCGGCGATGGCCAGCAGCTTCCCGATGTTCAGGTAGGTGTCGGCCGGGCGGCTGCCGTCGAGCCCGTAGGCCTCGTCGGCCAGGCGCGTGTGCAGGGCGTCGATGTCGGCATCGGCGTAGACGGCGACCGACTGCGCGCCGTGGTCGGCGCAGGCGCGCGCGATGCGCACGGCGATCTCGCCACGGTTGGCGATCAGGACTTTTTTCATGGCGACTCGGAGGAAGGAACGGAGGCGGAGGAAGGCGCCGGCACCGGCGCGGCGAAGGACTCGGCGAAGGGCTGGATCGGGCGGAAGCGCACGCCGGCGCCGATCGGGATCTGGCCGGCGCGGTCGAGGTGGTGCGTCGCCACGCAGGCGATCACCGGATAGCCGCCGGTCAGCGGATGGTCGGCCAGGAACAGCACCGGCTGGCCGCTCGGCGGCACCTGCAATGCGCCCAGTGCCGTGCCCTCGCTCGGCAGTTCGCCGGTGATGGCGCGCGCCAGCGAGACCTCGCCGGCCAGGCGCAGGCCGACCCGGTTGGACTGCGGCGTCACGCGCCAGACCTGGCCGGCCAGCAGCGCGACGGCCTCGGGCGTGAACCAGTCGGTGCGCGGACCCATGACGACATCGAGCTCGACCACCTCGGTCGTCGATGGCAGATCGGCCGGCGGCAGCTCGGGCGCGCCGACGATGGCGCCGCGCGCGACCGCGCCGATCGGCAGCCGGTCGCCCACGGCGATGGCCGGCGGACCGACGCGGGCCAAGGTGTCGGTGGCATGGCTGCCCAGCACCGGCGCGATGTCGAAGCCACCGCGCACGGCGAGGTAGGACCGGATGCCAGCGCGTGGGTCGCCCAGCGCCAGCCGGTCGCCATCGCACAGCGCGATCGGCTCCCAGCCGCGCGCCGGCACCGGGTGGCCATCGGCCGTCGTCAGTCGCAGCGGGGCATCGGCGCCGGTGACGGCCACCACGGCATCGCCCCGGCAGCGCAGTTCGAAGCCGCCGTTGGCGATCTCGATGGCGGCGGCATCGCCGGCATTGCCGACCAGCCGGTTGGCCGCGCGCAGCGAGGCCCGGTCCATGGCGCCGGAGGCCGAGACGCCCTGCCCGGCCTGCCCGTGGCGGCCGGTGTCCTGGAACAGCGCCTGCACGCCGGTGGCGAGGATCTCCAGCGCCGCGCCGGTGGCCGCCGATGGCGGGGCCGGGGTCGCGGGCACGGCCGGCGTCGTGGCGGCCGCCGTGGCGCGCGCGCCGGCATCCATCGCCGCCCGGTCGACGAAGCGGACCCGGAAGCCCGGCTGCAGCAATGCCGGCACCTCGCGCGCCAGGTCCCACATCGGCACGGCGGTGATGCCGATGATCTGCCAGCCGCCCGGGCTGGCCTGCGGATAGACGCCGCTGAAGGCGCCGGCCAGGCCGACCGCGCCGGCCGGGATGCGGGTGCGCGGCGTGGTGCGGCGCGGCACGTTCAGGCTCGCGTCGCCACCGGTGAGGTAGGCGAAGCCCGGCGCGAAGCCGGTGAAGGCGACCGTGTAGTCGCTGCCGGTGTGGCGGCGCACGACCTCCTCGCGCGTGATGCCCAGCATGCGGGCGACGTCGTCGAGGTCCTCGCCGTCGTAGTCGACCGGGATCTCGACCAGGGTGGCGTCGCGCTCGACCACGGCATCGACGCGGCGCGCGCCGATGCGCGCGCGCAGCGCGGCCGGTGCCACGCGCGCCGGGCGGAAGCGGATCAGCAGCGTGCGCGCGGCCGGCACGATCTCCTCGATGCCATCGATCGGATCGGCATGCAGCGAGGCCAGCAGCGCCAGGGTCTGCGGCAGGTCGTCGAGCTCGACCATCAGCATGTCGAGGTTGACGGGCAGGAAGCGCATCACGCCACGACCTCCGCGCGCATCGGCGCATCCACGAAGGACGTCACCTCGACGCCGGCGCCCTCCAGCGCCGCGCGCACCCGGCGCGCCATCTCGACCGCGCCGGGGCTGTCGCCATGCACGCAGATCGAGTCGGCCCGCAGATGCACCGTGCTGCCGTCGATGGCGGTGACCACGCCCTCGGTCGCCAGGCGCAGCATGCGGGCCGCGACCACGTCGGCATCGTGCAGCACGGCGCCCGGCTCGCGGCGCGACACCAGCGCGCCATCGGGCTGGTAGGCGCGGTCGGCGAAGGCCTCGGCCACCACGCACAGGCCGGCGGCGCGCGCGCGGTCCAGCAGCGGCGAGCCGGCCAGGCCGACCAGCACCAGGTCGGGGTCGATGGCGCGGATGCCGGCGATCACGTCGTCGGCCTGCCGCGCATCGTGCGCGATGGTGTTGTAGAGGGCGCCGTGCGGCTTGACATAGCCGACCCGCGTGCCGGCCGCCCGGGCCAGGCCCTGCAGCGCGCCGATCTGGTAGATGACGTCGGCCACCAGGTCCGCGCTGGCGACATCCATGGCGCGACGGCCGAAGCCGGCCAGGTCGGGATAGCTGACATGGGCGCCGATGGCGACGCCGCGCGCCCGGGCATCGGCCAGGGTGCGCAGGATGCCGGCGGCGTCGCCGGCGTGGAAGCCGCAGGCCACGTTGGCGCTGCTGACGATGTCGAGCATGGCGGCGTCGTCGCCCATGCGCCAGGCGCCCAGGCTCTCGCCGAGGTCGCTGTTGAGGTCCATCTTCATGGTCGTTCGGTCCTGTGGGGACGGGTTGGAGGACATGGTCGGACTCGCTCAGTGCAACTTGCCGCCGGTCTCGCGCAGGTCGGCACCGACCACCAGCGCGGTGCGCAGCGCCACGCGCAGGGCCTCGACCTGGGTCGCCAGCGCCATGCTGGGCTGGCCCGGATGCCGGGCCGCCTGCGCCGGCAGCAATGGCACGTGGACGAAGCCGCCGCGCGCGGCGGCCAGCGCCGGCACGGTCGCCAGCCGGTGCATCAGGGCATAGAACACGTGGTTGCAGACGAAGGTGCCGGCCGTCTGCGAGACCGAGGCCGGCACGCCGGCATCGCGCAGCGCATGCACGATGGCCTTGATCGGCAGGGTCGAGAAATACGCCGCCGGCGCATCCATCACCACCGGCGCGTCGATCGGCTGGCCGCCGGCGTTGTCGGGGATGCGGGCATCGTCGACATTGATGGCGACGCGCTCGGGCGTCCATTCGGCGCGGCCGCCGGCCAGGCCGAGGCCGATCACCAGTGTCGGCTGGACGTCGGCCAAGGCCTGGTCGAGCCGCTCGATGGCGCGCCCGAAGACGCAGGGCAGCTGCACCGCATGCACCTCGGCGCCCTCGATCACGGCGCCATGCAGCGCCCGCGCCACCTCCCATGAGGGGTTGACCGTGTCCTGCTCGAAGGGCTCGAAGCCCGTGACCAGCACGCGGTGGAGGGAGATGGCGGGAAGGTTGCGGTTGGCTCTCATTTCAGTGCTTTCCTTGGCGCGTGGAAGGGTTCGAGAACACCGTGGAACCGGCTTTGCCGGCCCACCGGTGTCGCCCCCTGCAAGGGGGTTGGCGCAGCGACACGACGTGCGCGAAGCCTGAGGGTGTACGTCATCCTCTGAACATCAGGAAGTTGAGCAGGAACACGTTGCACAGCAGCAGGGTCAGCGCCGTCGGGATCTGGGCGCGGATCACGGCGTTCTTGTCGGGCAGCTCCAGCAGCGCGGCCGGCACGATGTTGAAGTTGGCCGCCATGGGCGTGAGCAGCGTGCCGCAGTAGCCCGACAGCATGCCGATCGCCGCCATCACGGCCGGGTCGCCGTGGTACATGCCCACCAGCACCGGCACGCCGACGCCGCCGGTCATCACCGGGAAGGCCGCGAAGCCGTTGCCCATGACGATGGTGAACAGCGCCATGCCGATCACATACACCGCGACGGCGAAGAAGCGCACGTCCATGTTGATGTAGCTGGTGGTGATGTGCGCGACGGCCTTGCCGACGCCGGCATCGGAGAACACGAGGCCCAGCATGCCCAGCATCTGCGGCAGCACCAGGGCCCAGCCCAGCGCATCGGTCAGGCGCCGCGATTCGCGGATGCCCTGCACCGGCGTCTCGTGCGTCAGCTTGCAGGCCAGCGCCAGCGCCACCACGCAGCCGATGCCCAGGCTGACCAGCGTGGTGTTGCGCGGGTCGAGCAACGGCGTGCCGCCGAACACCAGGTACTTGGCCGTCAGCGTGCCGATCATGGTGACCACCGGGATGGCCAGCGCCGGGATGAAGAGCTTGTTGCCCAGGCGCTTCGCGCTGTCGAGGTACTGCTGCGGCGTGCGGGCGACGTGGCCGCCGATGCCCACGCCGCCGAAGGCCGCGATCAGCGCCATGACGACCACGCCGACGCCGACCCACACCGGCGGCACCAGGTCGCCGACCAGGAACACCAGCGAATACAGGCCCCAGAAGAAGGCGCTGGAATAGCGCCGCGTGTGCTGGCGGTCGGCCAGCGTCATGAGGGCGGTGATCGCGAGGATCGCGCCGACGAGATAGTAGAGGTGGACGATGGAGAGCGTCATGTCAGGCTCCCTTGTGGGCGGTGATCGTGGCGGCGGCGGTCGCCGGGAGGTCGGCAGGCGCGGCATCGGCGTTCAGCGTCGCCGGGCCGCCCTCCTGCAGGTCGCGTGCCAGGGAGCGGTCCAGCAGCCACAGGCGCCAGGCGTGGATGACGAAGGCGCAGATCGCCGTCGGGATGCCCCACAGCGCGACGTGGATCGGCTCGATGTCGATGCCGGCCTCGCGCAGGAAGGTGGTCATGAGCACGATGGCGCCGAAGGCCACGAAGATGTCCTCGCCGAAGAACAGGCCGACGTTGTCGGTCGCGGCGGCGAAGGCGCGCAGCTTGTAGCGCACCTTGTCGGTGAGCCGGCCATGGCGCGCCTCGGCGGCGCCCTCGGCCATCGGCGCGAGCAGCGGCCGCACCATCTGCGGGTGACCGCCCAGGCTGGTCAGGCCGATGGCCGCCGTCAGCTGCCGTGCGCCCAGGTAGACGATCAGCAGCCGGCCGACCGTGGCCGAGCGAATGCCGCTGATCCAGCGCTGCGCATGCTGGCGCAGGCCGTGGCGCTCCAGCAGGCCGATGACGGCCAGTGGCAGCAGGATGATCAGCGGCAGGTTGCGCGTCTTGATGAAGCCGGTGCCGATGGCCGCGAGGATGCGATCGACCGGGAAGTTGGCCGCGAAGGCCGTGACGATCGCCGTCACGACGACGACCAGCATCGGATTGAAGCGCAGCACGAAGCCCGCGATGATGACGGCGACCCCGATCAGGGGCCAGAGATTGATGGCAGTGGGCACGAAAGGCACTCCGGTTGGGATTCCTGAACGACTCGACCGGCGTTTTGGATTGGTGAGTCAGCGTGTTTTGATTGTTGAACAATCCGGCCAGAATTGCTCGCAAGTCGCATGCCAGTTCTTAGGTGATAACCCGTAGCTCGTTGAGCCCATCCGGGTGCGTCGGCGGCCCTCTGCTACAACCCTTGCGCCTCCCGGCGGAATTTCCGCTCCCGCTCCCGTCCCCTTGCCACCCCCTCCGAATGAGCCTGCCCGCGTCCCCTCCTCCCTTGCCGCAGACCCTGGCCGAACGCATCGCCGAGCAGTTGCGCCACAAGATCACGCGCGGCGAGTTCGCGCCCGGGCAGCGTCTGTCGGAGCAGGCGTTGAGCGACAGCCTCGGCATCTCGCGCAACACCCTGCGCGAGGTCTTCCGCATGCTGATCAAGGAGGGACTGGTGCGGCACGCGCTCAATCGCGGCGTGTTCGTCTCGGTGCCGGACATCGCGGCCATCATCGACATCTACCGCGTGCGGCGCCTGATCGAGTGCCAGGCCCTGGCCGGGGCCTACCCCTGCCATCCGGCGCACAAGAAGATGCGCGCGCAGGTCGATCGCGCGCTGGCCTGCCGCGCGGCGGGCGACTGGGTCGGCGTCGGCACCGCCAACATGGAGTTCCACATGGCGATCGTCGAGCTGGCCGACAGCGAACGCCTGAACCAGCTGTTCGCCTCCGTGCTGGCCGAGCTGCGCCTGGCCTTCGGGCTGCTGCGCGATCCGGAGATGCTGCACTCGCCCTATGTCGACATGAACGCGACCCTGCTGCGGCTGGTCGAGGCCGGCGATTTCGCCCAGGCGGCGGCGACGCTCAACGACTACCTGCTGCAGTCCGAGCGCATCGTGCTGGCGGTCTACGCCCGGCACATCGACGGCGAGGCGCAGAAGGGCTGAGCGTCCCCATCGACGCACCGGGTCTTCCCCGGTCGAAACTGTATGAAACCCCAGTATCATCGATGCCAACGCAGGCACCGGTCGATGCGCCGGTTCCGCCTGCGGCCCCACCGTGTTCAAGCCCCGCGCACCCGGTCGCGACGACCGGGGTGCCGGAAGATCTGGAAGTGCCGACCGCATGAGCGATATCGATCAAATGTCCCGGGACGAGTTGTGGGCCCTGGCCTGCGAATGGCGCCGGCGGGCCCTGCGTGGCGACAAGAGCGCGCACGGGCCGGCGCACCTGCACGAGGTGGCCTGGCGCCGCCGCTTCGGCGAGGCGAGCTCCGCCGCCGCCGACCTCAAGGAGCTGCGCCCGCTGGCGGTGCTGGCCACCAAGGAACGCTGGCGTCCCTGGTGAGGCGGCCATGGCGCCACGTCGAGACCGGGCCCGCATCAGCGAGACAGCCCCGTGCCGGCGTCCACCGCGAGCGGCTTTCGGAGCGCTTCGCCAAGCGCGTTCGAGAGATAGCGCCAATTCCTGACAACCTCGAGCCGGTCCGCTTCACACGCTCGGGACTTTCACAAGGAGGCCGATCCATGAACGAGAGCGTCTATCGTCGTCTGTGCATGACTTCGGTCTGCGGCGCCATCCTCATCCCGGTCACGATGGCCCTGGTCTCGCGCGTCGCGGCGGGGCCGGACGACCGCGTGGCATCGTCCGATGCAACCGCCGTCGTGGCCCTGGCTCCGGCCGCCGCGCCGGCGACGCGACCATCCACCGCCAGCGCGCGCGCGACGACCTTCCCGCGTTCCGCGTCCACGCCCGCGCCCGCACCCACGAACAAATGACAGGAGACCTCCCGATGTCCAGCACCCCGCAGAGCAAGCACCCCTCGACCGATCTCGCCAAGGAGTCCGCCGCCGGCGAAGAGGATCCGGGCGCCGCGATCGATTCGCAGCCCGTGAGCGCGGGCGACGAATCGCCCCCCGGCACGCCCGGTACCGCCAAGGGACCATGTCCGGAATGCGGCGGTTCCGGCCGCTCGGAGACCGGCGGGCGTTGTCCGATGTGCGATGGCATCGGCACGGTGACGGTCAACGTCGGCGACGCCTGACGTCCGGCGCCCGCACCTGAGGTCGGTAGCGGGCGGCCAGGCGGCCAGGCGGCTGACGTCGCGGCTCCGAGCGAACTCGCCTTTCAGGCCGAAGCGTTGCCGCGCACCAGTCGCTCGAAGAAGTCCTCACCACCCATCTGTCCGCCCTTGAGCGCGATCTCCAGGCCGTCGAGCGCGTCGTGATCGGCATGCAGCCGGCACAGGGCGATGCCGGGCGCCAACTGGGCTGCATACGACAGTCCCCAGGCATCCAGCGCCTGCACGGCATGGCTGGAGGTGTCGCCGCCAGCGATGCCCACGCGCGACAGCGGCACGGCGGCCAGCACGCGGGCCAGCAGCTCCCCACCCACGCGAGCCAGCGCGCGCGCCGAGAGGCCGGCCTCGGCCGTGGGCGCCGAGCCCGGGCTGGAATCCGCTCCGGGCCGCACGGTGCAGGCCAGCACATGGCGACCCTGCGCCAGACGCCACGCGATGTCGACGCCGGCATCGATCCGCGCGCCGGCGTCATCGATCAGCCGCGCCGGATCGAGCCACACCTTGTCGAAGGAATGGGCGGCGGCGACCTGCCGCGCCGTGATCGGCGACAGGCTGCCGGCCAACGCGAACACCGGCCCACGCGCCGGCGCCACCGTGGCGTGGCCGGGCGTGCCATGCGCGTAGCGCGGCGCCAGGGCCTGTACCACGCTGCTCGGCCCGACCGCCAGCAGCGAGGCCACTTCGACGACCGGTCGCAGCAAGGCCTCGATGGCCGCCAGGTGGGTGTTGTCGCCGACGTCGAACAGCACCGCGTCGGGCCTGGGCGACAGCGCGCGCCGCAGCGCGTCGTCGCCCTCGGGCGCCGTGCCCGGCGAACCCGCATAGGCCGGATAGGGCAGCGAGCGCACGTCCGCCAGTCCCTGCGCCGCCAGGTGGCGCCGCAGGTCGGACTCGTGCATCGGCGTGACCGGATGCCGGCTCATGGTCGGATGGCGATCGATGCGATGCACCGCGCCGCCGCTGCCGGCCGCCGCGAACAGGTGGCCGAACAGGCAGTAGCGCTCCAGGTCCGGCTGGCCGCCGACGATGGCGGCCCAGGATGTGTCGACCGCCGCCTGCAGGGTCTCGATCGCCACGCCGATGCTGCCGACCTCCGGCGCGCTGTCGAAGGTGGAGCAGGTCTTGTAGTGCAGCACGCGGGCGCCCAGCCGGCGGAACAGGGCCGCCACCGGCGCCAGTTCGATGCGCATCTCGTCGGGCGGCATCGAGCGCGCCGCGCCGGCGATGCCCAGGCAGTCGAGCGGCCCGGCGGCGGCGATGCGCGCCGCGGTCGGCGGTCGCAGGAACAGCAGCGTGCGCAGGCCGGCACGGGCGGCGGTGGCCAGCGTGTCGGTGGCGCCGGTGAAGTCGTCGCCATAGAAGACGATGCCGGGGCCGGCCATCGGCGCGCTCCTCGGCGTGCTCATCGGCCGTCGAAGAAAGCCAGTGCCGATGCCAGCTCGGGCGCGCCGCGCGCCGCCTCGGCCAGTGGCGTGCCGGCACGCGCGGCGGCCCAGGCCTGGCGGATGCTGGTGACGCCGGCGGCCGGGCCCTGCGGATGCGCCAGGATGCCGCCGCCGGACATGAACAGCAGGTCGTCGTTGCCGATCGCGGCCCAGGTCGCGGGCACGGTGCCGGCCCACTGGCCGGACGAGAAGGCCGGCATGACGCGATCGTCGAGGCCCTCGGCCAGCGGCGTGAAGCAGTCGCGCGCCGACTCGATCACCTCCTCGTCGGGTTGCGAGAACTTGCCCTGCAGGCCATGCACGTGCATGTGGTCGACGCCGGCGAGCCGCCACAGCGTCTGGTAGGCCTGGAACGAGATGCCCAGCAGGGGATGGCGCGACAGCGCGCCGAAACCGTTGCGGTGGCCATGCAGCGCCAGCGGCGTGTGACGGCGCAAGGTCTGGATGCCGGCGTGGCCGCACCAGTTGAGGCTGGCCATCACGCAGGAACCGCCCTCGCGCTCGACCAGGTCGGCATGGCGCTTCATGGCATCGGTCTCGTCGGTGATGTTGAAGGCCACCATCACATGCCTGCCGCTGCGTTCCTGGTGCGCGCGCACCGCCGCCATCACGGCCGGCACGCGCTCGGCCAGGGGGGCGTGGTCGGGGTCGGCGCAGACCTCGTCGTCCTTGATGAAGTCGACCCCGGCGGCGCACAGGCGGGCCACCAGCTCGGCGGTCTCGGTCGCCGAGAAGCCGACATTGGGCTTGATGATGGTGCCCACCAGCGCGCCGGTGGCCACGCCGGTGACGCGGCGGGTGCCGGCGATGCCCAGGCGCGGCAGCTCGAAGCGCGCGCGGTAGGCGGCCGGCACGTGCACGGTCTCCAGCCGCAGGCCGCTGACCTCGCCCAGGTCGTAGAGGTTGCCGGCGACGGTGGCCGCCAGCGTCGGCAGGTTGGCGCCGATGTTGGCGACCGGGAACGACAGCTCGATGCGCGCGCGGCGCCACGGCCCGCGCGCGCCCAGACGTTCCAGGCGCGCGTTGGGCAGGCTCGGCGCCGCCGCCGCGTCCAGCTCGACGATCGACTCGACCGTGGCGCGGGCGCGCCGGCGCAGGGCGTCGGTCTCGCCCTCGACGCGGGCGAAGGTGCCGCACGACTGCTCGCCGGCCATGATCTCGGCGACCTTCTCCGGCGCCTCCGGGGTCTCGATCAGGTAGCTCGCGCGGACGCGGTCCATCGGGGTGCCGCTCACAGTGCGCCCAGGTCGGGGAACGGACGCACCGGGTCGGTCACGCCGTCCCAGGTCGTCGACGATTCGCGGATCAGGTCGAACATGCGGCCCTTGGGTCCGGCGACCTCCGACAGCTCGATCACCGTGCCGGGGTGGTATTCCGTGTCGAAGTAGATGAAGCGGCCGCGCGCGCCGACCTCGCCGCTCATCTTGGGCTTGAAGCCCTGCGCCAGCAGGCGCTCGACATCGGCGTCGTAGTTCTGCGTCCAGTAGGCGACGTGCTGCAGCCCGGTGCGGCCGGCGCGCAGGAAATCGCGGTACATGGAGGGCACGTCGTTGCGCGTCTGGATCAGCTCGACCTGCACGAAGCCCGAGTTGGCCAGGGCCACCGAGTTGTGCGGCTCGTAATGCTGGCCGTCGTACTCGTAGTTGACGATCGGCACCCGGGGGTTGTAGTACCAGGGCCCGACGCCCAGGGTCTCGCTCCAGTAGGCCATGGCGGCCTCGATGTCGTGCACGACGTAGCCCAGCTGGCGGATCTCTCCGAAATGGCGGCTCATGATGGTTCTTCGGTTGTTGTTGTGGGAGTGCGGGAGGTGCGGGGTGGCGCGGTCGACGGCGTCACTTGGCCAGGAAGCCGATCGAGAACCAGGGGATCGCCGCGACCAGCACCAGGCCGACCAGCAGCGCGACCATGTAGCCGCCGATGTAGCGGATGCCCTCGTTGGGATCGACCTTGGCGACGGCGCAGGCGCCGTAGTAGCCGACGCCGATGGGCGGGGCGAACAGGCCGATGCCCATGGCGAAGATCACGACCATGGCGTAGTGCACCGGATGCACGCCGGCCGCCTGGGCGATCGGGAACAGCAGCGGGCCGAACAGCACGATCGCCGGGATGCCCTCCAGTACGCAGCCCAGCACGATGAAGGCCAGGATGGAGATGGCGAGGAAGCCGTAGGAGCCGCCCGGGATGGCGCCCATCCAGCGCGCCAGGTCGGTCGAGAAGCCCGACTGCGTCAGGCCCCACGCCATGGCGGTGGCGCAGCCGACGATGAACATGATGGCGCCGGAGAGCGAGGCCGTCTCCACCAGCATCGGCCGCAGCCGCCGCCAGTCGAACTGCCGGTAGATCAGCAGCCCGGCGAGCACCGAATACACGATGCCGATGGTCGAGACCTCGGTGGCGGTGGCCACGCCCTCGACCACCGCCGCGCGGATCACGAAGGGCAGCAGCACGGCCGGCAGCGCGATCAGCAGGAAGCGGCCGATCTGCCCCCACGAGAAGCGCATCACGGCGCTCAGGTCCTCCTTGCGATAGCGCCACCAGACCACGCTGCACAGGCACAGGCCGAGCACCAGCGCGGGCACCATGCCGCCGGTGAACAGGGCCGCGATCGACACCCCGGTGACCGAGCCGATGGTGATCAGCACGATCGACGGCGGGATGGTCTCGGTCTGCGCGCCGGTGGCCGACAGCAGCGCCACCAGGTCGCCGGGCTTCGCGCCACGCTTCTTCATCTCCGGGAACAGCACCGGCGCGATGGCCGCCATGTCGGCGATCTTGGAGCCGGAGATGCCCGAGACCAGGTACATCGCGCCGATCAGCACATACGACAGGCCGCCGCGCACATGGCCCAGCAGGCTGGCCAGGAACTGGATCATGGCCTTGGCCATGCCGGTCATCTCGATCAGTGCGCCCAGGAAGATGAACAGCGGCACCGCCAGCATGATGAGGTGGCTCATGCCCTCGTCCATGCGCCCGACCATCACCACCATCGGCGTCGAGGTGGTGAGCGCCAGGTAGCCGAAGGTCGCCAGGGCGAAGGAGAACGCGATCGGCACGCCGGAGAAGACATTGACCGCCACCACCACCAGGAAGAAGACGATCAGGTTGAGCTTGCCGAGCGAGGCGAAGACCGGCCGGGCGAGCCAGAAGGCGGCCACCACCAGCGCCACGGCGCCGAGCGTGAGCGCGATCTCGCGCCCGCTCGACAGCCGCGCCAGCCGCAATGCGCCGAACACCAGCATCAACGCCACGCCGACCGGGATGGCCGCCGCGCGCCAGGCATTGCTGACCTCCAGCGCGGGCGTGACGATGAAGGCCTCGTCGGCGGCGTATTCGTAGGCCGGCCAGAGCACCAGCGCCAGGAAGGCCAGCGAGGCGGCGATGGCCAGCGCCTCCAGCAGGCGCCGCGCCGCCGGGCCGACCTTGCCGACCACGGCGGTCATGCGCATGTGCTCGCCGCGCCGCAGGGCCACCACGGCGCCGAGCATCGACAGCCACAGGAACAGGATCGAGGCCAGTTCGTCCGACCAGACCAGCGGCGTGTGGAAGACATAGCGCGCCAGCACGCCGGCGAACAGCACGACGATCTCGGCCAGCACCAGCGCGGCGGCCAGGCTCTCGACGAGCAGCCCGAGCGGGCGGTCGATGCGCGCGGCGAGACCGGCGAACGGGTTGGCGGGCGCGGCGCCGGGGGGGACGAGCGCCTCGGGAGCGGTGGCGAGCGACATCGGCGGCTCAGGCCAGCTTGCCCACGCTCTGCTCGAGCAGGCCCCAGGCCTCGTCGCCGAAGCGGCCCTTCCACTCGCCATAGAAACCCGACTCGCGCAGCTTGGCGCGGAAGCTGTCGGGCGCCGGCCGGTTGATCGCCAGGCCCTTGGACTGGAGGTCGGTGACCACCGATTCGTTGAGCTTCCTGATGTCGTCGCGCTGCTTCAGGCCGGCCTCGTTGATGGCCGCGGCCACGATCGGCTTGAGGTCGGCCGGCAGGCCGTCCCAGGCACGGCCGTTGGCGATGAACCAGTAGCCGTCCCAGATGTGGTTGGTCAGCGAGGCGAACTTCTGCACCTCGTAGAGCTTGGCCACCTGGATGATGGGCAGCGGGTTCTCCTGGGCGTCGACGATCTTGGTCTGCAGCGACGAGTAGACCTCGCTGAACTGCAGGCTGGCCGGCGCCGCGCCCAGGCTCTTGAACATCGAGATCGACAGCGGGCTCACCGGCACGCGGATCTTCAGACCGTCGAGGTCCTTGGCCGAGGTGACCGGCGCCTTCGAGCTGGTGGTCTGGCGGAAGCCGTTGTCCCACATCTTCTCGAAGGCATAGAGCCGCGTCTTGGAGATGGCCGCGCGCACGTGGGCGCCGAGCTTGCCGTCCATGGCCGACCAGACCTGGTTGTAGTCGGAGAAGGCGAAGCCGATGGCGTTGATGGCCGCGACCGGCACCAGCGTGGCGATGACCAGGGCGGAGGGCGTGAAGAACTCGATGCCGCCGGAGCGCACCTGGGCCAGCATGTCGGTGTCGCCGCCGAGCTGGTTGTTGGGGAAGATCTTGATCTCGACCCGGCCCTTGGTCTCGCGGGCGATGCGCTCGACCGCCTCCTGCGCGCGCACGTTGAGCGGGTGCGTCACCGGCAGGTTGTTGCCGTACTTCCACGAGAACTCGGCCGCGCGGGCGAAGCGCGGCACGGCCGTGACGACGCTGGCGGCGGGCAGGGCGGAAAGCGTGCGCAGGGCGCTGCGGCGGGTGATCGAATCCATGGAGTGTCTCCGTTGTGTAGTTGATGCCTTTTGATGCATCATGACCGAAAGGTCTGCGAACGATAGGGACACCTCGTCGCAGCGTCAAACAATTCAAATGATGGTTTTTGATCGATGAGGGTTAACCCCGACCCGGCTGGCACCGCCGCCGACAGCCCCACCGGCCGCGCTCGCGTGGTCGACATCGCGCGCGCCGCCGGGGTCTCCACCGCCACGGTCGACCGCGTGCTCAACAAGCGCCCCGGCGTGCGCGACGCCACGGTGCAGCGCGTGCTCAAGGCCGCCGGCGAGCTCGACTACCTGCCCGAGCAGGCGCTCTATGCCGCGCTGGCGCCGCAGCCGCTGCGCCTGAGCGTGCTGCTGCCGGCCGGCACCAACCGCTTCATCCGCATGCTGGGCGACATGGTGGGCTATTCGCAGGAGCACTGGGCGCCCTTCAACGTGCGCTGCCGGGTCGAGTTCATCGAGAGCTTCGACCCCCACGAACTGGCGGCGGCGCTGCGACGCCATGGCAAGCGCAGCGACGGCATCGCCGTGATGGCGCTCGAGCATCCGGCGGTGCGCGAGGCGGTGACCGAGCTGGCGGCGCAGGGCGTGTCGGTGATCACGCTGATCTCCGACCTCTCCAATTCACCGCGCGTGGCCTACATCGGCCTGGACAACCGCGCCGCCGGACGCACGGCCGGCTACCTGATCGGCCGCTTCATCGGCGCGCGCAGCGCCCAGGTGGCGCTGATCGCGGGCAGCCTGAGCTATCGGGCGCACGAGGAGCGCGAGGCCGGCTTCCTGCACGTCATCGACGAATTGTTCCCCCAGCTGTCGGTGGTCGGCCTGCGCGAGGGCCACGACGACGCCGAGCAGAACTACCGCCAGACGCGCGCCCTGCTCGACCAGCATCCCGAGCTCGGCGGGATCTACAACATCGGCGGCGCCTCCGATGGCGTGGCGCGCGCGCTGAAGGAAGCCGGCCGCGACCAGAAGGTGGTCTTCATCGGCCATGGCCTGACGCCCGACACCCGCGCCCTGCTGATCGACGGCAGCCTCGACGCGGTCATCACGCAGAGCCCGCACACCACGCTCATGAACTGCGTGCGCATCTTCACCAACCTGCGCGACGGCCGCGAAACCCTCAGCGGTGTGGAGAACACGCGCAGCCAGGTGATCTTCCGCGAGAACCTGCCCTGAGGAGGCGCCCTCCGGGCGCGGCCGGTGGCATGGCCCGGGGGATCCCGATGCCCCGCCTCGACAAAAAACGCTGGATCTTTTGACCCAGCGCACAGGTCGCGTGTACACTTTTAATGAGAACGGTTGCTATTCCTATTAGCGTTACAGGCATCGCGACCGCATCACCGCTCCACTCGTTTCGGGGCGCTCCGGCGCCTTCCGGGTCCCTCGCGGACCCGGGCCGGATTTCGTCACGTGCTTTCCTTTCGCGTCATCGTCGTCTCCATGCATCCCTCCCGTGCCTCGTTCCTGCCCGTCCGTCCTCCTTTCGCCACCCGTCCGCTGACGCGGCGCATCCACCGCGCCCTGGGGGCCTTCCTGGCCCTCGCGGCGGCCGGCGTCGCCGCGCAGACGAACCCGGCGGCCACCGGCGCCGGCGTCACCGGAGGCACCACCAGCAACACCAGCAACACGACGCTGCAGGAAGTGGTGGTGACCGATCAGGCAGAAGCCATCGGCGGCCTGCAGAAGACCTACTCGGGCGGCCAGTTCGCGCGCGGCGGCAGCCTGGGCATCCTGGGCATCACCGATCTGATGAACGTGCCCTTCAGCACCACCAACTACACCTCCGAGCTGATCGAGAACCAGCAGGCGCAGTCGATCGCCGACGTGGTCATGAACGATGCCTCGGTGCGCACCCTGGCCTCGCGCGGCGGCTATGGCGACGACTTCCAGATCCGCGGCTTCGCCGTCGGCGCCCGCGACGTCAGCATGAACGGCCTGTTCGGCCTGGCGCCGGCCACTCGCATCCCGCTGGAGATGATCGAGCGGGTGGAAGTGCTCAAGGGCCCGGGCTCGCTCACCAATGGCGTCGGGCCCAATGGCAGCATCGGCGGCACCATCAACGTGGTGACCAAGCGCGCCGCCGACGTGCCATTGACGCGCCTGACCACCACCTACATGGGCAAGGCGCAGTTCGGCACGCACCTGGATGTCGGCCGCCGCTTCGGCGAGGACAACCAGTGGGGTGTCCGCGCCAATGGCGTCTGGCGCAATGGCGAAGGCAACATCGACGGCGGCCGGCAGCGCCTGGGCCTGGGCTCGCTGGGCATCGACTACGCGGGCAACCGGCTGCGCTGGTCGCTCGACGCGCTGACCACCAGCGGCAGGACGACGGATTTCCGGCCGCAGATCGCCTTCCGCAACGGCATCACCCAGATCCCGGCGGTGCCGGACAACCGCTCCACCTTCTATCCCGGCGCCGACCTGACGGACAAGGCGAAGACGCTGATGTCGCGCCTGGAGTTCGACATCGACGGCAACACCACGCTCTATGGCGGCATCGGCTACAGCGACGTGTCGACCGACCAGAACTTCCCGACCGCCGTCACGCGCCCGGTCGACCTGCGCCCCAACACGCTGGGCAATTTCTCGGTCAGCAACGGCTACTACGACGAGTACAACAAGACCACCTCCGGCGAGATCGGCCTGCGCACGCGCTTCAGGACCGGTGCCGTGGGCCACTCGCTGGTGGTGGCGGCCAACCGCATGGATCGGGAGACCGGCTACTTCTACCGGCTGACCACCGCTTCCGTGGCATCCAACCTCTACAACCCGGCGGCGCTGCCGCCGATCGACTTCGCGCGCCAGGATCCGGCGAAGACGGCCGACCTGTCGCAATACAGCCTGGCGGTCGCCGACACGATGTCGTTCCTCGACGATCGCGTGCTGCTCACGCTCGGCCTGCGCGACCAGACCATCGACCAGAAGAGCGTCAACGGCTCCACGCCCTACGACGCCAGCGCCGTGACGCCGCTGGTCGGCCTGGTGTTCAAGCCGCGCCAGAACATCTCCGTCTACGGCAACTACACCGCCGGCCTCACCGCCGGTGGCATCGCCGGCCCCACGACCGCCAACCGGGGCGAGGTGTTCGCGCCGCAGAAGTCCAAGCAGTACGAGGTCGGCGTCAAGGCGGACTGGGGCACGCTCACGACGCAGGCCGCCGTCTACCAGATCACGCGCCCGAACTCGCTCACCGATCCGGCCACGCAGATCTACAGCTTCGGCGGCGAGCAGCGCAATCGCGGCCTGGAACTGACCACCTACGGCGAGATCCAGCGGGGCCTGCGCGCCATGGCCAGCGCCTCGTTCAACGATGCCAAGCTGACCCGCACCACCGGCGGCCTGAACCAGGGCAACGACGCCAACGGCGTGCCGGACCACACCTTCAACGTCGGCCTCGACTGGGACACGCCCTGGGTGCCGGGCCTGAGCCTGAACGGCCGGGTCATCAGCACCTCCTCGCTCTACTACGACGCCGCCAACCTGCTGCGCATGCCGAGCTGGACGCGGGTCGACATCGGCGCGCGCTACGCCACGCGGGTGGCGGGACGGCCGGTGCTGCTGCGCGCCAACCTGGAGAACGTGGCCAACAAGGCCTACTGGGTGACCAGCACCTATGTGACCGTGGGCGCGCCGCGCACGCTGATGCTGTCGGCCTCGATCAGCTTCTGAGCGCCCCGCCCGCTCCCTCGAGACCCCGCACGATCCTCATGACCCTCTCGACTCCCATGACCCGCTCCGCCCTCCGCGCCCTGGGCGCCCTCGCCCTGCTCGGCGCCGCCGCCGCCACGCATGCCCACCAGATCTGGATCGAGCAGCCCGCCGGCCAGAAGACCGCCATCGTGCGCTTCGGCGAGTTCGGCGAGAACCTGCGCGAGGCCTCGCCCGGCTCGCTCGACAAGTTCGGCCGGCCCACCGCGACGCTGCTGTCGGCGGGGGGCGACCGCGAGAGCCCGGCGCGCAAGTCGGCCGATGGCTTCGCCCTGCCCTTCGGCGCCGTCCGGGGCGATGCCATCGTGGCCGAGGACGCGGACTATCCGCTCTACACCTGGAAGCAGGGCGAGCGCGAGACCCAGAACCGCTACTACCCGGCCGCGCGCCTGGTGACCCGGCTGGAACCCCAGCCGCCCCGGCTGACGCTGGACCTGGTGCCGATCAGCGACCAGGGCGAGTTCCGGCTGTTCTTCAAGGGCGAGCCCCGGCCCAGGACCAAGGTCACGCTGGTCACGCAGTCCGGCTGGGCCAAGGAGGCCCAGACCGACGCCCAGGGCCTGGTGAGGTTCGACATGCCCTGGAGGGGCACCTACGTGGCCGAGGTCAGCGTCAACGACCGCAGCGCCGGCGAGCGACCCGGCGCCAACGGACCGGAGCGCTTCGAGGGCACCAGCTACGTCACCACGCTGACCTACGTCAAGGCCGACGGCGTGGCCCCGATCCCCGCCGCGCCCACCGCCACGCCACACCCGTGATCCGCCGGTTCGCGCAACGCGTGCTCGCCGCCGGCCCGCTCATCTCGCGCATCGTGGCGGCCGTGCTCGGCGGCTATGCCCTGGCCGCCCTGGCCAGCGTGGCCATGCTGGCGCTGCCGGTGAGCCGCGCGCAGGCCGTGCTCGCCGGCATGCTCATGAGCTTCGCCGTCTACACCGGCGCGGTGGTCTGGGTGTTCGCGGTGCGCAGCGCCCGGCGCGCCTGGACCGGCCTGCTGTGCGTGGCGACGCCGCTGATGGCCGCGGCCTGCAGCGTGTGGTTCGCCCCGCCGCTGCGCTGAGGAGACCGACCGATGCCGGCGCCTTCCCCGACCGCCCCCGCTGCCTCCCCTCCTTCCGCCGCGCCCAGACCGCGCGGCATCCGCCAGACCATGTCCGAGCTCCACACCTGGACCGGGCTGCTGCTGGGCTGGGTGCTGTATGCGATGTTCCTGACCGGCAGCGTCAGCTACTTCAAGGACGAGCTCTCGCAATGGGCGCGGCCCGAGCTGCCCTTCCGCGCCGACCTGCCCGACCCGGCCGTGGCGGCGCAGCGCGTGGCCGGCGAGCTGGCCCGCGTCGCGCCCGGCAGCCCGCAATGGAGCATGCGCATGCCCGATGCGCGCAACGACGCCGTGGCGGTGTTCTGGCGCACCACGCCCACCACCCCGGGCCGGCGCAGCTTCGCCGAGGGCAGCTTCGACCCCGTCACCGGGCAGCGCGTGGCGGCGCGCGACACCCTGGGCGGCGAGTTCTTCTATCGCTTCCACTTCCAGTTCCACTACATGCCGGTGCTGTGGGGCCGCTGGCTGGCCGGCGCCGCGGCCATGTTCATGCTGGTGGCGATCGTCAGCGGCGTGATCACGCACAAAAAGATCTTCGTCGACTTCTTCACCTTCCGCTGGGGCAAGGGGCAGCGCTCCTGGCTCGACGCGCACAACGCGCTGTCGGTGTTCGGGCTGCCCTTCCACCTGATGATCACGTACACCGGGCTGGTCACGCTGATGGCGCTCTACATGCCGTGGGGCGAACGGGCGGCCTTCGACGGCCCGGCCGCGCGCCAGCAGATGACGCGCGAGCTCAGCGCCTTCATCCAGCCCGGCCGGCCCAGCGGCACGGCCGCGCCGCTGGCGCCGCTCGACGCCATGGTGCGCACGGCCCAGGAACGCTGGGGCCCGGGCGATGTCGGCCGCGTGACGGTGACGCAGGCCGGCGACGCGGCGGCGCGCGTGGCCGTCGTGCGCGGCGATCCGGGCCGCGTCTCGACCAGTCCGCAATACCTGCTGTTCGATGGCGTCAGCGGCCAGTTGCTGGAGACGCACGACCGCGTCGGCCCGGCGGCGCAGACGCGCGGCGTGATGGTCGCGCTGCACATGGGGCGCTTCAGCGACCTGTCGCTGCGCTGGCTGTATTTCGTGGTCAGCCTGGCGGGCACGGCGATGGTCGGGACGGGGCTCGTGATGTGGACCGTCAAGCGACGCGCCAAGCTGTCCCGGCCGGACCGGCGGCATCCCGGCTTCTGGCTGGTGGAGCGGCTCAACATCGCCGCCATCGCCGGCTTGTCGATCGCCATGGCGGCCTTCCTGTGGGCCAACCGGCTGCTGCCGGCCACGCTGGCGCAGCGCGGCGACTGGGAGATCCAGGTGTTCTTCATGGCCTGGGGCGCCTGCCTGCTGCATGCCGCCTGCCGGCCGGCGAAGCGGGCCTGGATCGAGCAGCTGTGGCTGGCCACCGCCGCGCTGGCGCTGCTGCCGGTGCTCAATGCCCTCGTCACGACGCGGCCGTTGTGGCGCAGCATCGCCGAGGGCGATGGCGTGTTCGCCGGCGTCGACCTGGTGCTGTGGGCGCTGGCGGGGCTGCATGCCGTGCTGGCCCTGCGCGCGGCGCGTCATGCGCCGGTGGTGCCGGCCGGCCGGCGAGCCCGCCCGGGTGCGAGCGGACGGGCCGAGGGGGGTCTGGCATGACGCACGCCTGGCTGCTGGCGACCAGCGTCGCCGGCTTCGCGGCCCTGGCGCTGGCGACCGAACGTCAGCAGGAAGAGCTGCTGGGGCGGGTCCTGACGGCCGCGCGCTCGCGCCTGCTGCGCGCCACCGGCTGGCTGCTGCTGGGCGCCGCGCTGCTGGTGGCGGTGCGCGGCTGGGGCTGGGGCTTCGCTCTGGTGGCGTACTGCGGCCACCTCAGCCTGGCGGCCGGGGTGGTGTACGCCACCGCGTTGGCGATGGCGCGCCGGCGCGTCACTCGGGCCGGATCTGGCCGTCGCGGATGACCTTGCCCATGCGCTCGGTCTGCTGCTGGATGAACTTCGCGGTCTCGACCGGGCCGCCCGGGAAGGCTTCGCCACCGACGCTGGCGATGCGCTCGCGCACGTCGGGCGCGGCCAGCGCGCCGCGCAGCGCCTCGCCCAGCCTGGTGGCGATCGCCGGCGGCACGCCCGCGGGCAGGAACATGCCGTTCCATTCGTAGGCCTCGGCGTTGGACACGCCGGCCTCGGCCAGCGTCGGCACGTCGGGCAGCGAGGGCGAACGGCGCGCTGCCATCACCGCCAGCGGATGCAGCTTGTTCGACTTGATGTTGGCCAGCGAGGAGCCGATGTTGGCGACATAGACCGGCACATGGCCGCCCATCACGTCGGCCATCGCCGGGCTGCCGCCCTTGTAGGGGATGTGCACCATGCGGACCTGGGCCCGCTGCAGGAACTGCTCGGTCGCCAGGTGCTGGGTCGAGCCGGTGCCCGGCGAGGCATAGGACACGGCATCGGGCGCGGCCTTGGCCATGGCGACCAGTTCCTTGACCGACCTGGCCTGGAAGTTGGGCGTGGTCACCAGCACCAGCGGGAACACCCCCAGGATGCCGACCGGCGTGAAGGCCTTGGCCGTGTCGTAGGGCAGCTTGGGGAACAGCGTCGGGTTGATGGCGTAGCCACCGCCGTCGACCATCACGGTGTAGCCATCGGGCTTGCTGCGCGCCACCACCGCCGCGCCGATCTGGCCGGCGCCGCCGCCGCGGTTCTCGATCACCACCGACTGGCCCAGCGTCGCGGCCATCTTGGGCGCGACCAGGCGCGCGAGCATGTCGGCCGCGCCGCCGGCGGGATAGGTGACGACGAGCGTGATCGGCTTGCTGGGCCAGGTGTCCTGGGCCGGGGCGGCGAAGGGCAGCGTGCACAGCGCGGCGACCGCGAGCGTGGAGAGTTTCAGGCGAAAAGTCATGATCGATCTCTGACGAGTCCTTGGTTCTTGGAAAAACTGGAAAAGGTGATGGATGCGGGGCCGGCGCGGTCCGGCGTTCAGGCGGCGGCCGAGGCGGCTGAAGCGACCGGGTCCGTCGGGTCGGCCGAGGCGGCCGGGGCGGCCCCGGCGATCTCGAGCTCGAGGCCGGACTCGCGCAGCCGCTGCACCGCCGCGCCGGACAGGCCGTCGTCGGTGACGACGAGGTCGAACTCGCCCAGCGCGGCGACCCGATAGGTGCCATAGGTGCCGTACTTCGCGCCGGTGGCCAGCAGCACGCGCTGCGAGGCGATCTCCATCGCCGCGCGCTTGACCTCGACCTTGGGCGCCGAGGGCGTGGTGACGCCGCGTTCGAGGTCCCAGGAGCTGGCCGACAGGAACGCGATGTCCGCCACCAGGCGGCGCAGGGTCGCCGCGGCCAGCGGGCCGATGCTGGAGCCGTTGCGGTGGTCGAGCACGCCGCCGGTGTGGATCACGGTGACGCCCGGGTGGTCCGACAGGGCCAGCGCGGTGCGGAAGTCGTTGGTCAGCACGGTCATGTCGGCCAGCCCGACCAGGAGCGGGATCAGGCAGGCGGTGGTGGTGCCGGCATCCAGGTACACCGTCATGCCCGGCTTGAGCAGCGGCGCGACGTGCGCCGCGATGGCCTGCTTCTGCGGCTGCTCGGTGACCGACTTGGCCTGGTGGCTGGGCTCGCTGACCATGTGGCTGGCGATGCGCACGCCGCCCGGGATCGCATAGACGCGGCCGCTCTCTTCCAGCGCGGCGACGTCGCGGCGCACCGTCATGTGCGAGCAGCCCAGCAGCTCGGTCAGCTGGTGGACGCTCAGCACCTGGTGCTGGCGCAGCTGCCGCACGATCATCTCGCGCCGCTGCTCCGGGATCAGCGTGGCGACGCGGCCGGCGCGCTCGTCGGCGGCGCGGCCGGCGGCCAGGCCGTCGATGCCGTCATCCATGGCGGACGTCGGCATCCCGCAGGCCGCTCAGCCAGGCATCGCGCAGCGCCGGGTCGTCGCCCTGGATGTCGTCGAGGCCGATCAGCGCGCCGGCCGGGATCTCGCGCGCGGTGGTCGCATGGGCGGCCAGGTAGAGCGGCGCGACATCGGCCGGCGCCTCGGCGCGCGACAGCAGCACCGGCTTGACGCCGGTCACGTCGTGGTGGTGGCCGCCCATGCGCAGCACCGTGCCGGCGGGGATGGTCTGGATCGCGCGGCCGGCCAGGACCGCATGCTGCGCCGGCCGGGCGCTGCCGGAGGCGCGGCCGTGCAGCACGGCGTTGAGCAGGCTGATCGGCGTCTCCACGCCCATGAAGTGATAGGGCAGGTACATGCAGGCATAGCGGCCGTCGCGGCTGACGACGTGGCCCTTCTGGGCCAGCATCTGCCAGGTCGGCGCATCGCCGGTGCGCACGACGACGAACACGCCGCCGGCGAAGCTGGCCTCGCCCGGCAGGCGCAGCACGTTGAAGACATCGATCGCGCCGGGCCGGCCGATGATGCCGCCATGCTCGCGCAGCGCGTAGATGTCGGCCAGCTCCGAGATCCGCGCCACCGGATAGTGCATGGCCTCGACATCGGCGACGAGGCCGGTGTTCGACGCCACCACGGCCATCTCGCAGTAGTCGGCGGTGGCGCCGGTCTTGAGGCCGCCGAGCGCGGCGCGGCGGGCCGCCAGCGTGGCGGGGATGTCGTCGCCCAGGGTCAGCAGGCCGGACAGCGCCGGCGCCGAGATCGTCTCGTCGAGCTGGCGCAGGGTGCCACTGGCCGGGTCGTACACGAGGTCGTACTCGCCCGACTTGCCGGCCGCGACGATCTCCAGCCCCAGCGTGCGGGCCCAGGTGACCCAGCCGATCAGGTTGGCCGGCTGGTCGCCGTCGGCGGTGGTGTAGACCACGCCACGCGCGGCGGCGCGGCGCGCCATGGCGACCCCGCCGACGGTGTCGACCTCCTTGCTCACCATCGCCACGTGGCGGCCGGCGTCGATCGCCTCGCAGGCCACGCGGTGGCCGACCTTGGGATTGCCGGTGGCCTCGACCAGGATGTCGTGCGGCACGTCGCGCAGCAGGCCGGCATCGGCGACCAGGCGGATCGCATCGGCCGGCGCGGCGGCGACCTGCGCGGCATCGTGGCATTCCACCAGCCGCGCCGGCGGGAAGCCGAGTTCCTCGCACAGGGCGCGCAGCCCGGGCAGGTCGAGATCGCACAGCGCGGCCGGCACCAGGCGCGGCATGAGGCGGGTCTGGGCCAGCAGGGTGCGGGCGAAGCCGCCCTTGGCTCCCGTCAAGGTGAAGCGCACTTCGCGTTGGGGTTGATCGGCGAACAGGAGCTCGAAGTTCATGGGGAGAGGCTTTCTGGGACGGATGAGGAACGGCGTTCGACCCGCATTATTCACAAAACCTCACAAGGAATCACAAATAACGACTTCTCCTTGTGAATTCCTGGGGCATCTCGTACCATTTCTTCACACCACGTCGTATATTCGAACGAACTGAAAGACCCTCCATGGACCCGTTCAAACCCCTCCTGGGTTGCATCGCCGACGACTTCACCGGCGCCACCGACCTCGCCAATATCCTCGTGCGGGGCGGCATGCGCACCGTCCAGACCATCGGGGTGCCCTCGGACGCGCTGGCGGCCTCGCTCGACGCCGATGCCATCGTCATCGCGCTGAAGTCGCGCACCGCGCCGCGCGAGCAGGCCGTGGCCGAGAGCCTGGAGGCCTTGCGCTGGCTGCGCGGCCGGGGCTGCGCGCAGTTCTTCTTCAAGTACTGCTCGACCTTCGACTCCACCGCCGAGGGCAACATCGGCCCCGTGGCCGAGGCCCTGCAGGAGGCGCTGGGCACCGACTTCGCGATCGCCTGCCCGGCCTTCCCGGGCGCCGGCCGCACGGTCTACCTGGGCCACCTGTTCGTGCAGCAGAAGCTGCTGAGCGAGTCGGGCATGGAGAACCACCCCCTGACGCCGATGCGCGACGCCAACCTGGTGCGCGTGCTGCAGGCCCAGAGCCGGGCCCATGTCGGGCTGATCGCGCAGCCGGTCGTGGCGGCCGGCGCCGCTGCCGTGCGGGAGCGCATCGCGGCCCTGCGCGCCGACGGCGTACGCCTGGCCATCGCCGATGCCATCTCCGATGCCGACCTGGTCGCCCTGGGCGAGGCCTGCGCCGATGCCCCGCTGGTGACCGGCGGCTCCGGCCTGGCGCAGGGCCTGCCGGCCAACTTCCGCCGCCAGGGCGCCCTGCGCGCGACCGACGACGCCGCCCGCCTGCCGACGATCGCCGGCCCGGCCGTGGTGCTGTCGGGCAGCGCGTCGAGCGCCACCAACGGCCAGGTCGCGGCCTGGCTGCGCGCCGGCCGGCCGGCCTTCCGCGTCGATCCTCTGGCGCTGGCGCGTGGCGAGGCCGTGGTCGAGATGGCGCTGGACGCCATCGGCGCCCGGCCCGACGCGACGACGCTGGTCTACGCCACCACCCCGCCCGACGAGGTGCGCCGGGTCCAGGCCGAGCTCGGCGTGGCGCGCGCCGGCGCCCTGATCGAGGAAGCGCTGGGTGCCATCGCGGCGCGGCTGCGTGACCGCGGCACGCGCCGCTTCGTGGTCGCCGGCGGCGAGACCTCGGGCGCGGTGATCCAGGCCCTGGGTCTGCAGGCCCTGCGCATCGGGCGCCAGATCGATCCGGGCGTGCCGGAGACGCAGTCGCTGGGCGACGCGACCGCGCTGGCCGTGGTCCTGAAGTCCGGCAACTTCGGCGGCGAGGACTTCTTCGACAGGGCCCTGCGCCATCTCGACGGAGCCGTCGCATGACCGGCGCGTCGGCGGAATCGCGGCTGCGCGAGGAGATCGCCGAGGTCGGCGCCAGCCTGCACGCGCGGGGCTACACCACCGGCACGGCCGGCAACATCAGCGCCCGGCTGCCCGATGGCTGGCTGATCACGCCGACCGACGCCTGCCTCGGCCGGCTCGATCCGGCGCGGCTGTCGAAGGTCGGCAGCGGCGGCGACTGGCTCTCCGGCGACCGGCCGTCCAAGACCCTGGCGCTGCATCGCGGCATCTACGAGCGCAACACCGAGGCGCATTGCGTGCTGCACACCCACTCCACGCACCTGGTGGCGCTGACCCTGGCCGGCGTGCATGCCCCCGACGCGGTGCTGCCACCGATCACGCCCTACCAGGTCATGAAGATCGGTCGCGTGCCGCTGATCCCCTATGCGCGTCCCGGCGCGGCCGAGGTCGCCGAGCAGGTGGCCGCGCTGGCGGCCGATGTGCGCGGCGTGCTGCTGGAGCGGCTCGGCCCGGTGGTCTGGAGCTCGACCGTCTCGCGCGCCAGCCATGCGCTGGAGGAGCTGGAGGAGACCGCCCGGCTCTGGCTGATGCGCGAACTGCGTCCGGCGCCATTGACGACGGCCCAGGTCGCGGACCTGGAAGCGGCCTTCGGCGTGCGCTGGTGAGCCGGCGCGGTCAGGCGGCGTCCGCGAAGCGGCCGCGCTCGACCAGCAGCGCCTTCAGGTTGCGCACGCCCAGCCGCCGGAAGGCGCGGTACTGGTGGGTGCGCACCGTGGTCGCCTCCACCCCCATCGCGCGCGCCGCCTCCTTGGCCGTGCGGCCGGCCAGCAGGTGCCCCACCACCTCGCGCTCGCGCGGACCGAGCGCCGACAGCGCCGCCAGCGGCGGCCCCGCGCGCGGCGGGACATGGCCGCGCCCCGCCGTCGCGCCGCGTCCATGCGCCGCCACGGCATCGGCCAGCAGTCCCGCGTGGGCGCCGAGGCGCGCGAAATCCGAGGCATCGAACACCGGCTGCGCCAGGCTGCGATAGAAGTTGACGGCCGCGCGCTCGCCGCTCGGCAACAGCAGCAGGACCGAGGCGCGCTCGCGGATGCCGACATCGTCGTAGCAGGCGGTGCGATAGGCGGCATCGGCCAGCTCGTCGCCGCGGTGGTGTCCGATCCAGCGCTGCGGTGTCGCCGGCAGCGCCCGCTTCCCCAGCCAGACCATGTGCGGATCGCTGTGGTCGAAGCGCGCGGCGATGTAGCGCGCGGCGGTCCGTTCGGCCGCGCGGCCATAGCTGCTGGCGGCCGAGACCGTCTCCAGCCGGCCCGAGGCATCGACCGCGAACACCGTGCACAGGGTCACCGGCAGCACGCGCTGCATCGCCAGCAGGCAGTGCGCTGCCAGGCGGGGCGTGCCGATGCCGGCCATGACATCGGCGACCACGATGCTCGCCAGGGTCTCGGTGGAGCGGCCGACGCGCCAGCGTTTCATGGCGCGCGGGCCGGGACGGGAGGTCTTGGCATGTCATGACAAGTTAGGACATCGCGTGCCCGGCCGCATCGGGAGAATCCCGTTCCATGACCACCGACACCCTCTCCCCCCGGGCCCGCGCCGGCGACGCGGCCCAAGGCCCCTTGCCACCCCTGACCGATGGATCCGGCCTGCCGCCCGCCGTGGGCCGCTTCCGCTACACGCGCCACGCCCCCGTGATGCCGGCCTGCGTGGATGGCCGGGAGCCGGGCCGGCATCCGGTGGTGATCGCCGGCGGCGGACCGGTCGGGCTGGCGCTGGCGCTCGGCCTGGCCCGGCATGGCGTGCGCAGCGTGGTGCTGGAGGCCGACGACACGGTGTGCGTCGGCAGCCGCGCGATCTGCGTCTCGCGCCGCAGCTTGCAGATCATGGAACGCCTGGGCGCCCTGCCCGGCTTCCTGGCCAAGGGCCTGCCCTGGTCGGTCGGCCGCAGCTTCTACCGCACCGAGGAGGTGTTCCGCTTCGAGATGCCCGCCGATGCGCGCCAGACCCTGCCGCCGATGCTGAACCTGGCGCAGTACGACATCGAGCAATGCCTGCTCGATGCCATCGAGCGCCACGAGGCGGTCCATCCCGGCCTGATCGACCTGCGCTGGGGCACCGAGCTCACGCGACTGGAGCGCGAGGGCGAAGGCGACGGTGTCACGCTCGATGTGCGCAACGCGCTGGGTGGCTACCGGCTCCAGGGCGCCTGGCTGGCGGCCTGCGACGGCGGCCAGAGCTTCGTGCGCCGCTCGCTCGGGCTGGCGCTGGAGGGCGCGGCCTACGAAGGGCGCTATGTGATCGTCGACATCGAACTGCCCAGCGGCCACCCGACCGAGCGGCGCGCCTGGTTCGATCCGCCCTGGTACCGGGGCGGCACGGTGCTGATGCACCGCCAGCCGGACGACATCTGGCGCATCGACTACCAGCTGCGCGCCGGCGAGCGCACCGAGGACGCCTTGCGGCCCGAAGCGGTCGAGGCCTTCGTGCGGCGCCACCTGGAGGCCATCGGCGAGGGCCACCTGCCATGGCGCTGCGTCTGGACCTCGGTCTACCGCGCCGGCGCCATGACCCTGGCCGACTATCGCCACGGTCGCGTCCTGTTCGCCGGCAATGCGGCGCATGCGATGCCGATCTTCGGCGTGCGCGGCCTCAACTCCGGATTCGACGATGCCGACAACCTGGCCTGGAAGCTGGCCTGCGTGGTGCGGGGGCAGGGTGGCGACGCCCTGCTCGACAGCTACTCGCGCGAGCGCATCGCCGCCTTCCACGTCAATGCCGAGAACGCCATGCGCAGCACCGAATTCATGTCGCCGCCCTCGCGCGGCTTCGAGCTGATGCGCGAGGCCGCCCTGTCGCTGGCCGGCCGCCACCGGGGCATCGCGCAGCTGGTCAATCCGCGCCAGACCGAGGCGGTGCGCTATGCCGACTCGGCCCTGTCGAGCGCCGGCGACGCGCTGCCCGCCGGGCCACTGCCGGGCCAGGCGATGCCGGATCTCGCGCTGCCACAGGCGCCGGACATCGCGCGCGACCACCTGGCGCGTGGCGATGGCGCGGCTTTCATGCTGTGGGTCTTCGCCCCGGCGGGCGTCGACGATCCGGTGTCCGAGGCCGAGATCGCCACGGCGCGGCACGCCGCCGGCGTCGACCTGCCCCTGAGCGTTCGGCGCGTGACCGCTGCCGACGAGGCGCTACTGGCCGACCTCGGCGCGCGCGCCGGCGCGGTCTACCTGCTGCGGCCGGATGGCCACGTCGCGGCGCGCTGGCATCGCGTGACGGCCGGCGCGCTGGCCGCCGCGCTGCGCCGCGCCGTCGGCCGGCCCCAGGAGATCGCCGCATGAGCGCCCTGGCCCCCGAAGCCCGCGACCGCCTCTACGCCGACTGCGCGCGCGCCATCACCGAGGCCGGCACCGAGCGCGAGTCGCTGTTCCTGGCGCGTCTGGCGCTGCTGCTGTTCGAGCAGGTCGGCGACGAGGCGCGCTGCCGCGCGGCGCTGGCCGACGCGTTGCGCGAGCTGCCCGTACCATCGCTGTCCGCGACTCCCCACAACATCACAGGAGACTGAATTCCATGGATCGTCGAACCCTTCTTGGCACGCTCGCCGCCGGCACCGCGCTGGCCGCCGCCCCCTTCGCCCGCGCGCAGTCGGCCTATCCGTCCCAGATCGTCAAGTGGGTCGTGCCGTATCCGGCCGGTGGCGGCACCGACGTCATCGCCCGCAGCCTGGCCGAGGCGATGCGCGCCACGCTCGGCCAGCAGATCGTGATCGACAACCGGCCCGGCGCCTCGACCAACATCGGCGCCGACCTGGTCGCCAAGAGCCGGCCGGACGGCTACACCGTCATGTCGGCCGACAACGCCCTGCTGGCCTTCAACGAGCACCTGTTCAACCGCCTGCCCTTCGATCCCCAGAAGGACTTCAGCTACATCGGCGCGATCGGCAAGTTCCCGCTGGCGCTGGTGGTGCATCCGGACTTCCCGGCCAGGGACTTCAAGGAATTCCTGGCCTATGTGAAGGCCCGTCCGGGCCAGGTCAACTACGCTTCGCCGGGCAATGGTTCGCCGCATCACCTGTCGATGGAGATGTTCAAGAACCGCACCGGCACCTTCATCACGCACATCCCCTATCGCGGCGCGGCGCCCGCCATGGCCGACGTGATGGGTGGCCAGGTGCCCTGCATGTTCCTGGACCTGGCCTCCGGCCTGCAGATCATGAAGAGCGGCAAGGTCCGCGTGCTGGCGATCGGCTCCGGCGCGCGCAGCAAGCTGCTGCCCGACGTGCCGACGCTGGCCGAGGTCGGCGTGCGCGACAGCGAGGTGTTCGCGTTCCAGGGCCTGCTCGGCCCGGCCGGCCTGCCGCCCGCGATCGTCGACAAGCTCAATGCCGACCTCAACCGGTCCTTCGGCACGGCCGCCGTGCAGAAGCGCTTCGAGGACATCGGCATGGAGGCCATGCCGGGCACGCCGGAGCAGTTTAGGGCGCTGGCGCGCGCCGAGTCGCGCCGCTGGGGGCCCGTGATCAAGGCCACGGGCATCAAGCTCGACTAGCGATCGGTGCCGGTGCCGGCGTGGGCGTTGGCATCGGGCGCCGGCTCCAGCACCAAGTCGAGCAGCCGCACGTACTGCTGGCCGCCGTGCATGTCGCGCTCCAGGGCGCCGCCCTGCGCGTGGCGGCGCGGATAGGAGATCTTCACCACGCGCAGGTCGGGCACCGCGAAATGCTTCACCTGCGCCGGATCGACGTCGAACAACGCGCCGATCGCCGCCGGCTGCAGCTGCGGCGCGAAGGCGTGGCGGTCGAAGGCCGCCTGGTCGGCGAACGACAGGTCGAGCGTGATCCAGAACGGGCCGGCGTTCTTCGAGCGCACGTGGCGGCAGACGCTGGCGACGGTCGCGACGGTTTCAGTCATGGGCGGACTCCTGGCGGGCGGCGAACACGGTCCGCACCAGTTCGGCCGGATCGTCCACGCTCACCACGTGATTGAGCTTGAATTCGAAGACCTGGCCGCGTTCGATCTCCGCCGGCGAGAACGGGAAGGCATAGCTGGGCATGGCGTCGCCCTCCTCCGGCGGCAGGTGGAACAGCCAGGGATTGCAGGTCTTGGCGATCTGCGTCGCGATGCCCTGGCTGGCGGCGGTGGCGACGAACAGCAGGCCGATCTCGCGCGGCACCGCGCCGCCCGGCGCGACCGGCGTGCCGTCGACGGCATTCCAGCCATAGGGCCGCAGCGAGATGTCGAAGACGCCGGCGCGCTCGCCCATCGCCGCGCGCACGCGGGCCGTCAGCACCTCGTGCATGCGGACCAGGAAGGCGTCGATGTCCGCGAGCACCTTGCGGTCCTGGATGCCGACCAGCATCAGGGTCTGGAAGGCGCCTCCGGCGGCGCCCTCGAGCTTGAGGGTGTAGGGCCGCGGCACGAAGCGCGAGCCGGTGACGCGCACCGAGCGGTCGTCGATGGCCACGTAGCGCGCCCCGGTGACGTCGAGGATGCCGCCGGGCTCGTGCAGCAGGAACGGGTCGCTGTTCTCGTAGAGCATGTGGGCCGAGACGGTCTCGACCGTGCAGCGGTTGCCCGGGCTCAGCGGCAGGACGTCGAAGTGCTCGGCGCCGACCCGGATCAGCACGCCGCCGTTGCGGGGCCGCTCGGTGCACAGACCGCCGCATTCGGCGATCTTGCCGGCGTGCCAGGCCGCGCCGACGCCGGCGCCGCGCATCAGCGGCACCGCCGCCAGCACGGCGGTGTCGGTGGTGCGGCCGCCCAGCACGATGTCGGCGCCGGCCTCCAGGGCGGCGATGTAGGGCTCCGGCCCCATCAGCGCCACGATGTGGTCGCAGGCCTCGAACCGCATCGGCTCGGCATCGGTCATGGGCGCCAGCGGCGCGATGCGGCCGGTCCGGGCGCACTGCGCCATGGCGCCCGGCGACTGCTCCGAGTACAGCAGGGCGATGCGCGGGGCCAGGCCTTCCTCGCGGGCGATCTCGCGGGCGATGTCGTGCGTCCAGTCGAGTGCCGCGTCGCTGCCCGAGGTGCCGCAGGAGCCGATCAGCAGCGGGATGCCGGCGGCGGCCTGCGCCCGCATCAGGATCGCCAGGTCGGTCTTGACGGCATCGCGCGAATACTTGGCCAAGCCGGTCGCCAGGTAGGCCGGTCCGCTGTCGGTGGAGCCGGCATCGCAGGCGATGGCGTGCGCGCCGGCGGTGATGCCGGCGGCGACGTCATCGGCATTGACGCCCATGCCGAGGGCGCCGATGGGCACGAGGATGTCGATGGTGTCGTGGGTGTCGCTGGGGTCGGGATGGCGGTCGGAGGGCATGGAACGAGGGGCGATGGGAAGGCGGCGATTATCCGTTCGCATCGCGCCGCTCCATGCCGCGTCGCGCCGGGCCGGCGGCATCAGCGGGGCTTGAACTCGCGATAGCGGAAGGCCCGCGGATCGTGGCGGATCGCCTCGACGAGCGCCGGCGTGGCCGCGCCACCCGCGCCGATGCCGGCCTGCTCGAGCGCCGTCAGTTCGGTCCGGAATTCATAGATCGCGGTGCTTCCGCACAGCACGGAGAGGATGCGGCGGCCGTCGACGTCGACGATCCGGTAGTCGGTTCGGGAGGGAAGATGTTCCATGCGGGGCTTTCCACATATTTGCCGAGGGGGATGCGGTCGACGACGGCTTCGGAATGACCGAAGGGGGTCAGGCCGCCGGGGAGCCAGCAGGCGTTGGCGCCGGCCTCGTTGCCGGAGGGCAGGCGCAGATTCAGTTCATGGGGCGCGGGGATGTCGATGCGCAGCAGCACGGCGCCGGCCCAGCTGCCCGGCGGAATGCCGAGCTCGATCTCCAGCAGCCCGACGTCGCCCCGGGCCTTCGCCAGCAGCCGGTCGGCTTCCGACCTGGGCATGACGAACTGGCTGTTGTCGTCGTAGCCGAGCCATTCGCGACCACGCCAGTCCAGCACCGACCGGGTGACGAAATAGGTCGCGCCCTCCTGGAAGGCCGCCAGGTGCCTGCGGGCCGCATCGGGCGAGACGGAGCTGATGGCCATGCGCCGGCGCCTCTCGGCGCCAATGGCGGCATGCAACGCGAGCTGCTGCGCGGCGAGCGGGACGACCGGTGGCTCGCGCGGCGGCTTGCTGGCGCGAGTGGGGAAATGGCGGGCGCCGATGCGCAGGACGACGACCCACGGGCATCCCGACGAGCTCCGGCGCATTCGATCTCCCTGGGCGGATGGACCAAGGCGCCCGATCCGGCCGGCGGGCCGGGCCGGGGCCACGTCGGATCACTCTAGCCAGCCGGTCGGCGGCCGTTGCTGAACAATTCCGCCGCCGGAGCGCCCGTGGGGCGCCGGCATTCCGAAATCGGTCGGGCGGTCGGTCGCCGGGTCGCGCCGCGCCGCGCCGCGCCCTTGCCGGCGCGGTGCCGCTCAGAGCAGCTTGTCGAGCGTGATCGGCAGGTCGCGCACGCGCTTGCCGGTGGCGTTGAAGATCGCGTTGGCCACCGCCGCGCCGACGCCGGTGATGCCGATCTCGCCGATGCCGTGGGCGCCGAGCGGGCTGTGCGGATCGGGCGCGTCGGTCCAGATGACGTCGATCTCCGGCACGTCCAGGTGCACCGGCACGTGGTACTGCGCCAGGGACGGATTGGCGATGCAACCGGTGCGCTCGTCGAAGTGGGTCTCCTCGGTCAGCGCGAGCCCCAGTCCCATGATGATGCCGCCACGGAACTGGCTGGCGGCGGTCTTCGCATTCAGGATGCGCCCGCAGTCGAAGGAGCCGAGGAAGCGCGAGACGCGGGTCTCGCCCGTGACCGCGTTCACCCGCACCTCGCAGAACTGCGCCCCGTAGGAATGCATGGAATATTTCTGCGCCTCCAGCGGCAGCGGCGCATCGGCCTCGGCCACCAGCTCGGTCAGGCCGGCACGCGCGAGGATCGAGGCATAGCTCTCCCAGCGCGCGCCGTCCTCGCGCAGGCCCAGACCGCCATCGCGCGCCTCGACCTCCTCCGGCCGGGCGCCCGCCAGCGGCGAGTCCTTGCCGGCGGTCCTCAGCAGCTGCTTCACCATCACCTCGTGCGCCGCGATGATCGCCGCCGCGATGGAGGCCGTCTGCGACGAGCCGCCGGCCAGCGTGCCCGCGGGCAGCGAGGTGTCGCCATACTCGAAGCGCACGTCCTCGTAGGCCAGCGCCAGCCGTGCCGCGACGTGCTGGGCCTGCACCGTGGACGTGCCCATGCCCATCTCGTGGCTGGCCATCTGCACCAGCGCCGTGCCGTCGATGCCCAGCCGGATGCGGGCGGCGCCGCCGGGCATGCGCATGTAGGGGTAGGTGGCCGTCGCCATGCCCATGCCGACCAGCCACTCGCCCTCGCGGCGCGTTCCCGGCCGGGCCGCGCGCCGGTCCCAGCCGAAGCGCTCCGCGCCGGCGGCATAGGCGTCGAGCAGGTGGCGCGAGGAGAACGGCTTGCCCGATACCGGGTCCTTCGACGGCTCGATGCGGCGGCGCAGCTCCAGCGGGTCGAGTGCCATCGCCAGGGCCAGTTCGTCCAGCGCCGATTCGAGCGCGAAGGTGCCGACCGACTCGCCCGGGGCGCGCATGAAGGTGTTGGCCACCATGTGCATGTCGGCCACCTTCTGGCCCAGCTCGAAGGTCTCGCTGGCATAGAGATGGCGTGCCGGGAAGGTGAACTGCTCCGGGCAGTTGTTGTGCGGGGTCATCGCCACGCAGCCGGTGTGGATCAGCGCGGCCAGCGTGCCATCGGCGCGGGCGCCCAGGGCCACCCGCTGCCGCGTGGGCGTCCGGCCGCCGACGGCGCGGAACACGCCTTCGCGCGAGAGCACGATGCGCACCGGACGCCGCGCCAGCCGGGCGGCGGCCACCGCCAGGATCTGATGGTCCCAGAGGATCTTGCCGCCGAAGCCGCCGCCGACGAAGGGCGACATCACGCGCACCTGCGACTCCTCGATGCCGAAGATCTGCGCCAGGGTCCAGGCGGTGGCGTTGACCGCCTGGGTGGCGTCGTGCACCGTCAGGGTGTCGCCCTCCCAGGCCACGGTGGCGGCATGCAACTCGATGGCGTTGTGGTTGTGGCGCGGCGTGGTGTAGAGCGCATCGACGACGAAGGTCGCCTCGCGCAAGGCCGCCTCGGCATCGCCGATCCGCACCTCGGGCGGTTCGCCCAGCAGGCTGTCGGGCACGCGGGCCCGGGTTATGGCGTCGGCGAAGGAGGTCACGGCCGGCGCCGCCGGATCGCTCTCGTAGCTCACCTCGACCAGCGATGCCGCGTGATCGGCCTCCTCCTGCGTGGCGGCCAGCACCAGCGCCACGGACTGCCCGTTCCAGTGGATGCGGTCGTCCTGCATCACCGGCAGGTCGCTGGCACCGGCGGCGCGCGGCGCCGTCATCATCACCGGCGGTGGCGCCAGGCGCGGCGCGTTGCGATGCGTCATGACCAGCACCACGCCGGGCGCGCGCTCGGCGGCGGTGGTGTCGAGTCGCGCGATGCGGCCGCTGGCGATGGTGCTGTGGACCAGCGCGGCATGGGTCAGGCCGTCCATCGGCACCTCGGCCGCGAAGCGGGCCCGGCCGGTCACCTTGAGCGGACCGTCGACCCGCGCCATCGGCGCGCCGATCAGGCCCCCGGCGTGCCGCAATGGATCGGGCGAGGCGCCGGGCAGCCAGCGATCGGGCACGTATTCGGCGGCTTTCATCACCGCCTGCTGCGCGATGTCCTGGATCAGGCTCATGAGGGGTCTCCCGCCAGTTGGCCGAGCGTGGCGACGACGACGCGCTCGGCGAGGTCGATCTTGAAGTCGTTGTGGCCGAGGCCCGACGCATCGGCCAGCTCGGCGCGGATGGCGGCCTGGAAGCTCGCCGCCGTGGCCGGCCGTCCGCGCAGCGCCGCCTCGGCCTTCAAGGCGCGCCAGGGCTTGTGCGCCACGCCGCCGAGCGCCAGGCGCACATCGCGCACGCCGCCATCGTCGTCGAGGTCCAGCGCGGCCGCCACCGACACCAGCGCGAAGGCATAGCTGGCGCGGTCGCGCACCTTGCGATAGACCGAGCGCCCGCCGAAGGCCAGCGCCGGTACCTCCACGGCGACGATCAGTTCATCGGGCGCCAGCACGTGGTCGAGATCGGGACGATCGCCCGGCAGGCGATGCAGGTCGACCAGCGGCACCGCGCGCGGACCCGCCGGGCCGTCGATGCGCACCACGGCGTCGAGCGCGGCCAGCGCCACGCACAGGTCCGACGGATGCGTCGCCACGCAGGCCGGCGAGGCGCCCAGGATGGCGTGGATGCGGTTGAAACCACCGATCGCGTCGCACCCCGCCCCGGGCGAGCGCTTGTTGCAGCGCGCCGCGTCGTCGTAGAAATAGCCGCAGCGCGTGCGCTGCAGGAGGTTGCCACCGGTGGTGGCCATGTTGCGGATCTGCCCGCTGGCCCCCGCGAGCAGCGCACGCGCGATCAGCGGGAATCGTTCGCGCACCACGGGATGCGCCGCCACCGCGCTGTTGCGGGCCGCCGCGCCGATGCGCAGGCCGCCCCGCGCATCCACCTCGATGGCCTGCGACAGGCCGGAGACGTCGACCAGCGCATCGGGCCGCTCGATCGTCTCGCGCATCAGGTCGACCAGATTGGTGCCGCCGCCCAGATAGCGCGACGTCGCCGACTGGCCGGCCAGCCGCAAGGCACCGGCCACGTCCGCAGCGCGGTGATAGGTGAAGGGCGTCATGCGGGCTCCCGGCGCGTGGCGGATCCACGGGCGGCGCCCTCGGGGATGCCGATGTCGAAGGTCTCGACGATGGCATCGACGATGCCGTTGTAGGCGCCGCAGCGGCACAGGTTGCCGCTCATGCGCTCGCGCAATTCCTCACGATCGAGTGTCATGGCGACGGGAGCCGCGAGATCCTGGGTGACCACGCTGGGCATGCCGCGTCGCGCCTCGCCCATCATGCCGATGGCCGAGCACAACTGGCCGGGGGTGCAATAGCCGCACTGGAAGCCGTCGTGCACGACGAAGGCACGCTGCAGCGGATGGAGTTCGCCGGCTTCGGCCAGACCTTCGACCGTGGTGATCCGGCGGCCCTGGTACTGGACCGCCAGCGCCAGGCACGAATTGATCCGCTCGCCATCGACCAGCACGGTGCAGGCGCCACAGGCACCCTGGTTGCAGCCCTTCTTGGAGCCGGTGAGGCCCAGGTGGTCGCGCAACAGGTCGAGCAGCGACGTCCGGGGATCGAACGTCGCCTGCACGGGCGATCCGTTGATGGTGAATTCCATGGGGTTCTTCTCGGGTGGGGTGTTGGCCATCATGGTGGCCCGCATCCTGGGGCGCTGCTACCAGTTGTGTCGGCGCGCGGGTGCCGGCGCCCCTTCTTGGAGCCGTCCGGTCGTCCGAGGGAAGCGAATCCATGCCGCGACCCGATTCCGGCTTCATCGCTGTGTGCGGTAGCGTACGGACGCACTGTCACATTTTGCGTACAAACCCAACTCTCATGCCAATTCTTGTCATTTCTTTCAATTGGAGGGCCGGACAAGATTTGAAACACCGAGTTTCCCGTCACGACGACGGATGAACCCGATGCCGTCCACCCGGACCGCGCACCCCTTGCGCCGGTCGCCCGAGCGGACGTGTCATCGCATGGTTTTCTTTCTGCCTGCTTCCCGACTTCGGATTTCAGCGCAATACGAATGAGGTATTGGCTGGAAAACGAGTTGCATGCGACGCAGGAAGGGAGAGGTATTGCCACAAAAAAACAAGCACGCGCATACTTGTGATCCAGTCGAATTGATTTGTTTTAAGAACTGCTCTGAGCATTTTGAACGCCTCGCGTGCCGGACCGCCGACACGTTTCAAGAAAAAAGGAATCGACGATGCGTCAAATGTTTCTCCAGGATGCCGATGTGCGCGAATTCGCCGAATGGCTGGCGGGCCACCTGCCCCACCTGAAGGTCCGGCTGAATATGAACGTCTCCCCCTATATGCCCAACGGTCTGGTGGCCGAGACGACCTTCGACCAGCTGGTGCCGGACTGCTACCGCTGGCGCTTCACCGGCATGGCGATCGGTGATTGGCAGGAGACGATGATCCGCATGAAGGAGCTGTCCACCGAGTTGCGCGCTGCCGTCGCGCACCAGGACCCACAGGGCACGCGGATCGCCTGCGAAGCGATCGTCGAGTGGGGCGCCGACCGCAACAGCCGCGTCGGCGCCAGCGCCTACCTCGTCAGCCTGGGCGAGAAACTGCCTCTCTATCTGCAGGTGACCGGGCAGGCGCTGCGCCTGGCCGACCCCGACCCCACCGGCAGTTTCCGCAGCATTCCGCGCATGAACTCGGCGCTCTGCAAGATCCATTCGCTCTACGCGGTCGACGGCCTGCCGATCTACGAGTCGCGGGTGGCGGCCGCGATCGGCACGCTGGTGGAGATCTGGCGGCGCCGCAGCGGACGCGGCAGCGCGCCACTGTCACCGATGCTGCGCTTTCCCGCCGTCGGCAACCAGTTGCAGCGGCGCGTGCGCCGCGCCTTCCCGGATGCGGTCGATCCGGGTGTGCTCAGCTACAACCTCGGCTCCGAGATCGCGACCGCCGGCCGTTGGGCCAGCGCCGCCGTGCGGGTCGGACTGCTGATGGAGGAAACCCTGCGCCGCAGTCCGCTGGAACTCTTCGTGGCCTGGCCCAAGCGCCACAGCTCGCACACCAGCGAGGCCCGCATGGCCGCCTTCATCGGCGCCCTGTTCATGGCCGGCTACGACCCTCAGTGCATGGTGCCGGCGACTGCGAAAGCGTGAAAAGAGCCTCCGTCTGACAGACACGGCGCCTCTCCCTGTCTCTCAAACGTGCCTTTTTCACGATTTCCACAACGTCGCCATCATCTTTTTTCAGGGATTTTTCGCTTCCACCACGCGATGCCGAGCCATGGCCCCGGTTCCATGGCGCCGATCACCCGAGGGTCGCGCCATCCACATGGCGGAATCCTGAGCACTTGAGAAGCGAATTGGCTGGTTTCATCCAGGTTTTCCCTGGATCGAAAAAAAAGCACTTAAATCCATAGTTTTCAACAGTCTCTGTTTTCTTGGCCAATTGAAAAGGTCGGGTATTGACACGCGTTTTGGGAGATTAAAAACACTTCATTCACGACGAATACTTTTTCAGTATTGATTAGAAAAATTACAGAAGCTACATTTTTAGTGCTAGTCCTGTTTCACTGCCTCTAATCGAACTGCTTAAGGATCATCATGAAAGCCGCCTTTTTTAAATTCATGCGCGACGAACGTGGCGCCACCGCCATTGAATACGGAAGGCGGATTCAAACCTGAAGTGCAACACCCGGCCCTGTAAGGTCCCGTCATGTTGCCTCATCCTGCCACCTATACCCAACTCCAGCCCGAAGACCGCGTCACCCTGGCCAGTCTGAAGCAGCAGGGTTTGGGCATCCGCGCCATGGCACGCGTGCTCGGTCGCAATGCGAGCACGATCAGCCGGGAGTTGCAGCGCAACACCGCGCCCACGGGTCGGTACGGCAGTGCCCTCGCGCAGCAAGCCTGCAGCCATCGTCGAGCGCAGGCCCGCCCGTTGCGTAAACTGCATGTCGACTCGATCCTGTTTGGCGCCGTCGAGCACTTCCTTCGCCTGCGCTGGTCGCCCGAGCAAGTGGCCTTGGCGCTCGCTCGCCTGTACCCCAAAGGGCATGAGTACTGCGTGTCGCACGAGACTATCTACAACTGCATCTACGCCCAGCCCGTGGGTGAGCTGCGTCGGGACCTGATCGCCTGCCTGCGCCATGCGCACAACAAGCGCCTGCCCCGCAGCAAGGGGGAGGACCGCCGTGGCCAGATCCCCGACATGCTGAGCATCCACGTGCGTCCGCCCGAGATCGAGGACCGTCAATTCCCCGGCCATTGGGAAGGTGACCTGATCAAGGGCGAGGGCAACGCCAGCGCGGTGGGCACCTTGGTGGAGCGCAGCAGCCGGCTGCTGATGCTCGTGAAGCTGCCTCATCCCAAGCCAGCGACCGCAGCACATGTGCTGCAAGCCTTCAGCGACAAACTCGCCAGCATTGCCCAGCCGATGCGCCAGAGCATGACCTACGACCGGGGCCGGGAAATGGCAATGCATGCCAAGCTGACCGAGCGCACGGGCGTGGCGGTGTACTTCTGTGATCCGCACAGCCCCTGGCAGCGCGGCAGCAATGAAAACACCAACGGCCTGGTGCGCCAGTACCTGCCCAAGGGCACCGATCTCTCGGGCTACAGCCAGGAGCAGCTCGACGCCATTGCAGACGAGATCAATGACCGGCCGCGCAAGGCACTGGGCGTACGATCACCACTTGCCGTCTACCGACAACTGCTCCTCAGCAGTTCGACTCCCTCAACCCTGATTCATTGATTGAATCTCTGGGTGTTGCGCTTCAAGTTTGAATCCACCGAATCATTGCCGGATTGATCGCCGTCGTGCTGGCCACCGCATTTGGTGCCGGTTCTAGTTCCATCGCCTCGCGCCTCAACACGGTGTTCACGAATATCTCGACGACGCTCGCGCCAGCCGCTGCCGGATCGGCCACCTCCGGATCGAGCACTCCCCCATCGTCGGGCGGTTGAGCCACCCGTCGGATCCGGCGTGGCATCGGCATGTCCCTCACCCTCGGTCTCTGGCTCGTCGGCGTCGTCGCCTGCGATTTCGCGCGACGCCGGGTTCCCAATCGGTGGGTGATGGCGGGCGCGGTCTTCGCCATCGTGGCGCTGGCCGTCGGGCGGTCGCCCTTGGCCGTCAGCTGGCCGGACGCGCTGCTGGGAGGCATCGGCGCCTTCCTGATCCTGCTGTGCTTCTATGCGATGGGGCTGATGGGCGCGGGCGATGTGAAGTTCGCGGGCGTGCTGGGACTGTGGGTCGGCGGATCGCCGCTGCTGCCGATCGCCATGGGTGCCGGGCTGCTGGCGGGCGGCCATGCGCTGTTCAGTCTGATCCGCCAACACGGTCCCTGGAAGGCGCGTGCCGATGCGAAGGCGCCTTCGGCCGCCGTCCCGCGGGCCCGGGCCTCGATTCCCTATGCCGGCTACCTGGCGCTGATGGCGCTGGTCTGGCTCGCCCTGCGGCTCGAACCTGCGTCGCACTGACGCTGCCGTCCTCCTCTTCCTGTCGCCCGCCATGTTCCGCCTGACCCAGATCCTCGCCGCCGTGCTGCTGCTGCTCGCCGTGGCGCTGGGCGGATACGCGTGGTGGCTCGGCAGCCGCGCCGCCGGCCCGTCACCAGGCCCCGCCACCGGCGCGGCCCCGGTGGTCGCCGCTCCCACCTTCGCGGTCGTGGTCACGCGCCGCGAGGTGCGGGCGGGCGAGATCCTCGGCGCCGACGCGTTGCAGGTGGTGCGTCTGCCCATCGATCCGCCCGGCGCGCTGCGCGATGTCGCCGCCGCCACCGGACGCGTGCCGGCCACCGACCTCGCCGCCGGCGCCCTGCTGCTCGAATCCGGCCTGGTCGCCGGCCTGGCCGCCCGCCTGGAGGAGGGCGAGCGCGCGGTGGCGATCCGGGCCGACGAGGTGCTGGGCGTCGCCCACCGGGTACAGCCGGGGGATTTCGTCGATGTCTTCTTCCTGCTCAAGGGCGATGGCCGCGAGGTGACGCAGAGTCAGGCGCGCCTGCTGCTGTCGCGCCAGCGCGTGCTGGCCTATGGCGGCGCATCCGTCGACGGGCCGGCGGGGCCGGGTCACGACGCGCCGGGCGCGGCCGGCACGACCCCGACCCGAACCCTCGAGGCCGCGCGCACGGTGGTGCTGGCGGTGCAGGTGCAGGATGTCGCGCGCCTGGCGCTGGGCGAGGCCAACGGGCGGCTGCTGCTGGCCCTGCGCCATCCCGGCGACACGGCGCAGCCCGACGCCGCTCTGTTCCCGGCGCCCGTCACCGCGCTGCGCACCGGCGGCCCGGGCGGCGCGAGGACCGCGCTGCGGCCGATCGACCAGGCCCAGGCCGGCATCGCGATGGCCGACCTGGCGGGCGGTGCCGCGCCGCCGATCACGTCGCCGGTGGTGGCCTTCGCGCCCGCCATCGCATCGTCCGCCCTGGTCGTCGCGCCACCACCCGGCATGGCCGCGCCACGCCGGAGCGCCCCGGCGCGCGGTGGCATCGAGATCGAGTCGATCCGGGGCGACCGCCGCGAGATCGTCAGCTACTGACACCGACCCGCCCATCCCGCGAGACCGACGCATGCCTCCTGCTCCCCCACGCCGCGCCCACCGGCTCCGACACGCCGCCTGGACGCCCGGCGGCCCGGCCATGCTCGCGCTGCTGTGCGCCTGCGCCACAAGCGCCGCCACGGCGGCCGAGCGGCGCGAACTGGCGCTCGCGGCCGGCACCCAGCGTGAACTGCTGATCGACGGCGCGATCGAGCGCCTGGCCATCGCCGACGAAGCGGTCGCCAGCGTGCTGGTCACGCGCCGCGACCGGAACACCGATGGCGCGCGGCTGATCGTCACCGGCAAGGCGGCCGGCCGCACCACGCTCATGGTGTGGCGGCGCGGCAGCGACAACGCCACCACCTACGACGTCAGCGTGCGCCGCCGCCAGGGCGTGGTCGAAGGCAGCTCGGACAGTCTCGAGGCGCATGCCCGGCGCGTCGAGGACGCGCGCGCCGCCGGCGGCCCCGACGCCGCGCCGCTCGACCGCTCGGTCGTCGCGGTGCGCAGCCAGACCGTGCAGGTCGAGGTCAGGATCGTCGAGTTCAGCCGCAGCGTGCTCAAGGACGCCGGTTTCGAGCTGTCGAGCTACGGGCCGAACAGCCGCGGCTTCAGCTTCCTCAACACCTCGTCGTCGAGCATCAGCCAGGCCTTCAACCTGGTGCTGGGCTTCGGCAACGCCAACCAGGGCCGCGGCCTCGACCTGACGCTGCGCCTGCTGGAGGGCAACGGCCTGGCGCGCGTGCTGGCCGAGCCGACCCTGATCGCCACCTCGGGCCAGAGCGCCAGCTTCCTCTCCGGTGGCGAGCTGCCGGTGCCGGTGCCGCAGGCGCTGGGCACCACCACCATCCAGTACAAGCCGTTCGGCATCGGCCTGACGGTCACGCCGACGGTGCTGTCGAACGACCGCATCGCGCTCAAGGTCGCGCCCGAGGCCAGCGACCTCGACTACACCAACGCCCTGAGCATCAGCGGCGTGCCGGTTCCCTCCATCACGACGCGCCGCGCCGACACCGCCGTCGAGCTCGGCGATGGCGAGAGCTTCATCATCGGCGGACTGGTCAGCCGCACCACCCTCTCCAATGCCAGCAAGGTCCCGCTGCTGGGCGACCTGCCGGTGATCGGGCTGCTGTTCAAGCAGCAGAACTACCGGATGACCGAGAAGGAGCTGGTCATCATGGTCACGCCCCACCTGGTGAAGCCGATCGCGCGCGGCACCGACCTGACCGCGCGCCTGCCCGGCGCCTCCGAGCGGCGCGACGACGCGGTCTGGAAGCGCATCGTGCTGGGCGACGGCCGGGCGCCCGAGACATTGCCGGGCTTCTCCCGCTGAAGAAACCGAAACCCATGCCATCCTCCCCACTCCCCTCGTTCCTGTCCTCGCCGCCTTCCTCCGGCAACCTCGCCGCGTTCGCCGCTCCCACCGCGCCGGCCGGCACCGAGACCTACCTGTTCGCGACCGAGGACATCGCCACGCTGGACTGGCTCAACCATGGCCTGCAGCGGCGCGGCACGGTGGTGCAGGTGGCGCGCAGCATGCGCGCGATCGACGAGCGCATCGCCACCCTGCGGCCGCGCGCCGTGTTCCTCGACTTCGCGGGCAGCCAGGCCGCCGCCGCCGCCGAACTGCACGGCCAGCTGCGCCAGCTCCGGCCCGAACTGGCGGTGCTCGGCACCGGCGCCTCGACCGAGCCGGCCGCGTTGCTCGCGGCCCTGCGAGCCGGCGTGGCCGACTTCGTCGACACCGCCGGCTCGCTGCACGACCTCAACGCGACGCTCGCCGCCCTGCTGCTGCGGCGCGGCGCTCCGGCCACCGGGCCGGCCTCGGACGCGCCACGAGCATCGGCCCTGCGCGGTCGGGGCGTGGTGCTGCTGGGCGCGCGCCCGGGTCTGGGCGTGACGACCCTGGCGACGCACCTGGCGCTGCTGCTGCAGGACGCGGTCGGGCGAGCGGCGGCCGCGTCGGGCGGCGGCGCGCCGGCGCGCGGCGTCGCGCTGCTCGACCTCGGCCTGCCGGCGCGTGATGGCCTGCTCTACCTCGACACCACCAGCGACTTCAGCTTCGCCGATGGCGCCAGCCAGCTGCGCCGCCTGGACCAGACGCTGGCGCGGACCGCGCTGGCGCGTCATGCCGACGGCCTGGCGGTGCTGCCGCTGCCCTGCGATCCGGCGCAGCTGCGCGAGACGCCCTCGGAGGACGACATCGGGCTGCTGCGGCGCCTGCCCGACTTCTTCGACCATCAGGTGGCCGACCTGGGCGGCTGCAGCCGCCCGGCCTTCATGGCGCAATGCGTGCGCGAGGCCGACCGGACCTGGGTGGTGTGCGACCAGAGCATCGGCGGTCTGGTCTCCACGGCCCGGCTGCTGCACGACCTGGAGAGCCACGGCGTCGAGCGCCAGCGCCTGGGCCTGGTGGCCAACCTGTTCGACCCGACGCTGGCCGTGACGGCGCGCGACATGGCCGAGCGCCTGCAGCTGCCGCTCGCGCATGTCCTGCCGCAGCGTCGCTCGGCCCTGCTGACGGCCGGCGCACGCGGCGAGATGCTGGCCCGGGTGGCACGCCACGATCCCTATGTGAACGCCGTCCAGGCCATGGTGCGCGAACTGCGCAGCGAGAGCGTCGCCGCCGACCCGCCGGCGCGCGTGGCGGGCCGGACGCCATCCTCCTGGGCCGCGCTGATGGCGCCGCTGTCGCGGCGCGGTCGCAGCGCCACGGAACGCTGATCCGCCATGGCCGGCACCGATTCCCGCGCCGATGGCGATGCCTTCCTGGGCTCGCAGCAGTACCAGGACATCAAGGCCTGGACGCACGATCACCTGCTCGGTCGCGTCGAGGCGATGGGGGCCGAGTTCGGCCGCTGGTCGCGCGCGGCGATCCAGCAGTTCGTCGCCTTCGAGCTCGACAGCTTCGTGCGGGCGCAGCGCGTGCCGCTCAACGACCGCGAGATCGCCCTGGTGGCCGACGCCCTGACCAAGGAGCTGGCCGGCCTCGGCCCGCTGGAGGACCTGCTGGCCGATCCGGCGGTGGAGGACATCCTGATCAACGGCCACCGCAACGTCTATGTCTCGCGCCATGGCCGGCTGGAGCGCGAGACCGTGCATTTCGCCGATCGCGAGCACGTGCTGCGGATCGTGCGACGCATCCTGGCGCCGATCGGGCGGCGGCTGGACGAGTCGCATCCGATGGTGGATGCCCGGCTGCCCGATGGCGGCCGCATCAACGTCATCAGCGAGCCATTGGCGCTCGACGGCCTGTCGGTGTCGATCCGCAAGTTCAGGAAGGACCCGCTGACGCCGGCCGAGCTGGTCGACATGGGCACCTTCGACACCGCCATCGCCCAGCTGCTGGAGATCGCCGTGCGCGCGCGCTGCAACATCCTGGTGAGCGGTGGCACCAGCTCGGGCAAGACCTCGCTGCTCAACGCCCTGGCGACCTTCATCCCCGAGACCGAACGGGTGGTGACGATCGAGGACACGGCCGAGCTCTCGCTGGGCCACGCCCACGTCGTGCGGCTGGAGAGCCGACAGGGCGGCTTCGACGGCACCGGCCAGGTCTCCATCCGCGACCTGCTGCGCAACAGCCTGCGCATGCGGCCCGACCGCATCATCGTCGGCGAGGTGCGCGGTGCCGAGGTGATGGAGATGCTGCAGGCCATGAACACCGGCCACGACGGCTCGATGGGCACCATCCACGCCAGCTCGCCGCGCGAGTGCCTGTATCGGCTGGAGATGCTGGCCGGCTTCGCGGGCTACCAGGGCAGCGAATCGAGCCTGCGCCGGCAGATCGCCAACGCGATCGATTTCATCGTCCAGATCGGCCGCTTGCCGGGCGGCCAGCGGCGCATCCTGTCGATCTCCGAGGTCACCGGCGTGAACGACGACGTGGTGGCGATGCAGGAGCTGCACCGCCACGATCCGGTGGCGACGCCCGATGGCGGCGAGCGCGACCACTGGGCCTCGCTCGGCGTCGCGCCGCATTCCCCCAAGGTCACGCGCTATCGCCAGATGCTGCGCCGGGCGCGGGGAGACGCGCATGCGTGAGGTCTCGTGGGCCCTGATGGCGCTGGTGCTGCTGCTCGCCGGCGTGGGACTGATGCTGTGGCCCTGGGCCGCGCGCCGCCAGTCGCGACGCTCCGCCAACCGCCATCTGGCCACGCGCATCGCCGCCGGCCTGACACCGGCCGTCCCGCCGGCGGTCGATGCCCGGCACGCCGCCTTCGTCGCCGGCCTGCCGCGCGATCCCTGGGCCGCCGCGCCGGGCACCGAGGGCGCGGCGCCCGCGCGACCGGGTGCCGGCGACGCGATGCGCGCGGGCGATGCGACGCCACGGCCGGGCCCGGGCGCGGCGCTGGGCGCCGGCGCCTCGGCCCTGGTCCGGCGGCTGCCGGGCTGGCTGCGGGCCGTCGCCACGCCGCGCCAGCTGGGACTCGCCGTCGGCGCGGCCGGCGCATCGATGCTCGTGGCCGGCGCGGCGCTGGGTGACGTCGCCGCGGCCGGCATGCTGCTGCTGGCGGGCGCCGTGGGCACGTTCGTCGTCTGGCTGCGCGTGCAGCGCTTCCGGGAGCGGCTGGTGCGCCAGCTGCCGGGCTTCATCGACGCCATGGTGCGACTGGTCCGCATCGGCAATTCGCCGCAGGCCGCCTTCCAGCTCGCGATCGCGCCCCTGAAGGCGCCATTGCGGCCGGCGATGGAGCATGCCGCCGCCCTGGCGCGCGCCGGGGTCGACCTCGATGGCGCGCTCGACCAGACCGCCCGCCACCTGCGCGTCGGCGAGCTGCACCTGCTCGGCGCCATCCTGGGCGTGGGCGTGCGCTATGGCGGTCGCGCCGACCTGCTGCTCGAGCGCGTCGCCATCTCGCTGCGCGATGGCGAGCAGGCCGGCCAGGAATTGGCCGCGATGTCGGCCGAGACACGCCTGTCGGCCTGGATCCTGGGGCTGCTGCCGCTGGGCGTGGGCTCGACCATCATGCTGACCAATGCCGACTACGTGGTCCGCATGTGGCTCGACGATAGCGGTCGCCTGATGCTGTTCGGCGCCTTCGGCCTGCAGTCGCTCGGCGCCTTCCTGCTCTACCGCCTGGCCCGGCTGCGGTGAAGGCCATGGCGCTCTTTACCGGGACTCCCGACGCCACGCGCCTGCTGGCCCTGAGCATGGCATTGCTGGCGCTCGCCCTGCTGCTGGCGGCGGCGCTGGTGGCGCGGCGCGAATGGCGAGTCGCGCGCAGCCGCCGGGTCTTCGGCCGCGCCGTCTCGGGCGTCACCGGCGCGACCACCGGTGCCGCTGTCGTCGCCGGTCCCGGTGCCGACGCCGCCATGCCCACGGGCGAGGTCGCGCGTGAGCGCTCCGCGTTGCCAGCCCACTGGCTGCGCACGCGCTGGGGCCGCCTGCTGGTGGCCGAGGAGGACCGGCGCCTGATCGCCCAGTGCGGCGGCGCCTCGCTGCGCGGCCAGCTGCTGCTGCTGGGCGGCCGCGCGCTGCTGGCCACGACGCTGCCGCTGGCGGCGGTCGTGCTGCAGGGCGCGGGCCTGCTGCCGGGCGATCCGGTGGTGGTGCCGGCGGTCGCCTTCGTGTTCGGCTTCATGGCGCCGAAGTGGCTGCTGGCGCGGCTGGCGGCGGCGCGGCGCGCCCGCGTCGCCGAGGAGCTGCCGATGTTCGTCGAGCTGCTGCGGCTGCTGCAGGGCGTCGGCCTCAGCCTGGACCAGGGCCTGCACGTGCTGGCCACCGACTTCACCGCCACCCTGCCGGTGCTGACGGCGGAACTCGCCATCGCCAATCGCCAGTACGCCCAGGGCCGCACGCGCGAACACGCCCTGCAGCGCCTGGCCCAGCTCCATGGCAACGCGCATCTCGCCGAGCTGATCGCGCTGCTGGTGCAGATCGATCGCCATGGCGGCGCGGTGCAGGAACCCCTGACCCGGTTCGGCGAACGGCTGCGCGAGCACCGGCGCGCCGAGCTCAAGGCGCGCATCGGCCGCATCACGGTGAAGATGACCGGGGTCATGGTGACCACGCTGCTGCCGGCGCTGATCATCGTCACCGCCGGGCCGGGTTTCCTGGCCATCTCGCGCTCCCTCGCCACCCTCTCACGCTGAAGCCGCCGATGAGTCCTCGCCCTTTCCTGATCCCGCCGGGCGCGCGCCTGCTCGGCTTCGCCGGCCTGCTGATGCTGGCCGGCTGCGGCTCGACCGGCCCCGGCTCCTACGCCGGCGCCGGCGCCCGCGCCCAGGCCGACCGGGCCGCGGCCGATGCCGCGCTGGAAGCGGCCGGCGGCGAACCGCAGACGCCGGCGCTCCATCTGCGGCTGATCGAGCAGATGCAGCGCGACGGCCTGTGGTTCGCGTCGCTGGCGCATCTCGATGCGCTGGAGCGCGACACGCCGGCCACCGCCACGACGCTGCGGCTGCGCGCCGACGCCCTGCGCCGCACCGGCCAGATCGCCGAGAGCCGCCAGCAGTACCTGCGCCTGCTGGAGACGCCGCTGGCCGGACCGGCCTACCACGGCCTGGGCCTGCTGGCCGGCGCCGAGGGCGATTTCGCGCAGGCCATCGAGATGCTGGCGCAGGCGCGCCAGCGCGATCCGACCGATGTCGTCGTGCTGAGCGACCTGGGCTATGCCCTGCTGCGCGCCGGCCACGCCGCGCAGGCGCGCGTGCCGCTGATGCAGGCCAGCCAGCTGCAGCCGGAGCAGCCGCAGGTCCAGTCCAACCTGGCGCTCTACCTGTTCGCGATCCGGCGCGGCCACGAGGCCGAGGCGCTGATGGCGGCGCGCAACCTGGCGCCCGGCACGCGGCACGCCATCCGCCAGGCCGCGCGCGAACTGCCACCGATGCCGACGCCGGCGCGCCCGGGGCCCCCGCCCGCCGCGTCGTCCGGCACGTCGTCCGACCTTCCGGCCGGGATGCTCGCCGTCTCCGCCCCGGCGACATCGGGCGCCTCCCGTCACGCGCCATCGGCCGAACGGCCGCCCAGCATCCTCACTCCGTCCGAAGCCAGCGCGCCATGAAGAAGATCCTCCCTCCCTCGTTCTGGCGCCACGCGGGCGCCGTGATGCTGAGCCTGGCCTCCGGGCCGGCCGCCTTCCTCGCCCTGGACACCGCGGCGCACGCGGGCGGATCCGCCGATCGGGCGCCGGCGCCGGCCCCGGTGCCTACCCCGGCCGCGCCGGCCGGCCCGTCGCCGGTCGGCGATGCCGCCGCCGGCCTGCTCGCGCTCCAGCGCGAGGGCGACGCCGCCTCGCCGGTGCCACGGCCGATCCCGGGCGAGATCGCCGGGCGCAGCTACCAGCGCTATCTCCGGAGCTTCGAGCATCCGATCCCGGAACGCTATGGCTCCAGCACGACCGGCCGTGGTGGCGCCACCACCGGCGGCGCGCCATGACCTCGACGGCCCGGGGCCCGGGGACCCGGCCGACCCGCGTCACGTGGCGGCGCCGATCGGCCGGTGCCCAGCGCGGCGCCTACGCCATCGAGTTCGCCTTCGTCTTCCTGATGTTCTTCGGCCTGGTCTACGCCACGCTCTGCTACGGCATCGCGCTGACCCTGCGCATGGGCCTGCAGCACGCGGCCGAGGAGGGAGCGCGCGCCGCATTGCGCTACCAGCGGGTGGTCGGCACGGCCAGTCCGCTGCCATTGCGCCGGGCGCAGGCCGCCGCGATCGCCGCGGCGCGGGTCGAGGGCTGGCTCGCCACGCCGGCCGAGGTGGTGGCGCAGATCTGCCAGAGCGCCAACGACGACTGCGTGGCCCCGGTCTGCGGCCCCGAATGGGCGCGACGCTGCCAGATCCGGGTCACGGTGACGGCGCGCGGCATCGACCGCCTGCTGCCGCTGCTGAACTTCGCGCTCCCCGCCACGCTCACCGGCCAGGCCAGCATGCTGCTCGACGGGCGCCTGCCATGAGACGGCGCCACCGGCAGGGCGGCGTGGCCGCGCTGGAATTCGCCCTCGTGCTGACGACGCTGCTCGCGCTGGTGCATGGCATCGTCACCTTCGGTTCGATCTTCTACGTGCAGCAGGCGATCGCGCGCGCCGCCGAGGATGGCGTGCGCGCGATCGCATTGATGCCCGACGGCGCGACGCCCAACATCCAGCGCGTGCGCGACATCGTCCACGACACGCTGGCCGCCTCGCTGGTGGTGCCGCCGGCCTTCGCGGCCGACCTCGCCAGCCGGCGGCGCTGGGTGGTCGCGCACGTGCAGGTCGGTGTCGCCGCCTCGGCCACCGATGTCACGGTGAGCGTCAGCCATCACTACCGCGACGCGCCGCTGATGGCCCTGGCCCGCGTGGTGCCCTGGGTGCCGGACCTGATGACGCGCCGGGCGACCATGGCGCGGCCGGTCTGAGGCCATGGCCGACCGATCGCATCGCGGCCAGGCGCGCCGTTCGCGCTCGGGCGGCTCGGTGCTGGTGCAGACGGCGCTGGCGCTGAGCCTGATGGTCGGCGTGCTCGTGGGGACCGAACTGGGCTGGCTGTTCTATCTCAAGCGCGAGATGCAGAAGGCCGTCGACCTGGCCGCGCTGGCCGGTGCCCAGGCGCTGGCGACGAACGACTGCGCCGGCGCCCGCGCCGCCGCCATGGCCAACGGCGCGCTCAACCTGCCCGCCGGCCTGGCCCTGGCGCCGGCCGACATCGCCTGCGGCCGCTGGGACCCGGCGGCCCATGCCGCGCCGACCTACTTCGCCCCGGCGACCGGCACGACGGCGCCCAACGCCGTGACCATCACCCTGCGACGCACGCCCGCGCTCCTGATGCCCGGGCTGCCCGGCGCGAGGCCGCGCGTCGTCGAGGTCCGGGCGCTCGCCGCGCGGCGCCAGCCTCGCGCCGTGCTGACCATCCGCAGCACTCTGGCGAGCATCGATGCCAGTCGCGCCACCCTGCTCAATGCGGTGCTGGGCGGCATGCTCGGCGGCACGCTGGCGCTCGACGCGGGGGCCTACGGCGGCCTGGTCACGAGCCGGCTGCAGCTGCTGGGCTACCTCGACCAGCTGGCGATCGACACCGGCGTGGCCGCCGGCCGCTACGAGCAGGTGCTCGATGCCGCCGTGCCGGTGGGCACCCTGCTGCAGGCCGCCGTCACCGCGCTGTCCCGGCAGGGCGACACCGCGCGCCCCACCATCGACGCCCTGAACGCCATCCGCCTGGCCGCCAACGTGCCGGCCGCGCAGCCGCTGGTCCGGCTGGGCAGTCTGATCAGGGTGCAGAGCGGCACGCCGGCGGCGGCCCTGGCGATCGACCTGCAGGTCTTCCAGTTCGCCGAGGCGCTGGTGCAGCTGGCCAACGGCCGCAACGGCCTGGTCGCCAGCGTGCCGCTGGGCGCACCGGGCCTGATCAACCTGAGCGCCAGCGCGCGCGTCATCGAACCACCGCAGCTCTCCGCGGTCGGCGACCCGGCCCTGGCCAAGCGGGAGCCCCACGGCGCCAACGCCATCGTGGTGCGGACCGCCCAGGTCCGCACGCTCCTGACGGTCGAGCTGCCCGCGCTCGGCGCCATCACGGCCCTGACCAATGCGCTGTCCAGCGCCCTGGGACCGCTGATGTCGACGCTCAACAACCTGCTCGGCCTGAACCTGGCGAATCTGACGGCCTGCGTGGTGGCCTGCAGCAACCAGCCGGTGCAGGATGCCGTCTTCGCCTCGCCCAACGTGCGCATGGACATCCATCTCGAGGCTGGCGGCGGCACCTCGCGCGTCACCGATTTCAGCTGCTCCAATCCCGCCGCGACCTCGTTGACGGCCCGCACCACCACCACCGCCGCCACGCTGCGCGTGGGCAGCTTCGGCGGCACGGTGGCGCAGGCCAAGGCCCTGGTGTTCGGCAGCGCCGCGCCGCCGGTGATCGCGCCCCTGGCGCTGCTGGACATCGGCGCGCGCAGGTGCACCACCGTGCTGCTGAACCTGGTGCCGACCTCGAGCTGCGGGCCGCGCATCCCCTACTACGCCGGCGGGCTGGCCCTGCGTGGCGACCTGACGGTGGGCGCGACCACCGTCGACCAGACCTTCGCCAACCCGCCCGACGTCCGCGCCGAGCCGACCTGGCTGGCGATCTCGACGCCCAACGTCACCGACTCGATCGGCCAGACGCTGCGCCAGTCGGCCAGCCTGCTGCAGCCGGTGGCGCCCACCGGCCCCTCGGGCCTGACGAGCAATGCCACGCCGAGCGTGCTCGGCGCCCTGACGAGCGCGCTCGCCGGTGTCATCACGACGCTCGGTGGCGTGGTCTCGAACGTGCTCGCGCCGCTGATCGATCCGCTGCTGGCCACCCTGGTGCGCGACCTGCTGGGCATCGATCTCGCGAAGACCGAGGTCGGTGGCCGGCTCGGCTGCACCGAGGGCGCGGAACTGGTCTTCTGAAGCCCGCGAGCGGATGGCGCCGTCGCTCCCTCGGCCCGCACCCGGGCCGGCGAGGCACCAGTCCGCCGGGCGGCCCGGTCAACCGGTCGGGCCGAGGAGGCGCTCGTATTCGGCCCGCACCACGCCATAGCACTCGCAGACCCGGAGCTCGAGGCCACGGCGGTCGAGGACGTCGATGCGCCCCCGCCGGTAGCTGATGACGCCGGCACCCTGCAGCTTCAGCGCGGCCTCGGTGACGCTCTCACGGCGCACGCCCAGCATGCTGGCGATCATCTCCTGCGTCATGGCCAGCGAATCGTCGTCGATGCGGTCGAGCATCAGCAGCAGCCAGCGGCACAGGTGCTGGTCGAGCGAATGGTGCCGATTGCACACCGCCGTCTGGCAGACCTGCGTCAGCAGGGCCTGCGTGTAGCGCAGCAACCGCCGCATCACGGCACTGCCCCGGTCGATCTCGACCTGGAGGACATGGGCCGGCAGGCGCAACAACTGGCCCGCGGTCTGGACGACGGCGCGGTTGGGCGTCGAGCCGCCACTGAGCAATGCCGACACGCCGACGAATCCTTCGCGGCCGACGACGGCGACCTCGGCCGAGGCACCGTTGTCCATCATGTAGATCATCGACACGACCGCCGTGGTCGGGAAATAGGCATGGGTGCGCCGCTCGTGGGGTTCGCACAGCACGCAGCCGATCGGCAGGTCGAGCAGATCGAAGTGCGGCAGCCAGCGCTCGATGTCTTCCGGCTCGAATGCCGCGAGCAGCCGATTGGCTCGATAGTCCAACGCGGTGGTAGTCATGGCCTGCGGCGATAGTCATTCATGATGAGTATTTTCGACCTCATCTAGCGCGCTGATTGACTGGCAGTCCGACAACGACAGTCGCCAATCGTCTGACAGATACCACGAAATCGTAACTTTTAGTATTTTTGTTAGCAATCACTTCTGCGCCAGCCCATGCAGAATCGCGACCAGTCCCCAGGAACCCTAAAGAAGTACCAGCACATCAGATTCGTAAGTCAAAAGAATTCACCTCTAATGTTTATCTCGAGCCGCCAGCGCAAACGCATTTCCACAGCTCGAAATTCACGGGCGTCAACGACATCTTTTTTTGAACAAGCCGGTATGGACAAGATTTTTCGCGCCTGGACGTTCTGGATCCGCACCGAGTTGCGCGAGGAGTGCCAGACCTATCTCGACACGATCAAGCTCAAGGAAATGAACGCGGCGCCGGGCAACGAGCGCGCCGCCGCGTTGTTCCGCGACCTGGGCGACGGCACCACCGAGGTGGCCGTGGTCTCGGTCTGGGAGTCGATGGAGGCGATCCGCCAGTACGTCGGCACCGAGCCCCTGCAACCCTCGATCGATGCCGAGGACCGCAAGAAGCTGTTCGATCGCGAGCCGATCGTGCGCCATTACGCCATCGACGACCGCAACGTCGTGCCGCTGATGCCGCAGGAATGGCGCTGACCGGCCGCCTGGCCATTCAGGCGTGATTCAGGCGGCGTCGGGCGGTCTGGACCCTACCCCGCCCCGGCGCGTCTGGCGCCAGGCGCCGGCGAGCAGTACCAGCCCGGCCAGGAACATCGCCGCCAGGCTGTCGACGGGCGAGCGCGCCGGATCAGGGCGCGGCACGGGTGCGGGTTCGGGTTGCGGCTCCAGCTTCAGTCCCTCGATGCGCGTCGATGCCGCCGGTGCCGCTTCCGCCACGGTGGCTGGTGTCGCTTCGGCCGGCGGCGGGGGGCGCGCCACCTCGACCGGCCGGGGCGCCGTACGGCGCGGCGTCGCGGCGGGTTCCGTCGCCGTCGCAGCCGCGGCCGGATCGGCCTCGCGCGCCGCGAATTGCCGCACCATCGGATTCAGGTCGCGCTGGCCGGTGGCCTTGAGCGCCGTCTCGTAGGCCTGCGCCAGTTCGCGCCGGGTCGTGGCATCGGGCCGCCAGTAGTCCAGCCGCACCGCGTCGAGCATGCGTTCCAGGGTCTGCACGAAGGCCGCCCGGTTGTCGCCCTCGAGCCACTCGCGCGTGCCCAGTCGATAGCGGTCGCGCACATAGACGTCGTGCAGCGACTGCCAGTGGTCCTGGCGCACCGCCTGCGGCGCCGTCACCTGCCAGCCCCACAGGAACTGCGCCGTCTTGAGCACCTGCAGCGTGCCGCTGTAGCCCTCGGCCTTCTGCGCCGAGATCCACTGCGGATGCAGGTAGCGCGTCTGCATCTCCTTGGCGATGGCGTCGTCCGCGCCCTCGGTGCGCACCTCCGTGCCGTCGCGCAGGTTCTGCACGTAGAGCGCCGGATCGCGGCCGGTCAGCTGGCGCACCGCCAGCGCCAGGCCGCCGAGGTACTGGAACGGATCGTCGCTGGTCAGCATGCCGTAGGTGTTGGAGGTGCGCGAGAGCAGCGCCGCGTCGACCTGCGCCAGGTTGGCGGCATAGGCGCCATGGCGCTCCAGGCCCTCGACATCGTCGCCCTGGGCGTGGCCCATGCGCTCGACGTAGAGCCGCGCCATCCGGGCGTCGCCGCCGGCGCGGCCCTGCGTGGCCCAGGTGTCGCTCGCGGTGGTGGCATCGGCCAGGCCGCTGCCATAGCTGCCGGCCTCGTTGGAGAACACGCGCGCGGTCGACCAGCGCTGGGCCTGCGCCGCCGTGGCGCCCTCGGCGCGCAGGCGCTGCGCCAGGGCGTCGCTGTGGCGGGCGACGAAGTTGTCGCCGCCCTCCTCGCGCAGGCCGGCGACCTGCCGCACCGCGGCGTCGAGCCAGCGCATGACGCCGGGGAACTGGTCGCGATACGACCCGGTGACGCTGACCAGCACGTCCAGGCGCGGCCGCCCGAGCGTCGCCGCCGGCACCGTGTCGAGCCCGACCACGCGGCCGGCCTCGTCCCAGCGCGGCTTGACGCCCATCGCGTAGAGCGCCTGGCTCTCCATCACGCCCTGGTGGCGCATGGTCTCGCCGGCCCAGAGGGTGAAGGCGATCTTCTCCGGCGGCCGGCCACCATGGCGCTTCATGTGCTCGGCGATCCAGCCGTCCATGGCCGCCACGCCGATGTCCCAGGCCTCGCGCGTGGGCACGCGGCCGGGATCGAAGCCGTACAGGTTGCGCCCGGTGGGCAGGCTGTCGGGGTTGCGCACCGGATCGCCACCATAGCTCGACGCCAGGTGGCGGCCGTCGAGCGCGGCGAGGAAGCCCTCGATCTCCTGGTTGCCCGCGAGCGTCGCGTCCAGGCGCTGCGCCCGCTCGGCCAGCGCCAGCAGCACCGCGCTGTCGAGCGGCTTGCCCTGCGCCCGGTTGGGAATGGCGCTGGCGGTCTGCGGCCGCGCGGCGTCGACCGCGCGCAGGTCCAGCGTGCTGGCCGCCCGCGCATCGACCAGCGCCACCTCCAGCCAGCGCGCCGGCCGCGACAGCGCGAGGTTGCCGGCATCGAGCAGGAACACCTCGTCGATGTCCTCGCCCAGCGCCTCGATCAATGGCTTCCTCAGGATCTGCAGGATCGTGCCGTGGCGACGCCTGGCGTCGGGCACCTCGCCGAAGGCCGCCAGTCCGAGCGGCTGCGCGGTCATGGCCAGCTCGTCGAGGTGCGGGTGCAGGCGCTCCATGAAGCCGGCGAAGTCGGCCAGGATCTGCTCGCGCGTCCACTTGAGGTCGCGGTGGTACTGGTGCTCGACGAACTGCGCCGTCAGGCGCGCCTCCAGCTCGACCTTCACCGGCCCGGGCGAGACGTTCTCCCAGTCGTGCATCAGCTCGTGCATCTCCTGCACCTGCGGGCGGAAGCCGGCCGGCGCGAACATCGGCGTCGAGTGGCTGACCAGCACGGCGCGGCCGCGCCGCTTGGCGGTCACGGCCTCGCCGAGGTTGTCCATGATGTAGGGATAGACGTTGGGCAGGTCGCCCAGCGCCAGCAGCGGATCGTCCTGCGCCGACAGCGCGCGTTCCTTGCCCGGCGCCCATTCGAGCGTGCCGTGGGTGCCGACGTGGACCACCGCGCTGGCGCCGAACTGCGTGCGCAGCCACAGGTAGGTCGCCAGGTAGCCGTGGCTGAGCGGCGTCGAGGAGCGGTGGTAGATCGTGCGCGCCTTCTGCGCCGGATCGTCGCTGGGCTCCTGGCGCGGCGGCTGCGGCAGCACCACGACGTGGCTGTCGGCGCCCATGCGCACGCGCGGGATGACGAAGGCGCGCTGGCCGTCGACGTCGCGCAGCAGGGTCGAGCGCTCGGGCGGACCCCAGTGGGCCTCGATGCGCGCCTGCGTGGCGGCGGGCAGCGCGCGGAACCAGGCCAGGTAGCGCGACAGCGGCAGGGCCTCGGCCAGGTCCTGGTCGAGCAGCGGCCGCAGGCCCTCGGGCCGGTAGAACGAGGCCATGGTGGCCTGCACCTGCGGCGTGATCCACTCGGCCTCCGGCGCCTCGGTGCGGTAGCCGGCGCCGCGCAGGGCCACCAGCATGTGGTGCAGGCTCCGGGGCACGTTCAGGAACGAGGCGCCGAAGTTGCCTTCGCCCTGCGGGTAGTTGTAGACCAGCATCGCCACGCGTCGCTCGGCCGGTGGCGTGCGGTGCAGCCGCAGCTGCGCGGCGGCCTTGTCGGCGACGGCGTCGATCTGCGCCGGGATCGGCGCCAGTGCGCCGCTGGCCGCATCGCGCGCGGTGATCAGCATCGGATCGACCATGCCGGCGAGTTCGCTCGGCGTGTAGTAGTAGGCGACATCGGCCTGCGCCATGCCGGCCTTGCTCTGCGCCCACTGCGCCGCGTCCATGGCCAATGCCGGCATGGTCTGCAGCACCGGCACGCCGATGCGTTCCAGCTCGGCCTTGCGCTCGGTCGGATTGAAGACCAGCGCGGCATTGACGATCAGGTCCGCCACGCGGCGCGGCGCCCCGGCTCCGGTCCCGGCCGCCGGTCCGGCATGCGTCATGGCGAAGAACAGGTCCTTCCGCTGGCGCGGGCCGTAGAACGCATAGGCGCGCAGGCCGCGCCGCTCCAGCGCGCCGACGAGGGCATCGACCCAGCCGGTGTCGTCGCTCGTGAAGACGGCGTTGTTGACGGCGATCGCCACCGTCGGCGCGTCGGCCGCCGGGCCGGGCAGGCGCTCGAGCGCGGCGGTGTCGTCCTCGATGCGCGGCCAGGCCGGGTGGTAGAGCCCGGCCGCCGGCAGCCGCTCGGCGGCCGGCAGGCCCTCGAGCACGCCGATGCGGCCCAATGCCGTCATCGAGGCCGCGACATTGGCCGGTCGGGCGTTGCGCCAATAGGCGCGCAGGCGCTGGGCCCAGGCCGGATCGACGCCCTGCTCGGCGGCCAGCGGCGCCGCGGCGAAGGGTTCGCCGCGCGCCACCGCCGCCGCCTCGCCGACCAGCACGTAGGGCACGCCGCTGCGCACGACGACCTCGCCGAAGCGCGCTGCCGCGGCCTCGCCGACACCGGGATGCGGCGCATCCAGGATCAGCAGCCCGGCGCCGGCGAGGCCGGCGGCCAGCGCCTCGGGCGTGTCGCGCTCGGCCGACAGCGTCTGCAGCGGCACCCCGGCCGCGCGGGCGGCGGCCTGCAGCTTCGCCAGCCGGGCCGGCGAGACGATGTAGGTGGTCAGCAGGACGACGCGGGCCGCACTGGCGCCGGTGCCGGTGCCGACCTCGGCCGCGAGCGCCGGTCGACCCGTGCCGACCAGCGCGACGACGAGCGCGAAGACCCACGGCCACGAAGCAGCCCAGATCCGGGTGACGCCCTTCACGGCTTGACCGGCGTCGCGTCGGCCGGCACGTAGACCATCGTGCCGTCCTTCATCCGGTAGGCGGTGCCGGCCTTCTCGCCATCGCCCTCGCCGGAGGCGCCGCTGGCCTTGAAGCGCGTCACCTTCTGCCCCTCCTTGGTCAGGATCTCCATGTCGGGCCGGCCCTCGTTGCGGATCACGGTGATCTTGTCCTGGGCGAACGGGTTCATGGGGTTGTTGATGACCGCGATCATCAGCATGCCGATCACCACCATGAAGACGTCGATCAGGTTGATGGTCGAGAGCACCGGATCGTCGTCCTCGGCATCCAGGCCGTCGAGGATGGAGAAGCGCCGCCGGCTCACGACGCGCGCTCCCGGGCGTCGAGCACCATGACCAGCTCGCGCATCAGCCAGCGCCGGCGCACGGTGTAGATGACGAAGGTGATCGAGGCCGAGGCCAGGGCGACGATCACGCTGGCGAAGGCCGGCGCCAGGCTCTGGGCCACGCCCTGCGACTCGCCCGAGGCGACGGCGACCAGCGCCGGTCCCATCGGGATCATGGTGGCGATCAGGCCCAGCATGGGCGCCACGCGGCTGCACAGCCGCACGCCCTCCAGCGCCTTGAGCACGGCCAGCTCCATCCGGTCCTGCCCCTGGTCGGCCAGCGCGCCGAGCACCAGCGCGCGCTCGGGCTGACGCCGCCGCTGCAGGTATTCGATGCCGAAGGCGCCCAGGCCATAGACCGCGTAGAGGAAGGACAGCAGGACACCCAGGGTGACCGGCCACAGGAACAGGCGTGCCAGTTCGAACAGAACGGCTTCGAAAGCGAACATGAAGATGAAGACCCGACGATGCAAGGCCCGTCACCGGCCTCCCCGCCGGTGCTTGGGTGTCATGGCCGCCTTCCGCGTCCCGGTCGGGGACATGGACGGCGACCGCCTCGTTGGCCGGTATCCGGGCTGACAGCGCGGCCTCCGACGGCCTTCCCGGGCGCCTGTTTCAGGGAGCCCAGTGGCTGGATCGTCGGGGGTGGCGCCCCGGGGGGACGCCGTCTGCTTGACCGTTGCGGGGGCAGCGCAGGTGGCTTCGATGTTCCGCGCGGGAACACCGGGACTCCTGCTTCCCGTTCAACTGCGCCGCGCGAACCGCGGCGCGAGCACCAACGCGGCGCATTCTACGGATGCCGTGAACGAAGTCACGTTCATCCGCTGGCCGCGCTCAGGCGTCCACGGTCGCGCGCTCGAAATCGAGGTAGCCGCGCCGGTCGCTCGGGTGGTAGCCCTCGGGCGGCATGCGCTCGCCATCGAACAGGAACCGATGCTCGTTGTAGAAGGTCGCCGCCACCGGACGCGCCAGTGGCAGGCCACGACGCAGGCGATCGGGCAGGTCGGGGTTGGGGATGGAGAGCTGGCCGAAGGCGACGGCATCGGCGGCGCCGGCCTCGACCACCGCCGCGGCGCGCTCGGGCGTGAAGCCGCCATTGGCGATCCAGGTGCCGTGGAAGCGCGGCCGCAGCAGCGGCGCCAGGGTGCCGGGGCCCTCCGGATCGCGCGAGATCACGAAGGCCAGGCGGCGCTGCGACAGCTGGTCGACCAGGTGGGTGAAGGTGGCCGCGGGATCCTCGTCGCCCATGCCCAGGATGTCGGCGCGCGGCGACAGGTGATAGCCGACCCGGTCGGCGCCCCAGACCTCGGCCACGGCATCCACCACTTCCAGCGCCAGCCGCGCGCGGCGTTCCAGCGAACCACCCCAGGCATCGGCGCGGTGGTTGCTGCCGGTCTGCAGGAACTGGTCGAGCAGGTAGCCGTTGGCACCATGGATCTCGACGCCGTCGAAGCCGGCATCGGCGGCATTGCGCGCCGCCTGCGCGAACGAGGCGATGGCGCGCGCGATGTCGGCCTCGTCCATCGCCCGGGGCACGCCGTACGGGCGCTGCGGCCGCACCAGGGAGATCGTGCCGGCGGCGTCGCCCGGCGCCACGGCGCTGGGCGCCAGCGGGGCCCGCCCGCCCAGGTAGATCGGGTCGGAGATGCGGCCGACGTGCCACAGCTGGGCCACGATGCGGCCCCCGGCCTGGTGCACGGCATCGGTGACGCGGGCCCAGCCCTGCACCTGGGCCCGGCTCCAGAGGCCCGGCGTGCGCGGATAGCCCACGCCCAGGGGGTCGACCGAGGTCGCCTCGGTCACGATCAGTCCGAAACCGGCGCGGCGCGCGTAGTACTCGGTCATCAGCGCCGTCGGCGTGCGCTCGTTGTCGGCGCGCGAGCGGGTCAGTGGCGCCAGGACGACGCGGTTGGGCAGGTCGAAAGCGCCGGCCTTCAGGGGTTGGAACAAGGAGGTCATGCGGGGGTCCTTCGGTCAGGGGGTGGGCACGGACGCGTGGTCCATCAGGTACTGCCAGCCGCCGTCGGTCCAGGCGGCCAGGTCGGAGAAGCGGCCGTCGATGCGCACCGGCTCGCCGCCGCCGCGCGGCGTCAGCGTGAGGGTGAACAGGCCCCAGGAGTGCAGCAGCGAGCCCTGGCGGACCCAGGCGGCGTCGCGGATGTCGACCCTGGCGACGTACTTGGCGAACATCGCGTCGTAGCCGGCGGCGATGGCCTTGCCGCCATGCGTGAAGGCGCTGTCCACGCGATAGGCCACGGTGCGCGGGCCGTTCATGCGCGCGATGGCCTCGCCATCGCCGGCCTCGACGGCACGGCGCCAGGCCTGCACGGCCTCGCTCGGGCCGGCATGGATCTCGACGCCGGCGACGAGGGTCGGCCGGGCGGGTGGCGCGACATCGGCGTGCGCGGCGGTCGCCGCCAGGGTCAGGCTCAGGGTCGTGGCCAGCGTGAGTGTCAGTGCCAGCGCCAGTGCCGCTTCCGGGCGGCGGGCATGGGGTGTCGAGGTCGTCGTCATCGGAGCGGTCCCTTTCGGTGTGGAGAGAAGCCGGCTCGGCCGGCGGCAGCCCGGACTCTAGGGAACGGCGCCCATTCCAGGAACCAGCGATCTAGACTTGTTGCCATTCCAATTCGGACTGAAGGGAGTCCCTCGGATGGACAGTCTCAAGCGCCTCCACGCCTTCGCCCGGGTCGTCGAGCACGGCAGCTTCTCGGCCGCCGCGCGCGCCCTCCACACCACCCAGTCGAACATCAGCAAGCAGGTGACGGCACTGGAGCGCGAACTCGGCGGCACGCTGATCGAACGCAGCGCGCGCCCCCGGCTGTCGCTGACGCCGGCCGGCGCGGAATTCCTGCCGCACGCCCAGGCGGCGCTGGCCGCCCTGCAGCGTGGCCGCGAGCTGCTGGGCCAGCGGCACGAGCGGATCGCCGGCACGATCCGCATCGCGGCGTCGGTGCCCTTCGGCCGGCTGCAGCTGGTGCCCGGGCTGCCGGGGCTGCTGCAGGCGCATCCGGGCCTGGCGGTCGATCTGCGGCTGAGCGATGCGACGGTCGATCTCGCCGCCGATGGCATCGACCTCGCCTTCCGGGTCGCCGACCTCAAGGACGAGACCCTGGTCGCGCGCCGCGTCGGCACCGCCCGGCGCCTGCTGGTGGCCGCGCCCGCGCATCTGCAGCTGCATGGCCGGCCGACGCATCCGCGCGAGCTGGCGGCGCATCCCTGCATCCATTTCGGCGGCATCGGCGCGCCACGGGTCTGGCGCTTCACGCGTGCCGGCCAGCGCGTGGAGGTGGCGGTGCAGGGCCGCTTCGAGGCCAATGCCAGCGAGGCCATCCACGAGGCGGCGTTGCAGGGCCTGGGAGTGGCGATGCTGCCGGCCTGGATGCTGCAGGCCGACCTGGCGCAGGGACGGCTGCAGGTGCTGCTGCCGGACTGGCCGCTGCGCCCGCTGCCGATCCACGCCGTGATGCTGCGCAGCCGGCGCGGCTCGGTCGTGAACCGGGCGGTGGTGGCGCATTTCGCGCAGCGTTTCGCGACGACGTTCTCCCCGATGGCGGCCTAGCGCCGGGGCGTCGGGGCGTCGGGGCGTCGGGGCTTTGCCCACGTTTGCCAAGATTCACGAGATTTCTCTCGCCAGCGACACGCCGTTCACATGCGGCGGCCACCATGGCCTCCTCGCAACGACATGCAACCCAAGGAGTCGCCATGAAGCAGATGTTGATCGCCCTCGGCACCGCCGCCCTGCTGGCCCTCGGCGCCCTCTCGGCGCCGACGCCGGCGCAGGCCCAGCCCCATCCGGGCGGACGCTACGAGCGGCCCCGCGTGATCGTGGTGCCGCCGCCGCCACCGCCGCGTTTCGTGCGGCCCGATCGTGGTCCGCGCTATGAACATCGCTACTACCACCGCCACGACCGCCGGCACGACCGCCGCGTGCACCGGCGCGACCACTACCGCAACCACGTGCATCGCCACTGATCCGGGCCGGGCGCCGGCCGACGAAAGGCCGTCGCGAGCGCCTCGGCGGCGACCGGGACGTGGCCCACTGCGGAGCGGTCCGCCGGGACCGCCGCCATCCCGACGGAGAGCCACGGCGTGCCGACTCTCCCAGGGAAGAAAACAATGAAGATGTGTTCCAGGCTCCAGGCCGTGCTGGCCGCCGCGCTCTGCGTCGCGGGCTGCGGCGGCGAAGGCGACGGCGACGACGCGCCACCCCGGCAGGCCATGGCCTGCGCCCGACTCGATGGCATGACGATCCCCGCCGGATCGATCGGCCTGGCCACGACCGGCGCGGTCGTCACCAGCGCCGCCGTCGTGCCGGCCATGGGTGCCGGCCCGGCGGCGGTCGGCGAATACTGCCGCGTGCGGGGCGCCATCCATCCGGTCGATCCCGCCGCGCAGGCGATCCGCTTCCAGCTCAACCTGCCCACGGCCTGGAACGGCAAGGCCCTGATGTTCGGCGGCGCCGGCCTCGACGGCATCGTGGCCGATGGCACCGGCAACCTGCCCGCCGGCCCGGTCGACCGGCCGGTGCCGCTCGGTCGCGGCTATGCCACCTTCGGCAGCGACTCCGGCCACCAGGCCGATCCGCTGGCCACCGGCCGCGAAGGCGCCTTCGCCGGCAACGACGAGATGCTGCGCAACTTCGCCGGCGACGCCCTCAAGAAGACGCGCGACGTCGCGCTGGCGCTGATCGAGGCGCGCTACGCCAGCCCGCCGACCCGGACCTACTTCGCCGGCGGCTCGACCGGCGGACGCGAGGCGCTGTTCGCCATCACCCGCTGGCCGGCCGATTTCGACGGCGCCATCGCGCTCTATCCGGCCTGGAACCCGGCCGCGCTGAATCTGCAGTTCGGCCGCATCACGCGCGCCCTGGCGCAGCCCGGCGCCTACCCGAGCCAGGCCAAGCGCCGCCGGCTGCTCGATGCCGCGACCGCCGCCTGCGACCGGCTCGATGGCGCCGCCGACGGCCTGGTGAGCGATGTCGAGGCCTGCGATGCCATCTTCGACCCCCGCACCGCCCTGCTCGCCGGCCTGCCGCTGCGCTGCCCGGGCGGCGCGGACACCGACGACGATTGCCTGTCGGATGCGCAGATCGATGCCTTCGAGGTCGCCCGCACGCCGCTGGAACTGCCCTACCGCATGGCCAGCGGCGAGACCACCTACCCCGGCTTCAACACCTGGGGCACCGATTTCGGCGTCCCGGGCGACGGCCTGCTGCAGCGCGTGGTCACCACCCTCGCGCTGGGCACCATGCCCCCGGCCACGCCGATGCCACCGGTCACGTTCCTGGGTTCGCCGCCCTCCGCCAGCATCGCCTGGGACCAGTGGATCCGCTTCTTCGTCGCGCGCGACGCCGCCGCCGATCCGCTGGCGGTCGATCCGCGGCATCCCGGCGCGCTGCGCTCGCGCATCCTCGAGCTCACGCGACTGCAGGACGTCAACGAGGCCGACCTCTCGGCCTTCCGGGCGCGCGGCGGCAAGCTGCTGATGGCGCATGGCGCGCACGACGCCCTGGTCAGCCCGCGCGCGACCGCCCAGTACCTCACGCGGCTGCGCGACACCATGGGCGCCGAGCGGGTCGACGACTTCGTCCGCTACTACGAGATTCCCGGCTATGGCCATGCCGCCAGCAGCGTCTTCAACGCCGCCTGGGACTCGCTGGCCGCGCTGGAGCGCTGGGTCGAGGACGATGTCGCGCCCACGGCCGAGGTCGTGGCCGACAGCGCCGGCGTGCCCGGCCGGACCCGGCCGCTGTGCGCCTGGCCGGGCCATCCGCGCCATGTCGCGGGCCCCGTCGACGCGGCCGGCAGCTTCGTCTGTGCGCTGCCGCGGCAGCCCGCGCCCGGACACCCGGCAAAGCACTGATACGGCGCGGCGCGCGAGCCACTAAGCTGGATCCGCCGTGAGCGCCGCCATTCCGACGGCCCGCCAGCACGCGCAGATTCCAACGAAGAAAGAGACGCGCCATGAAGATGCCATCCCAGGTCGAAGTCCCACGTCCCACCCGCCGCCCGACCCTCGGCGCGGTGCTGGCGGCCACGCTCTGCGTCGCGGGCTGCGGAGGGGGTGGCGACGACGACGACGTGGTGGCGCCGCCGCGCCAGGCCATGAGCTGCGCCCAGCTCGGCGGCATGAGCATCGCCGCCGGCTCGATCGGACTGCCCACCACCGGCGCGGTGGTCACCAGCGCCACCGTCGTGCCGGCCGCCGGCAGCGGCGCGACGGCGGTCGGCGAGTACTGCCGCGTGCTGGGCGACATCCGGCCGGTGGACCCGGCGGCGCAGAACATCAAGTTCCAGCTCAACCTGCCCGCGACCTGGAACGGCAAGGCCATGATGTTCGGCGGCGGGGGCTACAACGGCACCATCGCCACCGGCGTGGGCAACGTGCCGGCCGGCCCGACCGACAAGCAGGTGCCGCTGGGTCGCGGCTATGCCACCTTCGGCAGCGACTCCGGCCACCAGGCGGACCCCGTCACCACCAGCCGCGACGGCAGCTTCGGCGCCAACGACGAGATGCTGCGCAACTTCGCCAGCGACGCCATCAAGAAGACGCGCGACGTGGCGACGACGCTGATCGACGCCCGCTATGCCCGACGCCCCGACCGGACCTACTTCGCCGGCGGCTCGACCGGCGGGCGCGAGGCGCTGTTCGCCGTCACGCGCTGGCCGGCCGACTTCGATGGCGCCATCGTGCTCTATCCGGCCTGGAACGCGGCGGCCCTGGACCTGCAGTTCGGCCGCATCACCCGCGCCCTGGCGCAACCCAACGCCTACCCGAGCCGCGCCAAGCGCCGCCTGCTGCTCGACGCCTCGACCGCCGCCTGCGACGCGCTGGATGGCGTCAACGACGGCCTGGTGAGCAACGTGGCCGCCTGCAACGCCAGCTTCGACCCGCGCACCGCGCAGTTCAATGGCGCCGCGCTGCGCTGCGCGGGCGGCACCGACACCGGCGACGGCTGCCTGTCGGATGCGCAGATCAACGCCTTCGAGGTCACCAACACGCCCCTGGTGCTGCCCTACCGGCTGGCCAGCGGCGAGACCACTTACCCCGGCTTCAACACCTGGGGCACCGACTTCGGCGCCACCGGCACCAGTCCGCTGCAACCCACCATCGTCACGCTGTCGCTCGGCACGCTGGCCCCGGCCAACCCGATGCCACCGGTCACGGCGGCGGGCGCTCCGCCCTATGGCAGCACCTTCTGGGACCAGTGGATCCGCTTCTTCGTGACGCGCGACGCGAATGCCAATTCGCTGGCGGTCGATCCGCAGAACCCCGGCGCGCTGCAGTCGCGCATCGTCGAGCTGACCGGACTGCAAGACGTCAACAGCGCCGACCTGTCGGCCTTCCAGGCCCGCGGCGGCAAGATCCTGATGGCGCATGGCTCGCACGATGCGCTGGTCAGCACCCGCGCCACCGCCCAGTACTACACGCGCCTGCGCAACGCCATGGGCGCCGCCCAGGTCGACGGCTTCGTGCGCTACTACGAGATCCCCGGCTATGGCCACGCCGCCAGCAGCGTCTTCAATGCCGCCTGGGATTCGCTCACCACGCTGGAGAACTGGGTCGAGGGCGGCAACGTGCCACCGGCCCAGGTGGTGTCCGACACCGCCGGCGTGCCCGGCCGCACCCGGCCGCTGTGCGCCTACCCGGCCTATGCCCGCTATGTCGCGGGCAACGTGAACGCGGCCGGCAGCTTCACCTGCACGGCGCCGTGAGGCGGCGGCGCCCCGCACCGGGGCGCCCGGCGGCCGAGGGCGGGCCAGGCGGCGCGCCTGGCCGGCTCAGGCCAGCAGCACCTGCAGGCTGTGCTCGTACTGCGCCGCCAGCCGGTCGAAGGTGTCGACCAGCGCCTCGGCCGAGCGGGCCAGCGCGACGCCACCCTGCGGCCGGCCCAGGTGCTGCAGGCTGCGCGCGAGACGCAGCCACTCCTCGCGCGCCTCGGCCAATGCGGCGCGCACCTCGGGCGAGGTCAGCGGCGCCTGCTCGAGCTCGGCCAGCGCGCTCTCGAAGGCCTGCGCGGCGGCCGGCAGCAGCGCGGCATCGGTCGCGACCCCGGCGGCCGCCAGCAGCGCGCTCTTGGCGATGCGCTCGGCCAGCATGCGCTGGCGTCCGCACAGGTTGACGATGCGCAATGCGCGCCGCCCGCCGGCGACCTGCAGCGTCTCGACCAGCGCCTCGGCGCCCTCGAGCAGCGCCTCGGCGGCGGCATCGATGGCCACCAGGTCGCGCGGCGCCGCGCGTGGCGGCCAGGCGGCGACCAGGCCGTTGCGGGCCGCGCGCACCCGCGCCAGCGCGGCAGCGCAATCCGGCTGTGGCGGCAGCCGTGCCAGCTGGTCGAGGTTGTCGTCGATGCGCGCGGCCACGGCGCGATGCGGGTCCAGGCTGCGCGCCGGCTCGATGCCGGCACGGGCCTGCGCGGCCAGGCGAGCGAAGCGCTGCGACAGCATGCGCAATTGACCGGCCCGGTTCACGCTGCCGGCCCAGCGGGCGGCATCGATGACCGCGCGCGAGACCTCCCCGAGCCGCAGGTTGGCATGCATGGCGGTGCTGCGCAGCAGCGCGAAGGCTTCGTCCTCGCCCATGCCGCGCGCCAGCATCAGCAGGCCCTTGGCCTTGTCGACCCACTGGCGCTCGTCCATCCGGGTGCGCAGCCGCACCAGTTCGGATCGCAACGCGTGCTCGCGGCGCCAGCGCGCCCCGGCGCGATCGAGCAGCGCGCGCAGGGCCGCCTCGTCGACCGTCCCGATGTCGCCCCAGGCCTGCGCGCCGGCCTCGACCAATGCCACGTGCGCGGCGCCATCGAGCGATGGGCCGAGCACAGCGACCGGCCCGGGCAGACCGTCGGGCCGCACGACCGCCACGCGCCGCAGCGTCTCGATCAGGGCATCGGCTCCGGCATCGGTGCCGGCGCAGAACAGCCAGTGCGCTGGCGGCCCGGGCGCCCCGTCCATGACCGCCACCGGCTCGGCCAGTTCGCGCAGGAAGGCCTCGGCATCGGCCTGCACCGCGACCGGCCCGCCGCCGGCCGGCGCCCATGCGCGACGCACCAGCGCAAGCAGAGGGTGGGCGGACCCGGCGGGCGGGTCGATCAGGACGAGGTGGAGCGGCGGCGGGCTGGGGATCGGCGGAGTCATCGGAGTGGCTGGAAGGGTGGTGTGGCGGGCCCCGGAAGGACCCGAGGCTAACCCGGATCGGATCGGGCACGGAGCTTGCGTGTGCAAGGACTCACGGTGCAACGAAGCACCGTCCTGGTGATCTCTCCGCGGCTTCGCGGATCCCGGTGGCGTTCGCCCCCCGGCCCATCACCGCCGGCGCCGCCGCCGGGATCCTCCCCCCAACCCGCCGACGATGCGCCCCGCCAGGGACCGTGTCGAGGCATCGCATCTCGAACTGCCATGTCGACCTTCAAATCGTTCCTGCGCTCGGGCCACTCGCCCACCCTTTTCGCCGCCTTCCTGTACTTCGCGTTCTCGTGCTGCATCTGGGTGCTCAACGGCGCCATGGCGCCCTTCATCGGCGAGACCTTCAACCTGACGCCGGCGCAGAAGGGCCTGATGCTGTCGGTGCCCATCATCGCGGGCGCGCTGATGCGCTTCCCGCTGGGCATCCTGTCGCAGTACATCGGCCGCAAGAACGCCACGCTGGTCGAGATGGGCCTGATCGCGGTGGCGATGCTCTACGGCTTCTTCATGGTCGAGAGCTACAGCGACCTGATCGCCATGGGCGTGCTGCTGGGCATCGCCGGAGCCAGCTTCGGCGTCGCGCTGTCGCTCGGCTCGGGCTCGTTCCCGCCCCAGCACAAGGGCCTGGCGATGGGCCTGGTGGGCGCCGGCAACGTCGGCACGGCGGTGTCGGTGCTGGTCGCGCCGCCCCTGGCGCAATGGCTCGGCTGGCAGGCCGTCTATGGCGTCGCCGCCGCCGCCATCCTGATCCCGATGGTGGTGATGATCGTCTTCGCGCAGGAGCCGCCGGATGTCGACAGCCACGCCAGCTTCCGCGCGCACGTGGCCTGCCTGTTCGAGAAGGACGGCTGGGTCTTCAGCCTGATCTACGGCGTGACCTTCGGCGGCTTCATCGGCCTGACGACCTTCCTGCCGTCCTACTACTACGACCAGTTCGGCGTCTCCAAGGTGCAGGCCGGCCAGCTGACCATGCTGGCGGCCTTCATGGGCGCGGCGGTGCGCGTGGTGGGCGGCTGGATCTCCGACCGCTGGGGTGGCGTCAACACGCTGACGGTGGTGCTGCTGGTGGTGGCGGTGGGCCTGGCGCTGGTCGGCATGAGCTCGGCCTCGCTGGTGCTGACGACCCTGCTGCTGATCGTCTGCTTCGCGGCACTGGGCGCCGGCAACGGCGCGCTGTTCCAGCTGGTGCCCCTGCGCTGGCCGGCCTCCACGGCCGTGGCCGGCTCGATGATCGGCGAGATCGGCGCCCTGGGCGGCGGCCTGGTGCCCAATGCCATGGGCCTGTCGAAGCAGTACCTGGGCAGCTATGTCTGGGGCTTCGTGTTCTTCGCCGCGCTGTCGCTCATCATGCTGGGCGTGATGCGCGTCATGCAGATCCGGTGGACCCGCACCTGGGCCGAGAAGGGCGGCCGCGCCCGCGTCGCGCCCGCTCCGTCCGCCGCCGCGCCGACCGGCGTCCGCAAGGCCCCGGCGACGCGCCGCCCGGCCCGGCCCTGATCGCGTCCGACACGGCCCGAGCCATGAAGACGTCATCGTCCGGCCGCCCCCGGGACCGCTCAGCGCGGCAGGAACAGCAGCCAGACCAGCAGCACCAGGTTGAACAGCAGCGACACCGCCAGGCCGATGCGCAGCAGCAGCACGCGGTCGCGGTGGATCAGCGGGATCGCCGCCGGCGCCGCCACCGGCCGGGAGGCGCCGCGCTCCAAGGCCAGCAGCAGCTCCTCGGCGGTCTCGAAGCGCTCGCGCGGATCGCGCGCGATGGCGCGGCGCACCAGGTGGTCGAGCCACAGCGGCACGTCCGGCCGCAGGCCGGAGAGCGCCGCCGGATCGCGCCGGTAGCGCCCGAGCTGGTAGGGCTCGATCTCGCCATGGGGCAGCCGGCCGGCGAGCCACTGGTAGAGCGTGACGCCGAGCGCGAACAGGTCGCTGCCGGCATCGGCCTCGGCGCCCTCCCATTGCTCCGGATTGATGTAGCTGGGCGTGCCGGCGTGCAGGGCGCGGCTGGCCGGGTCCTCGCGCCCCGACAGCGCCACGCCCAGGTCGAGCAGGCGCCAGCGGCCGTCGTCGCCCCGGTGCAGGTTGCCGGGCTTGACGTCGCGATGCACCACGCCGTTGCGATGCAGGCGGCCGAGCGCGCGCGTCCACTGGATGGCGGCCTCCACCACCTCGGCCACGGGCGCCGGGCCCTCGGCCTGGCGCTGCTCCAGCGTGCGGCCGCCATGCCAGTCGAAGACGATGTAGAGCGCGCTGGCGCCGGGATGGCGCGGATGCACCCGCACGAAGCCGGCATCGCCGCGCGCGCCCACGCGCAGGCCGAGCCAGGCCTCGTGGGCCAGCATGGCGCGTTCCTGGGGATCGCCGGCGCGCGCCGGGTGCAGCGTCTTGAGCGCCACCAGGGCGCGCGTGTCACGCTCGCGCGCCTGGTAGATCAGGTGCAGGCCGGTGTCGGCGACGCGCGCGGTGACGGTGTAGCCGTCGAGGGTGTCGCCGATCTTCAGTGGCGGCGGCGCGTTCAGCCGGCGGGCATCGACCCGCTCGTCGTCGAGCTGGCGCGCGTCCAGCCCGACCACGCGCAGCACCAGCGCGGTGGCGTTGTCGCGCGTGCCGGCCGCCAGCGCCGCCTGCACCAGCGCCTCGCTGGCGGCGGCGACGTCGCCGGAGCGCAGCGCCAGCTCGCCGATGCGCGCGTCCTTCAGCACGCCATGCACGCCATCGGTGGTGAGCACGAAGCAGTCGCCCACCCGCACCTCGCCCTGCGCGTAGTCGATGCGGACCTGGTCGTCCAGGCCGACCGCGCGCGTGAGCCGCGACCGCAGGTCGCGCTGGTCGAAGGCATGGTCCTGCGTCAGGCGCGCGACCTCGACCGCGCCCCCGGCGCCCTCGGCGCGCACGTGCCAGGCGCGCGTGTCGCCGACGTGGGCCAGGGTGTAGTGGTGGCCCTGCAGGGCCAGCGCGGTCAGCGTGGTGAGTCCGGTGCGGGCGTCCTGGCGGCGCGCGTTGTGGCTCGCCAGCCAGGTGTTCTGGGCGCCGATCAGGCGATCCAGCGCCACCGTCGACTCCCAGGTGTCCGGCGTGGCGAAGTAGTCCGCCAACAGGCCCATGACGGTGGTCTGCGCCGCCTCCAGTCCGCCGCCGCCGCTGGACACGCCATCGGCGATGGCGGCGATCAGGCCGCGCGCCTCCTCGCCCGAGGGCGCCCGCACGGCGCCGGCGAAATCCTCGTTCAGTTCGCGCGGCCCCCGGTGGCTGCTGTAGCCGATCTCGACGTCGAAGCTCATGGCGCGATTGTTGTCCACGCGCCGGGCATCGCATTTGCTTTGGACCCCCGAAAGGATCAACCCCGATGAAACGACTCAAACTGGTGCTGGTGGGCAATGGCATGGCGGGTGTGCGCACCATCGAGGAGCTGCTCAAGCTCGCGCCCGACATGTACGACATCACGGTGTTCGGCGCCGAGCCGCATCCGAACTACAACCGCATCCTGCTGTCGCCGGTGCTGGCGGGCGAGCAGACCATCGACGAGATCGTGCTCAACGGCTGGGACTGGTACGCCGACCACGGCATCACCCTGCATGCCGGCAGGAAGGTCACCGAGGTCGATCGCATCGGGCGCCTCGTGCGCGCCGTCGGCCCCGATGGCGAAGTGGTCGAGACCACCTACGACCGGCTGCTGCTGTGCACCGGCTCCAATCCCTTCATCCTGCCGGTGCCGGGCAAGGACCTAAAGGGCGTGATCGGCTATCGCGACATCGCCGACACCGACTACATGATCGAGACCGCCAGGACCCACAGGCATGCCGTGGTCATCGGCGGCGGCCTGCTGGGGCTGGAGGCCGCCAACGGCCTGATGCTGCGCGGCATGCAGGTGACGGTGGTGCACAACAGCGGCTGCCTGATGGACCGCCAGCTCGACACCGTCGCCGGCGGCCTGCTGCGCCAGTCGCTCGAGGGGCGCGGACTGTCGTTCCGCCTGGCCGCCCAGACGCAGGAGCTGGTCGACGACGGCGCCGGCCGCGTGAAGGCGGTGCGCTTCAAGGAGGGCCCGGAAGTGCCGGCCGACCTGGTGGTGATGGCGGTGGGCATCCGCCCGAACACGGCGCTGGCCGAGTCGATGCGCCTGCACTGCAATCGCGGCATCGTCGTCAACGACACCCTGCAGACCGTGACCGATCCGCGCGTGTATTCGGTCGGCGAATGCGCGGCGCATCGCGGCATCGCCTATGGCCTGGTGGCGCCATTGTTCGAGCAGGCCAAGGTGGCGGCCAACCACCTGGCGCAGTGGGGCATCGGGCGCTACCAGGGCTCGCTGACCTCGACCAAGCTCAAGGTCACGGGCATCGACCTGTTCAGCGCCGGCGAATTCCAGGGCGGCGAGGGCACCGAGGAGATCGTCATGAGCGACCCCTTCGGCGGCGTCTACAAGAAGCTGGTGCTCAAGGACGACAAGCTGATCGGCGCCTGCCTCTATGGCGACACCTCCGACGGCAGCTGGTACTTCAAGCTGCTGCGCGACGGCCGCAGCATCGCCGACATCCGCGAGAAGCTGATGTTCGGCGAGTCCAACATCGGCGACACCGGCCACGAGGGCCACAGCAAGGCCGCCACCATGCCCGACGAGGCCGAGGTCTGCGGCTGCAACGGCGTCACCAAGGGCACCATCTGCAAGGCGATCCGCGAGAAGGGCCTGTTCACGCTCGACGAAGTCAAGAAGCACACCAAGGCCAGCGCCTCGTGCGGCTCGTGCACCGGCCTGGTCGAGCAGATCCTGATGTTCACCGCCGGCGGCGACTACTCGGCCGCGCCCGGCAAGAAGGCCGTCTGCGGCTGCACCGACGCCAGCCACCAGGACGTGCGCGACGCCATCCGCGAGCAGAAGTACCTGACCCACGCCCAGGTCTACGCCGGCCTGGGCTGGCGCACCAGCGATGGCTGCGCGACCTGCCGCCCGGCGGTCAACTACTACCTGATCAGCACCTGGCCGAAGGAGGCCCGGGACGATCCGCAGAGCCGCTTCGTCAACGAGCGCAGCCACGCCAACATCCAGAAGGACGGCACCTATTCGGTGATCCCGCGCATGTGGGGCGGCCACACCACGCCCGACGAGCTGCGCCGCATCGCCGATGCCGCCGACAAGTACAAGATCCCGACCGTCAAGGTCACCGGCGGCCAGCGCATCGACCTGCTGGGCGTCAAGAAGGAGGACCTGCCGGGCGTCTGGAAGGACATCGGCATGCCCTCGGGCTTCGCCTATGGCAAGTCGCTGCGCACGGTGAAGACCTGCGTGGGCAGCGAGTGGTGCCGCTTCGGCACCCAGGACTCGACGCAGATGGGCAAGGACATCGAGCATGCCCTGTGGGCCATGTATTCGCCGCACAAGGTCAAGATCGCCGTCAGCGGCTGCCCGCGCAACTGCGCCGAGGCCGGCATCAAGGACGTCGGCGTGATCGGCGTCGACTCGGGCTGGGAGATCTATGTCGGCGGCAACGGCGGCATCAAGACCGAGGTGGCGCAGTTCCTGGTCAAGGTGAAGACGGCGGCCGAGGTCATGGAGTACACCGGCGCCTTCCTGGCGCTCTACCGCACCGAGGCCTGGTACCTGGAGCGCACCGTGCACTACATCGCCCGCGTCGGCCTGGACCACGTGAAGAAGCGCATCCTGGACGACGCCGAGGGCCGGCGCGCGCTGTGGGAGCACCTGCAGTTCGCGCTCGACGGCGAACCCGACCCGTGGTTCGAATCGGTGCAGGCGTCGGTCGACGTGCGCCAGTTCGTGCCGGTGGCCGAGGTGCCGGCCTGAGCCCGGCGCACGACATCTTCGAGACGCAAGACCCACCCACGACGAGAGGAACGGTTCCCATGAACGACTGGACGACGATCTGCCGCCTGGAGGACATCCCGGTGCTGGGCGCGCGCCGCGTGGCGCGCCCGGCGGGCGTGGCGGTGGCGGTGTTCCGCACCGCCGACGATGCCGTGTTCGCCCTGCTCGACCGCTGCCCGCACAAGGGCGGCCCGCTGTCGCAGGGCATCGTGTTCGGCCACAGCGTGGCGTGCCCGCTGCACAACTGGACCATCGCGCTGGACGACGGCTGCGCCCGCGCGCCCGACGATGGCTGCGTACCGCGCTTCGCCTGCAGGGTGGAGGCCGGAGCCGTGCTGCTGGATGCCGGCGAGCTGGCCCGCCACGCGCTCGACCTCGAGGCCCCGCGCGCCGGCCCCGGCGCGGCCACGGCCGGCGCGCTGGACGACGAGAGCTTCTCGGTGCAGGCGCCGCATGGCGCGTGAACGCCTCATGACCGTGGTCCCGGACCCCGCCATCGCGCCGCGCGAGACGCGTTCGACCTGCCCCTACTGCGGGGTCGGCTGCGGCGTGATCATCGAATCCATCGGCGCGCAGATCACCGGCGTGCGCGGCGATCCCGCGCATCCGGCCAACTTCGGGCGCCTGTGCACCAAGGGCTCGACCCTGCACCTGACGGCCGCCGCCGAGGTGACGCGCCAGACGCGCCTGCTGCAGCCCCTGCGGCGCCGCGCGCGCGATGCCGAGCCGGTGCCGATCGGCTGGGACGAGGCGCTCGACGAGGCCGCCACGGTCTTCGCCGACACCATCGCCACGCACGGACCCGATGCCGTCGGCTTCTACATCTCCGGCCAGCTGCTGACCGAGGACTACTACGTCTTCAACAAGCTGGTGAAGGGCCTGATCGGCACCAACAACCTCGACACCAACTCGCGCCTGTGCATGAGCAGCGCGGTCGCCGGCTACAAGAAGACGCTGGGCGCCGACGCGCCGCCGGCCTGCTACGAGGACCTCGACCACGCGAGCTGCCTGTTCATCATCGGCAGCAACACGGCGTGGGCGCATCCGATCCTGTTCCGCCGCATCGAGGACGCCCGGCGCGCGCAGCCCGGGATGAGGATCGTGGTGGTCGATCCGAGGCGCACCGACACCTGCGAGATCGCCGACCTGCACCTGGCGATCCAGCCCGGCACCGATGTCATGCTGATGCACGGCATGCTGCACCTGATGCTGTGGGAGGGCTGGACGAAGCCCGAGTACATCGCCGCCCACACCAGCGGCTTCGAGGCCCTGCGCGCGCTGGTGCGCGACTGCACGCCCGAGCGCGTGGCGCAGGTCTGCGGCATCACGGCCGACGACCTGCTGACCGCGGCACGGTGGTTCGCGACCTCGCCGGCGACGCTCAGCCTGTACTGCCAGGGCCTGAACCAGTCGTCCTCCGGCACCGCCAAGAACGCGGCGCTGGTGAACCTGCACCTGGCGACGGCGCAGATCGGCCGGCCGGGCGCCGGACCGCTGTCGCTGACCGGCCAGCCCAACGCCATGGGCGGCCGCGAGGTCGGCGGCATGGCCAACCTGCTGGGCGGCCACCGCGACATGGCCAGCGCCGAGCACCGCGCCGAGATCGCGGCGCTGTGGGGCGTGCCCGACGTGCCGGCGCGGCCGGGCCTCACGGCGATCGAGATGTTCGAGGCCGCGGCCGACGGCCGGATCAAGGCGCTGTGGATCTCCTGCACCAACCCGGCGCAGTCGATGCCCGACCAGGCCATGGTGCGGCGCGCGCTGGAACGCTGCGAGTTCGTGGTGGTGCAGGAGGCCTTCGCCACCACCGCCACCTGCGCCCGCGCCGACCTGCTGCTGCCCGCCACCACCTGGGGCGAGAAGGTCGGCACGGTCACCAACAGCGAGCGCCGCATCTCGCGCGTGCGGCCGGCCGTGGCGGCGCCGGGGCAGGCGCGGCACGACTGGTCGGCCGTGGCCGACTTCGCGCAGCGGCTGGAGCGGCGCCTGCCGCCGGTCGGCTCCGGCACGCTGTTCCCCTATGCGCTGGACGAGGCCGACGGCGCCGAGGCGATCTGGTGCGAGCACCGCGAATCGACGCGTGGCCGCGACCTCGACATCACCGGCCTGTCCTGGGCCATGCTCGACGACCTCGGTCCACAGCAGTGGCCGGTGCCCGCCGGCGCCACGGCCGGCCGCGCGCGGCTCTACGAGGACGGCGTCTTCCCGACGCCCGATGGCCGCGCCCGCTTCCATGCCGCGCCCTACCGCCCGGTCGCCGAGCCGCGCGAGGCGCGCTATCCGTTCGCGCTCAACACCGGCCGTCTGCGCGACCAGTGGCACGGCATGAGCCGCACCGGCACGCTCGGGCGGCTGTTCGGCCACGCGCCGGAGCCGGTGGTGCAGCTCAACCCGCAGGACCTGGCGCGGCGCCAGCTGCGTGACGGCGACCTGGTGCACGTGACCTCGCGGCGCGGCTCGGTGGTGATCCCGGCGCAGGCGAGCGCGGAGATCGGTCTCGGCCAGGCCTTCATCGCCATGCACTGGGGCGCCGAATACCTCGGCGGCCGCTCCAGCACCGGCGAGCCCATCGCCGGCGTCAACGCGCTCACCACGCCGGCCTGCTGCCCCGACTCCCGGCAGCCCGAACTCAAGCACGCGGCCGTGAAGATCCTGAAGGCCGAGCTGCCCTGGGGCCTGCTGGCGATGGCCTGGCTGCCGGCGGAACGCGCGCTGGCCGTGGAGCGGTCCCTGCGCGCGCTGATGCCGGGCTTCGAGTTCGCGAGCTGCGTGCCCTTCGGCACCGGCGCCGCCCTGGTCGCCGGCAACGCCGGCGCCGGCGAACGCACCGGCATGCTGCTGCGCGCGGCGGCCCACCAGGCACCGGACGATGCCCTGCTGCAGCGCATCGAGACCCTGCTCGGACTCGCCGGCGCCGATACGCTGCGCTACGTCGACGCGCGCCACGGCCAGCGTCGGGCGGCCCGGCTGGTGCGCACCGGCGATGGCACGGAAGCCCACCTGGAGGGCTTCCTGCTGGGTGGCGACATCCGCGCCGAAGCCTGGATCCGGACCCTGCTGCAGGAGCAGCTGCCGGCGCAGACCTTCGGCCGGCTGCTGCTGCGCCCGGGCGCCACGGCCCCGGCCGGCGTGGCCGCGCGCGGCAAGATCGTCTGCAGCTGCTTCGGCATCACCGAGACGGCCATCGCCGACACCCTGGCCACCAGCCCCGGCCCGGACAGGGAACGCCTGGCCCTGCTGCAGGGCACGCTGAAGTGCGGCACCAACTGCGGCTCCTGCATCCCCGAACTGCAGCGCATGGTGCGCGCCGCCGCCCCGGCCGCCGCCGTGCCGGTGCCGCTCTGAACGGCGGCCGCCGACGACCGACGACGCCACCACCCCACCGACGAGAACGCCTCCACGATGACCGCCCCCATCTCCTCCTCCACACCCACTTCCTCGTCCTCGCCGTCCGCCACCTCGTCCCCGGCGGGCCGCTGCACCCTGGTGGGCGCCGGCCCGGGCGACCCGGAGCTGCTGACCCTCAAGGCCGTCAAGGCCATCGGCGCGGCGACGGTGCTGTTCGTCGACGACCTGGTCAACGAGGAGATCGTCACGGCCCACGCGCGCCCCGACGCGCGCATCGTCCACGTGGGCAAGCGAGGCGGCTGCAAGAGCACGCCCCAGGCCTTCATCGAGAAGCTCATGATCACGGCCGTGCGCGCGGGCGAGACGGTGGTGCGCCTCAAGGGTGGCGACCCGTTCATCTTCGGGCGCGGCGGCGAGGAGGTCGAGCACCTGCGCGCGGCCGGCATCGAGGTGGCGGTGGTCAACGGCATCACCGCCGGACTCGCCGCGGTCACCTCGCTGGGCGTGCCGCTGACCCACCGCGACCACGCCCAGGGCGTGGTGTTCGTCACCGGCCATGCCAAGACCGGCGCGGCCGCGCCGCAGGACCCGACCGACTGGCGCGCCCTGGCGACCCTGGTGCGCGACGCGCGCCTGACCCTGGTGGTCTACATGGGGGTGGCCGGCGCGGCGCACATCCAGGCCGAACTGCTCCATGGCCTGCCCGGCAGCACGCCGGTGGCGGTGATCCAGCATGCCAGCCTGCCCCACCAGCGCCACGTGGCCACCACCCTGGAGCGGCTGGCGACGGCCATCGGCGAGGCCGGACTGGGCAGCCCCTCGGTGATCGTGGTGGGCGACGTGCTGCGCGGCCTGGCCGCCGCGGCACTGCCGGCCGCGCGCTTCGGCACCTGACACCTCACGAAGGAAGACCTTGAACACCCTCATCAAAGCCGCCGAACTCTGGCTGCCCGACGCCGACGGCCAGCTCCTCGAACTGACGGGTGGCCTCTACGGCGCCGCCGCCGCCTTCGGCTTCCTCAGCCGGGGCATGTGCTTCGGCCGCGGCGAGGGCCTGCCCGGCATGGCCTGGGAGGAACGCCGGCCGATCCTGCTGAAGGACCTGCGGACCGGTCCGTTCCGCCGCGCCGAGGCGGCCCGCTCGGCCGGCCTGAGCTGCGCGGTGGCGCATCCGGTCTTCGTCGAGGATCGCTTCAAGGCCGTGGTGCTGCTGTTCTGCGGCGATGTCGAGGCCGAGGTCGGCGCCGTCGAGCTGTGGCGCAACGATCCGCGCGTGACGCCCGACATGACCCTGGCCGATGGCTACTACGGCGCCACGCCGGATGGTTTCGAGGCGGCGTCGAACGACACCTACCTGGAGCGCGGCACCGGCCTGCCCGGGCTGGCCTGGCAGCACGAGGCCTCGGTCCACTTCGCCGACCTGTCGCGCTCGGCCAGCTTCCCGCGCGCCGCCGCCGCCGCCTCGGCCGGCATCCGCAGCGGCCTGGCTTTCCCCTGCCCGGTGCCGGGCCGCGAGAACTACGCGGTCAGTTTCCTGTGGCCGGCGGACATCCCGGCGGCGCGGCGCATCGAGAGCTGGATCCGGGTCGGCGAGGACGCGACGCCGACCCTGGCCTACGCGGTCGATGGCGATGGCGCGGCGGCGGCCGGATCGGCGGCCGGCGGACCCGACGCGGTCGTGCTGCGGGCCTTCGCCACGGCGGTCCCGGCGCTCGCGCCCCAGCCCGGTCCGGGCGGCCATGGCGTGCTGGCGTTGCCGATCGCCATCGATGGCGGCGTGACCGAAGTCCTGGCCTTCTCGATCTGACGCGAGCCCTGGCAGAGCCGCGCGACGGCGTCTGTTGGGGTATTCACGTGTGAAATAAGCACGCTTTCGGCTTCGGATACTTCCTAGTATCCGATCCATGACGTTGCCCTCCCTTCGGCCCTCCGCCCTCTGGAGCGTCGCCCACCACACCGCCTCCAAGGGCGGTTTCGTTACTTGTTGTTTCGAAGATACCGGGTAAACCCTGCGTTTTGAGGTCGAAAGTCTTCCTAAAATTTATTCAAGTTGAATTAATTAATAGTGCTTGCGTACCTCCGGTACTTTGATGCACTCCAGGAGACACCCCGTGATTTCAGAAGGCCCCGGTCGAGGCGCGAACTCAAACAGCCTGCGCCTCTACAACGAGCGCACGCTGTTGCAACGGCTGCGCCGTGCCGGCGAAGCCTCGAAGGCCGACCTGGCGCGCTGGGCCAAGCTCACCAACACCGCCGTCGGCAGCATCGTGCAGTCGCTGGAGGAGGCGCAGCTCATCGAGCCGGCCGGTCGCCGCCAGGATGGCCAGCGCGGCCAGCCCGCCGGGCTCTACCGCATCAATCACGAGGGCGCCTACGGCATCGGCGTGCGGCTCGACCGCACCAGCATCGAGAGCGTGCTGATCGACCTCGGCGGCAACATCCTGGCGCGCGAGTCGCACGACCTGCTGCTGCCCGACCCCGAACGGACGCTGGCCATGGTGCGCAAGGACGTGGCGCGCCTCCTGACCGTGCTCGATGCCGGCCAGCGCCGCCGCTTCATGGGCGTCGGCCTGGCGCAGCCCTACAACCTGGGCAGCTGGCTGCGCGAACTCGACCTCAAGGCCGATTTCCGGGTCTGGGACGAGGTCGACTTCGGCGCCATGCTGGCGCAGGCCGTGCATCTCCCGGTGTTCCGCGAGAACGACGGCAACGCCGCCGCCATCGCCGAACTGTTCTTCGGCGTCGGGCGCGAGGAGAACGACTTCCTCTATGTCTTCATCGGTCCGGCGCTGGGCGCCGGCGCGGTGATGGGCGGCGAGAGCCTGCGCGGCGCCACCGGCAACGCGGCCGACCTCGGACTGATGCCGGTGCCCGCGAGCCTGCTGGATTCGGCGCCGCCGCCCGAGCGCCGCTGGGACATCCTGCTGTCGCGCGCCTCGCTCAACTCGCTCTCGCGCCACCTGCGCCACCACGGCGTGCAGGTGCGCGGCAATGCCGACCTCGAGGCCTGCGTGCGCTCCGGCCGCGCCGAACTCGGCGAATGGCTCGACGACTGCGTCGATGCCCTGGTGCCCTCGATCCGCGCCACCCTGGCCGTCCTGGACCTGCCGGTGGTGGTGCTCGACTGCGACATCGACGGCGGCCTGGTCGGCGAGCTGATGCGGCGCGTCGACGCCGGCCTGCGGCTGATCGCGCCGGAAGCGCGCCAGACGCCGCGCCTGCTGCGCGGCAGCTTCCGCGCCGATGCCGGCGCCATCGGCGCGGCGAGCCTGCCGATGTTCTTCAATTTCTCGCCCCGCGCCGATGTGCTGCGCGGGCGCTCGCACCGCCACCAACTGGAGACGATTCATGCCTGAGCCCACGGCCGCGCTGCTGGAACTGCGCAAGATCTCGAAGACCTTCCCGGGCGTGAAAGCGCTGCGCGACGTGCGCCTGACCGCGCGCGCCGGCCACATCCACGCCCTGATGGGCGAGAACGGCGCCGGCAAGTCGACGCTGATGAAGGTGCTCTCGGGCGCCTACATGCCCGATGCCGGCGCCGAGATCCTGATCGACGGCCGCCGCGTCGAGATCGACGGCCCGCTGGCGGCCAAGAACCTCGGCGTCTCGGTGATCTACCAGGAACTCAGCCTGGCACCCAACCTGACGGTGGCCGAGAACGTCTACATGGGCCGGCCGTTGCGCCGCGCCGGCCTGGTCGACCGCGCCGGCATGACCCGCGCCTGCGAGGCCACGCTGACGCGCCTGGGCGCCGACTTCGGCCCGACCACGCGCGTCGAGACGCTGTCGATCGCCCAGCGCCAGCTGGTGGAGATCGCCCGCGCCGTGCACTTCGACTGCCGCATCCTGGTGATGGACGAGCCGACCACGCCGCTGTCGACCCACGAGACCGACCGCCTGTTCGTGCTGATCCGCCGCCTGCGCGACGAAGGCCTGGCGATCCTCTACATCAGCCACCGCATGGACGAGATCGACGAGCTGGCCGACGAGGTCACGGTGCTGCGCGACGGCACCTATGTCGGCACGCTCTCGCGCGCCGAGCTGACCCGCGACAAGCTGGTGAAGATGATGGTCGGGCGCGATCTCTCGGGCTTCTACCGCAAGGAGGGCTCGGGCCACCACACCGGCGAGAAGGCCCTGAGCGTGACCGGCCTGGCCGACGGCCGCCGCGTGCACGGCTGCAGCTTCGAGCTGCATGCCGGCGAGGTGCTGGGCCTGGCCGGCCTGGTGGGCGCCGGGCGTACCGAACTCGCCCGCCTGATCTTCGGCGCCGATCCACGCACCGCCGGCCAGGTCTCGCTCAACGGCAGCGGCCGGCTGCTCGACATCCGCCAGCCGATCGACGCCATCCGCTCGGGCATCCTCTATCTGACCGAGGACCGCAAGGGCCAGGGCCTGTTCCTGGACCTCTCGGTGCGCGACAACATCAACGTCATGGTCTGCCCGAGCGATGCCGGCGCCGGCGGCGTGATGGACGGCCGGCGCGCCGTGAAGCGCGCCAACGACGCCATCGAGCAGCTGTCGATCCGCGTGCCCTCGTCCAAGGTCAACGTCGGCTCGCTGTCGGGCGGCAACCAGCAGAAGGTGCTGCTCGCGCGCCTGCTGGAGCTGGGCCCGCGCGTGCTGATCCTGGACGAGCCCACGCGCGGCGTCGACATCGGCGCCAAGAGCGAGATCTACCGGCTCATCGACGAGCTGGCGCGTCGCGGCGTCGCCGTGCTGGTGATCTCCAGTGAACTGGCCGAGGTGGTGGGCATCTGCGACCGCGTGCTGGTGATGCGCGAGGGCCATCTCGTGGGCGAGGTCGGCGGCGCGAGCGGCCAGCCGATCACCCAGGAGAACATCGTCGCGCTGGCCACCGGCGCCGATGTCGTCCACGCGCCGGTGCTGCACTGACGCCATCGCGTCGCGCCCGAGCCGACCCCACCCGACCCGACTGCATCCGTTTCCACGACACCCCCTCCTCCACCCACCGACGACGAAGAACAATCCGGAGCCACCCATGAACGAATCGACCTCCAACGCCCTCACGGGGGTGGAAGCCTCCACCACCTCCTCGACGCCGATCGAGCCGCGCATGAGCAGCGCCTCCAGCGGCAAGGACCTGGTGCGCGCCCTGGGCATGCTGCCGGTGCTGGTGCTGCTGTGCATCGGCTTCAGCTTCGCCAGCGAGAACTTCTTCAGCCTGCAGAACCTGTCGATCATGACGCAGCAGGCCTCGATCAACATCGTGCTGGCCGCGGGCATGACCTTCGTCATCCTGACCGGCGGCATCGACCTGTCGGTCGGCTCGATCCTGGCGGCCTCGGCGGTGGTGGCGATGCTGGTGTCGAACATCCCCGAGTTCGGCATGCTCGGCATCGCCGCCGGCATGGCCTGCGGCCTGCTGTTCGGCCTCATCAACGGCGTGCTGATCGCCTTCGTCAAGCTGCCCTCGTTCATCGTCACGCTCGGCTCGCTGACGGCGGTGCGCGGCATCGCGCGGCTGGTGGGCAACGACACCACGGTCTTCAACCCCAACCTGCCCTTCGCCTTCATCGGCAACGGCGACGTGCTGGGCGTGCCATGGCTGGTGGTCATCGCCTTCGCGGTGGTGGCGCTGTCGTGGTTCATCCTGCGCCGCACGGTGCTGGGCCTGAACATCTACTCGGTCGGCGGCAACCCCGAGGCCGCGCGCCTGGCGGGCATCAAGGTCTGGGCGGTGCTGCTGTTCGTCTACTGCACCTCGGGCCTGCTGTCCGGCCTGGGCGGCGTGATGGCCTCGGCCCGTCTCTACGCGGCCAACGGCCTGCAGCTGGGCGCCTCCTACGAGCTCGACGCCATCGCGGCGGTCATCCTGGGCGGCACCAGCTTCGTCGGCGGCACCGGCTCCATCCTGGGCACGCTGATCGGCGCGCTGATCATCGCGGTGCTGACCAACGGCCTGATCCTGATGGGCGTCTCCGACATCTGGCAGTACATCGTCAAGGGCCTGGTGATCATCGGCGCCGTCGCGCTGGACAGCTATCGCCGCCGCGGCTCCGCCCGCACCTGAAGACCCCCGAGTCCTTTTTCCCTTTCTTTTCCGTTCCCGTTTTTCCCAGGAGACATTCCATGCGCAAGACCATCCTCGCCCTGACCGTCCTCGCCGCCGCCCTCGCGGCCCCCGCCGTGCAGGCGCAGAACAAGCAGATCAAGAACGTCGGCATCACGCTCGGCTCGCTGGGCAATCCGTTCTTCGTCTCGCTGTCCAAGGGCGCCGAGGCCAAGGTCAAGCAGCTCAACCCGAGCGCCAAGGTGACCACGCTGTCGGCCGACTACGACCTCAACAAGCAGTTCTCGCAGATCGACGGCTTCATCGCCGCCGGCACCGACCTGATCCTGGTCAACGCCGTCGACGCCCGCGCCATCGAGCCGGCGCTCATGAAGGCCAAGAAGGCCGGCATCGCGGTGGTCGGCGTCGACGTCGCGGCCAACGGCGCCGATGCCACGGTGCAGACCAACAACGTGCAGGCCGGCGAGATCGCCTGCCAGTTCATCGTCGAGAAGCTCGGCGGCAAGGGCAACGTGATCATCCAGAACGGCCCGCAGGTCTCGGCCGTGATCGACCGCGTCAACGGCTGCAAGTCGGTGTTCAAGAAGAACCCGGACATCAAGGTGCTGTCGGACGACCAGGACGCCAAGGGCTCGCGCGAGGGCGGCCTGAACGTGATGCAGAACCACCTCACGCGCTTCCCCAAGGTCGACGCCGTGTTCGCCATCAACGACCCGCAGGCCGTGGGCATCGACCTGGCCGCGCGCCAGCTCAACCGCAAGAACATCGTCATCGCCTCGGTCGATGGCGCCCCGGACATCGAGAACGCGCTCAAGAGCGACACGCAGGTGCAGGCCTCGGCCAGCCAGGATCCCTACGCCATCGCCCAGAAGGCGGTCGAGATCGGCCAGGACCTGATCAACGGCAAGAAGCCCGCCAACGCCATGACGCTGCTGCCCTCGACCCTGGTCACGCGCGCCAACGTCAAGGACTACAAGGGCTGGTCGGCACCGCGCTGAGCCCCGGCGCGTCCGGCGAATCCCCACTCGTTCACACACACCAACCAGGGAGAACGGCCATGTTCGTGGTCTGCGGCGAAGCACTGATGGATGTCTACACGGGCGCCTCCACGCCCACCGGCCTGATGCTCGATGCGCGCATCGGCGGCTCGCCACTCAACGTGGCGCAGGGGCTGGCCCGGCTCGGACGGCCGGTGGCCTTCCTGACCGGCCTGTCGAGCGACGCCATCGGCGAGCGCCTGATGGCATCGCTGGCCGCCGAGGGCGTCGACACCTCCCTGGTGCTGCGCAACGACGCGCCCAGCACCCTCAGCATGGTGCTGGTCGATGCGCTGGGCGTGCCGCGCTATGCCTTCCACGGCGATGGCGCGGCCGACCGCCAGATCACCAACGAGACCCTGCCGAACCTGCCGGCGGCGACCCGCGCGCTGCAGTTCGGCTCCTATGCGCTGGCGGTCGAGCCGGTGGGCAGCGCCCTGCGCGCCCTGGCCGCGCGCGAGTGCGACCGCCGTCTGGTGGCCTACGACCTCAACGTGCGCCTGAACGTCGAGCCCGACATCGCGCACTGGCGCGGCGTCGTCGAATACATGGTCCCGTTCTCGCACGTCCTCAAGACCAGCGACGAGGACCTCGACCTGCTCTATCCGGACGAGACGCCCGAGCAGGTCGCCGCGCGCTGGCTCGACCAGGGCGCGGCCCTGGTGATCGTGACGCGCGGCCCGCATGGCGCCACCGCCTGGACGCGCGCGACGCGGGTCACCGCGCCGTCGCCACGCATCGAGGTGGTCGACACGGTCGGCGCCGGCGACACCTTCCAGGCCGCCTTCCTCACCTGGCTCGACGAGCGCGACCTGCTGACGCCCGGCGCGGTCGCCGCGCTCGACGCCACGCAGCTCGAGGCCATGCTGCGCTTCGCGGCGCGCGCGGCCTCCATCACCTGCTCGCGCCGCGGCGCCGACATGCCCCGGCGCCAGGAACTCGACTGACGACGGGCATCCGCCGCGCCGGGGCCCACAATGGGCCACTGCAACGGAGGACCCGCCATGACCCGCTTCGTCGACGTCCCGACCATGTCCCGGCTGATCCAGGCGATCGGCCTGCCGCGCTTCATCGGCGAGCTCGCCGATGCCATCCAGGCCGACTTCCTGCGTTGGGACGAGTTCGACAAGTCGGCGCGCCCGGCCTGCCACTCGCCGCTCGGCGTCATCGAGCTGATGCCGGTCGCCGGCCCCGACACCTACGCCTTCAAGTACGTCAACGGCCATCCGGGCAACACCGCGCGCGGGCTCTACACGGTGATGGCCTTCGGCGTCCTGGCTGAGGTGGCGACCGGCCGGCCGGTGCTGCTGTCGGAACTGACCCTGGCCACGGCGCTGCGCACCTGCGCCACCTCGCTGGTGGCCGCGCGCGCGCTGGCGCGGCCGGCATCGCGCCGCATGGCACTGATCGGCAACGGCGCGCAGAGCGAATTCCAGGCCTTGGCCTTCCACCTGCACCTGGGCATCGACGAGCTGACGCTGTACGACGTCGATCCGCGCGCGACCGACCGGCTGGCGCGCCACCTCGCGCCCTGGCCGGACCTGCGCCTGATCCGCTGCGGCTCCATCGCCGAGGCCGTGCGCGGCGCCGACATCGTGACCACCCTGACCGCCGACAAGACCCGCGCCACCATCCTGACGCCCGGGATGATCGAGCCGGGCATGCATGTCAACGCCGTCGGCGGTGACTGCCCGGGCAAGACCGAATTGCATGCCGACGTGCTGCGCGGCGCCCGCGTGGTGGTGGAGTACGAGCCGCAGACCCGCGTCGAGGGCGACATCCAGCAGTTGCCGGCGGATTTCCCGGTGGTCCCTCTCTGGCGCGTGCTGGCCGGGACGGCGGCCGGGCGGCAGTCGGCGGACCAGGTCACGGTGTTCGACTCGGTCGGCTTCGCGCTGGAGGACTATTCGACATTGCGCTACGTGCTGGCGCAGTCGCAGCGACATGGCCTGGGCGTGGAGATCGACCTGGTGCCGGCGACCGACGATCCGAAGGACCTGTTCCGCCACATCCGCGCGGCGCCGGACGCGGCCCTCGGAGGCGGCGGCGGCGGCGCCGCCGCCGCCGCCGGCTCAGCCGACGTCGAGCGTGGTGGTGTGCTTGGAGGCGTCGCCGTCGTCGACGTCGGACAGGTCCATCGTGAAGCAGGTGCCCCGGCCCTCGACCGAGCGCACCTGGAGGCGGGCGTTGAGCACCTTTGACAGGCGCGAGACGATCGACAGGCCGAGTCCCATGCCATCGACCGCTGGCGCATCGGCGCGGTCGACGCGATAGAACTCCTCGAAGACCCGGTCGATGTCGCGCGCCGGGATGCCCAGGCCCTGATCCCAGACCTGGACCCGCACGCCCTGGTGGTGGCGGCGGAAGGCCAGCAGGATGCGACGACCCGGCGGGCTGTACTTGATGGCGTTGCCCAGCACGTTGCCGATCATGCGCTGCAACCGCACCGAGTCGCTGCGGATGACGACGGCGACGCCCCGCACCCGCAGCTCGATGCCCCGGGCGGCGGCCAGCGGCCCGAACTGCACGCCCAGGCTCTCCATGAGATCGGCCGTGCGCACCTTCTCGACCTGCAGGATCACCTGGCTGCTCTCGAAGTTGGCGAGATCGAACAGCGACTCGAACATGTGCTTGACCGCCTGGCTGGCGGTGGCGATCTTCGGCGCCAGCTCGGTCTGCATCTCCGGATAGGACACCAGGTACTCGGCATACAGCGACAGCGCCATGACCGGCTGGCGCATGTCGTGCGCGGCGGCGGCGAGGAAGCGGTTCTTGGTCTCGACGGCGGCGCGCGCCTCCTGCTCCTTCTGCTGGATGTCGTACTGCAGGCCGAACTGCTCGCGCTGGTTCTGGTGGATGCCCTGGCCATAGTGGCCGAGCAGCCACCAGTAGAAGACCGAGATGCCCAGCAGCAGGTAGTGCGGCACCTCGGTCGACGAGTCGCGCGTCGCCGTCATGATCAGGATCACGCCGACGAGGATGACGAACAGCGTATGGGTGTAGATGCGCTGCAGCCGCGGCACCAGGGCCACGCTGGTCAGCGGGGCGGAGGCGGCGCAGGCCAGCACCAGCCAGCAGCCGAGCTGGTTGTAGACCGGGATGCGGTCGAAGCTGAAGATCAGCGAGGCGCCCCAGAGCGCACCGTGCAGGCCGTAGATCGGCCGCATGGTGCGCACGAAGCGCTCCTGCGAGACATCGTCGTCGAAGGCGCCGCTGCGCAGGTAGCGCACCTCGGCGCGCTGCCGCACCGCCAGGATCGACAAGCCGGCGATCAGCCACAGGAGCAGCGCGGCCGAGGTGGCATGGCCCCAGCAGCAGACGACGAAGATCGTCATCAGCGTGCCGCCGACGTTCTGCCGGAAGCGGCTGCCGCGCAGGAAGATGGTCAGCAGGCCGGTGCGGATCGAACGCTCGCGCGCGCCGACTTCGCCATCGCCCTCGGCGGTCGCCGGCAGCACCGGAGGCGGCGCCGGCGGTTGCGCCTCGCGGCCGCCGATCGGGGGACCGGCCGCCTCGGGCGCCCCCGCCCGCGCCACCCGCCCGCCGGAACCCATCGCCTCGATCGGCTGCAGCCCGGAGTCCGACATGAAGCGCGACTGCGGCCCCAGGAAGGCGATGGCCCGTAGATTCGATGGAAGGCGGAAGCGCACGAGGGAAAGGGTTGGATGCCAGGCCCAGTCCTGGCGAGTGGACATTTTCGGTGCGTCAAATGTCACGAGGACGCGGATGGACCCATCGTTGCAAAAAAATGTGTCTCAGCGTACTTTTCCCTCATTTCGGCCCCGTCGACGATGGGGGCTTCCGGCACCCGTCAGCGGCAGCTGAAGCTCGCCGCATCCTCCAGGCTGCCGCTGCCGTTGTATGTGGCGACCTGCGGATAGGGGCACAGCGGACGGGTGCGCCCCGGCCAGGGGGTGGCGGCGCCAGCCCGGGCGACGATGCGATCGGGCGCGATGCCGCGCTCGACCCAGTCGGCCAGCGGCGTCAGGGCGTCGTAGATGTCGGTCGCCGGACCGCCCGAGGCCGAGCAGTGGTTCATGCCCGGCACCAGGAAGAGCCGCGCGAAATCGCGCGCCGCCGCGTCGCCGCCATTCGCCGCCGCGACCTTCTGGTAGTAGTCGATGGAGTCGTTGGCCGAGAAGATCGGATCGCTGGTGCCATGGACGATCAGCATCTTGCCGCCGCGCTGCCTGAAGGCGCCGACATCGGTCGAGGTGGTGTTGTAGATCGCGGCGTAGGCGTCCATGCGGGCCGGGTCGGTGTCGAAATCGAAGCCGCGGATGTCGAAATCCGGCACGGGCGGCGTGAAGAACTCCTTGGGCATGGCATCCGTGGCGATGAGCGAGTAGTTGCGCGCGTTGGGCGTGGCCGTGGTGGAGGTGCCCAGCCGCCAGTTGCGCCAGTCGGCGCCCCGGATGCCGCTGTCCCAGGGCCAGCTGGCATAGAGCGACCGGCCGGCCGAATCCTTGGGACCGGCGAAGTCCTTCCTCAGTGCCGCGACCTGGCCGGCCGACAGGCAGGTGTCGGTCTTGGCGCCGCTGCACTGCAGCACCGAGGGATCGAAGCCGCAGGCCGCCGGATTGACGCCGACGATGCCATCGGCGGCGCCATCGAGGGCATCGCACCGGCGGACCACGGCATCGGCCACCAGCGTCAGGTCCTGGCTAGAGAGCGCGCGGCTCAGGATGCGCCGGCCGGCGCCGTCGACCGGCGCGATGGCGTCGTAGGTGAGCACGCTCCAGGTCGATGCCACCGAGGCTTCCTTGGCCACCTTGATGGCCGGCGCGTTCGCCGCCACGCCGTCGAAGTGGGCCGGGAATCGCTGCGGGAACAGCAGGGCCTGGCGCCCGCCGCCGGAGCAGCCGACGAAGTACGAGCGGTCCGGCGGCCGTCCGTAGGCCTGGCCGATCAGGTCCTTGGCGGCCACCGTCACCTTGTCGTAGGCGGCATAGGCGTGGTCGACGCGGGCCTGCGGATCGAGGCCGAAGCTGGCATCGGTGACCTGGTGCCCGGCATCGGTCGTGACGACCGCATAGCCCTTGGCGAGCGCGCTGGTCTGCAGCGCGGCCGACGAGGCATCGTTGCCGGCCAGCGCGCCGATCGCCAGCCGCACCACGCCGTCGTTGCCGCCGCCGCCCTGGAAGGCGAAGCGCCCGTTCCAGCTCCTGGGCAGACGCAACTCGAAACCGATGTGGTAGGACTTGCCGTCGACGCCGATGCGCGGGCTCATGCGGCCCTGCACCACGCAATGGGCCGGCAGCGCGACGCCATTGACGACCGTACCCGCCGCCACCGTGGTGCTGGTGAGCGTGGCATCGGCCAGGCGGGCGCCGGCCAGCGCCTCGCATTCGCCCACGAGGCTGGAGGTGGTCGGCAGCGCGGCCGGACGTGGCGCGTCGTCGCCACCGCCGCCGCAGGCGCCGAGCGCGGCGGCGAGCAGGACGGCCGCCGGGACCCGTCCGGCCGTCGACGCCGACAGGCGCACGAGAGGATGTCGCCGATGGGCGAGGGACGGATCGGGCAGGTGGATCGGGTGCGGGAAATGTTGCGAGGGCATGGGTCGGTCTCCGGAGCCAGGTCGGCTGTCGTTCGTTCTTTCGCTCGGTGGGTGCACGCGGCACGTCATCGACGTTACGGCCCGGGCCCGGCGACCGGGGTCATCCCAGAAGATGACAACCCGCCACGCCGGTGTCGTCCTCTGGGATGACACCCGGGCTGCCCGGCTGACGCAGACTCGGACCCGTCCACGCCCGACGCCGACAACGATTCCAGGAGACCCCACAGATGCTGCGCCGAAACCTGCTCGCCCTGACCCTCGCCACCGGCCTGCCGCTGGCGGCGCTCGCCCAGCCGGGCCCCTACCCCGACCGCCAGGTGCGCCTGATCGTCGGCTTCCCGGCCGGCACCGGACCGGATGTCGTCGCCCGCACCGTCGGCCTCAAGCTCGGCGAGTTGCTCAGGCAGCCGGTGGTGGTCGACAACCGCGCCGGCGCCGGCGGCCAGATCGGCGCGCAGGCCGTGGCCAAGGGCGCGCCGGATGGCTACACCCTGCTGCTGGGCGAGGTGGGTTCGATCAGCATCGCCCCGGCGTCCTATACCAAGCTGGCCTACGACCCGGCGCGCGAGCTGGCGGTGGTGGCGGAGCTGGTGCGCTCGGACTTCATCCTGGTGGTGCCGCCGAACTCGCCGCATCGCAGCGTCAAGGAGCTCGTGGCCGGCGCCCAGGCCAGGGGCGAGCGCCTGAACTTCGGCACCTTCGGCGCCGGCACGCCGGGGCACTTCGGCGCCGAGGTGTTCGCCAGCGAGGCCGGCCTGAAGATCGAGCCGGTCCACTACCGGGCCACCGGCGATGCCATCACCGCGCTGGTCGCCGGCGACGTGCAGGCCGCCTTCGTGACCACCGCGCTGGCGGCGCCGCAGATCAAGGGCGGCAAGCTGCGCGCCCTGGCGACCACCGGCGCCACCCGCTCGGCCCTGCTGCCCGAGGTCGCGACCATGGCCGAGGCCGGTTTCCCGAAGGTCGATTTCTCGGCCTGGTTCGCCCTCTTCGCGCCGGCCGGCACGCCCGCCGCCACGCTCGACACGTTGAATCAGGCCGCCACCGCCAGCCTGCAGGCGCCGGAGGTGCGCCGGGTGCTGCAGGAGGCCGGCTTCGCGCTCGCCGGCGGCAGCCGCGCCGAGGCCGAGCGGATGGTCAGGAGCGAGGCGACGCGCTGGGCCGGCGTGGTGAAGGCGACCGGCTTCAAGGCCGACTGACCGACGGCGGCGTCACGAACAGGGCGAACAGCTCGCTCTTGAAGTGGATGTCGAGCCGGTCGAAGGCGCGGGCGCGATAGGTCTTGACCGTGCACACGCTCAGGCCCATGTCGGCGGCGATGCCGTCGTAGGTGACGCCACCGAGCAGGCGCTCCAGGACGTCGAGCTCGCGCTCGGTCAAGGCCGGGCAGCGCGCGCGCAGGATGGCGCGCGGCCCGGCCGCCGGTGCCGGCGGATGGGTCCATTCGACATGCCGCGCCACGGCGGCGATGAGGGTCGAGGCGATGGCGCCGAAGCGCGCGGCCAGGGCGCCGCCGGGGCAGCGCGCGGCATCGTGGCTGTAGGCATTGACCGCCAGCAGCGAGCCATCGGGCTCGGCGCGGGCGACCGAGACGCGCTCGACCATGCCATGGCGACGATAGATGGCATCGCGGTGCTCGGCGTTGGGCGCCTCGTCGGCGCGCATCTGCAGCATCACGGCGCGGCCGGCGACGCCATCGCGCCGCACCGCCTCGAAGCTGGAATCGCGCAGGTAGAGCTGGCGGTCGCGATAGATCGAGAAGCAGTCGCCGGTGACATCGGCGACGCCATGGCTGGCCGACAGATGCATCACGGGCGGCCGGTCGCGCCAGAGCCGGTAGACGGCCCACGAGCCGATGCCCAGCGCGGGCGACAGGCTGGCCAGCGCGCGGGTCGCGAACTGCGCGCTGCCCATGGCGTCGACGACGCCGGCCATCGCGTCCAGGGTCGCGTGCGTGCCGGAGCGATCGGCGGGCTCCAGGCCCCAGGAATTCATGCGTGTGTCTCCAGGCGCGCGCCGGCGCTCTTCGGATTCGAGCTTAAGCCGGCGGCGGCGGGCCACGGCTAGGCGCTTACCCTGAAGCGGGCCGGGCCGGGCCGGGCCGGGTCAGGTCAGCCGGTAGACGTCCAGCAGGACCCGGCTGGCCTCGCGCGTGCCGCGGGCGATCGCCATCGTCGCGTTCAGGTGGCGCCAGCGCTCGGCGCCGGTGGTGAAGCGGATCAGCGTGCGGAAGAAGTAGGCGTCGCCGGCCACCGCCTCGCCGCGCCCGAGTCGCGCCATCACCTCGGCCGGGCCGTGGCGCAGGCCGCGGCTGTCGACCTCGACCAGCGCATCGTCGTCCAGCCGCAGTACGTAGTGGGCCTCGATCTCCAGCACGCCATCGGCGCGGTTGAGCTGCCAGTCGACGCCGCCCTCGACCAGCCGGCCGTTGAGCTCGGGTCCGCGCACGCTGCCGCCGGCGAGCGGCACGTAGCGGCGCTCGCCGCACGGCGCCGGCCCCAGGCTCACCAGCGCGCCGACCTCGCAGACGATCCGCGTCATCGGCAGCAGCGCGGGCGGCGGCAGGGAAAAGGCGTCGGGGTCGGAGCGGTCGTTCATGGCGGTGAGAATGGCAATGGGCGGTCGATGGAAGGGACATCCACGATAAGGCGGTCCGTGCGCGCGCCGCGTCGCCCGAGAGGATGACAGCGCGACCCCTGTCAACCTCTGGGATGACATGCCGCCCCACGGGTCGAGTCACACTGCGCGCCCACATTCAAGGAGTCGAGGCATGAAGGTATTGATCGCGGGAGCCGGCATCGCCGGGCTGGTGCTGGCGCTGAAGCTGCAGCGCATGGGCGTCGAGGTCGAGGTGTTCGAGACCTCGCGCGAGATCCGCCCGCTGGGCGTGGGGATCAACCTGCTGCCGCACGCGGTGGCGGTGCTCGAGTCCATCGGCCTGCGCGACGCGGTGGCCGAACGCGCCATCGAGACCTCCTCGCTGCACTATTTCAACAAGTTCGGCCAACCGGTCTGGAGCGAGCCGCGCGGGCTCGCGGCGGGTTATCCGGTGCCGCAGTTCTCGGTCCACCGGGGCGAATTCCAGGTCCTGCTGTACCAGACCGCCCTCGAGCGCCTGGGAGCCGGCGCGATCCGCCTGGGCCACACGTTCGCCGGCTTCGCGCAGGATGCCGGCGGCGTCACCGCGACGTTCCGGCGCGAGGACGGCAGCACGGTCGAGGCGCGCGGCGACATGCTGGTGGGCGCCGACGGCATCCATTCGGCGGTGCGCAAGGCGCTCTATCCCGACGACGCGCCGACGCGCTTCGCCGGCCGCATGCTCTGGCGCGGCGTCACCGAGACCACGCCCTTCCTCGACGGCCGCACCATGTTCATGGCCGGCCATCAGGACCAGAAGTTCGTCTGCTATCCGATCTCCGAGCCATTGCGCCGCGACGGGCGCTCGCGCATCAACTGGATCGCCGAGCTGCGGGTGCCGGGCGACACGCCGCCGCGCACCGACTGGAACAAGAAGGTCGACAAGTCGGTCTTCGCGGGCGCCTTCGCCGACTGGCGCTGGGACTGGATCGACATCCCGGCGGTGATCGAGGGCGCGGCGGCGGTGTATGAATTCCCGCTGGTCGACCGCGACACCCTGCCGCGCTGGACCTTCGGCCGCGTCACGCTGATGGGCGATGCCGCCCACGCGATGTATCCGATCGGCTCCAACGGCAGCGCGCAGGCTATCGTCGATGCCGCCTACTTCGCCGAATGCCTGGGCCTGCTGCGCGACCGGCGGCTCAGTTCGATCGAGCACGCCCTGCTCGAGTACGAGGCCGATCGCCTGCCCAAGACCACCGGCATCGTGCTGCGCAACCGCCTGAACGGGCCCGAGCAGGTGATGCAGATCGCCGAGGAACGGGCGCCCGACGGCTTCGCCCGGGGGGTCGAGGACGCGATCCCGCGCGCCGAGCTGGAGGAGATCGCGGCGCGCTACAAGCGCGTGGCCGGCTTCGACGTCGAGCGGCTGCGGACGGTCTGAACGGCCGACCGGCGCCACGGACCCGGTCGCGGCGCGCCGCCGACATGTCGCCGCGCTGGCCCGACGGCGAGTTTGGGATCAGTCCGACAACCCACCACCATGTCAACTTTCGATGTACTAGGTTAAATTCTTCTCAAAACCAAACTACTGATCGAGGCGCTTCATGGACTCCCACCTGGTTACCGTCGTCGTACCCACGCACCTGCCGGAGCCGACGGCCCTGGGCAAGATCTCGCTCTCGCAGACCCTGGAGGTGCTCAAGCGCCATGTCATCACCTTCGTGGTGCCGGCCGGGCTGGACACGCGCTGGTACGAATCGTTCTGCCATGGCAAGGCCGAGATCCGCTTCGAGCGCTTCGAGTGGCAGGGCCATCGCGAATTCAGCCGGATGATGCTGAGCCCGGCGTTCTACGAGCGCTTCCTGGCCTACGACTACATGCTGATCTGCCATCTCGACGCCTTCGTCTTCCGGGACGACCTGGAAGCCTGGTGCGAGCGCGGCTACGACTACATCGGCTCGGTCATCTACGACAAGGGGTGGGAGACCGGCCTGCCGGTCTCGCCGCGCAAGAAGATGGTCAACAGCCTGCTGCGCAAGGTGAGTGGGGTCCAGCGCACCGAGTACTTCGCCAATGGCGGCTTCGCCCTCAAGCGCATCGCCAGCTTCCATCGCCTGACGCGGCGCTTCGACCACTACGTGAGGTTCTACCGGACGCTGGCGCGCGTGCGCGGGCGCGGCTTCCTGGAGGACATCTTCGTCATCCGGCACCTGCCGCGCCTGTCGCGCAGCTTCAAGCTGGCGCCACGGGCCGAGGCCGCCCGCTTCGGCGCCGAGTACGTGAACTACGACGAGTCGAAGCTGCCGTTCGCCGCCCGCGCGCAGGACAGCATGCCCTTCGGCATCCACGGCTGGATCCAGTTCCAGCCGGACTACTGGAAACCGGTGATCCGGCGCTTCGGCCACCTCATCTGATCCTGCGACGGGCGCGGCGGCGGGCCCGGCCGTCGTATCCTGCGACGATCCGGCCCCTTCCTGTCCTCGCCTCGGAATCTGCTGCTCCCCCATGACGCTCCCCTCCACGCCTCCCACCACCGCCCCGGGCACCGGCGACGCCGCCCTGTTCCCGGGCTTCTCCCGGCACCTCGTCGAGGTCGATGTCGGCGTCCGCATCGCGGCGGTGGTCGGCGGCAATGGTCCGCCGCTGCTGCTGCTGCATGGCCATCCGCAGACGCATGCCATCTGGCACCGGGTGGCGCCGGCCCTGGCGCGGCGCTTCACGCTGGTGGCCGCCGACCTGCGCGGCTATGGCGACTCCTCCAAGCCGGAAGGCACCCCCGACCACGCCAACTACTCGAAGCGGACGATGGCCGCCGACCAGGTCGCGTTGATGCGCCATCTCGACTTCGGGCGCTTCGACGTGCTGGCGCACGATCGCGGCGCGCGCGTGGCGCACCGGCTGGCGCTCGACCACGCCGAGGCGGTGCGGCGCCTGGTGCTGCTGGACATCGCGCCGACGCTCGCGATGTACGAGCAGACCGACCAGGCCTTCGCGCGCGCCTACTGGCACTGGTTCTTCCTGATCCAGCCCCATCCCCTGCCCGAACGCCTGATCGAGGCCGATCCGGCGGCCTACCTGCGCGATGTCATGGGCCGGCGCAGCGCCGGCCTGGCACCCTTCGATGCGCGCGCGCTGGCCGAGTACGGGCGCTGCCTGGCCCTGCCCGGCGCCGCGCATGGCGTCTGCGAGGACTACCGCGCCGCCGCCGGCATCGACCTGGACCACGATCGCGCCGATCGCGAGGCCGGGCGCCGCCTGCGCATGCCGCTGCTCGCGCTGTGGGGCGAACAGGGCGTGGTGCACCAGTGCTTCCGCCCGCTCGACGAATGGCGCCTGGCGGCAGAGCGGGTCGAGGGCGAGGCCCTGCCCTGCGGTCATTACATCGCCGAAGAGGCGCCCGAGGCCCTGCTCGCGCGCGTCCTGCCGTTCCTGGACCGGCCGCTCGACTGAGCCGCGCGCCGCCTCCGGACGAGGCGATCAGGCGGCCCCGTCCGGCATGGCGCGGGGCCGGCCGCGACCCACAATGACCGGCACCGCCAGGATGTTCCGGGCCCGCCCGGTCCGCCTCGCCCCGTTCCACCCCCGCGCCTCCGCGCGCAAGGAAGACCGCCATGTCCCATCACGTCTACAAGCTGCTCGAACTCACCGGCTCCTCGCCCACCAGCATCGAGGACGCGGTCCAGACCGCCCTGTCCAAGGCCAGCGAATCGGTGCGCAACATCCACTGGTTCGAGGTCGTCGAGACGCGCGGCCATGTCGAGGACGGCAAGGTCGCGCACTGGCAGGTGACGATCAAGGCCGGCTTCACGCTGGAGGATTGAGCCGAAGGCCCCGGGCTAGCCCGCTCCGCGCGGCTTCCAGAAGCCGCGCATGGCGGCCAGGCGCGAGTCGCGCTCGGTCGTGAGGTACATCGAGGTCGTGCCGACCGAGGCATGACCGAGGTTGTTCTGCACCACCTGGATCGGCACCGGGGTCTGGCCCTCGCGCCCTTGCAGGGCATGCGAGCCATGCGAGTGGCGCAGCCAGTGGGTGCTGGCGCGGCGCAACTGCTGCGCGTCGACGCCATCGAGCCCGTCGGCGGCGCGCGTCACGAAGACCTTGATCGCCTGGTACAGCCCGGAGGCCGACCAGGGCTGCGGGGCCTCCAGCACCGGATCGAAGCGCGCCAGCACCGGGATGCCCTGGTTGCCGATGGCATCGACCTGCCGATCGAAGCCATGGCGCGCCAGCTCGTCGCCCAGTTCCTCGACCAGTTCCGCCGGCACCGGCACCTGCCGGCTGCGCCCGCCCTTGCCGATCACCGACAGCAGCCAGTCGCGCGCCGTGGCGCCATCGGCCGTGCGGTACTCGACCTGCTCCAGGTCGCCGCAGGCGACACGGGTGATCTCCGCCAGCCGCAGCCCGGTGGCATACAGCCAGCGCATGCCGCGCCGCAGCCGGCGCCCGACGTCGGTGTCGTCGTGCGCCTGCAGCAGGGCATCGAGGTGGTCCCACTGCGCGAAGGTCAGGGTCCGGTTAGAACCCAGTGGCCGCTGCGGATGGGGCGGCAGCGCGACGGCCGCGAACGGATTGCCCATGACATAGCTCTGGCTCATCAGGAAGGCGTAGAGGCTGCGCAGGATGGTGATGGCCTGGCGCAGCGCGGTGGCGGTGAGCGGGCCCTCGAGCGGCCGCCACATCGACGACCAGCGCTGGCGATGGCGCGGACCGCACCAGTTCGCCGGCGGCGCGGCGAGGAAGGCGCGATAGGCCGTGGCGTCCTCCACCGACAGCGACGACATCGCCTTGCCGCGTTCCAGGATGGCCCACAGCAGCAGGCGTTCGGCCTCCTTGCGATAGGAGCGCTGGGTCGAGGACAGCGCGTCGCCGTCGAGGTCGCCGGCGCGCTTGGAGGCCAGCCAGGCGCCGATGGCCTCGTGGTCGTTGCCGGCCATCAGCAGGCACTTGTCGTGCGGGGCGCGGTACTTGCCCTGACTGCCGTCGAGCGCGGCCGGCAGCACGAACTTCTCGTACGGGACGATCGACGTCGCTGCCGGCACCACCGCCGCCAGCGCCGCCGGGCTGAGCCGCCGGCGCTGCTGCCCGACGTGCGCGCCCACCCGCAGGCCCAGCACCTCCTCGTTGGCATGCAGCCAGTCCAGGATGCGGGCCGCCTTGAGCTCGCCCACGCCCGGCACCTGCACCCACCAGCGCGCGCCGATGCCATTGATGCGCTCGACCAGCGCGAACAGCGTCGGCACGCCGGCGCGCTCCAGCCGGGCGGCCAGCGACGGGTTGAGCCAGGCGCCCACGCCGTCGCCCGGGCGCGGGTCCTGCGCGACCAGGTCCTGCAGCCAGCGCAATGCCTCCAGCTGGCGCTCGATCACGCGCGCGCGGCGCGACGGTGCCGAGCCGCCCCGGCGGACGGCGCCACCCGCCGCAGCGTCCGGCCCGGCGTCGGCGGGCCGCTGGGCGGCGGGCGATGGATGGGCCGCCTCGTAGGCCGCGATCTGCTCGGCCGCCGGGAAATCCTCCAGCCCCCGCTCGCTGGCGAAGTCCTCCAGGCTGGGCAGGGCCGCCGGCAGGCCGAAGCGGTCGGCATCCAGCAGGATCAGGCGCGCGGTGCCGGGCTTCTGCTCGCGCCGGGCCGCGGCGGCGAACTCGTCGCGGATCCAGGCGATGGTGCGGCGCACGTTGCGCAGGTCGGTGTGCTCGCCCTCCAGGCGCAGGTAGCGGTTCCAGCTCTCGCGCTCGTCCAGCCCCTGGGCGAGCGCGCGCATGAAGGCGAAGTGGGCGTTGTGGAGCTTGCGCGGAGGTCTCTTCTTCATCGGTGCGAGGTCGGGCGTCGGCGGGAGGGTCCGGCCGGGCTCGGGGTCGAGCGGGGCCGCGACGCCCATTCTCGCGAACTTGGCGGCCGGCCGCCTCAGGCCGCGGCGTCGGCCACCGTCGCGCGGGGCGGTACGGCCAGTTCCGCGCGCAGCTGCCTGGCCGCCGCCACCATGTGCGCCAGCGCGGCCTCGGTCTCGGGCCAGCCGCGCGTCTTCAGGCCGCAGTCCGGGTTGACCCACAGCCGCTCCGCCGGCACCACCGCCGCGGCCTTGCGCATCAGCCGCACCATCTCCTCGACCGGCGGCACGCGCGGCGAGTGGATGTCGTAGACGCCCGGGCCGATCTCGTTCGGATAGGCGAAGTCGCCGAAGCCGCGCAGCAGCGCCATGTCCGAGCGGCTGGTCTCGATGGTGATCACGTCGGCGTCCATGGAGGCGATCTCCGGCAGGATGTCGTTGAACTCCGAATAGCACATGTGGGTGTGGATCTGCGTCGCGTCGCCGACCCCGCTGGCGCTGATGCGGAAGGCGCGCGTGGCGCCCTCGAGATAGTCGCGCCAGCCGGCGCGCCGCAGCGGCAGGCCCTCTCGGATCGCCGGCTCGTCGATCTGGATGATGCCGATGCCCGCCGCCTCCAGGTCGACCACCTCGTCGCGGATGGCCCAGGCGATCTGCTCGGTGGTGACGGCGCGCGGCTGGTCGTCGCGCACGAACGACCACTGCAGGATCGTCACCGGCCCGGTGAGCATGCCCTTCATCGGCAGCGTGGTCAGGCTCTGGGCGTAGGTGGTCCATCCGACCGTCATGGGCGCCGGCCGGGCGACGTCGCCGTAGATCACCGGCGGCTTGACGCAGCGCGAGCCATACGACTGCACCCAGCCATGGCGCGTGAAGGCGAAGCCGTCGAGCTGCTCGCCGAAGTACTCGACCATGTCGTTGCGCTCGGCCTCGCCGTGCACCAGCACGTCCAGGCCCAGGGCCTCCTGGCGGCGCACGGCGCGCTCGATCTCGGCGCGCATCGCCGCCTGGTAGCGCCCGGCATCGAGCTCGCCGCGCCGGTGGGCGGCGCGCGCGGCGCGGATGGCCAGCGTCTGCGGGAACGAGCCGATGGTGGTGGTGGGCAATGGCGGCAGCGCCAGGCGCTCGCGCTGCAGCATCCGGCGGCGCTCGAAGCCGGCGCCGCGCCGGTCGTCGCCCGCCACGCGACGCGCCAGCCGCAGGGCGACATCGGCGCGATGCACGCGCGGACTGGCGCGGCGCGCCGCCACCGCCGCGCGCGCCGTCGCCAGGGCCTCGGCCACCTCGTCGGCGGCGCCATCGAGCACGGCGCGCAGGACCCGCAGCTCGTCGAGCTTCTCCAGGGCGAAGGCCAGCCACGAGCGCACGTCGGGAGCCAGCGCCGTCTCCGCCGCCAGGCCGAAGGGCACGTGCAGCAGGGAGCACGACGGCGCCAGCCAGAGCTCGCCGCGATGCTTCTGCGCCACTGGCCGCAATCGCGCCAGGGCGGCATCGGGATCGGTGCGCCAGATGTTGCGGCCGTCGACGATGCCCACCGACAGCACCTTGTAGTTCGCCAGCCAGTCCACCACGCCCACCAGGTCGTCGGGGGCGCGCACGGCATCGACGTGCAGGCCGGCCACCGGCAACTGGCAGGCCAGGCGGATGTTGTCGGACAGCGGCGAGAAATAGGTCGCCAGCAGCAGCTTCGGCGCGCTGCGCGCGAGTTGCCAGTAGGTGCGCTCGAAGGCGTTGCGCCAGGCCGGCGGCAGGTCCAGCCCGAGGATCGGCTCGTCGATCTGCACCCATTCCACGCCCATCGACTTCAGGCGCGCCAGCACCTGCTCGTACACCGGCAGCAGGGAATCGAGCAGGGAGAAGCGGTCGAAGCCGGGCGTCTTCTCCTGGCCCAGCCACAGGAAGGTCAGCGGGCCGGTCAGCACCGCCTTCACGGGATGGCCCAGGTTCTGCGCCTGCGCCACCTCGTCGAACAGCCGCACCGAGCCGAGTCCGAAGCGGGTGTGCGCGGTGAATTCGGGGACCAGGTAGTGGTAGTTGGTGTCGAACCACTTGGTCATGGCCAGCGCGTGCGTGCCGGCAGCAGCGGGGCCATGCGCGCAATCCGCGTGGTCCTCGTGGCCGGCCTCGGCGGCCACGCCGCGCGCCATGGTGAAGTAGCGCGCCAGTTCGGGTTCGGCGGCGAAGTCGAAGCGCGCCGGCTCGCAACCCAGCAGCTGGATGTGGTTGGCCATGTGGTCGTAGAAGGCGAAGTCGCCCACCGTGACGAAATCCAGGCCGGCCGCGCGCTGGGCCTGCCAGTGCGCGGCGCGCAGATCGGCGCCGACGGCTTCGAGCGCGGCGGCGTCGAGCTCGCCGCGCCAGTGGGATTCGAGGGCGAACTTCAATTCGCGTTGGGCGCCCATGCGTGGGAAGCCGAGGGTGTGGATGCGTGTCATGCGGCGATCATCCCGTCGGCTCGTTTATTATTCAAACGAAAGATTTTGTCTTTCATCTTGAATGATTTTCATGGACTCCACGATCCTCGAAGTGCGCCATCTGCGCACCCTCGCCGCCCTGCGCGACACCGGCAGCCTGGTTCGTGCGGCGCAGCTGCTGCACCTGACGCAGTCGGCGCTGTCGCATCAGGTGAAGCTGCTGGAGGACCACTTCGGCACCGCGCTGTTCGAGCGCAAGTCGGTGCCGCCGCGCTTCAGCGTCGCCGGCCTGCGCCTGCTCGAGCTCGCCGATGCCGCGCTCCCGCTGGTCGGCGCGGCCGAGCGCGATCTGGCGCGGCTGGCGGCCGCGCGCGCCGGCCAGCTGCGCATCGTGGTCGAGTGCCACACCTGCTTCGACTGGCTGATGCCGGCCATGGATGCCTTCCGCCAGCGCTGGCCGGAGGTCGAGCTGGACATCGTCTCGGGCTTCCACCCCGATCCGATCGCGCTGGTGCTGCAGGACCGTGCCGAGGTGGCCATCGTCTCGGAGCAGGATGCCGCCGAGTCGGTCGACTACCACGCGCTGTTCCGCTTCGAGATCGTGGCGCTGCTGGCCAACGACCATCCGCTGGCCGCGCGGGCGCACCTGGTCGCATCCGACTTCGCCGACCAGACGCTCATCACCTATCCCGTGCCCGACGACATGCTGGACATCGTGCGGCAGGTGCTGCTGCCCGCCGGGATCGAGCCGGCGCACCGCCGCACGACCGAGCTGACGGTCGGCATGCTGCAGCTGGTGGCGAGCGGCCGCGGCATCGCCACCCTGCCGCTGTGGGCGGTCCAGAACTACCTCGATCGCGGCTATGTCACGGCGCGGCCGGTGGGTGGCGCCGGCCTGGCGGGCGAACTGCACATGGCCTGCACGGCGGCCACCTCGGCCCAACCCTGGCTGCGCGACTTCGTGCAGATCACGCGCGAGACCTGCATCCGCAGCCTGCCGGGCATCGACCTGCTCTGAGGACGGTGCGCCCGCCGGCGCCGCCGCGCGCCGCTCAGCCGCCGCCCGGGACGCGCTCGACGACCACGCTGGAATCGCAGCCCCGGCCGGCGGCGACGAAGCGCCGCGCCAGCCGCGCCAGCAACGGCGCCGCGCCACGCAGCAGCGGCGGCAGCCAGTCGGCAGGGGCGCTGATCAGGCCGCAGCGATAACGCGCCTCGGCCGGCGACCACGACAGCGCCGCGCAGGCCCCCCGGAGGCGCCGGCTCGCCAGCACCCCGGCCGGGCAGGGCTCGCTCAGGCAGCACACGCCGCAGCCGTTGCAGGGCCGGCCCTCCGGTGGCTTGGGGGGCGCATCGGGTCGGATGAGGATGACCTGGTCGGAAGGCATGGCTCCGATGATGGGGCGACCCCGCGCCGCCGAGGGTCCGAACAGGGGGTCGCGAAGGCGGCAACTCGGGGCTTCGGCCGCGCGGGGGCGCGGCGCGGACTCGCATAATGCCCGCCCGCATCGTTTTGCGCCGGCCGCCACCGGTCCACGCCCATGATCGTCCGCCCCCGCCCCCACTGGCTGCGCCTGCTGTTCGTCTGGCGCGGCTCGATCCTGCGCGACATCGCGCCGCAGCTGCTGGGCATGACGGCCTTCGCCATCGTCGTGACCGTGCTGCATGGCCGCTTCTTCGAGTGGAAGATCGCGCTGAACTTCGTGCCGTTCTCGCTCATCGGGCTGACCCTGGCGATCTTCCTGGGCTTTCGCAACAGCACCAGCTACGCGCGCTACTGGGAGGCACGCGTGCTGTGGGGCGGCCTGCTCAACGACACCCGCACGCTGGTGCGCCAGGCGCTGACGCTGAGCGGCGCGCCCGGCGAGGCCGCCGTGCTGGCCGCGCGCCTGACCGCCTTCGTCCATGCCCTGCGCCACCAGCTGCGCCAGACCGACCCGACGATCGACCTGGCGCGCCTGCTGCCGGCCGAGGACTGCGCGCGGCTGCGCGCGGCGCGCTGGAAGCCGGCCGTGCTGCTGCTGATGGCGGGCGAATGGCTGGGCGACCAGTACCGCGCGGGCCGGCTCGCCGCGCCGCTGGTGCAGGCCATGGAGCCGCCGCTGGGCCGCCTGACCGATGCCCTGGGCGGCTGCGAGCGCATCGCCGGGACGCCGATCCCGTTCACCTACGCGGTCATCATCCACCGCACGATCTATCTCTACTGCCTGCTGCTGCCGTTCGGGCTGGTGGACGCCATCGGCGCGACGACCCCGGTGATCGTGGCGTTCATCGCATACACCTTCTTCGCGCTGGAGGCGCTGGGCGCCGAGATCGAGGAGCCCTTCGGCCTGCAGCCCAACGACCTCGCGCTCGATGCCATGTCGACCATGATCGAGGGCACGCTGCGCGAGATGGCGGGCCTGCCGCCACTGCCCGCCGCGCCCGGCGCCGATCCGTTCATTCAGACCTGAACCAGCATCTCCCGCACCTTGTGGGCCAGCGCGTCGATGGTGAAGGGCTTGGCCAGCATGTCCATCCCGCTCGCCAGGAACTCGCCCCTGACCGCGGCCTTGCTGGCATAGCCGGTGATGAACAGCACCTTCAGGGCGGGCCGGCGCTCCCGCATCAGCTCGGCCAGGTCGCGCCCGTTGACACCGGGCAGGCCGACGTCGGTGATCAGCAGGTCGATGCCCTCGAGCCGCTCCTCCAGGGCCAGCGCGCTGGCCGCGTCGACGGCCTCGTGCGTCACGTAGCCCAGGTCGCCCAGGATCTCCGACAGCACCCGCCGCACGCCGGATTCGTCCTCGACGAACAGCACCGTCTCGCCCCGGCCCTGGGGCGAGCGCGCCACCGACTGCTCGCGGGTCACCGGCTGCTGCAGTGGCGCCAGGTTGCACGGCAGGTAGATGTTGACCGTGGTGCCCTCGCCGGGGATCGAGTGGATGCTGGCGTGCCCGCCGGTCTGGCGCGCGAAGCCATAGGTCATCGACAGCCCGAGCCCGGTGCCCCGGCCGATCGGCTTGGTGGTGAAGAACGGATCGAAGGCCTGCGCCACCACCTCGGGCGCCATGCCGCTGCCGTTGTCGGACACGCTCACCATCACATACTGCCCCGGCGCCACGTCAGGATGCATGGCGGCGTAGCCGGCGTCGAGTTCGCGGCTGCAGGTGGCGACGCGCAGCAGGCCCCCCTCGGGCATCGCGTCGCGCGCGTTGATGGTCAGGTTGAGCAGTGCGTTCTCCAGCTGGTTGCGATCGGAATTGACGCGCGGCAATCCTGGCTGGAGATGCAGCTCGAAGCGGATGCTCTCGCCGACGCTGCGCCGCAGCATGTCCTCCATGTCCGCGATCAGCCGGTTGACCTCGATCGCCTGCAGGTCGAGCGACTGCTTGCGCGAGAACGTCAGCAGCCGCTGGACCAGGGCGGCGGCGCTCTGGGCGGCGGTCGACGCCATCGTCAGGTAGCGTGGGAGGTCGCCCGTGCGTCCGCTGGCGACGCGGCGGTTCATCAGCTCCAGGCTCGCCGTGATGGTGGCGAGCAGGTTGTTGAAGTCGTGGGCGATGCCACCGGTGAGCTGCCCCATGGCTTCCATCTTCTGCGACTGGCGCAGTTGCTCCTGCGCGCTCTGCAGCGCCTCGGAGCGCTCCAGCACGCGTCGCTCCAGCGTGTCGTTGAGTTCGCGCACGGCCTCCTCGGCGCGATGGCGATCGGTCTCGTCGCGGGCGATCTTCAGGAAGCCATGCGGCTCGCCGGACGGACCGGTCGGCAGCATGTTGAGCGAGCCATTCATGAACACGCGCCGGCCGTCCTTGCACAGATGCCAGCGTTTGTCCGGCGCGCTGCCGTGCAGCGCCGCCGTGACCAGTTCCATGGCGTCGATTCCCGCCATCCGGTCCTCGGGCGTGAAGATGAGCGACACATGGCGCCCGATCGCCTCCACCGCCTCCCAGCCGAAGATGAGCTGTGCCCCGCCCGACCACTCCGTGATCACGCCGGCCCCATCGGTGGCGAGGATCGCGTGGTCGAGCGCGTTCTCGACCACCAGCCGCAGGCGCGCGTCGCGCTCGCTCGCATCGATCGGATGCTGCAGCACGGCCTCGACGACGCCCTGCGCGTCGAGCACCGGTGCATGCTGGATGCACCAATGGCGCGGCTCGAGCCCGCCGCCCCGCCCCGCCGGCAGGATGACGTCGTAGCGCCGCAGCGGCAGCGTTTCCGGCTGTCCATCGCGCAGCACGCGCTCGAGCGACGCGCGCACCAGCGCCAGCGTCTCGGCGTCGCCCAGGCAGACCTCGCCGACGTCGCGTCCCATGAGCTCGTCCAGCGCCCGGTGCGTCGACGCCAGGTAGGCGCGGTTGGCGGCGACGACGCGCATGGATCGGTCGAACACCAGGTAGGCCTGCGGTGCGGCGTCGAAGAGCGCTTGAGGATGGGGTGACATGCGGCGGATGAGACCCCGTGAGTGGAGAGGCGGAAGTCGAGCCGGTGGTGCGATGCAGTTCGCCGGGTAGGAAGTATGTCTTACCTGAGCCCTTGTACGTCGAGCGGACGATCGGCGTCGACGAATTCGGAGGCTGCTTGGCCGACGCCGGTTTTCTCCGCCGGACCACGCGTGGCGTGGCGGGCCGGCCCCAGTGTCGATCGGATGGATCTTCCGGACTGGCTGCCCCGCACGCTCAACCTCGTCGACCTGCTGCTCGCGGTCATCGTCCTCCTGGGCATCGCATCGGGCTGGCGCCAGGGTTTCGTGTCCGGCCTGCTCTCGCTGGCGACGCTGGCCACCAGTCTGTGGCTGGCGCTGGCCTGGCACGAACCCGTGGCCGCCTGGCTGGTCGACCAGGCCTGGGTGGTCGACCCCTGGGCCGCGCCGGTGGCCTTCGGCATCGTGCTGATCGGAGCCTCACTGCTCTTCGGCAGCATCGCGAGGGCCCTGATGCGGCGCACGCCATGGGCGGTGCACCGGCATGGCCTGAACCACCTGCTGGGTCTCGCGCCGGGCGCCATCACCGGCGCCATCCACGCGGCGGTGGTGGCGGTCCTGCTGCTGGCCTGGCCGCTGTCCGAGCGCATCGATGCCGAGGTCCGCGCCAGCACCTTCGCCGCGCATCTGAGTCGGCCCGCCGAGCTGCTGGAGGAGCGTCTGCAACCGATCTTCGAGCCCGCGGTGCGACGCACGATGCGTGGCGTGACGGTCGCGCCGGATTCGCAGGAATCGGTCAAGCTCCCCTACACGGTGGCCGATGCCAGGCCCCGGCCCGACCTCGAGGAGCGCATGCTGGCGCTGGTGAACACCGAACGCAGGGAGGCCGGCCTGCCGCCCCTGCAGGCCGATCCACAGGCCCTCGAGACCGCGCGGGCCCACTCGCGGGACATGTGGGCACGGGGCTATTTCTCGCACATCGATCCCGACGGTGGCAGCCCCTTCGACCGCATGCGCGCGAATGGATTGCGCTTTCGCGCGGCGGGGGAGAACCTGGCGTTGGCGCCGACCCTGCCGATGGCTCACCAGGGTCTGATGAATTCGCCGGGCCACCGGGCCAACATCCTGCAGCCCGCCTTCGGCCGGCTCGCCATCGGCATCCTCGACGGGGGCCGGTATGGCCTGATGGTCACCCAGACCTTCCGCAATTGATCGCCATCCGCGCGCTCGGGGGTGCAGTCGGCTGCCGCACGTCAGCGTGGCGCTCCGGTCATCCTGGCCTGTTCACCGACAGCGCGCCACGGCGACCTGCGCAACCTTGTCGTTTTCTTCGAAAGGCTTCGTGATGACCGTCCAGTACGTCGTTTCCATTTCCGGTGAATTGCTCTATTTCGACGCGGAGCGTCAGCCCGCTCCCGAATTTCCGCACGATGCCGACGACCCCGACAGCAAACCCGCGTTGAAATTGATCCCGGTGGAAAAGAAACCGGCCGCGCAGCCCGAATGGGACGACGCCCTGTCCCGCTACAGCGACGAACAGCGGATGTCGGCCGAGATCAGTGAAGTGATTCCGGGCTGACCCCATCAGACGGGAGAGTGCCGGCGCATCGCCGGCCTCGCGTGCGGATCCATCACGTGGACCCGTGCGCTCAACGCGGCATCGAGAGCGGCTGACGGGGTTCCAGCGACTGCCAGGTGCTCGCCTCACGCAACAGACGACGCGACTGCTTCAGCCGCTGTGCGATCGCGCATTCGAGGGGAGACGGTCGGAGAAGCGATCGCCCCCAGTTGAAGCAGGTGCGAAACGATCCTCTGGCCAGACGGCGACACTGATACATAGCGTTCCAAAACGTGAAATTTGAAACAATCTAGTTTCAACTATTCGTATTTTATGTCAGCCAATGCCTCGCTTGATGTCGGGATTTGCAGTATGCGTCTCAAGTCGCATCGATCACCGCTCCGACCGTCCGGCTCAACGTCTGGATGTCGAATGGCTTGCGCAGCACGATCGCGCCGGAGACACCGTCGAGCGCCAGCGTGTCGGAGTAGCCGCTGACGAAGACGATCGGCAGCCCCGGATTGCGCGCCTGGGCGATGCGTGCCACTTCGGCGCCATTGAGGCCCGGCATCAGGAAGTCGATGATCGCGACGGCCGGAGAGAAATCCTCGATCCGCTTCAGTCCCGATTCGCCATCCGAAGCCTCGCCCACCAGATAGCCCTCGTCCCGCAGGCCCTGCACGATCACGTCGCGCACGCCATCGTCGTCGTCGATGACCACGACGCGCCGCTGCGTCGACGCGGGCAGGGCCTCGAGCGCGGCGCGCTCGCTGTCCGGCGGCTCGACCACCGGTGAGGTCTCGGGAAAGCGCAGATCGATGGTGGTGCCGGCGCCGGGCTCGCTCTGGATCGTGAATTCGCCTCGGCACTGCATGACGAACCCGTAGACCTGCGCCAGTCCCAGCCCGGTGCCCTTGCCTTTCTCCTTGGTCGTGAAGAACGGCTCGGCCGCGCGCGCGGCCACCTCCGGCGACATGCCCTGGCCGTTGTCCGTGACCAGCACCCGCACACAGGGAGCGCCGTTGGCTCCCATGTGCCAGCGCTCGCAGCGGATGTCGATGACGCCGCCCTCGGGCATCGCATCCTTCGAGTTCAGCGCCAGATTGAGCAGCGACAGTTCGAGCTGATCCGAGTCGCACAGGGCCCAGGCGTCGGCCGCCTCGACCTGCAGCCGCAGCGTCACCGTCGGGCCGAGCGAGTTGCCAATCAGCTCGCGCGCGCTGACGATGACCGCTTCCATGGGGGTCGGCCGGATCGAGAGCTTCTGGCTGCGCGAGAAGGCCAGCAGCTGCTGCGTGACCTTGGCGCCCTTGGCCACCGCACCGGCCAGGTTGACCGTGTACTTGGACAGGGGATCGTCCGCCGGCATCTTGCGCTTGAGCAACTGCACGTTGCCGCTGATGGTCATGAGCAGGTTGTTGAACTCGTGCGCGATGCCCCCGGTGAGGTGGCCGACCGCCTCCAGACGCTGCGCCCGGTACATCGCGGCCTCGACCTTGGCGCGCTCGGCGCTTTCCGCCTTGAGCTGACGCGACTGGTCGACCAGTTGCTGCTGAGCCTGGCACATCACATCGGCCAGCGCCTCGTTCCTGGACTTGCGCTCGTCCTCGAGCGCGATCTGCCCACGGCCGTCCTTGAGCACCAGCAATGCCATCGGGATGATGGTGATGACGACGAACAGCGCCATCGCCGCATCGACCTCCAGCCGATGCAGGTAGACCGCCTGCACCAGCACCCAGCCCACGATCGGCGGCACCAGCATGAAGCCCAGCTGCCTTCGCGCCACGCCACCGGCGGCATAGGAGGAGGCCACCACGGCCGCCCAGCCCAGGTCCGGCCGCAGGACCAGGGACGCGATCGACAGCATGAAGATCGCGATGGCCGTCTGCATGGCCATGTTGCTGAACAACGCGATGCCCGACAGGTCATGCACGCCATAGGCGTAACCGAGCAGCGCCACGGTCGAGAGCACGACGCCGACGCCCGCGCTGAGGTCGGCGACGACGGACCGACCACTGAACAGGATGGACACCGCGATGCCGAGCAGTGCGACGGTCGTCGTGCGCGACGTGCGCCCCGCCATGCCGGAGAGCCGGAACACGTGCGTCGAGAGCACGCCGCTCACCTGATCGGTGCCGATCAGCACATAGCTGGCCAGCACCAGGATCGACAGTCCCGCGACCACCGCCGCCAGGGCGACACCCGCCGTTCGCCGACCGATGCTGCTGGCGAACAGGGAGCCCGCCAGCAGCACGATGCACAGCGTGGTGACGGTCGATATCGCCGGATAGCCCGGCCGCAACGTGACCAGCGCGGGAATATCGAATGCATACCCCACCCCGGCCAACGCGCCGATCAGCAGTGCGATGCCCGAAAAGGCATGGACGAATTTCATAGACGCAAATGAACGACTTAAAAATTAAAACAAAGGTTGAATCAATGGCCACTGTCCGTGCGGCAACTCCCACTGGAGGCAGGAACGGAAGTCATCGTATCTGCTGAATTGGTGAAGCCTGTGAATTCAAGTGGTCCATTACTCTCAATTTGGGCCGTGATTTTTTTGCCCTAATACTTAAGGGTTCTTTATTTGAATTGCGGCCGGCACGCACTTGATGCAAAAGTTATGCATGAGTCTCCGCCGAGATACGGCGATACGGCGATCTCGCTCAATCGTCCCAGCCGAAAACGAAGCGCGCCCGCGCGCGGGTGGCGGCGACGAGCCGGGCATTGGGCTCGTCGGTGCCGGCGACCCAGTCGACGGCGTCCTGCCGGCTGCGCCCGAATTGCTCATGGCGCCGCGTCAGCCGATCGGTGCGCAGGGAGTCGTCGACATCCACGTACCAGACGTCGTCGAGCAGGGCCGCGACATCCTCCCAGCCGCCATGGTCGAGCAGCAGGTAGTTGCCTTCCGTGATCACCAGCCGGGTCTCCGGCAGCACCGCGATGGCGCCGGCGATCGGTTCCTCGATCTCGCGGCGGAATTCCGGCGCATAGACGATCTCGTTGGGCGTCGCGTCGCGCATCCGCGCCAGCAGGGCGACATAGCCGGCGCTGTCGAAGGTGTCAGGCGCACCCTTGCGCCCGGCACGACCCAGGCGCCGGAGTTCCACGTTGGCGAGATGGAAGCCATCCATCGGCACGACCTGCGAAATGCCGGGGAACGCCTGCTGGAGCGCCAGGGCCAGTGTCGATTTGCCGGCGCCCGGCGCGCCCGCCAGCCCGAGCAGTTTGCGCCGGCCGTCCTGCAGCAGATCGCCCACGCGAGCGAGCGCGTGGGGGCCGAGGACGGGAGCGACCGGAGCCGCCGGCACGGTCGCGGCGGAGGTCGGAGAAACGGAACGATTCATGAATGGATCTCGAAGACGGAAGGGGTCTGGATTCTCTCCAGTCCGGATGCGGACTCGATGCGAGCGCACGCATCGCTGGTTCGCCGACCCGGCGTCATGGCAAGTGACGCATGGGTCCGCGAAAAATGTGAAGTTCGGTAAAGATAAGGGGTCGGACGCCGGCGCCCGGGTCGGTCGCGACAATGCCACCGCACACTTTGGTTCTTCTTCCAACCGCACCCCCACCCGCGAGTTCCATGCCCTATTCCGTCCGATTCGCGCCGCTGCGGCCGTCCTTCCGTGGCGCCCGATCCGGTCTCGCCATCTGTCTGATCGCCGGGCTCGCGGCCACCGGCTGCTCGCGCAGCGACAACGCCAGCAAGACGGCCGCCGCGCCGGCGCCGCGCGAGGTCGGCGTGGTCACCCTGCGGCCGGAGCGGCTGGCGTTCAACACCGAGCTCTCCGGCCGCACGGTGGCGCCGGTCATCGCCGAGATCCGGCCCCAGGTCGGTGGCATCGTGCAGAAGCGGCTCTTCAACGAGGGCTCGCTGGTCAAGGCCGGCCAGGCGCTCTATCAGCTCGACCCGGCCCCCTTCCAGGCCAGCTACGCCAGTGCCCAGGCCAACGTGCGCAAGGCCGAGTCGACGGCCGCGACGGCCCGCACGGTGGCGCAGCGCAATCGCGAACTGGTGAAGATCGACGCCATCAGCCAGCAGGTCAACGAATCGACCCTGGCCGCCGCCCAGCAGGCCGAGGCCGACGTGGCGGTGGCGCGCGCGGCCGAACAGACCGCGCGCATCAACCTGGGCTACACGCGCATCAATTCGCCCATCACCGGCTGGGTCGAACTCTCCAGCGTCACGCCGGGCGCCCTGGTCACGGCCAACCAGACGACCGCGCTGACCACGGTCCAGCAGCTCGACCCGGTCTACGTCCACGTGACCCAGTCCAGCGCCGAGCTGCTGCGCCTGAAGCGCGACCTGGCCGAAGGCCGGCTCGAGCGCGGCAAGGCGGACGAGGCGCCGATCCGCCTGCTGCTGGAGGATGGCAGCGTCTATCCGCATCCCGGCCGGCTGACCTTCGCCGGCGTCACCGTCGACGCCGGCACCGGCAGCGTCACGCTGCGCGCCGTGGTGCCCAATCCCGACCGCCTGCTGATGCCCGGCATGTACGTGCGCGCGGTGCTGCAGGAAGGCGTGAACGACGCCGCGCTGCTGGTGCCGCAGCAGGCCGTGACGCGCGCGCCCGACGGCAGCGCCTCGACCCTGGTGGTGGGAGCGGACGACAAGGTGGCGCGGCGTCCGATCAAGGTCGGCCGCGCGGTCGGCAACCGCTGGCAGTTGCTCGAGGGACTGGCCGCCGGCGATCGCGTGCTGGTGGAGGGTTCGCAGCGCGCCCGCGTGGGCGACACGGTGCGGGCCTCGGAGGTCGCGGCGCCCGCGGGCGCGGCCAGGCCCGCGCCCGCGGCCTCGGCGACGAAGTCGCCCGCCAGCGGCTCGCCGGGTCCGGTGGCCAGCGCCGCGCCGGCGCCCTCCGCCGCCCCGCCGAGCACGACGGCCATGCGCTGAAGGACCCGCCATGGCACGCTTCTTCATCGACCGACCCATCTTCGCCTGGGTCCTGTCCATCATCGTCATGCTCGCCGGGTTGATGTCGATCCGCTCGCTGCCGCTGGAGCAGTACCCCGACATCGCGCCGCCGCGCGTCTCCATCAACGCCACCTACACCGGCGCCTCGGCCAAGACGGTGGAGGACTCGGTCACCCAGGTGATCGAGCAGCAGATGACCGGCCTGGACAACCTGCTCTACCTGCAGGGCACCAGCAACTCCTCGGGCATCTCGCGCACCCAGCTGACCTTCAATGCCGGCACCGACATCGACGTCGCGCAGATGCAGGTGCAGAACAAGCTGCAGCAGGCCATGTCGCGCCTGCCGCAGGCGGTGCAGAGCCGTGGCGTCACGGTCACCAAGGGCGGCAACGACTTCCTGATGATCGTCTCGATGTACTCGGCCGATGGCAGCGCCGATGCCGTCGACGTCGGCGACTACATCACCAGCAACCTGATCGACGTCATCAGCCGCATCGATGGCGTGGGCGAGGTGCAGACGCTGGGCACGGGCTACGCCATGCGCATCTGGCTCGACCCCGACAAGCTGCGCAAGTACGCGCTGATGCCCTCGGACGTCAACAGCGCCCTGGTGGCGCAGAACGCGCAGGTCTCGGCCGGCCAGCTCGGCGCCCTGCCCGCCACCTCGCAGCAGCAGCTCAACGCCACCATCACCGCGCGCAGCAAGCTGCGCACGGCCGACCAGTTCAGGGCCGTGGTGCTGCGCGCGACGGCCGACGGCGCCGTGGTCCGGCTGCAGGACGTCGCGCGCGTCGAGCTCGGCGCCGAGAACCTGACCGTGCGCTCGCTGCTCAACGGTCGCCCCGGCGCCGGCATGGGTGTGGTGCTGGCCGACGGCGCCAACGCGGTGCGGGTGGCCGAGGCCGTCAACGCCAAGGTGGCCGAGCTGAAGCCGCTGTTCCCCAACCAGCTGGAGACCTTCGTCAGCTACGACACCACCCCCTTCGTCAGCGCGTCGATCGACGAGGTGGTCAAGGCGCTGCTCGAGGCCATGCTGCTGGTGGTGGTGGTGATGTATGTCTTCCTGCAGAACTTCCGCGCCACGCTGATCCCGGCCATCGCGGTGCCGGTGGTGCTGCTGGGCACCTTCGGCGTGCTGTCGGTGTTCGGCTACTCGATCAACACGCTGACCATGTTCGGCATGGTGCTGGCCATCGGCCTGCTGGTGGACGATGCGATCGTGGTGGTGGAGAACGTCGAGCGCGTGATGAGCGAGGAAGGCCTGTCGCCCAAGGAGGCGACGAGGAAGTCGATGGACGAGATCACGCCCGCGCTGGTGGGCATCGCGCTGGTGCTGTCGGCGGTGTTCATCCCGATGGCCTTCTTCGGCGGCTCGACCGGCGTGATCTATCGCCAGTTCTCCATCACCATCGTCTCGGCGATGGTGCTGTCGGTGCTGGTGGCCCTGACGCTGACGCCGGCCCTGTGCGCCACCCTGCTCAAGCCGATCGAGAAGGGCGCCCACACCTCGCACGGCGCGCCGCGCAGGGGCCTGATGGGCGGGGTCGATCGTTTCTTCGCCGGCTTCAACCGCCGCTTCGACAGCACCGCCGACCGCTACCAGGGCTTCGTCGGCGCCATCGTGCGGCGCGGCTGGCGCAGCCTGGCGGTCTACCTGGCGATCTGCATCGCGATGGCCGTGATGTTCCTGCGCCTGCCGACGTCCTTCCTGCCCGACGAGGACCAGGGCTTCGTGCAGGTCCAGATCACCCTGCCGCCGGGTTCCTCGAACGCCCGGCTTCAGCCCATCCTGGCCCAGGTCCAGGACTACTTCACCAAGCAGCCCGATGTCGTCAGCATCAACCTGCTGACCGGCCAGAACGGCGACCAGAGCTCGGCGCGGGCCTTCGTGCTGCTCAAGCCCTGGGCCGAACGAAAGGGCGCGGAGCACTCCGCCGCCGCCATCGCGCGTCGCGGCAGCCGGGACCTGGCGGCGATCCGGGACGCGCGCATCTTCGTCGTGCTGCCGCCGGCGGTGCGCGGCCTGGGCGCCAATGCCGGCTTCAACTTCTATCTCAAGGACCAGAACGGCCTCGGCCACGAGGCCCTGGTGAAGGCGCGCGACCAGGCGCTGCAGCTGCTCGGCCAGCGCCCGGAGATGGTGAACGTGCGCAGCAACAACCTGGAGGACACCCCGGAGTTCGCGGTCGACATCGACGATGCCCGCGCCGGCGCACTGAGCCTGACCACCACCGCCATCGACACCACGCTGTCCTCCGCCATGGGCGGCACCTATGTCAACGACTTCCTCAACAACGGCCGCGTCAAGCGCGTCTACATGCAGGGCGACACGGCATTCCGCATGCTGCCGGCCGACATCGGCCGCTGGAGCGTGCGCAACACGCTCGGCCAGATGGTGCCCTTCGGCGCCTTCTCGACCTCGCGCTGGAGCTATGGCTCGCCGCAGCTGGTGCGCTACAACGGCAGCCCGAGCTACGAGTTCGTGGGCGATGCCGCCGCCGGCGTGAGTTCCGGCGCGGCGATGGCGGCGGTGGAGGACGTGATGCGCCAGATGCCGCAGGGCATCGGCTACGAATTCACCGGCGCCTCGTTCCAGGAGCGGCTGTCGGGCGCGCAGGCGCCGATGCTCTATGCGATCTCGATCCTGTTCGTGTTCCTGTGCCTGGCCGCGCTCTACGAGAGCTGGTCGGTGCCGTTCTCGGTCATCCTGGTGGTGCCGCTGGGCATCGTCGGGGCGCTGCTGTTCACCGGACTGCGGGGCCTGACCAATGACGTCTACTTCCAGGTCGGCCTGCTGACCACCGTGGGCCTGTCGTCGAAGAACGCGATCCTGATCGTGGAATTCGCCAAGCAGCTCCAGGAGCAGGGCAAGAGCGTGATGGACGCCACGCTCGAAGCGGTGCGGCTGCGCCTGCGGCCGATCCTGATGACCTCGCTGGCCTTCGGCTTCGGCGTCCTGCCGCTGGCCCTGGGCACCGGCGCGGGCGCGGGCGGGCGCCAGTCGATCGGCACCGCGGTGCTGGGCGGCATGGTCGTCGGCACGGCGCTGGGCATCTTCTTCGTGCCGCTGTTCTTCGTGCTGATCCGCGGCTTCATCGAGCGCCGGAGCGCCCGGCGCCGCGAGACGCCGGAGCCGCCGCCGACCGGTGGCGAGACCGTGGCCGTGGCCGCATCGGGAGGTCGCTGATGCCGCGCCGCCCCGCTCCATTTCCGACGCCCGTCCAACCGTCTGCGTCGCTCGCGCCCCGGCCGCCGGCGCGATGCCTGCTCGTCGCCCTGGGCCTGCCGGCCCTCCTGCTCGCGGGCTGCGTGAACCTGGCGCCCCGGTCTGCGACGCCGGCGGCGCCGGTGCCCCAGGCCTGGGCCTCGGCGCCGGCGGCGACGGCCGCCGCGGCCGCTGCCAACGCGGCCACCGATGTCCCGCTGGACGCGCCGAGCGAGCTCGGCTGGCGCGACTTCTTCGTCGACGAGCGCCTGCGCGGCACGGTCGAACTGGCGCTGGCCAACAACCGCGACCTGCGCGTCGCCGCGCTGAACATCGAGCGGGCCCGCGCGCAATACGACATCGTGCAGGCGGCGGTCTTCCCGACGCTCACCGGTGGCGTCGCCGGCAGCCGTTCCCGCACGCCGGGCACGCTGGCCGCCAACGGGACGACGCGCCTGGCGACGCAGTACAGCGCCACCATCGGCCTGGCCAGCTACGAGCTCGACCTGTTCGGCCGCATCCGCAATCTCGGCGACGCCGCGCTGGAAGGCTTCTTCGCCACCGAGGACGCGAGTCGCAGCACCCGCATCAGCCTGGTGGCGGATGTCGCCACCGCGTGGCTCACCCTGGCCACCGACCAGCAGCGCCTGCGCCTGGCGCGCGACACGCTGGCCAGCCGGCAGAAGTCCTACGACCTGATCGAGCGCGGCTATCAGCTGGGCGCGCAGTCGGGCCTGGCGCTGGCCCAGGCCCGCAGCACCGTCGACACCGCCCGGGCCGATGCCGCCGCCTTCGACAGCCAGGTCGAGCAGGACCGCAACGTCCTGGCGCTGCTGGTGGGCACGACGCCGCCGGCCGAGCTGCTGCCGGTGCCGCCGGCCGGCGTGCTGGCGGCGACGCCGGTGGCCCGCCTGCTGGCGCCGCCGGCCGGCCTGCCCTCGGACATCCTGCAGCAGCGACCCGACGTGCGGGCCGCCGAGCACACCCTGCGCGCGAGCAACGCCAACATCGGCGCCGCGCGCGCCGCCTTCTACCCGCGCATCGCCCTGACCGGCTCGGGCGGCAGCGCCAGCAACAGCCTGTCGGGCCTGTTCAAGGAAGGCAGCGCCATCTGGAGCTTCACGCCGTCGATCAGCGTGCCGATCTTCGACGGCGGCGCCAATCGCGCCAACCTGCGCGTGGCCGAGGTGCAGCAGCGCATCCAGCTCGCGACCTACGAGAAGACCCTGCAGACCGCCTTCCGCGAAGTGGCCGACGCGCTGGCGGCGCGCCGCACGCTCGACGAGCGCCTGGCCGCGCAACGGTCGCTGCTGGCCGCCACCACGCGCGCCTTCGAGCTCTCGGACGCATTGTTCCGCGCCGGGGGCGGCGACTACTTCGTGGTGCTGGACGCGCAGCGCTCGCTCTACACCGCCCAGCAGTCGCTGCTCGCCCTGCAGCTGATCGAGCAGGCCAACCGGCTGACGCTCTACCGCGCACTCGGTGGCGGCTGGGTCGACGACGGCGCGCCGGCCGCCGCGGCGAACCGGCTGCGGACCACCTCGGCCACCGAGCTGCCGTCCGCCCCCGGCGGCTGATCAGGGGGCGGTCGGCGCGAGGAGCATGAACAGGCCCTCGATCGGCCGGCCCTGATCGTGGCGCACCGCGCCGCGCTCGACCCGCGACACCGCAAAGCCGTGCGCCCGCGCCAGTTCGCGCAGGTGGGCCTCGCCGTGGGCATAGCGCAGGCTCGGCAGCAACTGGAAGGACGTCGCCTCCGGCGTCGCCCGTTCGACCGAGAAGGCGAACAGTCCGTCGACCGCCAGCACCCGTCGCACGGCGGCGAAGACGGCCGACAGGTCGCCGATGTAGATGAAGACATCGGCGGCCGTCACGAGGTCGAAGTCCGTCGGCGCGGCTCGCAGGAATTCCACGACGTCCTGCCGCGCCAGGACATCGTAGGCCCCGGTCGCCTCGGCCTGCGCCAGCATGCGGCCCGACAGGTCGACGCCGCTGAGGTGCTGCACGCGGGAGCGCAGCAGACCGCCGCACAGGCCCGTGCCGCAGCCCAGGTCGAGCGCACGCGCGAATCGGCGACCGGGTGCCGCCTCCGCCACGGCCCGGGCCAGGATGTCGTGGGCGCGATAGTCGAGCACGTCGACCACGTGGCCGGCGAAGCTCTCGGCATAGTCGTCGAACAGGGTCTCCACGTACAGCGCGGGCGCGGCGGCCGGCGCCGTGCCGGCACCCACGGCGGCCAGGTAGTAGCCATGCAGCTCGGCGTCGGCGCCTTGCTCGCGCGCCTGCCGGAATGCGTGCGCGGCCTCGTCGACGCGTCCCCGCTCGCGCAGCAGCGTGCCGAGGTTGGTCCAGGCCGGCGCGTAGGCCGGGTCGGCCGCCACGGCGCGCTCGTAGGACGGCAGGGCCTGGGCATCGCGGCCCAGGCCCTGCAGCACCTGGCCGTGACGGAACCAGGGTGGAGCGGAGCCCGGCGCCAGCGCGCCGGCGCGCTCGAAGGATCGCAGGGCGTCGGCCGGCCGCGGCCCCATCGCCTCGGCATTGCCGCGATGGAACCAGGCCTCGACGTTGTCGGGCTCGATCGCCAGCACCTGCGACACCGCCTCCAGCGCGGCATCGGGTCGCCCCAGTTCGAGCCGCACCGCCGCCAGATTGATCAGCGTCGAGATCCGGCCCGGCGCCAGCCGCAGGCTGTCCTGGAACCGGGCCTCGGCCTCGGCGAAGCGCGACGCGGCCAGGTACGCCAGGCCTTCCATGAAGTGTCGACGGGCCGCTTCGAGGGCGGTGGCGGTAACGGGTTCGGTCATGGTGCTCCTCGCCGGCTGCGGATCCGGGCAGCGGATGACCACGGAATCGAGGCGCGCCGGTGACCCGCAGATTAATCCATGCGGGATGTCGGGGCGCGGCCGGACGGCGTGGTGTCGACGACGCGGCCGCTGCGCGCGGCCTCGCCGATGGCCTCGGTGATGCGCAGGTTTTCCAACGCATCGCGCGCGCTCACGAGCGGTGTCGTCTCGCCGCGTGCCACGGCGCGGAAGTGCGCCAGCTGGCGCACCAGCGGATCGGCGCGCTCCGCCTCGACCACCTCGGTGTCGAGCGGCGTCCACCAGGACCGGTCCTCGGCGCGAGCGTGGGTGCGCAGTCGCATCGTCGGGATCGACAGCGATCCGGCGGTGCCGGCGATCACGTAGCAGTCCTCGTCCGGGTAGGTGGCATAGGCCGCGTTCTCGCGCGAGGTCTGCTCCCAGCTGCGGGCGCAGGCCGCGGTGTCCGAGAGCATGAAGGTGCCCAAGGCCCCGCTGGCGAAGCGCAGGGCGATCGCCACCGTGTCCTCCACCGGGAAGCCGCGCACGGCATTCGAGGCGATGGCCTGCACGGCGACGATCTCGCCGCACAGCATGCGCAGGTTGTGCACCTCGTGGATCATGTTGATCAGGACCGGGCCGCCACCGGCCTGCCGGCGCCAGGGCGCATCGTCGAAATAGGCATCGGGCTTGTGGAAGACGGCGCTGCCCATCACGGCCACCAGGCGGCCGAGCCGGCCCTGGTCGATCAATTGCCGGGCCCGCGCCATGAGCGGACTGTGGGCGCGATGGTGGCCGACCAGGAGCCGGGCACCGCATGCCTCGACGGCCTCCACCAGTCGCTCGGCCTCGGCCACGGTCGGGGCGATCGGCTTCTCCAGCAGCGTGGGCAGGCCCGCCGCGACGCACCATAGGGCCTGCTCGACATGCAGCGCGTTGGGCGTGGCGAGGATCACGCCGTCGGGGCGCTGCGGACCGTCGCGCGGCAGGTCGTCGAGCGATGCGTACAGCGACACGCCATGGCGCTCGGCCAGTACACGCGCGGCGGGCGACGGATCGACGATGGCCGCCAGCCGGCAGTCCGGGGCATCGTCGATCACGCGCAGATGAGCCTGACCGATGACACCGGCACCAGCCACCACGATGCGGATCCGGTCATCGAATGGATTCATGGCTCGATTTTCGATCGGTTCCCTATCGGCTGGTGACCGAGCCCAAGATCATGGCCGGCCCGGGACGGGAACGGCCCGAGAAATCGAAGGCTCCGATGGCGTTCCTTCGTCACGGCCCACCGGGACGGCCGATGCCCGGCCGGACCCTACGTCGATACGCGGACGGCCATGCGCTCAACAGGCGGCGGCAACGGCGGCCCAAGGCACACAAAGGATGAACTTCCCAGACAGATTTTCAATAGAGTACTTTTGGTTTAACCGTCGCTGAGGTCAAAAATCAAATAGTTAAACCTAAGTTCTCATCTAAAAAATACGCCTTGGCAAAGCAATTCAATGATCTACGGAGTAGCCCCAATTCCGTGAAATGAGTCACAGACACAGAATCTTGACGAATGCATCATCGCAACATCATGAAAATTCTTATTCTCTTGGCAAGCGTCGCACTGACCTGGGGTCTGGTTGCTGCTTTCGGCTGGGTTTCCCTGGCCGTCTGCTTCGCTCTGGCCCTCGGCAGCCTGGTATTTTCCTCGGGCCCCGTGGAAGAAGAGACCGAAGGTCCCGCACGGCATCGCAAGGAAGGCTATTTCGATCCTTCCTCGGCAACCCAGGGCGGTCTTTGAAATCTTGAGCACCGGCTGAATTCCGGTTGCTCGATGTCGAGCCCGCGAATTCCATATTAATAATAACAATAAAAAACAATTAACGATGTTGATGGCGACTGCTTGACGTTTTTCAGCAGAGCCCTTGTGCCCGCTGATCAACGCTGAAATTTGCTGTATTGGAAAATGGTTCCCGCAGCAAGAGACATGCATTTTTTAGATTCAGGGCCCCGACATCGCGACAACTGAGACAGTGGCGCGTTCATTGGTGTCTCGGGGCTCGCATGGTCCGCTCGGCCATGCCACCGCCTCTCCCTTTCCCCCCGATCCCGCCCCGCCCCGCCATTTCTAAATGGTCATCGCCGTCCGGACCAGCCGGGCTATCGAGTCGATGAAACGCATCGGTCACATGCCATCGTCCGGGGGCAGATGGAATTCGTGCCAGATGCCGTTGAGAATGCCGAATCCCACGGCCAGGCCAATACCGAGGATCCACGTGAAGTACCACATGCGTGCTTCTCCTGCTTTCTTCTCTTGTTTCAATAAAGGTCCGGGCGCGTTTCGACGTGCAGGCTCGTGACCCTGCCCCGCATGACGCGAAGGGCCCAGGCCGTATAGGCCAGGACGATCGGCAGGAACACCACGGTGGCCAACAACATGATGCGCAGCGTGCGCGCGCTGGACGACGCGTTCCAGACCGTCAGGCTCGAATGCGCGTCGATGCTCGATGGCAGGATGAAGGGGAACATCGAGACCCCGACCGTCGCGATGATGCCGGCGCACGAGAGCGACGAGCCGGCGAACGCCAGGGACTCGCGCCGTCCCAGGATGCCGATCAGCGCCAGCAGCACGCCGACGATGCCCGACGCCGGCGCGATCAGGCAGGCCGGGGCCAGCGCGTAGTTGCGCAGCCAGGCGCCAGCGGCCTGCACGGCACTGGAGCGCAACGGGTTCGACGCCTCGTCGGTGATGGGCAGTCCTTCCAGCCGGAAGCCGATGCCGCCCCACGCGACCCAGGCCCCTCCCAGGACGAACAGCAGCAGGCTGCAGCAGCCCGCGACCACGGCGATCGACCGCGCTCGTCGATGGACCGGCCCGCGCTCCACCTTCAATGCCAGCCAGTTGCAGCCATGCAGAACCAGCATGGCCACCGACAGCACGCCGCACAGCAGCGCGAAGGGATGGAACAGTTCCCAGAAGCTGCCGAGGTAATGCACGCGCAGGTCGCTGTCGAGCCGGAACGGCACGCCGCCCAGCACATTGCCCACGGCGACGCCGAAGACCAGCGCCGGCACGAGTCCGCCGACGAAGAGCGCCCAGTCCCAGCGCGTGCGCCAGGCCGGATCGTTCCGCTTGGAGCGGTACTTGAAGCCGACGGGTCGCAGGATCAGCGCCGCCAGCACCACGAACATCGCCAGGTAGAAGCCGGAGAAGCTCACCGCATAGACGAACGGCCAGGCCGCGAACAGCGCTCCGCCGCCGAGGATGAACCAGACCTGGTGGCCCTCCCAGTTCGGGCCGATGGTGTTGATCACCATGCGGCGCTCGACGTCGGTGCGCGCCACGAACGGCAGCACGGCGCCCACGCCCAGGTCGTAGCCGTCGGTCAGGGCGAAGCCGATCAGCAGCACGCCCACGAGCGCCCACCAGATCAGGCGCAGGGTCTCGAAGTCCAGGAAAGTCATGTGCGATGTCGCCTTAGGCGGTGAGAGGTGAGGCCGGGAGCACGCCCGGCGCGGGCGCCGGATCGCCGACCGGGTCGTAGGGACCGTGGCGGATCGCCGCGAGCATGAGCCGCACCTCGATCACTGCCAGTCCGCCATACAGCACGGTGAAGCCGATCAGGGTGATCCAGAGCTGCGTGCGCGTCAGCGTCGAGGTCGCCAGGAAGGTCGGCAGCACGCCCTCGATGGCCCAGGGCTGCCGCCCCATCTCGGCGACGATCCAGCCGAGCTCGGCCGCGATCCAGGGCAAGGGCAGCGCCGCGACGGCGAGCCACCAGAACCAGCGCGCCCGCGTGTGTCGCCGCAGCGAACACAGGACGAAGGCGGTCGCGAACAGGGCCACCATGGCCAGGCCGATGGCCGCCATGATCCGGAAACTCCAGAACATCAACGGCACGCTGGGCACGGTGTCCCAGGCCGTCGCCGCGATCTGCCGCGGCGTGGCGTCGCGTGGATCCGCGACGACGCGCTTGAGCAGCAGGCCATAGCCCAGGTCGCGCCGGTGCTCCTCGAATTGCGCGCGCGCCAGCGCATCGCCGGGCGCGGTCTTCAGCCGCTCGACGGCATCGTAGGCCCGCACGCCCGAAGCGATGCGCTCCTCGGCCCGCCGGACCAGCTCGGACATGCCGGTCACCTCGCCATCCAGGCTGCGGGTGGCGATCAGGCCCAGCACCCAGGGGACCTGCACCTCGTAGCGCGTCTCGCGCAACTCGAAGTCGGGCAGTCCGAACAGCGTCAGGCCGGCCGGCGACGGCGCGGTGTGCCAGGCCGCCTCGATGGCGGCGAGCTTCATCTTCTGGTTGTCGGTCAGGGCATAGCCGCTCTCGTCGCCCAGCACCACCACCGACAGCGAGGCCGCGAGTCCGAATGCCGCCGCCACGGTCATCGAGCGGCGGGCGACCGCCACGAAGCGGTTCTGCAGCAGATACCACGCCGACACGCCCAGCACGAACACCGCCGCGATGACATAGCCCGCGCTCACGGTGTGCACGAACTTGGCCTGTGCGATCGGATTGAGCAGCACGGCGGCGAAGTCGGTGACTTCCATGCGCATGCTCTCGGGATTGAAGGCGGCGCCGACCGGGTTCTGCATCCAGCCGTTGGCCACCAGGATCCACAGCGCCGACAGGTTGGTGCCCAGCGCGACCATGAACGTGACCAGCAGGTGACCCAGCCGCGACAGGCGCTCCCAGCCGAAGAACATCACGCCGACGAACGTGGCCTCCAGGAAGAAGGCCATCAGGCCCTCGATGGCGAGCGGCGCGCCGAAGATGTCGCCCACGTAGTGCGAGAAGTACGACCAGTTGGTGCCGAACTGGAACTCCATCGTCAAGCCGGTCGCCACGCCCAGCACGAAGTTGATGCCGAACAGCTTGCCCCAGAAGCGCGTGATGTCGCGCCAGACCGGCCGCCCGGTCATCACGTAGATCGCCTCCATGATGACCAGCATGAACGACAGCCCGATGGTCAGGGGCACGAACAGGAAGTGATAGAGCGCGGTGAGCGCGAATTGCAGGCGGGAGATGTCGACGATGCCGGTGTCCATCGGGGTCCTCGGAGCGGGTCGCTCGTGATATGGCGCGACCTTAAGGGCCGGGCGCTCCAGCAACCTTGACCTGGATCAACGACCGGTCCGGACGGATCGACGATCGTCGGCGCATGGCCACTCCCACTCTCGCGCCGGTCGATCCCGCCACCACGGCCGGACGGCTGTTCCTGAAATCGCTGGAGCGCCGGGCGCCGGAACTCGATCGCACCACCGTGCTGCTGCTGGTCGACACGGCCGCCGCGATCGGCTTCGCCGGCGGCCTCGCGGGCGCCATCGCCGCGATTGCCGGGGGTGGCCACGGCCTCGCGGCATGGATCTCGCTGCTCGTGGCATCGGCACTGGCGCGCGGTCTCGCGGCGATGGGGGCCCGACGCCTCGGCGCGCGGGTCTCGGGACGGGCCAGGACCGACCTCCGTCAGGGCCTGGTGCGGCAGGTGCTGGGACGCACCGCCGGCACGGGTGCCGGCGCCGACGCCCGCGCAGCGCCGGACACGGACGGTGGTGGTCGCCTGATGCAGCTGGCCGTCGACGAGGTCGATGCGCTCGATGGCTACCTGGCACGCTTCGTCCCGGCGCGGCGGGCCGCCGTGGTGGCGCCCTTGCTGGTGCTGGGCGCCGTCGCCTGGGCCAGTCCGGTGACGGCGGCGATCCTCGCCACGACGCTGATTCCGTTCATGCTGCTGCTGATGCTGGCGGGCGCAGCATCGGCGAGCGAGTCGCGCCGCCAGTTCGAGGCGCTGTCGCGACTCTCCGGCGTCTTCGCGGATCGGCTGCGCGCCTTGCCGGTGGTGCTGGCCTTCGGTGCGCGGCCGCGCGTCGCGCAACACCTGGCCGAGGCCTCGGCGCAGGTGGCGCGACGCACCCTGCGCGTGCTGCGCCTGGCGTTCCTGTCGTCGGCGGTGCTGGAATTCTTCTCGGCGCTGTGCGTGGCGCTGGTCGCCGTCTACACCGGCTTCGCCCTGCTGGGCCTGCTGCCGTTCCCGGCGCCGGAGCGGCTGACCCTGGCGAGCGCCTTCTTCGTGCTGGCGCTCGCGCCCGAGTTCTACGCCCCGCTGCGGCGGCTCGCGGCGGCCTATCACGACCGGCAGGCGGCCCAGACCGCCGCCGAGCGACTGGCCGCCTTCGACACGTCGTTCGTGGCATCGAAGCCATCGGTACCCCGGCAACGGGCCGCGGCGATGCCGGGGTGCAGGCCGCCCGGCCTGCGCTTCGAGCACCTCACGGTGCATCACGCCGGACAGCCGCTGCCGGCCGTGCGCGACCTGTGCCTGGACATCGCGCCCGGCCAGACCGTGGCGCTCGTCGGCCCGTCCGGCAGCGGCAAGACCAGCGTGCTGCGCGCGTTGATGGGCGCGGCGCCACGGACGGCCGGCCGCATCCTGCTCGATGGCGAGATGCTCGCCCCCGACGAGACGCTGGCCGGGCGCGCGGCGTGGATGAGCCAGGCGCCGTTGATCGTGCCCGGCACGCTCGAGGACAACCTGCGCCTGACCCGGCCCGAGGCCTCGCCCCGGGCGCTGGCGGACGTGATCCGGCTGACCGGCCTGGAAGCGATGCGGGCGCGGCGCGACGGCGGCGCGTCGACGCGGCTCGACGATCGCGCCAGCGGCGCCTCCGGCGGCGAACTCCGACGCATCGCGCTGGCACGCGCGCTGCTCGACCCGGCCTCGCTGTGGCTGCTCGACGAACCGACCGCCCACCTCGACATGGCGGCCGAGACCGAACTGATCGACCTGCTGGCCCGCACCCGCGCCGGGCGCACCACCGTGATCGCGACGCACAGCGAACGGCTCGCCGCCATCGCCGACGTGGTGGTCCGGCTGGAGGCTCCGGCGTGAGCGGGTCGCTCGCCACGCTGCTGGCCACGCAACGTCGCCGTCATCGTCGGACCTGGCGCCAGGCCGGCCTGTGCGCGGCGCTGGCGGCCGTGGCCTCGGTCGCATTGCTGGGCGTATCGGGCTGGTTCCTCGCCAGCGCGGCGGCGGCGGGCGGCGCGGGCCTGGCGGCCGCCACAGCCTTCAACTACCTGCTGCCGAGCGCCTGCATCCGGCTGCTGGCCATCCTGCGGACCGGAGCGCGCCATGGCGAGCGCCTGCTCGGACACGCGAGCGCGCTGCGCACCATGGCCCACCTGCGCCCGATGCTGTTCGATGCCCTGTGCGCGGCGCGCGGACGACGCGCTCCGGCTGCGTCATCGACGACGACGGTGACGACCGGCGAGGCCACGACGGCGCTGATGCAGGACCTCCGGACGATCGAGGACCATCTGATCCGCGGCACCGCCGTGCGCGGGGCGCTCGCCGCGCTGGCCTGCGGTGCGGCGCTGGTCGCGCTGGCCGGCTGGCCGGCGCTGCTGGTGCTCGCCATGGCGGCGCTGCTGATCGCCGCATCGATCCGGCATCTGAGCCGGCGCGCGCGCGCCGCCGCCCGGGCCGTGCGCGAAGCCACCGGCGCACTCAAGGAGGAACTCGGTCGTCTCGCCGCCGCCGACGTGGAACTGCGGTGCTACGGACTCGAATCCTGGGCGCACGCGCGCATCGCCGCATCGAGCCGGACGATCGAAGTCCACCAGGGCCGTCTCGCCCGTGTCGACGGCTGGATCGACGCCGTGCTGCCCGCCGTCGCCGGCCTGGCCGTCGCCGCGACCATCGCCCTGACGTGGCAGGCCGGCGCTCCGCTCGCGGCGCTCGCCGCACTGGCGATGCTCATGGCGCTGGAGGGCCTGGGTCCGTGGACGCGCGGCTTCGCTCAGCGCGGCGCGGTCCAGGTCGCCACCCGCCATCTCGACCGGCTGCTGGACCCGCAGCGGACGGCGGATGCAACGGCCACGGCCACTCCCTGCGGTCCATCGGTCGTCCCGGATCACGAGTCACCCCACGTGGCACCCTGCATCGATCTGCGGCGACCGGTCCGCGCGCATCTGCGCGCCGGCGACCGCATCGCCCTGGTCGGCCCGTCCGGCTGCGGCAAGACCACCCTGGTCGAGCAGCTCCTGGGCCTGCGCCCCATCGACCCCGGAACCGTTCTCGTCGATGGCGTCGACCTGGCCGACCGCGACCTCGATCCCGACCTGCTGCGACGCGCCTTCGCCTGGTCGCCCCAGGACGCGCTGCTGCTGGGCGCGACGGTGCGCGAGAACCTGGCGCTGGCCGGCGCCGACATCGACGAGACCGCGATGTGGCTGGCATTGCGCGACGCCGCGCTGGACGAGCGCGTGCGCGCCCTGCCACAGGGCCTGGACACCTGGCTGGGCGAGGACGGCGCGCGGCTGTCGGGCGGCGAGCGGCGGCGCCTGTCCCTGGCGCGGGCCTGCCTGTCCGAGGCGCCCTGGCTGCTGCTGGACGAGCCGACCGAAGGCCTGGACGCCGTCACCGAGGCCCGCGTGGTCGAGCGCCTGGCGCGCCGGCTCGAGCGCACGCGGCAAGGCCTGATCCTGGTGTCGCACCGCCCCGCCCCGCTCGCGCTGTGCCACGACGTCGTCCGCCTGGACGCGTCGCCGGCCCCCCGCCGCCCGGCACGCCCTACAGGACGCGCGAGTACTGCGCGCGCGCCGCGTCGGCCTGCAGGTAGCGGTCGAACACCATGGCGATCGAGCGCACCACGTACCACCCCGATGGCGTGACGACGATGGCGCCCGGCTCCAGCGCCACCAGGCCCTGGTCGGCCATCGGCCGCAGCAGCTCGAGCTCGGCGTGGAAGGCTTTCTCCATGTCGATCAGGCAGGACTGCGCGATGGTCTCGTACTCCACCCGGCCCTGGCACATGAGCGCCATGATGATGTGGCGCCGCGTCAGGTCGTCGCGCGAGCAGGCCAGACCGCGCGCCACGGGGAAGCGTCCCTGGCGCAGTGCGTCGCCCCAGTCGGCGAGCGACTTCTCGTTCTGGCTGTAGCAGCCCGCCACCTGGCCGATGGCGGAGACGCCCAGCCCCAGCAGGTCGGCGGCGGGCTGGTCGGAGTAGCCCTGGAAATCCCGATGCAGACGACCCTGCCGGCGGGCGACGGCCAGGGCATCGCCGGGCAGCGCGAAGTGATCCATGCCGATGTGCTCGTAGCCGGCCGCGCTCAGGCGGCCCGATGCGTTCGCCAGCATCGCCAGGCGCTGCGCGGGTGATGGCAGCGTGGCCGCGTCGATGTGGCGCTGCGGCTTGAAGCGCCGCGGCAGGTGCGCATACGCATAGAGCGCGATGCGGTCCGGGCGCAGGCGGCAGACCTCCTCGATCGTCGTGGCGAAGCGCTCCGGCGTCTGCCGGGGCAGGCCATGGATCAGGTCGATGCTGGTCGAGCGCAGACCGAGCTCGCGCGCCCGCGCGATCAGGCGCTCCACGCTCTCCAGGCTCTGCTCGCGATGCACCGCGCGCTGGACCTCCGGATCGAGATCCTGCACGCCCAGCGACAGCCGGTTGAAGCCCATGGCGGCCAGGCGTTCGAGCCGCTCGGCATCGGCGGTACGGGGGTCGACCTCGATCGACCATTGCGCGTCCGGCTCGATCGCGAACGCCTGGCGCAGCCGTCGCGCCAGCGCCGCCAGCTGCGCGTCGGACAGGAAGGTCGGCGAGCCGCCGCCCAGATGGATGCGCGAGACCGGCGCGCCCAGGCCCAGCGCCCGCTCGTGCAATGCGATCTCCAGCATCAGCAGCCGCAGGTAGTCGTCGGCGCGCTCGTGCCGGCGCGTCACGATCTTGTGGCAGGCGCAATAGAAGCAGACCGACTCGCAGAACGGGATGTGCACATACAGCGACATCGGCCGCGATGCCGTGCCGCGGCCCTCGCGGCGCGCGGCCAGCGCCCGCGCGTAGTCGTCGGCGCCGAAGGCCTCGACGAAGCGGTCGGCCGTCGGATAGGAGGTGTAGCGGGGACCGGGGCCGCCGTAGCGGGCCATCGTTTCGGGTCCGGGATAGGGGCCGGTGCGGATCGGGGAGGGATGCATCGGACGACTGTGCCGCGATCGGCGTCCCATTCCCTTGACCGAAGTCAACCGGGATGCACGCCGTCGATGCATACTGATCGATGCCCATGGACACCCCGCTCCTCACCCCTCGTCCCGTGCCTTCGGTGCAGGCCATGAAGACCGCCTGTTCGAGCTGCAACCTGCGCGAGCTGTGCCTGCCCGTCGCCCTCCAGGACAACGAGCTGGAACGGCTCGACTCGCTGGTGGACCAGCGGCTGGCCGTGCCGCGTGGCGAGACGCTCTATCGCGCCCGCGACCCCTTCCGCTCGCTCTATGCGGTGCGCTCCGGTTTCTTCAAGACCCTGGTGACGACGGCCGACGGCCGCGAGCAGGTCACCGGCTTCCTGATGGCCGGCGAGCTGCTCGGCTTCGATGGCATCGGCACCGATCGCTACAGCTGCGACACGGTGGCGCTCGAGGATTCGCAGGTCTGCGTCATCCCCTTCGAGCAACTGGAGGCGCTGTCACGCGATTTCCTGCCACTGCAGCGCCAGTTCCACCGCATCATGAGCCGCGAGATCGTGCGCGACCACGGACTGATCCTGCTGCTGGGCAGCATGCGCGCCGAGGAGCGGCTGGCCGCTTTCCTCCTCAACCTGACGCAGCGGCTCGCCTCGCGCGGCTTCTCCTCGACCGAGCTGGTGCTGCGCATGACGCGCGAGGAGATCGGCAGCTATCTCGGGCTCAAGCTGGAGACGGTCAGCCGCGCCTTCTCGAAGCTGCAGGACCAGGGATTGCTGGCGGTACGGCACCGGCAGGTGCGCGTGGTCGATCCGGCGGGACTGCGGCGGCTGGTCGACACGCTCTGCTGACGCGCGCGCCCGCACCGGCCGGGTCGCCGGTGGACGGGCGATGCGTTTCCACCATTCGCTGATCTGCGTCAACGTCGCCATGGGCGACTGCGCCTACGCTGCAGGCCTCCTTCACAGCCCGCTGCCTTTCCCATGCTCCGTCCGACGGTCGATGACCTCCCGCCACCCCAGCCCCAGGCCCTGCCGACCGACGCCACACTGCCGCATCGCAAGATCCTGCGCGAATGGCTGCGGCCGTTCGCGCGGCGCAGCACCCCGCGCGCCCTGTGGCTGCTGGGCCTGGACCTGCTGCTGGAGGCGGCGCTCGTCGCGGGCGCGGCGCTGTTCGATTCCCTGGTGCTCCAGACGGCATGCGGCATCCTCGCGGGCCTGGTCATCGGGCGCCTGTTCATCATCGGACACGACGCCTGCCACCAGAGCCTGACACCCCGGCGATCGCTCAACCGCTGGCTCGGGCGCATCGCCTTCCTGCCCTCGCTGACCCCGTACAGCCTCTGGGACATGGGGCACAACGTGGTCCACCACGGCTTCACCAATCTGAAGGGCGTCGATTTCGTCTGGGCGCCGCTGACGCGCGCCGAATATCAGGCCCTCGGTCCCGGCCGGCGCTGGCTGCAACGCCTCTATCGCAGCGGCTGGGCGCCGGGGCTCTACTACCTGCTGGAGATCTGGTGGCACCGGATGATGGCGCGCGACCGGACGGCCCAGACCGAGCGCCCCGTGTATGCGCGCGACTGCCGGCTGGTGACGACCTTCGCGCTGCTCTGGCTGGCGGGCGTCGTCGGCGCCGCCGTCGCGACGGGGCGGGCGCCCGGACACGCCGCCTTCACGGTGTTCGCCGCCTTCGTGCTGCCCCTGCTGGTGTGGTTCACGATGATCGGCTTCGTGGTCTACGTGCATCACACGCATCCGCGCATCTCGTGGCACGACGACCGCGCGGCCTGGCAGCGTGCCCAGCCCTTCGTCTCGACCACGGTGCACCTGGTGTTCCCCTGGCGGATCGGCGCCCTGGTGCACCACATCATGGAGCACACGGCGCACCACGTGGACATGAGCATCCCGCTCTATCGCCTGCGGGCGGCGCAGGCCCGGATGGAGGAACTGCTGCCCGGGCGCATCGTGATCCAGCACTTCTCCTGGCGCTGGTATTTCGCGACGGCGCGGACCTGCAAGCTCTACGACTTCGAGCGCGCCGCATGGACCGACTTCCACCACCGCCCGACCGCGACGCCCCCGCGCCACGCGGGCAGCGCCTGACCGCGATCCCGCGAACGCGCCGGCTCAGGCCGCCGCCGCGACCGGCGGCGCGCGCTCCATCTCGCCTCTGAGCAGCTCGACCATCCGCTCGGCCGCCGGCGACAGGCCGCGATGGCGCGGGCTGACCAGCCCGATCGGCCGCCGCAGCACCGGCGCGCGCAGCTTGCGCCAGACCACGCCGGGGCGGTGCGCCACCTGCGCCGCGAGTTCGGGCAGTGCGCTGACGCCGAGTCCGGCCGCCACCATGGCGGCGATGGTCGCCAGATGCTCGACCTCGTAGCGGGGCGCGAAGCGCAGCTTGTGCGTGAGCAGCGCCTCGTCGGCGTACTGGCGCACGCTGGTGCCCGATGGCATGGAGATGTGCGGCAATGCCGCGATGTCGGCCCAGGCCAGCGCCGTCCGGCCCCGCGCCAGGGCGTGGTCGGCGCCCAGCAGCAGCACGAAGGCATCGCCCGACAGCGGCAGGTAGTCGAGATCGGCATGCGCCGGGTTGGCCGCCGTCAGGGCGAAGTCGACGCGGCCCGCCCGCACCATCTCGAAGGCGGCGGCGGACAGGCTGTCGACCAGCTCGAGCTGCACGCCCGGATGGTCGAGCGCGAAGCTCGCGAAGGCGCGCGGCACCACCGTTGCCGCCAGCGACGGCAACGCGGCCAGCGCCACGCGACCGGTCTGCAGCTCGGTCACGGCGCGCACGCGGCGCACCGCCTCGTCCATCTGGTGGCGCACGAAGCGCGCCTGCTCGGCGAACACCTGGCCGGCGGCGGTGAGCTGGACCGCCCGCGTCGTGCGGTCGAACAGGCGCGTCGCGAGCATCGCCTCCAGGCGCGCCACCGTGCCCGAGACCGCCGACTGCGACAGATGCATCCGCAGCGCCGCGCGCCGGAAGCTCAGGGTCTCGACCAGCGTCAGGAAGACATCGAGTTCCTGCGCGCTCCAATTGATCTTCATGGGTGATCAGTCTATTCAAAAAATCGTCTGGACCTTGCAATCGCGCCTGCCTAGACTGCGCGGCAAACGCACACCAACGAACCGGAGACACAGACCATGAACCCTTCCGTGCAGGCGCGCGGCGCGCGCACCGTCGTCGTCGGCGGCGGCACCATGGGCGCCGACGTCGCCATCGTGCTGGCTCGTGGCGGCGCCCGGGTGACGGTGGTCGAACCCGATCACCACCAGCGCGGCCGGCTGCTGCCGCATGCGAGCACCGAACTGGCCACCGCCGGCCTCGCCGGCCGTGCCGAGCGCATCGACTGCGTGACGCGGCTGGAGGAGGTCGACTGGTCGGGGGTCGCGCTGGTGGTCGAGTGCATCACCGAGCAGCTGGCTCCCAAGCAGGCCCTGTTCGCGCGGCTGGTCGACCTGGCGCCGGCGGACGCGGTGCTGGCCAGCAACAGCTCCAGCTTCCCGATCAGCGCCATCGGCATCGGCCTGGCATCGCCCGGTCGCATGCTGGGCCTGCACTTCTTCATGCCGGCCCACCTGGTGCCCCTGGTGGAGGTGGTGTGCGGCCCGCACAGCGATCCGGACCGCGCGGCCTGGCTGTCGGACTTCATGCGCCGCTGCGGCAGCGTGCCGGTGCTGGTCCGCAAGGACAAGCCGGGCTTCCTGGCCAACCGGCTGCAGCATGCCCTCTCGCGCGAGGCCTTCGCGCTGATCGACGAGGGCGTGGCCTCGCCGGAGGACGTGGATGCCGCCGTGCGCTTCGGCTTCGGCTTCCGCTTCCTGGCCGCCGGCCCGGTGCTGCAGCGCGACCACGCCGGCATCGAGGTCCACTGCGCCGCCGCGGCCACCATGTATCCGACCCTGTCCAACACGCCGGAGCCGGCGCTGGCCCTGCGCGAGCGCGTCGCGCGCGGCGACCTCGGCATGAAGACCGGTCGCGGCTTCTTCGACTGGCCGGAGGACCGGCGCCGCGCCGAACGCATCCGCTACGACACCTTGTTGCGCCAGGGCCTGGCGCTGCTCGCCGCCGAACTGCCCCCGGTCGAGCGCGACGACCCCTCCGCCCCCTCCGCTTCCTCCCTCCCCGATCCACGACCATGACCACCCTCCGGCCGGCGCTCGACGACGCCCTGATCCTCACCGTCGCGCCCAATGGCGCCTACAAGCAGCCCGCCGATCATCCGGCCGTGCCGATCACCGCCGAGGCGCTGGCGGACACCGCCAAGTCCTGCCTGGACGCCGGCGCCGCCATGCTCCACATGCACATCCGCGAGCCCGGCGGGCGCCACAGCCTGGATGCCGAGGGCTACCGGCGGGCGCTCGATGTCGTGCGCCGGGCCGTGGGCGACGAGATGGTGCTGCAGGTCACCAGCGAGGCGGCCGGCCGCTACCAGGCGCCCGAGCAGATCGCGATGGTGCGCGCGCTCCGGCCCGAGGCCGTCTCGATCGGCCTGCGCGAGATCGACAAGCCCGCCATCGGCGAGGCCGGCCTGCGCGAGTTCTTCGGCTGGCTGGCGCGCGAGCGCGTGATGACCCAGGTCATCCTCTACGACGTCGCCGACGTGCGCCGCTGGCAGGCGCTGCGCGCCTCGGAGGTGATCCCCGAGGCGCCGTGGTTCCTGCTGTTCGTGCTGGGCCGCTACACCGCCGGACAGACTTCCGACCCGCGCGACCTGCTGCCCTTCCTGGCCGTCCACGACGACGCCCAGCCCTGGGCCGTGTGCGCCTTCGGCGCGACCGAGAACGCCTGCATCACGGCGGCGGCGGCGCTCGGCGGCCATGCCCGCGTGGGCTTCGAGAACAACCTGCTGCAGAAGGACGGCAGCGTCGCGCCCGACAACCGGGCGCTGGTGCGGCAGGCGGCCGATGCCGCCGCCGCGCTCGGACGTCCGCTGGCCACGGCCCACCAGATCCGCAGCCGCTTCGACGGCCGCTGAGACACGGCCATCCGACGGCCTCCCGGACCATTCGCCACCCGCCACCCACCGGAGACAAGACCATGAGAAGAAGACAACTCCATCGCTGGCTCGCCGCCGGCACCGTGCCGCTCGCCCTGTGGGCCACGACCGGCCCGGTGTTCGCGCAGGCCGCCGCCTATCCCTCGAAGACCATCCGCTTCGTCGTGCCGTATCCGCCCGGCGGTCCGACCGACCTGATGGCGCGCATGCTGGCGCCGGAGCTGCAGAAGCAGCTCGGCGTGTCGGTCATCATCGACAACAAGGGCGGCGCCGGCGGCAACCTGGGCAGCGCCGAGATGGCGCGCCAGGCGCCGGCCGACGGCCACACGCTGCTGCTGGCCGCCAGCGGCCCGATGGCGGTGAATCCGTCGCTCTACCGGAGCATGCCCTTCGATCCGGCCCGCGACCTGACGCCGGTGGTGCAGCTGTCGGCCTTCCCACTGGTGCTCGAGGTCCATCCGTCGCTCAGCGTCGCATCGGTCAAGGACTTCCTGGCCCTGGCCCGGGCCGGCAAGACCGTGCTGAGCTATGCCTCGGCCGGCAACGGCACGCCGCAGCACCTGGCGGGCGAGCTCTTCAACACCATGGCGCGCACGCAGATCAAGCACATCCCGTATCGCGGCGCCGGCCCGGCGCTCAACGATCTGCTGGGTGGCCAGGTCAACGTGATGTTCGACATCCTCGGCAGCTCGCTGCCCTACCTGCAGAGCAACAAGCTGGTGCCGCTGGCCGTGACGTCGCCGCAACGCAGTCCCGCCCTGCCCCAGGTGCCCACGATGGCGGAGGCCGGCGTCAATGGCTACGAGATCACCGCCTGGCACGGTATCGCCGTGCGCGCCGGCACGCCGGCGCCGGTGGTCGAGCGGCTCAACGCGAGCATCAATGCGATCTTCCGCAACCCGGAGTTCCAGAAGCGCTGGGAAGCCATCGGCACGCCGGTGGTGGCGGGCACGGCCGCCAGCTTCGGCGAGCTGATCCGGCGCGATGCCGAGCGCCTGGGCAAGCTGGTCAAGGACGCGGGCGTGACGGTCGATTGAGGAAGAAGGCATTGGCGCTGTTACATCTGGCAGCACATTTCCCTGCATCCATCGGGCGGATGGCTCCGTAGAGACACCACGCACCGCCCGATGTCGGGTGGGCGATGGTGGAGCGAGACGGAGACCCGGACGGGTGCCCGGCTCGCTTCGAGTTCGACGAGATCGTCAATGTTCGCGCCAGCCGCGACACTCATGGAGCCTCCGATGTCTACCGAATCCAAGCTGATCGATGTTCTGCAAACCCGGGCCAAGAAGCTCGAGGACCGGCGCCAGTTCTTCCGCAAGACCAGTGCCGTCGGCGCCGGCGTGGTGGGCGGCATGATCCTGTCGGCCTGCGGAGGCGGCGGCGACGACGCCATCGCCCAGCCCACCACCGGCCCGACCGACGTGGAGATCCTGAACTTCGCGCTCAACCTCGAATACCTCGAGTCCCAGTTCTACCAGTACGCCGTCTTCGGTACCGGCCTGCCGGCGAACCTGCTCACCGGCACCGGCGCGCAGGGCAACGTGATCGGCGGCCGCGCCGTCGCCTTCCGCGACCCGGTGGTGGCGCAATACGCCAAGGAGATCGCCCAGGACGAGATCGCGCACGTCGCCTTCCTGCGCGCCGCCCTCGGCAGCGCGGCCGTGGCCCAGCCGCAGATCGACATCGGCGGCACCGATCCGAATGGCGCCTTCTCGGTGGCGGCACGCGCGGCCGGCCTGGTCGGCCCCGGCGTGGCCTTCGACCCCTATGCCAGCGACGAGAACTTCCTGCTCGGCGCCTTCGTGTTCGAGGACGTGGGCGTGACCGCCTACAAGGGCGCCGCTCCGCTGATCACCAACAAGACCTACCTCGAGGCCGCCGCCGGCATCCTGGCGGCCGAGGCCTATCACGCCGGTCTGGTGCGCACGGTGCTGTACTCGAAGGGCCTGTCGACCCCCGCGCTGCGCACCTCGGCCGATGCGATCTCCAATGCCCGCGACACCCTCGACGGCAGCACCGATGTCGACCAGGGCATCACCGGCACCGATGGCGCATCGAACATCGTGCCGCTGGACAAGGATGGCATCGCCTACAGCCGCACGCCGGGTGACGTGCTGAACATCGTCTACCTCAATGCCGGCGGTGTCTCGCGCGGTGGCTTCTTCCCCACCGGCCTGAATGGCTCGCTGGTGATGAGCAGCGCCTTCGCCTGAGTCGCCTGGGTCGCCTGGGTCGCCTGGGTGGAGCGCACGACCGGCGGCGTCGGGAGGATCCCGGCCACGGCCATCCTCCCGGCGACCGCCGCCCGCGCACGACCCGCACGGGATGGCGCGGCAGGGCTGGGCAGGCAGGATTTCACGAATCGGCGAGCTGCGTGTCCATGGCAACGCTTACTTCGAAAAGTAAACAAATAGTTCCTATATCTGCATGAGCGGTACGGGCAGGATGCATTGCCGGATGGACCCGTCCCGGGGCCATCGCATCATTCCCTCAGAGAGATTCGACATGCCTTCCCTGGAACAGCAGGTGTGCGGTTTCGGCGGCTGCCACCACCCCGGTCATCCCGCTGTCATCGCCGTGCTCATCATGACCAAATACCCCAGCCTGGCCGCCGCGCGGCAGCCGGAGGACGGCCTCGGCTGCCCGATCGTGCTGGCCGATGGCGACATCCCCGGCGCCGTCGAGCAGGTCAGCGTGGCACTGGACATCCTGGCCGGGTTGCGACGCGATGGTCCCGAAGCCGCCTTCGAGCGCGCCACGCTCCAGTGGTCGCGAAGGACCGCGCGGCACTTCCGGGACCGGCACCTGCCGGGACAGCGGCAGGCCGAGAACTTCAGGCACCGATTCCTCGAACTGGCAGCCGGCTGGCCGGCCTGAGCATCGTCGCCAGGCGCCAGGCGCCAGGCGCCTGCCGCCTCGTGCGGCCGGCCATGGCTGGTCACGTGACGTGCGTCATCCCAGCTTCACGGGCTGCCCGGTCGCGGCCGAGCGATAGATCGCCTCCATGATGACGTGATCGCGCACGCCCTCCTCGCCCGGGGTGCGGGGCGCCTGGCCGCTGCGCAGGCACTGCGCGAAGTGGTCGATCTCGGCGGTGAACTGGTTCTTGCGCGGCAGGACGACCTCGTTGTTCGCCTTGTGATCGCCCTGGCGCTGGCCGATGATCAGGCGCTGGCCCTGGTAGTCGTAGGCATTGGGCATCTCCAGGGTGGCCGTCTCCATCTGCAGGCGCTGCCACTTGTCCTCGCGCGCGCCATAGCTGGACATGCATTGCGCCACCAGGCCCGACGGGAATCGCAGCATGAAATTCACCGTCTCCTCGACATCGGCGTAGCGCGGGTCGCCGGGCGGGCTGTAGACATGCGCGAACACCTCGATCGGCTCCTGGCCCGTCACGAAGCGCGCCGTGTTCAGGCAGTAGAGACCGATGTCGGGCAACGCCCCGCCGCCGGCCTGGGCCCGCTTGTGGCGCCACTGCCGCGTGGCGTCGGCCGCCACCGTCTGGACATTGCCGGCGGTGAAACCGACGATGCGTCCGAAGGTGCCGTCCTTCACGAACTGGCGCACCCGCAGGTGATGCGGCTGGTACTGGATGCGATAGGCCACCATCAGGCGGACACCGGCCTTGGCGCAGGCCGCGACCATGGCACGCGCATCGGCGGCGCTGGTGGCCAATGGCTTCTCGCACAACACGTGCTTGCCAGCCGCCGCCGCGCGCTCCACGTATTCACGATGCATGGCGTTGGGCAGCACGACATACACCGCCTGGACCTGTGAGTTGTCGCGCAGCTTGTCGAAGTCGGCATAGCTGTAGCAGGACTCGGGCGCGATGCCGTACTGACGCGCCACCGTCGCCATCTTCTCCGGCGAACCGGAGACCAGGGCCGTCACCCGGGCCTGGCCACTCTCGGCGAATGCCGGCAGCAACTCCTCCAGCGACAACCGGCCGAGGCCGACGATCGCGAAGCCGATGCGTTGCGAAGGAGGCAGCGGTGCCGGCGGCGGCGCGCCCGGGCTGTCGGCCTCGCCGCGCCATGGCGGGAAGACGACCTTGCCGTCCTGGACGCCACCGGTATCGACCGGCGTCGGCCCCGGCAGGCCCTGCGCCGCCGCGGCGCCGGCCGAGAGCACCAAACCGGTGGTGGTGGAGGCGCCCAGCTTGAGCATGGCGCGCCGGTGGAGAGCGGGTCGGAGGGACGGGGACATGGATCGATGGGTCGGATCGAGGAACGGCCGCGTCCGCCAGGGACGGCGCGGAGAGACGGGGACGGCTGGCGGCCCGGGTTCAGCCCTTGGGCGAATTGACCGGCGTGTGATCGTCCTGCCCACGCGGCTGCGTGTTGGGATCGGTGCTCAGGTCCTCGTGCAGCTCGAATGCCGCGGAGTCGTCCTTCTTGGTGGATTCCACCGTGGCGCGCTTGTCGCTCATGCGTTCCTTGGGTGCCGGGCCGCCCACCTCGCCACCCGCCGCGGTGCGCTCGGTGCTGAGTTTCTCGCCGGCGCCGATGTTGTCGGTGCCGCCGCTGGTGGTCGGGCGGGTGCCTTCGCTGCTGGTCGTCATTGATTGGGTATTGCTCATGTCGATCACCTGGGCCGTGGGGCCGTGCTGTGAAAACGTTCACGCTACGGTGCCCGGGGTCGGATGGCGTGTAGGAAGTCGGGCCGAGACGGCCGCGTCGATCGTCCCATGCCGGCGCGGCGGGACACCGGCGGGCCGGCCCGGTGTCAGGGCGTCCGCAACAGCGCGGCGCGGCGCTTGGAGACCAGCGCGCGCAACAGGCGGCGGGCCGCCGGCTCGTAGGTCCGCGCCAGGACGAGGGCCAGTGCCAGCACCAGGGCGAGATACGCCACGATCCAGACGCCGGGACCGACCCCGACATCGAAGCCCAGCCAGCGCGCGACGAACAGGAACCCGTAGAGCACGCCGAAGTGCATCGTGTAGACCGGGAACGAGACTTCACCGAGGACACGCGCCAGGCCCTGGAAGGATCGCGGTGGCGAGAACGTCAGGGCCAGGTACATGACGAGGGGAAAGCACATGAAGATCGCCAGCAGGTCGTGGACGGCGCGCCAACGGTCCGGGACATCGACCACGAACGAGGCGGCGAGTGCCACGACCGCCAGCATGGCCAGCGCCGACACGCGCGTGGCGCGCGGCGCGATCGATCGCGCCAGCACCATGCCCATGACGAAACCGAAGCAGCCGCGCAGCGCGCCCATGGGGATGTCCCGCCACTCCGAGCCACCACCGCTGGAGCCCTTGGTCACGATCATCGTGCCCAGCATGAGCGCCAGCACGCCCGCGCAGATCCGCAGCGAGCGCAACGACATCCTGACCAGGACCTGCGCCCACACCACGTTGACCAGCAGCTCCAGCAGCAGCGACCAGGTCACGACATTGAGCGGCGTGAGCTCATGGGTCAGGGGCGAGGGCAGCAGCAGGCCGTTGAAGGAGGCGCTGATCAGCAGGTCCTGCCACCGCATCGCGCCGGGATGCTCGATCGAGATCTGCATGGCCTTGCGCCCGAAACCGATCACCAGTGCCAGGATGTAGAGCGGATAGAACCGGATGACGCGCTCGATCATGAAATCGAGCGGCGTCATGCCGCGCTCCAGCTTGCCCTGGTAGGCGCGCGTGATCACCACGCCGCTCAGCAGGAAGAAGAAATCGACGGCCAGGTAGCCATGGGCGGCGAAGGTCCCGGCGAAGCCGAGATGGTAGAGGACCACCGCGAGGGAGGCCGTGCCCCGCATCGCGTCCAGTGTCGGCAGCCGGGACGATGGTTGAGCGCGCATGTGCAGTTCCATTCGGGGTGGTGATGCCGGATGTGCCAGTCCCTTCAACGGTGGAACGGGTCGACGGGCGAGGTCGCCGCGATGCCTCGACTCGGTGGATGGAAGCCATGGCCCGCCTGGATGGAGCGATCGCCGACCCAGGGACCACCGTCAGAATTCGAGTGGATCCCGCGCGGTGATCACAACTAAATTATTAAGTTGATCCATATGCCGCATGGCTCGGAAGCGTCTCAAAAGGATCGCTTTCGAACACCCGCGCGAGGCATGAAGCGCGTGGTGCGACTGCCATCGCCTGGAACCGAGGGCGTGCCGGGGAAGGCCGTCGAACCAGTGGCTGCGACTGGATGCGGATGGCGGCCGCGGCTGGCGAGGAAGGAGACGGGAGGCCGGCGCGGTGGCGGTGGCGCTGACGCCACCACGCGGGCGATGCGCGCGGTCCGGTATGCGATGTCCCGGACCGGCGCGGATCGATCAGCTCGGCGTGTTCTGCTTGATGGCCTCGGCGCGCTTGTAGTTCGACAGCGGTGCCGGATCGTCCTCGGCTTCGGCGAGTTGCCGGTTGGCATCGGCGCGATCCTCGGCCTTGTCCTGCTGGTCCAGCGCGGCGATGGCGCGATCGAGCTCGCCTTCGAGCGCGTGCATCGAGGACTCGTAGTCCGGACTGGCGGGATCGGGCAGCGCGAAGCGCTTCTGCGACGACGCGTCGCCCTGCGCCGCGAACGCGGCCCGATGGCGTTCGCGCTCGGCGGACAGCATGCGTGCGGTGCGGGTGGAAGTGGGGGTGGAGGATGGGGTCATGGAAGGAGCTCCTGGGTCTGGATGAATGGGTGGGTCGAAGGCGGCACGATCCGCGCCGCCGGTGGGGCCCGTTGCACTTCTTCCTGGAGTTCTTCTGCGTGCAGTCCGGCTGACCGCCAAGCCGGCGCGTCGCGCGCGCCGACCTGAAGGTTGTGTCAATTTGCCATAGATATGGCCGCGATCCGGGCCGCGAGGCGAAGACGCGGTCATGTCCTGCATCGTCCGCATATCCCGTCCGTCCCGGTCTGTTCCAGGACAAGCAGGCCTTGAGTTGCGCTTTTCGGACCAGTCGCTGAAGGACTCCGTCACGTTTCACCTTAGAGTTTTCCAGCTGAGTACCAAAGCGTGAAATGCTGCCTTGGTCGCGCAGGACACCCCAAAGAAAATTTTGCTTTTCCCAGTGGAACGTCATGATCCTTTCAACTTCTCCGGTGGCGTGGTGCCTCGCGTCGCGTCACGGATGCCACGCCATCGCCATCGCAGCGGCGCATGCCGCCCACGGGAGCTGATCATGGCGCCCTCCCTCCAATTCAATGCCAGCTGGCTGCACCAGGAGAGCGATGGCATCGCCCGCCAGGCCGGGTCGGCGGGCATCGCGACAGCCCCCACCTCCGCCGCTCCCCCACGCTCCATGACCATCGATGCCACCCCCCGGGCAGCCACCGCGCGCACCGATGCCACCGGCGCCCGACAGGCCGAGCACGCCGTGGTGAGCGAACTGCTGCAGATCGCCCGCACCGTCCTGACGCTGGAGATCACCTTCGAGGCCGATCCCACGCGCCCGTCCGGTGCCTCGGTGCCGGCCGGCACCGCGCGCCTGGACACCCCGATCGTGCTGCGCGACGGCCAGGTCTACGGCCGGCTGTGCTGCGTGAGCGACGACCGCCGCACGCCCGTGGGCAGCCGGCCGGCCGACGCCCTGCGCTGCGTGGCGGTGCTGGTCGGCAAGGAACTCGATCGCCACCGGCGGCGCGTGGCATCGGCGTTGGCATCGGCATCGGCGACGCAAGCCGCCGGCGCGTCGCCGGTCGCGGCGCCGGTCGGCGACGCCTAGGGTCGTCCCCGCCGTCAGGCGAGCGTATACGCAGTCTTCACGGTCGTGAAGAACTCCTGCGCATAGCGGCCCTGCTCGCGCGGGCCATAGCTCGAGCCCTTGCGCCCGCCGAAGGGCACGTGGTAGTCGACCCCGGCCGTGGGCAGGTTGACCATCACCATGCCCGCCTGGCTGTGGCGCTTGAAGTGCGTCGCGTGCTTCAGGCTGGTGGTGGCGATGCCCGCGGACAGGCCGAACTCCGTGTCGTTGGCCGTCGCCAGCGCCTCCTCGTAGTCCTTGACCCGGATCACGCTGGCCACCGGGCCGAAGATCTCCTCCCGGTTGATGCGCATGTCCCTGGCGCTCTCGCTGAACAGCGCCGGGGCCATGTAGAAGCCCTCGGTCGCGAGCTTCAGGCGCTCGCCACCGGCCGCCAGCGTGGCGCCCTCGCCCTTGCCGATGGCCACGTACGCCAGGTCCTGCTCGAGCTGGCCCTGGCTGGAGACCGGGCCGACATCGGTGCCCGCGGCCAATGCGTCGCCGACCTTGATCTTCGCCATGCGCTCGGTCATCGCCGCGATGAACCTCGGGTAGATGCCTTCGGTCACGATCAGCCGGCTCGACGCCGTGCAGCGCTGGCCGGTGGCGTAGAAGGCGCTCTGCGCGCTCAGCTCCACCGCCTGGGCCAGATCGGCGTCGTCGAGCACCACCTGCGGGTTCTTGCCGCCCATCTCCAGCTGCACCTTCTTGCCCGAGGTGACGCACTGGATGCCGATCTGACGGCCCACGCCCACCGAGCCGGTGAAGCTGATGGCGTGGATGCCCGGGTGCTCGACCAGTGCGTTGCCGATGACGCTGCCGCGACCCATCACCAGGTTGAAGACGCCCGCGGGGATGCCCGAGCGGCTGATGATCTCGGCCAGCGCCCAGGCGCTGCCGGGCACCAGATCGGCGGGCTTGAGCACCACGCAGTTGCCGAATGCCAATGCCGGGGCGATCTTCCAGGCCGGAATGGCGATGGGGAAGTTCCACGGCGTGATCAGCCCGACGACGCCCACGGGCTCGCGCGTGATCTCCACGCCGATGTTCGGGCGCACCGAGGGCAGCAGCTCGCCCGACAGGCGCAGGCACTCGCCGGCGAAGAACTTGAAGATCTGGCCGGCGCGCATCGCCTCGCCGATGCCCTCGGGGCGGGTCTTGCCCTCCTCCCGCGCGAGCAACGCGCCCAGCTCGTCCTTGCGCGCCAGGATCTCGGTGCCGATCCTGTCGAGCGCGTCGGAGCGCGCCTGGATGCCGCCGGTGGCCCAGGCCGGGAACGCGGCGGTGGCGGCGGCCACGGCGGCCTCCACGTGCGTGGCGTCGCCCTGGGTGTACTCGGCGATGGTGTCGGCGAGGTTCGAGGGGTTGAGGTTCGGGCTGTAGATCGCGCCCGCGGTCCACTCGCCGCCGATGAGGTTGTCGTGTCTTTGCATGGTGTTCAGGTGGCCTTGATGTGGTTCTTGCGCACGATCTCGCCCCACAGCCGATGGTTCTCGGCGGTGGTGCGGGCGAGTTGGGCCGGCGTGCCGCCGCCCACCAGGTCGCCGTTGCGGGTGATCTGGCCGCTGACGGCGGGCGCCGCGAGCGTGGCGTTGAGGGCGGCGTTCAGCCTGGCGACGATGGCGGCGTCGAGCCGGGCCGGCCCATAGAGGCCGACGAACACCGTGACGTCGAAGTCCTTCAGCCCCAGCTCGGCGGCGGTCGGCACCTCGGGCAGCGCCGGCAGGCGGCTCGCGCCGGTGACGATGATCGGGCGCAGCTTGCCGGCCCTGATGAACGGGATCAGCAGCGAGGCCGCGTCCATGATGCACGGCACCTGGTTGCCCACCACGTCCTGGATGGCCGGCGCGCTGCCCCGGTAGGGCACCTGGTTCATCGGTGGCAACCCGGCGCGCTCGCGGAAGTGCTCCATGGCCAGGTGGGTGTTGCCGCCACTGCCGCCGGTGGCGTAGCTGAAGCCGCCGGCCTGGTCCTGGGCCTTCACCCAGGCCACGAACTCCCGCAGGTTCCTGGCCGGCGCGGCCGGGTTGACGCACAGCACCAGCTGCGACTCCAGGATCAGGCCGATGGGCGTGAAGCCGTTCGGATCGGGCGGCGCGGGCGAGGTGAAGGTGTGCGGATTGATCGTGAAGCTGGTGTTGGCGACCAGCAGCCGGTAGGGGTCGTTGGCGCGCATCACCTCGGTGGCGGCCAGGTTGCCCGAGGCACCGGGCTTGTTGTCGACCAGCACGGTCTGGCCCAGGGCGGTGGCCATGCCCTGGCTGACGAAGCGCGCGCCCATGTCGGTCAGGCCACCGGGCGGGTAGCCGACCACCAGGGAGATCGGCTTCTGGGCCGGCCAGGCCGCGTCGGCCCGGGCGAGGAGGGGGGCCAGGGTGGCCAGGGCGGCGCCGCCGGCGGCGGTGCGAAGGAAGTGGCGTCGGGTATCGCTCATGCGGGTTCTCGGGGGACGGATCGAGGGATCGAGGGATCAGGGGATCGGAGCGGGACCGCCGGCCTCAGCGGGCCCAGCGCAGCACCAGCGGATCGAGTCGCCGCGCCGTCTCCAGCAGGCCGGCGCGGACCTCGGGCCGCAGCCGGGGCCAGGGCGAGCGCGGGTGCTCGCAGGCGATCACCCCGCCCTCCTTCATCAAGGCCTTGGCAGCCAGGAAGCCGGCCTGCCGGTTCTCGTAGTTGATCAAGGGCAGCCAGCGCATGTAGAGCTCGACGGCCTCCTCGCGGCGTCCGGCGGCATGGGCATCCATGATCCGGCGGATGCCGTCCGGGAAGCCGCCGCCGGTCATGGCGCCGGTCGCGCCGGCATCGAGGTCGGCCAGCAGCGTGATCGCCTCCTCGCCGTCCCAGGGGCCCTCGATGGCATCGCCCCCCAGCTCGATCAGGTCGCGCAGCTTGGAGGCCGCGCCGGCAGTCTCGATCTTGAAGTAGCTCACCTGCTCGATCTCGCGCGCCATCCGGGCCAGGAACGCCGCCGACAGCGGCGTGCCGCTGGCCGGCGCGTCCTGCACCATCACCGGGATGTCGATGGCATCGGAGACGCCGGCATAGAACTCCATGATCTTCGACTCCGGCACCCGGAAGGTGGCGCCGTGGTAGGGCGGCATCACCATCACCATGGCCGCGCCCAGGTCCTGCGCCTGGCGGCTGCGCGCGGCGCAGACCTGGGTGCTGAAGTGGGTGGTCGTGACGATCACCGGCACGCGCCCGGCCACGTGCTCGAGCGTCGTGCGCGTCAGGATCTCGCGGTCCTCGTCGGACAGCAGGAACTGCTCGGAGAAGTTCGCCAGGATGCACAGGCCGGTCGAACCGGCATCGATCATGAAGTCGAGGCAGCGCCTCTGGCTCGCCAGGTCGAGCGCGCCGGCTTCGTCGAAGGTCGTGGGCACGACCGGGAAGACGCCGCGATGGCGGGGCTGCGCGCGCGTGGGCGCCGGATGGGGGGACGGCATGGGAACGTTCCTTCTTTCTCTTTCCGTGGGAATCAATGCGAATGGCGCGGCACGGCGTTGCCGCGGCAGCCGACCAGGAAGTCGAGGTCGCAGCCCTCGTCGGCCTGCAGCACGTGATCGACATAGAGGCGCCGGTAGCCGCCATCGGCCGGCGCCGGCTCGAGGGTGATCGCGGCCAGGCGGTCGGCCAGCTCGGCCTCCGGGATGTCCAGGTGCAGGCGCCCGCCGGCGCAGTCGAGCTCGATCCAGTCGCCATCGCGCACCGCCGCCAGCGGGCCGCCGGCGGCCGCCTCGGGCGCGACGTGCAGCACCACCGTGCCATATGCCGTGCCGCTCATGCGGGCATCGGAGATGCGCACCATGTCCTTGACGCCGGCGCGCAGCAGCTTGGGCGGCAGGCCCATGTTGCCGACCTCGGCCATGCCGGGATAGCCGCGCGGCCCGCAGTTCTTCAGCACCAGCACCGAATCGGCATCGACCTCGAGCGACTCGTCGACGATGCGTTCCTTGTAGTGCTCCAGGTTCTCGAACACCACCGCCCGGCCGCGATGCTGCAGCAGCGCCGGCGTGGCGGCCGATGGCTTGAGCACCGCCCCGCGCGGCGCCAGGTTGCCGCGCAGCACGCAGATGCCGCCATCGGCCAGCAGCGGACGCTCCAGCGGGCGGATCACCTCGTCGTTGGTCTGCGGCGCCTCCCGCACGTTGTCCCAGAGGCTGCGGCCGTTGACCGTGAGGGCCCCGGGGTGCGGCAGCAGGCCGGCCTCGCCCATGCGCCGCAGCACCGCCGGCAGGCCGCCGGCGTAGTAGAACTCCTCCATCAGGAAGCGGCCCGAGGGCATCAGGTCGACCAGCGTGGGCATGCCGCGCCCGATGCGCGTCCAGTCCTCCAGCTCCAGCGGCACGCCCATGCGCCCGGCGATCGCCTTCAGGTGGATCACCGCGTTGGTCGAGCCGCCGATGGCGGCATTCACGCGGATCGCGTTCTCGAAGGCCTCGCGCGTCAGGATGCGCGACAGCGTCAGGCCCTCGCGCGCCATCTCGACGATGCGGCTGCCCGACAGGTGCGCCAGCACATAGCGCCGGGCGTCGACCGCCGGGATCGCCGCGTTGTGCGGCAGCGAGGTGCCCAGCGCCTCGGCCATGCAGGCCATGGTGGAGGCCGTGCCCATGGTGTTGCAGGTGCCGGCCGAGCGCGACATGCCGGCCTCGGCCGAGAGGAACCGGTGCAGGTCGATCTCGCCGGCCTTGAGCGACTCGTGCAGCTGCCACACCGCCGTGCCCGAGCCGATGTCGCGGCCGTCGAGCTTGCCGTTGAGCATCGGCCCGCCGGTGACGACGATCGCCGGCACGTCGCAGCTGGCCGCGCCCATCAGCAGCGCGGGGGTGGTCTTGTCGCAGCCGGTGAGCAGCACCACGGCATCGATCGGGTTGCCCCGGATCGCCTCCTCGACGTCCATGCTGGCCAGGTTGCGCGTCAGCATGGCGGTCGGCCGCAGGTTGGATTCGCCGCTGGAGAAGACCGGGAACTCGACCGGGAAACCGCCGGCCTCGTAGACGCCGCGCCTGACGTGCTCGGCGATCTTGCGGAAGTGGGCATTGCACGGCGTCAGCTCGGACCAGGTGTTGCAGATGCCGATCACCGGGCGGCCGTCGAACTCGTGGTCGGGGATGCCCTGGTTCTTCATCCAGCTGCGATACATGAAGCCGTTCTTGTCGGCCGAGCCGAACCATTCGGTGGAACGCAGTTTCTTGGGGGTGGGACGATCGGACATGGTGCGGATGGAGCCTCGGGGAATGGAATCGGTGCGAAGGAGGACGACGGGAGCGCGGAAACGCGCCCGGCGGCGGCCACGGCGGTTTCAGCGCCGTCGCCGGCCGATGGCGAAGAAGCGCTGCAGCAGGCAGAACACGAACAGCAGCGCGCCGACCACGATGCGCGTCCACCACGAGCTGAGCGAGCCGTCGAAGGCGATCAGGGTCTGGATCACGCCCAGCATCAGCACGCCGAACAGCGTGCCCGCCACATGGCCGACACCGCCGCTGAGCAACGTGCCGCCGATGACCACGGCGGCGATGGCGTCGAGCTCCAGGCCGACCGCGTGCAGGCCGTAGCCCGACAGCATGTAGAAGGTGAACAGCACGCCGGCCAGCGCCGAGCACAGGCCCGACAGCGCATACACGCCGATGAGGGTGCGCCGCACCGGCAGGCCCATCAGCCGGGCCGAGGTCTCGCTGCCGCCGATGGCGTAGACCGCGCGGCCGAAGGGCGTGCCGTGCGCCACGAACACCGCCAGCAGCAGCACGCCGAGGGCGATCACCGCGCCCAGCGACAGCGCAGCGCCGCCACCGACCGGGATGCGAAGCTGCGCCAGGCCGGCATAGGCCTCGCTGGTGATGCTGATCGAGTCGATGCTGATGAGATAGCACAGCCCGCGCGCCAGGAACATGCCCGCCAGCGTGACGATGAAGGGCTGCAGCCGGAAGCGCTCGATCAGGAAGCCCATCGCCGCGCCGAAGACGCCGCCCATGGCCAGCACCAGCGGGATGGTGGCCAGCGGGCTCCAGCCGTGGCGCTCCACCAGCGCGGCCGAGACCATGGTCGTCAGCGCCACCACCGAGCCGACCGACAGGTCGATGCCGCCGGTCAGGATGACGAAGGTCATGCCCACCGCGACCACCACCACGAAGGCGTTGTCGATCAGCAGGTTGAGGAACACCTGGGCCGAGAAGAAGCCGTCGTAGCGCAGCGACCCCAGGAGCGCCATGGCGGCGAACAGCGACACGGTGGCGGCCAGCGGCAGGTACTTGGGATCGAGACGGCGCGCGCCGCCGCCCTCGGCCGCGCGTGCCGGCGCGGTGGCTCCGGCCACCGGCCGGGCGCGCGGGGTGGCGATGCCGCTCATCGCCGCGCTCCGATGGTCGGCCGCACCGCCAGCACGCGCAGCGCGTCGCGGAACTCGGCCGACTGCAGCAGCATCACCGCGAACACCACCGCCGCCTTGACCACCAGGTTGATCTCCGGCGGCACGCCGAGCGAATAGATGGCGTAGGTCAGGGTCTGGATGATGAGGGCGCCGATCAGGCTGCCCACCAGGCTGAAGCGGCCGCCGGTCAGCAGCGTGCCGCCCAGCGTCACCGCCAGGATCGCATCGAGCTCCATCAGCTGGCCGGCGTTGTTGCCATCGGCGCTCTTGACGTTGGAGCTGATCAGCAGGCCGGCCAGGCCCGCGCACAGCCCGCACACCGCGTAGGCGCCGACCACCAGCCGCCGGGCGTCGATGCCGGCGACGCGCGCCGCCGTCGGGTTGATGCCCACGGCCTGCAGGAACAGGCCGAGCGCGCTGCGGGTCGCCGCCAGGTACAGCAGCGCGAACACGCCGGCGACGACGAAGATCGAGAACGGCAGTCCCAGCAGGTGGCCGCCGCCGATGAAGAAGAACGGCGGGTAGTAGATCGTGAGGATCTGGCCGTCGGTCACGAGCTGGGCGATGCCGCGCCCGGCCACCATCAGGATCAGCGTGGCGATGATCGGCTGCATGCCGGCGCCGGCCACCAGCACGCCGTTCCACAGGCCGCACAGCAGCGCCACGCCGAGCGCCGCGCCCAGCGCCAGCGGCAGGCCGAAGCGGCTGGTCGCGCCATCGGTCGCGCCGCCGATCATCCAGGCCGCCACGGCCGCCGAGATCGCCACCACCGCGCCGACCGAGATGTCGATGCCGCGCGTGGCCACCACCAGCGTCATGCCCAGCGACACCAGCGCCAAGGGCGCGGCGCGGTTGAGGATGTCGATCAGGCTGCCGTAGGCATGCCCGTCGCGCCATTCGACGTGCAGGAAGCTCGGGTTGAAGGCGGCGTTGACGGCCAGCAGCAGCAGCAGCGTGACCAGCGGCCAGGCCAGCCGGTGGCGCAGCGCGCGCGCGACGAGCGAAGGCGACGACGACGAAGAAGAGGAGGAGGATGGATCGGACATGGGTGCGACGGGTTCAGGCCGCTGGGGCTGCGATGAGGGCATAGACCTCGTCCTCGGTGCAGCCGCCGGGCAGCTCGCCGACCTTGGCGCGGTCGCGCAGCACCACCACGCGATGCGCCACGCGCACCACCTCGGCGATCTCGGAGGAGATGAAGAGCACCGCCATGCCGGCCTCGGCCAGCCGCAGGATCTGCTCCATGATGTCCTGCTTGGCGGCGACGTCGATGCCGCGCGTGGGCTCGTCGAGGATCAGCAGGCGCGGCCCGGTGGCCAGCCAGCGCGCGATCACGGCCTTCTGCTGGTTGCCGCCCGACAGCAGGCCGATCGGCGTCTCGATGCTGGCGGTCCTGATGCCCAGCGCGGCGACGAAATGCTCGGCCAGCCGGGCCTGCTCGGCCGGCGGCAGGAAGCGCCCGACGCCCATGCGCGCCTGCAGCGCCAGTGCGATGTTCTCGCGCACCGACAGCTCGGCCACGATGCCATCGGTCTTGCGCTCCTCCGGGCACAGCGCCAGCCCGTGCGCGATGGCATCGGCCGGACTCGCGAAGCGGACCTCGCGGCCGTCGATGCACAGCACGCCGGCATCGGGCGACGCCAGGCCGAACAGCAGCCGCGCGAGCTCGGTGCGCCCGGCGCCCAGCAGGCCCGCCAGCCCGATCACCTCGCCGGCGCGCAGCCGCAGGTCGATCGGCTGGAGCTGGCCGGCCTGGGCCAGGGCGCGCGCCTCCAGCAAGGGGGCACCGGCATCGTCCGATGTCTCGGGCGACGGTGGCCGGGCCTGCTGCTGCGCCAGTTCGCGCCCCAGCATGGCGGCGATCAGCTCCGGAGCCGGCAGTTCGGCCACCGGCCACTCGCCGACCCAGGCGCCATTGCGCAGCACCGTGATGCGATCGGACACCGCGTACACCTGGTTCATGAAATGCGTGACGAAGACGATCGCCAGGCCCTCGTCGCGCAGCCGCCGCAGCACCTCGAACAGCTTGCGCACCTCGTCGTCGTCGAGGCTGGAGGTCGGCTCGTCCAGGATCAGGACCTTCGAGCGCAGCCCCAGCGCGCGCGCGATGGCCACCATCTGCTGCACCGCCACCGGATGGCTCGACAGCGGCCGCGTGACGTCGATGTCGAGCCCGATGCGCGCGAGCAGCTGGCGCGCGCGCTGCTCGACCACCGGCCAGTCGATGCGCCGGCCCTGCGCCCAGCCGCGCCGCGGATAGCGCCCGGCGGCGATGTTCTCGGCCACCGACAGGTTGGGGCACAGGTTGACCTCCTGGTAGACCGTGCTGATGCCCAGATGCTGCGCATCGACCGGCGTGGCCGGACGGATCGGCCGGCCCTCGAGCCGGATCTCGCCGGCGCTGGCCGGGAACACGCCCGTGAGCACCTTGATCAGGGTCGACTTGCCGGCGCCGTTCTGCCCCATCAGCGCATGGATCTCGCCCGGGAAGAGGCGCAGGCGCACGTCGCGCAGCACCTCGACCGGACCGAAGCGCTTGCCGATGCCGGCGAGCTCGAGCACCGGCGCGGCCGAGGCGGACGAGGCGGCCGACATGGCGGGACCGGAAGCGGGCAGGACGTTCGCGCGTGCCATGGCGTCAGCGGTTCTTGTGATAGACGTCGATGAACACGGCCGCCAGCAGCACCAGGCCCTTGATGACCTGCTGGTAGTCGATGCCGATGCCCATGATCGACATGCCGTTGTTCATCACGCCCATGACGAAGGCGCCGATCACCGCGCCCATCACCTTGCCGACGCCGCCGGAGGCCGAGGCGCCGCCGATGAAGCAGGCCGCGATGACGTCGAGCTCGAAGCCCAGGCCGGCCTTGGGCGTGGCGGTGTTGAGCCGGGCGGCGAACACCAGCCCGGCCAGCGCCGCCAGCACGCCCATGTTGACGAAGGCATAGAAGCTCAGACGCCGGGTGTCGATGCCCGACAGGCGTGCCGCCTTCTCGTTGCCGCCCAGCGCGTAGATGCGGCGGCCGATGGTGGTGCGGCGCGTGACGAAGTCGAACAGCACGATCAGCAGCGCCATCACCACCAGCACGTTGGGCAGGCCGCGATAGGAGGCCAGCATCCAGGCGAAGCCGATCAGCAGGGCCGAGAAGACCAGCGTCTTGGCGGCGAAGAAGCCGGCCGGCTCGCCGGCGATGCCATGCGCGCGCTGGCGCCGGCGGGTGCGCCAGCCGGCGCCGGCCAGCACCGCCGCCACCGCCAGGCCCAGCAGCAGCGAGGTCAGCCGCATGCCCTCGACATCGAAGGCGTCGGGGATGAAGCCCGAGCTCAGGCGCTGGAACACGTCCGGGAACGGCCCGATCGACTGGCCCGCCAGCAGCGCCAGCGCCAGGCCCTTGAACACCAGCATGCCCGCCAGCGTGACGATGAACGAGGGGATGCGGAAGTACGCGACGAACCAGCCCTGCGCGGCGCCGATCAGTCCGCCACACGCCAGGCAGGCCAGCGTCGCGGGCAGCACCGGCCAGTCGTGGTTGACCATCAGCACCGCCGCCAGCGCGCCGACGAAGCCGCTGACCGAACCCACCGAGAGGTCGATGTGGCCGGCCACGATGACCAGCAGCATGCCCAGCGCCATGATGACGATGTAGCTGTTCTGCAGCACCAGGTTGGTCAGGTTGAGCGGCTGCATCAGCGTGCCGTCGGTCATGACCTGGAAGAACACCATGATGGCGATCAGGCACAGCAGCATCCCGTAGTCGCGGACGTTGCGCCGCAGGAAGGCCGCCGTCGAGGACGCATCGCCGGCAGGGGCGCTGGCGGCGGTGCCGGCGCGCGCCGGACGGATCAGGGGAAGGGTGTCGTCCGTCATGCCATCGGCTCCGTTGCGGCCGCCACCGGCCGGGGTGCGTGCCCCCGCAGGATGGCGCCCATGATCTTTTCCTGCGAGGCCTGCGCCGTCGGCATCTCGGCGACGAAACGGCCCTCGTTCATCACGTAGATGCGGTCGGAGATGCCCAGCAGCTCCGGCATCTCGGAGGAGATGACGACGACGCAGCGGCCCTGCGCCGCCAGCTCGGCGATCAGCGCGTAGATCTCGTACTTGGCGCCGACGTCGATGCCGCGCGTCGGCTCGTCGAGGATCAGCACCTTCGGGCTGGTGAACAGCCACTTGCCCAGCACCACCTTCTGCTGGTTGCCGCCCGACAGGTGCAGGGTCTTCTGCGCCACGTCGGGCGTGCGGATGCGCATGGCGCGCCGGTAGCGCTCGGCGACCTCGTGGTCGCGCAGGTCGTCGATGACGCCGGCGCGCGCGACACCCGCCAGGTGGGCCAGCGAGACATTGAAGCGGATGCTCTCCTCCAGCACCAGGCCGGCGCCCTTGCGGTCCTCGGTGACATAGGCCAGGCCGTGCGCGATCGCCCGGCCGACCGTGCCGACGTCGACCTCGCGCCCGTCCACCAGCACCCGGCCCCGGATCTGGCGGCCCCAGCTGCGCCCGAACACGCTCATGGCGAATTCGGTGCGCCCGGAGCCCATCAGGCCGGCGATGCCCACCACCTCGCCATGCCGCACGCTGAGGTCGAGGTCCCGCAGGAACGGCCGGTCGCGCCGCTGCGGATGGTGCGCCGACCAGCCCCGGACCTCGAAGCCGACCGCGCCGATGACCGGCGCGCGCGGCGGATAGCGCTCGGCCATCGCGCGCCCGACCATGCCGCGGATCACGCGGTCCTCGCCGACCGGGCCGGCCGCGCAGTCGAGGGTCTCCACCGTGCTGCCATCGCGCAGGATGGTGATGGCATCGGCCACGCGCGCGATCTCGTTCAACTTGTGCGAGATCAGGATGCAGGTGATGCCCTCGGCGCGCAGCCCGATCAGCAGGTCCAGGAGCGCCTGGCTGTCGTTCTCGTTGAGGCTGGCCGTGGGCTCGTCGAGGATCAGCAGGCGCACCCGCTTGGACAACGCCTTGGCGATCTCCACCAGCTGCTGCTGGCCGACGCCGAGATCGCCCACCGGCGTCTCGGGCGACAGGCGCAGGCCGACCCGCTCGAGCAGGGCGCGCGTGCGGCGCAGGGTCTCGATGCCGTCGATCACGCCATGCCGGGCGATCTCGTTGCCCAGGAACAGGTTCTCGGCGATGGAGAGCATCGGCACCAGGGCCAGCTCCTGGTGGATGATGATGATGCCGGCGCGCTCGCTGTCGTGGATGCCGGCGAAACGCCGCACCTGGCCGTCGTAGACGATGTCGCCGTCGTAGTCGCCATGCGGATGGACGCCGCTCAGCACCTTCATCAGGGTCGACTTGCCGGCGCCGTTCTCGCCCACCAGGGCATGGATCTCGCCGGCGCCGATGCGCAGGTCGACGCGGTCGAGCGCGACCACGCCGGGAAAGGTCTTGCGGATGTTCCGCATCTCCAGCAGGACTGTCATCGGGAGGGCTCCGCGCGCCGGGCGATGGCGCACCGGGTTCACTTGAGCTGCGAGGCCTTGTAGTAGCCGCTGCCCACCAGCACCGGCTCCCAGTTGCCCTTGTCCACGCTGACCGGCTTGAGCAGGTAGGCGGGCACCACCTTGACGCCGTTGTTGTAGGTCTTGGTGTCGTTGACCTCGGGCGTGCGGCCCGAGACCACGGCATCCACCATGTTGGCCGTCACGCGGGCCAGCTCGCGGGTGTCCTTGAACACGGTCGAGGACTGCTCGCCGCGGATGATCGACTTGATCGAGGGCACCTCGGCGTCCTGGCCGCTGACCACCGGACACGGCTGCTGCGCGGTGCAGTAGCCCACGCCCTTGAGCGAGGACAGGATGCCGATCGACAGGCCGTCGTAGGGCGCCAGCACGGCGTCGATGCGGGCCTTGCCATAGTGGGCCGACAGCAGGTTGTCCATGCGCGCCTGCGCCACGGCGCCGTCCCAGCGCAGCGTGCCGACCTTGTGCATGCCCATCTGCTTGCTGCGCACCACCAGCCTGCCACTGTCGAGGTAGGGCTTGAGCACGCTCATGGCGCCGTCGTAGAAGAAGAAGGCGTTGTTGTCGTCCGGCGAGCCGCCGAACAGCTCGATGTTGAACGGGCCCTTGCCCTCCTTCAGCCCGAGCTTGTCGACGATCGAGGCGGCCTGCAGCACGCCGACCTGGAAGTTGTCGAAGGTGGCGTAGTAGTCGACGTTCTTGGTGCCCTTGATCAGACGGTCGTAGGCGATCACCTTGATGCCGCGATCGGCCGCGTTCTGCAGCACCTTCGACAGCGTGGTGCCATCGATGGAAGCCACCACCAGCACCTTGGCGCCGCGCGTGACCATGTTCTCGATCTGCGCCAGCTGGTTGGGGATGTCGTCGTCGGCGTACTGCAGGTCGGTCCGGTAGCCGCGCTCCTTGAGCACCCGCGCCATGTTGTCGCCATCGCCGATCCAGCGCGCCGACGACTTGGTCGGCATGGCGATGCCCACCAGCCCCTTGTCCTGCGCCCGCGCCAGCGGCACGAGCGCCACGCAGGCGGTGAGAGCGGCGACGCCGAGCGTCCTGAGGAACATGCGTTTCATGTGACGACGATCTTTTTTTGGGTGAATCAGAAAAGGAAGCAACTCCGCACCTACGGTGCCGCGCCGCACGGCACCGTGCCCATCAGGGCAGCAGCGCCCAGTCCAGGGACACCGCGGATCCGGCTCCGCCGGTCCGCCGGTGTCGCCCCCTGCAAGGGGGTTGGCGAAGCGACACGCAGTGCGCGAAGATTGGGGGTGAACCCAGCTAGTACTTTCTCTTGGGAAATTCGGCGGCCGCCGTCTCCATCGGGAAGATGCCCTCCTCGGTCAGGATGCGCTTGGGCACCGGCTTGCCCGCCAGGATGTCCTTGACCGCCGCCATCAGCTGCGGCCCCAGCAGCGGGCTGCACTCCACCGAGACATTGAGCTTGCCGGCCATCATGGCCTGGAAGGCGCCCTTGACGCCGTCGATGGAGACGATGGTGATGTCCTGGGCCGGCTTCAGGCCGGCCTCCTCGATCGCCTGGATGGCGCCGATGGCCATGTCGTCGTTGTGCGCGTAGAGCACGTTGATGTTGCGGCCTTCGGCCTTGAGGAAGGCCTCCATCACCTCCTTGCCCTTGGCGCGGGTGAAATCACCGGTCTGCGACCGCACGATCTTGAAGCGCGGATCGGCCTTGATGATCTCCTCGAAGCCCTTCTTGCGGTCGATCGCCGGCGCCGAACCGACGGTGCCCTGCAGCTCGACGATGCGCACCTCGCCGGTCCTGCCCTTCATGCGCTCGACCAGCCAGCGCCCGGCCTTGCGGCCCTCCTCGACGAAGTCGGAGCCCATGAAGGTGACATAGAGCGAGGTGTCCTTGGCGTTCACCGCGCGGTCGGTCAGCACGACCGGGATCCTGGCCGCCTGGGCCTCGCGCAGCACGTTGTCCCAGCCCGACTCGACCACCGGGGAAAAGGCGATGACATCGACCTTCTGGGCGATGAAGGCGCGCAAGGCCTTGATCTGGTTCTCCTGCTTCTGCTGCGCGTCGGAGAACTTGAGCTCGATGCCGGCATCGCGGGCGGCGGACTTGATCGATTCGGTGTTGGCGGTGCGCCATTCGCTCTCGGCGCCGACCTGGCTGAAGCCCAGCACGATCTTCTTCTGCGCCAGGACCAGGCCCGGCAGCAGGGCGGTGGCGCACAGCGTGGTCGCCGTGGCGGCGATGAGTCGCCTGCGATGGATCGTCGTCATGTTTCGTCTCCTGTGGCCGCGCGAGCGGCGCTGTTGTTGTCGGATCGGCTGGCAAAGTGTAAGAATCGAATTTGTATTGATCAAATACTTTTTTGATGAAAATTGATATCGATAACCGCATTCAGACAAACCCGATGTCCCCCTCGCCCGACCCCATCCACTGGTTCCTCCGCGCCCGCCTGAAGACCCGCCAGCTGCTGCTGCTGTCGGCCCTCGCGGACGAGGGCAACATCCACGGCGCCGCCCGCGTGCTGCACATGACGCAGCCGGCCGCCTCCAAGCTGCTGAAGGACCTGGAGGACGCGCTGGAGGTGCCACTGTTCGAGCGCCTGCCGCGCGGCATGCGCCCGACCTGGTATGGCGAGACCATGATCCGGCACGCGCGCGAGGCGCTCGCCAGCCTCAACATGGCGCACGAGGAGCTGACGGCGCTCAAGGCCGGGCGCTTCGGCCAGGTCGGGGTGGGCGCCATCACCTCGCCGGCGCTGGCCCTGCTGCCGCCGGCCATCGCCATGGTCAAGCGCGAGCAGCCCAGCCTGCGGGTGGTGCTGGAGATCGAGACCAGTCCGGTGCTGATCGAGCGGCTGCGCCAGGGTCGGCTCGACATCCTGGTCGGGCGCCTGCTGGCCGAGCAGGACAAGAGCAACCTGCGCTACGAACCGCTCACCGGCGAGCCGGTCTGCGCCGTGGCGCGCCCGGGCCACCCGCTGGCCGGCCACGCCAGCCTGACACTGCGCGACGTCGGCGACGCCAGCTGGATCGTGCCGCCGGCCGGCAGCGTGCTGCGCCACCGCTTCGACCTGATGTTCCAGGAGGCCGGCCTGGCGCCGCCGTTCAATGTCATCGAGACCGCGGCGGTGCTCTTCATCACCCGCATGCTGCAGCAGAGCGACATGCTGTGCGTGATGGCCAGCGCGGTGGCGCGCTACTACGCGTCGCACGGCATCCTGGAGGTGCTGCCGCTGGAGATGCCCTGCCACATGGACGACTTCGGCTTCATCACCCGCACCGACCGCATGCTCTCGCCCGGCGCCACGCTGCTGCTGCAGTCGCTCAAGACGGCCAGCCGCTCGGTCTACGGCCGCCGCCCCGAGCCCGCCGGCCAGGCCCCCGGCGACGCCGGCCGCTAGACCCAGCCGGCGTCGACCGTGAACTCCTGCGCCGTGCACATCGCGGCATCGTCGGAGGCCAGGAACAGCACCATGCGCGCGATGTCCTCGGGCTGCAGCCGGTCGGGCAGGCACTGGTTGCGCTGCAGCTCGCGCTCGCCCTCCTCGTCGAGCCACAGCGCGATCTGCCGCTCGGTCATGACCCAGCCGGGCGAGACGGTGTTGATGCGGATGCGGTCGCGCCCCAGGGTGCGCGCCAGCCCACGCGTCAGGCCGTTGACCGACGATTTGGCGATGGCGTAGCACGGATAGCCCTCGCCCTTGCCCTGCCAGCCGGTCGAGCCCAGGTTGATCACCGAGCCCGCGCCCAGCCGCCGCATGCCCGGCACCACCGACTGGATGGCGAAGAAGGCGGGCCGCTCGTTGATCGCCATGCGGTCGTCGTAGTAGGCGGGGGTCACCGATTCGAGCGTGTGGCGGTCGTCGCTCGCCACGTTGTTGACCAGCACCGAGAAGTCGCCGAGCGCCGTGGCGGCCTCGGCGATGGCGGCCTGCAGCGCCGGGATGTCGCGCACGTCGCAGACGCGCCACCACGGCACCGGATCGCCGGCGGCCTCGATCGACCGCGCCAACGCCTGGCTGGCCGCCTCGGCGATGTCGACGAAGGCGACCCGCGCGCCCTGCGCCGCCAGCGCGCGCACGATGGCCGCGCCGATGCCGCTGCCGCCACCGGTGACGAAGACCCGGCGCCCGCGCAGGCCGGGATGGATGGCGCCGGAAGCCACCGGGATGTCCCGGGTCCCGTCGTGGCTGGAAAGGGTCTCTTTTGTCATTGCAATATTTGTATTGATAAATAACACTGCAGGTTCTTTTCATTATCAATATGCCTTGATACGATCCGGCGCGTCAAGCGACTTCCCTCACGACCGCCGCCGGCCACCCGCCTTGAACTCCACCCACCTCCCACTCCCCTGCGCCATCCCTCCCGTCGTCCTCGGTCCGCCGCGCTGCGTGTGGGACGCCGGGGCCCTGCTGGGCGAGGGCGCCCTGTGGTCGCCCCGGCTCCAGGCGCTGTGGTGGGTCGACATCCTGGGGCGGCGGCTGCATCGCCTGCGGCCGGCCGATGGCGCGCAAACGAGCTGGACCTTCGAGGAGGAGATCTCGGCCGTGGCCGAGATCGCCGAGGGCGCGGAGATCTCCGATTCCGACGACATCACGGCCGCGCCCGGGCTGCTGCTGGTCGCCTTGCGGCGCGGCTTCGCGGTCTTCGATCCGGCCGGTGGCGAGCTGCGCTACCGGCACCGGCCCGACGAGCCGGCCACCAACCGCTTCAACGACGGCAAGTGCGATGCGCGGGGCCGCTTCTGGGGTGGCAGCATGGACTTCGACTGCATGGCGCCCACCGGCGCCCTCTATCGCCACGACCCCGATGGCGGGACCTCGCGCCACGACACCGGCTTCGCCGTCACCAATGGTCCGACCTGGTCGGCCGATGGCGCCACGATGTACTTCAACGACACCGTGCGCGCCAGCGTGCTGGCCTACGACGTCGACATCGACACGGGCACGCTGTCGAACCGCCGCCCGTGGCTGCGCCTGGCGAGCGGCGACGGCCTGCCCGACGGCATGACCACCGACGCCGCCGGCCGCGTCTGGATCGCGCGCTGGGGCGCCGGCTGCGTCACCTGCCACGATCCGGTCTCGGCCGCCGAGCTGTGCCGCATCGCGCTGCCGGCGCGCCAGATCACCAGCTGCGCCTTCGGCGGCCCGGACCTGCGTACGCTCTACGTCACCAGCGCCGCCACCGGGCTGGACGAGGCCGCGCGGGCCGAGCAGCCGCTGGCCGGCGCGCTGTTCGCCGTCGAGCTCGACAGCCCCGGCCGGCCGGCCCATCGCTTCGGACGCGGCGCGCCATGACGGCCCCGACCGCCCATCCCATCGTCTGGCTGCGCCATGCCGGCCAGCGACTCGGCCTGGTGCCGACCCTCGGCGGCGCCGTCGCGGCCTGGCGCCTCGACCCGCCCAACGGCGGCGGCGATGGCACCGACGACACCGACACCGACGCCGACCCGTCGCTCGACCTCTGGCGGCCCTGGGATGGCATCACGCCCGATCTCTACCGGCTGGCCTCGTTCGCCATGGTGCCGTGGTCCAACCGCATCAGCGGCGGCGGCTTCGAGCAGGACGGCCGCTTCCATCCGATGCGTCCGAACCGCGCCGGCGAGCCCTATCCGATCCACGGCGACGGCTGGCTGCAGGCCTGGACGCTCTCGCGCCCGGCCGAGGACACGGCGGTGCTGACGCTGGCGTCGCGCCATGTCGACGGCGCCCCCTACGACTACGAGGCCGTGCAGACCTTCCGCCTGGTCGAAGGCGGGCTCGACCAGGCGATCGAGGTCACGCATCGCGGCGCCGATCCCCTGCCCTACGGCCTGGGCCTGCATCCATGGTTCCCGCGCGCCGGAGGGACCCGCGTCTGGGCGACGGTCGACGGCGTCTGGACGAGCGGCGCCGATCCGATCCCGACCGGCCACACTACAGAACTCCCCGCCGGCTGGGACCTGAACGCCGGCCTGGACGTCGCCCTCGATGCCCGCGCTCCGCTGATCGACAACGGCTTCAGCGGCTGGGACGGCCAGGCCCGCATCGAATGGCCCGAGCGCAACCTGCGCCTGACCCTGACCCAGCGCGAACCGCGCCTCGACGGCACCGCGCCGCGCGGCTGCTGCCTGGTCTACCGGCCGCCAGAGGGTCCGGCGTTCTGCTTCGAGCCGATCTCGCATCCGATCGATGCCTTCCACATGCCCGGCCGGCCGGGCCTGCGCGTGCTGGCCACGGGCGAGTCGATGCGGCTCGCGGTCGCCTGGCGCTTCGGATCGATCGGCTGAAGCGCCCGCCTCAATCCTCCAGGTCGTAGCGCATCTGCAGCTGCCGGATGATGCGGGCGATGTCGTGGCGGTGCCGCTCGCGGTCGGTCATGACGCGCACGGTCCAGTTCGGCCCGCCCTCCTCCGACGCGATGCCGACCACGCCGCCGGTGTGCACGTCGGTGAGCTGGCCGCGCAACTCGGGGATGGCCTCGATGCGTTCGAGCAGCAGGGCCTGGAGTTCAGCGGCGGTGCGGGTGGGTCGGGTCATCGTGGGCGGTGTCCGGAGCGCTGGCGCGCGGGGCGATCACGGCACCAGGCGATAGCCGACGGCGGTCTCGGTCAGCAGGTGGCGCGGCTGCGCCGGATCGGATTCCAGTTTCTGCCGCAGGTGACCCATGTAGACGCGCAGGTAATGGCCCTGGTCGACGTGGGACGGCCCCCACACCTCGCGCAGCAGCTGGCGCTGCGTCAGCACGCGCCCGGCGCCGGCGGCCAGCACGGTCAGCAGGCGGTACTCGGTCGGCGTCAGGTGCACCTCCGCGCCCTGGCGCCGCACCAGCCGGGCCACGCGGTCGATCTCGACCTCGCCGAAGCGGAACACGGCGGCGCCATCGGCACCGCCCGCGCCCTCGCCGCCGGCCGCCGCGGCGCGCCGGCGCCGCAGGTGGGCCCGCACGCGCGCCAGCAGCTCGCCGGTGCCGAAGGGCTTGGTCAGGTAGTCGTCAGCCCCGGCATCCAGCGCGGCGATCTTGTCGCTCTCGTCGACGCGCGCCGACAGCACGATGATCGGCACCGTCGACCAGCCGCGCACGTCGCGGATGAGGGCGATGCCATCGCCATCGGGCAGGCCGAGGTCGAGCACCAGCAGGTCGGGCGCCCGGGTGCCGGCCGCCGCCGTGCCATCGCGCAGCGAGCCGGCCTCGTGCACCGTCCAGCCCTCGGCCTCCAGGGCGGCGCGCACGAAGCGGCGGATCTGCGGTTCGTCCTCGATGACGATGGCGACGGGAGGTGTCATGGGCTGGGCGGGAGGTCGGGCATCGCGGGGGGGTCGCGACGCGGCAGGGTGAGGGTGAATTCTGCGCCGCCGCCGCCGGCGCGCTGCGCGGCCACGATGGTGCCGCCATGCGCATCGACGATCGCCCGGCAGATGGCCAGGCCCAGCCCGACGCCGGGTGTCGTCGCCTCGGCCTGGCCGCGCGTGAACTTGTCGAACAGCGTGTGCTCGCGGCCCCGCGTCGACGCTGGCAGGCCGGGCCCGTGATCGCGCACCGCGACGACCAGCGCGTCCCCGGTCGCGTGGGCCGCGACCACGATCGGCGGCGCGCCGTACTTGGCCGCGTTCTCCAGCAGGTTGACCAGCACGCGCTCGATCAGCACGGCGTCGAACTCGACCAGGGGCAGGTCGGCGGCGAGCTCGGTGCCGACGGCGACCGGGCCCAGCGCCCCGCGCGCCGCGCGGATCGCCGCGCCGACGACCTCCTCCACCGATTGCCAGTCGCGCCGCAGGTGGACCGCGCCGCCGGCGCCGCCGCGCTCGAGCCGCGCCATCTCGAGCAGGTTGCTCACCAGCGCGTGCAGGGAGCGCGCCTGCGCGACGATGGCGCGCGCCGTCTGGTCGCGGGCCACGGCGGCATCGGCCGCCGGGGCCGCATCACCCACCCGATCCGCCTGATCCGCCTCGACCACCGGCACCTGCAGCGACTCGGCCAGCCCGATCAGCGCCGTCAGCGGCGTGCGCACGTCGTGCGAGAGCGCCGCCAACAGCGTGTTGCGCAGCGACTCCGAAGCCATCTCCACCACCGCCTGCTGCGCCACCTCGACATAGTGGACGCGCTCGAGCGCGATGGCGATCTGGCGCGCCAGGGTCTCGAGCTGGCGCGCCTGCTCGGGGATCAGCAGCCAGCGCGGCCGCGCCGGGCGCAGGGCCAGCACGCCGCGCACGCGCATCGGCGCCGCCAGGGGCGCGTAGTGCCATGGCTGCGCGGCCAGCGTGGCGGTCGCCAGGCCGGCGCTGCGGCCCTGCCGGAAGGCCCAGTCGGCCACGCTGGCATCGAAGCCCTCGGGCGCCGGCTCGGGTGGCAGCAGGCGGTCGGCGGCGTCGGTCACCAGCACCCGCGCCTCGCCGCCGAAATGCCGCTGCGCCGCCGCCGCGCCCAGCGCCACCACCTGCGTGCGCTCGAGCGCGCCGGAGAGTTCGCGCGTCAGCTCGAACAGCGACTGCGCGCGCCGCTCGCGGCTGGCCGACACGCCCGCCGTGAAGCGCAGCCCGGCGGTGAGCTGGCCCACCAGCAGGCCGACGGCGAGCATGACGGCGAAGGTCAGCAGGTACTGGGCATCGCCGATGGCGAACGACAGGCGCGGCTCGACGAAGAAGAAGTCGAAGGCCACGACATTGAACAGCGCCGCCAGCGCCGCCGGTCCGCGCCCGAAGCGCAGCGCGATGCCGACCACGCCGAGCAGGAACAGCATGACGATGTTGACCTCCTCCAGCACGCCCGACAGCGGTGTCGCCAGCAGCGTCACGGCGCTGCCGGCGGTCAGGGCCCAGGCATAGCCCGGCCAGCGCGCGCGCGGGCGCCCGCCGGCCTCGGTCGGGTCGTCGCCGGGGAGATCGGCCTCGATGGCGCCCCCGGGGGCGACGGCGTCGCGCGCCAGGGCCGGCCACGGACGGGCCAGGCGCCGCGCATCCGGCGCGGCGGCGGCCTCGACGATCTCCAGCGCCGGCGCGCGCCGTGCCAGCGCGCGCGCCAGCGAGCGGCCGGGCCACGCGCGGCGCCAGCCGGTCGCGGCCTCGGCGCGGCCGATCACCAGCGTGGCGCAGTTCAGGCGCCGGGCCTCGGCCGCCAGGGTCGGCGCCACCTCGGCGCCGGTCAGCACCGAGGTCGCCGCGCCCAGTTCCTCGGCCAGCTTGAGCACCGCCAGGATGCGGTCGCGCCGCGCCGCCGGCAGGCGCTGCAGCGCGGGTGTCTCGACATAGGCCGCGTGCCAGCGCACGCTCAGGCGGGCGGCCAGGCGCGCGGCCGTGCGCACCGTCTGCGCCGCGCCCTCGTGCGGGCCGATGCACGCCAGGATCGCGCCCGAGGTGTTCCAGGCCTGCGGGCCGTCCGCCCCGGCGCCGGCCTTCGCCGCCGCCACGTCGCCGGACTGCTCGATGCGCCAGTCGCGCACGTCGTCCTCCACGTGCTCGGCGGTGCGGCGCAGGGCGATCTCGCGCAAGGCGATCAGGTTGCCCGGGCGGAAGAAGTTGCGCGCCGCCTGCTCGGCCTGGCGCGGCTGATAGACCTTGCCGGCCGCCAGCCGGGCGGTCAGCTCGGCGAGCGTGACATCCACCAGCACCACCTCGTCGGCCTGGTCGAGCACGCCGTCGGGCACGGTCTCGTGGACCCGCACGCCGGTGATGGCGCCGATGGTGCCGTTCAGGCCCTCCAGGTGCTGCACGTTGAGCGCCGTCCAGACCTCGATGCCGGCATCCAGCAGCTCGTGCACGTCCTGCCAGCGCTTGGCATGGCGCGAACCGGGCGCGTTGGTGTGCGCCAGCTCGTCCACCAGCAGCACGGCGGGCCGGCGCGCCAGGGCGGCGTCGAGGTCGAGCTCGCTGAGCACGCGGCCCCGGTGGGCCAGCTCGCGCAAGGGCAGCCGGGGCAGGCCGTCGAGCAGCGCGGCGGTCTCGGCGCGGCCATGCGTCTCGATCACGCCGATCAGCACGTCGCGACCCGCGGCCCGTTCGCGCCGGGCGGCGCTGAGCATGGCCCAGGTCTTGCCCACGCCGGCGCTGGCGCCGAAGTAGACGCGCAGCCGGCCGCGCGCGGCGCGCTCCGCCTCGCCGCGCAGCTGGGCGAGCAATGCGTCGGGATCGGGACGCGGGGGTTCGGCGATGGCGGACATGGCGGAGCGCGGTGGATGGCGGAGTCGGTCGATCCAGGGAATCAGGGACCGGGCGGACGCCGGGCGTGCGGGGAGCGTACCGCGCCGCGCGCGTGCCGCCGCGCCGTGCGCCGCAGCACCAGCCACATCGCGCCCAGCGGCAGCACGGGCGCCACCCAGGCGCCCAGCAGGCGCAGCAGGTCGAGGACCGGGTCCATGCGGCAGCGTCCTCAGCGCGTGGCGTCGAGCGCCAGGTTCAGCGCCAGCACGTCGACGCGCGGCGTGCCCAGGAAGCCGGCCCAGGGCGCTTCGGTGTGGCGCTCGACCAGCGCCGCCACCCGCTCCGGCGGCAGTCCGCGCGCGCGGGCGACGCGCCCGATCTGGTAGCGCGCGGCGGCCGGGCTGATGTGCGGGTCCAGCCCGCTGGCCGAGGCCGTCACCAGGTCGACCGGCACCGCCGCCATCGGATCGGCGCCGGCCGCGCGCAGCGCCGCGATGCGGCCGCGCACCGCCTCGACCAGCGCCGGATTCGACGGCCCGAGGTTGGAGCCGCCCGAGGCGGCCGCGTTGTAGGGCGTCGGCGCCGTGGCCGACGGCCGGCCCCAGAAGTGGCCGGGATCGGTGAAGTTCTGGCCGATCAGGCGCGAGCCGACGACGCGGCCGTCGCGCTCGACCAGGCTGCCGGCGGCCTGGTCCGGGAAGGCGGCGCGCGCGGCGCCCGTGACGGCCAGCGGATAGAGCAGGCCGGTGAGCGCGGCGAGCAGCGCGAAGAGCACCAGCGCGGGACGAAGCAGGGATGTCATTGGGAGGGTTCCTTCCGGATCGGAGGCGGGGAATGCGGGGAGCGCGGGGGGCGCGGATGCGTCGGCCGCGGCCTAGGCCAGGCCGAGCGCCACCAGCAGCAGGTCGATGAGCTTGATGCCGGCGAAGGGCACCACCAGGCCGCCGAGGCCGTAGAGCGCCAGGTTGCGGCGCAGCAGCGCGGCGGCGCCCACCGGCCGGTAGCGCACGCCCTGGAGCGCCAGCGGGATCAGGAAGACGATCACCAGCGCGTTGAAGATCACCGCGCTCAGGATCGCCGACGACGGACTGCCCAGATGCATGACGTCGAGCGCGCCGAGCTGCGGATAGGTGCCCACGAAGATCGCCGGGATGATGGCGAAGTACTTCGCCACGTCGTTGGCGATGGAGAAGGTGGTGAGCGAGCCGCGCGTCATCAGCAGCGCCTTGCCGGTCTCCACCACCTCCAGCAGCTTGGTCGGGTTGGAATCCAGGTCGACCATGTTGCCGGCCTCCTTGGCGGCCTGCGTGCCGCTGCCCATCGCCACCGCGACATCGGCCTGGGCCAGCGCCGGGGCGTCGTTGGTGCCGTCGCCGGTCATGGCGACCAGCCGGCCATCGGCCTGGTAGCGGCGGATCAGGGCCAGCTTGTCCTCGGGCGTGGCCTCGGCCAGGAAGTCGTCGACGCCGGCCTCGGCCGCGATGGCCGCCGCCGTCAGCGGGTTGTCGCCGGTGATCATCACCGTGCGGATGCCCATGGCGCGCAGTTCGGCGAAGCGCTCGCGGATGCCGGTCTTGACGATGTCCTTGAGCTCGACCACGCCCAGCACCCGCTCGCCCTCGGCCACCGCCAGGGGCGTGCCGCCGCGCCGCGCGACCTCGTCGGCGGCGCGCAGCACCTCGGGCTCGACCTGGCCGCCCAGGGCCTCGACATGGCGCCGCACCGCCGCCATCGCGCCCTTGCGCAGCGCCAGCGGCGCGGCCTCCGGGGCCGGGGCGACGGCGGGCAGGTCGACGCCGCTCATGCGCGTCTGCGCCGTGAAGGGCACGAAGCAGGCGCCATCGACCGCGCGGTCGTCGGCGCCGCCGCGTCGCGCCAGCTCGACGATGCTGCGGCCCTCGGGCGTCTCGTCGGCCAGCGACGCCAGCAGCGCCGCGCGCGCCAGCCGCTCCGGTGTCACGCCCGGGGCCGGCAGGAAGGCGCTGGCCTGGCGGTTGCCGTGCGTGATGGTGCCGGTCTTGTCCAGCAGCAGCACGTCGACGTCGCCGGCCGCTTCCACCGCCCGGCCGGAGGTGGCGATCACGTTGGCCTGCAGCATGCGGCTCATGCCGGCCACGCCCACCGCCGACAGCAGCCCGCCGATGGTGGTCGGGATCAGGCAGATCAGCAGCGCGACCAGCGCCGTCAGCGACACCACGCGGCCGGCGCCCATGGCGTCGACGCTGAAGATCGAGAACGGCAGCAGCGTCACGGTGACCATCAGGAACACCAGCGTCAAGGCCACCAGCAGGATGGTCAGGGCGATCTCGTTGGGCGTGCGGCGGCGCTTGGCGGCCTCGACCATGCCGATCATGCGGTCGAGGAACGACTCGCCGGGGTTCACGCCGACGCGCACCACCAGCCAGTCCGACAGCACGCGGGTGCCGCCGGTGACGCTGGAGAAGTCGCCGCCGGACTCGCGCACCACCGGTGCCGATTCGCCCGTGATGGCGCTCTCGTCGACCGCCGCCACGCCCTCGATCACCTCGCCATCGAGCGGGACGACGTCGCCGGCCTCGACCAGCACGACATCGCCGCGGCGCAGGTTGGCCGCCTGCTCGGGCAGGAAGCCGCTGCCGTGGTGGGGCTGCTTGAGCTTCTTGGCCCAGGTGTCCTGGCGCAGGCCACGCAGCGATGCCGCCTGGGCCTTGCTGCGCCCCTCGGCCAGCGCCTCGGCGAAATTGGCGAACAGCACCGTGAACCACAGCCACACCGCGATCGCGAGCGCCTGGCCCGGCGCCATGCCGCCGTCCTCGGGGTGGCGCAGCGCGTGCAGCCACAGACACGTGGTGAGGATGCTGCCGACATAGACGATGAACATCACCGGGTTGCGCCACTGCACGCGCGGGCTGAGCTTGGCGAAGGCGCCGCGCACGGCCGGCGCGACCAGCGCCATGTCCATCAGGGATGGAGACGATTTGCTTGACATGAATGACCTTCGAAGGAAGACGGGGGCCGTCTCACCGGATGAGGTGTTCGACGACCGGCCCCAGGGCCAGCGCGGGCACGTAATTGAGCAGGCCGACCAGCAGCACCGTGCCCACCAGCAGCGCCACGAACAGCGGACCGTGCGTGGGCAGCGTGCCGGCGGTTGCCGGCAGGCGCTGCTTGGCCGCCAGCGCGCCGGCGATGGCCAGCACCGGCACGATCATCCCGAAGCGGCCCAGCCACATCGCCACGCCCAGCAGCGCGTTGTAGAACGGCGTGTTGGCCGAGAGCCCGGCGAAGGCGCTGCCGTTGTTGTTGCCCGCCGAGGTCAGCGCGTAGAGCACCTCGGAGAAGCCGTGCGGCCCCGGATTGGCGATGCCGGCGCGGCCCGCGCCCAGGCTCACGGCCAGCGCCGTGCCGGCCAGCACCACCAGCGGCGTCACCAGGATGGCGATGGCGGTGAGCTTCATCTCGGGCACCTCGATCTTCTTGCCGAGGTACTCGGGCGTGCGGCCGATCATCAGGCCGGCGATGAAGACCGCCAGGATGGCGAAGATCAGCATGCCGTAGAGCCCGCTGCCGACGCCGCCGAACACCACCTCGCCCAGCTGCATCAGCACCATCGGCACCATGCCGCCGAGCGGCGTGAAGGAGTCGTGCATGGCATTGACCGCGCCGCACGAGGCCGCCGTGGTGACGGCGGCGAACAATGCCGAGGCGGCGATGCCGAAGCGCGTCTCCTTGCCCTCCATGTTGCCGCCGGACTGCAGCGGACCTGCGACGGCATCGACGCCCAGCGGCGCCAGCAGCGGATTGCCGGCCTGCTCCGCCGGCACGATGACGGCCACGGCGGCGACGAACAGCACCATCATGGCGGCCAGCACGGCCCAGCCCTGGCGCACGTCGCCCACCACCCGGCCGAAGGCGAAGCACAGCGCCACCGGGATCAGCAGCATCGCCAGCATCTGGGCGAAGTTGCTCAGCGGCGTCGGGTTCTCGTAGGGATGCGCCGAGTTGGCATTGAAGAAGCCGCCGCCGTTGGTGCCCAGCATCTTGATGGCCTCCTGCGAGGCCACCGGGCCCATGGCGATGGTCTGCGCCGGCGCGCCGGCCTCCAGCGTCGTCACGACCCGGGGCGCGTCGAGGTTCTGGATCACGCCCTGCCCGGCCAGGAACAGCGCCAGCACGAAGGACAGCGGCAGCAGCAGCCACAGCGTGAGGCGCGTGACGTCGACCCAGAAGTTGCCCACCGCGCCGCGCACCACCGGCTCGGTCGCGGCGGTGGCGCTGGTGGTGGCAACAGCGGTTTCAGGGACCTCGGTGCCCGCGGGGCCGGTGGCGACGGCGTCGCGCCGCTGCGCGCCGGTGCCGCGCGCGGCGAAGCCCCGGGCCAGCGCGAAGGCGACGGCGATGCCGGTGGCGGCGGACAGGAAGTTCTGCACCGTCAGGCCCAGCATCTGCGTCAGGTGGCTCATCGTCGACTCGCCCGCGTAGCCCTGCCAGTTGGTGTTGGCGACGAAGCTGATCGCGGTGTCGAAGGAGGAATCGGGCGACACCGCCGCCTGGCCGGCCGGATCGAGCGGCAGGTGCGCCTGCAGGCGCTGCAGCCCATACAGGAAGAGCACGCCGATGGTGTTGAAGGCCAGCAGCGCGAGGGCATAGGCGCGCCAGTGCATCGAGCGCTCCGGCGCGACGCCGGCGAGGCGGTAGAGCGGCGCCTCGACGCGCGCCATCCAGCGCGGCAGGCGACCGTCGCACAGCGCCGCCAGGAAGCGCCCGAGCGGCCAGCCCAGGACCACCAGGCCGGCCAGCAGCGCGGTCACGAGGATCACGGCGGAGGTGTCCATCTCAGAACTCCTCGGCGCGGATCAGCGCATGGACGAGGTAGGCGAACAGCAGCAGCGCGACCAGGCCGCCGAAGCCATAGAGCGTCGCCAGGCTGATCACGGCCGGCCTCCCGTCGGGCCGTCGGCGCGGGGCGCGGGAGCGCCCAGGCGATCGAGCCCGACCACCATGCCGGCGGCCAGGGCCCACAACGCGGCCAATGCCGCGATCCATGCGATGTCCATCTTCTTTCCTTCGTCTGACTCGAAGCCGGAAGTCTCGTCAGCGGCCCGTAAAAACGGGGAAGAGAAGAAGGGTGGCGCCGTAAAAAAGGCGTAAAGGACGGGCGTCGGTCCCCTACACGCCCCACAGGCGGCCGACCCAGTCGCACAGCGCGCTGCCCGGCTCCTCGAAGCCGTGGATCGCCGTGAAGTGGTCGGCATCGGGCTGGGCCAGCAGTTCGACCCGGTTGCCGGCGGCCCGCCAGGCATCGCGCCAGGTCAGCGACTGACGAGCGAACTCGGCCTGCTCGCGGCCGCCCCAGGTCATCAGCACCGGCGTGGCGCAGGGCCGCATGGCCAGGCGGGCCGGCGAGCAGCGCCGCACCAGCTCCTCGGTCAGCTGGATCTTCGGCTGCAGGTAGCTGAAGCGCAGCGGCGCGAGGTCGTAGAGCCCGCTGGCCAGCACGGCGCCGCCGAAGGGATCCGGCGGCAGCCCGTAGTCGCGCTCCCATTCGGTCTGCAGGCACATCGCCGCCAGGTGGCCGCCGGCGGAGCTGCCGCCCACCGCCACCCGCGCCGGGTCGCCGCCACGGGCGTCGATGTGGCGCAGCACCCAGGCGCAGGCCGCGCGCAGCTGGCGCACGATCTCGTCGAGCGTGACGGTCGGGCACAGCGCGTAGTCGGGCACCACCACCGTGATGCCGCGCCGCTGCAGGCCCAGCGCCACGCAGCTGAAATCGGCCGCCGACAGCGCCCGCCAGTAGCCGCCGTGGATGAAGACGAACACCGGGGCGCCGGGCTCGTCGGCCCGGAAGATGTCGAGCGTCTCGGCGCGCGTCGGGCCATAGGGCACGCCGAGCTCGCAGGGCAGCGTGGCGCGGGCCTGCGCGCTGCGCCCGGCGTAGTGGCGCAGCGCCGCCGCGCGGTCGAGCGCCGGGATCGCCGGGTCGTACTGGGCGTCGATCTGTTCCTGGGTCTCGAAATCACGATAGAGGGCGGGCATTGGGAGGACTCCTGGAAGCGAGGTTGCGAGGGACGTCGCGGAGTGACGCCGGGAGGGGCGCGGCGCGTGGCCGCGCGTCAGACGCCGATGTAGCGCTGCCAGAGTTCCGGCTGCGCCGCCAGCGCGGCCGAGTCGCCCTGCCAGACGACCTGGCCGCGCTGCACGATGGTGTGGGTGTCGGCCAGCGCGACCAGGCGCTGCACGTACTTGTCGATCACCAGGATGCTCTGGCCACGCGCGCGCAATTGCGCCAGGCAGCGCCAGATCTCCTCGCGCACCAGCGGCGCCAGGCCCTCGGTGGCCTCGTCGAGCACCAGCAGGTGCGGGTTGGTCATCAGGGCCCGGCCGATCGCCAGCATCTGCTGCTCGCCGCCGGAGAGCTGGTTGCCCATGTGGCGCGAGCGCTCGGCCAGCCGGGGGAACAGGTCGTACACGCGCTCCAGCGTCCAGGGCTCGGCCGAGCGGTTGCGTTGGGCGGCGAAGGCCCGCAGGTTCTCCGAGACCGAGAGGTTGGGGAAGATCTGCCGGCCCTCGGGCACCAGCGCCAGCCCCATGCGGGCGATGCGGTCGGGCGCCAGGCCGTCGATGCGCTCGCCCAGGAAGCGCACCGTGCCGGCGCTCGGCGGCAGCAGGCCGAGCAGCGCGCGCACCGTGGTGGTCTTGCCCATGCCGTTGCGCCCCAGCAGCGTGGCGACGTCGCCGCTGCCGATGCGCAGGCCGATGCCGAACAGCACCTGGCTGCCGCCATAGGCGGCGCGCAGATCGTCGATCTCCAGCAGCGCCGGACGTGCCGCGACCTGGGGGGGCATGGTGGCCGCGTTCATGCGCCGGCCTCCATCGCCGGCAGCTCGTCGCCCAGGTAGGCGCGCCGCACCTCCGGATGGTGGCGGATCTCCAGCGGCGTGCCCTGCGCGATCACCCGGCCCGACACCAGCACCGAGATGCGGTCGGCCAGCCGGAACACCGCATCCATGTCGTGCTCGATCAGCAGCATCGTGGTCTCGCCGCGCAGCGACTGCAGCAGGGCCACCATGCGCTCCGATTCGTCCGGTCCCATGCCGGCCATCGGCTCGTCCAGCAGCAGCAGGCGCGGCGACGTCGCCAGCGCCAGGCCGACCTCCAGCTGGCGCTGCTCGCCATGCGCCAGGGCGCCGGCGGGCGCGTGCAGCCGCGCCGCCAGGCCGACGCGCTCGGCCACGGCATCGGCCTCGGCATGGCGCGCGGTCTCGGCCCGCGCGGGGCGCCAGAAGCGCAGGCTCGATCCCTGGCGCGCCAGCACCGCCAGCGCCAGGTTGTCGCGCACCGACAGGCGATCGAAGATGCTGGTGATCTGGTAGGAGCGCGCCAGCCCGCGCCGCACGCGGCGCGGCATCGGCCAGCGGGTGACGTCGTCGCCGTCGAAGCGGATGCGGCCGGCGTCGGATGCCAGCGCGCCGGAGATCTGGTGCACCAGGGTCGTCTTGCCGGCGCCGTTGGGGCCGATCAATGCATGCAGCTCGCCCGGGGCGACGCGCAGGTCGGCATGGTCGGTGGCGAGCAGGCCGCCGAAGCGCTTGACCAGGCCGTCGACGTGCAGCAGCGGCGCCGGCGCTCCGGCGGCGGCCGTGGCGCCGCTCATGCCGACCTCCCGCGCCGCCAGCCGGCCAGCCCGCGCGGCGCGGCCAGCACCACCGCCAGCAGCACCGCGCCGAGCGCGAACTGCCAGTGCAGCGTGTGGGCCGACAGGACCTCCTCCAGCAGCAGGAACACCACCGCGCCGACCACGCCGCCCCACAGGTGGCCGACGCCGCCCAGGATCACCATCACCAGCAGCAGGCCCGACTGGTTCCATTGCAGCAATGCCGGACTGACGAAGCCGGACTGGTTGGCCAGCAGCGCGCCCGCCAGCCCGGCCAGGCCGCCGGCCAGGGTGAAGGCGACCAGCTGGTGGCGATAGGCCGGGAAGCCGATCGCGCCCATGCGCGTCTCGTTCTCGCGCAGGGCCTGCAGCACGTGGCCGAAGCGGGCATTGAGCAGGCGCTGGATGCCCAGGAAGGCCAGCACGCACAGCGCCAGCACCACGTAGTAGAAGCGGGTGTCGCTGGCCAGGTCGAAGCCGGCGGCCACGCTCGAGCGGCCCGGAAGCGCGAGGCCGTCGTCGCCGCCCCAGGTCTTGAGCGAGACCATCAGGTAGTACAGCATCTGCGCGAAGGCCAGCGTGATCATGATGAAATAGACGCCCCGGGTGCGCAGGCTGATGGCGCCGACCAGCAGCGCGAACAGCGCGCTGGCCGCCATCGCCGCCGGCCAGGCGATCCAGGCCGAGGTCACGCCCTGCTGCATCAGGATGCCGACGGCATAGGCGCCCAGGCCGACGAAGGCCGCGTGGCCGAAGCTCACCATGCCGCCGAAGCCCAGCACCAGGTTGAGGCTGGTGGCGGCCAATGCGAACACCAGCACGCGGGTCGCCAGGCCGATGTAGAACTCCTCGCGCAGCAGCAGCGCCACGGGCGGCAGCGCGATCAGCAGCAGCAGCATCGGCAGCGCGGTGCGCCAGCGCAATGGATGGTCGAGCAGGCTGGCGGGCGGCCGCGCGGACGGGGACGGGGACGGGGACGGAGCGGCGGTCGTCATGCGGTCGGCTGGATCGGCGGGCGCGGGGGGGACGGAGGGCACGGGACGTTCAGCCATGGGCCGGGAACAGCCCGCGCGGCTTCCAGAACAGCACGGCGGCCATCAGCAGGTAGATCAGGATCGAGGCCAGGGCCGGCCCGGCGCCGGCCGCCGCCTCCGGCCCCAGCCAGTGATCGAAGGCCAGCGGGATCAGGGCGCGGCCGGCGGTGTCGACTACGCCGACGAGCAGCGCGCCGAAGAAGGCGCCGCGGATCGAGCCGATGCCACCGATCACGATCACCACGAAGGCCAGGATCAGGATGCTCTCGCCCATGCCGACCTGCACCGCCAGCAGCGGCCCCAGCAGGCCGCCGGCCAGCGCGCACAGCGCCGCGCCGAAGCCGAACACGGCGGTGAACAGTCGCCGCACGTCGACGCCCATGGCGCGCGCCATCTCGCGGTTGGAGGCGCCGGCGCGCACCCGCATGCCGATCCGCGTCCGCGTCACCAGCACGTAGAGCAGCGCCGCCACCGCCAGGCCGACGCCGATGATCAGCAGCCGGTAGGCCGGATACAGGAAGCCCGGCAGCAGCTCGACCGGACCGGCCAGGCCGGCCGGCGGGTTCAGCGCCACCGGCTGCGAGCCCCAGAGCATGCGCACGCCCTCGTTGGCCATCAGCAGGATCGCGAAGGTGCCCAGCACCTGCGAGAGGTGGTCGCGCTGGTAGAGCCGGCGCAGCACCGCGACCTCCAGCAGCATGCCGAGCACGGCCGTGCCGGCGATCCCGGCCGCCAGGCCGAGCCAGAACGAATCGCTGGCCACCGCCGCCGTGGCGACCAGGTAGGCCCCCACCATGTAGAGCGAGCCATGCGCCAGGTTGATCATGTCCATGATGCCGAACACCAGGGTCAGGCCGGCGGCCAGCAGGAACAGCATCAGGCCGAACTGCAGGCCGTTGAGCGACTGCTCCAGGACCAGCACCCCCGCGCCCGTCATGCGGCCGGCATCTTGCAGGCGCCGACGTAGGCATCGGCGTGGTTCCTGAACACCGTGCCCAGGGTGCGATTGGTGACGCGGCCCTGGGCGTCCTGGGTGACCACGCGCAGGTAGTAGTCCTGGATCGGGAAATGGTTGGTGTTGAACCTGAAGGGGCCGCGCACCGACTCGAAGCGCGCCGCCTCCAGCGCCTTGCGCACGGCGGCCTTGTCGTCGAGCCGGCCCTTGACGTCGCGCACCGCGCCGTCGATCAGGCGGGCGGCGTCGTAGCCCTGCGCCGCGTAGAGCGTGGGCAGGCGGCCGTATTCCTTCTGGAAGTCGGCCACGAAGCGCTTGTTGGCCGCGTTGTCGAGGTCGTGCGCCCACAGCGAGCTGTTGAACATGCCCAGCATCGGCGCGCCGACCGCCCGGATCACGTCCTCGTCGGCCGAGAAGCCGGGACCGAAGAGCGTCATGTCCTTGGACAGACCCGAGCCGACGAACTGCTTGATGAAGTTGATGCCCAGGCCGCCGGGCAGGAAGATGTAGACCGCGTCGGGCCTGGCGGCGCGCATCTTGGCGATCTCGGCGCCATAGTCGAGCTGGTTGAGCGGGGTGTAGCTCTCCAGCGCGATCTCGCCCTTGTAGAAGCGCTTGAAGCCGGCCAGCGCATCCTTGCCGGCCGGGTAATTGGGCGCCAGCAGGGCGACGCGCTTGAAGCCCTTGTCGGCCACCGTCTTGCCCACCGCCTCGTGCAGGTTGTCGTTCTGGTAGCTGGCGCTGAAGAAGTACGGGTTGCACTGCTCGCCGGCGTATTGCGACGGGCCGGCGTTGGCGCTGACGTAGAAGGTCTTCGACTGGAAGGTCGGCGCGCCCACGGCCAGCATCACGTTGGAGAACACGATGCCGGTCATGAAGTCGACCTTGTCGCGCTTGATCAGGCGGTCGGCGGTCTGGCGCGCCACGTCGGGGCTCTGCTGGTCGTCGGCCACCACCACCTCGGCCGGCAGGCCGCCGAGCTTGCCGCCGCCCTGCTTCACCGCCAGCTGGAAGCCGTCGCGGATGTCCACCCCCAGGCCGGCGCCCGGGCCCGACAGCGTGCTCAGCAGCCCCACCTTGACCGCGTCGGCGGCCTGGGCGAGGGGCGCGGCGCAGGCCAGCGCGGCGAAGGCGGCGAGCATGGCCAGCATCGGCGGACGGGACGGGGAAGCGGCGACGGTCTGCATGGGAAGACAACCTTTCGATGAGTCGATGGAGCCGGAACGGGCGGCGCAGCGTAGCAGTTCTTGCTACAGCGTTCGACCCGTGACCCGCGCGAAGCGGCGGAAAGGAGACGGGCCCAGGCATCAATTGAAAACGATTCTCATCTGGGTCCTAGAATCGCGGACTTTCCCGGCCGCCCGGTCCGCGCTTTTCCGCTCTTCCGCTCCTTCCGCTCTTCCGCTCCTTCCGCTCCTTCGCTCCTTCCGCTCCGTCCATGTCGCCTTCGCCCGCCTCCGCTCCCTCCCCGTCCCGCGCCCTTCCCCTCCGCTCCCGGCCTTGCCGCCCCGTCGTCCGGTCGACCGCGCTGCATTGCGCGATCCTGACGCTGTGCGCCGGCGCCGCGCAGGCGCAGGCGCAGGCGCCCGCCACGCTCGACGAGGTCGAGGTGCGCGAGCGCAATGGCGCCACCGGCTACGAGGGCGTCGGGCGCAACACGGCGGCGACCCGCACCGACACGCCGCTGATCGAGACGCCGCAATCGGTGCGCGTCGTGCCGCGCCAGCTGATCGACGACCTCGGCGCCACGCGCCTGTCCGACACGGTCGACTTCGTCAGCGGCATCGCCCGGCTCAACGACTTCGGCGGCACCTGGGACAACTACGCCATCCGCGGCTTCAGCAACACCGATGGCGGCGCGCTGCTCAACGGCTTCGCCTCCGGGCGCGGCTATGGACCGCAGCGCGACGTCGCCAGCGTCGAGCGCATCGAGTTCCTCAAGGGCCCGGCGGCGGCGCTCTACGGCAGCAGCGAGCCCGGCGGCACGCTCAACGTCGTCACCAAGAAGCCGCAGTTCACGCCCTCGCACAGCGCCGGCCTGCAGATCGGCGGCCTGGGCTTCCGGCGCGCCACGCTCGACACCACCGGCGCGCTGGGTGCCGGCGTGGCCTACCGCCTGAACGTGGCGGCCGAGGACGGCGCCAGCCGCACCTCGCTGCTGGACAACCGCAAGTACGTGATCGCGCCGGCGCTGACCTGGGTGATCGATGCCAATACCGTGCTGCAGTACGAGGCCGAGTTCATCCGCATCCGCACGCCGCTCGATCGCGGCCTGGTGCAGATCAACGGCGACGCCCTGGCGCTGCCGCGCGACCGCTACCTGGGCGAAGCCTCGCGCGGCAACCTGCGCGTGACCGGCGACACGCACCAGCTGGCGCTGGATCGCGAGCTGGGCGCCGGCTGGCGCGCGCGCGTGGGCGCCTCCTATCGCGAGACCGAGCTCGAGGGCGACGCGGTCGACCTCACCGGCGCCCTGCGCGCCGACGGCCGCACCCTGACGCGGCGCGACAGCTGGCGCAGCCTGCCCGCGCGCGATGTCTCCGTGCAGGCCGAGGTCGAGGGCAGATTCCGTGCGGCGGGCGTCGGCCACACCCTGCTGGCCGGGCTGGAGTCGTGGCGCCTGGCGATGGGGCAGGACATCCTCTATTCGAACCTGGCGACGCAGCCCTTCGCCATCGACGTCCAGGCTCCCGTCTATGGCCAGCCCCGGGGCATCCTGCGGCCCGGCTTCGCGACCGACGACCGCCAGCGCGCCACCGGTGTCTTCGTGCAGGACCAGGTCGACCTGACGACGCGCTGGAAGCTGCTGGCCGGCGTGCGCTTCGACCGCTTCCACCAGGACTTCCAGGACTTCCTGGCCGGCACGCGGCAGACCCAGAGCCATTCGGCGGCCACGCCGCGCGTCGGCCTGACCTACCTGCCCACGCCGGACAGCTCGCTCTATGTCTCGGCCGGCCGGTCGTTCCGCCCCAACGCCGGGGCCGACGAGTCCGGCACCGCCTTCGCGCCGCAGAAGGGCCAGGCGCTGGAGGCCGGCGCCAAGTGGCAGTCGCCGGACCAGCGCCTGAACGGCGCGCTGGCGGTGTTCGACATCCAGAAGACCAACGTGCTCACGCGCAGCCCGACCAATGTCAACTTCAACATCGCCGCCGGCGAGGTGCGCAGCCGCGGCCTCGAGGCCGACGTCGCCGGCCGGCTCGACGCCCACTGGCGCCTGACCGCCAACTTCGCCTACACCGACGCCGAGGTCACGCGCGACAACAATCCCGCGCTGGTGGGCAAGCGCCCGGCCAACATCCCGCGCGTCAGCGCCGGCCTGTTCGCCATCCGCGAGGACCGGCTGGCCGATGGCGGCCGCTGGGGCGTCGGCGGCGGCCTGGTGCACGTGGGCGAACGCACCGGCACGGCCACCGACACCTATCGCCTGCCGGCCTACACCACCGTGCGCCTGACCGCGTACTGGCAGCTCGACCCCCGCACGCGGCTCGGCCTGGACCTGCACAACGCCTTCGACAAGCACTACGCACTGGCATCGTGGGGCCCGCTGACGGTGATCCCGGGCCTGGGCCGCCAGCTGGTGGCGAGCGTGCAGGTCAGGTTCTAGGGCCCCCGGGCCGGGCCGCGCGCGCGGCGACGGGTGGCACCCGGTTTTCGACATCGGATGACATGGCGGGAACCGGCGCCTGGGGGAAGATCGAGCGGTCGACGACGCGACGACAACAACAACAACAGCAACAACGACGCAGACACCCCACGCTCGCTCCGCCCGGGAGCCCGGCCGGAGCAGGGCAGCGTCGCGCGATCCCGTCCCCTCCCTCCTTCCATGCCGTCGGCGAGCGCGCGCACCGCCACGGCCCCGCGAAAGCCGACTCGATGAAGACACCACTGCCCGCCCCGCCCCCCCTCGCGCTCCGGTCATCCGGCGCCTGGCATGTCTGGGAACTGGTCGCGCAGACGCTGGCCGGGCTGCTGGGCCTGGCGATGCTCGGCCTGGGAGGCTGGCTGCTGGCACTGGGTGGCAGCGGCTACTACGCGCTGTGCGGCGCGTTGCTGGCGGCCGGCGCGCTGGCGGCCTGGCGCCGCCGGCCGGCGGCCGGGCTATGGCTGCTGGGCGCCGCGCTGGCATCGAGCCTGGGCTGGGCCGGCTGGGAGATCGCCGGCAAGGGCTGGCAGCCGGTCTGGGCGATCGACCTGGCGGCGCGCGTCGGCCTGATCGCGCTGCTGTTCGTTCTGGCGCTGATGGCGCGGCTCCTGGGCGGGCCGATGGCGCGCGGCCGGCGCCGCCGGGTGCATCTGGGCCTGTGGAGCGGCGTGGCGATGCTGGCCGGCGCCGTGGCGCTGGCGTGGGAGCGCCCGGTCGCGCCTGCCGCCATGGCGCTGGCGGGAGCCTCGGCCGCCCCCGGTGCCGGCGCCGCGCCCGCCGACACCGACTGGACCGCCTTCGGCGGCACGCCCGCCGGCCAGCGCTTCTCGCCCGCCGCGCAGATCACGCCGGCCAACGTCGCCGGGCTGGTCGAGGCCTGGCGCTTCGACACCGGCGACAGCGCGCCCAGCGACCGCGTCTCCTACGCGGCGCAGAACACGCCGCTGAAGATCGGCGACACGCTGTTCATGTGCTCGCCGGGCAACCAGGTCTTCGCGCTCGACCCGGCCACCGGCGCGCGACGCTGGCATTTCGATCCCCGGGTGGCGCCGCGTGCCATGGAGTCGATGTTCAGCGCCGCCTGCCGCGCGGTCGCCTACCACGCCCGCGCCGATGCCGCCACCCTGTCGCCGCCCCTGGCCTGCGCGCGGCGCGTCTTCGTCGCCGCCGCCGATGGCCGGCTGATCGCGCTGGATGCCGAGCGCGGCGCGCCCTGCGCGGGCTTCGGCCGCGACGGCACGGTCGACCTCACCGCCGGCATGGGCCTGGCCGAGCCCGGCCACGCCTCGAGCAACTCGGGCCCGGCCGTGGTCGGCGACCTGGTGCTGGTCGGCCAGCAGGTCAGCGACAACCAGCGCCGCGACGCCCCCTCCGGCGTGGTGCGCGCCTACGACGCCACCAGCGGCGCCCTGCGCTGGGCCTGGGACGCCAAGCGCACCGACCGTCCGGGCGCGCCGCTGGCGCCGGGCGAGACCTGGCCGGCCGGCACGCCCAACGTCTGGAACGTGATCTCCGCCGACGAAGGACTGGGCCTGGTGTTCCTGGGCACCGGCAACGCCGGCAACGACCACTATGGCGGCACGCGCGATCCGGCCGACGACCGCTTCAGCGCCGCCGTGGTGGCCGTCGAGCTGGCCAGCGGCGCCACGCGCTGGGTCTTCCGCACCGTCGAGCACGACCGCTTCGACTACGACATCGGCGCGCAGCCGGTGGTCACCGACCTGGTCATCGACGGCCGCACGCGGCGGGTGGTGATCCAGGGCACCAAGACCGGCTCGCTGTTCGTGCTCGACGCCGCCACCGGAGCGCCGCTGCGGCCGGTGGCGCGCGTCGCCGCGCCGCAGGGCGGCATGCAGGGCGAGACGCTGTCGCCGACGCAGCCGCAGTCGGTCTTCTATCCCAACTTCGCCGGCCTGCCGGGGCGCGATCCGGAGCGCATCGACGCCCGCCATGCCTTCGGCCTGACGCCGATCGACGCCGCGCTGTGCCGCATCCAGTTCCACCGCATGCGCTACGAGGGCATCTTCACGCCGCCGACCTACCAGGGCCTGGGCACCCTGCTCTATCCGGGCACGATCGGCGGACTGAACTGGGGCGGCCTGGCGATCGATCCGCAGCGCGGTCTGGTCGTGACCAACCACAGCCGGCTGGCCAACCGGGTGCGACTGGTGCCGCGCGACGAGGTGGCGGACCCGGCGATCGGCGATGGCGGCCGGCGGCCCGACCAGGCGGTGGCGCCGCAGAAGGGCGCGCCCTGGGGCGTCGACCGGCCGATCTGGCTGTCGGTGCTGGGCGTGCCATGCAACACGCCGCCCTGGGGCTTCCTGGCGGCGACCGATCTCGCGACCGGCCGGCTGGCCTGGAGCCAGCCACTGGGCACCGGCTTCGACACCGGGCCGCTGGGCATCCCGATGCGCCTGCGCATCCCGCTGGGCACGCCCAACCTGGGCGGCGCGGTGACCACGGCCAGCGGCCTGAGCTTCATCGCCGCGGCGCAGGACGACTACCTGCGCGCCTTCGAGACCGCCACCGGACGCCTGCTGTGGGCGGGCCGCCTGCCGGCGGGCGGCCAGGCCTCGGCCATGACCTACATGCACCAGGGCCGGCAGTACGTGGCGATCGGCGCCACCGGCCACAAGCAGCTCGAGACCCGCGCCGGCGATGCGCTGGTGGTCTACGCGCTGCCGCGCTGAGGCCGCGTCGGCGCCGGCGCCGGCACGAGTGCCGGCGCGGATCGCGCTCAGTCGAGCGTGGCGCCGGTCAGCTTGACCAGGCCGGCATAGCGGTCGAGTTCCGACTTCCAGAAGGTCGCGAAGCTCGCCGCGTCGCCGGGGCGCACCTCGGCGCCGAGGTCGGTCAGGCGCTGCTTCAGGTCGCCGGTCTCGAAGGACGCACGCACCGCCGCGTTCAGGCGCTCGACGATCGCCGGTGGCGTGTTCGCCGGCGCCGCCAGGCCATACCAGGCATTCATGGTCATGCCCGCGAGGCCCAGCTCCTTGAAGGTCGGCACGGCCGGCAGCAGCGGGTGGCGCCGGTCGGAGGCCACGGCGATGGCGCGGATCTTGCCGCCCTTGAGCTGACCATAGGCGCCGGTGTCGAGCATGTAGTCGAGCTGGCCGGCCATGACATCGGTGAGGGCCGGCGCGCTGCCCTTGTAGGGCACGTGGATGACATCGATGCCGGCGACCGACTTGAACAGCTCGCCCGCCAGGTGCGCGGAGTTGCCGACGCCACCGGAACCATAGGACAGCCTGCCCGGCGCGGCCCTGGCGGCGCGGATCACGTCGGCCGGCGCCCGGTAGGGCGAGCCGGCCGCGACGATCATCACGCTGGGGATCACGGCCAGCGAGGCCACCGGCGTGAAGTCCTTGACCGGGTCGAAGCCGGTCTTCTTGTAGAGATACGAATTGGCCGAATTGGTCGAGCTGGTGGCCAGCAGCAAGGTGTAGCCATCCGCCGGCTGGCGCACGAACTGCTGGGTGCCGATGTTGCCGCCGGCACCGGCGACGTTGTCGACCACCACGCTCTGGCCGAGCTGCGCGCGCAGGGCCTCGGCCAGGGCGCGGCCGACGGCATCGGTGGCGCCGCCGGCGGGCCACGGCACGACCAGGCGGATGGTCTTCTGCGGATAGGCCTGCGCCAGCGCGGCGGAGGCGGCCACGGCCAGCGTGGCGGCGAGCGCGGCGCGGAGCGCGCGGCGGATCGGATGGGGCATCGTCATGGGGTGGGTCTCCGGGTGGGGGCTGGAAGGCGTGCCGCTGTCACTCGACCTTGGCGCCGGAGGTGCGCACCAGCTCGGCGGCCTCGGGCATCTGCTGCCTGACGAAGGTCCAGAACGCGCCGGTCGTCATCGGCGCGGCCGGCAAGGCGCCCAGCTCGGCCAGCTGCGTGCGGACCTCGGGCTGCTGCAGGGCCTTCTGCAGGGCGGTGTTGAGCTGGTCCAGGATCGGCTGCGGCGTGCCCGCCGGCGCCACCAGGCCATACCAGGAATCGGTGTGGAAGCCTTTCAGGCCGGCCTCGTCGAAGGTCGGGACCTCCGGCAGCGCGGGCAGGCGCTGCTTCGAGGCCACCGCCACGGCGCGCACCTTGCCCGAGCGCACGAAGGACACCGCGCCGGTGGTCAGGATCATGTCGACCCGGCCGGCCATGACATCGGTCATGGCCGGGGCGGTGCCCTTGTACGGAATGTGCGGGATGTCGACGCTGGCGAGCTTGACGAAGCGCGCGCCGGCCAGGTGCTGGCTGGAGCCGACGCCGGCCGAGGCGTAGTTCAGCTGGCCGGGATTCGCCCGCGCCCGCGCGAGCACGTCGGCGACGGTCCTGAAGGGCGAGGCCGCCGGCACCAGCAGCACGCTCGGCGAGCTGGCGATCATGCCGACCGGCGCGAAATCCTTGATCGGGTCATGATTGAGCTTGGCGTAGAGCGCCGAGTTGAGGCCATGCGAGGTGGCCGTCGCCAGCATGATCGTGTAGCCGTCGGGCCGGGCCTTGGCGGCGATGTCGCTGCCGATGTTGCCGCCGGCGCCGGCGCGGTTGTCGATCACCACGCTCTGCCCCAATGTGCGCCCCATGGCGTTGGCGATCAGCCGGGCGACGTTGTCGGAGGGCCCGCCCGCCGGCCAGCCGACCACCATGGTGACCGGCGTCGCGGTGGGATAGGCCGGCTGCGCGAAGGCACCGCCGCCGGCGAGCAGCGCGGTGGCGGCGAGCAGCGGTGCCAGGGCCAGGGCGCGGCGCCGCGGGCCGCCGGCATCGGGGCGATCGGCGGCGGCGCCGCCGTGGGGGCAGCGGAGGATTCGGGTCGTGCGGATGTCCATGGGATGTCTCTCGTTCGTTCGTGATGGCGGGCGCGCGGCCCGGGGTCGTCGGCTCAGGTCTCGATGAAGCAGTTCAGGCGCTTCAGCGTGGCATCGACCCAGGAGCGGTCGTAGCTGCCGTCCTTGATGCCCGCGACCATGATCGTCTCGGCCTCCTGCTTCCTGTGGGCCGCCTCCAGCAGCCATTCGACGTCGTCGAAGGGCACGCACAGGAAGCCGTCCTCGTCGCCGATCACCAGGTCGCCCGGCTCGATGACCATGCCATCGATCGCGATCGGCACGTTGATCTCGCCCGGGCCGTCCTTGTAGGGGCCGCGATGCGTGATGCCGGCGGCGTAGACGGGAAAGGCATTGGCGCGGATGAAGCCGGCGTCTCGGATGGCGCCGTCGATGACGAAGCCGCCCAGCCCCTGGTGAATCGCGTCGCCCACCATGATCTCGCCGGTGATGGCGTTGCTGAGGTCGCCCCCGGCGTCCACCACGATGACGTCGCCGGGTTGGGCCAGCTGCAGCGCCTTGTGCAGCATCAGGTTGTCGCCCGGGCGGCTCTTGACCGTCAGGGCCGGGCCGGCCATGCGCCCGCCCGAATGCATGGGGCGCAGGCGCGCGCCGCCGGCGGTCATGCGCGCCATGCAGTCGCCGACGTTGGCCACGGGCACCTCCAGGAACCGGCGGGCGAGGTCGAGCGAGACGGCGCGATGGCGCTTGAGGATGCGGAGTCCGTTGTTCATGATGTTCGCGTCCTCAGACGCCCTTGTTGTTGGGGTTGCGGTAGGCCTCCTTGACGGCCTCCGTCATCGGGAAGTTGAGATTGGCGTTGGTCGGCGGGATCGGCGACATGAACCACTTGCGATAGATCGGCTCGATGGCGCCGGAGGTCATCAGCTGGGACACGGTGCCATCGACCACTTCCTTGAAGCGCGGATCGTCCTTGCGGTACATGATCCCGTAGGGCTCCTGGCGCAGCGATTCGCCGGTCAGGATCTTGTAGTCGCCGGGCTTGGGCGAGGTGGCGATCAGGCCGGCGAGCTGCACGTCGTCGAGGATGTAGGCCACGGCGCGGCCGGTGCTCAGCAGCAGGAAGCCATCGGAGGTGTCCTTGGCCGCGAGGCTGTCGACCTCCATGTTCTCGGTCTTGCGATAGGTGCGCAGCAGCTGCAGGCCGGTGCTGCCGGCCACCGTCGAGACCGTCTTGCCCCTGAGGTCGGCCAGGGTGTTGATGCCCGAATCCTTCCTCACCGCCGCCGTGATGCTGGTCACGAAGTGACTCGGCGCGAAGGCCACCTGCTCCTGGCGCTGCACGGTGTTGGTGGTGGTGGCGCAGTCGAGGTCGACGGTGCCGTTGGTCAGCAGCGGGATCCGGTTGGTCGAGGTCAGGATGGTGTAGCGCACCTCCAGCGCCGGCAGGGCCAGCCGGGTCTTCACGGCCTCGACGATCCTCATGCAGATGTCGTTGGTGAAGCCGACCGGGTCGCCGCCGCCCACGGGCTTGTACGAGAACGGCACCTGGCTGTCGCGCGCGCCGATGGTGATGACGCCGCTGGACTTGATCTTGGCCAGCGTGTCGCCGGTCTGGGCCGACGCGCCGGCGCCGATGCAGGCGAGTGCCACGGCGAGGCCGATGGCGAGGGGGTTGCGGGACATCATGGGAATCGCTCTCGTTGAGGTTGGAAGGTCTGGGAAGGGGCCGTCGAAGGATGGGGCGGCCGTTCAGCGCAGGCGCGCCACGGCCTCGCGGATCGCCGCGCAGCCGGCCTCGATCTGCGCCAGGCCGGTGGCGAAGGACAGCCGCAGGTGGCCCGGCAGGCCATAGGAGTCGCCATCGATGACGGCGACGCCGGCATCGTCGAGCAGCCAGCGCATCACCTCGAGGTCGCTCGCCAGCACCGTGCCGTCCGGCGTGGTCCGGCCCAGCAGGCCGGCCACGCTCGGGAAGACGTAGAAGGCGCCATCGGGAGCCGCGCAGTCGATGCCGGGGATGGCGTCGAGCAGCCGCACGATGTGGTCGCGCCGCTCCTCGAACAGGCGCCGGCCCGCGTCCACGCAGTCCTGCGGGCCGTCGAGCGCGACCACCGCCGCGGCCTGGCTCATGGCGCTGGCGCAGGTGGTGGTCTGCGAGGCCAGCAGCGTCAGCCCCCGCATCAGCGTCATCGGTCCGGCGGCATAGCCGATGCGCCAGCCCGTCATCGCATAGGCCTTGGACACGCCATTGACCACCAGCGTGCGCGATGCCAGGTCGGGCGCCACGTTCAATGGCGACAGGTGACGCGCGCCGCCATAGGTGAAGTGCTCGTAGATCTCGTCGGTGAGCACCCAGACGTGCGGGTGCAGCCGCAGCACGGCGCACAGGCCCTCCAGCTCCTGGCGCGAGTACACCGCGCCGCTGGGATTGTTGGGTGTGTTGAGCACCAGCCAGCGCGTGCGCGGGCCCAGGGCCGCCTCCAGGGCCGCCGGGGTCAGCTTGAAGCCGCTGGCCGCGTCCGAGGGCGCGATCACCGGCACGCCGCCGTTGAGCCGCACCATGTCGGGATAGGAGACCCAGTAGGGCGCCGGCACGACGACCTCGTCGCCCTCGTCCAGGGTGGCGGCGAAGGCGTTGAAGATCAGCGTCTTGGCGCCCGGGCCGACGACGATCTCGTCGCTGCGATAGGCCAGGCCGTTCTCGCGCTGGAGCTTGCGGGCGATGGCCTGGCGCAGGGCCGGCGTGCCGGCCGAGCCGGTGTAGCGGGTCTGGCCATCGCGCAGCGCGGCGATGCCGCCCTCGACGATGTGGGACGGCGTGGCGAAATCGGGCTCGCCCAGCGTGAAATCGATGATGGCCCGGCCGGCGGCGCGCAGGGCGTCGACGCGGGCCTTGGCGGCGATGCTGGGCGAAGGCCTGACCTGGCCGATGCGGGCGGAAAGCAGGGTGCTCAAGGAACGACTTTCATGACCTGCCCCGTCGGAGCGACGCGGCATCGGAGCATTCTGAAAGCCGCCTAAAATTTCAAAAAGCGATTTTTTGTCAACGAATCGCATTCCTGAAATCGATCTGATGACCTTCAAGCAACTCGAGGCCCTCTACTGGATCGCCCAGCTCGGCGGCTTCTCGCCCGCCGCGCACAAGCTCCACACCACGCAGTCGGCGGTCTCCAAGCGGGTCCACGAGCTGGAGCAGCTGTTCGACACGCCCTTGTTCGACCGCAGCCAGCGCGCCGCCCGCCTGACCGAGAAGGGCGAGGAGATGTTCGTGCTGGCGGGCAAGCTGCTCGCGCAGCGCGATGCCGCCATCGAGCAGTTCAGCCGGCCCGATGTGATCGAGCGGCGCGTGCGCATCGGCATCACCGAGCTGACCGCCATGACCTGGCTGCCACGCCTCATCGCCACCATCCAGCGGCTCTATCCCAAGGTCGTGATCGAGCCGACGGTCGACTCCAGCCCGCTGCTGCGCGACAAGGTGCTGGCCGACGAACTCGACCTGGTGTTCGTGCCCGACGCCTTCACCGACACCCGCATCACCAGCACGCGCGTGGGCGAGGTGGCGCACGCGTGGCTGTGCAAGCCCGGCCTGGTCGCCACCGGCCGCACGCTGCGCCTGCACGAGATCGCGCAGCACCGGATGCTGGTGCAGGGCCCGCAGTCGGGCACCGGGCGCGTCTACGACGCCTGGATGAAGGAGCGCGGCGCCGAGCCGGCCGAAGTGATCGTGGTGAGCAACCTGGTGGCGATGCTGGGCCTGGTGGTCTCGGGCATCGGCGTGAGCTACCTGCCGCACCGCTGCCTGTCGTCGCTGGTCGAGGCCGGCCTGCTGACCGAGATCGACGTCACGCCGGCGCTGCCGCCGATCGCCTACGTGGCGCTGCACAAGGGCGGGCACCGCAGCGCGCTGGTGGCCTCCATCGCCATGCTGGCGCAGGAGTGCTGCGACTTCTCGGCGATGTTCCAGGGCTTGAACCAGACGCTGGCACGACCGCCCGCCGGTTAGACCGCAACCGCCATGGGAGCACCGCCGCGCTGATCGACCGGCCGCCCCGGCGCGCGGCGCGGGCACCTACCACAGCGGACTCGGCGTCCTCAGGTCGACCGTCGCCAGGACCGCCTTCTTCATCTGTTCGACGAGGGGACGTCCGTCGTCCCGCCGCGTCTGGAAGGTGTAGTGCAGCAGCGGCAGCGCCGGTCTCGAAGTCAGCTCGACCACGGCGCCACTCGATGACAGCTGGCGCAGCCAGCCCTTCGGATAGAGCCCGATGCCGATGCCCGCGGCGATCAGCCGCGCCACGGCGGCGAAGTTGTTGCAGATCAGGCGGCGCCCGGCCTTGAAGTCGTTCACCGCCAGCCACTGCTCCATCATGCGGGCGGGTCCGGCGGCGGGCGGAGCGGTCACGATCGGGCAGGTCTCCAGCATCGCCCGTGTCAGGACACGCCGACGGCCGACGATCTCGGGCGCCGCGGCCCAGACGAACTGCATGTCCGCGATCCGCTCGCTCGAGATCCGCTCCCGCGCCGAGTAGCCGGCGATGACGGCGAAGTCGAGCTCGCCATCCTCGAGGCGTCGCTCCAGCGTGGCGCCCAGATCCACCTGTGGTTCGAGCATCAGATCGGGATGCTCGCGGCGCACGTGCGACACGAAGGCCGGCAGCCAGGTCAGGGCGGACAACTCGCCCATGCCGAAGCGGCAATGGCCCTTGAGCTGTCCGCCATCGACGCCCAGCGCGCCACGGATGTCGTCGGACATCCGCAGCATGCCCTGCGCCATCGGCAGGAGCTGCGTTCCGGCGTCGGTCAGCGTGGCCTTGAGGCCGGTCCGATCGAACAGCAGCACGCCCAGGTCCGCCTCCAGTTCGGCGATCCGCTTGGACAGGGTCGATTGCGTGACATGCAGGTGCTCGGCGGCCAGCAGGAAGTTCGCCGCCGTCGCCGCCCAACAGAAGGCTTCCAGCTGCTTGAGCGTCATGGTGTTGAATTTAAACGATGAAACCTGTTCGAATTTTATCGCTTTTCCGAGACTAATCGGACTTGCAGAATCCGGCCGAGGAGATCTCTCACCATGCATGGCATCGCGACGTCCGACATTCCAACGACCCCGCCAGCTCGACGCCCGGACATGGGCGTGACGCCGGCCAGCGCCGGTTCGGCGCCGCCCCGGCTGGCTCGGCGGCATCGCTGGATGCTGAGCCTGGACGACTTCGAGGAGGCGGCCCGCCGGCACCTGCCCAAGCCGATCTTCAGCTACCTGTCCGGCGGCGCCGAGACCGACCAGTCCCTGCGCGCCAATCGCGCGTCGTTCCAGGATCTCGCGTTCATTCCCCGGGTGCTGGTCGACATCAGCCGCCGGACGACCGACACGACCCTGTTCGACCAGACCTTCAGCGCCCCCTTCGGCATCGCGCCGATGGGCCTGCAGGCCCTGCCCGCCTACCGGGGCGATCTGGTCCTGGCTCGCGCGGCGGCGCGCGCCGGCATCCCATTCGTCATGAGCGGGTCTTCGCTCATCCGCATGGAGGAAGCCATCGCAGTCAACCCCGACGCCTGGTTCCAGGCCTACCTGCCGGCCGACGAGGCGGGCAATCGTTCGATGGTCGAGCGCGCGCAGGCGGCGGGCTTCCGCACCCTGGTCGTGACCCTGGACACGGCGGTCGGCGCCAACCGGGAGAACAATGTCCGCGCGGGCTTCTCGATCCCGCTGCGGCCCTCGGCCAGCCTCGCCTGGCAGGGTCTCTCCCATCCGCGCTGGCTGTTCGGCACCTTCCTGCGCACGCTGGTGAAACACGGCATGCCGCACTTCGAGAACAACTACGCGCATCGCGGCGCTCCCATCCTCTCCCCGGACGTCGAGAGCGACTTCTCCAATCGGGGCCGCCTGTCCTGGGAGCAGCTCGACCAGGTCCGGGCCCTCTGGCGTGGCCGCCTGGTCCTCAAGGGCGTGCTCGATGCGAGGGACGCCCGCGAGGCCGTGCTGAACCACGGCGTGGACGGAATCATCGTGTCCAACCATGGCGGCCGGCAGCTCGATGGCGCGATCGCGCCATTGCGCGCCCTGCCGCGCATCGTCGCCGCCTGCCCCGGCGTGCCCGTGATGCTCGACAGCGGCGTGCGTCGCGGCAGCGACGTGCTCAAGGCACTGGCGCTGGGCGCGAGTTTCGTGTTCGTCGGACGACCCTTCAGCTTCGGCGCGACCGTGGCGGGCGAAGCCGGCGTGCTGCACGCCATCTCGATCCTCAGGCAGGAGGTGTCGCGCAACCTGGCGTTGCTGGGCATCAATTCACCCGCCGAGATCGGCCCCGACTTCATCGAACCCTGCTTCGCCCGATCCCATCAACAAGGAGACAATTCATGATGCAACGTCGAGTTTTCACGGGCGCCGCGGCGGCCGGACTGCTCGGACTCCAACTGGGTCCGGTCCGCGCGCAGACCGCGTTCCCCCAGAGTCCGATCACCATGTACGTGGGCTTCGCGCCCGGTGGCGGCACCGACGTGGTGGCCCGGCTGCTGGCGCGCTACATCGAGAAACACCTGGGTCGCGGCGCAGCCGTCGTGATCCAGAACCGGCCCGGCGCCGGTGGCGGCATCGCCTTCGGCGCCATCGCCAATGCCGCACCCGACGGACTCACGACCGGCTTCATCAATTCGCCATCGGTGCTGACGATTCCCATCGAGCGCAAGACGAACTTCACGTCCAGAAGCTTCGACTTCCTGGGCAACGTGATCGACGACCCGGCCAACTTCTCCGTCCTCGCCGACAGTCCCGTGCATTCGCTGAAGGACCTGGCGGCACTGGCCAGGTCCAAGCCCGGCGCGCTCAATGTCGGCACGGCGGGCGCCGGCTCCGACGATCACCTGGCCCTGCTGCAGTTCGAACGCGCCGCCGGCGTGAAGCTGAACCACATCCCGTTCAAGGGCGGCTCCGAGGTCCATACGGCCCTGCTCAGCAAGACCATCGACGTGGCCGCCATGAACATCGGTGAGGCCATGCAATATGCCAAGGGCGGCAGTCCCCTGCGCCAGATCGGCCAGATGGGCAGCAGCCGCAGCGTCGTCGCGCCGGACGTGCCCACCTTCAGGGAGCAGGGCTACGACATCGTGCTGTCGTCCCTGCGCGGCATCGCCGCGCCCAAGGGCCTGCCGGCTCCGGTTCGGGAGCTGCTGGTCAAGGCCATCCAGCAGGCGGTGGCCGATCCGGAGTTCAAGGCCCGCGCCCTGGCGCAATTCGCGCCCGTGCGCTACCTGCCGCCGGCCCAGTTCGAGGAGGAACTGCGCACGGCGGAGATCGGCTTGCGCAAGCTGTGGGACGAGCTGCCCTGGACCGACAAGTAGGCGACTCTTGGGGGCCCGGGGCTGCCCGGGCCGCTCTCCCTACGCTTCGATGAAGCAGTTCAGGCGCTTCAGCGTGGCATCGACCCAGGAGCGGTCGTAGCTGCCGTCCTTGATGCCCGCGACCATCACCGTCTCGGCCTCCTGCTTCCTGTGGGCCGCCTCCAGCAGCCATTCGACATCGTCGAAGGGCACGCACAGGAAGCCGTCCTCGTCGCCGATCACCAGGTCGCCCGGCTCGATGACCATGCCATCGATCGCAACCGGCACGTTGATCTCGCCCGGGCCGTCCTTGTAGGGGCCGCGATGCGTGACGCCGGCGGCGTAGACGGGAAAGGCATTGGCGCGGATGAAGCCGGCGTCGCGGATGGCGCCATCGATGACGAAGCCGCCCAGCCCCTGGTGAATCGCATCGCCCACCATGATCTCGCCGGTGATGGCGTTGCTGAGGTCGCCCCCGGCGTCCACCACGATGACGTCGCCGGGTTGGGCCAGCTGCAGCGCCTTGTGCAGCATCAGGTTGTCGCCCGGGCGGCTCTTGACCGTCAGGGCCGGGCCGGCCATGCGCCCGCCCGAATGCATCGGGCGCAGGCGCGCGCCGCCGGCGGTCATGCGCGCCATGCAGTCGCCGACGTTGGCCACGGGCACCTCCAGGAACCGGCGGGCGAGGTCGAGCGAGACGGCGCGATGGCGCTTGAGGATGCGGAGTCCGTTGTTCATGGGGGTCGCTTCGGTGTGTGGGTCGTGGATCTGTGAGCGGGATCGGGATGGGCAATCGAGGGAGGGCGTCGTCAGTCGAGCTTGATGCCGGCCTCGCGCACCACTGGCGCGAGGCGCGCGCGGTCGGCGGCATTCAGGTCGCCCAGGGCCTTGGGCGTGCCGCCCAGCAGTTCGGCGCCGGTCGCGATGATCTTGTCGCGCACGTCGGGTTGCTTGAGCAGCGCGTTCACCTCGGTGTTCCACTGATCGACGATGGCCTTGGGCGTGCCTGCCGGCGCCATCAATCCCCAGACGCTGGCGAGCTCGACGCCCTTGATGCCCGCTTCGTTGAAGGTCGGCACGTTCGGCAGCACGGGAGAGCGCTTTGCAGTGGTCACGCCGATCGGGCGCACCTTGCCGCCTTCGATCTGGCTGAGCAGGGTCGGGATCGAGCCCATGTACATGTCGACCTGGCCGCCGATCAGGTCCGGCACGGCCTGCGCCATGCCGCGATAGGGCACGTGCGTGAACTTCACGCCCGAGGCGTTCTGCCAGAGCTGGTTGACCAGGTGCGCGATGGTGCCGGTGCCGGGCGTGGCGACCGTCAGCTGGCCGGGCTTCGCCTTGGCGGCGGCGACCACGTCGGCGAGGGTCTTGTGGGGCGAGTCGGCCCTGACCACCAGCACCACGGCGCCGCTGGCGATCGAGGTGATGGGTTCGAGGTCCTTGACCGGGTCGTAGGTGAGCTTGGTGTAGAGCAACGGGTTCAGCACGATGTTGTCGGTCTGCGCCATGACCAGCGTGTAGCCGTCGGGCCTGGCCTTGGCGACGCTGTCGAGCGCCAGGTTGCCGCCGGCGCCGGGCTTGTTGTCGACCGTGACGACCCACTTGAGCTTGGCCGTCAGCGCGGTCGCGATCTGGCGCGTCAGGGCGTCGGTGCCGCCGCCGGCCGGAAACGGCACGACGATCCTGATCGGACGCTCGGGGTAGTCCTGGGCCTGGGCGGTCGTGGTGGCCAGCGCGACCAGGGCCAGGGCGGCGGCCGTGGCGACGGCGGGAATTCGGGTGAGGGTTCGCATGGTTGTATGTCTCCTGGGGGTGGAATGGATGGACGATCCGGCGGTCAGGCCTGATCGTGGTGTTCGGGTGCCAGCGTCGGTGCCGACGGCATGGGTGGCGGTGGTGGCGATGCGTCGGCCGGAACGGCTCGCGCTGCCCTGACGCGCGCGAGCAGCACCTGGATCGGATGCGACAGGTCGATGCCGTCCACGAGCGCGGCCTGGCAACGGCACGAATAGCCCGTGGCGACCAGCCGGCCCGCATGGCGGGGCTCGGCGACGATCGAGCGCCAGCTCAGGCCGTAGATCGCCTCCGACGTCGCACGGTGGTCGCGCTCGTGGCCGTACAGGCCGGCCATGCCGCAGCAGCCGCTGGCCACGAGTCGCAGGGCGATGCCCAGGCGCTCGGCGACCTTCTTCCAGTCGGCGGTCGCAGCGGGCGCGTTGGTCCGCTCGGTGCAGTGCGGCAGCAGGTGCCAGGGGTTCGAAGGGTCGGCCTCCAGCCTGGGCAGGTCGTCGAGTCGCTGGACCAGCCATTCCTGCGGGAGCAGGACGACCGGCACCCGGTCCGCGCCCAGCGCCTTGACGTACTCGGCGCGGTAGGCGAGCGTCATGGACGGGTCCACGCCCACCAGCGCGACGCCCGTCGCGGCCAGTTCGCCGAGCATCCGGACGTTGGCGGCGGCGGTGCGCTCGAACCGGTCCAGCAGGCCCAGCACGTGTTGCGGCTTGCCGTTCGGCCGGAACGGTGCCAGCCAGGGAACGAAGCCGAGCGCAAGCAGCAGCTCGCACCAGTCCAGGACCACGGCGGTGTCGTAGTGCGAGGTGAAGGCGTCCTGCACGACGACGACGCTGCGGGCGCGCTCCTCGGCCGTGAGCGCGCTCAGGGTCTCGGCCGATGCCACCCGCACGCCCCGGCCCGCCAGCGTCCGGCGCAGGTCGATGCCGCTCAGCTCGGGCAGCGACACCAGGCCCAGGGCGCGCGACGCGCTCCGGCCGAGAGCGCCGTGCGTGAGGCCATTGACCAGGCGCGGCAAGGTGGCCGCCGCCGGCAGCCAGCGCTCCAGCGAGGCCACCAGGGTGTCCTTCATCGGCCGCAGGTAGCGGCCGTGGTGGACCTCCAGGAAACGTGAGCGGAATGCCGGCACGTCGACCTTGATCGGGCACTGGCCCACACAGGACTTGCAGGCCAGGCAGCCGTCCATGGCCTCCTTGACCTGGAGCGAGAAGTCACCGGCGTCGCCGCGGCCCGCGTCGCGCCGCGCGTTCCAAGTATTGAGGGCGCGGCCGGGCAGGGCCAGCCAGCGTCCGAGCACGCCCCGCCGCCGGATGCGCATGGCTTCGCTCGACGGATCGACGCCCTGCTCGGCCAGCAGCCGCAGCCACTCGCGCATCAGCGAGGCCCGGCCCTTGGGCGAATGCCGGCGCTCGCGCGTGGCCTTCCACGACGGACACATCGCATCGTCGGGGTCGTAATTGAAGCAGGCCGCGTTGCCGTTGCAGTGCAGCGAATCCTCGTTGGCCCGGCGCACCTCGATCGGGATGCGGCGATCGGCCTGGCCCCGCGTGGGCACGCCATCGATGCGCGAGAGCGCATGCCCCGGAGGCGCGGCGATCTTGCCGGGATTGAGCTGGTTGTGCGGATCGAAGGCCGCCTTGATCTCCTGCATGCGCACGTACAGCGGGCCGAAGAACTCCGGCGCGTACTCGGAGCGGAAGCCCTTGCCATGCTCGCCCCAGAGCACGCCCTGGTACTTGCGCGTGAGCGCGAAGACCTCGTCGGAGATCTCGCGCACCAGCGCCTCCTGATCGGGGTCCTTCATGTCCAGCGCCGGGCGCACGTGCAGGCAGCCGGCATCGACGTGGCCGAACATGCCGTAGACCAGTCCCTTGCGGTCGAGCAGCGCGCGGAATTCGGCGATGTAGTCGGCCAGCTGCTCGGGCGGCACGACCGTGTCCTCGACGAAGGGCATCGGGCGGCGCTCGCCCTGCATGTTGCCCAGCAGGCCGACGGACTTCTTGCGCATCGACCAGATCGCCGTGGCGGCGGCCTCGCCCCGGGCGACGGTGTGGCCGCGCCGGCCCGACGCACCGGCCGGGCCGTGGGCCAGGGCCGCCTCGACGCGCGCGAGCTTCGCGGCCAGCTCCGCCTCGTCGTCGGCCAGGAACTCGACGATGTTGACGCCCTGGGCCGGGCCCTGCGGATCGTCCGGGAAGTAGTCCTTCACGGCCAGCCAGATCGCATCCTGGCGCGCCAGGCCCAGGACCTTGGCGTCGATGGTCTCGCTCGACGCCGCCTCCAGCCGCATCAGCGTGCCGGCGTCGCGCAGGGCGGCATCGAAGCTGTCGTAGCGGATGTTGAGCAGCGCCGTGCAGTGCGGGATCGGCGTCAGCCGGATGCGGGCCTCGGTGACGAAGGCCAGGCTGCCCTCGGCGCCGCAGAGCACCGAGCTCAGGTTGAAGTCCCCGCAGTCGTCGCACAGGTGCACCAGGTCGTAGCCGGTGACGCAGCGGTTGAGCTTCGGGAAGCGCTCGGCGATCAGCCCGGCGTCGTCGACGCGGATGCGCTCGAGCAGCCGGTGGATGAAGCCGACGCGGTCCTCGCGGCGCCGGACGCGATCGAACTCCGCCGGAGCCAGCGGCTTCGAATGCCACGGCGTGCCATCGAGCAGCACGGTCCTGAGGTCGAGCACGTGGTCGCGCGTCTTGCCATACAGGATCGAGCCCTGGCCGCTGGCGTCGGTGGCGATCATCCCGCCGATGGTGGCCCGGTTGGAGGGCGAGAGTTCCGGCGCGAAGAACAGGCCGTGCTCCAGGACCGCCGCGTTGAGCTGGTCCTTGACCACGCCGGCCTGCACGCGTGCCCAGCCCTCCTCCACGTTGATCTCCAGGATCGCGTTCATGTGGCGCGACAGGTCCACCACCAGGCCGTCGGTCAGCGACTGGCCGTTGGTGCCGGTGCCGCCGCCGCGCGGGGTGAAGGTGATGGAGCGGAAGCGTTCCTCGTGGGCGAGCCTGGCCACGCGCACGACGTCGAGCTCGTGGCGCGGGAACACCACCGCCTGCGGGGGCAGCTGGTAGATCGAGTTGTCGGTGGCGAAGACGACGCGGTCGGTCTGGCGCTGGCCGATGTCGCCCTCGAAGCCGCGCAGGCGCAGCTCGGCCAGGAAGTCGACATAGAGCGACGCCGGGCCGTCGCGGGCCTGGAGGCTGGGGATCATGGATGTGCGCGGGACGGGTGGGCGGATCGCTCGCTTGCCGGCTCGGGACGACGCGTCGGGGCCGTCAGGCCGCGACCGGTACCGAGATGGCGTCGCGACGCTGGACGAAGCGCTCCCAGACCTCGGGGTTCACGAGCCGGGGCGGCGTTCCGCCGCCCAGCAGGTGGACGACCTGCTCGGCCGCCAGGGAGGCGACGTTGTGCCGCCCCTCGTGCGACACGCCGGCCGTGTGGAAGGTCGCGACCACGTTGTCCAGCGCCAGCAGCGGATGGTCCAGCGGCGGGGGTTCCTGCTGCCAGACGTCCAGGCCGGCGCCGGCCAGGTGGCCGGAACGCAGGGCGTCGGCGAGCGCCATCTCGTCATGCACCCCGCCGCGCGCCGTGCTGACGAAGATCGCGCCCGGCTTCATGGCCGCGAAGCGCGCGGCATCGAACAGGTGGAGCGTGTCCTTGTCGCGCGGGCAATGCAGCGACACGATGTCGGCGACCCGCACCAGCGTGTCGAGGTCGGCCGGCTCCGCGCCGCGCTCCTGGATCTGCTCGGCGGTGAGCATCGGATCGACCGCCAGCACGCGCATGCCGAAGGCCCGGGCCAGCGCCGCGGTGCGCATGCCGGCCTGGCCGATGCCGACGATGCCCAGGGTGCGGCCGCCGATGTCGTGGCCCATGACCGATTCGCGCGAGAAGCCGGTCTGCGTGCGCAGCTTGCGATCCGACTCGACGATGCGGCGCGAGACCGCCAGCATCAGGCCGATCGCCATCTCCGCCACGGCCGGGGCGTTGGCGCCGATCTGGCTGACGACCGCGATGCCGGCGCGCGTGCAGGCATCGACGTCCACGGTGTCGAAGCCGGCGCCGGTCGAGGACACGCAGATCAGGTCGGGGCAGCGCTGCAGCAGCGCCGGGGTGGCGTGCCAGTGCGCGGGCAGCTCGTCCTTGGCGGCGCTGATCTGGTAGAGGTGCGCGCGCTCCAGGATGCGCCAGGCCCGGGCGTCGTCGGCGCGCAGGGGCGCGATGTCGAGCCGGATGTCCGGTTCCCGGGACAGGCGCTGGTCGAAGACCGGATCGATCCATTGATCGAAGCGCACGACGCGCCAGGGCGATGAGGCATTCATGAGAGGGTTCCTGTGGTTCGTCGTCATTGCTTGGGCAGCGTGTCGGCCAGCAGTTGCAGCGCCCTGCGGTTGCGCTCCAGGGACTGCTGCCACTGCGCGCCCGGCAGGTAGGCCAGCACCGGCGCATCGGCCGATGCGCTGGCGATGAATTCGGGATCGCGCACGCTCTCGGCGATCGCGGCATCGAGCCGGGCGACGATCGCCGCGGGAACGCCCTGGCGCACCGCGAAGCCGCGCTCGGAGGTCATGGTGACGGCGGTGCCCGACTCGGTCGCGGTGGGTACGCCCGGCAGCGCCGGCGAGCGCGTGGCGCCGAACTGCGCCACGGCCCGCATCGCGCCGGTGCCGCCGCCGTGGAGCTCGGGCACCTCGCCCGCGCTGACGATGCCGAAGTCCAGGTGGCCACCCAGCACGTCGGTCTTCTGCGCCGCCGTGCCCTTGTACGGGATGGCGTTGGGCTGGACCTTCGCCGTCCTGGCCAGCAACTGGAGCGCGAGGTCGCCATTGGTGCCGATGCCGTTGTGGCCGAAGGACAGCGAACCGGCCTTGCGGCGCAGGGCATCGACCACCGCCGGCAGGGTCTGCACGGCGTTGTCGGTGCGCGTCACCAGCACCGTCGGATCGTCCACCACGCGCGAGACCAGGGTGAAGTCCCGCGCCTCGTACTGGGACTTCTTGATCATCGGCACATACAGGAAACCGGGGACGTTGATGACCGCGACGGTGTAGCCGTCGGGCTTGGCGTTCTTCACGTGGGCGTTGGCGATCTCGCCGGCCGCGCCGGGCTTGTTGACCACCACGAACTGCGCCTGGGGCCCGAGGCGCTTCTGCACGAAGGGCAGCAGCTTGCGCGCCAGCAGGTCGGTGCCGCCGCCGGGCGCGAAGCCGACCACCACCTCGATGGGCTTGTCGTCGGGCCACGCGGCCGCCGCCGGTTGCACCATGCCCAGCAGCACGGCCACGGCCGCCATCACGGCGATCGATCCTGATTTCATGCATGTCTCCTGTCTTTGGAGACGCGATGATCCGATCCCGCAACGATGCGGACAAGCGATTAATTCGACATGCCAGTCAGTCGTTTTGCGACTGTCTTCGTTTCCTGGCGAAGGGCGCGAGATAGCGCGAGGACGAATCGAAGTCGGCGATGCGCACGACGTAGGCGCGCATCGCGTCGAGCAGGGCGCGGTGGTCGTCGCTGCGCCGGAAGAAGAAGTAGTCGAGGCTGGGCAGCGGCGGATCGCTCTTGAGCGCGACCAGCGTGCCGTGCTCGACCCAGGGCCGCATGAAGTGCGTCGGCAGGAAGCTGATCCCGACATCCGCCAGCACCAGTGCGACGATCGCCATCAGGCTGTTGCAGCCCAGGATGCGCTGCATCGTGATCGCCTGCTCGTCGGCCCAGGTCTCGATGGCGCGCGTGAGGCCGGAGCCCTCGGTCATGGTGATGACGGGATGCCGCTCCAGGTCGGCACGACGCAACAGCTTGGGCGGGTCGATGCGAGAGGGCGAGGCGACCCACGAGAAGTGCACCCGGCCGATGACGGTGCCGTGGACCTCGGCGCTCTGGCCCGGCCCGGTGGTGATGGAGAAATCCAGCTCGCCGCGCCGCACCTTGCGCTCCAGGTTGCGCGCCAGGTCGACATAGGGTTCCAGGACCAGCGCCGGATGGTCCTGGTTGACCATGCGCGTGAAGTCCGGCAGCCACGTCAGCGAGACCAGCTCGCTCACGCCGAAGCGGCAGACACCGGTGAGGCTGGCCGTGGACAGGGCCTCCTGCTGGAACTGCTCCTTGAGGTCGAGCATCCTGCCGGCCAGCGGCAGCAGCCGGCGCCCCGCCTCGGTGAGCTGGGCGCGCTTGCTGGAGCGATCGAAGAGCTGGACGTCGACCGACTCCTCCAGCTCGACGATGCGCTTGGACAGCGACGACTGGGTCACGTGCAGGCGCAATGCGGCGATGCTGAAGCTGCCCAGGTTGGCGGCCCAGTAGAAGGCCTCGATCTGCTTGAGCGTCATGGATGCGCGGCGGGCGTCGGCGCGCTCAGCGCTTGGGCGGCGCCGGGCGCAGCCGGTTCCAGTCGGCGAAGTCGGCGTCGATCGACTTCACGGCGATGCTCGCCGCATCGGCCAGCCAGCGCGTGCCGCGTCGCGCCAGGTCGGCCGCGATGGCGGCGGCGGCGCCATCGTCCGAGAGGTGGGTGTTGGCGACCTCGCGGCCCATGTCGGCCAGCAGGTCGTGCTCGAAGATCCAGCGGCCCAGGACGTCCATCTCGATCTTGTGATTGTTCGGCGACAGCCGGCGCACCAGCACGCCATCGGCATCGAGCCGGTACCACGGGTCGCTGGCGCGATGCCGGCCGCGCACGATGGCGTCGATGCGCAGCGGCGGCTGCTCCAGCCCGCGCGCATAGGCCCAGCCCGAGGTGACGACGCCCTTGGCCTCGCGCACCACCGGGCCGCCCTGCCATTGCGCCGAGGCCACCCAGCGCGGCCGGCCCAGGCTGCCGACGCCCGCCGTGCGCGGCCAGTACTGCACCGCCGTGGCGCCCTCGGGCAAGGCGCGATCGAGCGCCATCCTGAAGCGCTCCGGCACGGCATCGTGCGCCGCCGCCGCGTTCTTCTCCATCTTCTGCCAGAAGGCGGTGCGGTCGTCCTCGGTGGCGACGAACCTGGCGCGCATGCGCGTGTGGTCGCGGTCCAGCACATAGGGCCGGGGCCGCGCCAGGCCGGCGGCATAGCCCTTCAGTACGCTGTCGCAGATCGACGCCAGCGAGGCCAGCGACGGATCGCCGCCATCGGCCAGGCCGAGGAAGCCGCTGACCGCCAGCCGCAGCAGGTCGAACGCATAGGGCATCTCGAAGGCCTCGTCGAAGTCGTTCAGCCCCCAGACCAGGCGACCATCGGCATCGCGCCAGGTGCCGAAGTTCTCCACGTGCACGTCGCCGACGGCCAGCACCGAAGGCGCCGCGGCCAGCTCCGGCAGCAGCGTCGGCATGACCTCGGCCCAGCGCCAGTAGGTGGCGCGCAGGAAGACGAAGCGGCCGCTGCGCATGCGGGCGTGCTTGCGCGACAGGTCGGCTTCGACCACCTCGCCAGGCAGCTGCCGATGCAGCCAGGCTTCATAGGCGGAGGTGGAGTCGGCGATGTTCATGGGCGGATCGATCCGGGTATCGTGGAGGAAACGCAGGGCGTGCGCGCCGCGCGGGGACAACCATTTTCCATCGCTCGCCATCGACGGGCCGACGCGCGCTGCGGCACGCGATATCGACTGCCTCGACTTGGCTCAAGAACGACCGAATGACCCATGCCTGCGCCAAAGCCGTGCGCCAAGTTCCGGTGGCACGCTGGCCAAACCATTGTCAGGCACCGACTTTTTCCGTTCCGTGCGTGCTGCGTATGCGCCAAGTTTCTGCTCGCGTGCGCCAAGGCCCGAGGTCGGTCGAGACGCAGGTGCCAGACCGGCGCGATCGATCAGGCCGAACGCCCCGCATCCTCAATATCCCCGCAGGTCGTCCACCCGCATCGGCAGCTCGGTGGCGCCGGTGATGCGCATCAGGGTGCGCGTGAGGACCTCGATGTCGTTGTCGAAGCCGCCGTGGGCGGTGGGTTGCAGCACCTCGTGGCCGCTGGCGTCGATGGCGACGCGGATCTGCGGGCCGGTCACGATCCGGGTGCGGCGCGACAGTCTGGCGTCGGTCGCGGCGCGGCGCCAGCTGGCCAGGGCCTCGCCGGTGTCGGAGGAGCCGTCCCAGCCGGTGAAGTCCGGGTCGTTGATGCGCTCCAGGCCCAGCAGGGGCGTGCGCAGGTCCGGCTCCAGCGCGTTGGAGACCAGGTAGAGCAGCGACTTGCGATAGATCCGCGCCACCGTGTCGGCGCGTTCCGCCTCGTCCGACAGCACGTCGAGCGACAACCGGCGCATCACCGCGTCGTCGCAGGCGTAGTGCCGGTTGGCGAAGGCGACGCTGCAAGCCGGCGCGAACAGGCTGACCGACGCCAGCGTGCGCCGCAGCACGTCGTCGCCCCGCGCCCGCAGGGCGCTGAGCAGATGGCCCAGCAGCAGCGCGCCGGCCGAGTGGCCCACCAGGTGCAGCTCGAACCGGCCGTCCCAGGTGGCGGCCAGCGACGACAGCGCATCGAGCAGCAGCTCGCCGCCATGGCGCGGCTCGAAGGCCAGGCTGGCGTTCTCCTTGATCTGGCTCCAGATCGGGCGCGCCAATGGCCGGCCGACGGTCTTCTCGATCGTCAGGTCGGACAGCTCGCCCAGCCACTCGCCGGCCCCGGCCATGGGCGCGGGCACCATGGCGCGCCGCTCGCGCGCATCGGCGAAGATGTCGCGGATCGACTCCACCAGGCCGGTCTTCCACAGCAGGAAGATCGGATAGCAGCCATTGCCGATGAAGAAGCGCCCCATGGCGCTGACGCGCCGGAGCGCACCGGCCTCGTCGTTCAGCCCCCCGTGCGCATAGATCACCAGGCGCCGGGGCCCCTCCGCCGGCTGACCACGGAACCACTCGTCGGGCAGCGCGTGCGCCTGCTGCTGCAGCTTGCGCGGCGGCTCGTCCTCCGTCAGGTAGCGGTCGATGCGGCCATCGTTGCCCAGCACCACGCTGTGCTGCCGCGCCAGCCCGGCATCCCACCACTTGCCGCGATCGGTGCCGGCCCGCGCCCCCGGTGCGTCGCGCGCCACCGCCAGCCGTCCGCCGATCACGCCCGGCACGCCCAGCGCCACCACCCAGGCATCCATCCCGTTGGCCAGCCAGTCCAGGTAGCCCAGCACGGCGAAGCCGCCGGCGCCCCATCGCGGGCCCCACGAGTTCTGCAGCAGGAAGCCGTCGCCGTTGAAGCCGACCAGGGCGAAGGCATGGCCGCCCTCGGTCGAGGGCCGGCCGTCGAACGCGATGCGCGGCAGGCTGGCGTGGTCCGGTGGCGCGTCGACCGTGGCGGTGCGGTCCCAGCCCTCGTGCGTGAAGGCGGAGACGAAGATCGCCCCGTGCTGGGCGATGGCGGCCTGCAGGTCGGTGATCGACCGCGTGTCGATGCGGTAGTACACGCCCAGCGTGTGCCGCGCGGCACGGGTCGCGAAGCCGTACTTCGCCGGGTTCGATCCTTCCGGCGTGTAGGGCCAGTCGGCCTCCAGGCAGACGCCGTGGTGGAACCAGCCCTTGATGGCGCCCCGGCAGCTCGAGCCCTCGTAGTCCTCGCCCTGGTACTCGTCGTAGCGCCGCGCCAGCGTGTAGAGCATGCGCGGGCTGACCGAGGCGAAACCGGCCGTCCGGCCGGGCCGGATCCAGCGCAGGTAGTTGATGACGCAGCCCAGGCCGAAGCCGGTGCAGGCGCCCTCCCCGCCCTGGTTCAGGATCAGGCCGGCGGCGGTGTAGGCCGGCAGGTGATCGCGCACCACCTCCGGCGCCGGGTGGACCTCCGTCAGGCCCAGGGGTTGAGGCGTGAACGGCCGGTCGCGCAGGTCGACCGCATCCTTGCGGGTGCGCGAGAGCTTGGCCTTGCTGTCGGCCGGCCGACGCGAGACCGGCGCGCTCCGCCCCGCGCCGGCGAGCGCCGGGGCGGCCGTCCCGAACACCGCCGGCGCCAGGTCGAAGACATCGCGGAAGCGCTCCAGCCCGTGGCCGCCGCCATTGACCAGCTTGCGCGCCGCCCGGTAGTCCTGGCGCCCGATGGCTTCGCGGAAGGCGTCGACGTGGTCGCGCAGGAATTCCGCCAGCAGCAGCGCCGCGATCTCCGGCGCGTTCGCCAGCTCGGGCAGGTCGACCAGCCGCGCGCCGATGCGCTCGCCATACCGCTCGTAGTTGGCGCGCCCGGTCAGCTGCACGAAGCCCCGGCCCCGGTAGCGCTGGCCGTCGCCGGGCTGGCGGTTGCCCAGGCGACGGTCGTAGAGGCCGAAGGGCGCGCCGCCCGATGCGGTGTTGAACCTGGAGGGCAGTTCGCCGATCGGCACGAAGCCCTCGGTCTCGGCGCGGATGGTGGCCAGCGCGCCCAGCACCAGGGGCGGGTCGGTCAGCCCGGCGACGCCGAGCGCCGCCTCGACATACGGCAGGTAGCGCGCGATGTTGGCCGGCTTGGTGGCCGGGAACAGCCGGCTGACGCGCCCGACGCCGGGCCGGTACGCCCCGAACAGCTCGCCCGGCGACTCGATCAGCCCCAGCAGCGCCTGGCAGCGCGGCCCGACGATGCCGTCGGCGATGATGCCGATGCCGGCCTGCCAGCGGCGGATGGCGGCATCGAGGTCGTCGTCGATGGTGGCATCGCCGGCGCGGCCCCCGGCGATCTCGAGCGCTTCGAACATCGCCGCGTCGGCGCCGAGCTCGCGCCGCAGGGCCCGCGCCAGCGCCTCGACATCCGCGCCCTCGTCACCCTTGCGCAGCAGGACTCGCATCGCCGATCTCCTCGGTCGATCGGTGCGTCGACCCGTGCGGACCACTATGGGGCGCGGGGCGCGCCGGGTCATCACTCCGGGAGGTGAGACGGCATGGGAATCCACCGATTCCTGGCTTCGGCCGACCCGCCGAAGGCTCCGTTGGCTGACACGCGATGGCAGCGGTGGTCGATGGCCGGCGCGCGATCGGGCCCGCATGCTGACGCCGGCCCACCCTCTGGATTCACCCCTCCGCCACATCGGCCCATCCGGCAGCGCCGGCCCGAAAGGATCGGATTCCGCCATGCACCTGACCGTCCTCGCCGCCGCCCACGCTGCTCCCATCGTCCGTGCCACCGGGGCGCCCGGCGTGCTTCGCGCCCACCTGGCGCGACTCGCCGCCGTGCTCCTGGCGGGCCTGTGCCTGTCGGGCTGCAGCGCGCTCAAGCTGACCTACAACAACGCGCCCGAGGTCGGCTACTGGTGGCTCGACAGTCATGTCGACTTCCGCGACGACCAGACGCCGGTGGTGCGCGCCGGGCTGACCGACCTGCTGGCCTGGCATCGCGCCAACGAGCTGCCGGTGCTGGTCGGCCTGCTGGAGGACGCGGCGCGCCGCGCGTCCGATGCGGTCGAGCCGGCCGAGGTCTGCGTCTTCGGCGAGGCCTTGCGGGAACGCCTGCTGGCCACGGCGCGGCAGGCGGCGGTGCCGACCGCCGGCCTGGTGAAGAGCCTGGACGACGACCAGCTGCGCTACCTGGAGGGCAAATTCGCCCGTCTCAATGCCAGCTATGCCAAGGACTGGCTGGAGGGCGGCGCCGACGGCCCGCGCCGCCGGCGCTACGACAAGGACCTGGAGCGCTTCGAGGATTTCTATGGCCGCCTGGATGCCGCGCAGCGCGCGCTGCTGCGCGAGTTCGCCGACCGCTCGGTGTTCGACCCGCGCCGCGCCGATGCCGAGCGCCGGCGCCGCCAGCGCGAGGTGCTGGAGTGGCTGCGCGATCCGGCCCATCGCGCCGCGCCCGAGGCCGAGGTGCGCGCCGCCATCGACGCCTTCGCGCGCCGCAGCCTGCGGCCCGAGACCGGCGCCTGGCACGAGTACCAGCAGGCGCTCCAGCAGGAGAACTGCCGCAAGGTCGCGCTGCTGCACGCCGTCATGCGGCCCGAGCAGCGCGAGCGCGCCGCCGGCCGGCTGCGGGCCTATGCGCAGGACCTGCGCGAACTCGCCGCCACCGCCCCTTGAGCGCGTCGCCACGCCCGCGCGACGCCCGCATCGAATCCATCCAGGGAGATCCCTTCATGAACGCCATCCATCCACCCTCGCGCCGCCGCATCGCGATCGTCGAGGACGACCCGGTGCTGCGCCAGTCCCTGGTCGCCCTGCTCGGCGACTGCGCCGACATCGACATCGTCATGACCACCGGCTCGGAGGAGGAAGCCGACCGCTGGCTCGGCGAGCATTACGACGACTGGGACGTGGCCATCGTCGATGTCTTCATCGAGGCCGGCAACGGCATCCGGCTGCTGGGAGCGCACCGCCATCGCCCGGCCGGCCGGCGCATCGCCATCTTCACCGGCTTCGCCACGCGGCAGGCGCGCGCCTCCTGCGAGCTGCTGGGCGCCGATGCCGTGTTCGACAAGACCTGCGACCTGGAAGCGCTGATCGCCTACTGCGCCGGCACCTGAGGACCCTCCGGCCCCGCGCCGACTGGCATGGATCGTGCAAGGCCGCACGCGCAGAGAGTAGAAGCGTTCAGCGGTCGCCCCGCCCGGAAATTGCTCCTGGAGTTTCGCGTTCCGCGTCATTTTTCATCGGAGGCCCTTCCATGCAACGCCGTTCCCTCATCCGCGCCGCCGGCGCCGCCACGCTCGTCGGCGCCACGCCCCTGCTGCGCGCCCAGGGCTCGCTCGCTCCCTTCAGATTCAACCTCGGCTGGAAGGTCGAGGCCTCGGGCGCCGGCTTCCTGCTGGCGCAGCAGCGCGGCTACTACAGGGATGCCGGACTGGACGTGACCATCGACACCGGCAACGGCTCGACCGCCGCCATCGGCCTGGTCGGCAGCGGCGCCTACGATGCCGCCTCGGCCGACCTGTCCTCGATGATCGAGTTCAACGTCGCCAATCCGCAGGTCATGCTCAAGGCGGTGGCGATCCAGTACGACCTCAATCCCAACGCCATCATCGTGCGCAGGGACGGCGCCATCAAGAAGCCCGCCGACCTGGCCGGCCGGACCATCCTGGGGCAGCCCTTCAACGCCTCGCGCAAGCTGTTCCCGGTGTTCGCCCGCGCCCAGGGCTTCGACCCCTCGGGCGTGAAGTGGGAGAACGTGACACCCGACATCGGCGACACCCGCTTCGTCAAGGGCGACTTCGACGCCTCCGCCTACTTCTATTTCACCGGCCTGCTCAACCTGAAGGCGCGCGGCATGGGCCCGGAGCAGCTCACCGTGTTCCGCTTCTCCGACCATGGCATGAAGTCGTACGGCAATGGCCTGGTGGCCAACCCGAAGAGCATGCAGCAGGCCGAGACGATGCGCGCCTTCGTCAAGGCCACCACGCGCGGCTGGCTCGAATGCATCGCCGACCCGGCCGCCGGCGGCGCCGCCGTGAAGACGCGCGAGCCGCTGTCCAACCAGGCGCTGGAGACCGAGCGGCTGCAGCTCATCGTCGACGGCACCATGAAGACCGCCGACGTGCGCGCCAACGGCTGGGGCGCGGCGACACCGGCGCGGCTGCAGGCGACCATCGACGAGACCGTGACCGCCTTCGCGCTCAAGAGCACGCCGACGGTGGCCGACTTCTTCACCGACCGCTTCCTGCCCGCCGCCGCCGAGCGCCGGCTCGGGACCTGAGCCCGGTCCCCTCCCACCGCCACCGCCACCGCCACGCCACGCCACCCCACGCCAACGGACGAGGAATCGAGAGATGGGCATCCCGCTGATCGACCTGAGCGATGCGCTCGCGCCGGGCGCGCCACGCAGCGCCGAGGTGGCGCGCGAGTTCCGCGCCGCCGCCATGGCCTCGGGCTTCTTCTATGTGCGCAACCATGGCGTCGATGCCGGACTGATCGAGCGCCAGTTCGACATCGCGCGCCGCCTGATGGACCTGCCGGCCGAGCGGCGCGAGGCGCTCTCGATCCGGCATTCGCCGATCATGCGCGGCTTCGAGGGCCTGGGCGCGCAGACGCTGGACGCCGCCATGAAGCCCGACCTCAAGGAGAGCTTCTACTGCGGCATGGACTGGCCGGCCGACCACCCCTACGTCCGCGCCGGCCTGCACACCTACGGGCCGAGCCAGTGGCCGGCCGAGCTGCCCGAGGCGCGGCCGGTCTGCGAGGCCTACATCGCGGCGCTCGACGCGCTGTCGCTGCGCCTGATGCAGCTGATGGCGCTGTCGCTCGACCTGCCCGAGGACCATTTCGACGCCGCCTGCACCGATCCCATGGTGACGCTGCGGCTGGTGCGCTACCCACCGCATCCCGAAGGCGCCGACGAGCGCACCTTCGGCGCCGGCGCGCACACCGACTGGGGCGCCGTCACGGTGCTGGCGCAGGATGCGCATGGCGGTCTGGAGGTGCGCATGCCCGGGGGCGACTGGGTCGCCGCGACGCCGGTGCCCGGCACCTTCGTCGTCAACCTGGGCGACATGATCCCGCGCTGGACCAACGGCCGCTACCACTCCAACCCGCATCGCGTGCGCAACACCCGCTCCGGCGGCCAGGCGCGCTATTCGATCCCCTTCTTCTACGAGCCCGAGTACCACGCGCGCATCGTGCCGGTGCCCGGCACCGTGCCCGCCGGCGAGACGCCGCGCCATGCCCCCTGCACCGCCGGCGAGCACCTGCAGGAGATGTACCGCGCCACCTATGGGCTGGAGCGGTCGAAGCCCAGCGAGACGGCCGTCCCGGACGCCGCCGCATGAAGCTGTGGTTCAACCTGCTGTGCCGCGACATCCAGGCGCAGCTGGATTTCTATGCCCGGCTGCTGCGCTGGCCCGAGGCGGTGCGCAGCCGCTCGCCGATCTATCGCGCGCTGGAGCACGACGGCGTGCAGTTCGGCTTCAATGCGCCGCCGGCCCATGGCCTGCTCGGACTCGACGCGCGCCGTCCGGCCGGCTCGTCCGATGCGCCACCGCCGGTCACCGCGTACGCCACCTTCATGCTCGCCACGCCCGAGGCGGTCGACGAGGCCGCCGCCCTCGCCATCCGGCTCGGCGGACGCGTCCTCAAGCCGCCCTGTGCCACCTACTACGGCCAGTGGCAGGCGGTGCTGAGCGATCCGGAGGCGCATGTCTTCCGCGTCGCCGCCGCCACGCTGCCGGCCGGCATCGCACCCGCGCCGCGTCCGCACGAGTGAGCTCCGCCCCCCGGCGCGACGCGCGGCGGAGCGGCCGCGCTCAGGGCAGGTAGGCCGTCGCCTCGACCTCGATCAGCAGCGCATCGCCGGGCAGGAAGCGCGACACCTCGACCACCGTGCTGACCGGTGGCGCATCGGGATAGAACAAGCCGCGCACGCGGTTGTAGGCCGGGTAGTGGCGCAGGTCGCGGAAGTACTGGACCAGCTTGACCACATCGCCCATGCCGCCGCCGGCCTCCTCGGCCAGCTGGCGGATGCGCTCCAGCACGAACCAGCTCTGCGCCACGGCCGGCGCCTCGTAGACATCGACCGACATCTGGCCGGTGTCGTAGCCCAATGCGCGCAGGGCGATGCGGGCGCTCTCGGGCAGGTCGTCGTAGCCGGCGATGGCCTGGCGGCGCGCCGGATCGACCGCCACCACGCCGCTCATGAAGACGAAGTCGCCGACGCGCCGCGCGGCGGCGTAGTTCGCCATCGGCGCGCCGATCGACGCGCCACCACTCACGACACCACTCACGCCACGGCTCCAGCCACCTCCGCCGGCGCGGCGGACGGCAGGGCCGGGGCCGACGCGGCGGCCGGGCGCACCGGCCAGTCGCGCAGCTTGCCGGGGTTGAGCAGGCCGTGCGGGTCGAAGCGCCGCTTGGTCTCGATCACCTCCGGCGGCAGCGGACCGCCGGCCTTGCCATCCTCGACGATGAAGACATGCGGGTTGTTGATCCGCACGCCCCGGTCGCGGTGCATCTGCATGATCTCGTCGAGCCGCGCCTCGGTGGTGAAGCGCACCAGCTGCAGCGCGCTGCAGGTGAGCAAGCCATCGAGGTTGCGCAGGAACTCGGCATGCATGAGCACCTCGCCGCCGAGCAGGCCCTCCATCTGCGTGATCTGCTCGACCTGGCGGCCGGGCACGAAGCTGCTCTGCAGGTAGGTCAGCGACTTGTCGGCCTTGAGCGCATGCAGCGTGGTGTGGTTCCAGGTGAACTCCATCAGGGTGCGATTGCTCTTGTGCACCTCGGCGGCATCGCGCCGGTAGCCGATGGCGCCGCCATGCGCCTCGACCAGCGCGCGCAGCGCCTCCTCGCCCGGCTCCGCCACCAGCGACAGCACGGCGTGGCAGCCGGTGGGCAGGTACTCGGCCAGCTGCGCCAGGTGGTCGGGCACCGGGCTGGCCAGGAAGGCCACCTCGCGCTTGACCAGGCCGGGCGCGCGCGCCAGCGCATCGGCGAAGGCCAGGGCCGGCGCGAAGTCGTCGAAGGTGACCAGGGTCTCGAGCCACGGATGCGCCGGCGCCAGGCCGATCTCCAGTTCCAGCACCAGGCCGTTGGTGCCCCACAGGTGATGCATGCGCATGGCCTCGGCGCCGCGCAGCTCGACCACCTGCGGCTCGGCCTCGATCGTCATGGCGCGCAGGCCCAGCACATTGCCCGGCGCGGCCAGCGGTCCGTAGTTGATCGAGCCGACGCCGCCGAAGCCGCCGCCGAACAGGCCGCCAAGCGTGGCGCTGCGATAGGTCGAGGGCAGGCAGCGCAGTTCCTGGCCGGTGGCGCGGGCCTGCTTCTCCAGCTCGCCCAGGCGGATGCCGGCCTGGGCCCGCGCGACGCCCGGGCGCACCCAGCGCAAGGCGTTGTAGCCGCTCATGTCGAGCACCACGCCGCCGGCCAGTGGCGTGGTCTGGCCATAGTTGCCGGTGCCGCTGCCGCGGATCGTGATCGGCACGCGATGGCGCGCGCAGGCGCCGACCAGGGCGCGGATCTCGTCCTCGGTGCGGGGGCGCGCCACGGCATCGGCGCGCTTGTCCTTCAGCTGGCGGTCGAGCACCGGGCTGAACCAGGCGAAGTCCTGCGACAGCCGGGCGACGCGACCGGCGTCGGTGATCCAGTCGAGATCGGGCAGCTCGTCCATCAGCGCGAGGATGGTGGCGGGCGGGTCGTTCGGGGTCGGGTCGGGGATGGCGTTCATGGCGTTCTCGGAAAGAAGGGGTGCGGGCGGCGGCGGCGGCGCGTCAGTCCTGCGACAGCTCGCTGGCGTGCCAGCCGCCGAGCGCGCGCTGGGTCAGCCAGGCCATGGCCGCGAACAGGGCCACGCCGGTCAGCGAGATCAGCAGCAGCGCGGCGAACATGCGCGGGATGTTGAGCTGGAAGCCGGCCTGCAGGATCTGGTAGGCCAGGCCGGCGCCGGAGCCGCCGGTGCCGGCGACGAACTCCGCCACCACCGCGCCGATCAGCGCCAGGCCGCTAGAGATGCGCAGGCCGCCGAAGAAGTACGGCAGCGCGCTCGGGATGCGCAGGCGCACCAGCTGCTGCCAGCGGGTCGCCCGGTTGAGCCGGAAGTAGGCCTGCAGATCGGGGTCGACGCTGCGCAGGCCGAGCGTGGTGTTGCTGATGATGGGGAACAGCGCGACCAGCGCGGCGCAGATCGTCATGGCCGCCGTCGGGTTGCGCACCCAGATGATGATCAGCGGCGCGACGGCCACGATCGGCGTCACCTGCAGCAGCACCGCGTAGGGGAACAGCGCCGTCTCGATGCGCTTGCTCTGCACGAACAGGAACGAGATCAGCACGCCCGCCACGGTGGCCACGGCGAAGGACAGCAGGGTGATCTTCAAGGTCACCAGCAGCGCGTTGCCCAATGGCACCCAGTCGGTGACCAGGGTCTGCATCATCAGGAGCGGCGAGGGCACCAGATAGGGCGGCAGCTCCATCGCCGTGACGGCGATCTGCCACAGCGCCACCAGCACCACGCCCACCAGCAGCGGATAGACCACGCGCTGGACGCGCGGGCGGCCCAGCAGCGGCGGCCGCCGGCGCGCCGGCATCCGGGGCGATGCCTCGACCACGGGCGCGGCGACGGCCACCGCCGGGGCGGGCACCGCGACCGGCGCGGGCCGCTGGCTGGTCGCCGGCACGGCGGACTCGACCACCGCGCTCACGAGACCTGCTCCGTGCTGGCGCGCAGCAGGCTGTCCTGCAGCCGCCGCGCATGCCGGCTGAACTGCGGCGACACCATGAAGTCCGCCGTGCGCGGATGCGGCTCGTCGATGACGAACTGCTCCACCACGCGACCGGGCCGCGCCGCCATCATCACCACGCGGGTCGACAGGAACACCGCCTCGTGGATCGAGTGCGTCACGAAGATCACGGTCAGCTTCTTCTCGCGCCACAGGGCCAGCAGCTCGGCGTCGAGCTTGTGGCGCGTGATCTCGTCGAGCGCGCCGAAGGGCTCGTCCATCAGCAGCAGGTCGGGCCGCGTCACCAGCCCGCGCGCGATCGAGACCCGCATCTGCATGCCGCCCGACAGCGCGCTGGGCAGCGCGGCGGCGAAACGGTCGAGCCCGACCAGCGCCAGCACCTCGTCGACGCGCGCATCGCCCTCGCCGCGCGGCACGCCGGCCAGGTCCAGCGGCAGGCGCACGTTGGTGCGCACGCTGGCCCACGGCATCAGCGTGGGCGACTGGAAGACGAAGGCCATGCGGCGCCCGCTGGCATCGATCTGCTGCACCGGCTTGCGCCAGACCAGCAGCCGGCCGTCGGTGGGCTCCAGCATGCCCGCGACCATCTTGAGCAGGGTGCTCTTGCCGCAGCCCGAGGGCCCGAGCAGGGTGACGAACTCGCCCTCGGCGATGGTCAGGTCGACCGGCAGCAGGGCCTGCGTGCCATTGGGATAGGTCTTCTCGGCCGACAGCACCTCGACGGCGGGCTTGGCGTAGGCGGGGGATGGGACGTTCATGCGGGGCTCCGGGTGGGTGCGGACGGATGCGGGCCGAGGCCCTGGCTCAGGGGATGACCCGGGCGTCGCGCACGTACTCGGTGCGATAGGTGGCCGCCAGCGGCACCTTGGCCGGATCGAGCAGCTTGGCCGCGACCAGGAAGTCGTAGCTCGCCTTGGCGCGCGCATCGGTCAGCACGCCGATGCCCAGGGCCGAGGCATCGCCGCCGGTGACCATGCCCATCTCCTTGAGCTTGGCGACGCTGTAGGCCAGCTGTTCGTCGGTCATGTTGGGGTTCTCCTTCTTGATCAGGGCGTTGCCCGGCGCCGGATCGGCCAGGTAGCTCTTCCAGCCCTCGGCCGAGGCCTTGATGAAGGCGGCGACCTGCTTGCCGCGCCCCTGCAGCGTGCGCTCCATGCAGGAGACGGTGGTGGCGTAGGCCGGATAGCCGAAGTCGCTGAACATCAGCACCGTGCTCTTCACGCCGGCCTTCTGGATGGCGAAGGGCTCCGAGGTCAGGTAGCCCTGCTGCACGGCGTTCTTGTCGGCCACGAAGGGCTGGATGTTGAAGGTGTAGGGCCGCGCCTGCTCGTCGGTCAGGCCGAAGCGGGCCTTCAGCCAGGGCCAGTAGCCGCGGTTGGCCTGGGCGCCGATCAGGATCGTCTTGCCCTTGAGGTCCTCGAAGCGCTTGACGTCGTCGTGCGCGATCAGCACCTGCGGGTCCTTCTGGAAGAACGCCGCCACGTTGACCACCGGCACGCCCCCCTCGCGCGTCTGCATCATCTGGATGTCGCTCGAGCCCATCACGCAGTCGGCCTGGCCGGCGGCCATGATCTGGGTGATGTTGACCTGCGGGCCGCCCATGCGGATGGTCACGTTCAGCCCGTGCTTCCTGTAGATGCCCTGCGCCAGCGCCTGGTAGAAGCCGCCGTGCTCGGCCTGGGCGTACCAGTTGGTCATGTAGGTGAAGTTCTCGACCGGGGCGTCGGACTGGGCCCGGGCCGGCGGAGCGAGGGTCGCGGCCACGAGCGCGGCGAGGCCGGCGAGCGCGGCGGGACGGAAGGCGGAAGGCAGGCGCATGGTGGGACCTTTCAATGGAGGTGGGGAGTGACGAGGATCAGGATCGACCGGCGATGGATCGGAAAGGGGCAGGATGAGCGGAGTCCGGACCAGCAAAGGCCGAAATCGACCAGCGGCGTCGATGCAAGGAACGCGCCTCAGTCCGCCATGGCGCGCGCCGGCTCGATGAAGCCCTGGTAGGCGCCGCGCTCCCAGGTCGCCTCCTCGCGCACCACCCAGCGCAAGGCGTGCAGCTCGGTCAGGGCCTGCACCCAGCTGTCGGACAGCGTCTCCAGGATCTCGATGCCCTGCTCGCGGGTGGCGCTGGTGGGGTCGCCGATGACGCCGCTGGGGCCGAAGTCGCGCGCCGTCCAGGCGCAGGCCGGGCGACCGTCCGGCGACAGCAGGGAGATCGGGAACGCCTCCGGGTAGTTGGCGACGGCATGCGCCATGCGGACCGTCTCCGGCGCCAGGGCCAGCATCAATGCGGTCTCGGAATGGCCGGCGTGCATCGCCAGCTTGCGCTCGCGCTCGCTGATCTGGCGGCCCGAGGCGTTGGGCAGGCGCGAGACCCCGTGCGGGACCACCACGAAGTCCCCGTGGCGCAGCCGCAGTTCGCGCGCCGCCATCTCCAGCACCTGCGGCTGGCCGCCATGGCCGTTGGCCAGCAGCAGCTTGCGGAAGCCCGCGCGATAGACCGATTCGCCGATCTCCGTCACGGTCGCCAGCAGGGTGGTGCCGGTCAATGTCATGGTGCCGGGGAAATGCAGGTGCTCCTCCGACTTGCCATAGGTGATGGGCGCCATGGCGAAGGCCGGCACCGACTCGGGCAGCTTCTCCAGCGCCCGGCCCATGACGCCCGAGGCGATCACGCTGTCGACCGAGCATGGCAGGTGCGGCCCGTGCTGCTCGATGGCGCCGCAGGGCAGCACGATGACGGTGTTCCCGCGGTCCGGCAGGGCCGCGATCTCGGGCCAGCTCAGGTAGGGCAGGAAGCGTCGGGGCGGGATGTAGCCGTGCAGCATGGGAGGGAGCCTCGGGTCGGTCGTTGCGGATGAAGGAAGGAGGGAAGCGAGCGGCGGCCGGATCAGGCCGGCGCCGTGAGGGCGTCGTGATGGGTCGTCCGCCAGGCCGGCGGCACCTCGCCCTGGGTCCGGCGGGCGTCGCGCAGCACCACGCGCGCGCCGCCGCGCGACGGCCAGCCATGGGCGTCGGCCTGCGTGAACAGCACCAGGTCGGCCGGCGCGCCGACCAGCGACGGCATGCCGGGCCGGCCGCGATCGAGCCAGCCGGCGCGGCAGATGGTGTCGGACCAGGCATCGAACGGCTCGTCGAGCTGGGCCACCAGGGCCGCCAGGCCGAGCGCCTCGACCGGATCGAAGCTGCCGGAGCGGCAGAACGGGTCCTGCACGTTGTCGCTGGCGAACAGCAGCGGGATGCCGCGCTCGCGCGCCTCCTTGACCAGGGTCAGGCCGCGCTGGCGCGGCGTGCGGCCGGTGGTGGCGTCCTGCAGCAGCAGGTTGGTGGCCGGCAGCGAGACCAGCGTGATCGGGGCGCGCGCCACGGCATCGAGCGTGCGCAACGCCAGCGCCTCGGACTGCGCCGCCAGGGCGCAGGCATGGCCGCAGACCACGCGGCCCTCGAAGCCGATCTCGCCCAGCAGCCGCGCCGTCGTGGCCAGACCGGTGGCCGAAGCCGTCAGCTCCTCGTCGACATGCAGGTCGACATCCAGCCCGCAGGCCTGGGCGGCCAGCAGCAGGTGGCGCAGGGCCGTCTCGCTCCAGTTGGTGGAATGCACGAAGCCGCCGAGCAGCGCGTCCGGGCCGCTGTCGGCGATGGTGCGCGCCAGGCGATGGGCCTGCGCCAGGTCCTCGAACAGGGGCAGCTTGACCAGCGCCACGCGCTCCAGCCGCACCCGGCCGCGCCAGTCGGCGGCCAGCTCCCGCAGCACGTCCCAGGCCACCGGCACCGCATCGGGCTCCCACCAGTCGACGTGACTGCGCAGGCGCGTGGTGCCGCTCTCCCAGGCCCAGCGCAGGCCGCGCGCGGCGCGCTCGCGCACGTCGGCCGGCGTCCAGTGGACGCGGTCGGCCAGCATGGCGTCGATGGCGCCGAGCAGTCCCGGCCGCACTGGCCCCATGCGGCCGAAGGTGAAGCTCTTGTCGAGGTGCGTGTGGGCATCGACGAAGCCCGGCAGCATTAGCGCGCCGGCGGCGTCCCAGTCGGCCGGGTCCGCGCCGGCGCCGCCCGGCTGCGGCATGGCCGGCCGCAGCGCGGCGATGCGGCCCCGCTCGAGCGTCAGGTGGGCCAGTCCGGGGACGCCATCGCGCAGTGGCCAGTCGGTCGGCAGCAGCCAGCGCGGCAGGCGCAGGCGGTCGATGGTCGATGGCGCGGCCGGCCCGGCCGGGGCCTGGGAGGTCGGGAAGCTCGGCAAGGAGACGGGCGAGGCGTTCATGGCATCCGTTTCGGGATCGGGCGGCGGCTCAGGCGAAGCGCGCCATGACGCGGCCGACGTGGTCCTTGAAGCGCCGGCGCCGCTCGGGCGTCGCCACGTTCATGTGATAGCAGGCGTGGTAGTCGACCCGGGCCCGCTGCCCGGTCAGGCGCCGCAGGTAGCGCGTGACCAGCTTGCGCGGCGGGTCGCCCATGTACCAGGCCATCCAGCGCGGCCGGCCATAGGTGACCACGGCGGCGATGCGGCGGATGTGCGTGAGCATCGGCTTGACATCGGCCGGGTCGCTGATGTCGAAGGCCACGCCCGGCATCAGCAGGCGGTCGAACCAGCCCTTGAGCATGGCCGGCGGGCCGAAGCACCAGGTCGGGAAGCACAGCACCAGCGCCTCGGCCCATTGCAGCCGCTCGACCTGCGCCCGCAGCGGCTCGCGGTTGGAGGGCACCTCGTGATAGCCCAGGCGCTCGGCGCGCGAGAGCACGGGATCGAAGCCCTCGGCATAGAGGTCGCAATCGTCGACCTCGTGCCCGGCCTCGCGCAGTCGCCGCACCACCTCCCCGTGCAGCGCCGCATGGAAGCTGGTTTCGACCGGATGGCAGTAGACGACGAGGACGCGCATGGGCTTGACCGCTTAATCAGAGCAACTGGTCAGATTAAGCAAGCCATGTGCCAGCGCGCATGCACCGCGATGGCGCGCACCCGATCCGGTGCGGGCCGGCGGACGAGCCGGCAAGCGCGCGGGCGGCGCCGCGCCCGGCGGGTTCAGGCGCCGGGTGGCGTCAGCCCGCAGCCGGCCAGCACGAAGCCGACCAGCTCGCGCTCGATGGGCGCGCGCTCCAGCGGCGCGTCCGGCGCGACATCGAGCATCACCCGCGTCTGCAGGGCGTAGTCGGCATAGCTCTGGGTCATGGCCCAGATGTGCATCAGCAGGATGCGGGCATCCAGCGGCCGCATCAGGCCGCGCGCGATCCAGCCGTCGATGACATCGACCTTGGCCTGCGTCCAGCCGCGCGCGTTGGGCCAGTAGCGCGCCAGGTTGCGCCCGCCATCGAGCACCTCGCGCGTGAAGATGCGCGAGATCTCCGGCGCGTCGAAGGCATGCGCCAGCTTCTTGCGCACGTAGTCGGCCAGCACCGCCGCCGGGTCGTCGGCCGGGCCCTCGAACGCGAACACCACCTTCCAGTCGTGCAGGCACTGCATCAGCAATTCCTCGTAGAGCTCCTCCTTGCCGGCGATGTAGTAGTGCAGCTGCGGCTTGGTCAGGCCGGCGCGGGCGGCGATCGCCTGGGTCGAGGTGCCGCGCAGGCCATGAAGGCTGAACTCGGCGATGGCGGCGGCGCGGATGGCCTGGAGGATGCGCTCGCGGCCCGGACGGGCGCGCGACAACGGGCCTTCGGGCGCCGGCATCTGGCGGGTGGTGGAGCCGGCCGATGGCGCCGGGTGCAGGAACGGGATGGAGGACGCCTCGCGGTCGGCGGCGGCACGGGAGATCGCACGGGTCATGGCGCGGATCGTAGTCGCCGCGCGGGCGGCGGCACGCTTTTCAGACGGAGCGGGGTCGGACGCGCCCGATGATCGCGGACGACGCAGTTGCGACTTGCCGCAACCCGACGAGAAAAGATCAAGGCCTCGTTCGGGTGAAACTGAAAGGATCGTCCGGCTCGGAAAACCTCACCACTTCCTCCGAACCCGATGGCCTCGATTGACTGGACTCATTGAAGTTGAGCGATGTCCGCTTCATCGACAGACCCACCGCCCGCCCGTTCTCGGTGATGTATCTGTTTTCGGGGTAACTCACGGAACCATCCAGCTCCTGTCTTATGCCAAGACACGACGAGTGCAAATGAGGAAGATGAAAGAGTCGAGTCCTGTCTCGCTTGCCCAGTGGGTTCGAAACCACGTACACCTCCATCGTTCTGAACCTGCCGGAACCCATGTACCGTCCTTGGATGCAGATCATGGCCGGGCGCTTCTCGAAACCCGTTGCGACATACACCGACACGTCGTAGAGAGGAGCATCTTTCGATGGTTTTTCAGCACCCGACAGCAATCGGGCGGATTCGTAGTCGAACTGCCGGCCATTGATCCTGAATCCCCCGCCGACCAGACTGGTCGTCACGACGATCCTCCTGAGGCCAAGTTTTCCACGATGGTCTTGACATGAATCCTTCTCGCCGCAGAACCCGTGTTCGTCTTTCAGGGAATAGCTTTCATCGGGCTTGTCGAGTGGATTTCCGGAGAATACCGGGCCACTCAATTCATTGTAGTAATCGTCGTAACTGGTGAAGACCCGCTCGGAACGAGCTGGCGAGCATGCGATGCATAAACACAGAGCGAAGAGATATCTCACCGATATGCCTTTCCAGCGGTCGCCCTCAAATAGTCTTCGGGGTGCTTCCAAAAAATCGTCTTCCCATGTGCGGCCGTGGAAATCCATACGGCGTCATAACGGCCGCGTTCGGCTCCATCGACCACCTCACCCGTTCTTTTGTTCCTGATCTTCCATCGGACGACAACCTTCCGCGCACTCTCTTCGACACCAAAAATATTGTGGGAGGGATCTCCATATCTGAAGCCATCCTTTCGCTTGGGATGAGCCGAGTTGTCACTGCCATACCGATCGACCCCGAAATCCACCCCGTCCCAGAACAGGGCGCCATTCGACGGATCAACGCCCCTGTTCGCCAAGGCAGCATTTGCGCCACTGAGCGCGGCCATCATGCCCGCATCCTTCTTGACGACGTCCGTTCCGGCTTTCATGAACTTGTTGAAACGCTGATTGGATCCATTCCATGCATAGGCATAGTTGGGATCGGCCGCCTTCAGTTCCCTGACCGTCTTGCCACCCCAGGCTCGACATCGATTGGCGACAGCGAAAGCGATCCCACCCATTTCATTCGAATCGTTGGCCACTGACGCTTCGCCGTAGGCCAGAGCCGCCAGCAGACGGACATCGTCATCCATCTGGTTGTCATTCATTTTCGATTGCCATCGATCCATGTGATGAAGGCCAGATTCGGATGCAAGTTGATGGAATATGAATTGCTCTTCCCGCATTCCAGACTGGCACCATCGATCATCGTCCGGCCTGCGCTCGTCATCTTGTATGCCATGCCGCCGATTGGCTTTCCCGTTTCGGCGTCGACCACTTCATAAAAGATCTCATGCTCTTCCATGGCATGACCCGCATACGCTCGCCATGGAATCGCTCCCGGCATGCCCATGATTTCATGCCCATCGAAATCCATGCCGACGTTGTCGAACAGGGCCTTCAAACGTGGCGGGGTCGGGCATCTGCAGATGCATAGATCCCCATCGAGGTTCGCCTGCCGTCCATCCGGGTCCGTGTGGGGGCGGAAAGGCGGCACGCACCGGGTCACGCCCCAGCTGTTGCACGCATCGCAATACACGGGGTCGCCCTCGAAACAAGCAAGCCTCTCGTCATATGTCGAGGCGAATGGCTGAGGCCTGGGTTGAACCCTACCGCCTCCTGGAGTCAGGGTGTCGCCTTCGCGGATGAATGAACGTCTGTGCATTTTTTTCCTGTTTCCTCTTCAGTGGTTCAAACCGTGTCATCGAACTTTCGCTTCTGTCTCGATCGCGGATTCTTAGTCAGAGGCCCGGGACCGGATGGAGGACGCCTCGCGGTCGGCGGCGGCACGGGAGATCGCACGGGTCATGGCGCGGATCGTAGTCGCCGCGCGGGCGGCGGCACGCTTTTCAGACGGAGCGGGGTCGGACGCGCCCGATGATCGCCAGCGCATCGGCAGTCACCAGGGAGCCCAGCCAATGACGAAGATCCGCATCGACGATCGGGAACCCATGCACCCGCCGGCCGGCGCGCCGCCACGGCCGCCACGGGATGGGGCCGCGCCCTCGGCGCGCGGCGCGCGGCTGCTCTTCGTCGCCACCATCTTCGGCAGCGCGTTCCTGCTGTTCCTGGTCCAGCCCCTCATCGCCAAGCAGATCCTGCCTTGGTTCGGCGGCTCGGCGGCTGTCTGGTCGATCTGCCTGGTGTTCTTCCAGGTCGTGCTGCTCGCGGGCTATGCCTATGCCGACGCGGTCACCCGCTTCCTGAGCATGAAGGCGCAGGCGGGGCTGCACATCGGCCTGCTGCTCGCGAGCCTGGCCTTCCTGCCGATCGTCACCAGCACGCGCTGGAAGCCGACCGGCGGCGAGGACCCGACGCTGTGGATCCTGGGCCTGCTGCTGGGCACCATCGGCCTGCCCTATTTCCTGCTGTCGACCACCGGGCCGCTGGTGCAGTCGTGGGTCGCGCGCACGCCATGGGGGGCGCGGGTCTATCGCTACTTCGCGCTGTCGAACCTGGCCTCGCTGGCCTCGCTGCTGGCCTATCCGGTCCTGATCGAGCCCTCCACCCCGCTGTTGCTGCAGGCACGCGGCTGGTCCTGGGGCTATGCCGCGTTCGCGCTGCTGTGCGGCGCGGCCACGCTCCACGTCGCGCGGCGCTGGGCCGATGGCGGACCGCACGCGACGCCGGCCGCCGCCCTTGGGGGTGACCGGGCCGATGTCAGCACGACCCGGGCTTCCACGGCCGCGCCCGGCGGGCTCGACCCGTTGCTGTGGCTGGTGCTGCCGGCGCTCGGCTCCTGGCTGCTGCTGGCCATCACCAACCACCTGACGCAGGATGTCGCGGCGCTCCCGTTGCTGTGGGTGCTGCCGCTGTCGATCTACCTGCTGACCTTCGTGCTGTGCTTCGAGAGCGACCGCTGGTACCGGCGCGGCTTCTTCCTGCCGACCGCGGCGGTGATGCTGCTGCTGTGCGCCTTCGGCCTGCAGGACGACATCGGCGCCAGCATCCTCACGGCGCTGCCGATCTATGTCGGCGGGCTGTTCGTGCTGTGCATGGCCCTGCATGGCGAGATGGCGCGGCTGCGCCCGGAGCCGCGCCATCTCACGCGCTTCTATCTGATGCTGTCGCTCGGCGGCGCCCTGGGCGGCATCGCCGTCGGGCTGGTCGCTCCGCAGGTGCTGCCGGCCTACTACGAGCTCGGCATCGGGCTGGTGCTGACGGCCCTGATCGGCATCGTGCTGATGCGCGGTCGACTGCTCGCCGGCGCCGTCGCTCTCGCGGTGGCGGCTGGCTGCGCCTGGTGCCTGGCGGCCCAGATCCGCACCGATCACGCCGATTCGCGCGTGCTGGTGCGCAACTTCTACGGCACCCTCAGCACGCTCGACACGCGGCGCGACGATCCGCAAAGCAATGTGCGTCGGATGTACCACGGCGCCGTCAAGCATGGCGAGCAGTTGCTCGCGCCAGCGCGCCGGCGCGAGTTGACGGCCTACTACGGCCACTCGTCGGGCATCGGGCGCGCCATCGACTCGGCCCGCGAGGCGCCGCGCCGCGTCGGCATCATCGGCCTGGGCACCGGCACGCTCGCGACCTACGGCCGCGCCGGCGACATCTATCGCTTCTACGAGATCAACCCGCAGGTGTTCGACCTCGCCGATCGCGAGTTCAGTTTCCTCGGGGACAGTCCGGCGCGCATCGAACGCGTGCCGGGCGATGCCCGGCTGGCGCTGGAGGCGGAGCCGCCACAAGCCTTCGACGTGCTCGCGGTGGACGCGTTCTCCGGCGATTCGATCCCGATCCACCTGCTCACCATCGAAGCCCTGTCGGCCTACGAGCGGCACATGACACACGACGGCATCATCGCCTTCCATGTCACCAACCATCTCCTGGAGCTGGCGCCGGTGGTGGCCGGCATCGCCCGGGCGCGCGGGCTGCGGGCGGTGCTGGTGCACGACGATCCCGAGAGCATCCTGCTGCGTAGGACGAAATGGGTGCTGGTGGCGCGCGACGAGGCGACCCTGCGCCGCGCCGGCATCGGCGACGCGGGCCAGGCCATCGCCATCCCGCCGGGTGCCCGGCCGTGGAGCGACGACTTCAACAACCTGCTGGGGGTCGTGAAATACCGCTGAAGCGCCAGACGTGTTCCTACGCGCACACAGAGGGTTCGCCGCCACAGCCAGCGATCCGGCGCCGAGACAACAGGGTATTCACCCATCTCATCGGAGCGCAACGTGTCAGATCGTCTTTCCATCCAGGATCCCCGCACCCAGTATCCCCAGCCGCCCTTCCCGTGGCAGCCACAGACCCCGCCCGGCTCGGCGGCCAAGATGGACCCGGTCCCCGACCACGGCGAGACCAGCTACCAGGGCTCCGGCAAGCTCAAGGGTCGCAAGGCCCTCATCACCGGCGGCGACAGCGGCATCGGCCGGGCCGCGGCCATCGCCTTCGCGCGCGAGGGCGCCGATGTCGCAATCTCCTACCTGGAAGCGGAAACCGCCGACGCCAAGGATGTCATCCAGCTGATCGAAGCCGAAGGCCGCAAGGCCCTGGCGCTGCCGGGCGACGTCACCGACGAGGCCTGGTGCCGCGAGATGGTCGCCAAGACCGTCGAGCAGCTCGGTGGCATCGACATCCTGGTCATCAACGCCGGGCGCCAGCAGAACCGCGAGGACATCTCCAAGGTCACGTCCGAGGACTTCGACCAGACCATGAAGACCAACCTGTATGCGATGCACTGGATCGCCCAGGCCGCCGTGCCGCACCTGCCGGCCGGCGCGTCGGTCATTACCACCGCCTCGATCCAGGCCTATGACCCATCGGCGATCCTGCTCGACTACGCCACCACCAAGGCGGGCATCGTCGCCTACACCAAGGCGCTGTCCAAGCAGCTGCTCAAGAAGGGCATCCGCGCCAACGTCGTGGCGCCCGGACCGTTCTGGACCGCGCTGCAGTCCTCCGGCGGCCAGCCGCCCGAGAAGGTCACGAAGTTCGGCTCGGAGAGCGAATACGGCCGCCCGGGCCAGCCGGTGGAGATCGCTCCGGTGTACGTCCTGCTGGCCAGCCAGGAAGGCAGCTTCATCAATGGCGAGGTGTATGGCGTCACCGGCGGCGCTGGTGTCGCGTGAGCCGCGACGAAGACCGACGATCCACGCAGGCACCGGTTGAGGACGGGCGGCCCGCCTCCGATGCGGGCCGCTCCGATGGCTACCTGCCGCTGGAGCAGTATGGCGTGCTGGGCGATGGCCGCTCCGTCGCACTGGCCGGCCTCGATGGCTCCATCGACTGGTGGTGCGTGCCCAACCTCGATTCGCCGCCATTGTTCAACCGCCTGCTCGACCCCGAGGAGGGCGGCCGGTTCGTCCTGGCGCCCCGCGCGGCCTTCACCGCCACGCATCGCTATCGCGACGACAGCAACGTGCTGGAGACGACCTTCGTCACCGACACCGGCACCGCGCGACTGACCGAGTCGCTCAACAGCGGCACGGCCGGCCGCCTACCATGGGCCGAGCTGGCGCGCCGGGTGGAAGGCATCGAGGGCACGGTGCGCTTCGACCTGTGCGTGCTCTTCAGCCGCCGCGCCGACGCGGTGAGTCCCTATCACTCGAAGACCGGACCGCATGCCGTGTTCCATGTCGGACGCGTCCTGGGCCTGGTGCTGCACAGCGCCGGCGTCACGGTGGACCGCTCCGACGAGGGCGTGGTGGGCCACCTGGAGGTCCAGGCCGGCTCGCGCGAAATCGTCGCCGTGGTCGCGGGCGAGGACGAGCCGCTGGTGATTCCCACCATCGAGGATCTGGACGACCGCATCGATGTCTCCGACAACGAATGGAAGGTCTGGGCGCGCCGTCTCAAGCACGAGGGCGGCACCCGGCCGCAGTTCCTGCGCAGCGCGCTGGCCCTGAAGCTGCTGCTGTATTCGCCGACCGGCGCCATCGCCGCGGCGGCCACGACCTCGCTGCCCGAGGGCATCGGTGGCGTCAAGAACTACGACTACCGCTATGCCTGGGTGCGCGATGCCGGCTACACGGTCAAGGCCTTCCTGGCGGCTGGCGCGCTCGGCGAGGCCAAGGCCGCGTTCACCTGGCTGCTCCAGCGGCTGGAGGAGCACGGGCCGCAGGTCTGCTTCACGCTGCAGGGCCGGCAGGTGCCGCCGACGACCGTCATCGACGTGCCCGGCTACCGGCGCTCGCGGCCGGTGCAGATCGGCAACGACGCCACCTCGCAGCGCCAGCATGGCGTCTTCGGCGACATCTTCGAGACGGCATCGCGCTTCGTGGCGGGCGGCAACATCCTGGACTCCGCCAGCGCCGAACTGCTGTCGCGCCTGGCCGACCAGTGCGCCGATTGCTGGCGCCAGAAGGACTCGGGCATCTGGGAGCTGGAGGAACCGCAGCACTACACGAACTCCAAGATCAGCTGCTGGCAGGCGCTGGCACGCGCGGTGGAGCTGGCCGATGGCGGCCAGCTGCCCACCACCTGCCGCGACCGCTGGTGCCGCGAGCGCGATCGCATCGAGGCCTGGATCGGCGAGCACTGCTGGTCGGAGAGCCTCCAGTCCTATGTGTTCTACCAGGGCTCGGAGAAGCTCGACGCATCCCTGGCGCTGGCGGTGCGCTTCCGCTTCGACGGCCAGGACCGCCTGGCCAGGACGCTGGATGCGATCGACCGGCACCTGGGCCGGGGCGCCTTCCACTACCGCTACAGCGGCGTCGACCAGGAGGAGGCCTGCTTCCTGGCCTGCTCGTTCTGGATGGTCGAGGCGCGCGCCCTGCTGGGCCAGCGCGAGGCCGCGCTGGCCGCGCTGCGGGCCATGGGCGATGCCTTGCCGCAGGGACTCGGCGTGTTCGCGGAGATGGTCGATCCGGTCGATGGCTCGATGCGGGGCAACCTGCCGCAGGGCCTGTCGCACCTGGCGCACGTGATGGCGCTGGACACGCTGTCGAACACGCGGTGAGCCACCGGCATCCGGTCGGCTGAGTCGCTTCGCGTCCGCGGCGGCATGCCATGACATGACATGACATGACATGGCTTGCCCAATAATCGACCGCGTCGTTCCCCGCCACCTCGCCGTTCCGTCCCGTGACCCTCCTCGCCGCCCTGCCCACCGACCTCCCCGCCCTGCGTCGCATGGGTCCCGCGCAATGGCGTGCGCTGCTCGATGCGCCGGCATCCGATGCCCTCGCCTGGCTGACCACGGCGGCGCGCGAGGGTCATGCCGGCGCGCAGGCGCTGCTGGGCCAGTGGCTGCTCGACGGCCGTGGCACGGCGGGATCGCAGCCCCGGCAGCGCGATGCCTTCGCGTGGTTCCTGAAGGCGGCGCAGCAGGGCGAGGCGATGGGCATGAACATGACCGGGCGCTGCTACGAGAACGGCTGGGGCGTGGCGCGCGACCTGCAGGCAGCCATCCGCTGGTTCCGGCGGGCGGCGGACCGGGACCTCGACGCCGGCCTCCACAACCTGGCCAACCAGCTGGCCTCGGGCGCGGGCCTGCCGCGCGACGACACCCGGGCGCTGGCCCTGTATCAGCGGGCGGCCGGCCTGGGCCACGCCAAGTCGATGACCAAGGCGGGCCGCCACCACGAGGAAGGCCTGGGCACGCCGAGCGATGCGGCAGCGGCGCGGGACTGGTATCGCCGGGGCGCCGAGGGCGGCGACTTCCGTGGCCAGTACCACCATGCGCGCATGCTGGCCACCGACGGCCGCGTCGACGAGGCCCTGGCGTGGCTGCGGCGCCTGCCCGCCACGGCGACGCCGGGCTTCCTCGACGAGGTCGGCCGCCTGCTGTCGGCGTCGCCCGACGCGCGCCTGCGCATGCTCGGCGACGAACTTCTTGCCCACGCCCACGCCGCCGCGGGCGGCTCGGCCGGTCGCGGCTAGCGCGGCTGGCGCGGCTAGCACGGGGGCGCCACGGCGCGCGACGGCCTTACGATCGGACGTCCTCCAGCAGCTCCCCATGCCCCTCCACCTCGACGAAGCCATCACCTTCCGCCGGCTCGAGATCCTGCTGGCCTTCATGGAGACCGGCAACCTCACGCGCGCGGCGGAGCTGCTGCGGATCAGCCCGGTCAGCGTGCATCGCGCCCTGCACGCGCTGGAGGCTGGCCTGCGCTGCACGCTGTTCCGCCACGAGGGCCGCAACCTGCACCCGACCGATGCCGCACAGGCCTTGGCCGAGGTGGCGCGCGAGGTGCTCCACACCATGGCCGAGGGCGTGCGTTCCACCCGCGAGCTGGCCGGCTACTCGTCCGACCGCATCCGCATCGGCTCGCTGTATTCGCTGACCGACCGCACGGTGCCGATGCTGGTCATGGGCATGAAGCTGCGCAAGCCCGACCTGCAGACCGAACTGGTGCTGGGCTCCAACGCCGACCTGCTGCAGAAGCTGCGCGACGGCGCCATCGACGCCGCGCTGCTGGGGCGTCCCGAGGACGCGGCCGATGTCGAATCCGAGCCGCTGTTCGAGGACGACATCCACTTCGCCGCGCCCGTCGGCTCGCGCTACGCGGCGCTGCCGGAAATCGACCTGGCGGATTGCGCGCAGGAGCGCTTCGTCACGCTGAGCGAGGGCTTCGTCACGTACGTCGGCTTCGTCGACGCCTTCCGCGTCGCCGGCTTCACGCCCCAGGTGGCCATGCGCACCGGCGACATCTTCTCGCTCATGAACCTGGTGGCCGGCGGTGTCGGCTGCACGCTGCTGCCGGGGCGGGTGCGCCACGCGATGCCGGGCAAGGTGCAGCTGATCCCATTGCAGCAGCGCTACCTGATGCGCCAGACCATCACCCTGAGCTTCCTGCGCACACGCGAGCGCGATCCCAACCTGCTGGCGCTGCTGGCGGTCTGCCGCACGGCGCGACGCGACCTGGGCTGAGCGCCGGGTTAACCCTCGATCGTTTCGCGCGGCGTAAAGGTCGCGCGCCGCGCTTCATTGATCGCGCCGCCACGGATGCGTACCGTTCGGCTCCAGGTGCGCGGCGACCCGGTCGGCGCGACGAGAAAAAACACCGGAGACACGCTCCATGACCCCCCACTGGATCTCGATCCACGCCCTGATCGCCATGTTCGTGCTCGCCACCGCCCTGCCCATCAACATGGGCGTGATCGCCTTCGTGGGCGCGTTCCTGGTCGGCACGCTGGTCGCCGGCATGAACACCAAGGCGATCATGGGCGGCTTCCCGGCCGACCTGTTCCTGACGCTGGTGGGCATCACCTACCTGTTCGCGCTGGCGCAGAACAACGGCACCATCGACTGGCTGGTGCGGCTGGCGGTGCGCGCGGTGCGCGGGCGCATCGCCGCCATCCCGTGGATCATGTTCCTCATCGCCGCGCTGCTGACATCGGTGGGCGCGGTCAGTCCGGCGGCGGTGGCCATCATCGCGCCGATCGCGCTGGGCTTCGCCGCCAGGTACGGCATCAGTCCGCTGCTGATGGGCCTGATGGTGGTGCACGGCGCGCAGGGCGGCGGCTTCTCGCCGATCAGCATCTATGGCGGCATCACCAACAAGATCGTCGCCAAGGCCGGCCTGCCGCTCGACGAGACGGCCACCATGCTGGCCAGCCTGGGCGTCAACCTGAGCGTGGCGCTGCTGCTGTTCCTCATGTTCGGCGGCATGAAGCTGCTGCGCCAGCGCGCCGACGCCATCGGCGCCATGGCGCCGGTGCGCCGCGTCGCCCATGGCCAGGGCGGCGCCCAGGTCCATGGCGACGCCGAGGGCGGGTCCTTCGGCGAGGAGCGCCGCACCGCTTCGCCCGACACCGCCTCGCTCATGGACGCCCCGGCCGCCGACCCCGCCGCCGAGGGCTCGCGGCTCCATCAGATCACCACCGTCGCCGGCCTGGTCGCCCTGGCGGTGCTGACGCTGTTCTTCAAGCAGGACATCGGCTTCGTCTCGATCACCATCGGACTGCTGCTCACGCTGATGGCGCCCCACCTGCAGAAGCGCGCGCTCGGCCAGGTGTCGTGGCCGGAGATCATGCTGATCGTCGGCGTCAGCACGTATGTCGGCGTGATGGACAAGATGGGCACGATCGACTTCGTCGGCCACAGCGTCGCCGGGCTGACCTCGCCGCTGATCGCGGCGCTGCTGCTGTGCTTCGTCGGCGCCGTGGTGTCGGCCTTCGCCTCCTCGACCGCCGTGCTGGGCTCGCTGATCCCCCTGGCGGTGCCCTTCCTGCAGGGCGATGCCGGCGTCGGCGCCATCGGCTTCATCGCGGCCATGGCGGTGTCCTCCACCATCGTCGACGTCAGTCCGTTCTCCACCAATGGCGCCCTGGTGCTGGCCAATGCCAGGGGCGTCGACCGCGATGTCTTCTTCCGCCAGCTGATGGTGTATGGCGCCATCGTCACCCTGGTGGCGCCGGTGGTGGTGTGGTTCCTTTTCGTGGTGCTCTGACGCGCCACGCGCCACCTCCCCCTCGCGCCCTTCTCCGATCGACTTCGTCCCTCCGACTCCCCAACATCACGCCATGAACCCACGCTCCTGGACCTCCAAGGCCGACCGGCGCGCCGAGCGGCTCGCCCGCGCCGCCGCCGCGCTCGGCACCCGGCTCGCCGGCAAGCGCGTCGACACCGACGCCATCGGCGACCTGCTCGAAGCCGTGCTCGAGCCCGGCGACCGCGTCTGCCTGGAAGGCAACAACCAGAAGCAGGCCGACTTCCTGGCGCGCGCGCTGGTGGCGCTCGATCCGCAGAAGGTGCACGACCTGCACATGGTGCAGTCGGTGCTGGCGCTGCCGGAGCACCTGGACGTGTTCGAGAACGGCATCGCCTCGCGGCTGGACTTCAGCTTCTCCGGGCCGCAGGGCGCACGGCTGGCCCGGCTGGTCTCGGGCGGGCGGCTGCAGATCGGCGCCATCCACACGTACCTCGAACTGTTCGCGCGCTACTTCATCGACCTGACGCCGCAGGTGGCGCTGGTCGCCGCGCACGCGGCCGACGCCGAGGGCAACCTCTACACCGGCCCCAACACCGAGGACACGCCGGTCATCGTCGAGGCCACCGCCTTCTCCGGCGGCATCGTGATCGCGCAGGTCAACGAGCTGGTCGACGGCCGTACCACCACGCTGCCGCGCATCGACATCCCGGCCGACTGGGTCGGCTTCGTGGTCAAGGCGCCGAAGCCGAACTTCATCGAGCCGCTGTTCACGCGCGACCCGGCGCAGATCAGCGAGATCCAGGTGCTGATGGCGATGATGGCCATCAAGGGCATCTACGCCGAGTACGGCGTGCAGCGCCTGAACCACGGCATCGGCTTCGACACGGCGGCCATCGAGCTGCTGCTGCCGACCTACGCCGAGTCGCTGGGGCTCAAAGGCAGGATCGGCAAGCACTGGGCGCTCAATCCGCATCCGGCGCTGATCCCGGCGATCGAGGCGGGCTGGGTCGAGTCGGTGCATTCCTTCGGCTCGGAGCTGGGCATGGAGGACTACATCCGCGCGCGCTCCGATGTCTTCTTCACCGGCCCCGACGGCAGCCTGCGCAGCAACCGGGCCTTCTGCCAGGCCGCCGGCCACTACGCCTGCGACATGTTCATCGGCTCGACCCTGCAGATCGATCTCGACGGCAACAGCTCGACCGCCACGCTCGGCCGCATCGCCGGCTTCGGCGGCGCGCCCAACATGGGCGCCGACGCGCGCGGGCGACGACATTCGAGCCCGGCCTGGCTCAAGGCCGGGCGCGAGGCACGCGCCGGCCGCACCGGCGCGGCCGGCACGCCACGCGGGCAGAAGCTGGTGGTGCAGATGGTCGAGACCTTCCGCGAGCACATGCAGCCCGCGTTCGTCGACCGGCTCGATGCCTGGACCTTGCAGGAACAGGCCGGCATGGACCTGCCACCGATCATGATCTACGGCGACGACGTCACCCACATCCTGACCGAGGAAGGCATCGCCAACCTGCTGCTGTGCCGCAGCGACGCCGAGCGCGAGCAGGCGATCCGCGGCGTCGCCGGCTACACGGCGGTCGGCCTGGCGCGCGACCGGCGGGCGGTGGAGAACCTGCGCGACCGCGGCGTCATCCGCCGGCCGCAGGACCTGGGCATCGACCCGCGCCAGGCGACGCGCAACCTGCTGGCCGCGCGCAGCATGCGCGACCTGGTGCGCGCCTCGGGCGGGCTCTACCAGCCGCCCCGGCGCTTCAGGAACTGGTGACACGCCATGGCATTGGCAATGGCACAACGGCTGGCAAGCCCCAAGGAGATCCCACGATGAGCGACGTACCCGCAGGGCTCGAGACCCTGCAGTTCCTCTACCCCGGCGACCGGCCGGCCGGCGCCTTCGCGCCGGTGCTGGTCGGCGTCGTCGGCTCCGGCAACCTGGAGGTGATGCTGGAGGCCGCCACCGACCGTGACGACTGCGCCGTGCGCGTGGAGACCTCGGCGCGCGGCTTCGGCCCGATCTGGCAGGCCGTGATGGACGACTTCCACGCCCGCCATCCGCTGGGCGGCCTGCGCGTGTCAATCAACGACATGGGCGCCACGCCGGCCGTGGTGAGCCTGCGCCTGGACCAGGCCGTGGCCGCGATCGGCCCGATCGGCCCGATCGCACCGGACGCGGGAGGCCGGCCATGATCAGCTATGCCGAATGCTCGGCGCGCGAGCGCCTGGCGCTGCTGCTGGACGCGGGCAGCTTCCACGAATGGCTGCCGCCGAGCGAGCGCGTGACCAGCCCGCACCTGGCGCAGCTGGGCGTGCCCTCGGCCTTCGACGATGGCGTGGCGGTCGGCCGCGCGCTGCTCGACGGCCGCGCGGTGTTCGTCGCCGCGCAGGAGGGCGAGTTCATGGGCGGCGGCGTCGGCGAGGTGCATGGCGCCAAGCTGGTCGGCCTGCTGCGCCGCGCCGTGCGCGACCGGCCCGCCGCCGTGCTGCTGCTGGCGGAGTCGGGCGGCGTGCGCCTGCACGAAGCCAACGCCGGGCTGATCGCGGTGTCGGAGGTGATGCGCGCCGTGCTCGACGTGCGCGCCGCCGGCGTGCCGGTGGTGGTGCTGATCGGTGGCGCCAACGGCTGCTTCGGCGGCATGGGGATCGTGGCGCGCTGCGCCGACCGCATCGTGATGAGCGATGTCGGCCGGCTGGCGATGTCCGGCCCGGAGGTCATCGAGGCCTCGCATGGCGTCGAGGAATTCGACTCGCGCGATCGCGCGCTGGTCTGGCGCACCACCGGCGGCAAGCATCGCTGGCTGATCGGCGACTGCGATGCACTGGTGGAGGACGATGTCGCGGCCTTCCGCGCCGCCGCCATCGACCTGCTGGCGATGCCGGACTGTTCGGCGCCGCCGACCCTGGCGACGCTGGAGGCCGAGCACGCGATGCTCGACCGGCGCCTGCACGCCCTGCCCCCGCAGGCCGCCGATGGCGATGCCGATGCCGACGGCATCGACACCCTCCACGCGCCCCCCGCCGCTGGCGACGGCGGGACCGACGAGGCCGTGCGCCTCTGGACCGCCCTGGGCATCGCCGATGCCGAACGCGTGCCGGAGCTCACGGTCGACGCCGTGCGCGCGCTGCGCCTGCCATGAACCCGGAGTCCCATCCCATGCACTGGAACGAACTCGTCACCCGCCTCTTCGGCGCCGACCACGGTCTGCTCGCCGATGGCGACTTCCTGCGCGGCGAGGTGCTGTTCGACGGCGCGCCGCTGAGCATCGTCGGCACCACCTACCATGCGCCGATCGGCGTGCGGCTGGCATTGGCGCAGGCGCGCGGCGTGCTCGACACCGTCGCGCGCCATCCGGGCCGCCCGATCCTGCTGCTGATCGACACCCAGGGCCAGCAGCTGCGCCGGCGCGACGAGCTGCTGGGCATCAACCGCGCCATGGCGCACCTGGGCACCGCCATCGACCTGGCGCGGCGCCAGGGCCATCGCGTCGTCGGGCTGGTGTACGACCAGGCGCTGTCGGGCGGCTTCATCACCTCGGGCCTGATCGCCGATGCCTGCTATGCGCTGCCCGAGGCCGAGATCCGCGTCATGCGGATCCCGGCCATGGCGCGCGTCACCAAATTGCCGGAGGAGCGGCTGACCGAGCTGTCCCTGTCCAACCCGGTGTTCGCGCCCGGCGTCGGCAACTACGTGGCCATGGGTGGCGTGCGCGCGCTGTGGGAGGGCGACCTGGCCGCCGCCCTGCGCAACGCGCTGGCCGACTCGCCGGTCGAGGACACCCGCGCGCGCGATGGCGCCGAGCGCGGTGGCCGCCGGCTCGCCGCCGAGGTCGCGCAGCGCGTGCTCGACGCCGCCTGAGCCCGGACATCGCGCCATGCTCCCGCGCCCGCGCCGCCACCAGCTCGCCCGGCTCACCGACACCGGCTGGGCCGACGTGCTGCGACGTCCCTGGGACGCGCAGGCGCGCGAGTGCCTGGCGCACTGGGCCTCGCGCGATCTGCCACTGGTGGTCACGCGCCAGCCGGCCGACGCCCGGGCCGGTGGCGAGCTCGCCCTGGGCCTGCCCGCGCCGCAGCGCTGGGAGCGGCGCCGGCTGGCGTTGCGCGTGCCGTCGGCGGCGGTCGTGGGCACGGCCGAATTCCCGTGCCTCGGCGAGCTGGCCGATTCCGCTGCGCCGGCCGACGCGGTCGCGCCGGTGCGCCGGCTGGCGCGCGCGCTGGCCGACCGGCTGGCCGTCCAGCGGGCCACGGCGCGGGTCTTCGGCAGCCACGGCTGGCGGCTCCTGACCGGCCTGGACCACGTGCGGCCCGCCTCGGATCTCGACCTGTGGATCGGCGTCGCGGATGTCGCGCAGGCCGACGCCGTCGCCGCGACGCTGCGCGCCTTCGATGGCCGGACGCCCCGGCTGGATGGCGAACTGGTCTTCGGCGACGGCGCGGCCGTGGCCTGGCGCGAGTGGCTCGACTGGCGCGCCGGCCGCGTGCGCGAGGTGCTGGTGCGGCGCGCCGATGGCATCGCGCTGCGGCACGACACCGACTGGTGCCGGGCATCGGCCGTGCCGGCGGGGGTGGCATGACGCGCGCGGCGCCCGTCGCGCGCCCGACCGCCGCGCGCGGTCTGCGCGGCGGCGCCGCCGACATCGGCCGCGCCGCCGTGCTGGCACTGCACGACGAGCTGGCGCTGACGCCCAAGCCGGGCCTGGTGACGCCGGTCGACGCCGGCAGCCACGACGACATGGACGCCCACACCTTCATGCGCAGCCTGTTCGCGCTGCGCCACTACTTCGTCGAGATCGCCGGCGCCGGCTTCGACGGCGCCGGCTTCGACATGCTGGAGCGCTGCGGCATCGCGGCGGAGGCGCGCATGCGCGCCGCCACGGGCGGCGTCAACACGCATCGGGGCGCGATCTTCATGCTCGGGTTGCTGTGCGCGGCGGCCGGCGCGGCGCTGCGCGCGCATGGCGCGATCGACTCGCCGCAGGCCGTGCGCGACGCGCTGTGGCGCCACTGGGGCGAGGCGCTCGCGCGGCGGAGCCGACGCGCGCCGGTGCTGCCCGGCGGCATCGCGGCGCGGCGGCTGGGGCTGCGTGGCGCCGCGCAGGAGGCCGCCCTCGCCTTTCCGATCGTCTTCGAAACCGCCGTGCCGGCGCTGCGGGCCGGCCTGGCGCGCGGCCTGAGCGCGCGGCTGGCCCGGCTCGACACCCTGTTCCACGTCATGGCGGTGCTCGACGACAGCAACCTCGCGCATCGCGGCGGCCTCGCCGGCCTGCGCGACGTGCAGGCGATGGCGCGCGGCTTCCTGGCGCGCGGCGGCAGCGCCCGGCCCGACGGACTGGCGCACGCCCGGGCCATCGCCGCGCACTGCGTCGCGCGACGCCTGTCGCCGGGCGGCGCGGCCGACACGCTCGCGGCGGCCTGCTGGGTGCTGCGGGTGACCGAGCGATGAGCTTCGCGCTGCTGTTCTCGGGTCAGGGCGCCCAGCATCCGGACATGCTGCCGTGGCTGGCCGACGACGCGCTGGTGGCCGACACGCGCGCCCGCCTGGGCATCGACGACTGGCGCCAGGCGCTGGCGGATCCCGACTGGGCGGCGCGCAACGAGCACGCGCAGGTCCTGCTGACCGGTCTCGCGCTGGCGGCCTGGCGGCAGCTGGCGCCCCGGCTGGGGGCGGCGCCGTCCGCCATCGCCGGCTACAGCGTCGGCGAGCTGGCGGCCTTCAGCGCCGCCGGCGCCTGGTCGCCCGAGGCGGCGCTCGCGCTGGCGTCATGTCGCGCGGCGGCGATGGACGCCTGCGCGACGCTCGCCCCGGGCGGTCTGCTGGCCGTCACCGGCCTGCCGGCCGCCCGGCTCGACGCCCTGCGCGCCCGGACCGGCCTGGCGCTGGCGATCCGCAATGGCGTGGATGCGGTGGTGCTGGGCGGCCCGCTCGCCGCGCTGGCGCAGGCGCAGGATCTGGCCACGCACGATGGCGCGCAGTGCCGGCGGCTGCCGGTCGGCGTGGCGTCGCACACGCCCTGGATGCGTGAGGCGGCGCTGCGCTTCGCCACGCTGCTGGAGGAGGTGCCGTTCCAGGCGCCCCGGGTGCCGCTGTTCAGCAATGCCGCCGACCGCGTGCGCGATGCCGCTTCGGCCCGGCGGGCGCTGGCGACGCAGATCGCGACCACCGTGCGCTGGGACGAATGCATGGACAACATCAGGGACCGGCAGATCCGCTGCGTGCTGGAAGTCGGCCCGGGACAGGGACTCGCGCGCATGTGGAACCAGCGCCACCCGGACGTCCCGGCGCGCGCCTGCGACGAGTTCCGCAGCGCCGCCGCCATCGCGGCCTGGCTGAGCGGCCACGCCGGCGACGACTGAGGATGGCGGCCTTCGTGGCGGCCGGACCGCAGGCGGCGGCAGCTGCTCAGTCCAGCTTGGCGTCGGCCGCCTCGACCAGCGCCTTCCAGACCGGCATGTCGCGCTGGTAGTTGCGGCGGAATTCATCCGGGCTGTTCATCAGGGCCAGGAAACCGGCGCCGACGATGCGCTCCTGCACCTTGGCGTCGCGGGCGATCTCGCGCAGGTGGCCATGGAGCGCATCCACGATCTCGCGCGGGGTGCCGGCCGGCGCGCCCATGGCGATCCAGCCGAAGATCGAATAGGCATCGTCCTGGACGCCCTGCTCGAAGATGGTGGGCACCTGCGGCAGGATCTGCATGCGCTGGCGCCCGGTGACGCCGATCGCCTTCAGGCGGCCGGCCTCGATGAAGGGCTTGGTGTTGAGCGCGCTGGAAAAACAGAACTGCAGCTGGCCGCCGATCAGGTCCTGGATCATCGGCGCCTCGCCCTTGTAGGCCGAGTGCGTCATGTCCGAGCCGGTGGTCTTGCTCATGTAGGCGCCCGCCAGGTGCGCGTACGAGCCGGTGCCCCAGGAGCCATAGGACAGCTTGCCCTTGTTGGCGCGGGCGTAGGCCAGCAGTTCCTTCATGTCGTTGGCGCCCACCGACGGATGCACCACCAGCGTCACCGGCGCCGCCGCGATCTGCGAGACCAGCGCCAGGTCCTTCTGCGGGTCGTAGGGCAGCTTGGTGTAGAGGAACTGGTTGATCAGCATCGAGGTGCTGAGCGAGACCAGCAGCGTGTGGCCGTCCGGCGCGGCCTTGGCCACGGCATCGGTGCCCAGGATGCCGGCGGCGCCGCCCTTGTTGTCGATCACCACCGGCTGGCCGATGCGCTGCGACAGCGCCTCGCCCACGGTGCGCGCGATGATGTCGGTCGCGCCGCCCGCGTTGAACGGCACCACCACGCGCACCGGCTTGCCCGGCCACGCCGTCCTCGCTGTCTGCGCCTGCGCCTGCGCCGCGCCCATCAGTCCGCCGCCCAGCACGGCCAGGCCCTGCAGCATCGAGCGCCGATTGATCTCCGAATGATTCATCTCCGTCTCCGTCTTGTGGGTTGTTCTTTCATCGTCAGCCACTGCCAGCGCTGCCCCCTGCAAGGGAGGTGAACCTATTCCGGCAGGGTCAGCACGCCCTGCTCGCGCAGGGCCTGCAGCTGCTCGTCGCTCATCGACAGCAATGCCTGCAGCACCTCGCGCGTGCCCTCGCCCAGGGTCGGCGGCGCGTTGCGGATCGGCAGGCGCCGGCCGTCGAGCCGGTAGGGCGGCGCGAACACCGGCGTCGTGCCGACCACCGGATGCGGCATGTCCTGCACCAGCTGCCCGCGCCGCGTGCGCTCCGAGGTCAATGCCTCGTGCAGGCCGGCGACGCGCCCGCACGGGATGCCGGCGGCGGCCAGGCGTTCGAGCAGCAGGTCGCGCGGGAAGGTGCGGATCAAGCCCGCCAGCATCGGACCCAGCGCCAGTCGGTTGCGGGCCCGTTCGACATTGGTGGCGAAGCGCGGGTCCTCGACGATGTCGGGCCGCTCGATCACCTGGCGGCAGAACTTGTCGAACTGCGCGTTGTTGCCCACGGCGATGATGAGCGGGCCGTCGGCGGACTCGTACATGCCATAGGGCACGATGGAGGGATGGGCGTTGCCATAGCGCTCGGGGTCGCGGCCGAGCTCCAGCGCGTCGAGCCCGTAGTAGCCGGTGATCATCAGGCCGCAGTCGTAGAGCGCCATCTCGATGAGCCGGCCCTCCCCCGTGCGCTCGCGCTTGAACAGCGCCGCCAGCACGGCCTGCGCGGCATACATGCCGGTCATCAGGTCGACCACCGCGACGCCGAACTTCAAGGGCGGCGTGCCCGCCACGCCATTGAGCGCCATCAATCCGGCCTCGCCCTGGATCACCAGGTCGTAGCCGGGCCGGGCGGCCTCGGGCCCGCTGGTGTCGTAGCCGGCCACGGCGCAGTAGATCAGGCCGGGCTTGAGCGCCTTCAACTGCTCGTAGCCCAGGCCCAGCTTCTCGGCCCCGCCGGTCTTGAAGTTGTGGATCACCACGTCGCACAGCGGCAGCAGCTCGTGCACCAGCCGCAGGCCCTGCGGGCTCTGCAGGTCGATGGTCACGGACCGCTTGTTGCGGTTCATGCTGTTGTAGTAGGTGGTCTCGGTCTTGCCGATGCGCAGGCCCCAGTCGCGCGTGTCGTCGCCGCGGCCCGGGTGCTCCACCTTGATCACCTCGGCGCCGAAATCGGCCAGCACCTGGCCGCACAGCGGGCCGGCGAACACGCGCGAAAGGTCCAGCACGCGGATGCCCTGGAGAGGCAGTTCTCTGTCGTCGTCGTTCTTCGTCGAGCCGGTCATGGCTTTGTCTCCTGTGTCTCTCATGGCGGGGCCGCGCCGCGCCGCGTGGCGGGCTCAGGCCGTCGGGGTGGCGTCCAGCGCGATGTAGCGCGCCAGGTGGTGATCCTCGTCACCCAGCTGGTGGTCGATCATGACCAGACGCTTGGCGTAGTGTGGCAGCGGCAGCTCCCAGGTCATGCCGATGCCCCCGTGCAGCTGGATGGTCTCCTCGGCCACCTGCGCGCCGATGCGGCCGATGCTGAACTTGGCGGCCGACAGCGCGCGCTCGCGCGTCGCGCGGTCGGGCGCCTCGTCGAGCGCGGCGGCGGCGTTGATGACGGCCGAGCGGGCCTGCTCGATCTCCAGCAGCAGGTCGGCCATGCGGTGCTGCAGGGCCTGGAAGCTGCCGATCGCGAGACCGAACTGCTTGCGCGTGCGCAGGTAGTCGAGCGTCGCGACCTTGGCCGCCTCCATCGCGCCCAGCGCCTCGGCGCACAGCGCCACCAGGCCGCGCCCGACCGCATGCTCGAGCGTCGCGTGGCCCTCGCCCTCGGCGCCCAGCAGCGCATCGGCGGCGAGCCGCGCGCCATCGAAGCGCAACTCGGCGACGCGGCCGCCATCGATCGCCGGGCAGCCGCGCACGCTCAGTCCGGGCGTGCCGGCGGGCACCAGGAACAGCGAGATGCCTTCCTCGTCGTCGACCCCGCCGGCCGTGCGCGCGGAGACCAGGAACACATCGGCGTGCTCGCCCTGCGTCACCGCGCTCTTGGTGCCGTGCAGCACCCAGCCGTCGCCCTCGCGCGTCGCCGTGGTGGCGACATGCGCGAGTTCGTGGTGGGCATCGGGTTCGTCGTGGGCCAGCGCGGCGACGGCGGCGCCATCGATCAGCCGGCCGAGCCAGCTCTTCTGGGCCGCGCTGCCGGCCGCGCCGAGCGCCGAGCCGACCAGCACCGCGCCCAGCAGCGGCTCGACCACCAGGCCGCGCCCCAGCGCCTCGAAGACCACGGCGATGTCGAAGCCGCCGCCGCCGAAGCCGCCATCGGCCTCGTCGAACAGCGCGCCGATCACGCCCAGCTCGGCGAACTGGCGCCACATGCCGGGATCGAAGCCCCGCGCCGATTGGGCGATGCGGTCGCGCGCGTCGAACGCATAGCGCTCGGCGACGAAGCGGTCGAGGCTGTCGGCGAGCATGCGCCGGTCTTCGGTATGTTCGAAATTCATGCGTCTCTCCCTCAGAGGCCCAGAATCATCTTGCTGATGATGTTCTTCTGGATCTCGTTCGAGCCGCCGAAGATCGACAGCTTGCGGTTGTTGAAATAGCGCGCTGCGGCGGCGGCGGCGAGCGGCGGTCCGAAGGCGGCCTCGTCGGGCCCGTCCTGCAGGGCCTCGGCGACGAAGGGCCGGGCGTGGACGCCCATCGCGCGCCGCGTGAGCGAGGAGATCTCCTGGCGGATCTCGGTGCCGCGGATCTTCAGCATCGAGCTCTCCGCGCCCGGCGCGCCGCCACCGGCCACTGCCGCGATGACGCGCAGGTTGGTGGTCTTCATGTTCTCCAGGTCGATCTCGACGCGCGCCAGCCGGGCCGCGAAGGCCGGGTCCCGCGCCAGCGGACGACCGTGGCGACGGCGCGTGGCGGCGATCTCCTTGAGCTGCGCCAGCGCGGCGACCGAGAAGCCGACGCCGGCGATGTTGGTGCGCTCGTAGGTCAGCAGGTACTTGGCGCAGGTCCAGCCCTTGTGCTCCTCGCCCACCAGGTTCTCCGCCGGCACGCGCACGTCGGAGAAGAACACCTCGTTGACCTCGTGCTCGCCGTCGAGCGTGATGATCGGGCGCACCTCGACGCCGGGCGACGTCATGTCGATCAGCAGGAAGCTGATGCCCTCCTGCTTCTTGCCCTCGCGATTCGTGCGCACCAGGCAGAAGATCATGTTGGCGTGCTGGCCGAGCGTGGTCCAGGTCTTCTGGCCGTTGACGATGTAGTGATCGCCCCGCGCGTCGGTGCCGCGCACCGCCTGCGTCTTGACCGCTGCCAGGTCGGAGCCGGCGCCGGGCTCGGAGTAGCCCTGGCACCACCAGTCGGAGCCATCGAGGATGCGCGGCAGCCAGTGGCGCTTCTGCGCCTCGTTGCCGTACTTGATGAGCACCGGCCCCAGCATGTTGACGCCGAAGGGCACGATGCGCGGCGCGAAGGCCAGCGCGCATTCGTGCTCGAAGATGAACTTCTCGATCGCGCTCCAGCCCGGGCCGCCGTACTGCTCGGGCCAGTGGTTGGCGAGCCAGCCGCGCGCATGCAGGATGGCATGCCATTCCTCCATGTCGGCCTTGGCCAGGATGCGGCCGTCGCGCACCTTCCGCGACAGCCGCGCGGGCAATTGCTCGGCGAGGAAGGCGCGCACCTCGGCGCGGAAGGCTTCTTCTTCGGGGGTGAATCTCAGGTCCATGGGAGCTCTCGTTTCTTCATTCGGTTCGGTTCAGGCTGGCGAAGTCGGCGCCGCGCTCGACCAGTTCGACCAGCAGGGGCGAGGGGCGCCAGAACACCGGGTCCTGGCGGGCGAACTCGCGGATGTCGGCCAGCACGCGCGGCAGGCCGACCGTGTCGGCGTACTTCATCGGGCCGCCGCGATGGCGCGGGAAGCCATAGCCGTGCACGAAGGTGACGTCGACGTCGAGCGGCCGCAGGGCGATGCCCTCGCGCACGACATTGGCGCCCTCGTTGATCATGGCGGCCATGTAGCGCCGCACGATCTCCTCCGGGCCGAAGGCGCGCGGCGCGATGCCCGCGCGCTGGCGCTCGGCGTCGATGATGGCCAGCACCTCGGGATCCGGCCGGCCGGCGCGCTCGCCCTGCGGATAGAGGTAGTAGCCGCGCTGCGTCTTCTGGCCGAACCAGCCGCGCTCGCACAGGCGGTCGGCGATCTGGACATAGCGAGCCGCCGGATCGCGCGTGGCGGCCTTGCGCTTGCGGGTGGCCCAGCCGATGTCGCCACCGGCCAGGTCGGAGACCTGGAACGGGCCCATCGGATAGCCGAAGTCGCGCAACGCGGCATCGATCTCGTAGGGCGAGGCGCCATCCTCCATCATGTGGTCGGCGGCCTGGCGATAGACCGCCAGGATGCGGTTGCCGATGAAGCCGTCGCAGACGCCGGCGCGCACCGGTACCTTCTTCAGCCGCCGGGCCAGCTCGAAGCCGGTGGCCACGACATCGGCGGCCACCTGGCGCGGCACCACGATCTCCAGCAGCTTCATGATGTTGGCGGGCGAGAAGAAGTGCAGGCCCAGCACGTCCTGCGGCCGCGTGATGCTGGATGCGATCTCGTCGATGTCGAGGTAGGAGGTGTTGGTGGCGAGCACGGCGCCGGGCTTGCAGACGCGGTCGAGTTCGGCGAAGACCGCCTTCTTGACCGCCATGTCCTCGAACACCGCCTCGACCACCAGGTCGACCGTGGCCAAGGCGTCGTAGGTGGTCGAGCCCGTGAAGCGCGCCATGACGGCGGCCAGGTCCTCGGCCGTCAGGCGGCCCTTGCGCAGCAGGCCGTCGTAGACCTTCTGCACATGGCCGCGACCGCGCGCCAGGCTCTCGGCATCGCGTTCGATCATCACCACCGGCAGGCCGGCGTCGAGCATCGCGACCGCGATGCCGGCGCCCATGGTGCCGCCGCCGACGATGCCGGCCGAGGCCAGGGCGCGCGGCGCGGCGGCCCGGGTCTCCGGCGCCTTCAGCACCTCGCGCTCGGCGAAGAAGGCATGCACCAGGCCGGCGCGCTGCGGACTGTCGAGGCACTGCAGGAACAGCTCGCGCTCGCGCGCCAGGCCCTGCTCGAAGGGCAGCGCGAGTGCCGCCTCGACGGCCTCGACGATCTTCGCGGGCGAGAACAGGCCCCGGCCCTTGCGCGCGGTGTCGGCGCGCGCGGCCTCGATCGCGGCCCGGCTGGCCTCGGCATCGGCCAGGCCGCGCGCATCGCGCGTGCGGCGCACCGGAGCGCGCGTGGCGGCGAGTTCGCGGGCATAGGCCAGGCCCTCGGCCCGCACGTCGGCGCCGACGCCCAGGCGATCGACCAGGCCGAGCGACAGCGCTTCGGCCGCGCCCGCGTGGCGGCCACTCAGCATCAGATCGAGCGCCGCGGCGGCGCCGATCAGGCGCGGCGTGCGCTGCGTGCCGCCGGCGCCGGGCAGCAGGCCGAGCTGCACCTCGGGCAGGCCGAGCCGGGCCGAGGGCATCGCCAGGCGGTAGTGCGCCGACAGCGCCACCTCCAGGCCGCCACCGAGCGCGGCGCCATGCACGGCGGCGACCACCGGCCGGGCGCAGGACTCGATGCGCGCGCAGACCTCGGGCAGCGAGGGCATCTGCGGCGGCAGGCCGAATTCGCGGATGTCGGCGCCGGCGATGAAGTTGCGGCCGGCGCCGATCAGCAGCACGGCGGACGCGGCGGCATCGGCCTCGGCGGCATCGAGGGCGGCCATCAGGCCGCGCCGCACGTCCACGCCCAGGGCGTTGACGGGCGGGTTGTCGATCGTCACGACGAGGATCTCGCCATCGCGCTGCCAGCTCACCGGACCGGGGGCGGTCGTCGGAGCGGACGCGGAAGCGACGGGGGGCTGGGAGTCGGTGGTGGCCATGGCGGATCTCGTCTCGGGTCGTGTCGTGTCGGGGGTGGATGGCGGGACGGGCGGCCGGGTTGCCGGCGCCCGCGCGGGGAATCCACCGGATTCTTCGGCCGAGCCGGTGTTTTGACAATTGCACAGCTGATTGACAGACTGTCAAAGAATTCTTGACACAATCGGCGCGCATGGACATCCAATCGCTCACCCTGCTGGTCGAGATCCTCGATGCCGGCAACCTGAGCGCGGCGGCGCGGCGGCTGAAGATGAGTCGCGCCAACGTCAGCTACCACCTCAACCAGCTCGAGCGCTCGGTCGGCGCGCAACTGGTGCGGCGCACCACCCGCCGCTGCGAGCCGACCGAGATCGGCGTGCGGCTGTACCAGCATGGCGTGGCGATCCAGGGCGAGCTGCTGGCGGCGCGCGAATCGGTCACCGCGCTCGGCGACGGGCTCCTGGGCCGGGTCCGGCTGAGCGTGCCGAGCGGCTATGGCCAGCTGGTGATGGCCGACTGGCTGATCGACTTCAAGCGCCGCTATCCGGGCATCGTGCTGGACGTGGTGTTCGAGAACCGCATCGAGGACCTGCTGCGCGACGAGGTCGACATCGCGGTGCGCGTGATCCCGGAGCCGCCGCAGAACCTGGTGGCGCGCGAGCTGGGGCCGGTGCGCTATGTCGCCTGCGCCGCCCGTGGCTATGTCGAGCAGCACGCGCTGCCGGTGCAGCTCGACGAACTGCATGGCGCGCCGGTGGTCACGGCCGCCGTGGTGGGCCGGCAGCTGCGCGTGTCGGCCTATCGCGGCGAGACGCGGCGCGAGGTGATCCTGGAGCCGACCCTGATCTCCGAGAACTTCCTGTTCCTGCGCCAGGCCATCCTGGCGGGCCTGGGCATCGGCCTGGTGCCGGACTACGTGGTGGCCGACGACATCCGGCGCGGCGAGGTCGTGACCGCGCTCGACGACTGGCGCCTGAGCATCTTCGGCACGCGGATGTTCATGCTCTACATGCCCGACCGCCAGCACACGCGGGCCCTGCGGACCTTCATCGATTTCGTGCTGGAGCGCGCGCGCGGCCTCCGGCCCGTGTGATGCGCCGGGGTCGTTCCGGCGACGCATCGAGTCAATTCCTGACACATCAAGGGCATCCGCAGCGACGGGCCGGCCGAGCGGCTTGTCCAGGATGGACATCCGAAGTTTCGTCAACGAAACCCCATCCCTCCGCATCTTCAGGATCTGCCATGGACAACAAACCCAACATGCCGCCCGCTTCGAACAACACGGCCGATGCCTTCAACAAGCCCCAGGGCGACTCGCGCCAGCAGGCCACCTCGTCGTCGGCCGAGATCCGCAAGGACGTCGATCGCGCCACGGGCAAGGTCGCCGACGCCGCCAAGGACGTCAAGGACCAGGCCGTGGACACCGCGAAGGATGTCAAGAACGCGAAGGACGAGGTGGTCGACAAGGCCAAGGACGTCAAGGACCAGGCGGTCGACAAGGCCAAGGACGTGAAGGACGAGGTGGTCGACAAGGCCAAGGATGCCAAGGACCAGGCGGCCGACAAGGTCGAGGAAGTCAAGGGCGAGATCGTCGACGGCGTGCAGAACGTCAAGGAGAAGGCCGCCGAGGTGGCGGACGATGCCAAGGCGACCGCCTCGCGCGTGGCCGACAAGGTGCAGCGCTCCGGCGAGAAGGCCATCGAGGCCACCCGCACCTATGCCACCCAGGCCGTCAATGCCACCGGCCGCAAGGTGCGCGACGTGCAGGACCGCTTCGATGCCGCCAAGAGCACGGCCAGCGACTACATCCACGAGGACCCGGTGCGCGCCGTCACCTATGCGGCGATCGGCAGCGCCGTCCTCACGGCCGCATTGATCGGCTTCCTCAACAACCGTCGTTGAGCCCGGCGGGGCACCGGGCATTCGCCCGGACCCCTCCCCTCCCCCGGCCCGGTCCCGCTCAGGCGTTGAGCGAGGTCTCGGTGACCGGAGGTTCGGACCAGCTCCCCGTCTCGCGTTCGTCCGGACGGCAGGCCTGAAGGAAAGGCTGGGGCGCCATGGGCCGCCCATGCAGCCAGCCCTGCTGCGACGGACAGCCATGCTGGGCCAGGAACATCGCCTGCTCCGGCGTCTCGACGCCCTCGGCCACCACGTGCAGGCCCAGGTGCGAGCCCATCGACAGGATGGAGCACACGATGCCGGCGCTGGCCACGTCGTTGGGCAAGCCGACGATGAAGCTGCGGTCGATCTTGATCTCGTGCAATGGCAACTGGCGCAGATAGCCCAGGCTCGAGAAGCCGGTTCCGAAGTCGTCGATCGAGAAGCGCACGCCCAGGGCGACCAGTTCGCGCAGGCGCTCGGTGACATGGGCGACATCGGTGATCAGCAGTCCCTCGGTGATCTCCAGGATCAGGCCATCGGCCGGCGCGCGGCTGGCCGACAACGCCTGGCGTACGTGGGCGACGAAGTCCGGGTGGTTGAACTGCACCGGGCTGATGTTGATCGCCAGGGTCTGGTCACCGCCGCCCTGGCGCAGGTCGACCAGGATGCGGCAGCCGGCATGCAGCACCCAGATGCCCAGCTCGACGATGACGCCGCAGGACTCGGCCAACGGGATGAACTGGTCCGGTGGCACCAGGCCGCGCTCGGGATGGCGCCAGCGCAGCAGTGCCTCGCCGCCGCTCACGGCTCCCCAGCGATCGACCTGGGGCTGGACGTGCAGGAACAGCTGGGGCGATCCGATCGCCGCGCGCAGGTCCTCCTCCAGGGCCAGCCGGTCGTGGAAGCCGGCCATCATGGCGTGCTCGAAGAAGATCAGGCCGCCACGGCCACCGGTCTTGGAACGCCGCAAGGCCAGCTGGGCCTCGCGCAGGACGACCAGGCCATCGATGGTGTGGGCGTCGATCAGGCTGGCGCCGGCGCTGGCGTGGATCGACAGCGTGCAGGTGCTCAGGCGGAATGGATCGGCCAGGCTGTTGAGCAGCTTGCGCGCCACGCATTCGGCGATGTGCCGCGCAGCGCCCTCCCCCAGGCCGTCGGACGGCACGACCGCCACGAACTCGTCGCTGCCGGTGCGCGCGATGACGTCGTCGCGCCGCAGCACCGCCTGGAAGCGGCGCGCCACCTCGCACAGCACCTCGTCGCCGATGTGCGCGCCATGGGCGACGTTCAGCAGCTTGAACTGGTCGATGTCCAGGCAGATCACGGCCACCGGGTCGGCGCCGTCGATCACGCGCTGGTGCGCGACGGCCAGCTGCTCGACCAGCTCGCGCCGGTCGCACAGGCCGGTCAGCGCGTCGCGGTGGCGCTCCGTGGCCGGCGCCATCACCGCCAGCGCATCCGGCGCGCCACCCAGGCCCAGCACCGGATCGGCGACGGCGCCGACCGTGGTGCGGCCGGTCTCGGCGATGACGAAGCCGCCCTTGCCCGACTGCTTGACCGCGTACATGGCGGCATCGGCGGCATGGATCAGGGTCTTGGAATTGGCGGCATGCAGCGGATAGCTGGCCACGCCGACGCTGGCGCCGACCCGGGCCAGTTCGCCGTTGGGCAGGGCGAAGGCGACGCGGAAGCTCTCGATCAGCCGCCCGGCCAGTTCGCCGATGCTCGGATGGGTGGCATCGACGCCGATGATCATCACCACCAGCTCGTCGCCGCCCAGCCGGCCGACCACATCGCAGGTGCGATGGAACAGGGCCCGCAGGCGCTGGGCCGCCTCGACCAGCACGGCATCGCCGGCGGCATGGCCCCAGCGGTCGTTGACGCCCTTGAAGCCGTCGAGGTCGATGAACATGAGGGTCACCGCGCCCTCGTCGCGGCGCGCCGTGTAGACATGCTGGCCGAGCGAGGATTCGATGAAGGCGCGGCTCTTGAGGCCGGTCAGGGCGTCGTGCTCAGCGCGATGCTGGGCGGCATGCTCCTGCACCTTGCGCTGGGTGATGTCGTAGAGCACGCCCTCGACGCGATGCCGGCCCGAGGCCGCGTCCACCAGCACCGACACCATGCAGTGCGCCCACAGGGTGCTGCCATCCCCGCGCACCAGCTCCAGGTCGGCCGCCTCCGGCTGCGCCGAGGCCCGGGCCTGCTCCACCAGCCGCGACAGGCGTGACGGCAGCAGGAACACGGTGCCGGCGAAATCCGGCATGCGCTCGGCGTTCAGGGCCTCGGCCGGCAGGTCCAGCAGGCGGCTCAACGCCGGATTGGCCTGCAGCAGTTCGCCGGCTTCGGACAGGATGAAGATGCCGGCGCTGGTGGAATCGAAGATGCCCCGGTAGCGGGCCTCCAGCGCGGCGATCTCGCCGCGCATGGCGCGCTCGCGCTCGAGCGCCTGCTGCTGCAGGTCGAGCAGGCGGTTGACCGCCGCCGTCACGATGCCGACCTCGTCGTGGGTGTGGCTCGACGCGATGGCGAGCCGCTCCGAGGTACCAGGCTCGAGACGCGCCAGGGCCTCCGCCAGCCGATGCATCGGACGCGACAGGAGCCGACGCGCCAGTGCGTTGAAGACCAGCAGCACGCCCGCCAGCAGCACGATCAGCGCCGCCACCAGGGTCGCGGCCTGCCGGCGCGCCTCGGCTTCGAGCCGGGTCGAGTCGAGCCAGACGCGCAGCCGCCCGACCACCTCGTCGGGGTTGAAGGGCGAGGCCAGCGCCGACTCGAACGAGGACGGCTCGGACGGACCGGCCGCGCCGGCGGCGGCGAGCGCGCGCGAGGCGCCGCCGGCCGAGGCCATGGGCTGGCCCGCGAGGTCCTGCACGCTGACCCAGGAGACCGAGGGATGGTGGGCCAGTCCGCCGACGAGCTCCTTGAGCAGGACGTCGTCGCGCGCGTAGGCGCCGACGGCCACGGTCTGATGCACGGCCGCGACGATGGCGCGCGCCGAGGTCTCGCCGGCCTCCATGTAGTGCGAGCGGGCGCTGTGATAGACCACCGTGGAGACCACGGCCGCCAGCAGCGTGGCGATGCCGAAGACGACGGTCCGGAAACGGGCGTGGAGACTGCGACTGTGCATGGAAGTGGGACGCAAGGAGGAAGTCGGCTCAGGGCAGGCGCAGCACCACGCGGACCGAGCCGTCGGACGGTTCGCGGGTGAGGTAGCCGATGGCCGTGGGGTCGGCGCGCAGGCGCTGGATCATGGCCGCGTCGTCGTCGACGTTGCGCGGCGGCTGCACCTGGCCGGTGAAGTGCAGGCGGGCCCAATAGCTGTTGATGCGGGCGATGTCCATGCCGGTGAGGGCCTGGTAGAAGTCGGCGCGCGCGGCGCCGTCGTGCTGCTGGTCCCAGGGCGTCGCGGACTCGCCGCCCGGCAGTGTGCGGGTGCGCCCGGTGTAGAGCGCCAGCACGTCCTTCTGCGCCAGCGACCGCACCGGGCTCTGCGCCGAGACGACCACGTAGATGGTGTCGGCCGCGCGCGTCCGGACCGGCGTCCAGGCCAGCGCCGCCGACAGGGACAGCGCGATCAGCGGACGCATGCGGCAGGTGAAGGTCTTGCCCATCATTGCCCCCAGACGAAGTCGACCAGCACCGACATCAGGATGCCGTGCGCGCCACGCTCGTCGGCGAAGCGCCAGCCGGCACCGCCGTTGCGGCGCACGTCGAAGCGGTCGAGCTGCAGTTTCAGCGCGGCGTTGGGCCTGAAGTCCCAGCGCAGGCCGACGCCGACCGTGCCCTGGTCGAAGCGATAGTTGTCGCCGGCGGTGACGGCATAGCCGGCCAGCGCCTGCGCCTGCGCGGCGCCCTGCGGGCCGATGATCGGCGCCAGCGTGCCCGCCAGGTCGGGCGTCGAGAGCGCCGGCTGGTCGGGCCGCACCCGGCTGGCGACGCCGTAGTAGGTGAAGTCGCCATGACGGTAGCCGGCGCTGACATAGGCCCGCTTCGCGCTCAGCGGACTGTTCGGCACGCGCAGCAGGCTGCCTTCGGCGGTGAAGGTCCAGGGGCCGGTGTCGTATTGCGCCGCCAAGGCCCAGTAGCTGGCGAAGCCACGGGTCCAGAGGTTCTGGTTCAGCGTGTCGAGCGTGCCGGCCAGTCCGGGCACCGGCAACTGGCCCAGCTGGTCCAGGGCGCCGCGCAGTTGTCCCGGGCCGGGGCCGGTGTCGACCGCCAGGCGGCTGCGCAGGTAGCTCGCCTTGAGCAGCAGACCACCCTGCTCCCGCGTCAGGCCGAGCGCCAGGGTGTCGCGTCCGCGCATCTTGACGCGGTTGCCCTCGAGGTCCGTCACGCTGGAGCGGACCGAACCACCCGACAGCCGGGCGCGCCAGAGTGCGTCGGCCCCGGACCAGCGCTGCTCCAGGTCGATGCCGTCGAGCGAGGCCAGCGGCGCGAAGCCGTAGAAGTCGACCGGGGGCCGGGCCCAGGGCAGCGCGAAGCCGACATTGCGGCTGTCGGCGAACAGGAAGATGTCCGGGCTGGTGCGGCCGATGCGCACACGCGTGTCGGGCAGCGGCCGATAGCCCAGGTAGGCCCACTCGATGCTTTCGGAGACCGGCGTGCCGGAGGGCTTGGACAGCAGGACGCCCTGTACCCCGGCTTCCCAGCGCGTGCCGGGCGTCCAGTTCAGTTGCATGCCCAGGCGCGAGTCCGGTCCGGCGCTGACGGGCGACGTCGCGCCGAGCTGCGCGGTGTTGCGCAGGAAGCCCCAGTCGTGGCCGCCGGCCTGGCCGACGATGCCCAGGGTGCCGAAGCCGCTCACCTTCCAGGGCGAATCGGGTGAGCCCTGCGCATGCGCCGGCAGGAATACGGCGGCGGCCAGCAGCGCCGCCACCGCCAGGGACGAGGCCGCGCGATGGGCGGTGCGGGTCGGCCAGGGCCGTGGGGAGCGCTTCGTGCGCGAGAAGGTGACTCGTGGGAGATGCATGTCGATCCGAAGGCCGCGTGGGCGGTTTCCTTCACTGTTCGACACCCCGCGCGCGAAGTTGAGAGCGCTTTACGACCTGGAAGCGAAATAATTCGGCGATTTGGCGGAACGATGTCCGGATCGCGGACCACCGGGGCACCGGAAGCGGCGACCTGTCTGGCGCCGGTGCGGGGCGGAACGCGCTGCGCGCGAGTCGCCGGGCCGCCCGGCCCTCCCCTGGCGCGCGGCTGCCGACGGTGCTGGCGCTGGCCCTGATCCCGGCCCGGTCCACCGGTCCCGGCGGCTTCCAGCGGCGTGCCACCACCGTGAGATGGCCACGGTGAGCAGCATGGGCCTCTTTGCCACCGCGCCGATGCGGGCGGACGCCGAGGGACGCCAGCGGCCCGGCACTGGCGCCCGCGGCCGGGTCGACCGCTGGATCAGCCCGCGACGAGGCCCGCCGAAGTCACGCCGGCGATGCAGATCGCCTCGTCCTCGTCGCCCGTGCCACCGCTCGCGCCGACGGCACCGACGATGCGACCGTCGGCATCCTTGATCAGCACCGCGCCGGGCTGCGGCAGGAAGCGGCCCGACGAGGTGGCGGCCAGCGAAAGGAAGAAGTTCGGGTTGCCCTTGGCGCGTTCGCCGAGCACCCGGCTCGAGACGCCCATGCCGACGGCGCCCCAGGCCTTCGCCTGCGCGATCTCGAAGCGGAACATGCTCGCGCCGTCGGCGCTCGCGAAGGCCTTGAGATGGCCGGAGGCGTCCAGCACGGCGATGGCCATGGGCGCATAGCCCGACTGGTCCGACTCGAGGAAAGCCCCGGAGATGATCTGTTGGGCCTGGGCGAGAGTGAGCGTGGTCATGAATGGAAGCGGAATAAGGGATGGAGGAATCCGGCGTTGCCCCGATGCCTGGAGCGAACGACGGACGACGCGAACCCGGGCCGCGCGGCGAGACCCCGGCAGGCGACGACCGCATCGACATCACCATGATCGTCGAGACGGTCATGGTCCTTGCTGTCGACGGCGATGGATGTCAGGGACCGAGGCTGCTCGCTGGAGCGATCCTGATTCGCCAACCGAGTGTGGGCCCACGGTGCCCGGCGGCCTGCCGGACGAGCCCGCATGTTGCGCGACCCGGGAACGGGTGTCGTCTGGTCAGGAGGGACCCTTCGCGCATCGGGTCGTGCGCGACGCAGGACCGAACTCGGGCGATGGGCCGATGGGCCGATGGGCGATGGGCGATGGGCGATGGGCGGATGGGCGGATGGGCCGATGGGCCAGGCGGCTGTCTCGACATGGCCTTGTCCAGTGGAGCGAGCGCACGGCGCCTGCCCGTGCCGATGCTGCGAAGGGGCGCAGGCACTCCGACGGGTCCTTTGTCCAAGTTTGCATTGGCTAACATGTTCGCAATGTCAGAAGGGGGTGGCGACGCGATTGTGCGCCTGGCTCCTGAATTCCACAGGCCTCCTGTCAAGACATGCGACGTGCATGTGTGCGGTTGCGGCCTGGGTCTGGAACGGTGGTTCTCCTGCGACATTCGGCGGTGATTGCATCGATGAGCGATTCCTTGAAGGCTCGATGGATGGGCTTCACATCGCGCGACACGGACTTCGGCCAGCATTCGAGCAGTTTTTTTGAGCCAGGACGCAGCGTCGAATCTGGCGCTGACGCGCACCGGGCGATGGAACGAGCGACCGGATGGCGCCGGCGTGTCTGACGTGGATCGGTCAAGTGAGACTCACCTTTTTTTGGCTCGGAGTCGAGCCACTGGAAGGGCGAGATCAACGCATCGCGACGGAACGACCTGCGGAGGGTCTCGATCGATTCCGCGCGGTGTGTGCCGCGCGAACAGCGGGATCATGGTGCCGGACCCCGATGCCGAGTGCTACGCCGGTGAGACATCCATCGTCGGTGCGCACGCGAGTCCAGGCCAGGCAGGACCCATGAATCTCAGAGGCCGACGATCCTCCGCGGCAGACTGTTCGTTTCTCGAAAGGGGAAGGATCCAAGCATTCGGCATCCGCTCCGGGAAGCGTGTGAATGTCGGCGACAGGAGAGGGCGCGGGGAGATCGGTGGAGTGGGAGAAGGGGAGAAGGGGAGGGCGCAGTGGACGATGAGGAAGTGGATGCGGTCTGGATGTCGGCGCAGGGGTAGGACCGTCCTACCCCCCAGGCCGCAGGCTGCTACTTCAGGAACGCTTCGATCAACGCCGCGAGTTTCTTCTTCTTCGCTTCGTCCAGCTTCTGGTTGAATTTCACGTTCACTTGACCAGTCACGGACGTGGTGATGGACGCCAGCACGGCACCATCGCGCTCGATGTCGATCTTGGCCAGGGGGGCATAGGACGGTCCTACCCCCTGGCCGGCGCCCGTGAGCACACCCAGCACTTCCTTGGCCGTCAAGCCCTTTCCGGCGATGGATTTCGCCCGCTTCAGCAATCCTTCGGGGTCGCTCTGCTGCACGTCGTTCAGCGGTTTGGCCCATCGGAACTGGAGATCCAATGGCGAATGGAACGCATCGACGACGGCTTGCGGAAGCCGCGCCAGGGAGATCGCCTTGCCGACATCGGCGACATCGCGGCCGATGGCCGATGCCAGCTGGCGATTGGAGGCATACAGTCCCTGGTCCAACGCACGCGTGTACATCACGCCCTGCTCCCAGGCCGAGAGATCGGCACGGTTCCTGTTCTCGCGCTCCATCTGCACGAATAACTCCTGCTCCGTCGCCGATTCGATCAGCGCCAGGACCGGCAGTCCCAATTCCAGGCAGGCGCGGTGGCGCCGATGTCCGAAGACGATTTCGTACATCGCATCGCCCGGGGGGTAGGACGGTCCTACCCCCCCGGTCGATCCAGCCGGAATGGGTCGGACCTTGATGGGCTGCACGTTGCCGCCCGCGCGACCGATCTCTTCCTTGAGCGCCGCGAAGTCGGCCGACTCGAAGGACGAACTATGCCGATTCGCCCAACGGGATGCGACCACCTTCGTGGCATCGAGCAGGCGTGTCGGCTCGGCGCCCTCGAAGCGCGCCGCCTGCGTGCGGAGCAGTTCGTTCTCCTTCATCGCCTCGGACTGGTTGGCCATGAAGCCCATCAGGGTGCCCGGCGCGGTCTTGGGCTTCATCGCCAGACCGGTTCGGGGAGGGGCTGCGGGCGCGACGGGGTTGGGAGCCGTCTCCGACGTGGTCTCCGGCTTGACGGGCGGGATCTGGACGCGCCCGGCCTTCGCCAACAAATTACGTGCCATCACTTGACTCCTTTCTTGCCACTCACTCTCGCTGATTCGTCGAGCTGGCGATCCCATACGGTACGGATCGAGCCCTCGACCAGGGAGACGAATTGATCATAGGCATCGCGCGCGCGCTTGAAGGTCCGGGCGTTGCCGTCGTAACGCGAGACGTCATAGACCGTACCGAACTCCGCGCTCGCCGTCGCGGTCACAGCGGTCTTGGGGATCTCGATCGGCAACACCTTCTCGGCATAGGTCGATCCGATCCACTGCCGGACCACGCCACTGGCGGCATCGGAGGAATCGACACGCGACAACAGGACGTTGATGAAATCGAATTCCTTGGTCAGCCCGCGTTCCGTCAGCAGCGAGTTCGTCAGTTCCGAGAACATGCTCCAGAACTGGGCCGCGGAAGCAAAGTCCAGCGCGCTGGGTGGCAGTGGCATGACGATGCCGTTGGATGCCATGAAGGCATTGATCGTGACATAGGACAGCGATGGGGGAGTGTCGATGACGATGACGTCGTACTCCGAACGGATGTCGTCGATGCCCAGGTCCAGCACGCGCCAGAACTCGAACCCCGGCTCCTGCGACTGCCGGGCCGGCAGGGCGAATTCGGCACCGAACAGCAGGGGGGCCGCGGCCACCAGATCGATCCCATCCCAATAGGTGGAGCGGATCGCATATCGGATCGAGGTTTCAGAACCCATGGCCAGAGGCAGGATGGTCTCCTCCTCGTTGACCTCGGTATCGGGAAGGATGCCGAAGAGCGTCGTCAGGGAACCTTGGGGATCGGTGTCGATCACGAGCACCCGATGACCCAGCAGCGACAGCCCCTGGGCGAGGGTGACCGCGGTGGTGGTCTTGGAGACGCCACCCTTGAAATTGCCGATGCTGATGGTGACCGCCTCGGCGCCTGGTGGCCGGAGGAAGTCCTTGCGGTATTCCTTGACCCAGGTCCGCGACTCCTGGAGCGTGAACTCGCGACGGCTTCCGGCGCTGTTCAACTGGCCCGCCGGCAGGTCGCCCTTGGCGATCCGGTGACTCACCGAGCCTTTCTCGGCCGAGCACATGGCGGCGAGCTGACTGAGGTTGAAGACCGGCGGCGACTTGCGGGCCGATGGCGCCAGCATGGCGACCCTGATCTCTCCCATCATCGCGATGGCTCGTTCGGCCTGATCAGCGATGTTGGCCAACGTAATTTTTCGTGGCCGGGTCAAATTCAATTTGTTCAACACAATGCTCCTCGTGAAACGGGCGCCAGTCCTTTTACGGAAAGCGGCACCACAGCGCCTATTGTGTCAACTAAGGCTTGTCTGGAGAAGGTGGAACCCTCATTTCGCTGGCCATATGGGCTGTTTTCTTGTCCATGAATGACGACCCTGGGATTTATTCAGTATCAACCCTTTAATCTCTTTAATACCTTTAGGGTCCGATTTATTCAATAGAATCAACGAGTTATCGTTGTTTATGCATGTGGATACAGGAGCAGTCGGCGATTTTTCAGGAGTCGTCAGGAGGGGCTACAGGAGACAGCATGCAGGTTCCCGGGAGATCAGGTGAGAGCTTTCAGGAGCCTTCCGTGGGAGGGGACAGCAGGCTGCCAGACGGTCGGGATGAGGCGTTTCGAGCCCCGCCAGGAGCCTCCAAGTGCGGAAAAATCCTCGTCGGCCCCTCGATCGTCCTGCCGACGTGAGAGTTTTCAGGAGCGCTTGGAGCCGGCTTCACCCTCCACAGGTGAGACTTTTCAGGAGTGAAAAGCGCTCGGGGGTCGATATTCCTCAGGTGAGAAGGCTTTTCTCGTCAAGCGACCCTACGGTAGAGTGCCGCATGGACCCCCAGCTCAACACTCCCGCACCATCCTCGCCACGCTGGCGTTCGAAAGCCTCGAACACCGTGGCCACGATCTCCACCCGGCCTCTGCTCAAGCCCGTCAACACCCTGGGATGGACGCCGAAGGAAAAGAAAATCACCATCCTGGCGCGCAAGAGCTGGAATGTGCTGCTGCACCTGGCGCAGGATCAGGGTCTCGACAAGGAAGTCTTCTCCACCACGCTGTCACAGGTGGTCCGGAGCATCGACTACGGCTCCAACGACCTCGAACTCATCAAGAAGCATCTGCGCGGGATGGTCTCCACGACGGTCGAATGGCAGTCGCCGACTTCGGGGGAGGGCGGGTACTGGACGGTCTGCGGCCTGCTGTCGCATGCCAAGCTGACCAAGGTCCGAGGAGAGATCTGGGTCGAGTGGTCCTATGCGGTCAACATGCGCCAGGAACTGCTGGAGCCGCGCGTCTTCGCGCGCCTCCAGCTGCCCATCCTCTCGCAGCTGCGCACGCATGCCGGACTGGCGCTCTACGAGATCTGCACGCGCTACAAGGACATCGGTCGCACCGCTCGCCAGTCGTGGCACTGGTGGCGCCCGGTGCTCACGGGCCGGCCCGACAACGAGAAGACCGCGCGGATGGAATACCGCGTCTTCAAGCGCGACTGCCTGCGGCTGGCCATCGCGGAGATCTCGGCCGTCACCGACATCGAGATCGAACTGGTGGAGTACAAGGCGGGCCGCTTCATCTCCGATCTCCAGTTCCTGATCCGTCCCAAGGCTCAGCAGGACCTGCCCGTGGTCGCGTCGACCCGCCCCGTGGACCTGGTGACGATCCAGCGCGCGGTGCGATTGGGCATCGAGAGCGACCGGGCCGAGTCGCTCATGGAGGAGTTCGGCGAAGCGGCGCTCGTGGCCGGACTCGACGCCCTGGAGCGACGCATGGCCTCCGGTTTTCCGGAACCCCTGCGTGACCTCTATCGCTATCTCAAATCGCTCATGCCGGGCGAAGCCAAGCGCGTCCAGAGCGAACAGGCGGTGCAAGCATCCAAGGCCGATCCGCAGAGTCCCGTCAGCCGGGCGCTGCAGGCGACGCGCCACGCCAAGTGGACCGAGCAGTGGCTGCGGGAGCGCCGCAATCAGGTCATCGAGGAACTCCAGCGTCTGTCGCCGGAGGCCCAGAACGATCTGGAGGTGGCCCTGCTGGAGGACATGGAGCGCCGCAACGTCCATCCCTCGATCCGAAAGAGGCTCCAGACCAGCGGGTGGGAGCACCAGATCGTCGTCCAGGACATGGTGCGCTACTACGCCCAGGCCACCCACGGCCCGCAATGGGACCAGCCGAGCGATCGTGAGTTGCTGGAGGTGGCGGCGCGCATCAGCGCCACGGGTGGCTGAGAGGGGCGCGGAAGGGCAAAGGAAGGCACGAACCGCGGGACCGGACTATGGTGGCTTGCCATTTTTCATTCTTTTAATGCAGTGTTGATTATGTGATTTATCAACTGAGCATTGTGGCTCCGATCGTGGTCAGGGTTGCGGTTGGAAGCGTCGACTGGGTCACCTGATCGTTCCTGTGCCAGCTGCCCTCGAGCCTGCAACGGCAGACTCGCCCGCATGAGCTTCTCGCCGGTGGACATCGCTATCCCCTCGAAATCGTCCGGCACGGCCAGGTCGGGCGTGCGGCCGATGCGGTGGGCGTGCCCTTTCTGGAACGGGGTACGCACGGCGCCCGCCTCACCAGGGAAGGGTTGCTGTTCCTCGAATCGGCCCGGCGCTTCGACATCGAGCGTGCCACCTTGATCGGGGCCGCGTCCGAACTCGGGGCACGGCGGGCACGCTCGTTGCGCGTGGGGCTGACCCCCGCGGCCAGCGACGGTCCGGCCGTCCAGGCACTCGCCAGGATGATGCGCAGCCGACCCGGGCTGCGGGCAGCGCGCAGCTCGCCATCGGCGTCGACATCACCGTCGTCGGACTTCACGCCCGGAGTGCTCGTCTCGCAGTCGTCCGACCCCACAACAGCGAAGTCCAGACATTCGACCCTCCCAGCGCCGACGAACCGATCGATCTAGGCCGCCTGTTCGTAGAGCTCGGCTTCGCGGGCCTTCAGAATGTCCGCGAGGAACCAGTAGGCTTCTCCCCAGGCACGCAGGACCTGGTCGTCGACCGCATCGCCCAGCACGTCCTTGATGGCGGGTAGCAAGGCATTGGCGACAGCTGGGTAATGTTCGGGCTTGATGTGCGTCTGGACATGACGCAACGAGATCCGCTCGATGGCGCCCCCGAGCGCGTCCAGGTTGTCGACGTTCCTGGCAAAGGCGAGGATGGCCGCCGCCAACCGCTTGGGCTGCGCGCCCGAGACATGAGCGGCTTCGTCGAACAGCGATTTGATCCCGGGATCCACGAAAAGACGCTCGTACATGCGGGTGCTGATGGCCAGCCCGTGTTCCTGCATCACGGGTGCCGTCGATTTCACGATGGCGATGGTCGCTGGAGAGAGAGGTGTGCTCACGTTCGATCCCAAATGCAAATGGGGATTGGAGCATCCCGCGCTGGCGCCCACCTTGATCGATGTCAGGCGGCAGGTCGAAACATCGGAAAGACGCCAGCCGACCTCTTTCCTACCGGGGCATGCGATAGAGCGTGCGCACGAGGTTCGTCGGCGTGATGATGCCGACCAGATGGCGCTCCTCGTCGATCACCGGGATATGGTGATGCCCGGCTTCGGAAAACAATGCGATCAACTCGCTCGCGTGACGTCCGACGCTCACCACGCGCACTTCGCGGCTCATGATCTGGCCGACCACTTCGGGCTTGTCGGAATGCACCCGGCCGCTGGGCTGGAGGAATCCGAGCAAGCGCTTGCCGATGCCCTCGTGGACTTCCAAGCCCGAATGGCGCAGGAAGTCCGCCATGGTGACGATGCCCACGATGCGGCGAACCCGGTCGGTGACCGGCAGGGCTTTCACGGCATGCTCGCGCATGAGCCGCCACGCCTCGGCCAGGGGAGTGCCGAACTGCACGTGCGCGGGCTCCGTGGACATGATGTCGCCGCACTTGAGGTCTCCGAAGCGACGCTGGTAGGCGGCCGACTCGGCCTGGTGCAGCAGTTCTCCCAGATCGTCGCGACTGATATCGAGCACCTGGTTGTAATGGGCCAGGGCGGCATCGAGGTCGGCCGCAGTGAAGCGCGGCGGCGCTCCGGAGTCCCTGGAATCCCTGGACAGTGCCACCGGCCGGTGGGGGTAGCGTCTGCCGGTCAGCGAGTTGTAGACGACTCCGGCGAGCACCAGCAACACGCAGTTCGCAAGGACCGGAAAAACCAGGAAGTGCAGGCCCACGCCCGTGGTCGCCGCGAGCAGGGCGGCCGCGCCTCCTGGCGGGTGCAGGCAGCGCAGCAGGAACATCAGTCCGATGGCCAGCGCCACGGCGGCCGCGCCGGCCATGACCGGATCGGCGATGGCCTGGGCGCAGAGCACCCCGACCAGCGCAGAGAGCGTGGTGCCGCCGATGACCGCCCACGGCTGTGCGAGTGGACTGGCCGGCACGGCGAAGATCAGCACGGCACTGGCGCCGATCGGAGCCATCAGCCAGGGGTAGGAAGCAAGGTCTGCTCCCGCCCACCAGCGGCACAGCGCCGCGGTGAACAGGATGCCGCAGCCGCTGCCGAGCAGGGCGCGCCAGCGTTCGCGGGCATCGACGTGCAAGCGCGCTGGCCAAAAGCCGGCTTTCAGGTGCGTGACCCCTCGCGCCAGCAATCCACCATGGATGCCGGCGCGGGTGGAGTTGGAATGGTCGTTCATCGATTCGCTGGCAGGTCGGCGTGGTTCAAGGAAGTATTCCAGATCGGGCGCGGCGTTCGCCTCCACAGCATCACCGTGCGGTCCGCAGCCGCCGCGAGGTCGTCCGGTCTGCTCGCTCGTCCACGCAAGCCCGGCAAGGGCCAAAGCACCGATCGAACGTGTTTACGGAGGAAAACACCTAATAGAAGTGCTATTTCCGCGAGTCTGCTGATTCAAGTTCATCGATACAGTAAATCGTTTTACAAGAACGGTCGAGTGACTGGCATGGGGTCGTTTCCTTGAACGACCCGGCCAGTGACATCGGTGAACACGAGACGAACAGGAGACCCCTCATGACCCAGCCTCTTTCCCTGTCCCGCCGCAGCTTCGTGCGGTCCACCGCGGTCGCCTCCTCGGCGATCGCGACCGGGCTTGCCAGTCTGTCGCCCGACGCCAGCGCGCAGTCCACCATCGCGCTGCGGTTGTCTTCGGCCCATCTGCCCGACCTCAACTCCTCGCATTTCGCCTGGCAACAGCTGATGGCGGTCAATCTCAAGAATGCGGTCGGCGACAGGATCCGCATCGACTACTTTCCCAACAACCAGCTCGGCAAGGAAAGCGACGTGGTGCAACAGGTCAAGGTCGGCTCCATCGACATGATGCTGACCGGTTCGTCCATCTGGGCCACGGTCACGCCGCAATTGGGGATGCTGGACCTGGGCTACCTCTTCGACAGCTACGACCACGTGGCCAGGGCCCTGGACAGCGGCGTGGGCGCCAAGCTCAACGAGTTGCTGCAGAAGGGCACGGGATGCCAGGTCATCACCTGGTCGGCGCACTACGGCGCGCGCAACGTGTACACCAAGCAGTCGGTCAAGTCGCTGGCCGAGATCAAGAACGTCAAGCTGCGCGTGCTGCCCACCCCCGCGTTCATCGAGACATTCAAGATCATGGGCGCGATCCCCACGCCGATCTCCTTCGGCGAGCTCTACATGGCCGCGCAGACGGGCGTGGTCGATGGCTTCGAGCACGACTCCGGCACGGTCCTGGCGAGCAAGCTCAACGAGGTCGTCAAGCACTGCTGGATGACCGAACATCTGTTCAGCCCCATGGTGTGCATCATGGGCAAGCGCGGCATCGACAAGATCCCGGCTGATCTGCGCCCGGCGTTCCTCAAGGCGGCCGCCGACTCCACCGTGCAGCTGCGCCGGATCGGCACCGAGAAGGGGCTGCAAGGGATCGAGGACCTGAAGAAGCTCGGCATCGTCTTCACTCCCATGGCGAAGAACGAACGTGATGCGGTGCGCAAGGAGATGGAAGCCAAGCTGTGGACCGCCTTCGCCAGGCAATACCCCGAGACCTCGCCGCTGTTCGTCGCCATCAATGCGGCGCGGGGGTGAGCCATGTCGGCCCACCTGCCCATGGACGGCGCCAACAACGCTGTCGCGTCGCCGGACATTCCCCGCGTGATCGCCCAGGCGCTGCAGGCGGCCTCGCCGGGGACCTCTCCTTCGGGTCATGGCCAGGGTCCGGCGGCGCCGGGCTTCAGCACCGCCCACGCGCCCGGTCGCTGGCTGGCGCGACTGATGCGATGGACCGAATACGCCGCGGGCATCGTGCTGGCGGTGGATGTCGCCGTCGTGTTCGTGTCGGTGGTCTTTCGATATTTCCTGCATGAGCCATTCGATTGGGCCGAGGAGATCGCGCGCGCGCTGATGATCGTGCTGGTGTTCTTCGGTGCCGCCACCGTGCTCGCGCGCAGCCAGCACGTCGGCGTGGACATCTTCCGAGGCCTGCTGCCCCGCCATTGGCAACCGGCGCTCATCCAGCTGTGCAGCTGGATCGTGGTGGCGGTGTCGGCCAGCCTCCTGGTCTCGTCGATCGGCCTGACGACGGACTCCTGGGACAGCACCACGCCGATCGGCCTGCCGCAGTGGATCTACACCCTGCCAGTGGTCATCGGCAGCCTCTTCATGACGATGTTCGGCATCGCCTGCGCCGTCAACGGGCCTTCGCGCATCGTCTGGGGCACGCTGGCCATCGGCGTCGCCGTGGTGGCGGCCGTGTGCGGCTGGAACGCGCTGATGCCCGCTCATGCGATCGCGCCGTGGATGCTGCTCACCGGCTGTTTCGTCGGCGGACTGCTGCTGGGCGTTCCCATCGCCTTCGTGCTGGCCTTGTCGTCCCTGGTGTTCTTCATGGCCGATCCATCGCTGCCCATGCTGGTGTATTCGCAGCAGGTCATGGCCGGCACCGACCACTACGTGCTGCTGGCGATCCCCTTCTTCGTCCTGGCCGGCCTTCTGATGGAGGCCAACGGCATGTCGTCGCGCCTCATCGAACTGCTGCTGCGCATGTTCGGCCGGGTGCGCGGCGGGCTGGGGCTGATCACCATCACGGCGACCGCCTTCTTCTCGGGCGTCTCCGGCTCGAAGCTGGCCGACATCGCCGCCGTGGGCGGCATCATCATGCCGGCGGTGCGCAAGACGAAGCAGGATCCCAACGAGACCGCCGGCCTGCTCGCGTGCACGGCGGTGATGGCGGAGACGATTCCGCCCTGCATCAACATGATCATCATGGGCTTCGTCGCCAACATTTCCATCGCCGGCCTGTTCATGGCGGGCCTGGTGCCCGCCGCCGTGCTGGCGCTGTCGCTGGCAGCCGTCACGGTCTATGTCGGCACCCGCATCGACCCCGACGATGCCTTCGACGTGCGCACGCCGATGTTCCGCCTGATCGGCGGCGCGCTGGTCGCGCTCGTCATGGTCGCGATGATCGGCAAGGGCGTGACCTCCGGCGTGGCGACCTCCACCGAGGTGTCCGCCTTCGCGGTGGTCTACGCCCTGGTGGTCGGCTGGATGGCATTCCGCGAGCTGACGGTCGCCTCGGTGGCCCGGCTCTTCGTGCGTTCGGCCTCCATGGCCGGCGGCATCCTCTTCATCGTCGCGGCGGCGTCCAGCGTGTCGTTCGCGCTGACCATCCAGCAGATCCCGCAGTACCTCTCGACGTTCATGATCGGCTTCGCGCACGAGTGGGGCAGCACCATGTTCATCCTGTTGTCGGTGCTGATCATGATCGTCTTCGGCGCGGTGCTCGAAGGTGCGCCGGCGCTGATCATCTTCGGCCCGCTGCTCACGCCCATCGCGGCGCAACTGGGGGTGAACCCGCTGCATTTCGGTACGGTGATGGTCATCGCGATGGGCCTGGGCCTGTTCGCGCCGCCGATCGGACTGGGGCTCTTCGCGACCTGCGCCATCACCGGCACCGAAGTGAAGAACGTGGCGCGTCCCATGATGAAATACCTGAGCGTGCTGTTCGTGACGTTGATCCTGCTGGTGCTGGTTCCGCAATTCTCGACGTGGCTGCCCGCACGCATGGGGCTGTGAGTTCCACGCCTTTTCCTCGACCCGAGACCCAGACAGGCAAGCAGACGTGAGCAAGATCAGAGATGTCGCCCAGCATGCGGGCGTGTCGACCAGCACCGTGTCCAACGTGCTCAACGGTCGCGGCCATCGCATGGCCGCGGAAACGCTGGCGCGCGTGCAGGCGGCCATCGCGGAACTGAAATACCGTCCGAACACCACGGCGCGGCACCTGAAGACCGGACACACGCCATTGCTGGGTCTGCTGGTGCCCTCGATGGCCAACCCGATGTATGGCGCCATCGCGCGGGAGATCGAGACGCAGGCGCAGGAGCGTCACGGCTTTCGCGTCATGATCGGCAACACCTATCGCGACGTGCGCAAGGAAATCGATTTCTTCGAGGACCTGCTGGCGCACGGCATCCGCGGCGTCATCATCATCTCGTCGCTGATCGACGAGCAGCACTACGAGGTCGCCGCGCGGCGCGGTCTGGTGATGGTGAGCTACGACCGGCGCGCCACGCCGGGCGTCGACTCCATCATCGACCACGTCACCGTCGACAGCTTCGAGTCCGGACGCCTCGCGACGCAGCACCTCATCGACCAGGGCCACCAGCGCCTGGCCTTCGTCACGCCGACCGGCCGCACCATGAGCCGCAACGACAAGATCGCCGGCTTCATGTCGGCGGCGCACGCGGCGGGGCTCGGTGCCAGCGCGCATGTGGTCGAAGGCACGCCGCTCGACGACTATGGCGATTCCATGATGAGCGAACTCGGCCGCATGCAGGCGGGTCTTCTGGCCCGGCAGGCGCAGCGGCCCACCGGCGTCATCGGAGTCAACGACCTGATGGCCTTCGGTCTCATGGCGGGTTTCCGCGACGCGGGCCTGGTCGTGCCGCACGATGTGTCGGTGCTGGGCATCGACGACGTGTTTCTCTCGACCCTGATGCATCCGGCCATGAGTTCGGTGCGCTTGCCCGTGCCCGAGATGGCGCAGCTCATGGTCGAGCGCGTGATCGCGCGTCTGGCCGACGCCTCCCTGCCGACGCGGGAGTTCAGATTCCAACCCACCCTGGCGGTGCGCGACTCGGTCAGGCCGCCACCGCTCGCGTCGTGCTGAACACGACGTCTCAACAAGGCCTTCGATGACCACGGTATTCATCAGCCACCCGCCGGGCAAGCTGGACCACTATTTCGGCGGACGTGCCATCCAGGCACTGCAGCGCATCGCGCGGGTGCGTTTCAACCCCGAGGAGGGCGACCTCGAATCAACCCGGCTGGCGGCGCTGGCGGGCGACTGCGACGTCATCGTGTCCTATCGTCAGACGGCAGGCGACGCGGCGCTGTTCGCGGCGCTGCCGGATCTGAAGGCCTTCGTGCGCTGCGCCATCGACATCCGCAACATCGACCTGTGCGCGGCCGATCGGCACGGCATCCTCGTCACGCAGGCCAGCGCTGGTTTCATCGCCTCGGTCTCCGAATGGATCATCGGCGTGATGATCGATCTGAGCCGCCACATCAGTGCGTCGGTCGGCCAGTACCGCGCCGGCGTGCAGGCACCGGCTGCCATGGGTCGCGAGTTGCGGGGCTCCACGGTCGGCGTCATCGGTTATGGCCAGATCAGCCGCTATTTCTGCCAGCTGGCGCTCGCCTTCGGCGTCGACGTCGTGGTGCACGATCCCCATGCGACTGTCGATGCACGAGGGCTTCGCAGTCTCGGATTCGACGACTTGCTCGCGACGTCGGATTTCATCGTCTGCCTGGCGGCCGCGACCGACGCGACGGAGAACCTGATCGACGGCCGGGCGCTGGCGAAGATGAAGTCGAGCGCCTACTTCATCAACGCCTCGCGCGGCAACCTGGTCGACGAAGCCGCCCTGGTCGCCGCGCTCGACGCCGGTCGACTCGCCGGCTGCGCGCTCGACGTCGGGCGCGCGCCTGACCAGATGCCGTCGCCGCATCTTGCCGCCCATCCCAAGGTGATTGCGACGCCACACATCGGTGGCCTCACCCCGCCCGCCATCGAGCATCAGGCGATGGAGACGGTCGCTCAGGTGGCTGAACTGATCCAGGGCCGCGCACCTCGTGGCGCGGTCAACGCCGACCAGGCCTTCCGATGGCGCGAGGCATTCACGGCGACGGCGCCGCGTTGACGTCTTTCCTCCCCGGCTTCCCCGCGAGCAGGGAGGCCGAGCGATTCCGAGATTTCAGGAGACCCCATGGAACCCGCCACGACCCTCACGACCTATCCGGGCGCCTGCGACTGCCACGTCCATATCTACGAGGACCGCTACCCGCTGGTTCCGGGTGTGGCCTGGGTGCCGCGCCACTCACCGGTATCGCTCTACCGCAAGGCACAGCAGGCCGTCGGCCTGCAGCGCGCCGTCGTGGTGCAGCCCACGGGCTATGGCTACGACAACGATTGTCTGCTGGCGGCCATCGCTGAGCTGGGCGACGACGCTCGCGGCATCGCGCTGCTGGCGCCTGACGCACCCGCCGGAGAGATACAGCGCCTGCATGCGGGTGGTGTGCGCGGCGTGCGCTACATGATGATCGGTGGCGTGCTGACCTGGGACTCGCTCGAGCCCATGGCGGCGCGCATGGCCGATGTGGGCTGGATGGTCAATCTGCAGCTCGACGGGCGCGGTTTTCCTGCTCACGAGGAGGTGCTCAAGCGGTTGCCCTGTCCCCTGGTGCTCGATCACAACGGCAAGTTTCTCGAGCCGGTCGAACCCGGCCATCCCGCATTCCAGTCGCTGTTGCGCATCCTGGACACCGGCAACGTCTGGATCAAGCTCTCCGCGCCCTATGAAACCTCCAAGGTCGGCGCGCCGGCTTATGACGACGTGAGCCTGATCGCGCAGACGCTCGCCGAAAAGTTTCCCGAACGATGCCTCTGGGCCAGCAACTGGCCCCATCCCGGTCGCGATCCGGTGCCTGCCATCGCGCCGCTGTACGACCTGCTTTTCGATTGGGTGCCCCAAGACGAGGTGCGCCGCAAGATTCTCGTCAGCAACCCGGCAGCGCTCTATGGCTTTTGAAAACTCCGGAGCATCAGCGCCATCCCGAGCGGCGCGCCGTATCCGATGACAAGACAAGGAAACACAACCATGATCCCGTTCGAAAACCGTTCGCGTCGACGCTTCAGTGCCGCGCTCGCTGGCTCGTTGGTCCTGCCACTGGTGCTGCCCAGCATCGCCCGGGCCGATGTCTTTCCTTCGAAACCGATCCGCATCGTGGTGCCTTTCTCCGCGGGTGGGCCCACCGACCTGATGGCGCGTTCGGTCGGCAAGAGCCTGTCGGCCTCGATGGGCCAGCCGGTCATCGTCGACAACAAGCCCGGCGGTGGCGGGGTGATCGGCATGAGCGAGATCATCCGCCAGCCAGCCGATGGCCATACCCTGGTCTTTCCCTCGATCCTGGCGGTGACGAATCCAGCGCTGATGCCGAATTACCCTTTCGACACCCTGCGTGAATTCGCGCCATTGACGGTGGTGGGTTACATACCGCACGCCATGGTGGTGCGGCCGGATTTCGAGGCCGCCGATCTGCCGGCACTGGTGGCCATGGCCAAGGCCCAACCCGACAGCCTGTCGTATGGTTCCTCGGGCAACGGGACCTCGGCCCACCTGGGGGCGGCGATGTTCGCCCAGCGCGCCGGCATCCAGGTGACCCACGTGCCCTACCGGGGCGCCGGCCCGGCGGTGCAGGACCTGCTGGGTGGCCGGATCCAGTTCATGTTCCTCGACATGAGCAGCGCGCTGCCGCAGATCCGTGCGGGCAAGCTGCGCGCCATCGCGGTGGCGCCGTCGCGTCGCTTCGCCGGCCTGCCCGATGTGCCGACCGTGGCCGAGCAGGGCTATCCGGGCTTCGACGTCCATGGCTGGTATGGCCTGATGGCCCGCGCCGGAACGCCGGGGCCGGTCATGCAGAAGCTGCACGCCGAGGTGCGACGCGCCCTGGCCTCGCCCGAGGTGGCGGATGTCTTCCGGGCGCAGGGCATCGAGCCCGGCGGCCAGTCGCCAGCCGAATTCACCACGCTGGTCCGCAATGATCTGGCGCTGTGGAAACGCACGGTCGAGCAACTCCACATCACCCTGCAATAGCCCGGTCACGGAGAGGTAAAACCATGCGCATCGTCATACCCGACGACTACCAGGACTGCGTTCGCAGCCTCGATTGTTTCGCTCGCCTGGCCGGTCACGAGGTTCGGGTGTTCCACGACACGGTGACCGGTATCGACGCTCTGGCCGAGCGTTTCGCCGATGCCGACGCCATCGTGCTGACCCGCGAGCGCACCCGTATCGACGCGGCGCTGCTGGAACGCCTGCCCCGGCTGCGGATCATCAGTCAGACCGGCAAACTCGCCGGCCATGTCGATCTGCGAGCCTGCGCGGCGCGTGGGGTGGTGGTCACCGAGGGGAGCGGCGCCGGTTCGGCCACCGCCGAACTCGCCTGGACCCTGGCGCTGGCCAGCCGGCGCTTCCTGGTGCAGGAGGCCATCGGCATGCGTCAGGGGCTGTGGCAGCGCCATCTGGGCCAGCAGCTCGGTGGCCAGCGGCTGGGCGTCTGGAGCTATGGCCGGATCGGCCGGCAGGTGGCGGGTTTCGGCAAGGCTTTCGGCATGCGGGTGTGGGTGTGGGGACGCCAGGGTTCCACCGACATGGCACGCCGCGACGGGGTGGAGGTCGCACCCTCGCGCGAGGCGTTCTTCGAGGACAGCGACATCATCAGCCTGCATGTGCGGCTGAATCCCGAAACCATCGGGCTGGTCACTGCCTGCGATCTGGACCGGATGAAGACCACCGCCCTGCTGGTCAATACCAGCCGCGCCGAACTGATCGAGCCTCACGCGCTGGAACAGGCGCTGGTGCGCGGCCGGCCGGGCTTCGCGGCGGTGGACGTGTACGAGCAGGAGCCGGTGATGCATCCCGGTCATCCCCTGGCGGCCCTGCCCAACGCCTTGTGCACGCCCCACATCGGCTATGTGGAGAGGGACAACTACGAGCGTTACTTCGGCATCGCGTTCGACAACATCAACCGCTTTGCCGACGGCCGCCTGGAGCAGGCCGAGAACGCGGCAGCGGCGGCCGCTTGAGACAGTTCGCAGGGAAGTGGTGGGGTGGCCCATCGGGGAGCGGGCACAGGAGGACGCGTCTCCTGTACCTGGATGTCCGGGACCGTCCCCGGGTCGTGTCAGAGAAAGTAGAGCCTCAGAGCGTTCTCGCCGGTGATGCGGTCACGGTCCACCGCATCGGGCACCACCGTCTCCAGCCAGTCGATCGTGCTCTGGTAGACCGTGCTTTCCGCCCCGACGAAGGGGCAATCGCTGGCCCACAGCATGCGCTCGTAACCCACGCGCCGACACAGCTCGCGCGCATGGTCCGCCGCCTGCGGACCCAGTCGATAGGCTCCCGACAGCTTGACCCAGGTGCGCCCTTGCTCGACCGAACGCACCACGGCCTTGAAACCCTCGCTGGCGACACCCAGCACCGGGTCGGGCCGGCCGATGTGGTCGATCACGATCTTCACGCCCGAGCGCTCGAGCTGCGGCAACACCTGCGGGATGCGCGGCCCGTCCAGGTGCAGGTGCACGTGCCAGTCCATGTCGGCCAGGCGATAGAGGAACTTGCGCCACTCCCAGCTGTCGAGGTCCGGCAGGTCGCGCAGGCTGATGAAGGGCAGGCGCACGCCGACCATGCCATCTTCGGCCATGCGTTCGAGGATGTAGCGGTCGGTCGAGGGCTCGAGGATGGCGGTACCACGCCATTGGGGGCGCGTGCGCAGCGAGGCGATGACGTAGTCGTTCACGTCGCCCCAGGGGCTGGCCGCGGCGATGACGCAGTGGGCCACGCCGTGGGCGGCGAGGGTGGCGTCGAGTTGCTCCGCGGTGAACTCGTAGTCCGGCGCATGACGCGGGTCGGGCACCAGAGGCATGTTGCGCCTGAAGATGTGCACGTGGCTGTCGACCAGGGGCGTGGTGCGTCGCGACGGCGCGGTGGCCCGGGGGGTTTCGAAGTCTTCGAAGTCTTCGGAATTGGAATTCATTGGGATTTGATGCCGGAAGTGTGGATGACCCGCGCCCAGCTTTCGGCGTCGCGGTGGAAGAGGGCGGCGAGTTCGCCGGGCGTGCTGGCTCTGGGATCGGTGCCCAGGGCGAGGAGGCGTTGACGCATCTCGGGCATCGCCATCACCTCCTGCATCCGTTGCTGCAGCGTATCGATGGCCACCTGGGGCGTGCCGCGCGCTGCATACAGCGCGTTCCATCCGGCGACCTCGTACCCGGGCAGTCCTGCCTCGCGCACGGTCGGCACCTGGGGCAGCCAGGGCGAGCGCTCGCGGCCCGTCGCCGCGATCACCCGGACCTGGCCGCTGTCGACCGCCGATTTCAGGGCGGCATAGGACTCGAAGGCGACGTCGACGTCGCCGCGGATCAGGGCCGTGAGCACTTCAGGCGTGCTCTTGTAGGGGATGACGTCGGCCTGCACCTTCGAGACCGAGCGGAACAGTTCCGCCGACAGGTGTTGCGTGCTGCCTGGATTGATGGTGCCGATGTTCAGGCGGCGCTTGCGGCCCTCGGCCAGCAGCGCGGCCAGGTCCGGCACGGGACTGTCCTTGCCCACGAGCAGGATCAGGTCGAAATACGCCAGGGTGGAGACCGGCGCGAAATCGCTCTCGTAGTCATAGGACTGCTTGTAGAGCGTCTTGGCGATGGTCGTGCCATTGGTGAACATGATCAGCGTGTAGCCGTCCTTCGGCGCCGTCAGCGCGGCATTGGCTGCCGAGACCCCGCCAGCGCCGGGCCGGTTGTCGACGACCACCGGCTGACCCAGGCGCTCGCTGAGTTTCTGGCCCGCGATCCGCATGGAAATGTCGGCCAGTCCGCCCGGGCCGAAGGGGACGATGATGTGGATGGGCCGGCTCGGATACGGATCGGCGGCGTGCGTCAGCTGCCAGGGCGCCAGGATGCCCACGGTGGCCAATCGCAGCAGCGATCGACGGCTGCACGCCGGCGCGGGCAGGGAGGACTCTCCGCCCGGCGATGGGGCAGCTGGATGGGGCATGGCTTGTCTCCTGAATGAACCGGAGAAAGTCTAGGGAGCCCGCGGCGCTGGAACAAATGAATCGTTTGGCGCCACCCATGCAGCCGAATCATCTTGTCCATCGGACAGCTGCTGGCGCAGCCAGCCGATGGCGCGATCCCGCATCCAGCTTTCCTGCTCGCTCGGGGCATCGTCGCGGCGGGTCAGCAGGCAAAGCTCGCGACACATCCTCGGCGCCGCGATGCGCACCACGCCGACGCCGGCGCCGTGCGGCACCGACAGGCTCGGCACGATGGTCAGGCCCAGTCCGGCGCGCACCATCTCGATCGCCATGGCGTTGTGCAATGCTTCGTAGCGCCAATGGAGCCGGTCGCGAAGAGGACCCAGCGCCTCTTCGACGAGCATGCTGTTGCCCGATGGCAGACTGATGCGGATCAGGGGTTCGCCCTCCAGCACGGCGCAGTCGACGCCGGGATTGACGGCCAGGGGGTGGTCCGGCGGGCAGATCAGCACGAAGGGTTCGACCGCCACCGGCTGCATGACGAGATCGCCGTAGCCCGGTTGCACCACCGTCAGTCCGAAGGAGGCGACCCGCGATGTCACCACCTCGACGATTTCCCTGATCGACGTGTCGAAGACGCGAACCAGAGTGTCCGGCCACGCATCGCTTGCGGCACGCAGCAACGGGCTCACCAGGTTCGTGCACAAGGTCGGGAGGCAGGCGAAGGCCAGCCAGTGGTTCGCGTTCTGACCGTGCTGGCGCACTGCTTCGCACGACATGCCCAGCTCGCGCACGGCGCTGCGCGCATTGGGCAGCAGCGCGCGGCCGGCCTCGCTCAGGGTCACGTCGCGCGTGGTCCGGTCGATCAGGCGCACACCGAGGGCCTCCTCGAGCTTGCGCATGCGGTGGCTGACTGCCGTCTGGGACAGGTTGAGTTGCGTCGCGGCGAGCTGGAAGCTGCCGGTCTCCACGATGGCCAGGAAGGCCTGAATGCCTAGAAAGTCGATGTGCATGGACCTGGCGCCCGCCCGATCAGGAACGTGAAATCGATTCATCCGCCCATGCGAACAAATCATTTGTGGGTGATCTGCCCGAATGGTGTACTGCAGCGCCTCTTGCTTCGCACGACAGGATCCGACATGCCCCGACTGACCCGCCGAGTCCTCCTTGGCGCCGCTGGACTCTCGTCCATCGCGGCACGCTGGGCGCATGCGGCCGACGGCGACTGGCCGACACGCCCCATCCGCCTGATTGTGCCTTTCTCCGCTGGCGGCACGGTCGATGTCACGGCCCGCCTGGCCGCCGTGCAGCTCGGGCGCGCGCTGGGCTCGCCGGTCGTGGTGGACAACCTTCCCGGTGCCGGTGGCGTGATCGCCTCGGGCCGCGTCGCGACGTCACCGCCGGATGGCTACACGCTGCTCTTCACCACGCCCAACCACACCATCAACCCGGCACTGTTCCCGCGCCTGCCGTTCGATACCGAAAAGGATTTCGCGCCGATCGCGCTGGTGGCCGAGATACCCGAGCTGCTGGTGGCCAGCAGCAGTCAGCCATTTCGCGACTTTCCCGGTTTCGTCGCCTATGCGAAGGCGCATCCCGGTGCCCTCGACTACGGGTCGGCGGGCAACGGCACGCTGCCTCACGTGACCATGGAACTCCTGCTGCAGCGCCTGGGGATCAAGGTGACGCACGTGCCCTACAAAGGCGCCGCACCGGCCTTGAACGACCTCATCGCGGGCCAGCTCGCGGTGAAGATGGACACCATCGCCACCGCGTCGCCTCATGTGCGCAGCGGACGGCTGCGCGCCCTGGCCATCGCCAGTGCGCGCCGCTCGGCGCTGATGCCCGACATTCCGACCATCGCCGAACTCGGCATGACGGGTTACGAGGGCATCCTGTGGATGGGCATCCTGGCGCCGGCCAGGACGCCCGTGGCCATTGTCGACCGGCTCGGTGCCGCCATCGCCCGCTTCCAGGACGATGCCGCCTACACGACGCAATTGCGCGAAGCCGGCGTCGATCCGGTCGGAAGCGATCCGACGGGTTTCTCGAAGCGCATCCATGCGGAACTCGGCCAGTGGGCCGACGTCGTGCGCGCTTCGCACATCTCCGTGGAATGACCCGACATGACCATTGCTCCTTCATCCACCCAGCCGCCCCTCACGCAGCCACCGGATCCTCATCCGCGCAGGCCGCGCACGGCCTGCCCGCCCGGCGCCATCGACTGCCACGTGCACCTGTTCGGTCCGGCCGAAAGGCATCCCTTCCATCCGGGAAGCCGGTATGTCTCGCAGGATGCGCTGCCCGCCACCCACATCGCCTTGCAGGACACGCTGGGCCTGTCCGGCGCGGTGGTGGTCAGTGGCGGCGGTTATGGCCGCAGCCATGCGCATCTGGCCGAAGTGCTCGAGCGACACCCGGACCGTTTCCGTGGCGTGGCGCTGCTGCCCGATGACGTCACGCCGGCGGAGTTGCGCCGGCTCGACGGTCTGGGCGTGCGCGGCGCGCGCTTCGTCAGCCCCGGCCATGTCGGCGCCTTGCCGCGGCTGTCGCCCGGGATCGCGTCACGCGTGGCCGACGTCGGCTGGCACGTGCAGTTCTATCCGGCCGGGGACGATCTGCCGCGTTTCGCCGATGCCTTGCTCGCCATGCCCAACGACATCGTGTTGGACCACTTCGCCGCGATTCCGGCCGCGGGTGGCATCGACCAGCCCGCCATGCAGTGCCTGTTGCGGCTGCTCGACACGGGGCGTGTCTGGGTCAAGTTGTCGGGTCCGATGCGATGCGCCACGGGCGATCCTCCCTACGCCTCGGTCACGCCGATGGCACGGGCGCTGGTCGCGGCCAACCCCGAGCGGCTGCTGTGGGGCAGCGACTGGCCGCATGTGAACATGAACGGTCGCGCCATGCCCAACGACGGCGATCTCTTCGACCTGCTGGCCGACTGGGTGCCCGACGAGGCCGTCCGCAGACGCATCCTCGTGGACAACCCCCGCGCCCTCTATGGCGACATGACGATCCCGAAGTCCGCGCCGGCCCGCAGGGTGCCGCCGCTGCGGCCCTGATCGGAGGACGCACGCGCCGCCGGCGACGGGCGATGAGGGTTCGTCGATGGCCGCTTCACTTCAGGGTGAAACGCACCGTCGTCGTCCTGCTCCCGTCGGTGACAACGGCCACGGCCTTGGCGCCCTTGTCCAGCTTCACGCCCCTGGCTTCGAGCCTGTTGCCGCCGGCCGGGGTCAAGGGGACTTCCGTCTTGTTGCTGCCCTGGAGCACGGTGAGCTTGCCGCTCAGCTTCCTGGCGTCGTACGCCTTGTCGTGGTCGTCGACATGCAGCGCCGCACCGTCGGGCGTCGCGACGAGTTCGAACGACAGGTCGTTGGCGCTCTGCACGACGCCGCCATGCCTGGCGGGCGCGGTGCCGTGGGCCGACACGGTGGCAGCGCCCAGCGCGGCGGCGCTCAGGAGCATGGCGGCGAACAGGCGGGAGAGTTTGAGAGTCATGATGAGCATTCCTTGAAGGGGTGAGACGAGGGAAAAGGACGAACGGGGCGGGCCAGTGGATGTCGGTCAGTACGTCTCCTGCGGACGCACTGGCGCAGTCGCTCTGCCGGCCTCGGCATCGGCATCGGCATCGGTGCCCGTCAGCCGCTCGGCCGCCTGGCGACCGAAGCGCCAGAACAGCAGCGGCGTGAGCAGGGTGTCGAGCAGGGTCGAGCTGATCAGGCCGCCGAAGATGACCACCGCCACGGGGTGCAGGATCTCCTTGCCGGGTGCGTCGGCGGCCAGCAGCAGCGGCGTCAGGGCGAAGGCCGCGACCAGGGCCGTCATCAGCACCGGCGTCAGGCGCTCCAGCGAGCCGCGCACGATCATCGACTGCGTGAACCGCTCGCCCTCGAAGCGGCACAGGTTGATGTAGTGGCTGATCTTCAGGATGCCATTGCGCGTGGCGATGCCCGCCAGCGTGATGAAGCCGACCATCGACGCCACCGACAGGCTGATGCCGCCGAGCCACATCGCGATCACGCTGCCGATGAGCGCCAGCGGGATATTGCCCATGACGATGCCTGCGAGCACCACGGACCGGTAGCGTGAGAACAGCACCAGGAAGATCAGGGCGAGCGAGATGGCCGAGAGCCCGACGATCAGCTCCATCGCCTGCTCCTGCGCCTGGAACTGGCCTTCGAGGCTGATGAACGCCCCGTTGGCCAGCGACGTCCTGGCGATCACGGCGCGGATGTCGGCGACCACCCGAGTCATGTCGGCGCCATCGGTGTTGGCGTAGACCACGATGCGCCGGCGGCCATTCTCCCGTCCGATCTGGTTGGGCCCGTCGGTCTCTTGCACCGTTGCGAAACTGGAGACCGGGAGCCGTCCGGCGGGCGTGTCGACCAGGGTATTGGCCAGGTCCAGCGGACCGCGCCGGTGGTCCGGCAGGCGCAGCACCAGCTCGTAGCGACGCAGTCCGTCGACGATGGTGGCGCCGTGCGCGCCGTCGGTGAGTGCCTGCAGGATGCGGATCGCCTCGCCCGGCGCCAGTCCCGTCTGCGCCAGCCTGCGTTGGTCGAGGCGCACCGTGATCTGCGGGATGAGCACCTGCTTTTCCACCGACAGGTCGACCAGGCCCGGGATGCCCGCCAGGCCCTGGCGGACCTGCTCGCCCAGGCTGCGCAGCGTGTCGGTGTCCTCGGCGAAGATCTTCAGCGCGATCTGCGCCCGCACGCCGGAGAGCAGGTGGTCGAGCCGGTGCGAGATCGGCTGGCCGATCGCGACCTGGGCGGGCAGCACGGCCAGGCGGGCCCGGATGTCGGCCGTGATGGTCTCGCGGTCGCGCCCGGAGCGCTTCAGGTCGACGTCGATCTCGGCCGAATGCACGCCCTCGGCATGCTCGTCGAGTTCGGCGCGGCCCGTGCGGCGACCGACCTGCGTCACCTCGGGAACCTCGGCGATGAGCGTCTCGGCCAGGGCACCCATGCGGTTGGCCTCGGCCAGCGCGGTGCCGGGATTGAAGACCATGCCCAGCACCAGCGAGCCCTCGTTGAACGCCGGCAGGAAGGCGCGCGGGAGGAACGGCACGCTGGCTGCGGCTGCAGCGACGGCCAACGCGGCGCTGGCGATCAGCCATCGGGCGCGCGGGAACGACCAGCCCAACACGCGTTCGTCCCAGCGCTTGAGATACGCGACCACCGGACTGTCGCCGTGGTCGAGCCGCTTCATCCGCGGCAGCAGGATGCTGCAGAGCACCGGCGTGACCGTCATCGATACCACCATCGACGCCAGGATCGAGGCGATGTAGGCGATCCCCAGCGGCGAGAACAGGCGGCCCTCGATGCCCGGCAGCGCGAACAGCGGGATGAACACCAGCACCACGATGGTCGTGGCATGGACGATGCCCGATCGCACTTCGACACTGGCCTGTCGCACCACCTCCAGCACCGGCAGCGATGTGGCGGCCGCGCGGTTCTGTTTCAGGCGCCGCACGATGTTCTCGACGTCGACCACCGCGTCGTCGACCAGTTCGCCGATGGCGATCGCCAGACCGCCCAGCGTCATGACATTGAGCGACTGGCCCAGCAGCTTGAAGATCAGCACCGTGACGGCCAGCGACAGCGGGATGGCGATCAGCGAGATCAGCGTCGTGCGCGCCGACAGCAGGAAGGCGAACAGCACGATCGCCACCATGATGGCGCCGTCGCGCAGCGCCTCGCTCACGTTGCCGATCGAGGCTTCGATGAAATCGGCTTGCCGGAACAGTACCTTGGGCGCGGCCAGTCCGCTCGGCAGGGATTGCCTCATGTCGGCCAGCACGGCCTCGATGGCGCGCGTGAGTTGCACGGTGTCGGCCGAGGGCTGCTTCTGCACGCTGACGATGACGGCCGGCGCGCCGTCGTAGCCGGCATCGCCGCGCTTCATGGCCGGCGCGAAACGCACGGTCGCCACCTGGTCGAGCAGCACGGCGCGGCCGTCCTTCCAGGCCACGGCGATACCGCGCAGGTCCTCGACGCGGTTCGTGCGTCCGAGATGACGGATCAGGAACTCGCGGCTGTTGAGGTCGATGAAACCACCACCCGCGTTGCCGGCGAAGCCGCGCAGGGCCTGCTCGACCTGGGTGAGCGAGACGCCGAACTGCGCCATGCGCGCCGTGTCCGGTTCGACGCGCAGCTGGCGCACGTCGCCGCCGATCGGGATGACCTGCGAGACGCCGGCGATCGACAGCAGGCGCGGGCGCAGCACGAAGTCGGCCCACTCGCGTGCCTGCATCGGATCGGCGATCGTCTTGCCATCCGCCGATCCCAGCGGCAGGGCGATCAGCATCACCTCGCCCATGATCGAGGAGACCGGCCCCATGACCGGGGTGATGCCGGCGGGCAGCTGCGCGCCGATCACGGTCAGCCGCTCGGCCACGAGCTGGCGGTTGCGGTAGATGTCGGTACCCCAGTCGAACTCGGCATAGACGATCGACAGGCCCACGCCCGAGGTGGAGCGCACCCGCGTCACCCCCGGCGTGCCGTTGAGGGCCGTCTCCAGCGGAAAGGTCACGAGCTGCTCGACCTCCTCGGGCGCCAGGCCGCCGGCCTCGGTCAGCACGGTGATCAGCGGCTTGTTGAGGTCGGGGAACACGTCGACGGGTGCGCGCCAGGCGGTGATGGCGCCGTAGACCAGCAGCAGGGCAGCGATGGCCAGCACGAACAGGCGGTTGTGAAGGCTGCTGCGGACGATCCAGTTGAACATTCGGCCGGCTCCCGGTTCAGCGGATCTGCGCGATCAGCGAGGCGCCCTGGACCACGACGCGGTTGTCCGCGCCGAGGCCCTGGGTCACGACCACCGTGGCGGCATCCAGCGGGCGGAACTGCACCGGCTGGGCGATGTAGCGCTCGGCACCCGCCTTGATCCAGACGATGGGTTCATTGGCGGCATTGCGCGAGACCGCCGCCGCTGGCAATACGAACCCCTTGACGTGGTCATTGGAAGACGCGAGCACGGTGACCGGTTGCCCGACTGCCAATGGCAGCGCCATGCCGGCCTTGCTGGCTTCGGCCCGGAAGGTCAGCGGTAACACCCCATCGCGCAGCGAGCGCGCGGCACCCAGGAAGGTGAGCTTCACGCCCGGTGTCCCCTGGAGCGAGGCCGCCCGCACGCGCGCGGCCAGCGCCGGATCGGGCGTCGTCGCCTCGACCAGCACGCGACTCGGATCGATGACCTCGAACAGCACGTCGCGGGCCTCGACGATCTGCCCAGCGACCGCATCGGCTCTCGCGATGACGCCCGAGACCGGCGCCACCAGCGACTCTCGGCTCGAGATGCTCGCGCCGATGACCCGCTCGCGCGTCGACAGGCTCTGCAGTTCGGCCCGCGCCGCCTCGATGTCCTTGCGCGGCACGGTGCCCTCCAGGGCTTCGAGCCGCTGGACGCGCTGGGCTGCGAGTGCGCGGCCGCTGCGCAGTTCGGCCAGTTGCGATTGCTGTGCGGCTTGGGCATAGGGTTCGGCGTGATGCTGGACATGCACCAGTACCTCGCCCTTGCGCACGGTCTGACCCGCCACCGGCAGTCCGCGCGGACCCGGCATCACCCGGCCCCCATGGACGGCCTGCGCCCGGCCGCTGGCATTGGGGTCGACCACCACCCGGCCCGGCAGCTCGAGGGTCACTGCAGCTTCGCTCTCCAGGGGGATCGCGGTCCGGATGCCCAGCCGGCGCTGGGCCAGCATGGGCACCTGCACGCTGCCGTCGCTCAGCCGGGCCAGACCCGACGTCGGACTGCTGCTCCCCGGCGCATCGAGGTGCTCGCCGTTGGGTCCGTGGGCGCCGGGCGCTGCCAACGAGCTCATCGGCCAGCCCAGTGCCAGTGCGGCAAAACCCACTGCCAGCTTCGAACGGCAGGCATCTGAAAGTGAAAACGACATGACGATCAGGCGGCTCATGGCGCAGCTCCGGTGGATGGGCGAGAAGAGCGGCTGCGCAGCAGCCAGAGGGCCAGGCCCAGGACGGCCAGCACGGCGCCAGCGATCCATGCCTTGCGCGGGATGCCGTGACCCGGGTCGTCCCCCGGCGCATGACCATGCCCGTGACCAGCCGTGTCGGCGGCGTTGGCCGTGGCTTCCCCGGTCGTGCGCAGCGAGCCATCGAGCAGGTCCGTGTCGTCGCCCGCCAAGACGGTGATGACCAGGGCATGCTCACCGGGCGTGTGCAGCGCCTGGAGAAATGCGGCATCGTCCACCGCATAGTCGCCCAGGTCCGAATGGAACCTGGCAACTGCCTTGAGATTGCCGGACTCCACTTCCACCTGGGCGTCGAGCACCGGCTCGCTGGTCTCGAAGCGGTTGATGAGCATCGACAGTTCATCGGCGCGCAACACGGCCACGAGCTCGAAGGCCTCGGATACGGCTTCCATGCGCGGTGCGCCACGGCCACTGGTCGTTGCGCCCTGCGCCGGTGCGGCGAGGTGTTCGCCGTTGGGACCGTGGGCGCCGGGCGCCGCCCAGGTGGTGGTGCCCGCCACGGTCATCAGCGCCATCAACAGGACTCCGTGCAGTCGACGGGCGAGGGTCGGCAAAGTGCCGGGAGCGAGACATGTCATGGAAGGACTCCCAGGGCTTGTTGAAGTTGGGCTTGCGCCAGCCCGAGGGCGGCACGCTGGCGAACCAGGGATGCATCGGCGCGCGCGGCGGCGTTCACGGCGCGCAGCAGTTCGGGCAAGGGCGTCTCGCCGGCCTTGAACGATTGCTCGATCAGCTGGGCGCGCTCGCGCAGGAGGCCTGCACGGGTGCGCGCGGTCTCGAGTTGCTGTGCCGCACGCACGAGCGCGCTGCGTGTGGTCCGCAGATCCGCGTCCAGCTGGGCGTCCAAGCGCCGCTCGTTGGCCTGCGCCACCTCGAGCTCGCCCGCAGCGGCCGCCTGCAGCGGCGCGTTGCGCCCGTCGGTTCCGAAAGGGATGCGCAGTCCCACGCCCATGCCTCGCTGGGTGCCTTGTCCAAGGCCTGGAATCTCCTCGCGGTACTTGACGCTCAGCTCGGGCGCATCGCGTCGAAAGCGGGTGACGACATCGAACCGCCGCCGGGCGCGCTCGACGGCCTGGTTCGCCAGACGCCGTTCGGGATGGCCCGCGACCGAGGAAATCGCCGTCTCGGTGCTGGCGTCGACGTCGGCGGGCAGCAACAGCACGGGCAACGAGCCCAGGCCCGTGAGCGTCTGCCATTGGAGGCGCAGTGCCTGAAGGCGCTGCAGGGCATCGCTTTGCAGGGCCTCGGCTTCCAGCGATTCACCTTGCGCGGCCAGCGCGTCCGAGCGCGCCAGGTCGCCGGCACCCACGCGGCGCTGGACGTCCTCGGCGATGCCCTGGACGTAGCTTTTTTCGGCACCGAGGGCCTGTACCTCGGCCTCGGCCGCGGATGCGCGCCACGCGAGGTCGCGCACCTGGCCGGCGACGCGGAGACGTGCGGCCTCGATCCCGATGTCGGCCAGGCCGATCTCGGCTTCGGCCACCGCCAGCCGGGCATCGCGCTGGCCTGGCAACCACAACGGCCAAGCGACGCCGACCTCGGTCTCGCGGCGTCCGGCATTGGACTGGGCGCGGTCGTTGAGGTGGTTGATCTCCAGCGCCGGCGGCAGGGCCGAAAAGCTGCTCGCGGCAACGCGCTCGGCGGCCGCGCGTCGCGTCTGCGCCGTGGCCTCGGAGGCCTGCACGGCACGCTGCCATGCTGCGTCAACGGCCTGGGCGAGAGAGGGAGCACCCGCCGAACTCGATGATGCGGGAGTAGCGAGAGGGAACGCGATGGTCTGCGCGGTGGCAGGCATGACGTTTCCCCAGAACGCGAGGCCTGCGAGGGCGCAGGACACGAACCATGGAACGGGTTTCACAGGATTCCTGACTGACGTGCCAGTGAACCGGGCCATGCCGGGCACCACGCGGGCGCGTGGGAACCGGAGCTGTGTGGGTCACCGACGTGAAAACGACCCAACCGCGCGAACGCAGGATGGGCAAGGACGTTTTCAGGTGGTCGGTCGGGGAGGCCGTCGCGGCCCGTCGGGAGGTGGCGCGGGCACAGCCACCTCGATGGCCATCGAGGGATGGAATCCTTGGGCTGGCGCGAAGGTCAAGGAAGGTGTGGTCCAGAAGGCATGGACGCTCAGGCAGCCATCGGCAACGACGTGCTGGAGAGATTCGTCCGAGTCGTCCTGGGTCACCGTGCCATCCTCATGGTGGTGGTGCTTCTCTTCCTGCCAGTGCAGCAGGGCGTGCGACGTTTCTTCCTTCGTGCCAAAAGCCGTGGCTTGGCCCGCGATGGCAACGACTTGCCAAAACGCAGAGATGACGAGAAGAACGAGGACCAGTCCACGATGCACGGGTCGAGTTTAGTCGAGTGGGTCGGGTCCTCCGTGGCGGCGCGGCGATGGAGAAGGTCTTGTGGATCGGGTGCGCAGTGACTCGAGACGCGAGAGGGCCAAGGTCTGGCGGGGTACGGAACAAGGTTTCAAGGGCGTGGTCCGACCTGCAGCATGCTTGGTCGCTCGGCGTCCGGTCGATGCGTTTCGCGAGGCTTCGATACACTGAGTCACTGATGTTCCCCCGCGTTCTTGCTTTCTTGATGGCCATGGTCATGCTGTGGTCGAGCGTCGCCGTCGCTGAACAGCGATTCGCAGAAGCGCTGGAAACACCCGCCTCGACCGCCACTGTCACTGTCACTGTCCCGGGCGATGCGAAGCGCAGCGACGCGCAGGGATCGATGGACGATCACTGGGTGGACGACCAACCATCTCAGCCCTTCGCCGAACCGGCCCCGGACCTTGCGCCGTGGGTTGACATGCACTGCGCGGTGCCCCGCTGCGCAACCCGGACACCCTGTCCTGCATGGGCGGATGAAGTGCCGCAAGCGCCTCCATTCCTGGAGGGACTACGGCGCCCTCCACGCAGCGTCTGAGCCTTCCAGTCTTCATTCCTGAGCCGACTTGACCCGGTGGTCCAGGAACCGGTTTCGTTGCCATTCCAGCGACCCGCATCCTTCAAATTCTCGCTGTCCCACTGGGCACCCGCATCGCTCGGACGGCTTTCCACATCTCCAACGTACTCCCTATGGAAATCGCCATACTTTTCGCTCTCATCCTCCTCAACGGCTTGTTTGCCATGTCGGAGATCGCACTGGTCACCGCACGCAAGGCACGGCTGCAGAAGCTCGTGGATGAGGGCAACCGATCTGCCAAGGCCGCGGTCGAACTGGGACAGGACCCGACGCGGTTTCTGTCCACCATCCAGATTGGCATCACTTCCATCGGTGTGCTCAACGGCATCGTTGGCGAAGCCGCGCTGGCCGGCCCACTGGCCGTCTGGTTGACGAGTCTGGGCGTCCCGGCGACCCAGGCTGGGTACGCCGCCACGGGTCTGATGGTGCTGACGATCACGTACTTTTCGATCGTCGTGGGTGAACTCGTGCCCAAGCGCATCGGACAGTCGCATCCAGAGACTTTCGCACGCCTGGTTGCACGACCGATCAACATGCTGGCCATGGCCACCAAGCCGTTCGTGGTGCTGCTGTCGGTGTCCACCCGCACCCTGCTGCGCCTGCTGGGTGTCAAGGAAACCAGTGGCAGCCCGGTGACCGAGGAAGAGATCCACGCGATGCTGGTCGAGGGCACCACCGCCGGGGTGATCGAGTCGCACGAGCATGCCATGGTGCGCAACGTCTTTCGCCTCGACGACCGTCAGATCGGCTCGCTCATGGTGCCGCGTGGCGATGTCATGGTGCTCGACATCAATCTGTCGTTCGAAGACAACCTTGCTCGGGTCGAGGCCTCCGACCATGCGCGTTTTCCGCTCGTTCATGGCGGACTCGACCAGATCCTGGGCGTGGTCAATGCACGCAAGTGGCTGGCCGAGGCCCTGCGTGGAGCACCGCGCGATCTGGCCAGTCAGGATCTGCAGTCGCCGCTGTTCGTTCCTGAGACTCTCACGGGCATGGAACTGCTGGATAACTTTCGCTCCTCCGACGTTCACATGGCATTCGTCATCGACGAGTACGGGCAGGTTCAAGGCATCGTCACGTTGCAGGACCTGATCGAAGCGATCACGGGAGAGTTTCATCCTCGAAATCCACAGACCTCGTGGGCGGTGCAGCGCGAGGACGGGAGCTGGCTGCTCGATGGCCACATACCGGTTCCCGAGCTCAAGGATCGTCTGACCCTCAACGAGGTGCC
>NZ_JBWXPH010000003.1:0-483975 GCF_056679935.1 Variovorax sp. PEI5
TTCGTCTCCAGTTGTTGAGAATGTCATGCTCGTCGCATCTACCACCGCCGTCGTAAGACGTTTCCTTGGGTGCAGGAAGGGCGATGCCCTGAGCACTACACAAGGCGAATTAGCTAAAGAACAAGGCATACACGGCGCTGTTCAGGCGTTCGGGCTTTGGATTTCTGTTCAGAATCTGAATCAATATCCGCGGGACTGTAGCCATGATCGAACCATTGCAAATGCTCCAGGGTGGCTCGCGGCCTAAAAGCGCTGCAAAGCCTGATGATGACTTCGCTGGCCGGGCGTTGCTGTTCCGCGCCCAGCGCCAGGCCCTGCTGGCTGGCAACATTGCGAACGCTGACACGCCCGGCTACAAGGTGCAAGACGTCAGTTTCAGGGACACCTTGCGCGAGGCCAGTTCCGCGGCGATGCCATCGGCCGGCGCTTTGACCACCACCGCGAGGGGACACATCGCAGCTGGCCCCCAGGCGACCACCAGCACCCTCGCGTTTGCCCGCTATGTCGAGCCCGAACAGCCCCGCCTGGACGGCAACACGGTCGACATGGATCGCGAGCGTGGCGAGTTTTCCAAAAACGCGATTCTCTATCGATTCGCGGTGATGACGCTGGACGACGAGTCGAAGGAATTCAAGCAGGCCGCGTCGGACCCACGGATGGCGCCGCGCTGAATTTGCGCCAGATCCAACTCGAGCTCTCAAGCAACGGTGGCCGCAGCATCGGAGGTAACACCTTCGCTGGCTTTGGCTTCCACCTTGTAGGCCAGCAGACGCAACGCGTTCACGACGACCAGGATCGTCGAGCCCTCGTGGAAAAGCACCGCGGTTCCGATGTTCAGCCCGAAGATCGTCGCAGGTATGAGCACCGCTACCACCCCGAGGCTCACCCAAAGGTTCTGCTTGATGATGCGGCTGGTGCTGCGCGAGAGCCCAACTGCGAATGGCAATTGCGCCAGGTCGTCGGCCATCAGCGCCACGTCTGCCGTCTCTAGCGCCACGTCCGAACCGGCCGCGCCCATCGCGATCCCGACGGTCGCATTGGCCATGGCCGGCGCGTCGTTGACGCCGTCGCCCACCATGGCGACCTTGCCGTGGGCCTCGCGCAGTGCCTTGATTGCTTCAACCTTCTGTTCCGGCATAAGGTCGCCCTTGGCTTCCGTGAGCCCAACGCTTTGTGCGACCGCATCCGCAACCGCTTGGTTGTCGCCCGAGATCATGATCAGCCGCTCGATGCCGAGCGCACGTAACTCGGCCATAACCTGCGCCGCAACGGGGCGCGGGGTGTCCATGACACCAAGTACGCCAAGAAAGCGCGATCCCTTGCGCACGACCATGGTGGTTCGGCCTGCAGTCATCAGCTTTGCGTTTGCCTCCGCGACGGCCGCCGGCAATGCCGAATCAGCCAGTTCCGAGAACAGCACCGGCTTGCCGATATGCACCAGCTCTCCATCAACCTGAGCTTGAACCCCGCGCCCAGTGATGCTATTGACTTCTGACGCCTTCGGCGGCTGGATACGATTCCCCAACCGGTCGCGAGCGCCCATCACAATCGCAGAGGCCAGAGGATGGTCGCTGTGCTCTTCAACCGCCAAAGCGACCGACAGCAATTCATCCTCGCTTGCACCCTGTGCAGCCACCGCATCGGTCAGCTTAGGTTTGCCTTCGGTCAGGGTGCCGGTCTTGTCGAATGCGATGGAAGTCAGCGTTCCGAGGTTCTCCAGCGGCCCGCCGCCCTTCACCAAAACGCCGCCGCGCCCCGCCCGCGCAACGCCACTCAAGACCGCGCTGGGCACCGAGATCGCAAGTGCACAAGGGCTTGCGGCTACCAGCACCGCCATCGCGCGGTAGAAACTGACCGCAAAAGGCTCGTCGATCACGACCCATGCAAACAACAGCACCACCACCAGAGCAAGAACGACCGGCACGAAGATGCGCTCAAAGCGCTCTGTGAACTGCTGCGTGGGCGAGCGCTGCGCTTCCGCTTCGGTCACCATCTTGACCACGCGCGCCATGGTTGACTGCTCGGCCCGCCGTGCGACCATGATCTCAATGGCGCCGGAGCCGTTGATCGTGCCTGCGAACACCCGGTTTTCAGGACCCACCCGATCAAACGCGGCGAGGGCAGCCTTTGCATCGTCGACTGGGCGTTTGTCGACCGGCACGCTTTCACCGGTGACCGGCGCCTGGTTGACGCTAGACGTGCCGACAATCACCACGCCGTCGGCGGGCAATCGTTCGTTCGGTCGGACCACAACGACGTCACCCACTTGAAGCGTACCGACCGCAACCTCCTCTGTACGATTATCCCGCCGCACTGTTGCCGTTTCTGGGGCCAGTTCGGCAAGGGCCTCAATCGCCCGACGGGCCCGGCCCATGGCGTAGTGCTCCAGCGAATGGCCAAGGCTGAACAGAAAGAGCAGCAAAGCGCCTTCGGCCCACTTGCCCAGTGCAGCGGCGCCGAGCGCGGCCACCAGCATCAAAGTGTCGATCTCGAAGCGGCGAGCGCGCAGGTTTTCGAAAGCCTCCTTGACGGTGAAGAAGCCGCCAAAAAAATAGGCAGTGACATAACAGGCCGTGGGCAACCAGCCGGGGCCCGCGCCTGCGCGCTCGATGAGCCAGCCGCCTAACAACAGCACACCCGCCAACACGGCGAAGATCAGTTCCGACTTTTCGCCGAGAGGACCGCCGTGGGCGTGGTCGTGGCCGGCATGGTCACCTTTGCCCTCGGCGTGGTCGTGACCCGCGTGATCGCGCTCTGCGATATCCTGCTTGGCTTGTTCGGTGTGGGCGGCACCGTGATCGTGGCCTTCGTGGTCGTGACCCGCATGATCGTGCCCGTGGTTATCGCCGGCATTGCTGTCGGGTGCGGTAACAGGCTGGTCAGGACGATCCATGCGTCTCGCGGGATCGACGTGCGTTCCGTTCTCCCTCGGGGCCGGTGCTGTTGCTGCCGGAACTCGGGCTGATGCCAAACCGCGGATACCGAGAGACGCAGCCCTGGCCAGCAAGATGTCCTCCGACAGGATCGACCGGTCATATTCGATGCGCACCGCACCCGAGACGCCGACGTCTGCTTCCAGGACGCCCGGGATGCTGCGCAGGCTGTCGGCGGCCCCTCGCGCCCCGCGTGCATGCAGGGGGGCCCCGGTGCGCAGCAGCAGGTGGGCAAACCGGGACGTGAGCTCGGCACCGACCGAGTGCGCCAGTTCGCGCACCCGCGTCAGTGAAAGGATGGCGGGGTCGTAATGGATGCACAACTGGGGCGAGCCGCTCTCGCGCCCCACGACATGCGCCTCGGCAAGCCCGGGCCGGCCCGAAAGCGCGTCCAGCAGTCGGGTGACGCAGCGGTCATTCGCATCGTCAACATCCGGCAGCACCAGCGGGAGGTCCAGACGAAGTTTCACAGGGTCGTTCATGTTGATTCACTTCTTGGAAGTTGGATTCGTCGGCACCGCAGCGGGCGCGGGCCCGGGCATGTCATACCCGATGGCAGAATTGCCGTCACTTGCAGTGTCCCCTCAAAGCGATCGGCCCGGAAACGGACCTTGTCGCCCACCTTGGCCCGAATGATCACCCTGGCATCTATGTAGTGGAAGATGTCGTCCTTGCGGGTAGGTGCAGATGTGCGATCGGCTCATGGCGCAGCGTGACCTCGCCGCGTTGGGCATCGATCTTGACGATTTCCCCAGCGATGAGGTCAGTGGCTGAGGGCTGCGCATGACTGCGGCCTGCCAACCCTAGAGCTATGTAACCGCTCAGGAAAACCAGCTGGTGCCGGCGGGAGATCATTGAAGGCGCCTCCATCGGAGCGGGCTCGTGCGTGCCCACGATACCTGTTGATCGGATCGGGGGGGCGGGACTCTCATTTCTTCGATGCGGCTGCAGCTGCTCCAGAGCCCGCAGGAGCGGCGGCATCGAGTCGCTGGCGGGATGCCGCGCTGCGCAGCGCGGCAACGGCGCGCCACGCGCTCGGCGCACCGAGTGCAAAGATCACCGCCGCCAGCACCAGGTAGACCCACGCGAGCGTGGTCAGCGCATCGATAGCGCGCTGGACGTCGTCACGGAAGATAAAGGCCACCACTAACTGGACCGAGAACAGCGCCGCGAGGGCGATCGCCGACATCAGGCTGAAACGCAGGCGCAGCAGCAACGCCACACCGAACAAGGACTGCGCCGCGGTCAGGAAGAATTCCTCGTGCTGACGTGCATCCAGGGGCATCGACGTCAGTGCGCCCGCCCCCACGCTCATCGCCAAAGGCAGCATGCCGACCAGCAACGTCCACTGATTGATCTTGTCGCTGATCATCGTCGTCAGGCCGCCCTCTGCGCGGCCCGAGAGCACGAACAGCACCGCGATGACGACGGCCGGTGCCTCGCTGGCCAGAGGTGCCAGCCATTGGATGAGCAGGAATTCATCGATCCCCAGAACCCGACCCGAGGCGACGATCGATTCGGCGAACGGCTCGGCCGAGGCGAGGATTACCGCGGCGGCAATGATCGTGAGTCCGCCCATCCAACTCCATTGACGGGCAGGCGACAAGGTCGCCAGCGCCGCCGCCGGGCCGGGCTCGTCGTCGGCCTCGAGGCCAGACTCGACCTTGGGCATGCGGCCGGTCACCCACAGGTAGGCCCCGAAAATACCGATTAGCACGACCGTATCGACGAGGCTGATGCGATTTCTAAGGACAATCACGAACGCGTAGAAACTCGCGACCAGCAGGAACCCGATCTCCACCACGTTGACCGTCGCCAACTGGATGCTGCGCTCGCGCGTTCGAAACCAGTGGAGGATCGCCATCAGTGGCCATGCCACGCCGACCAGCAACCGGTTCGCTCCCGTCATGTTGGCGGCCGCATAGTGGACATAGTTGGATTCCGGTGCCTTGCCCGCCTGGTACGCGTAGTACATGTCGACCGCGTACTCGGGCAGCACGGTTACCAAGGCCACCAAGGCAAGCACCAAGCCTTGCGAGATTCGTTTCTCCGCCGCCTCGGCGCCCCAGGACAGCATGAAGCCTGCGGCTAACACGGCAACGCCAAAGACAGCGGTGTCCAGTACCGGGTTGGGGCGAAACCCGCTGAAACGAAAGATGGCCGCCGGTAAAATGGCCACCAAGGCGATGCCGAGCAGGAGAAGAAATCGTTTCATCATGCGCTAGTTGGAGTAGACCTGTCCATCATGCCATTGCATCTTGACTTGAGGACCGCCTCCCGATACCTGTAGACAGAGAGACGGCCCGGTTTGGTGACATGGATCGCGTCGGACACTCAATGTGCCCGCGACAGGTTCTCGGCACTTGACGGTGCTGGTTCATTGAGGATCCGCAGGCGCGGCAGGGAGTTAGGGTGTTCGCGCTGCATGAAGTCGATGATGGCTTCGCGCACCTTGCAGCGCAAGTCGAACGCGAGCGAGGACGATGCGGCCGTGCACAGCACGCGCAGCTGCATGGTGCGCTCGGTGGCATCCGTCACCTGCAGGTTGAAGAAGCGGCCGTCCCATTCGGGCGCAGCCTTGATCAGGCGCTCTACCTCTTGGCGCACGGGCGCGAGCGGCAGGCCGTAGTCAACATAGATGGAAAACCGAGCCCGTCAGTTGCGAAGCGCTGCGCGTCCAGTTCTGGAATGGCTTCTCGATGAAGGCCAGGCCTGCCACGATGCCGATCAAGCCCGCGGCGGCCAGAAGGCTGGCGCCGATCTGGCGAGCGCCGGGAAAGGTCATGAGCATCAACGCTCCACCAGCCAATAGCAACATCGTGTCTGCAGTCCGCGCCAATACGCGCGTCTGCGTCAGGACCCGGCGGGCTTGCAGGTTGTCCGCGACGTCCTGCGGATGCTGCGCCAGAACGCCTTCGGCGATGCCGTTGACGGCTCTTACCCCGACCCAGGTCACGGCGGCGATCAGTAGCAGCCCATTCAGGTGGCGCAAGCTGTCGATAAAACGCAAGTTATCCGGAGCGACCTGCCATACCAGTTGCAGTGCGGCGAGCGGCAGGGCTAACCGCACGGCCGGCTGCACATGGATCAGCATCGTGTGAAGCACCGGTGCACCGCGGGTCACGCATTGCAGCACCATGGCGCCAATACCCTGGATCAAGAGTGCCAGCGGTAGCGCGAATACCGCCGCCGCGCCGGGTCCGAACCATGGATGAGAAATCAACATCTCCTTGTTCATTTGGCAATTGGCCCAAGCATTTCTTCGTTCCTTGTGGGGTGGAGCTTGGGCGTTTGCGCAACAGCAGCCAGCAACATGTCAAGGCCTTAATGGCAATTCTGGTTTCAATGATGACTCGGCAGCGCAACGCCCTTAATCGGTGGAGCCAAGGCCAAGGAGACCTCAAGTGCTGCTGTTGGGACGATTGTGCGGCGGCGCAGATCTCCGCTCGAAGTCAAACTGAAAACTTCCCCAGGCGCAATGGGACGCGACCCATGAGGCGATCGCGCTCACTATCTCAGCTTAGGCCAACATTGCTGATACCTCACCGCTTTAGTGGCGAGTCCTGCAGCGCACCCGGTGGAGCGACTGCGCGCGTGCTACCGGAGCGTCGATCGCCAGTGCACCGTGCGCAACGACGCATCATCAGAAGCGGCGAAGAGCTCCAAGGCGCAGTCGCGCTACCGCGCCAGAATCAGGCGGTTGCCTTGCCGCACTGCGCGCAAAACTTCGCCCCGGGCTGTACCGCGGTACCGCACTGGGTGCAGGCAGTGGCAATCAGGGACCCACCGCATTGTTGACAAAACCGTGCGCCGGGCGCGTTGGCAGCGCGGCACGCCGGACACGCCACGGCCGGCGGCGCAGCAGGGGGTGGGGGCGGAACGCCGCCTGGAGGCATCCCGCCGCCGCCATAGCCACCATACCCATAGCCGCCATGGCCGCCATGGCCGCCACCATGACCTCCCCCGTGATGACCACCGCCATGCCCACCTAAAATTCTGTCCAACAGTCCCATGAATCTGCTCCATCCGTTCAAATCGTAAGCCAGCCGCGATGGCTTGGGCTAACTTGTCTGAGCAATTGTGCGCTGGTTTCAAGCGTCGCATCCCTCTCAATCAGAGCGGCGAGTTGTCGGAACGTTCCCCGAAGATCTGACTCGAACCTGACCACAGATCGACATGGAGCTGCAATGAGATGGATTTCATTGGCATTTGCGCTGCTTGTGGCAGCGGCAATTACCGGATGTGCCGTCGCTCAGCCCGGCTTGGCGACGCCGCTGCCTCTGCGGATCGACGAGGTGGTGGCGATGAGCACGCGAGGAGACAGTGATGCAGCGATCATTGCCCAGATCCAGCAGCGGGGCGCTGCCTTCGTGCTGGCGCCCGAGGACTTCGCGCAGCAGCGCGCCGCCGGGGTCAGCGACGGCGTGCTGCGCTATGTTCAGGGCCGCAGCGACGGCGATGAGGCCCTAAAGGCGCGCATCCTGTCTGGACGGTACCCCGTGCCTGCCTATTACGGCAGCTCTTATTTGGGCTATTCTTACCTCGGATACCACGCAGGCCAGCATTACTATGGTGGGACGGCGCGCGGCTTTCCGGGAGGGTACGCACCCATGCACCATGGAGGCCATCATGGCGGTGGGCACCACTGATTCTTGCGCGGCCGCCGGGGCCCGCCCATGGCCTTTACCAGTGGTGCGGGCCGCGGCAACCGTCCTTGCGCTGACGGCAGCGTGCACGGCCATGGGAGACCAGCAAACACTGTATAAGTCGGTGCTGCCCAGCGGGGAGGTCGTCTACGCCGACTCGCCACAGCCAGGTGCCAAGCGCACGGACGAACTGCTCGTCGAGCCGCATCCGCCCAACGCGCAGGCAACGCAAGCCGCGCAGCGCGATCTGACTGCCATGCGAGAGCAGCTTTTGCGCGACGCCGATGCGCGTGCAGCCCGAGGGCAGCAAGTGGACAAGGACATTGCCATCCTTGCCGGCCAGCTACGGGACGCGCAAGCACGACAAGAGCAAGCCCGGACCGTCCAGGAAGGCGACCGGCAAGGCCGCAGACTGGTGGGACCGTTTTGGCAACGCCAGCAAATGCTCGCCAACGAAGTGCAGCGCGCGCGGCAAGCGTTGAATGCGCTTCAGAGAGAGCGCGCAGCGCTGCAGTGAAAGTGGTCGGTTGCTGCGTCGTCCTATGGCCTGAGTCACAAGCGCTCGGGCGATTCTTCTACATGGTGCACGCCACCACATTGATCGACAGCGCCAGCACATAAGGCGGTTTCATCTGCCTCGGATCATGGCGCCTAAGCAAGCGGCAGGTGGGGTTGAACATCTCGCTCAAAGTTATACTTTTGGGCTACTCGCATAACTGTCCTACCTTCCGCTTAGCGCTAACATAAAAATTACTTATTTGTAATCAGAGCGTAAGGTTCTTGGTGGACTGGTTTTTAAAATTCTCTTTCTGTGACACGTTGTCCGGCCTTCAGAGGGAGGTAAGTAACAATCGAAAGAAACTTTATGTCTAGCATTCAAAATCTTTCAATCTTCATTGATCTTGCTGTCGTTTTTTTCGCGAAGCAGTCATCGTGATCACAAACCGTTACGACGTATTGATTGTGGGTGGGGGGGGCCTGCGGGCCTCACGGCCGCGATTTATCTCGCCCGCTATCACCGCCGCGTCGTTGTGGTCGACGACGGACACAGCCGCGCAAAATGGATACCGCTATCCCACAATCACGCCGGCTTTCCGGAAGGGATTGCGGGCGACGAGCTACTACAACGGATGCGCGAGCAAGCAAAACGCTACGGCACAACATTCTTGACTGGCCGTGTTGAGACAGTAAATGGAAAAGCCGATTTTTTTAAGGCCCGAGTGTTAACCGCGGATATCTGCGCGCGTGCCATCCTGATCGCGACCGGGGTCCAAAATCGCAGGCCTGTGCTCGATAAAAATACACATAGCGAAGCCCTACGACAGGGGACGCTTCGCTATTGCCCAGTTTGTGATGCCTACGAGGCAACTGGGAAGGTAATTGGAGTGATAGGCGCGAATTCGCACGGCGTTGCCGAGGCGCTGTTTCTGCGCAGCTTTTCGGACCGCATCACGCTTGTAGCGCATGAGGCGATTGACCTTGATGCGGATGATCGCGCGGCACTTGCACTAGCCGGAATAGCGGTTGCGCAGAGCCCGTTGGCGCGTATGGATTTTTCCAGCGATCAAGTAAATCTCCATTTGATCGACGGTGACACATTGCATTTCGACCTAATATATCCAGCTCTAGGGTCGGACAGCAACAACGCGCTCGCTTTGCAGTTGGGGGTAGATTTAAGCGATGATGGCTGCATCATTGTAGATAGCAAGCAACGCACTAGCTTGACTGGTGTTTATGCTGCCGGCGACATAGTTGCGGCGCTTGATCAGATCAGCGTTGCTATGGGCCATGCAGCTATTGCAGCTACAGCGCTACACAACGATCTTCGTCACCGCGACGACGTGAGATAGTTTACTGAATCTTCAGTCCGTTTCTGTAATTTATCTTGGATAGTAATAGGACTATCAATACTACGAAACACACAACATCGGTAAAGCCGATTTTTTGAAGACCAGTGCCACAAGAGCTCGTCCTCCATAAAAAGCAGCACCGGTCCGGCGCGCCTAGGAGCCAGGCCTGAGCGTGTCGTTTGTGACTTACCAGTAAAGCGAGCGGCAAGGCTGTTGCGAATATCCCCAGGCCTCCAGGAGGCCGGTTGATTTAAATCACGCCACCGCTTTCATGTTCTGACTGGCAAATTGAGGGTAGTAGTTTGCCTTGGCTTCTGCATTTCAGATGTACCCGATGGGTTCGAGCAGGCGATGGCAGTTAAAACATGAAAACTAGTCGGGCGTCGCGAACTCCACGGCTTGGCGGCGAAGGAGCCAAACTGCTGGCTCGGCGGTGGTCTGTTCCCGAGGAGAAGATTCGCACTTTGGTCAAGTCACTACTGGCTGGATGGCCTCGAAGGCTTGCGGCCCAAGCGCAGCGTCTACAGTGCGCAATTCAAGCTGCAGATGCTGTTTCGTTAGGACCGTGAACAGCTCCTGAGCCGTCAGGTCGCTGCGATCGACGACATCTGCAATCCCAATCAGGTCGTGTTCTGATGTCGCAGATCCGGAAAGCAAGCAGCAAAGGAGTCGCGCTATGAAGCCGAAACGATATCGCCCTGCGTCGCCAGACACGGTCACCGATGATCCCACGCGCGGCCTGCGCGAAGAGAGCGAACGGTTGTGCGCGAAGGTGGCGTACTTAAAAAATTGCATGCTTTGATCCGCGCAACAAGATCAACTGCGCCGACAAAGCGCGCGTGATCCTCGGATTGGGGCAAGACCACAAATTGGCAGAGTTGCTGCAAGTATCCGCATCAGTCCGATGGAAGAAGTGATGGGTACCTACACGGCTCATCCGACGATTCGCAAGAATGAATTTGGCATTTAATTCACTTTAAATATCCAAGGAAGATCGTGCCACTGGGATTTTGTGTTCCGTACATTTGCGGCCCTCAGCTGACGCATGCGATTGGCCTCTTCAGATTCTCTGAGACTTTTGGCTGCTCGGTAGACAACATATTAGACGTAAAGAGCTTCTACCTCATGATCCCACTTAGCGACCTCGTTAGTATGATGGCTGCTCACCTTCCAATTGATCAGCTGAAGCATTTGTCTTTTGAGAAGGATGTTCTGCTTCAATAGGTGATCTTCTTAAAGGAAAACCCGGTACGGTGATGCCGACCTTGAAAAGAATATTGGCTTTCTGAGCTATTGTTAGCATGCATCACTCCGCTATTATAGAGGTAACTTAGAATAATTGGCCGGAGTCAGTGTTCGTGCAAATCTTTTCTTATAAGAAAACTGCACTGGCTACTCGAAAGATGAAATACGGTCTGACGTTTATTTCAAATAAGTTCTTTGGTGTTTATGGAGCGCCTCGGGCTTGTCTCACCGGTTTCCCCGATTTGTCAGACGCCATTTTTGGTGTTTTGAAGCGTTACAATTTTAATTGAATTGAGTAAGTTCATTGACGAGTATCTTCGGACGTTAACTGCAATTTTTTGCCCGATTTGAGTTTTCCAAGTGCGAAAAGGACCATGAAGTTGGCGAGGGCAAGTATGAACCCAATGTCGTAGAACCCAAATCCCACGGCTGCACCCATAACGCCTGTGTTGAGAATACTTGCCGCGGTGGCAGTGCCATGTGTTGTTGTTCCAGATTTAAGGATCGCACCGCCACCAATAAAACCGATACCAGTGATAACACCCTCTAAGATTCGGGCCTGACCCACAGAGCGTTCGCCCAGGACTTCGATTGCGAGCACGACAAAACCGCAGCTCGCCATGGCGACAATTGGAAATGTGCGCAGGCCTGCACTGTTCGACCCATGCTCGCGGTTCCAGGCGATGGGCAATGCGAAGATGAAGGCCAATGCCATGCGCACGAGGTGATTTGTCACGTCGCCCCATACCCCCCAGAGGGAACTTGTCATGCTTATTTCTCCATTTCTAGATAATTCCGTACGAACTTGCGGAATTCGAACTATTAAAAATTTTTGTTTGCGGGCTACAAGGCTATTTGTGCATTAGTGCTTACAGTATTAGTTAGCGCGGTTCTCAGTGCGAAATGTGATGACGCGATAAAGATAGACGAGCACAAGCAACCACACGACAACATTCGAAACCGGGTTTGCCCAGTCTGCGACCGCCTGATAGCGGTCCTTCAGCACATAACCCATTCCCGCAAGAAAAGCGGTCCACAATGCGGTCCCGAACGTGGTCCAGACCATGAAGCGGCCCAAACTCATGGCCGTGATGCCCGCTGGTACGGAGATTAACGTGCGCACGGCCGGTACAAGTCGCCCCGCGAACACTGCCAAGGCGCCCCAGCGAGAGAAAATTTCATGTGCACGATCAACATTGCGCGGCGACAGGGTCAACCATCGGCCGTGTTGCGTGGCAAGGCGGCGTAAACGCACCGTTCCCATCCATCGGCCTAGGCAATACCAGAAAACGGCGCCGATGACGGAACCAATGGTTCCGGCCAAAGAGACTAGAAAGATATCCAGTTTTCCTTGTGCGGCCACGAACCCAGCTAGGGGCATGATTAGCTCTGAAGGTATTGGTGGAAAGACATTTTCGGCAAACATCAGCAGCGCGATGCCAAAGTATCCGCCTTGCTCTACCAGTTTGACGATCCAATCGAACATGTTGCTCTCTTCGGCTTAGAGCTTTGGCCGGTTTCGTCTATGCATGCGTATCCAGTGCCATGCGAACGCCAGACCGCCCGCGACGATCAGCGCCACAACGCTCGTCGTTCGTAGGGGTGCAATCTGTTGCAACGCCCGAACGAAGCTCTCGGCCATGGCCTCAGGGCGATGCGGATCGAGCGCATGGCTTTGGGCCAGCCTTCGATCTCCATCGGACAGGACAGGGGGATCAAAGTGCTCCAATCTATGGCCGTGTGCATGCATTATGGGCTTCCCCCGGTTTCCCGGACGCTTTGCCTAGGGAGATGCTGATCAATGACCGCTGACGAGCGTGTTGAACGATGCATGACGCGAAGTGGACGTGAAGTCAGTCAGCTGTTCGTTGCGCAGGTTGCGCCACCGCTTTTTCACACGCTTTGCGCCCCGTCCGAGGCCGCTCAGCGCGCTCAAGACGCACCTCGGGCATTGATGGCCAACAGCGACCGCTTGGCGATCACCAAGTTGGCCAGGCCGAACAGGCTGAACAGCTGCGCCGTGTTCTTGGCTAGTCCCTTGTAGCGGACCTTCTTGTGGCGGAACAGGTTCTTGATCACGTGGAACGGATGCTCGACCTTGGCCCGAATGCTCGCCTTCAACTGCTCGGCTTGCTCGAGCAACTGGGCCCACCGGCGCTTTGGGTCCAGCTGCCGCCGGCGGCCCAGCTGCATCGCTACGTGCCAGCACGGCTTCGACGCTTCTTCTCGTTTGTGCACGCCCCGGTAGCCGGCATCGCCGTGCGCCGTGGTCTCATCGCCGTGCAACAACGCACCGGCCTGCGTCACGTCGCTCACGTTGGCCGCCGTGCCCACCACCGTGTGCACCAGACCCGAGCTGGCATCCACACCGATGTGAATGCTCGCCTTCAACTGCTCGGCTTGCTCGAGCAACTGGGCCCACCGGCGCTTTGGGTCCAGCTGCCGCCGGCGGCCAGGCTGCATCGCTACGTGCCAGCACGGCTTCGACGCTTCTTCTCTTTTGTGCACGCCCCGGTAGCCGGCATCGCCGTGCGCCGTGGTCTCATCGCCGTGCAACAACGCACCGGCCTGCGTCACGTCGCTCACGTTGGCCGCCGTGTCCACCACCGTGTGAACCGGACCTGAGCCGGCATCCACACCAATGTGAATACGAAGGGACTTCCCGCTTCCAGGAGACGGCACTGCTGTGCCAAGGTTGGTTTTGTGGAAAGTCACTTTCAACCCCGAACGGAAGGAGAAGCCCCATGCACACGGTTACCCGAGTTGGCGTCGACCTGGCCAAGTATCTGATCCAAGTCCACGCGGTGGACGCCGTCGGCAAAGTGGTCACCAATCGAGCTTTGAAGCGCGAGAAGTTCCTGCTCTGGTGTGCCGACTTGCCTGCCGGATGTTTGATTGCGATGGAGGCATGCAGCGGAGCGCACCACTGGTGCCGCAAGCTGAGTGAGCGTGGTTTCGACGCACGGATGATTCCGGGATCTTCGGTAGCTCCTTATCGGATACAGGGTCGTAGCGGCAAGAACGATGCGAACGACGCTGCTGCCGTCTGTGAGGCGGCTTCGAGGCCACACATGAATTTCGTGCCACCCAAAACACTGGCTCAACAAGGCATGCTCTGCGTGCACAGACTGCGAGAAGGGTTCAAGGAAGAACGAACTTCCTGCATAAATCGCATTCGTGGCCTGTTGGCAGAATTTGGAGTCGTGCTGCCGCAGAGCCCAGAAGTGTTGCGCCGCCACCTGAGCGACATCGTTGAAGACGCCAGCAATGACATTGCCAGCATGGCCCGGCTTGTCTTGCAACAGGCACAGGAACATTGGCGCGAGCTCGATGAGCACGTCAAGTGGTGCGATCAACGAATTGCTGATCATCAAAAAATCGATGAGCAAGTCCAACGTGCCGCCGAACTGATGGGCGTCGGCGCGATCACCGCGTCGGCACTCGTGGCCACGGTGGGTGACTTCCGACAGTTCAGAAACGGGACACAGTTCGCTGCCTGGCTGGGTTTGACGCCCAAGCAGAACTCCAGTGGAGGAAAGACCTGCTTGGGCAGCATCACCAAGCGAGGAAGCATTTACCTGCGCACCTTGCTCATTCAGGGCGCCAAAGCCATAACGCTGACACGCCAGTACGACAACCCCATCTTCTTGTGGGTTCAGAGGCTCCGAGAGCGTGTTGGTTGGCAGAAGGCGGTGGTCGCCTTGGCCAACAAGAACGCCCAAATTTTGTGGGCAGTCATGACCCGAGAGAAACGCTACGACGCACACCACGTCAGTAGCATCCCGTCTCCGACGACCATGACGATACCAGCACTGGTGTCGGTGATTTAATTACTTTTTTCCGTTCCTTGTCAGACGCGAAGTTGAAGATGCTTTGAACAGGTCAGACCGGCAGCAGGCAAGCTCGAATGAAGGCAGGTGGATCAATCTGATGCCACGCGATGTGAATGGAGCCCTGCTGAGCGGTTGGTATCTGGGGCCGCACGAGGTGCAACAAGCCCGGCTGTAGATGTGCAGTCTGTTCCTAGTTTCAAGCAGTACAGCTCGCGTACTTCGAGGGAGACCAAGTACCAAAGAAATCAGCATGCCACCGCCATTGACTTCGCGGGAAGTCCCTGTAGCCTTCATTCCGAAGTGCCAGGCGTTGCCCTTCCTGGTCTGGTGCATCTCCGGGTCTCTTGAGTTGCCCGCGTTTTTGGTCGAACTCGGCGCCGCGATGATGGTGGCGTCCACGATGGTGCCCGCACGCATGAGCAGACCTTGCTCTGCCAAGTGAGCGTTGATCTCGTCGAACAGTGCGCGGGTCAAGTCATTGGCCAACAGCAGCCGCCTGAACTTGAGCAGCGTGGTCGCATCGGGCACCGACTCGTGCGACAGGTCGATGCCAACGAATTCACGCATCGCCTGGCTGTCATAGAGCGCGTCTTCCAGCGCCTCGTCGGCCAGGCCGTACCACTGCTGCAGGCAGTACATGCGCAGCATCCTGGAGACACCCACGGGCTGACGCCCGACCCGACCGCTCGTCGGGTACAACGGCTCAATTACCGCAATCAGACGCGACCACGGCACCACCCGCTCCATCTCGGCGAGGAACACCTCGCGTCGCGTGCGCTTCTTCTTCATCGCGTACTCGGCGCTGGCAAAGCTGCGTTGGCTCATGGGTCGAGGGATCCTGCGATTTACGATGGCCTCAGGCACGCACAAGCTGTGCCCGCGACATCCTTATTGATCAGCGTCTCCCTAGGTCGGTGGAAGGCAGTCGTCGCGAGATTGATAACTTCAGTTAATGCATCTACTGGCTTGGACTTTCGTAGTGCAGGCCGGACGCGTGGTCTTCGAGGTCGCCCTGCAACGTTCGATCCGCTACAAGACAGACAGCGCGTGGGCCGGCAGTGTGCAGCCTGCTTACGACGGCACCAAGCAGAGGACAGGAGCGACGTTTTGGCCCGAGAGTTCGATGCCCGCGAAAAGCTATGTTTGCGACCCACGGGTCGGCTACCGCGCACTTGGTTCTGAATCAGGCACAGGGCATACCTGAAGGCCGTTCTGCTACGTCTCAAACAGGTCAAGGGACGGCGATGCATTGAGCGGTCAGGCTGCAGTCATAAGTGCTCCCTACGATCTGCAAATGCGCTCTGCCATCGCACGTCACCGCTCATTTAGTCATCGCCTGCCCGCACGGTGGTGCATGGCCGGCGTGCTGTTCACTTTTTAAGATTTCTCTGACCCCATGCCACGCCGCACCAACAACGCGGGAGATGCTTTGCGCTGGGCGCCTTTCGGACGCAAGGCCAGCCATCGAATTTTTTCGTATCTTCGAGCGACGTATTTTGCGGAAAGCGGGCAATTGCCGGTAGCCGTATGGCTGGGCGTATGGGCCATCGTCTGGGTGCTCGTCCTCAGTCTGTTGAGTTGGTCGCCGCCCATGGATTCGGTAGAGCAGCTGGTGTGGGTGCGATCCCTGGAGTGGGGTTACGCCAAGCATCCGCCACTGCCGACCATCCTCATCTGGCCGTTTGTCCAACTCTTCGGCATCCACCACGCCGTGGTCGATATCGCGGGTGGCGTCGTGATCGCGCTCGCGTTGTGGTTCGCCTGGCGCCTCGTGAAGGAAATGGCAGGGAATCACTTCGCCGCGCTGTCGCTGCTGGGCACGCTGTGCATCACGTACTACAGCGGTCGCACAAACTTCTACAACCACAACACGGTGCTGCTCGTCTTCGTCGCGGGCGCGGCATCGTTCTGCTGGCGTGCGTTCGCCGATCGCTCTCGCACCGCGTGGCTGTTGCTCGGCCTGATGCTCGGACTGGGTGCGCTTGCCAAGTATCAGATCGTGCTCGCGGCGCTTTCGGTTGTTGCCTTCTGGACTTTGAAGCGCGGCTGGCGAGATGCGCGGCACGTGCGCGGATTGCTCGAGGGGGCCGGCGTGGCTGCGCTCGTGTTCTCGCCGCATCTGTGGTGGCTGTTCACGCACGACTTCCTACCGATGCACTATGCGCGCCGCAGTGCGCTGGTTGCGGTCATGCCGTGCTTGCAGCGTGCTGCGCATGCACTGCACTGGCTGGCCGATCAAGGCAATCGCCTGAGTCCGGCGTTCCTGCTCGCGGCAGGCGTCTGGTGGAAGACAAGAGCGGTCACGGGGACGGCAATGGCGCCTGATGCTGCACCGTCGTCCACGTCCGGCATGCATCCGGACGCCCTGCGTTTCCTGGTTGCCTGGGGACTTCTTCCGCTCGGAACCATCGTGCTTATCGGCGTGGTAACGGGCGCGAACCTCCAGTTTCAGTGGGGTACCGCGTTCGTGCTGTTCACCTGTCCGGCGCTGATGCTGTGCTGCTGCAAAAAGCGCACGATCAACGACGTTCCCTTCAACGTCGCCTTGCGCGAGTTCCTGGTGGTGCAGGGCCTGCTGCTCGCGACGATGTGGGCGACGTCGCCGGTCAGTGGCCTCGGCTGGAGCAAGAGCCAGACGTCGAATTTTCGGTCGGCCCACTTCGCCGAACGCATCGGCGCCGAGGCGCGCCTGGCGTTCGGCGGCCCGGTACTGGTGATCGGCGGCACCGCGAACATCGCGAGCGCACTGGCGATTCGCCTGCCAGAGCGGCCGCTTGTTCTGCTCGACGGGGACTACATCGCCAGTCCCTGGGTCTCGGCCGCCTTCGTGGAGCGCAACGGAATGCTCTGGGTGGGCGACGCCGCATCGAAGCCACCCGCCGGGCTGGTCGCGAACTGGGAGTCGGACAACCTCTGGTGGGCAGTACAAACACCGCTTGCAGATTCACAAGTAGGCGATTTCGCTTCTCGGTAGGTACGACATGCCCAGATTTGCTTACTTAATGAGCACAGCGTCTCAAGCCAAACTGGGCGCGGCTCTGCCGAGAGTTCATGACATTTGTCCACAGGCTTGTGCCCGCATTTTGGGTAGAAGCCACCCTTGCGAAGGGTAGCGTTGCAGCTGTTAGCTGCGCCTCACAATGTGAGGCACAAGAACTGGGCATACATCAGCGTGGAACTCGTGTCGAATTCGCCAGTTGGTGCCCTAAGATTACTTACATAATCTCAGGTACAAATCGGACCGTCAAAAAGTGCCTTCATCATCGAACCGAAGCCCGCCGACCCGCTCGCCACCGCAGCGCCGCTTCGTCCGGCACATCGGGCTGCACCACTTCGCCTACCTGCGGGCGGTGGCCGAGGGCCTGGACATCGCACAGTGCGCGGCCCGCTACCTGGGCACGGAGCATGGTCACGAGGCCCGCTCCGCCCACCAGCAGACCGTCGATGCCGTGCGGGCCATCGCGCGCCGTCACGACGAGCCATGGCGACTCGTGGGTCTGTCGATCAGGACCACGGGCACGGCGCAGCCGACCCTGGAGGCATTCGCGGAGAGTCGACTCGAGGGGTTCTCCGATGCCGAGGTGCTGGAGCTCTACAAGGAGGCCTTCCCTGCCGACCGCAAGACCGCGCGCAGCCACCGGCTGCGTGAGCGCCAGCTCGATCTGCTCCAGCGGATGGAGAGGGTGGCCGCCGTGCAGCCGCAGCCCGGCGACCTGGTCGCGGGCTGGTTCGACGACCGCACGGCCGACAAGCTCACCGCCGCCGGCATCATCTCCCTGGGCGAACTCAATGCGCGAATCGCCGCGGGTGGATGCTGGTACCGGACCCTTCCGGCCGTGGGTGCGGCCAAGGCGCAGCGGATCGCCCGGCATCTGGCCACGCTCCTGCCAGCAGCGCAGCGACCCGTTCGACCGCCCTTCGCACTCGTCGCGACGCCCTCTTCCGCCGTCCCGCTGGCGTCTCCACGGCGTGCCGACCGCGCGGGTCCCGTGCGCCTGCTGAACGCGTCGAACGATGCGGAAGCGGTCGGTGGCTGGATCGCCGCGCGAGCCGGCTCCGAGGCCACCGCCAAGGCCTACCAGCGGGAGGCGACACGGCTGCTGCTGTGGCTGCAGCACGAGAGGCAGCGCCGCCTCGCGCAGATGGATGTGGCGGACTGCACGGCCTACATGGCCTTCCTGCAGAACGTGCCCGAGCGCTGGATCTCGCGCGATCGCGCACGTCCCGGCCAGCCGGGCTGGGCGCCTTTCCGAGGCCCGCTGTCGCATGCCAGTCACCGTCAGGCCGTGGTGATCGTCAATGCCCTGTTCACCTGGCTGCAGGCGGCCCGGTACCTGCCGGGCAATCCCTGGCACCTCGTGAACAAGAAGACGGGTGACGACCGGGACCGGAAGATGCTCGATACCAAGGCCCTGTCGCAGGCGGCCATGGCCGAGGTGCTGCATTTCGTGGACAGCCAGCCGATGACGGCGTCGAGCGCGCGCATCCGCTTCATCCTGCGCTTCGTGGAAGCCGTGGGGCTGCGCTCGGCCGAGCTGCTCGGCGCGAAGTTGCAGGACCTGCGCCTCGAGCCCGAGGGCTGGGTGATCCAGGTCCATGGCAAGGGCGCGAGGAACCGCATCGCCGCCATCCCCGGGCAGGCGCTCGACGCGTTGCAGACGTATCTCGCCCACCGTGGATTGGGGAGCCTGCAGAACGCGCCGCCGGAGGCGCCCTTGCTGGCCAGCACCGCCGATGCGATGACGGCCATCGGCTACCAGGCCCTGTACGAGCATGTGCGCGCATGGATGAGGAAAGCGGTCGCCGCGTCGGCGCTGCCGATGCATGAACGCGCCAAGCTCGCGGGCGCGACGACCCACTGGCTGCGCCATACCTTCGGAACGCGCGCCATCGCACGCCATGTGCCACTGGATGTGATCCAGGCCCAGATGGGCCACGCCAGCATCCAGACCACGACGGCGATCTATGGGCGAGCGCCCATCAAGCGCAGGGTCGATGAACTGGGGAAAGCGTTTTCCTGAGAATGGACTGCTGACTCGTCGGGGCCTGGGCTTTCCCTGGTTTCCCGGAGGCTTTGCCTAGCCCTTCGAGCGCTGCATCACTGCAGTGCGTCTGCCTCGGCGCCACGACGAGGCCATCAGCAGCGCATCGAGCCCGCGCTGCCCATTGCTGCTGCAGCACGAGCGCGAAATTCTCGGTCGTCATTCGCGATCCTCGGCTCGTGGGCGTTCACTTGATCTCTTGTCGAGTGCGCGACGACGCGCCGGCAGACCCCACCATGGAGTTCTCGGAGACAGATGATGCTCGTGGTGATAGCCGCTGAAATGAAAGCAGGTCAAGAGCGACAACAGAGGGCTGACCTTGACGCTGTAGGCGCGATGGGCGTCCGCGAAGGGTTCCGCACGCTCGCGGTGTGGCAACCAGGTACCGAAAATGAACAGCTGCGCCACCGCTCCCAGAGCCGGCACTGCCCAAAAGATGACGATGTTTTCAAGCCTGGCATCCAGCAGCACCATGTAGAACAGCGCCACGACGGTGATACGGACAATCTGCCAATGCGAATAGTAGGTGCGAAAGAACTGGAGAAACCAGCCGGTCAGACTTGAATCACCCTGATGGAAATCGGGGTCTCCGGAGCGACCCGTCTCCTTGTGGTGGAGATGATGCCGGGGAAGCAGTGCACCATAGGACAAGCAGGCGTAGAGCGAGAGACATGTCGCACCGATCCATCGGTTGAGCACCGGATGATGCGGTGCGATCGCACCGTGCATCGAATCATGGGCAACGATGAACAGTCCGGTGCTGAGCCATGTCTGGACAACGACCAGGACGACGGCGATCGGAACGGATGCCAGGCTCCACTGCCAGAAGAAGATGCCGACGATGTGGATCGTGAGCCATGCCACGACGATCGCAGCCGCCAGCGAAACGCCGACAAGCATCTGGCGCAGCGCGCGGCCCTGCTCTCCGCGATGTCCCGGGATCATTTCGCTGCAACCGACGGGTCGACGTCGGTGATGCCTTCAGGGCGTCTGCCACGTCGCTGCGGATCGGCGTTGGCGCGCAACTGCGCCTTCAGCACCGAGGGCTTTCGAGCGAACAAGAAACCATGGCTGACTGTGCCGTCTCTGCCATGAACCGCATGGTGCAGGCGGTGTGCCTGCAATATCCTCTTGAAATAACCTCGCTTCGGCACCCAGCGGAATCCTCCGCGCTGATGCACGAGCATGTCGTGAACGAAGACATAGATTCCACCATATACCGTCATGCCGAGAGCGGCCCACCACAGAGGCTCCCACCACCGGCCAATGATGAACAGGAGGATCGGGACCAGCGCAAAAACGACTGCGTAAAGATCGTTTTTCTCGAACCATCCTGAATGCGCTTCGTGATGCGACTTGTGCCAAGCCCATCCCCAGCCATGCATGACATACCGGTGCGCCACCCATGCGAAACATTCCATGAAAACAACCATGGAAGCGACGATCACAAGTTTCGAAAGCAGAGTCATCAGTCCCGGACTTCCAAAGAAAACACAATGTGATTCATGAGTTCGATGACGAATTTCAAAAAATCCTTCTTTGCCCGCGGCGAAAGAAATTTGTGTGGAGGCACGCCTTTGCGCCGTCCACAGCATAGCCGCAGCGGCTGGGCCGCTCATCTTGCCAGCCCCATTGTCGTGGCGGCTGCGTGGGGTTGATCCGCCAGCGCTGACGGCGGCAAGCATGCCGGGCACTCATGATGGCTCGTGTTCCGGCGGCGGATGATCCGCTCGCTCACACGGCGGCCACCGCATCGATCGATGCGGCGGCTTGAACGGCCCGCGCTCACGCCGGGTCGGGCCGCGTCGGGCGCGCGACTCGATGGTCAGACGGCCAGGGCACTTCGGACCGCACGGTCCCAGTGGCGATGCAGGGCCATGTCGGCCATGAAACCCTGGGCGAGATCGGCCGGCTGGCTTGCCACGCTCACTCCCGGTACCTTGGCGCCCGACACGGCGATGCCGGCGGCGGCCAACAGTCCGGCGCCATCGCCCAGCGCGCCCAGCGGCTTGGCATGGCGGAACGCCTCGCGCACATGGTCGATGGCGTCGCCCGACGCGCGCAAGGTCTGCACGCTCTGGGCGCCGCCCGCCACCAGCACCGCGTCGAACACCACCGAGGGCATGGTGACGATCAGGTCGTCCACCGCCACCGCCGCGCCGCTGGCCGAGCGCAAGCTGCCCAGGTGCGGCGCCAGTACCTTCACCGTCACGCCGGCACGCACCAGCTCGGCCCTGGCCGCCTGCAGGCCATCGCCGTCCACGCCATCGGCGGCCAGGATGGCGACCTTGCGGCCAACGACGCCCTTGGGGTTGCCCCGCGCGATCATCGACAGCATCGGCGAGGGTGCATAACGCTTGTTTCCGTTGCGTGGGCTGGCCACCGGCACCGTCACGCCCAGGACCGTGGCGACCCGCGCCACCAGATCGCGGTCGACGTTGGCCAGGTTGGCCAGCATGCGCATGCGCACCGCCTGCACCGTCAGCTTGCCCAGCTCGAATTGCAGCGCCTCGACGATGTGCTGTTGCTCGGGCGGGGTCTGGCTCTGCCAGAACAAGGTGGCTTGCGAGTAATGGTCGGCGAAGGTCTCCGAACGATGGCGCAGCTTCATGCCGCCGACCGGCACCTGCGCCGTGGCGAAGCCGCCGCGCGAGGCCGGCACCTCGCGGATCGGCGGCACGTCGATGGAGCTGGGCTCGTAGTTGACGCGGCCCTTGGCGATGGTCTGCCGATGGAAGCCGTCGCGGTTCATGTTGTGCACCGGCGCGATCGCCCGGTTGATGGGGATCTCGTGGAAGTTGGGCCCGCCCAGGCGCGTCAGCTGGGTATCGACATACGAGAACATGCGACCCTGCAGCAGCGGATCTTCGGTGACGTCGATGCCGGGCACCAGGTTGCCGGTATGGAAGGCCACCTGCTCGGTCTCGGCGAAGTAGTTGTCGGGATTTCGATTGAGCGTCATCTTGCCGATCGGGCGCACCGGCACCAGCTCCTCCGGGATCAGCTTGGTCGAGTCCAGGAGATCGAAGCCGAAGCGGTTGGCGTCCGCCTCCTCCACCACCTGCACGCCGAGCTCCCACTGAGGGAAGTTCCCCGCGGCGATGGCATCGGCCAGGTCACGGCGATGGAAATCGGGATCCTTGCCCGCCAGCTTCTGCGCCTCGTCCCACGCCAGGCCATGCACGCCCTTGAGCGGCTTCCAGTGGAACTTCACCAACCGGCTGGTGCCCTGGGCATTCACCAGGCGGAACGAATGGACGCCGAAGCCTTCCATCATCGCGTAGGAGCGCGGCAGGGCACGGTCCGACATGATCCACATGACCATGTGCGTGGACTCGGGCATCAGCGAGATGAAATCCCAGAAGGTGTCGTGGGCCGTCGATGCCTGCGGGATCTCCCGGTCGGCCTCGGGCTTGGCCGCATGGATCAGGTCGGGGAACTTGATCGCATCCTGGATGAAGAACACGGGCATGTTGTTGCCCACCAGGTCGTAGTTGCCTTCGTCGGTGTAGAACTTGACCGCGAAGCCGCGCACATCGCGCGCGGTATCGGCCGAGCCACGCGAGCCCGCCACGGTCGAGAAGCGCACGAAGACCGGCGTCTTCTTGCCACCAGCGCTCAGGAAGTCGGCGCGCGTGAGCGCGGCCTGCGACGCATAGGTCTCGAAGACGCCATGAGCCGCCGCCCCGCGGGCGTGCACCACCCGCTCGGGAATGCGCTCGTGGTCGAAGGCCGTCATCTTCTCCCGAAACAACTGGTCTTCCAGCAGTGCGGGTCCTCGGACACCGGCCTTGAGGGTGTTCTGGTTGTCCGCGATCCTGAGGCCCTGGTTGGACGTCAGCGCCTGGCCCGCATCGACCGAGGTGTCGCGGGCCAGGTCCTGGACCTTGTCGCCGGGCGGCGCGGCGACCGGCGGCGCCGGCACCGTGGCGGGTTGGGCGGCCGCGTTCTGGGCCATCAGCAAGGGAGCCAGGGCGGCGCCGGCGGTCGTCGCGCTGGCGGTGCCGAGGAAGTGGCGGCGCGAGCCGGCGAGAAGGGCACGGTTTTCGGGCGTGGTGGAGTCGGTCATGAAGGTTCCTGTTCATGATCCAACCGCGCGAACGCACGCGTCCCCGCAAGCGAGATGGAAAAAACCATGCAGCGACTGGATCGTGAGGATGTGCCTCGTGCCGATCGGATGCGGGCACATGGCACCCTGGGCGGCACGGGTCGAGACACCGACACGCACACCAGATCACTGGCGCCCAGGTCTCGGAACGAAGAGCGTTCCGGCGAAGAGTCGGCCACGCCGACGATACGAATATCGTAAGGGCGCCTCGCCGATGCGATCACCCCGCTGCGCATCTCGCGTCGTCGTCCTACAGCAAGGAACCCTGCGACCCGGGGCCGCTGCCAGCGGCGCGAGGAGATCGCGATGGGTCGGCGAACCACCCGACCGAGCAGATCCCCATGGGGCGCGCACCGGAGGCCATGCCCGATGCATCAGGCAACCCGGGGACGCCCTCCCCTGACGTCGTCGACGTCGCGGCACCCCCCGAGGCGCCTCGCTCGCTGGCCGCCGCGCAGCCGCGCCTCACGTGTCGTAGCCGGGCATGCGCCGGTCCAGCCGGCGCAGCAGGCCGGGCCAGACCAGATCCGCGCCGCGTCCATTGCGCACCTTCACCAGTTGTTCGCGCGCCCGGCCCAGCACGCTCTCCGGGATCTCGATCAGTTCGCCACCGCCGGACTGCGCCCGGATCTGCGCCATGCAGGCGGCCTCGAAGCGATGCATCGCGATGAAGGCATCGGCGACCGATTTGCCCACCGTGAGCAGGCCATGGCTGCGCAGCATCAGGTGCTGGGAACGGCCGAGATCGCGCACCAGGCGCGGCTTCTCGTCGTCGTCCACCGCGAAGCCCTCGTAGTCGTGATACGAGATCGACAGCAGCACCGACATGGCGAACTGCGAGATCGGCAGCAGGCCGCCCTTCTGCGCCGAGACGGCGACGCCATTGAGCGAATGCGTGTGCAGCACGCAATGGGCGTCGTCGCGCGCGCCATGGATGCAGCTGTGGATGACGAAGCCGGCGGGATTGACCGATTCATCCGACAGCGGCGGCACCTTGTTGCCATCGATGTCGATCTTCACCAGGCTGGAAGCCGTGATCTCCTCGAACATCGCGCCATAGGGATTGATGAGGAAGTGCGGCGTGCCCGGCACCTTGGCGGTGATGTGGGTGAAGACCAGGTCGTCCCAGCCGAACAGGGCGACGAGCCGGTAGGCCGCGGCGAGATCGACGCGCGTGCGCCATTCCTCGGCGCTGACCTGGTCGCGCAGGCTGGTGGCGGGCGCGGTGGCGGTGCCGGCCCGGGAAGCCGGGGATGTCTCGGTGATCATCATGGAAGTGCCTTGAATGTCTTTGTCGGAAGATGGGAAGGGAAGGCGGGAACCACCACGGCGGCGCGCGCGACGCGCCTTCCATGGGCCTGCTCGGCAAGTATCCGACGTCGTCGGCCGCGAGCGACGCGCCGGCGCCGCGCGCGACCTATGGCTTTCCCCAGGGGGCGAGCACCGGGTGGTAGAAACCCGTACCCGCGCCGTGCGAGCCACCGCGTCATGCCGTCACCCCTTCCCCCCCGGGACCCCGACGAGGCCCCGGACCGACCGTCCATGCTCCAGACCTTCGCCATCACCGGCCCCATCTATGTCGTCATCGCGCTGGGCTTCGCGGCGGGGCATCTCGTCTTCAGCAAGCCCGACATGCGCGTGCTGGGCACCTACGTGGTCCGCTTCGCGCTGCCGGCGCTGGTCTTCACCGCGCTGTCGCAGCGACCGGTCGGCGAGGTCCTGAACGGCCGCTACCTGCTGGGCTACGCGGTCGGCTCGCTGCTCATGATGGCGGCGGGACTGCTGTGGGCCTGGCGCCGGCAGGGCAAGAGCTTCACCCTGAGCGCCTTGTGCGGGCTGGGCGTCTCCAGCTCCAACAGCGGTTTCATCGGCTACCCGATCGCGATCCTGGTCGCCGGCCCGGCGCCGGCGGCGGTCGGCCTGGCGATGTGCATGCTGGTGGAGAACCTGGTGATGATCCCGCTGACGCTGGTCATGGCCGACAGCGGGCATGCCGGCAAGGGCCGCTGGCAGCGCATCCTGCTGCAGTCGCTCGCCCAGCTCTCGCGCAATCCGGTCATCCTGGCGATCCTCGGCGGCGTCGCCGTCTCGCTCACGGGCGTCACCATCAATGGCGTGCTGGCGCGCTCGATCAACATGCTGGCGATGTCGTCGGCGGCGGTGTCGCTGTTCGTCATCGGTGGCACATTGGTCGGCCTCCGGACCCGGGGCATGCGCCGCGACGTCACGTCCATCGCGCTGGGCAAGCTGCTGCTGCACCCGCTGGCCGTCGGCGCCATGATGTGGCTGCTGCCGCCCGACGATCCCGCCCTGCGGGCGGCGGCGGTGGTGTTCGCCGCCACGCCCATGCTCAGCATCTATCCGATCCTGGCGCAGAAATACGGCTTCGAGGAGCTGTGCGCGGCCGCGCTGCTGCTGGCCACCGTGCTGTCCTTCGCGACCATCAGCGTCGCGCTCTGGGTGCTCGACCACGGCATGGGCTGGCATCCCTGAGCCGGCCCCGACCGCGTCAGCCGATCGTCATCAGGCTGGCGTTGCCGCCCGCCGCCGCGGTGTTCACGCTGAGCGAGCGCTCGATCACCAGGGCCTCGAGCGGAATGTCGGTCGCGCCGGGAAGCAGCGTGCGCACGCCGATGATCGGACCCTCCCTGGCGGCCAGCGTCTGCAGGACCGGCAGGAGCGAGTCGGCTTCGCCATGGTGGAGCACCGCATCGAAGCCGACCGCCGGAGCCCGCCAGTCCTGGGCCAGGACGATCGCTTCGCGCACGGCGGGCGGCAGCCTGGCGACCAGGTCCTGGCTGTCCGCGGTGGCCGGCCATACCGCCGTGCTGCCCACGGCCAGCACGGCCGCCAGCTGGACCAAGCGGTCCGACGGGTCCCGCGCCAGGCACAGGACGGCCTGGCGCGGCAGCAGCGTGTAGACGTTGCGCTCTCCCGTGGGTCCGCTCAGGGTGCGCGAGCAGCCGCCGTGGCCGGCCTGCGCGAACCGGGCGCAGGCCTGCGACAGGGCACTTCCTCCGGACCGCCCGGCCCAGGCCGCGAGCGCGTCGAGCGCGGGGGTCCGGGGCACGACCGTGGTCTGGCCGACGTCCTCCGGCTCCACGGTCCCGCAGGTCCGCGACAGCGCATCGTCCGGGCGGCGCGACAGCATGCGCAACATGTACAGCGGACCACCCGCCTTCGGCCCCGTCCCGGACAGGCCTTCGCCGCCGAAGGGCTGCACGCCCACCACGGCGCCCACCATGTTCCGGTTGACATAGACATTGCCCGCATGGGCGGCCTCGACGACCTGGGCGATGGTCTCGTCGATGCGGGTGTGGACACCGAGCGTCAGGCCATAGCCGGTCGCGTTGATCTGGCCGAGCAGCGCGCCCAGGTCGCGGCGGCGATAGCGCACCACGTGCAGGACGGGGCCGAAGATCTCGCGCCGGAGTTCGGACAGGCTGTCGAGCTCGATCAGCGTGGGCATGACATAGGTGCCGTGCCGCGTGGCGCCGTCGAGCTCGCGACCCTGGCGGAACACGTCGCGGCCCTTGGCGCGCAGGGCCTCGATGTGGCTCTCGATGCCATCGCGGGCGTCGGCATCGATCACCGGACCGATGTCCACGTCCAGCCGGGCCGGGTCGCCGACCTGGGCCTCGGCCATGGCGCCCTTGAGCATCCCGATCACGCGGTCGGCGGCCTCCTCCTGCACGCACAGCACGCGCAGGGCCGAGCAGCGCTGGCCGGCGCTGTCGAACGCCGAAGCCATGACATCGATCACCACCTGCTCCACCAGCGCCGAGGAGTCGACGATCATGGCGTTCTGGCCGCCGGTCTCGGCGATCAGCGGGACCGGCCGGCCCCCCGCGCCCAGGCGCCCGGAGAGGGTCTTCTGCAGGATGCGGGCGACCTCGGTCGAACCGGTGAACATGACGCCCTGGACGCGCGCATCGGCGACCAGCGCGGCGCCCACGGTCTCGCCGGCACCCGGCAGCAACTGCAACGCGTCGCGCGGCACGCCGGCGGCCCACAGCAGGCGCACCGCCTCGGCGGCCACCAGCGGCGTCTGTTCGGCCGGCTTCGCCAGGACCGGATTGCCGGCGGCCAGCGCCGCGGCCACCTGGCCGACGAAGATGGCCAGCGGGAAGTTCCACGGGCTGATGCACACCATCGGACCCAGTGCCCGGTGGGTGTCGTTGCGGAAATCGGTGCGCGCCTGGAGGGCATAGAAGCGCAGGAAATCGACGGCCTCCCGGACCTCGGCGATGCCATTGGCGTAGGTCTTGCCGGCTTCGCGGGCCAGCAGCCCGAGCAGCTCCGGCAGGCGCGCCTCCAGCGCATCGGCGGCCTGGTCGAGCAGATCGGCGCGCCGGGACGGTTCCATGGCGGCCCATGGCGCCGCGATGTCACCGGCCCGCGCCAGCGCCCGCTCCACGTCCGCGAGCGTGGCTTCCCTCACCTGTCCGACCACGTCGCGATGATCGGCCGGATTGATCACCGGCCGCCAGGCCGGCGCGGCCGCCTCCCCATCGGTCGCACCCCCCGGCGGGGGTGATGCCGACCACCGGCGCGTGGCACTGGCCGCCAGCGCCTGGCCGAGCGCGCGCAGCGTGTCCTCGTTCGACAGGTCCAGCCCCTTCGAATTCCGGCGCCGCGCGCCGTACAACGTCGGCGGCAGCGGAATCGATGCATGCGGCAGGCCGACGGCGCCCTCGTCGCGGCCCATCCGTTCGACGGTCTCGACGGGATCCTCGACCAGGGTCTCGAGCGCGATCGTCGGGTCGGCGATCCGGTTGACGAAGGACGTATTCGCGCCGTTCTCCAGCAGCCGGCGCACCAGGTAGGCCAGCAATGTCTCGTGCGTGCCCACCGGCGCGTAGATGCGGCAGGGCCGGTCGAGCCGGCCGGCGGCCGTGGCTCCCACCACCTGCTCGTAGAGCGGCTCGCCCATGCCGTGGAGGCACTGGAACTCGTACTGGCCGGGATGCCAGGTCGCCGGGTCGGCCATCACGTGGATCGCCGCGAGCGTGTGCGCGTTGTGGGTGGCGAACTGCGGATACACCGCATCGGGCGCGGCCAGCAGCTGGCGGGCGCAGGCCAGGTAGGACACATCGGTGTGGGCCTTGCGGGTGAAGACGGGGAAGTCGGTCTGGCCGTCGATCTGCGCGCGCTTGATCTCGCTGTCCCAGTACGCGCCCTTCACCAGGCGGATCATGAGCCGGTGCCGGCTGCGGCGGCCGAGATCGATCACGTGGTCGATCACGCGCGGACAGCGCTTCTGGTAGGCCTGGAGGACGAAGCCGATGCCATTCCAGCCGGCCAGCGCCGGCTCGAAGCACAGGCGCTCGAGCAGATCGAGGGACAGCTCCAGCCGGTCGGCCTCCTCGGCATCGATGTTGAGTCCGATGTCGTGGCGCCGCGCCAGCAGCGCGAGGTCGCGCAGCACCGGATACAGCTCGGTCATCACGCGCCGGTACTGCGCCCGGCCGTAGCGGGGATGCAGGGCGGACAGCTTGATGGAGATGCCCGGTCCCTCGTACACGCCGCGTCCGGCGGCGGCCCGGCCGATGGCCTCGATCGCCTCCTCGTAGGCGACGCGGTAGCGCTGCGCGTCGTGGGCGGTCAACGCCGCCTCGCCCAGCATGTCGTAGGAGTAGCGGAAGCCCCGCGCTTCCAGCGTCTTCGCATGGTCGAGGGCCTGCCCGATCGTCTCGCCGGTCACGAACTGCTCGCCCATCATCCGCATGGCCATGTCGACGCCCTTGCGGATGAGCGGTTCGCCGCCCTTGCCGATCAGGCGGGTCAGCACGGTCGAGAGTCCGGTCTCGCTGTGGGTCGCCACCAGCTTGCCGGTCAGCAGCAGGCCCCAGGTCGCGGCATTGACGAACAGGGAGGGACTGCGCCCGGCGTGCGACTGCCAATGGCCGTTCGCGATCTTGTCGCGGATCAGGGCATCACGGGTGGCGGCGTCCGGGATGCGGAGCAGGGCTTCGGCCAGGCACATCAGGGCGACGCCCTCCTGCGACGACAGGGCGTATTCCTGCAGCAGGCCCTGCACCAGCCCGGCGCGCCCGGTCGAGGCCTTGCGCTCGCGCAGTTGCCGGGCGAGGCGAAGCGCCAGTGCGCGGGTCTCGGCCGCGGCGGCCACCGGCAGGCGCGCGGCCTCCAGCAGCGGGGGAATGGCTTCCTGCTCGGGCAGCCGATAGGCCTGCGTGATGCGACGCCGGAACGCGGGCGGATCGCCCAGGCCATCGGCGAAGTGGTCGAAGACATGGGACGCGGCGATTTCGTGTTCGGACATGGGCGGCTTCTTGGTGATGCGGCCATGTTGCCGCTCGCAGGAACGAATTAATGTTCGAAATTTCCTTGAAACGACGAACAAATCACTATGGAAATCGCCGAGCCCGATGGTCCGGGGAAGCCGGCGTCGGGCTGGGGCGTGCCACAGCGATCCCATGAGCCGCCCCCGTCCGGGATTCAAAAAATTCGAACCGTAGCGTCAAGCGGATTGAAACCGGGGGTGCCGACGCCCCGTAGACTGCGGCGACCGCAGTGCCTCCGCGCATCGCACCCCACCTGACGCTCCGAACCTTCCGCCATGCCCCTGCCCACGCTCCGACCGGCCCGCTACGGGTCCATGGCCATCGCCCTGCACTGGCTGATGGCCATCGCGCTGGTGGGCATGTTCGCCGTCGGCCTCTACATGACGGGGCTGCCGTTCTCCATGCAGCGGCTCAAGCTCTACAACTGGCACAAGTGGGCAGGTGTCTGCGTCCTGGCGCTGGCGATGCTGCGCCTGCTCTGGCGACTCGGCCACCGTCCGCCCGCCCTGCCGGCGCCAGTCGCATCGGCCATGCCGCATTGGCAGCACATCGCCCATCACGGCACGCATGGCCTGCTGTATGCCCTGTTCTTCGTCGTCCCGCTGGTGGGCTGGGCCTACAGCTCGGCGGCGGGCTTCCCGATCGTCTTCCTGGGCCTGCTGCCGCTGCCGAGCTTCGTGCCCGTGGATCCCGCGCTCGCCGAGGCACTCAAGCCCTGGCACTGGATCACGGCCTACACCCTGGCGGCACTGGTCGCCCTGCACGTGGCGGCGGTGGTGCAGCACCAGTTCATCCGGCGCGACGGACTGCTGTGGCGCATGCTGCCCGGGCGGCGCTGATTCCCATTTCTTCAACGAACGACATCGCGACTCCATGAAACATTCGAATCCCTTGACCACCCTGGTGCTGGCATCCGTGGCGCTGCTGGCGGGCCTGCCCGCCTTCGCGCAGCAGGCCCTGGTGCCGGCCCAGAGCCAGATCACCTTCGTGAGCAAGCAGATGGGCGTGCCGGTCGAAGGCAGGTTCAGGAAATTCGATGCCCAGGTGGCATTCGATCCGGCCAAGCTGGCGACCAGCAAGGTCTCGTTCACGATCGACACCGGCAGCGCGACCCTGGGCGTGAAGGAGTCCGATGCCGAACTGCCCAAGGCGCCCTGGTTCAACGTGCCGAAGTTCCCGCAGGCCACCTTCCAGTCCACCGCCATCAAGGCGGTCGGCGCCGGCCGCTACGAGGTCGCCGGCAAGCTCAGCATCAAGGGATCGTCGCAGGACGTGACGGTGCCCGTGACCATGACGCAGAACGGCGCCACCACCATGGCCACCGGCAGTTTCCCCATCAAGCGGCTGGCCTTCAAGATCGGCGAGAACGAGTGGGCCGACACTTCGATGGTGGCCGACGACGTCCAGGTCAACTTCAAGCTCGCGCTGACCGGCGTCGGCAAGATCTGATCCACCGTGGTGGCCGGTCCCGTCCGCGCCGCCGGCGTCCCTCCCCACCCTTTTTCCCCTTCCCTTTTCCCCTTCACCCTGAGACAGCCGACATGCGCAAATCCCTCCTCGCCCTCGCCGCCGTGGCCTCCTTCGCCGGCCACGCCGTCCATGCCCAGACCGCCACCTATGCCGTCGATCCGACCCACACCTTCGCCACGTTCGAGATCAGCCATTTCGGCGCCAGCGTGAACCGCGGCCGCTTCGACAAGAAGGAAGGCACCGTGCAGCTCGACAAGGCCGCCAGGACCGGCAAGGTCGAACTGACGATCGACACCACGTCGATCAATACCGGCGTGGCGCCGTTCGACAAGCACCTGCAGAGCGCCGACATCTTCGACGCGGCCAAGTTCCCGACCGCCAAATTCGTCGGCGACAAGTTCATCTTCGAAGGCGACAAGCTGGTGTCGGTCTCGGGCGACCTGACGATCAAGGGCAAGACGCAGCCGGCGACCTTCAAGGCCAACCAGTTCGCCTGCTATCAGAGCCCGATGCTCAAGCGCGAGGTCTGCGGTGGCGATTTCGAGGCCACCATCGACCGCACCCAGTTCGGCGTCGACTATGGCGTGCAGTACGGCTTCCCCAAGAACGTGCGCATCGTGGCGCAGATCGAGGCCGTCAAGCAGTAAGGCGCCCCCGGCATCGCCACCGCCGCCGCGTCTCTCCCGGGAGGCTGTAGGTCAGCGGCGCTTGAGTCGCTTGACGGCGCGCCAGATGACCGGCGGGGTCATGAGGCGCACGGCCTTCTTCAGGCGGTCGGCGCGGCGCGTGTGCATGAAGATCGACACCGCCTCCTCGGGGTCCTGCTGGCCGGCCTTGGGGCTGGTGTAGAAGTACGCGGCCACCGAGCGGCGCTTGACGCCCTCGGGCGGGCACAGCGGCCCGGGGTGGCCGTGGAAGCTCGCCGGGCCGTGCGGCAGGATCAGCGTGTGGCCGAACTCCGGGCGCACGCGCGCCTGGCACTGGCCGTCCTTGGCGTTCCACAGTTCCAGCACCCCGCCCCAGGCGTCCTGCCAGTCGTGGTTGAGGTAGGTGATGCACACCATCTCGTTCTTCAGCCCGACGTGGGGGTGGTAGTTGAAGTCGCGATGGATGGCGAAGGCGCCGCCCACCTGGCTCTCGTGGAGGCCGCCGCCGAAGCGCTGCGGATCGGTCAGGAGATAGGGCGTGGCGGTGACCTCCGAGAGCCAGCGGGTGAACCAGCCCGACTCCAGGATGTTGAAGTAGATCTGGGAGGCCGGCCCGAGCGCGGCGCCCAGCTGCGAGCGGCGCGTGGACTCGTAGCCGCTCTTGACGTCCTTCCAGGCCTCGGCGGCGTGGCCGTCGAACTCCTCGCGCACGAGCTCGAGCAGGGCGGGGTTGAACAGGCCCTCGATGACCAGGTGGGGAAAGGGCGTGGCCGCGAACAGCTGCTCGCGCAGGCGCTGCGTGGCCTCGGGCGTGAAGAACGAGGCATCGACCAGCTGGTCCATCAGCAGGCGCACGCCCCGGATGCTCACGAAGTCGGCCACCCGCTCGGCGACGACGCGCAGAGGGGACAGCGAGGAAGGAAAAGACAACTGTGCCGACATGGCGTATCTCCAGTGCTTCGACCTCGTTGTTGGATGGTTTTTTTGAGGTCTCGCGACATTCCATTGGAAAGCGCCTCGTCTGAACCTACAAGCCTTCGTACTACTTATCCGTCATGCTTCTAATGATTTAGTGCACAACTTTGCACGATTTCACTGCAATCCTCGTTACACAAGGCATTCACGACCGGCTCGCGGGCCGTCCGCCCTGTGCGATCTCCGATGAAACGACAAGGAACCCTCACCATGCGCAATCACCCTCTCGGCCGCACCGGCCTGTTCGTTTCGGAACTCTGCCTGGGCACCATGACCTTCGGCGGCAGCGGCGAGATGTGGAGCAAGATCGGCGACCTGCAGCAGGCCGACGCCGAGCGGCTGGTCGGTCAGGCATTGGATGCCGGCATCAATTTCATCGACACCGCCGATGTCTACTCCGGTGGCCAGTCGGAGGAGATCACCGGCCGCGCACTGAAGAACCTGAAGGTGCCGCGCGACAGCGTCGTCGTCGCCACCAAGGTGTTCGGCGAGACCGGCCCGGGTCCCAACAGCCGTGGCCTGACGCGCAGCCACATCCTCGATGGCGTCAAACGCAGTCTGGCGCGGCTGCAGCTCGACCACATCGATCTCTACCAGGTCCACGGCTTCGATCCGGCCACGCCGATCGAGGAGACCCTGCGCGCGCTCGACCAGCTGGTGCGCCACGGCCACGTGCGCTACATCGGCGTCTCCAACTGGGCCGCCTGGCAGATCGCCAAGGCGCTGGGCATCTCGGAGCGGCTGGGCCTGGCGCGCTTCGAATCGTTGCAGGCCTACTACACCGTGGCCGGCCGCGACCTGGAGCGGGAACTGATCCCGATGCTGCGCAGCGAAGGCGTCGGCCTGATGGTCTGGAGCCCGCTGGCCGGTGGCCTGCTCAGCGGCAAGTACGGCCGCGACCAGCCCGGCGCCCCCGGCGACCGCCGCGCGCAATTCGATTTCCCGCCGGTCGACAAGGACCGTGCGTTCGGTGCCGTCGACGTGATGCGTCCCATGGCCGAGGCGCGCGGCATCTCGGTCGCCCGCATCGCGCTGGCCTGGCTGCTGCACCAGCCGCAGGTCACCAGCGTCATCGTCGGCGCCAAGCGGCCGGAACAGCTGGCCGACAACATCGGTGCCACCGAAGTGAAACTGACCCCGGCCGAGCTCGACGCCATCGGCGAAGCGAGCCGGCTGCCGGCCGAATACCCGGGCTGGATGCTCGAGCGCCAAGGCGCGGCGCGGCGTGCGCAGATGGGCTGAGGGCGTGCCGGCAGGCCCGGTCGATCCCGTTCGGAGACAACGAAACGGCGGATCCAAGTGACGGAAAGGATGCTGATGACCGAGACCGCGCGGGGTCCGCGGCAGGAGAAGATCCTGCGAACCTGGACCTTCTGGATCCGCAAGGATCTGCTCGAGGAGTGCCGGACCTATCTCGAGACCACCAAGCTCAGGGAGATGAATGCCGCGCCGGGCAACGAACGCGCGACGGCGGTCTTCCGCGACCTGGGCGATGGCTCGATCGAGGTGGCGGTGGTCTCGATCTGGACCTCGATGGACCTGCTGCGCCGCTATGTCGACGTCACGCACATGCAACCCTCGATCGATCCGGCCGACCGGCGCAAGCTGCTCGACCGCGAACCGGTGGTGCGCCACGAGACCCTGATCGACGATGACATGCTCTCGGTCCTGCCGGCCGACTGGCGCTGACGGAGCGAGCGCACAGGAGAGAGCTTTCGTATCGATGGTACAAATCGTGCGACGCGGAAACCGGGCACCCCGCCCCGTCCGCCTCCACCCGATTTCCCCATCCGCCACGAGGGCCCCTCCATGATCCGCAAACTCCTCGCCGTCGCATTGCTGACCGCCGGTCTCGCGCAGGCCTCCCTGGTCCAGGCCGAGACCATCCGCTGGTCGCGCTCGAGCGATGCCGCCACGCTCGATCCGCATTCGGTCAACACCGGCACCAACATCAACATCTCGCACCAGATCTACGAGCCGCTGGTGCTGCGCGACATCAAGGGCAAGCTCATCCCGGCACTGGCGACGTCCTGGAAGCTGACGTCGGATCCGTCGGTCTGGGAATTCAAGCTGCGCCCGGGCGTCAAGTTCCACGATGGCAGCCTGCTGACCGCCGACGACGTGGTGTTCTCGCTCGACCGCGCCCGCGCGCCGTCGTCGGGCATGAAGGCACTGCTGGCCTCGGTGGCCGAGGTGAGGAAGACCGATGCGATGACGGTGCAGGTGCGCACCAAGGGTCCCAACCTGATCTTCCCCGACAACCTGGTCAACATCTTCGTCGTCAACGCGGCCTGGGCCAAGGCCAACAAGGCCGAGGTGCCGCAGGACGAGAAGAGCAAGGAGGAAAACCACTTCACCCGCCACGAGAACGGCACCGGCCCCTACGTGCTGGCCTCGCGCGAGCAGGACAGCCGCACCGTGTTCAAGGCCTTCCCGCAGTACTGGGGCAAGGGCGAGGCGCCGATGCAGGTCACCGAGCTGGTGCTGCTGCCGATCAAGTCGCCCGCCACGCGCGTGGCGGCCCTGCTGTCGGGCGAGATCGACATCCTGCAGGACGTGCCGGTGCAGGACGTGGCGCGCCTGAAGGCCGACCCCAAGCTGCGGGTCAACGAGGGCCCCGAGAACCGCACCATCTTCCTGGGCATGAACGTGGGCGCGGAGCCGCTCAGGTACGCCGACGTCAAGGACAGGAATCCGCTGGCCGATCCGCGCGTGCGCGAGGCGCTGGCGCTGTCGATCGACCGCGACGCGATCCAGAAGTCGGTGATGCGCGGCCTGTCGGTGCCCACCGGCATCATCGCGCCGCCCTTCGTGCATGGCTACGAGAAGGCTTTCGACACCTATCCCAAGGCCAACGCGGCCCAGGCCAAGAAGCTGCTGGCCGATGCCGGCTATCCCAACGGCTTCGGCATCACGCTGCATTGCCCGAACGACCGCTATGTCAACGACGAGGCGATCTGCACCGCGCTGTCGAGCTTCTTCGGCCGCATCGGCGTCAAGGCCACCGTGGCGGCGCGGCCCATCGCCATCCACAGCGCGGCCATCAATTCGGCCGACACCGACTTCTACCTGTTCGGCTGGGGCGTGCCGACCTTCGACTCGGCCTATGTCTTCGACTACCTGGTGCACACGCGCGGCAAGGACGGCCGCGGTCCGACCAACGCCACCCGCTACAGCAACCCGGCGCTCGACGCCAGGATCGCCGGCCTGTCCTCCGAGAGCGACAGGGCCAAGCGCGACGCCGCCATCCACGACATCTGGACCACCGTGCAGAAGGAGCGCCTCTACATCCCGCTGCACCACCAGGTGCTCGACTATGCGATGGTCCGCAGGATCGACATCCCGGTGGACCCGATGAACTACATCTTCTTCAAGAACGCGAAGGTCGCGGCGAAGTAACCGGATGCTGGTCCATCTGCTGCGCCGCCTGGGCCAGTCCGTGCTGGTGCTGCTGGCGGTGTCCTTCATCTCGTTCCTGGTGTTCCGGCACCTGGGCGACCCGACCATCAGCCTGCTCGGCGACGATGCCTCGCTGGCCGAGCGCCAGGCGGTCACCGCCTCGCTGGGCTTCGACCAGCCGGTGCCGGTCCAGTACCTGCGCTATGTCGAGCATGCCGTGCAGGGCGACTTCGGCATCTCCTACCGCTTGAAGCGTCCGGTGCTCGAGGTCATCGCCGAGCGCCTGCCCGCGACCCTGGAGCTGGCCCTGGTGGCCGCCCTGCTGGCGGTCGTGGGTGGCGTCGCCCTGGGCGTGTACACCGCGATCCGGCGCGATGGCTGGATCAGCCGGGCGCTGATGACGGTCTCGCTGGTGGGCGTGTCCTTGCCGACCTTCCTGATCGGCATCGGGCTGATCTATGTCTTCGCCGTCGAGCTGCGCTGGCTGCCCTCGTTCGGCCGCGGCGAGACGGTGCGCGTGGGCGGCTGGACCACCGGCTTCCTGACCGCCTCGGGCTGGGCCTCGCTGGTGATGCCGGTGTGCACGCTGGCGCTCTACAAGCTGACCCTGATCATGCGGCTGGTGCGCGCCGAGATGCTGGAGGCGCTGCGCGCCGACTATGTGCGCTTCGCCCGCGCGCGTGGCCTGACCGAGCGGCGCATCCACTACGGCCATGCGCTGCGCAACACGCTGATCCCGGTGGTGACCATCGCCGGCCTGCAGATCGGCTCGCTGATCGCCTTCGCCATCGTCACCGAGACGGTGTTCCAGTGGCCGGGCGTCGGCCTGCTGTTCATCTCCTCGATCCAGGCGGTGGACGTGCCGGTCATCGCCGCCTACCTGCTGCTGATCGCGGTGCTGTACGTGGTGATCAACCTGGTGGTGGACCTGGTCTACCTGCTGGTCGATCCCCGGTTGCGCGGACGCTGAAGCCGACGCCACGCCGCCGGCCCCGACCTCCCGAGACATCCATCCCATCGCCCATGCCTTCGCCGACACCCCGCTCCGACCTCCCGCCGCCGCGCCCGCGATGGCGCAACGCCGACTCCCCGGTCCTGCGCAGCTTCGCGCGTTCGCGCGGCGTCCAGGTCGCCGTCGCGGTGCTGGCGCTGCTGCTCGTCGCGGCCGTGCTGGCGCCCTGGATCGCGCCGCAGAACCCGTTCGACCCGGCCGGGCTGGAACTGATCGATGCCTTCACGCGCCCCGGCGCGGCGGGCCTGGGCGGCGGCACCTATCCGCTGGGGAGCGACGACCAGGGCCGCGACGTCTTCTCGGCCATCCTCTACGGCCTGCGGATGTCGCTGCTGGTGGGCGTCTCGGCGGTGGCGCTGTCGCTGGCCATCGGCATCCCGCTGGGCCTGCTGGCGGGCTACGCGGGCGGCTGGTTCGACACGCTGGTGATGCGCGTCGCCGACATCCAGCTGACCTTCCCGGTGCTGCTGGTGGCGCTGCTGATCTTCGGCATCGCGCGCGGCGCCCTGCCCGCGGGCTATCGCGACGACATGGCGATCTACGTGATCGTGCTGGCGATCGGCCTGTCGGACTGGGTGCAGTACGCCCGCACGGTGCGGGGCGCGGTGCGGGTCGAGAAGCACAAGGACTACGTGGCGGCGGCGCAGATCATCGGTCGCTCGCGCACCGCGATCCTGGCGCGTCACATCCTGCCGAACCTGCTGGCGCCGGTGCTGGTGATCGCCACCATCAGCTTCGCGCTGGCCATCGTCACCGAATCCACGCTGTCCTATCTGGGCGTCGGCCTGCCGCCGACGCAGCCCTCGCTGGGCACGCTGATCCGCATCGGACAGGGTTTCCTGTTCTCGGGCGAATGGTGGATCCTGCTGTTCCCGGCCCTCGTGCTGCTGGCCCTGGCGCTGTCGGTCAACCTCGTGGGCGACTGGCTGCGCGACGCACTCAATCCCAAGCTCCAATGAACGGCATCTCCAGCGCACCGGTTCCGACGCTCAGGGTCCGCGACCTGGGCGTGGCCTTCGACACCCATCGCGGCACGGTGCAGGTGCTGCAGGACGTGTCGTTCGACATCGCCGCGGGCGAGATCCTCGGCGTGGTGGGCGAGTCCGGCGCCGGCAAGTCGATGACCGGCAATGCCGTGATCGGATTGATCGAGCCGCCCGGCCGCCTCACCGCCGGCACCATCGAACTCCAGGGCGAGCGCATCGACACCCTGCGCGGCGAGGCGCTGCGGCGCCTGCGCGGACGGCGCATCGGCATGGTGTTCCAGGATCCGCTGACCAGCCTGAACCCGGTGCTGACCATCGGCCGCCACCTGACCGAGACCCTGCGCCTGCACCTGCCGCTGTCGGCCGCGGCGGCCCGCCGGCGCGCCATCGAACTGCTGGCCGATGTCGAGATCCCCGACCCGGCCAGCCGCCTCGACCAGTATCCGCACCAGTTCTCCGGCGGCATGCGCCAGCGCGTGGCGATCGCGCTGGCGCTGTGCGCCGAGCCGGAACTGCTGATCGCCGACGAGCCGACCACCGCCCTCGACGTCTCGGTGCAGGCGCAGGTGATCCGGGTGTTCCGCCGCGTCTGCCGCGAGCGCGGCACCGCCGCCATGCTGGTGACGCACGACATGGGCGTGATCGCCGAGGCGGCCGATCGCGTGATGGTGATGTATCGCGGCCGCGTGCTGGAGACCGGGGCCGTGCGCGAGGTGCTCGACCATCCGCGCGAACCCTACACCCGCGCGCTGATGGCGGCCATTCCGCCGGTGCACCGGCGCCTGCGCCGCCTGCCGGTGCCCGAGATCGGCGGCGACATCGCGGCCGATGGCGCCACCGACGCCGTCGCCCGGCCGCCGGCGCCAGCCGTCGGAGCCGCGTCGGCCGTCCCACCCGCGCCAGCCGGGTCGCAGGAGCGCCCGCTGCTCCAGGTGCAGGACCTGGCGCGCGAGTTCGACCTGTCGGCCGGCTGGCTGGCGCGCACCCTGGCGCGCCAGCCGAGGCAGGTGCTGCGCGCGGTCGATGGCGTCGGCTTCGAGATCGCGCGTGGCACCACCTTCGGGCTGGTGGGCGAGTCGGGCTCGGGCAAGTCGACGGTGGCGCGGATGATCGCCGGTCTCACCCGACCCACCGCCGGGCGCGTGCTCTTCGACGGCATCGACCGCTGGAGCGACACGGCCCGGGTCGACGCCGTGCGGCGGCGCTTCCAGATGATCTTCCAGGATCCCTATGCCAGCCTCGATCCGCGCTGGCGCGTGGACCGGCTGATCGCCGAGCCGGTCGAGGTGCTCGGCCTGGCCGGCAGCGCCGAGGAGACCGCCGAGCGCGTGGCCGAGGCCCTGCGTCGCGTGCGCCTGTCGCCCGACGACGCGCGCAAGTACCCGCACCAGTTCTCCGGTGGTCAGCGCCAGCGCATCGCCATCGCGCGCGCGCTGGCCAGCCGGCCCGAGTTCATCGTCTGCGACGAGCCGACCTCCTCGCTCGATGTCTCGGTCCAGGCGCAGGTGCTGAACCTGATGCGCGACCTGCAGGACGAATTCGGCCTGACCTACCTGCTCATCAGCCACAACCTGGCCGTCATCCGCCACATGTGCGACCACGTCGGCGTGATGCAGCGCGGCCGGCTGGTCGAGCAGGGCGTGGCCGAGGCGGTGTTCGGCGCACCGCGCCATGCCTACACGCGCGAGCTGATGGCCGCCGTCCCATCGGCCGACCGGGTGCGCGGCGACCGAGACGCGATGCCGCGCGGCGCGGCGGGTTGACAGCTTCCGGAAAGCCGAACCGGCGCATCATTCGCGCCCTTGCCCAGAACTCCGGAGACTCCATGCCCATCGACCGATCCAGCGCCCCCGATTCCGCACGCCTCACGCGCCGCCACCTCCTGCACGCGGCCGGGGCCCTGGGCGCGGGCGGCCTGCTCGGCGCCCCCGCCCTCGCGCAGGCCGCCTGGCCCTCGAAATCGATCCGCTTCGTGGTGCCGTTCGCGCCGGGCGGCAGCTCGGAGATCGTGGCCCGCTCGACCGCCAACGAGCTCACCGGCCTGCTGGGCCAGAGCGTCTATGTCGACAACAAGCCGGGCGCGGCCGGCAACATCGCCATGTCCGAGGTCGCCCGCAGCGACGACCAGCACACCCTGATCCTCGGCCACATCGGCACGCTGGCGGTCAATCCCTACATCTTCGCCAAGCTGCCCTACGACGCCAACAAGGATTTCAAGCCGGTCAGCCTGCTGGCCAAGGTGCCCAGCCTTTACGTGGTGCACCCGGACGTGCCGGTGAAGAACCTGGTCGAATTCATCGCCTATGCCAAGGCGCGGCCCGGCAAGCTCAGCTATGGCTCGGCCGGCAACGGCAGCGCCGGGCACCTGGCGTTCGAGTACCTGAAGATGACCTCGAACGTCTTCATGCTGCACGTGCCCTATCGCGGCACCGGACCGATGCTCACCGACCTGATCTCCGGCCGGCTCGAGGCCTCGGCGATCGGCGCGGCGGCGATCATCCCATTCATCAAGTCCGGCAAGGTGCGCTGCATCGCGACCGGCTCGGCCCAGCGGCTGCCGCAGCTGCCGGATGTGCCGACCGTCGCCGAGCAGGGCTTCCCGGGCTTCGAGATGACGCAGTGGTACGGCATGCTGGCGCCAGCCAACATGGCGCCGGCCCACCTGGCGAAGCTGTCGGAGGCCACCATGAAGGCGGTCAGGGCCCCCGCGGCCCTGGAGCGCCTGCGCGGCGACGCGGCGGAATCGATCGGCGGCACGCCCCAGGAGTTCGCCCGGTTCATCGCGGTCGAACAGGAGCGCTGGAAGAAGGTCATCGCCCGCGCCAACATCAAGCCCGACTGATACGTCCATCCCATCGGCATCCCGCCCGCGATCCGCATGCGCATCCTGCTGGCCGAAGACGAGCACGTGCTGGGCACGTGGCTGTGCAAGGCGCTCGAGCAGACCGGCATCCAGGTCGAGTGGGTCGACGATGGACGGCTGGTCGACCGCGCGCTGCAGCAGCGCGACCACGACGCGCTGGTGCTCGACCTCGGCCTGCCCGGGCTCGACGGCCACACCGTGCTGCAGCGTCTGCGCCAGCGCGACCAGCGCCTGCCGACCCTGATCCTGACGGCGCGCGACTCGCTGGCCGAGCGGGTCGCCTCGCTCAACGCCGGCGCCGACGACTTCCTGGCCAAGCCGTTCGCGCTGGCCGAACTCGAAGCGCGATTGCACGCCCTGGTGCGGCGCGCGCGCGGCACCGAGCATCCGCGCGTGGCCTGCGGGCCGCTGGTCTACGACCATGCGCGGCGCCAGTTCCTGCTGGGCGGCGAGCCGCTGCCGCTGCCGCCACGCGAGCTGTCGGTGCTGCGGGTGCTGGCCCAGCGCAGCGGCGAGCCATTGTCCAAGCAGCAGATCCTGGACCGCGTGTTCCCGGACGACGAGGAGGTGCATCCCGAGGCGGTCGAGGTCTTCGTGCACCGGCTGCGCAAGCGCCTGGACGGGCGCGGCGTGCGCATCACGACCCTGCGCGGCATGGGCTACGCGCTGGAAGCCGATTGAGGCGCGCGGTGCCGGTGGCGACCGGGGCTCGACGGGAGCGACGCAGATCACGGACCTGGCGCGATGTCGCCATGTGGCTGGGTCGGGCCAGCCTGCGGCAGCGGCTGGCGCTGCTGCTGCTGCCGGCGCTGCTCGGCGTCACCGCCATGAGCCTGCGCCTGACGCATGCCGATGCCCTGTCGGCCGCGGATGCCGCCTACGACCGCTCCCTGGCGGGCGCGCTGCGCTCGATCGACGCCAACATCTCGACCGCCTCCGGGGGCGTGTCGGTCGAGCTGCCCTACACGATGTTCGAATTCTTCGAGCTGACCGCCAGCGGCCAGGTGCACTTCCGCGTCGCCACCTCCGACGGCCTGGTCGAGCTCGGCAGCGCCGACCTGCCGCTGCCGCCACGCGAGGCCCGGCCGGGCGCGGCGGTGTTCTACGACGCCACCTATTTCGGCGAGGCGATCCGCGTGGCGGCGCTGCGCCGCGTGCTGGATCGATCGGATGGCCATCGCGGCAGCGGTGGCCATGGCGGCGGCGATGCCCGCACGGTGCTGATCCAGGTCGGCGAGAGCACGCGCTCGCGCGAGGCCTTCACGCGTCGCTTCGTGCGCGCCGCGGCACTGCGCGACGGCGTGCTGCTGCTGGTGCTGTTCGGCGCCACGGCGCTGGCCCTGACGGCGGCGCTGCGGCCGCTGACGCGACTGGCGCGCGAGGTGCAGGCCCGTCGCAGCGACGACCTGACCCGCATCGAGGTCACCAGCCTGCCGGCCGACCTGCGGCCGCTGGTGGCGGCCGTCAACCGGCACATGGGCGACACGCAGGCGCTGCTGGCGCAGCAGCGCCAGTTCCTCGACGATGCCTCGCACCAGCTGCGCACCCACCTGACCACCCTGCAGATGCAGATCGACTACGCGCAACGTGCCTCGCACGCGGAGACCATCGGCGACACGCTGGCGGCGATGGGCGCGGAGATCGGACGCATCACGCGCAGCACGCAGCAGCTGCTGGCGCTCGGCCGCTCCGACACCGTGGCGCTGGAGCCGGTCGGGCTCGATCTGGCCGTGCTGCTGCGCGACCTGGCGATCGAATGGCTGCCCCGGGCCCGGGAGCGCCGCATCGACCTGGGCATCCAGGCGCCCGCCGGCGGGATCGGCGCGCGCGGCGACGAGGTCCTGATCCGCGAGGCGCTGAGCAACCTGGTGGCCAACGCCCTCGCCCACACGCCGCCTCAGGGCATCGTGACGCTCTACGCGGCGCGCGATGGCGCCGTCTGCCGGCTGACGGTGGAGGACAGCGGACCCGGCCTCAGTCCGGCCGAATGCGCCGCGCTGGGACAGCGCTTCCGGCGCGGGCCGCGTGCCGGCGCGGGCGGCGCCGGCCTGGGCATCGCCATCGCCCGTTCGATCGCCCAGCGTCATCACGGCGGACTCGACCTGCGGCCGCGCACCGACGCGCCGGGTCTGCGGGCCGAGCTGTGGTGGCCGGTGGCCGGCACCGACACGCCGGCGCGCGAGGTCGATGCATGAACGCTTCCATGGCCTGGTCGCGGCGGCGCCTGCTCGGCACCGCTTCCGTGCTGATGGCATCGGGTCTCCCACCGGTGGCACCGGTGGCATCGGCGGCCGACGATCCGAGCCTGGGTGCCGCCGAATGCGTGATCCCGGCGCGGGCTGGCGGCGGGTTCGAACTCACCTGCGCCCTGGCCAACGACGCGCTGCAGCGGGTGCGGCCGTCGCGCCCGCCACTCCACGGGCGGCCGATGCCGGGCGGCATCGGCGCGCTGGCCTTCGACCGCGTCGCCAGCGGCCGACTGGGCGGCGATGGATTGCTCGTGGCGTTCTCCAGCGGCTCGCTGCTGAACCTGGCCCAGGGCCGCTTCGGACCGCATGCGGAGACCGCCGTGCGCTGGATCGCGACGCTGGGCTGCGACTTCGGCGTCGTCGCCGTGCATCGCGATTCGCCATTCCGCTCCCTCCAGGACCTGATCCGGGCGCTGCGCGAGCGCACGACGGACCTGGTGTTCGGTGCCGGTGGCACCGTCGGCAGCCAGGACTGGGTCAAGGCGGCCCTGCTGGTGCGCCACGCGGGACGCGATCCCCGGACCCTGCGTTTCGTCGCCTTCGAGGGCGGCGGCGATGCCCTGCGGGCCCTGCAGGGCCGGCACGTCGACGTCTTCCCCGGCGATGCGGCGGAGGCGTTGCAGGCCATCGATGGCGGCGCGGCGGTGCGCTTGCTGGCGGTGCTGTCGGAGCAGCGCCTGGGCGGCGGGCTGGCTGGCGTCCCGACGGCGCGGGAACAGTCGGTCGACCTGGCGTGGCCGACCGTGCGCGGCCTCTATGCCGGCGCCGACATGGCCGTCGCGAGCCAGCGCGCCTGGGCGCGCGCCTTCCGCGAGGCCACCGAAGCGCCCGGCTTTCCGGCGCTGCTGCGACGGCATCGCCTGCATCCCTTCGCCCTGACCGGCGCCGCGCTCGACGATTTCGTCGCCCAACGCATCGCCGGCTATCGCCATCTGGCCGAGGATCTGGGACTGCGCCGCTGGACCCGCTGACGCGGCGCGTTCAGAAGCCGTGGCGCACGCCGATCTCGTAGCCGGTCACGTGGCTGCCGGCGGCGATGCCCGGGCTCGCCAGCGACGACGACGACACCGTCAGGCCACGCGTCGCGCGCGCATCGTTGTCGACCCGGGACACCGTGGCATAGAGCTGCGTGCGCTTGGACAGGTCGTGCCCGTAGCCGAGCGAGAGCTTGCGGGAATCGGCATCGTCGAGGTCCTTGCGGCGGAACGTGCTGTACGCGGCGCGCCACTCGCCGGCACCCACCGATACCGTCGCGCCCACGCTCAGCAGATCGACACGTCGGCCAGCGCCCCGCTCGGTCGCGAACACCGCCATCGGCTTCACGGCGCCCAGATCGTAGGAGGCGCCGATGTTGGTGGCGTCGTAGTCGACGCCGATGGCGGTAGTGCCGCCGCGCACGCGGCCATGGCCGATGGCGACATCCAGCGCGCCGGCCTTGTAGCCCAGCCGCAGGGCGGCGGTGTCGCGCAGCGACGCGTTGCCGACATTGCGCGCCTGTTCCCCGAAGGCGTATTGCAGCTGGCCATAGAAGCCCCCGAGCCGACTGGGCAGCAGGTAGTTGATGCCATTGGAGGTGCGCTTGGGCGCGCTGCCCTCGGCCGTGCCCGGCGCCGCCGATGCGCCGCCGACGAGGTTGGAGCCGCCGATGCCACCGATGCCGATGTCGTTGAACGGGTCGAAGGTCTCGATGTTGAGATAGGCCGGGATCTTGTCGCGGCCCAGGCGCAGTTCACCCAGGCGCCGATCCGACAGGCTGAGCGTGGCGCGGCGGTCGAACTGGAAACCGCTCGCGTTGCCGTTGTCGCCATTGAGGCCCGCCTCCAGCCAGAAGCCGCCAGTGAGCCCTCCTCCCAGGTCCTCGGTGCCGCGAAAACCGAGGCGGCTGCTCGAGACGCCACCGCTGGCCAGTCCGGTGACGGCGCCGGTGTCGGTCCGGACGTGCGCGAGCGAGGTGTCGAGGATGCCGAAGACGGTGACATTGGACTGCGCGGCCGACGTGCCGGCGAAGAGCAGGATCGGCCACAGCGGAATTGATTTCTTCAGAAAATTCATTGGATTCATGGAAAGGATGATGCGATCTGGCGACGTGACGATCCTCGTCGGCGCGGGCGACTCCGTCGGGCGGTCCCGGGTGTCGGCCGCGTCCTGGGTCGGCCGGGCAACGGCCGGCCGTCCACGACCACATCCGGATGCGATGCGGATGACCACGCCACGGGATCCGATGCCGCATTGGAATGGAGACCTGTGACACCCCCGGGACGATGCCCCTGCGGATCGTGGCGACATCACCGGACGTCGGACATCGGCGCGGGTGGATCGGCCGAGACCTGTGGGAAACCGATGCGGCACATTCGGCACGCTCGAGCGTGTGGTCAGGACCGGTGTCCAGGCACGCATGTCTTGTTTTCGTCGGTGCGACGAGTCCAGTCCAGTCCAGTCGCGTCGAGGATGGAGGGTGCCAATGGAAGGCCGGATGAAGGGGAAGTCCATCTCAGGGCCGGCATGCAGGAGGAACAGGGCACGCAACGGTTGGGAGGAGTCGTGGACTTCGATGCACACGGCTGCGATGGGACGTGATCGATGCGTGCGGTCACTGGCGCCGCCGCATCATGGCGCCTGAAGTACGGGCTCGGTCCTTTCAGCGCTGAAAGATCCCGCTGATGCGAGAGGGCCTGGCGGAGCTCTGGTGTCGTCCAGCGCACGAAGTCGGCGGTCCCCTGCTTTCTGTTCGGTGGCTGCTGTCCCCTGTTCTTGCTGCTTGCTGCTTGCTGCTTGCTGCTTGCTGCTTGCTGCTTGGTGCTTGGTGCTTGCCACCCATTCAATGGTCGAGCGCACGATTTCCCTGCTCCACGGCGGGCGCCATCTTCATGATCGCCAGGTGACGCGGCCTATGGTGAGCTGCGCTTTGACGCGTTGGAGGACCTGTGCGCGCGCCGGACTCGATGCCCTGCAAGGCTGCGTTCATCCATCGGTGGTCGCTGGTCGAGGCCCCGCACCTCTGCTCGGGTCGCCATTCGGGTCGCCGCTTGGGTCGCTCGCAGTCCATGTGTTGCCTCCACCCGCACGCTGCCGCCTGGCAGGTGACTGCGATCTTTTTGAGTATCCAGATTCGATGAACCGGTCAAGTGAACAGAAATTTCCACAAGAAACATCGATCGAAATCGCTAAGATCCGCCGGCGCCGTGCTTGCGATACAAGCACGAAACCTCTTTCTTGAACCGCTTTCAGCGCTGAAAGCCCAGCCGACAGGGAACCTTCTCGATGACAGCCAAAGTGATCACCATCTTCAATCAGAAGGGCGGGTGTGGAAAAACCACCATTGCGATGAGTCTGGCGGGTGCGCTGACCTTTCGTGGCTACTCATGCCTGGTCGTCGACATGGATCCGCAAGGCACGGCCAGTCGATGGGCCAGCGCGGCGCCGGAGGAGCGGGCATTTCCGGCGTCCGTGATCAGTCTGGCTCCCATGGAGGGCAAGATGCACAGGGAAGTCAGAAACCACATGGAAAATTTCGATGCGATATTCATCGACTGTCCGCCAGCCATGAGTTCCGCTGCGCCCACCTCGGCCATGCTGGTCTCGGATCTCGCCCTGATTCCCGTGGTGCCCAGCCCTGCCGACATCTGGGCCGCCGAATCCGCCAAGCGACTGGCGGAAGCCGCCCAGGCCACCAACGAGTCACTGGTAGCCCGGGTGGTCGCCAACATGGTCCAGAAGTCGACCTCGCTGGCACGCGATCTGATCGAGCTGCTGCAGGAGGACAAGGACTTTCCCCTGCTGGAGGCTTCGCTCGGATCGCGTGCCGCCTTCCGCGAGGCACAGATCATCGGATCCACCGTCCACCTGGTCGCGCGGTCGAAGGCCGCCGTGGATGAAGTCGAAGCCATGACCGATCAGGTCCTGAAGCTTCTTAAGCTTCCCGCCCGCAAGAAAGGAGCCACGTCGTGAATCAGAAATTCGACCGGAAGAGCGCCATGCGCGCGACGTTGTCGGCGGAGAAAAAATCGGTGGAGGATCGGTTCGCGACCGCCGATGCGGTGCTGATGAAGCGTCCGGCCGGCCTGGCCGTGCCACCGGAGCGTGTGACATCGGCATCTTTCAGCGCTGAAAGCGATGGCGGCGCGAGCGGCCATGGCGCCAGGCGCGTCATTCGGGTCGCTCTCGATCGCATTCATGACAATCCTCTGAATGCAAGGACGATCTACGATTCCAATGTGATCAAGGAATTGGCGGCTTCGATCGCCACCCATGGCCAGATCGTGGTGGCGCCCGCCGTCGAGCATCCTCGTCTGCCCGGCCACTACCTGCTGATCGATGGTCATTACCGCAAGAAGGCGGCGGTCGCGGCGGGTCTTCCCCATCTGGACCTGGAGATCAGGCCCTCCGAAAGCGATGCCGAGCTCTACCGCCTGAGCTGGATGCTCAACGAGGAGCGCAGTGCCCAGAGCGCGCTCGACAATGCCCTGGCCTGGCGCAAGCTGCTCGATCAGCAGGTGGTCAAGAACGAGGGCCAGATCGCGGAGCTCCTGGGTGTCTCGCCGACCACGGTCAACAAGTCGCTGTCCCTGCTCCAGCTGCCCGCCGCCGCCCTCGACCGGATGAGGGAGCGGCCCGAGAAGTTCGGGGTGTTCACCGGTTACGAGCTCACCATGGCCGCCAAGAAGATGTCCGAAGGCGAACTCGTCGGACTGATCGACCGCATCCTGAGCGAGGATCTCTCGACGCGCCAGGTGGCGGCCATCCGCGCCAAGCTGGAAACCGGCGAGCAACGCAAGCGCAAGGAGACATCGCGCCAGTACAAGATCCATCAGGAAGGGCAACTGATCGGTTCCTTGAAGGAATGGGATTCCGGCAAGGTGCTGCTGGAGGTGGTCCTGACGGATGCGCGCGATCGGACGGCGCTGGTGACGGCACTGCGACGCCAGTTCAAGACACCGGACTGAGCGGTCACTCCACCACGCCATCGTGCCCGGATGGCGTCGATGGATGCCAAAGGTGAGCTTCCACGGGGAGGCCTGGCGGTCACTGGACGCATCCGGTCGCCGCGGACCAGGGGCCACCGGCCCACCAGACCCGTGCGAACGTCATTCGACCTGGCGATGCATCGCCAGACGAAGCCAAGGTGAGCCTTTACGGGGAGCTGTCGAAGGTGAAGATCCAGCGATGGTGCGCTCACCGTCCCGGATTCGCCCCGGATACAGCTCCAGCCTCACGAAAATCTGCATCATCTCCCCACTCAGGGGTCGGAACTCCCCGAAAAGCCGTTCCAGGGTGCTTTCCGCGTGCGGAGGAGGGCGATTCGACCTCCTGTGAGGGATCGACAACGGTCGACGACCCTTCCCAGGTTCCGGCAGAACGGTCCGACTCCCCGAACAAGCTCACCTTTGCGATGCCGATCGGCTTGGATTCCTCGGTGGAACCCGATCTCGAGGCTCGAGATCCGTCGTTGCCAACCCCGTACAGACCCGACTCCCCGAAAAGTCTCACCTTTCGACATCCGTACAAGGGTTCCCGACCGCCTTCCGGAGCTTCGAAGCCATGTCGGCGTGCTGTTTCGGAACGTCAACAGGCTCCGACTCCCTGAAGAAGCTCACCTCAAGGCGATTCGGCACTGGCCGATGCCCCTTGTCTTGCTCTTTAGGACCGTTCCAGGTCCCTGTGGAACCTCACCTTTGGTCATTCCGGACGCGATGCACGCAGGGAACGGCCCCTTTCCTGCCAAGCTGACCCCGGTTTCCGGACTTTGGAGGGGTTCTCAACCTGGAGAGTGGTCGACGGTCGTGTCAGGAGTGCCGTGCTTTCAGCTTTGCGTCTTGAGAGTATTGAATTCATAACTCTTGGAATTCTTAAATACATTGAACGACGTCGAATCGAGTCTGCATGCGCCCTGCAGCCGGTTTCGGGGAGCTTGCACAGGGAGTCAGGTGAGCCTGGACAGGGACTTGGGTGAGGTCGCACGGGGAGTGAGGCCCTTCGAGGTGAGCTTGCACAGGGACCAAAGGTGTGTCGGTTCGGGGAGTCAGGTGAGGTCGAGCGGGGACCCCCATCGGGCCGACTTGTCCACAGGCCCGGTGGTCTGCGCCATGGCCGGGATGACATTCCTGGGGCCTGCGCATGGGTCGGGCGCCAAAGGTGAGCTCATTGCTGCTAGATTTGCACCTTTCGCCCTCGTTCGACGGGCTGAAGGATGAGCCGCCGATGGTGACCAGAAAAGTCAGATCAGACGCCGTGGCGATCGCAGCCGGCGATTCGAACAATCTGCGCGAATTCCGCAAGACGAACGAGGCAATCGGCCTGCGGGTCGTCGAGGGCAGTCTCTCGCTGCTGTCGCGCAAGGTGTTCAACGTCATGATCTTCCATGCGCAGAACATGCAGGAGACCGGGATCAACGCGCCGATCGACACGCCGGCCTCGCGCAAGTATTTCTGGATCCCCCTGGCCAAGCTGGCGCGCGATGCCGCCTACGACAGCAAGGACACGCAGAACCTCAAGGAGGTCCTGGAGGAGATGCAGAACATCAAGCTCAAGCTGGAGAACGGACGCCAGTGGACGAGCGAACGGCTGGTGTCGTCGGTGACCCTGGTCAATCCGGAAGGCTTCCACAAGAATTCCGGCCAGGTGTGGCTGGGCTACGCGTTCCCGCCCGAGGTGCACGAGCAGGTGATGGCGCCCAGCACCTTCACGCGCCTGTCGATCGTCTACCAGAGCTCGCTGAAGTCGGGCTCGGCCCTCGCGCTCTACGAGATCTGCCGGCGCTATGCCACCAATCCGTCCAAGATGACCTTCATCCAGACGGTCGAGCACTGGCACGGCCTGATCACCGGCAACCCGCTGTCGGCCGACTCCGCGCCGGTCTACAAGTACTTCAAGCGCGACACCCTCAAGCCGGCGATGGCCGAGGTCAACCAGCTCACCGACATCACCATCGAGCTCATCGAGCACAAGAACGGCCGCCGGGTGGAGAAGCTGCAGTTCAAGGTGGAGCTGGTGAAGCAGACGCCGCTGCTGTTCCCGGTGCCGCCCATCATCGACGACCAACTGCTCCAGCGCGTCATCGACCTGGGCTTCAGCAAGGCCGATGCGAGCGATCTGGTGGCCCAGTACAGCGACGAACAGCTGCGCCTGGCGATCGAGCGGGTGGAGGCCCGTTCGCGCGCCGTCGGCATGAGTCCCCTGACGGCGCCGGCGGGCTATTTCCGCTGGGTGCTGCAGGACCTGGCCAAGAATCCGCCCTCGGCTGCGCAGACACCGCAGGCGCCGCCGACGGCGTCACCGGCGCGCAAGTCCTCGGCGCCCAGCGTGATGGAGAAATTCCTCGCCGGGCGGGCCCAGGAGGCCCTGGCCGTGCACAAGGAACTCGACGAGCGCGAACGCCGGCTGGTGTTCGAGGCCTTCCGCGCGCAGACCGAGAGCGAGACGCTCAAGCTCGATCGCGGACTCGACAGCACCATGGTGCGGGTGCTGTTCTCGCAGTGGTATGCCAAGGAGCTGTGGGGCCCGCCCACGGCCGAGGCCTTGGCCAGCTTCATCGAGAAGTCCGGCGCCTGACGCCGGCCACCGCGCCCGCCACCGGCCGCGCAGCGCTCAGCCGTCGCCGGACTGGGCGGCCGGATGCGTCGCGCGCACGCCGGCCACGGCCTCCGACAGCCGCAGCAGCGAGATCGGTTTGGTGACATAGCGCTGGAAGCCCGCCGCCAGGGCGGCCTGGCGATCCGATTCCATGGCGAACGCGGTCAGGGCGACCGCCGGGAGGGCCTCGGCCGACCAGCGGTGGCGGATCGTCCGGATCAGCGTCAGGCCGTCCATCTCCGGCATGCCGATGTCCGAGACCAGGACGTCGCAGGTCTCGGTCGCCAGCAGCCGCAGCACCTCGGCGCCGGAGCCGGCCACGCGGACCTCGGCGCCCAGGCTGTTGAGCGCCGCCTGGGCCATGTCCCGGGCATCGGGCTCGTCGTCCACCAGCAGCACCCGGCAGCCCCGCAGTTCGAACACGCTCGGCTCGGTCTCGTCGAGGTCCCGGGACGGCCCCGGATCGGGCGCGTGGGGCACCGCCGTCGGCGCGTGCAGCGGCAGGGCGAACGAGAACACCGCGCCCCGCCCCGGGCCGTCGCTGGCCGCGGAGACCGTGCCGTCGTGCAGCGCCACCAGCCCCTGGACGATCGACAGGCCCAGACCCAGCCCGCCGGTGCGGCGGGTCTTCGACGAATCCTCCTGGCGCATGCGCTCGAACACGTGCGGCAGGAAGAGGGGAGCGATGCCGCGCCCGGTGTCGCTGACCGACAGCGCGCCCTGGTCGGCCCGCCGGCTCACCTCCACCGTGATCGAGCCGCCGGCCTCGGTGAACTTGAGCGAGTTGCCCACCAGGTTCGAGATGATCTGGAACACGCGCCGGCGATCGCCCCGCACCACGCAGGGCGCGGCCGGCGGGCAGCGCAGCGCGACGCCCTTGAGCTGGGCCGAGGGCAGCTGCGCCGACACCACCTCGGCCGCCACGGCGGCCAGGTCGACCGGCTCCAGGTTCAGCACCATCTTGCCGGCGGTCACCGCCGTGATGTCGATCAGGTCGTCGATCAGCGCGGCCTGCTGGCGCGCATGGCTGCGGATGACCTCCGCCGCCTTCAGCGCGGTCGGGTTGTCCTGGCCCTTGCGGCGCAGGATCTCGGACCAGCCGGAGATCACGTTGAGTGGCGAGCGCAGCTCGTGCGAGACCGTGGCGAGGAAGTCGTCGCGCAGCTGGCCCAGCTTCTCCGCCTCGGCGCGCGCGCTGCGTTCGAGCGTCAGCGCCCGTTCGGCGTCGCGGGCGTCGGTGACCACCTGGTGCACGTCGACCAGCGTGCCGATCCAGGCCCGGGCGCGGCCCAGGGCATCGCTCAGGGGGCGCGCGTTGACGTCGTACCAGCGCGCCGAGGACTGGCCCACCGGTTGCAGCAGGCAGCGCAGCGCCAGCGGCCGTCCGGTCGCCAGGCTGTCGCGCCAGATCGGCACCAGCATCGCCGTGGAGTCCGGATGGAACAGGGTCTCGAACGGTTGCCGTGCCAACGCGGCGGCGTCCACGCTCGATGTCACCCAGGCCTGGTTGACATAGTCGACCAGGCCGGCCGCATCGGCCTGGAAGACACGCTGGGGCAGCGAGTCGGCCAGGGTCGCGAACTGGCGCTCGCTCAGGCGTCGCGCCTCGGTCTGGTCGAGCGTGGTGCGCGCCATCCGCGCCATCGCCCGCCGCACGCCCGCCACCTCGCTCGGGGCGCGATCGCCATCGACCGTGGCGCCGCCCATGGCCCACTGCGTGTCGCCGGCGTGGAGGCCGAGCTGGCGCACCGGCAGCAGCAGCCGGCCGGTGGCCCACCAGGCCAGCACGGCGCCACCGCAGCCCAGCACGATGGCCGCCAGCATGAAGGCCAGCCGCAGGTGGCTCGCCGCCTGCGTCGCCAGGGCGGCGGGTTGCCGTGCCACCACGCGCCAGCCGAAGCCCGGGAACGCGCCATGTGGCACGGTGTCGGCGCTGACGGTCAGGTAGGACCGGCCGTCGGGCCAGTCGACGAGCCGGGCGCGCGCGCCCGGCGCGCCGGCCACCGGGTCCAGCACGGTGCCCACGGGCACGTCCGGTGTCGCCGCCAGCACCACCTTGCCGGCCGAGTCGACCAACAGCGCCTCGACGCCCTGCAGCGCCTTCAGAGGCCCGAAGATGTCGTTGCGCAGCCGTTCGGTCCACTGCCAGCCGATGTGCGTGGCGAAGACGCGGACGATGCGCCCACTGTCGTCGCGGATCGGCGCGCTGGCATCGAGAAAGCGCAGTTTCTCGCCGTTGCCGGGTGGCGGCAGCAGCTCGGCCAGCCGCACCGCGTCGTGCACGTCGCCGACGAACAGGCCGCGCCTGCCTTCCTCGTAGCTGGGCCGGCCGGCCAGGTCGCCGCCCTCGAAGATGCCGCCGCTGGCCGCCAGCACGCGCGCCGTCCCGGCATCGACCACGGCCGCATAGGCGAAGGCCGGATTGGCACGCATGAAGTCGTCGAGCGCGCCGCGCATCTCCGCCGGCGTCGAGGCCGGATCGCGGAAGCGGTCCTGCAGGCTCTGGGTCAGGGCCGCCTGCGCGAAGGCATCCATGCCGGTGGCCAGCTCGCGCGCCAGCTGGCGCGACATCACGTCGAGGTTGGAAGCGCTCTGGCGCAGCACCTGCCGCTCGGCGGCGGCGGCCAGCAGCACCGCCAGCACGACCGAGACCCCCAGCACCAGGGCACCCAGCATGGCGCCCAGCCGGGCCTGCAGGCTCGAGAAATGGAACAGGCGGGCTGATTTCTTCATCGTCGGTCCTGGCCAAGGACGTCACGAAGTTCGACGTGCCTGAAGGTTGCAATCTGATCCGTAGCGTATCTTTATGTTACACAGAAGACACAAAGAATGTGCCTTTCCACAACGGCCAGAGGGGAACTCGGAAACCCGCGGGTTCCTGGCGCGCCTGCTGCGCCGGTCGTTGGCGGGCGGCGCGGCCGACCCGGCGCTTCGCGGCATACTCGAAACGCCCTGCAACCCAACAGAAATTTTGCGAATGGATAAAGAAGTCGACCCCGCGGTCCTCGCGGTCATCAACGAGAAGCGCCTGCTGGGCGACAAGCGCACGCCGGTCGAGATCATCGCCAAGATGGGCGTGTTCGACGCCCGCCAGCAGGCCGCCGAATCGGCCTGGCTGGCCACCGGTGACAACATCATCGCCACGGTCTGGGCTGAATTCGTGAGCATCGGCGAGGGCGGCCGCTGGTTCTGCCTCGAATCGCTCGACACCCTGCGGCGACTGAGCGGCGGCGAACGCTCCGAGGTGCAGATCCGGCGCGCCAAGGACCGGCTGGGGCTGCTCAAGCGCGCCTACGACCACGACCAGCCCCTGCGGGTGGTGCTGCAGACCAACCGCGTCGCCATCGCCGAACTGGAGACCGACAAGGCCGCCAAGGTGTCGGTGCGGGTGGCCGACGACCAGGAATGGCACGTCGCGGCCTGGGACGCCGACGAGAAGATGGCGGTGCTGGCGCGTGGGGCGCGTGGCTGGCAGCCCGACGCGGCCGCGATCGAGACGGCCCGGGAGCGTGGCGGCATGCCGGCCCGCCAGCGCCTCGAGGTGACGGCGCAGGTCTCGCAGGAGGACATCGACGTCGCGGCGATCGCCTACCTGACGAAGCACTTCTCCAGCTATGGCTATCGCGCCGAGGACGTCAGGGCCCAGGGCGCGGGTCATGACATCCAGGTCTCCGACAAGAAGGGCAACACGCTGCTGAAGCTGGCGGTCAAGGGCACCGTGCCCGGCCGCACCGGCTTCCGCCTGACGGCCGGTGAACGCGCCGGCGCCGCCAAGGGCGATCCCTGGCGCCTGGCGGTCGTCACCGACGCCACCGGCCCGGCGGCGGCGCACAGGCTCTACAAGCCGACCGAGGTCGACCAGGCGCCGGGCCTGGAACCGCTGCTGGACTGAGCCGCGCCGCGCCGCGCCGCGTCATGGCGGTGTCATGGAGGAGCCGCATCGTCGCGGCCTTCCTTGGCCATCCCTCATCGACGCATGTTCTCCCCGACCCGCGGCGCCCTCGGCGCCGCACTGCTCTGCAGCATCGCCTTCCTTCCCGTCCAGGCCCAGCAGGCCTATCCGGCCACCCTGGCCGGCCATGCCGTGCTGCCGGCGCAGACCTTCATTCCCGCCCCGCGCCATGCGCCGGCCGACCTGCGCACCAGCGGCAAGTTCACGACCGCGCGCCGGGTCGACCAGGTCGGCAGCATCGAGGGCACCTCGGGCGGCCGGCCGACCGGCGTCTCGCTGCCGTTCCAGGGCCAGCCCGCGCAGGGCCACTCCGGCATCAAGCGCATGGGCGACGGCTCCTTCTGGATCCTGACCGACAACGGCGCCGGCAGCCGGGCCAACTCGCCGGACTTCATGCTCTACCTCAACCACTATGCGGTGGACTTCCAAAGCGGCGAGTTCACGCGCCGCAGGACCGTGTTCCTGCACGACCCGGATCGGAGGGTGCCATTCCGCATCGCCGAGGAGGGTACCCAGGAGCGCTATCTGACGGGTTCGGATTTCGACCCCGAGAGCTTCCAGTTCGCTGGCGGCGCGCTGTGGATCGGCGACGAGTTCGGTCCCTACCTGATCAAGGCCGACCTCGACGGCCGGGTGCTGGCCGTCTTCGACACGCAGGTCGACGGCCGCGTCGTGCGTTCGCCCGACCATCCGGGCGTCACCACGGCGGCGGCGCCGGACGCGCTGGCGCCGGGCTTCGACATCAAGCGCTCCAAGGGCTTCGAAGGCATGGCCGCCAGTCCGGATGGCAGCCGGCTCTACGCGCTGCTCGAAGGCCCGCTGTGGGACCCGGTGTCCAAGCGCTACGAGGCACTCGACAACGGGCACCAGTACCTGCGCGTGCTCGAGTTCGACGTCGGCGCCGGACGCTGGACCGGCCGCCACTGGAAGTACGTGCTGGAGGCCGACACGCATGCCATCGGCGACTTCAACATGATCGATGCCACGACCGGCCTGATCATCGAGCGCGACAACGGCGAAGGCACGGCCGACCGGGCCTGCCCGGCGGGCGTGAAGCGTCCGGACTGCTTCTCCGACCCGGCGAAGTTCAAGCGCGTCTACAAGGTCGAGCTCAACGATGCCAATGTCGGCGCTCCGATGCGCAAGATCGGCTGGCTCGACCTGCTGGACATCCAGGATCCGCAGCACCTGGCGAGGAAGCCGCTGAACGGCGGCGTGCTGACCTTCCCCTTCTTCACCATCGAGAACGTCGACGTGGTGGACGCCACGCACATCGTGGTGGGCAACGACAACAACCTGCCGTTCAGCAGCAGCCGCGACCCGGTGCGGGCCGACGACAACGAGCTGGTGCTGCTGGAGGCCGGCGCGCTGCTGCGGGCGCGCTGAGCGGTCCGGTCAACCGGGCGTGCCGCACGCGTCCGGGCGCGGCAGCACGCGATACGCGTAGCCATACGCGATGTCGAAGCCCAGGCTCCGGTACAGCTGGATGGCCGGTTCGTTGCTCGCCAGCACCTGCAGGAATGCCGTGCGCGCGCCCTGCCGCGCGCCCCATGCCATGAGCGCCTGGCAGCAGCGCCGGGCATGGCCTTTGCGCTGGTGCCCGACCCGGGTCGCGATGTCGAACAGTCCCACCCGGGGCCCGACGCGCACGCTCCAGCCGCAGCCCAGCGGCTGGCCGGCGCGACCGGCCACGACGCCGACGCACGGCTGCGCGACGCGCCGCAGGATGTCCCGGTGCGCCGCCAGGTCGGCGGCGCCCTGGCCCGCGACGGCACCGAAGGCATCGAGCCAGGCAGACGGATCGGGCACCAGGCGTGGATCCGCATCCCGATCCCGGCTCGCGCATGCGTCCCGCGCGATGTCGCCCGGCGCGAGCGCGCGCGTCATCACCAGCGACCGGTCGCAGGCGGCATAGCCCCGGCGCGCCAGCCGGGCATCGTGCGCCAGGATCGCCCCGGAGGCCGGGATGGTGTCGGGCAGGCGGAAGGCCGGCGTCAGGCCACGCGATGCGAAGCGGGCCTCGATGGCATCGATGTCGAGGTCGGACAGCGGTTCCGACCGGTCGGTCGCGTTGGCCGAGTTGGCGCGTTTGGTGTAGCCGTGGTCGAGCCTCAGATGCCAGCCACGGACGTCGAACGCGGATTCGGCCGGCCAGGCCGCGAAGGCAGCGGCCTCGAGCAGTCGCAGGGTCATGCGGAGCACTCCGGCGGCCGCGTCGGGCCACCATGAAAACAGCCCCTCGCAAGGGGCTGTGGATCGGTTCGCGAAGCGGTGCGGGGAGGGCACCGCCGCGCGCCTTACTTCTTGGTCTTCTTGGCCGGAGCGGCGGCCTTCTTCGCCGGGGCGGCCTTCTTGGCCGTCACGGGGGCGGCGGCCGTCTTGGCGGCGGCCTTGTCGGCCTTGCGCTTGGCGCCCTTCGGATCGACGGCGGCCTTGAAGGCGGCGCCGGGCACGAACTTCGGCAGCTTGGCCGCGGCGATCTTCAGCTTGTCGCCGGTGCTCGGATTGACGCCGGTGCGCGCTGCGCGGGCGACCTGCTTGAAGGTGCCGAAGCCGAGGATCTGGACGGTGTCGCCCTTCTTCACGGCGGTGACGATGGCGCTGGTGACGGTCTCCAGGACGCGGGCCGCTTCAGCCTTGCTCAGGTCGTGCTGGGTGGCGATGGTTTGGACGAGTTCGATACGGTTCAATGGAGGTCCTTGAAAGAGATGAAAACACCGGGCGTGGGCCCAGGCGATGCGCCGGTGCGACGCACGGCAGGCGGCGCGAAGTTTAGCGTCGCTCGCGGGCCCGCCGTTGCAGGACGGGCTCCATGATCCATCGCGGCGCGCCGCGACGGCGCTCCCATGGCGCGATTCGGACCGATCCGTGCGCCCGGGGCGTGGCGCCGGATCGCCATCGAGCCCATGGCGCCGATCTGTTTTCGGCATGAGGTCGCAGGAACTCCATCGCTCCGGATCGCTGTCGGGTTGCCCGGGATCCGGGGCTTCCGTCCAGCCACCAGCCGCGTTCCATCGCCTCTCGATGACCGTTCTCCTCATCGCCGGCAGTCCGACCCTGCCGTCGCGTTCCGCCGCCCTGCTCGATGCCGCCGGAGACCGCCTGCGGCGGCGATGTCGATCGCCTCGTCGTGCGCGACCTGCCGGCAGCGGCGCTGCTGCGGGCCGAGTGGTCGCACGCGGCCATCGAGCGCGCTCGACCCGGTGGCGCGTTCCCGCGTCGTCGTCGTCATCCCGGCGCGACCGATGCCGACGATCCGCGCCGGATCGCCGGCGCCAGTCTGGCGCCATTCGTCGCGGTGGTGGGGCGGCGCCTGCTGCCCTGGCTGGTGCCGGCGCCGCTGGATGTCGTCAAGGCCGTCTGGACGCTCTCGGTCGGTGAAGTGCCACGCCAAGTTCCGACGGCCATCGGCCGTGCCAATCGAGGACCGGCGGCCGGGGTCTCAGTCCGCCGGCGGCAGGTCCATCAGCCGCCGGCCGTCTTGCTCGTCACGCAGCGGCGGGTAGCGGTCCCAGTCCGGCAGGTTGTAGTGCCACCATTCGTCGGGATGGTGCGTCCAGCCGCTGGCCGCCATCAGGCCCAGCAGCAGGGCCCGGTGGCGCTGGCCCTCGAGCGGGATGTCGGTGCGGCCGTGCGCCGACTGCGGCGTCATCTCGTCGAAGGCGGTGCCCATGTCCAGGGGCATGCCATCGGCCGCGCTCAGGGTCAGGTCGACCGCGATGCCCCGGCAGTGCAGGGAACCGATGCGCGGGTCGGCGACGAAGGTCGGGTCGGGCAGCACGTTCCACAGCCGCCACTGGGCCGCGACCGGCCGGTAGGCATCGAAGATCCGCAGCCGCAGGCCCTGGGCCGATGCCAGGTCGGCCGCGACCATGAGCGCGCGATGCGCCGCCGGCCGCAGCAGGGCCACCGGCCGGTCGTAGATGCGTCGCCGCGTGAGGTTGTCCGGGGTCGCGTAGCGCAGGTCGATGTCGAGCGCCGGATGGTCGAGGACGATGGAGGAGGGAGCGGAAGATGTTTCAGGATGCATGTCGAGCGGGAGGATAGCGAGGCTGCCATCCCCCGCCGCTCAGACTGTTCCGAAGTGATGCGTCCCGTCCCGTGCCAGCTGCTCGACCAGCCCGAACTCCCAGTCGAGGTAGGCCTGCATCGCCTCGGGCGATGCCTCGGTCCCTTCGTAGGGGCGGCGGTAGCGGTCGGTGCGCGGGGTGGCCAGGCGGCTCTCGCCGGTCTCGACCGGCAGCCCGGCCGCGACCCAGGCGGAGGTGCCGCCATCGAGCACCCGGACCTCGGTGTCGGCGGCGCCGCGCGCGGCCAGCAGGCGCTGCAGGTCGGCGGCGGCGAAGCGCGCCAGCCGGCTGGTGCCGCAGGTCAGCACCAGCACCGGCGTCGGGCCGATGCGGTCGAGCGCCTGGTCGAGCTGGGCGCGGATCGCGAACCAGGCGCCCGGGATGTGGCGCCGCACGTAGCTGGCGCTGGTGGTGACGTCAATCACGACGGCATCGTTGCGCTTCAGCAGCAGCGCCAGCGCGGCCGGCCCGATCTCCTCGACGCCGGACGGTGGCGCCGCGCCGGCCGGTGGCAGGCCGGTCTCGTGGAAGGCGGCGGCCTCGGGCACCGGATCGAGCACGTGCACCTCCCAGCCCATCTGTGCCAGCCACGAGCCGGTCATGGAGGCGCGCACGCCATCGTCGTCGGCCAGCACGATGCGCGCGCCGCGCACCGGCGCGTGGTGGTCGGTCTCCTGCACCAACTGGCCGCCGGGCGCGCCGGCGAAGCCCGGCAGATGGCCACCCGCATATTCCTCCGGCGTGCGGACGTCGAAGCGATAGGTGGTGCGCCGCGCGGCGTCCTCGGTCAGCGCGGGCAGGGCCGCCAGCGCCACGCGCCGCACGCCGGCGCGGTCGGCCACGCGGCGGGCGTCCCGCGCGGCCTGCCGACGCGCCTCGGCGCTGGCGTGCGGCGGTGCGCGGCGGTCGGCCTCGCGTTCCAGCGCCTGGCCGGCCAGCTTCCAGCCGATGGTGCCGTTGCGCAGCGCCGCCACCGGATTCGGGATGCCGGCGTTCACCAGCGACTGCGTGCCGATGATGCTGCGCGTGCGGCCGGCGCAGTTGACGATCACCCGCGTCGCCGGATCGGGCGCCAGGTCGCGCACGCGCAGCACCAGCTCGGCGCCGGGCACGCTGGTGGCGCTCGGGATGCTCATGGTGCGGTACTCGTCATAGCGCCGCGCGTCCAGCACCACCACGTCGGCGCCTTCGTCGAGCAGCGCCTTGACTTCGGTGGCCGACAGCGAGGGCGTGCCGCGCTCGTGCTCGACCAGTTCGCCGAAGGCCTTGCTCGGCACGTTGACGTCGCGGAACAGTTCACCGCCGGCCGCGCGCCAGGCGGCCAGGCCGCCGTCGAGCAGGTGCACCCGGCCGTAGCCGAGTCCGGCCAGCACCCGGGCCGCGCGCGGCGCCAGGTCGACGCCGTCGTGCATACCATAGACCACGATCGGCGTGTCGTGGCGCGGGATGCGGCGCTGCGCCTCGATCTCGATGCGCGACAGCGGCAGGTTGGCGGCCCACAGCGGATGCGCCTGGGCGTAAGGGTCCTCCTCGCGGACGTCGAGCAGCGCGATCTCCTGGCGCGCGAGCAGGCGGGCACGCACGGCGGCGACGTCCAGCACCGGCAGTGGGACCGATGGCGCGTCGCCGTCGTGGTCGTCGGCCGGATCGAGGAGGGAGTCGGACAGGGTCATGGTGGATGGCCTCGCGGGGAAGGAGGTGTCGGGGTGGTCGCAGCCCCCGGGGTGGTGGCGGGACCGGCGGCCGCGAGCAGCGCCGGCGCCAGTGAACGGGTATAGCCCGAAACGAAGACCTTGGCATCGCCATCGTCCGGATAGGCATGGCGCCGCACGCGGCCGATGTCGGCGCCATAGACATGGATGCTGATCGAGGTGCGGTCGTCGAAGGCGTTGCGTACCCGGTGCACGTCGCCGATGGCGGGCGAGACGGCTTCGACGTCGCCCGGCGCCAGCCGCACCGGCGCGCCCTCGGGGCGCCAGCGGCCCTGGCCGCGCGGGGCGTAGGCCTGGGCGATCTCGGCGCCGCGCAGCATGCCGATCAGGCCCCACACGGTGTGGTCGTGCACCGGCGTGGCCTGGCCCGGCCCCCACACGAAGCTGACCACGCTGAAGCGCTCGCGCGCATCGACATGCAGCAGGTACTGCTGGTAGCGCGCCGGATCGGGCTCGGCCAGGGTCTCGGGCAGCCAGTCGTCGCGCGCCACCAGCTCGCGCAGCAGCACGGCGCCGTCGCGCAGGATCGCCGCCTCGTCCGGCGCGCCGTCGAGCAGGCGGGCGAAGGCGGCCACGAAGTCGCGCAGCGGCGCCAGGCGATCGGCGGGCGTCGTCGGGGGATGGGCATTCATGCCCTCACCTTAGCCGTCGGGTCGGCGTCTGCCAAACGATCTTTCGTGCCCATGGCGCCTTCTTTCATGGCGATGGGAACGGGGATGCCGGTGCGGGAACGACGTGGCCGGTCGGTCCTTCATGCCATGAACGACCGATTCGCTGTTTTCGAATAAGGCAGTTGTCTAAAGCAGCGTCGCGAACAGCGCGGGCGATGGTCGTTGCGGCAAGGGGTCGAAGGGGGCGAGCCGCGGCCCGATGGCACCGGCCTCGCGCTGGAGCGCGTCGATCACCACCGGCAGACGCTCGGGACCCAGGCGCCCGGGCGCGGCGACGATCATCAGCGCCGCCACGGCGCGTCCGCCTCGATCGATGATCGGCACCGCCACGCAGGTCGGAGCGGCGCCGCCGCCGCTCTCGGCATGGCCGGCCTGGCGCACGTGCTCGAGCGCGATCCTCGGGTCGCCGACGGCGCCAGTGCTGCCGTCCTGGGGCGCCTGCAGTCCCAGCAGCCGCGCGCGCTCGGCCATCGGCATGAAGGCCAGGATCGCCAGCGTGGCGGCGCCGCGGTCCGACAGCGCACTGCGCATGCCGATCTCCAGGGGCGGCTCGAGCACGGGCGGCATCCTGGCGCCTTCGCTGCGATCGATGCAGATCGCCTCGCCTTCACTGCGCACGAACAGGTAGGCATGCTCGCCCAGCGCCGCGCTCAGACGCCGCAGCGCGGGCCGTCCCAGCAGCAGGCGCAACTCGCCGGGATGACTGGCCTCCATGGCGAGCAGGAAGAACTCGACGCCCAGCCGATAGAGTTTGCGGACCGGATCTAGCTCGACCATGCCTTCGGCGGCGAGCGACTGCAGCAGTCGATGGGTGGTGGCTTGCGTCAGGCCCGTCGCGCGGGCGATCTGGGTCAGACCACCGCCACCGGCGGGCAACTGGGAAAGTTCGCGAATCACCGAAAACAGCCGTGCCACGCCCGCCTTGGGACTGCTGGTATCTCGCATGGACGCTCCTGGTGAGGACGGAATCGGGAAAGCCGGAGCGCAGCGTAATTCGAATTGCCGGTCTCTGAGCGACGAATGCGAGGTCTCGGGGTTTTCCCTTCCGACGGCGTGCCGATCCGGCGAAGCGCGAGATCGTTGCATCCGATCGTCCGTTCCAGGCGTACCCCGCCATGTCGCCTGTGAAAGAAATCGACTCCAACAAAGACGAGCGACCCCTTCCTCCAACCTTCTGGGATCCGCACATGTCTCGATTCAACAAGCTTCGCCCCCTGGCCCTGATCGCCGCCGCCGCACTCGCCGCCTGCGGAGGCGGTGACGACAGTGACAGCAACCACAACGCCGGCACCGCGCCGGGTGGCTCCGGGGTCGTCGGCGACACCGTCGCCGTCACGGTGGCGGGCCGGGTGATCTCCTTCAATCGCGCGACGCCGGGCACGCTGACCAGCAGCCTGCCGCTCGCCGGACTGCAGGTGGGCGAGGCCCTGGTGGGCATCGACGTGCGGCCGGCCGATGGCGTCATCTACGCCGTCGCCTCGACCGGCCGCATCCTGACGCTGGACGCGGCCACCGGCGCGCTGACGCCGCGCGCCACGCTGTCGACGGCGCTGTCGGGCACGCACTTCGGGGTCGACTTCAATCCGGTGGCCGACCGGTTGCGCGTGGTGAGCGACACCGGCCAGAACCTGCGCATCGACGTCACCACCGGCGCGACGGTGGTCGATGGCGCGATCAACGGCGCGCCGGCCAGCATCACCGCGTCGGCCTACACCAATTCGTTCGCCGGCGCGACCAGCACCCAGCTCTACGATCTGAGCGCCACCGGCACGCTCTACCTGCAGGACCCGCCGAACAACGGCACGCTGGCCAATCCGGTGCCACTGAACGTCGCCTTCGCGACCCAGAACGGCTTCGACATCGATCCGCGCACCAATGTCGGCTATGCCGCACTGGGCGTGGGCGGCGTGACGCAGCTCTACACCGTGCCCCTGGGCGGAACGGCCGGCGCCCGCCTGGTCGGTCGCATCGGCGGCGGCGAACTGCTGGTGGGCATGACGCTGGTGCCGCCGGCGGCGCCGCGTGCCTATGTGCTGGACGAATCCTCGCGGCTCGCGAGCTTCGCGCCCGCGACGCCCAACACGCTGTCGACGCCGGTCGCCATCGCCGGCCTGCTGCCCAACGAGACGGTGCTGGGCGTGGACTTCCGTCCCGCCAACGGCCGCCTCTATGCCCTGACCAGCGCCGCGCGCCTGCTGACGCTCGATCCGGACACCGGCGTCTCGACGCCCGTCGCCACGCTGGCGGCCGATGCCACCGACACCACGCTGCCCTATGCCGGCCTGGCCGGCACCCGCTTCGCGGTCGACTTCAACCCGGTGGCGGACCGCCTGCGTGTGATCGGCGACACCGGCCAGAACCTGCGCATCAACGTCGACACCGGCGCCACCACCACCGACGGCGCGATCAACCGCGCCGGCGCGCCCGCTTCGGTGATCGCCGGCGCCTACACCAACAGCTTCGCCGGCGGCAGCGCCACCGACCTGTTCGACATCGACGGCAACACACGTGTGCTGGCGCGCCAGGCTCCGCCGAACGATGGCACGCTGGTGAACATCGGCGCCCTGGGCGTGGCGCTCGATGGCCGGGCCGCGATCGACATCGCCGGTGGCGCCAACGGCCTGGTGCTGGCGGCACTGCGCGCCGGGGCGACCGGGCCGTTCAGCCTCTACGCGGTCTCGTTGACCACCGGAGCGGCCACGCTGCCGGCGGCGGCCGCGGGCAATCCCGCGCTGGCGCAGATCGGCGGTGCCGGCGGCCCGGCGGTGCGCGACCTGGCGATCCGCTACTGAGCCTGGACGGGCGAGCGGGCGCGAGCGCAGAGGGGAGGGCGCTGGTATCGTGCGGTCCGCCCGATGGGCATCGCACCCTCCCACAGACAGAGACAGGTTCCCTTCCCATGAAGCTCTCCACCCTCGCGCTCGCCGCTGCGCTGGCGCTGTCCTCCATCGCTTCCCCGGCCAGCGCGCAGACGCCGGCGCGGGCCAAGCACGACGAGTTCTTCTGGCTCGGCGAGATCAACAAGGCCAGCGCGGTGATCAACACCGACGAGGGCCTGCTCGATCCGGCGCTCGCGCCGCTGGTCCACGACGGCATCGCCAAGGTGCTGGCCGATGGCGACAAGCCCGGCGGCAAGCGGCCGACCCTGGTCATCACCTTCGAGCCGCTGCTGATCGAGGCCGCCGGACCGCAGGTCACGCTGCTGCACGCCGGCCGCTCCAGCCAGGACATGCTCTCGACCGTGCGCGCGGCGATCCTGCGCGACGAGATGCTCGATCTGGCCGACGCCCTGAACCGGACCACCGCCACGCTGGTGCGCCTGGCCGACAAGCATCGCGCCACCATCGTGCCCAACTACACCAATGGCGTCGCCGCCCAGCCCAACAGCTATGGCCACTACCTGCTGGGCTTCGCCGCCGGCCTCGACCGCGATGCCCAGCGCATCCGCGAGGCCTATGCGCGCATCGACCGCTCGCCGATGGGCACCACGGTGCTCAACGGCACCAGCTGGCCGCTCGACCGCACGCGCATGGCCGGCTACCTGGGCTTCGCCACCACCGTCGACAATGCCTACGACGCGGCGCAGATCTCGGCCGTCGACGCGCCGGTCGAGGCCGGCGCCATCGTCACGGCGGTGGCCCTGCACGCCGGCGCCTTCATCGAGGACGTGATGACGCAATACGCCCAGGCCCGGCCGTGGATCCTGCTGGCGGAGGGAGGCGGCAACACCTACGTCTCCAGCGCCATGCCGCAGAAGCGCAACCCCGGCCTGCTCAACAGCACGCGGCGCGATGCCTCGACCGCGCTGACCCTGGCGATGGGCGCGGCGATCCAGGCGCACAACATCCCGCCGGGCATGAGCGACCCGAAGGAAGTGCGCGCCAACGTCTCGATGGTGCGCGGCGCCATCGGCGTGCTGGACAACTGGAACCGCATCCTGGGCGCCCTGGTGATCGACCCCGAGCGGGCGCTGGAGGAACTCAACAGCGACTGGACCGCCTCGCAGGAACTCGCCGACGTGCTGATGCGAACGCACAAGCTGCCCTTCCGCGTCGGCCACCATTTCGCCTCCGAGGTGGTGGAATACGCCAAGGCCAAGGACATCCGGCCACTGGTGTTCCCCTACGCCGAGGCGCAGCGCATCTATGCGGAGACCGTGAAGGGCTCCGACTTCCCCGCCGTCCTGCCGATGTCCGAGGCCGAGTTCCGCGCCACGCTCGACCCCGTCGCCATCGTGCGCAACCGCCAGACCGCCGGGGGTCCGCAACCGGCCGAGATGACCCGCATGCTGGCCGAGGCGAGCCGTCGCGTGGCCCGGCAGGACATCTGGATCCAGGAGCGGCGCGCACAGATCGGCAGTTCGCTGGCGCGACTCGACGCGGATTTCCGCAAGCTCGGCGGCACCGCGCGCCGGTGAGCGGGGGGAAGTCCGTTCCGATGCTCTCGATCCACGCCGACACCTCCCACGTCATCCAGCTGGCCGTCGGCCCGGCCTTCATGCTGGCGGCCATCGGCGGCACCCTCACGGTGCTGACCAACCGGCTGGCCCGCGTCAACGATCGCACCCTCAAGCGCCGCGAGGAACGCGAACATGCCGACGATGCGGCCGACGCCCAGAAATGCGCCGCCATCGACGAGGAACTCGCCACCCTCAACCGGCGCGCCAAGGTGATCAACGCAGCCGTCACCGCGGGCGCCATCTGCGCGATCCTGGTCTGCGTGCTGATCGGCTCGCTGTTCGTCGGCAACGAACTCGAGATCGCCTTCGACCGGCCGGTCGCCGTGCTCTTCATCCTGGCCATGCTCGGCCTGGTGGGCACCTATCTGCTGCTGCTGGTCGAGATCTTCATCGCGCAGCGCAGCATCAACCCGACCTGAGGCGGGCCGGGGCGGCAGGCGCGGCGGGCCGGGTGACGGCGTTTTCGTCCGCCGATCCGGCATTGCGTCACGAATGCGACAGTCGCTGGTGCATCCACCCGGCGCCGGAGCGCGTCTCCTTGGACATGACGCTCCCATTGCTCCGCCGCCTGGCCGGCCAGACGCCGCCCCTCACCATCACCTCCGCCGAGGAGATCGCCACCATCGAGATCCTGATGCTCGCCGGCCATCTGGACGCCACGCTGGCGGCGCCGGTCATCGCCGCCGATGGCACGCGCTCGCGCGTGGCGACGGTCCACGGCGTGACCCGGCTCGGCCACTGGATGCTGCTGCATGCCCCGCTGCCGCCAGTTCGCCGCACGTCGAATTTCAAAGTTTAATTAAAAAGCATTCAGTAAAAAACAATATAAATAAGAATTACTCAACTATTAATCCTGGTGGATTCAAACTTGAAGCGCAACACCCAGAGATTCAATCAATGAATCAGGGTTGAGGGAGTCGAACTGCTGAGGAGCAGTTGTCGGTAGACGGCAAGTGGTGATCGTACGCCCAGTGCCTTGCGCGGCCGGTCATTGATCTCGTCTGCAATGGCGTCGAGCTGCTCCTGGCTGTAGCCCGAGAGATCGGTGCCCTTGGGCAGGTACTGGCGCACCAGGCCGTTGGTGTTTTCATTGCTGCCGCGCTGCCAGGGGCTGTGCGGATCACAGAAGTACACCGCCACGCCCGTGCGCTCGGTCAGCTTGGCATGCATTGCCATTTCCCGGCCCCGGTCGTAGGTCATGCTCTGGCGCATCGGCTGGGCAATGCTGGCGAGTTTGTCGCTGAAGGCTTGCAGCACATGTGCTGCGGTCGCTGGCTTGGGATGAGGCAGCTTCACGAGCATCAGCAGCCGGCTGCTGCGCTCCACCAAGGTGCCCACCGCGCTGGCGTTGCCCTCGCCCTTGATCAGGTCACCTTCCCAATGGCCGGGGAATTGACGGTCCTCGATCTCGGGCGGACGCACGTGGATGCTCAGCATGTCGGGGATCTGGCCACGGCGGTCCTCCCCCTTGCTGCGGGGCAGGCGCTTGTTGTGCGCATGGCGCAGGCAGGCGATCAGGTCCCGACGCAGCTCACCCACGGGCTGGGCGTAGATGCAGTTGTAGATAGTCTCGTGCGACACGCAGTACTCATGCCCTTTGGGGTACAGGCGAGCGAGCGCCAAGGCCACTTGCTCGGGCGACCAGCGCAGGCGAAGGAAGTGCTCGACGGCGCCAAACAGGATCGAGTCGACATGCAGTTTACGCAACGGGCGGGCCTGCGCTCGACGATGGCTGCAGGCTTGCTGCGCGAGGGCACTGCCGTACCGACCCGTGGGCGCGGTGTTGCGCTGCAACTCCCGGCTGATCGTGCTCGCATTGCGACCGAGCACGCGTGCCATGGCGCGGATGCCCAAACCCTGCTGCTTCAGACTGGCCAGGGTGACGCGGTCTTCGGGCTGGAGTTGGGTATAGGTGGCAGGATGAGGCAACATGACGGGACCTTACAGGGCCGGGTGTTGCACTTCAGGTTTGAATCCGCCCCTTCTTAATGGTTCAATCAAAAATAGAACCAAACTGGGAATAGTTAATTAGCAGATATATTGCTTGCGAGTCTCGACCGCCGAATGGTCTTCGGCGATCGACGTGGTTTTTTCAGCAGGTCGGAAAAAGCATTGAGGCAAGCAGGCATGAACATTTCGCGAATCCATCGTCCGTACCGGTGGCTGGCGCTCGCATCCCGTATCCGTCCCGCGTTCCTGCTGCGGTCGATCGTGTTTTCCGGCTGGTGCGTCATGCAGGCCCATGCCCATGCCCAGGCCCAGGGTCCGGCACCGGTCGCGGCACCGGCCACCGCCACGGCCCCGATCAGACTGCGGATCGTCGGCGGTCTGGCCAACGTGAACCAGTTCGTGCTGCACGAGGAGCCGTTCTGGACCCGGGAGCTGGCCCGGCGCAGCGGCGGGCGCTACGGTGCCGACATCGTCCCGTTCGACCGCGCGGGTGTGCCCGGCTCCGACATCCTGACCCTGATGCAGCTGGGGGTGGTGCCCTTCGGCACGGCACTGCTGGGACAGGTGGTGGCTTCGTATCCGGAGCTCGGCCCGCCCGATCTGGCCGGCCTCAGTCCCGATGTCGCCACCCTGCGTCAGGTGGTCGCCGCCTATCGCCCGCAGCTGATCCAGTCGCTGCGCGAGCGTCACGGCCTCGAACTGCTGGCGGTCTACATCTATCCGGCCCAGGTGTTCTTCTGCACCGACCGGATCAGCTCGCTCAAGGACCTGGCCGGCCGCACGATCCGCGTCTCGTCGCCCACGCAGGCGGATTTCGTCACCGCGCTCGACGCGACGCCGATCTCGACCTCGTTCGCCGAAATCATGCCCGTCATGCGCGCGGGTCAGGCCAGCTGCGCCATCACCGGCGCCATGTCGGGCCGCGTCATCGGACTCCACGACTTCGCCAAGACCATCTACGCCATGCCGGTGAGCTGGGGGCTCGCATTGTTCGCCGCCAACGGAGATGCCTGGCAGGCCCTGCCGGAGGAGCTGCGCAAGCTGCTGCGCGACGAGCTGCCGCGACTCGAGTCGGCGATCTGGGACGAGTCGGAGCGCGAGAGCGGCCGGCAGCCGACCTGCGGCGCCGGTCCCGATTGCCGGCCGGGCGCGTCGACGCGCCCGATGACGGTGTGGCCGACGGAAGCCGAACAGCGCAAGCGCCGCGAGGTGTTCGAGCGGCAGATCCTGCCGCGCTGGCTGGAGCGCTGCGGCGCGGGGTGCGCGCGGCTGTGGAACCGCACGATCGCGACGACGGTCGGCATCAAGGCGCCGGTGGCCCCGTGAGAGGCCTGGCGTCGGCCCGGTACCTGGCCATCATCTATGGCATCGCGTCGAGCATCGTCCTGACGATCGGCGGCAGCGCGGTCCTGTTCGGCTGGAGCCTGCACGAACGCGCGTTGGCCGGTGCCCAGAGGCAGGCCGATCGTTTCGTGATGGGAGCCCAGGCGGCGCTCAACCGCAACGTGCTGGGCGTGGATGTCATGCTGGCCAGCCTCGGGGAGATGGCGGGAGAGGGGGGCGCTCCGTCCGCCGTCCCGAACGCGCCCCGGGCCGCGCCCGCGATGGCGGCGGCGGTGCGCCAGAACCTGCTGGTGCGCTATCTCGGCATGTTCGCCATCGACGGCCGGCTGCTGGCCGCGTCCGACCTGCGTGGCGGTCCCGGCCGCGATGGACTGCCGCCCGGCTTCATGGGCCATCTGCTGGCCGAGCCGATCTCCACCCTGGTCATCAGCGAGCCGGTCGTCAGTCCGTCGAGCTCGCAGCGCGTGCTGTATTTCGGCCGCTACCTGCAGCTGCGCGACGGCCGGCGCGTCGCCGCCGTCGCCGAGGTCGAGATCGCGCAGCTGGCCACCATCCTGGTCCAGGGCGCCGACATCCCCGGACTGGAGGTGGCGCTGGAGCGCGACGGCGGCATCCTGGTGGCGAACACGCCCGCGCAACTGACGAGGGAGCGCCCGGGCCTGGCGCGGGTGCCGGAGCAGTTGGAGCCCCTCGAGGTCCTGACGGCGCGGCGCGCCGGCCTGCCGATCCGCTCGGCGGCCCGCCTGAGCGGCCTGCCAGCGCTGGTGGCCGCGCGCCATACCCTGCATCGCGACGTCGTCGTGACCGCGAGCATCCCGCTCGACTTCGCCCTGGCCGACTGGCGCCGCGAACGCGACGGCATCGTGGCGCTGGCCGCGGCCTTCATCGTCCTGACCCTGGCGGTGGCGGTGTTCACGCACCTGCGGCTGCGCCGCCAGTGGGAGGCCAACCTGCAGCTGCGGCGGTCCACCGCGACGCTCGACCAGGCGCTGGGCGCCATGGATGTCGGCTTCGTGCTGCTCGACGCCGAGAACCGCTTCCTGGTCTGGAACCGCCGGTTCCTGGAGATCTTTCCATGGGCCCATGGCCTGACCGCGTTGCACGCCTCGTTCCTGCCGGTCCAGGAGCGCACCTCGGCCTACCTGGTGGAGCCATCGCTCGCGACCGGGGGTGTCGAGGCACGCGACCAGGAACTGCGCCTGCCGGGCGATCGCCTGATCCGGGCGACCAGGAATCGCACGCCCGACGGCGGGCTGGTCTGCATCTATCAGGACGTCACCGAGCGGCGGCGCCACGTGGCCGAGATCATCGAGGGCAAGGCGCAGTTGCAGGCCACGCTCGACGCCTTGCCGGACACGCTGCTGGAACTCGATCCCGAGGGCCGCTGCCGCCGTTTCCACGCCCCCGGGACGTCGCGCCCGGTGATCGCGCTGGCGCAGCCCGTGGGCCGCTCGATCGACGAGCTGTTCGCGCCCAAGGCGGCGGCGCAGATCGCGGCGGCGCTGGCCGAGGCCGAGGCCCAGGGCTGGTCGCGGGGCCGGCGCTTCACGCGCGAACTCGATGGCGAAGCGGCTTTCTTCGAGATCTCGGTCTCGCGCAAGCCGGCCGGCGGCGATGGCTGGCCCGGCTTCATCGTCATCGTGCGCGACACGACGCAGGCCGAGCAGGCGCGCCATCGCATCGAGCAGCTGGCCTTCTACGATGCCCTGACCGGCTTGCCCAACCGGCGGCTGCTGCTCGACCGCATGGCGCGCGCCGTCGAGGTCGACCATGAACGCCATGGCGCGCTGCTGTTCCTGGACCTGGATCATTTCAAGCTCCTCAACGACGCCATGGGCCACGCCATGGGCGACGACCTGCTCAAGCAGGTGGCCGACCGGGTCCGCGCCTGCATCGGCGAGCACGACACCGTGGCCCGCCTGGGGGGCGACGAGTTCGTGGTGATGCTGCAGTGGCTCGATGCCGATCCGGCCGAGGCGCAGCGCCAGGCCCGCGCCGTCGGCGAAGCCATCCTGATGGCGCTCGGCCTGCCCTATTCGCTGATGGGACGGGTGGCGCATCGCGGCACCTGCAGCGTCGGCGTGGTGCTGTTCGACAGCCATGCGCGCACGTTGGAGGATCTGCTCAAGCGCGCCGACATCGCGATGTACTACGCCAAGACCTCGGGCGGCAACGCGCTGCGTTTCTTCGAGCCGGCGATGGAGGTGGCGATCGCCGGTCGCTCGGCGCTGGAGGCCGAATTGCGCGAGGCGCTGGAGGCGGCGCAGTTCGAGCTGCACTACCAGAGCCAGGTCACGCACCAGGGCGAGATCCTGGGCGCCGAGGCGCTGGTGCGCTGGCGGCATCCGCGGCGCGGCCTGGTGGCGCCGGGCGAGTTCATCGAGGTCGCCGAGGAGACCGGTCTGATCGTGCCGCTGGGCACCTGGGTGCTGGAGGAGGCCTGCCGCCAGCTGGAGGCCTGGAGCCACCTGCCGCGGCGCAGCCACCTGTACCTGGCGGTCAACGTCAGCGAGCGCCAGTTCCGGCGCGACGACTTCGTCGCGCAGGTGCGGCAGGTGCTGGAGCAGACCGGTGCCGACGCCACCCGGCTCAAGCTCGAACTCACCGAGAGTCTGCTGCAGAGCCAGGTGGAGGAGACGATCGGCAAGATGCGGCTGCTGCGCGCGCTCGGCATCCGCTTCTCCATGGACGACTTCGGCACCGGCTACTCGTCGCTCTCCTACATGACGCAGCTGCCGCTCGATCAGGTGAAGATCGACAAGTTCTTCGTCGGCGGCATCGGGCGCGACCCCAAGGTGGAACTGATCGTGCAGACGATCATCGGCATGGCCCGCAACCTCGACGTCGAACCGATCGCCGAGGGCGTCGAGACCATCGAGCAGCAGCGCTTCCTGGAGCGCAACGGCTGCCTGCTGCTGCAGGGCTATCTGTTCAGCCGGCCGCTGCCGGTGGCGGCCTTCGAGGCCCTGCTGGACGCGCCGCGCGACGCCGGGATCGTGGCGACGACCTGAGGTCCGCAGCGGCACGCGCGCCAGCGGAAACCGGTCCGCGTTGTGCGGGCGTCGGGCATCAGTTATTTTCCGGGGTCCCGACCGATCCGGTCACCCTTTCCCGGAGACACATCCATGCCCGCATCCCACGATTCATCCCCACTCTCCCGACGCCAGCTGGTGGGCCTGGGCCTCGCCGCCGCCGCCGGCACCATCGCCTCGTCGCCCGTCCGGGCGCAGGCGGCCTGGCCGACCCGCTCCGTCACGCTGGTGGTCGGCTACCCGCCCGGCGGCCAGACCGACTTCGCCGGCCGCATGGTCACCGCCGGCATGCAGACCGCCCTCGGCCAGGGCGTGGTGATCGACAACCGGGCCGGCGCCGGCGGCAACATCGGCACCGACTACATCATGAAGGCGGCGCCCGATGGCTATCGTCTGCTGGTGGGCAACGGCAACATCACGCTCAACCCGCACACCTATCGCAACACGGCCATGGCCGATCCCCTGAAGCTGACGCCGATCGGCCTGCTGCTGCAATCGTCGCTGGTGCTGGCGATCCCCAACACGGTGCCGGCGAAGAACTACAAGGAGTTCGTCGACTGGGTCAAGCGCAACAAGGACGGCATCGACTATGCCTCCGGCGGCCCGGGCAGCCTGACCCATGCCAGCATGGAGCTGTTCCGCGAGCGCATCGGCAAGCCGACGATGAACCACGTGCCCTACAAGGGCAGCAGTCCCGCCGTGATCGACCTGATCGCCGGCCGCGTGAGCGCGATGTTCGATGCCGCTTCGGTCATGGCGCCATTCATCAAGTCGGGCCAGCTGCGTCCGCTGATGGTCACCGGCAGCCAGCGCGTGCCGGCGTTTCCCGATGTGCCGACGGCGGCCGAGTGCGGGCTGAAAAACTTCGAGGTGATCTCCTTCGTGGGCCTGTACGGTCCGCCGGGGCTGAGTGCCGACATCGTCCGCAAGGCCAATGTCGCGATGAACGCGGCGCTCAAGGACCCGACCATCCAGAAGGGCATCGTCGAGCGCGGCGATGAACCCGGCGGCGGCACGCCCGAGCAGCTCGCCACGCTGACGCGCGACTATTACAAGCTGTGGGGCGAAGTGGTGCGGGCGAACGACATCCGCGCCGAATAGGCGGGCCGGGCGGGCCGGGCGGTCCGGGCGGCGATCGCCGACATCGCCGCAGGTCCGGATCGGAAGCCGCGCGCCCGCCTCGGGCGCGGCCGGCGACCTACAGGCGGAATCTGGATCGGCTCACGAGCGGGCCGGGCGCCTCGCGCGACGCTGCGTCATCGCTTCCCGATCTCCGGGATGCCCACCGCGCCGCGTCAAGGCGTCCGAAAGAAAGACAACCATGTCCATCCCACGCCTGCGATCGACATCGCTTCTGGTCGCCGCCCTCCTGGCCGGCGGCTTCACCCTCCCCGCGTTGGCCCAGAACGCGGCCGCCGACAAGCAGGTCATGGCGGCCAAGTCGCTGTCCGACGACGACCGTGAATTCATGCTCAAGGCCACCGGGAGCGGGCTGTTCGAGATCGAGGCTTCCAAGCTGGCGGCGAAGAAATCGCAGAATCCCGAGATCAAGCGCTATGCGGCGATGCTGGTGAAGGACCACACGGCGGCGAGCGAGGAACTCAAGGCCATCGCCCAGTCGCTGCCGCTGCGCCTGCCGCGCAACATGCCCGATGGCGAGAAGGCCGAGTTCAACAAGATGACCAAGATGGACGCGGCCGAATTCGACCAGAACTACATGAAGGTGGTCGGGATCGAGCACCACCGGACCGACATCGCGATGTTCGAGGAACGCGTCGAGAAGGCCGAGCAGCCGAAGGTCAAGGCCTTCGCCACCAAGACCCTGCCCAAGTTGAAGGCTCACCTGGCCGCGGCCGAGAAGATCGGCCTCGGCGGCATGGCCGCGTCGGCAGCCAAGTAAGCCCCTCGATTCCCCGATTCCTCCATGCATCCGTCTCTCCGTCGTACCGCCATGCGATTCACCATTCCTCTCGCCACCCTGGCCGCGGCCGTCCTGCTTTCGGCCTGCGCCCAGAATCCCGCCACACCGGGCTCCTCCTCGAGCATGCCGATGGCCTCCGGCAGTGCCCGGCTGCAGACCGTGGCCCGCTTCGAGCACCAGGTCACGGGCGTCACCGTCGCGCGCGATGGTCGCATCTTCGTCAACTTCCCGCGCTGGACCGAGGACTCGCCGGTGTCGGTGGCCGAGGTGCTGAAGGACGGTTCGATCCGTCCGTTCCCCGACGAGCGCTGGAACGCCTGGCGCAATTCCCGCAAGGACGAACTCGATGCGCGATCGCACTGGGTCTGCGTCCAGAGCGTCGTGGCCGACCGCCAGGGCAATGTGTGGGTACTCGATGCCGCCGCGCCGGGCCAGGGTCCGGTGGTACCGATGGGGCCGAAGCTGGTGAAGATCGATCCGGCGAGTGGACGCGTCGCCCAGACGGTGGCCTTCGACGAGACGATCGCACCCCAGGGCAGCTATCTGAACGACGTGCGCTTCAGTCCGGATGGCCGCCATGCGTACATCACCGATTCCGGCGCCAAGGGCGCCCTGGTGGTGGTCGACCTGGCCAGCGGCCGTTCGCGCCGTCTGCTCGATGGCGATCCACGCACGCAGCCCGAGAAGGACGTCCTGGTGAAGGCCGATGGCCAGGTGCTGCGCCGCACCGATGGCCGGGCGGTCGAGTTCGCGGCCGACGGCATCGCGTTGTCACCCGATGGCGCGACGCTCTACTGGCAAGCCATCAAGGGCAGGACGCTGTATGGCGTGCCGACCGCCGCCCTGACCGATGCCACGCTCACGCCGGCCCAGCTGTCGACGCGCGTCGCGCGAGTGGGCGACAACGGTCCGGCCGATGGCCTGCTGATCGGCCGCGATGGCCGTCTGTATGTGACGGCGCCCGAGGACGATGCCGTGAAGGTGCGCGACAACGTGTCGGCGCCATTGCGGGTGCTGGTCAGGGATGCGCGCCTGCGCTGGCCCGACACGATGGCAGAGGGCCCGGATGGATCGGTCTATGTCACGAGCTCGCGCATCCAGGACATGAACTGGTACAAGCCGGCCCAGGGTCCGGCGCTGCCGACGACACTGTTCCGCATCGACGGACGCTGAGCACCCGCGGGGCGGGCGCCATGGCGAGGGGGCAGGATGGGGGCGTCGTCCGCGTGCCGCCTTCGGCCTCCTCGGCGCTCAGCGTTCGCCGATGTCGGCGGCTTCCTCGGTCGGCTGGAGCATCGCCACGCTGTTGCGTCCCGCCGCCTTGGCCGCGTAGAGGGCGCGGTCGGCCCGCTTGAGCAGGTCGACGCTGGTGGTCTCGCTTCCCGAGGCACTGCGCGCGGCGATGCCGGCGCTGATCGAGACCCGGCCGAGCGCGTGGCCCTCGTGCGGGATGTCCAGTGCCAGCACGGCCTTGCGAATGGTCTCGGCGACGATGGTCGCGCCGGCATCGTCGGTGTCGGGCAGCAGCACCGCCATTTCCTCGCCCCCATAGCGGGCCACGAAGTCGCCCGGCCGTCGAACCGCCGCCCGGATCGCCTGGGCGACCTGCTGCAGGCAGCGATCGCCCTCGGGGTGGCCGTAGACGTCGTTGTAGCGCTTGAAGAAATCGACGTCGATCATGATGAGCGCGAGCGGCCGGTCATGGCGCACCGACTGCCGGAACGCGAGATCGAACTGCTGGTCGAAGTGGCGCCGGTTGGCCAATCCGGTCAGACCATCGTTTCGCGCCAGCTCGGCCAACTGCGCATTGACCCGCTCCAGTTCGTGATGCGCCTGGTGCAGGCTGAGCTCGGTGCGCCAGCGCAGGCGCACGAGCGCGACGATGCGGCTGCCGGCCACGCCGATCAGCACGCACAGCGCCAGGATCCAGCCGCTCTGCAGGATGCTGGAGGTCTTCCAGTCCTGCAGCAGGTCGTCCTCGGCGACGGCCACCGCCATCAGCAGCGGGTGGTCCTGCAGGTGCTGGAAGCTCACGAGCCGCTGCACGCCATCGACCGGCGACCGTGTCTCGGTCGTGCCGACCCGCTGGGCGCGCAGGATGGCATAGAGGGGCGAGCCGTCGATGCTCTTGCCCATGTCCTCTTGCGCGAAGGGCAGGCGCGCCATGATCGTGCCGTCGTCCTGGATCAGGGCGATCGCGCCGTGCCGGCCGATGTCGAAGTCGCCCATGAGGCGCAGCACGTAGTCCAGCCGCACGGTGGCCAGCACCACGCCGGCGAACCGACCGTCCGCATCGTCGATGCGGCGCGACACCGGAATGACCCAGACCTTGGTCGAGCGGCTGAGGATCGGCGCGCCGACGTGCCAGCGCTTGCTGATGTTGTCGCGGTGATGGATGAAATAGGCGCGGTCGGAGTTGTTGGCGTTCGGGTAGGCGGTCGGCTCGGAATGCGCGATCCAGCGGCCGGTGGCGTCGTAGACGAACAGGCCATGGACCTGGTCGATCGTGGCGACCTGGTTGACCAGCACCGGCTGCAGCTGCTGCATCCGATCGGGTGTGATGTCGGCGCGTTCGAGTTCGTAGCCCAGGCTGTCGAGCACATGGCCGACCTCCGAGAACATCGCGTTCATCTGGTGCGACACGGCCCGGGTCAGGTTCGTGGTGGAGACGGTCACCTGCTGGAATTCGGTCGTCCGCGCCTTCCAGATCAGCCAGGCGTTCATGGCCACGAGCGCGAGGCAGACCGACACCACGAAGGAGATCGTCGCGAGCAGCGTGCGGTTGGTGTGCGGACGCGCCACTTCCGTCACGGCATCGGATTCAGAGACTGCGCTGCGGACGGGTGGCCGGCGCTGGTGGATGGAAGCCCTTGAACAGTTCGTCCGCGCAGGCCCGGAAGGCATCGCCGGTCTCGGTCGTCAGCGTCTGCGTGGTCCGGCCGTCCAGTGTCCGCGTGCCGGCGACCTGCAGGTCGATCACCGCCGACACGTCCTGTTCGCCGGCGGCGCGATTGAAGGCGATGACGAAGGTGCGGTCCACCACCATCGAGCGGAAGGTGGCCGAGAAGCTGTCGTCCAGGGCATCGAAGAACAGCGCATGGCCGGGATTCGACGCATCCAGGCGCAGCGGCCGGCGCGGCATCGGTCCGTGGGGTGCCCGGACGGCGGCATGGTGCGGCGCCACCGGGTGTTCCCAGGCCAGGCCGTCGTACAGGCCGAGCTTGAGCGAATAGCCCGGGCCGCCCTGCGGCCAGGCCCGCAGTTCGTAGCGGCCGGCGAGCTTGACCGGTGCGCCGCGCCGCGTGCTGTGGTCGATGGCCACCGCGGCGAATTCCAGTCCACAGGCCGAGAGCCGGCCCTCGATGGTCTCGCGGTGGTGCTTGACATACAGCGTGCCGGCCTCGACAGGAGCGGCGGCGGCACCCGGCACCGTGGGCTGCGACGCGGCGATGGCATGTGCCCAGCCACCGACCACGAGGCACGACAGCAGGAGGGAGGTCGGAATTCCAGGAATTCGCATGGGGTCGCTCCGCGAACCGGTCGCCACGCCGACCGTCAGGCAGAGTCTGCACTCGAACGATCGATCAGGCGAGCCGTCATCTCGGAAGCCATGCGCAGGCGCTTGAGATCGCGCTCGGTCAGCGCGTCGTTCGGAGCGACGCTGAAACAGCAGAACGTGCCGTAGATCTCGCCGCTGCGCAACACCAGGGGCGTGCTGAGGTGGGCGCCGACGCGGAACGGCAGCGGTGGCAGGCTGGCGGCATCGGGCAGTCGCGCGACGTCGCACACCAGCTGCGGCATGCGGCCGTCGACGACGCGCTGGCAGAAGCTGCTCTCCAGCGGATCCGAATGTCCGACCGTCAGCAGCGGTTGCGCCGGATCCTGCTCGACGTGGCGGAACACCCGGCGTCCGTTCTCGAAGCGCGATACGAACACCACGTCCATCTGGAGGTGATCGCGCACCAGTTGCAGGACTTCGCCCACCGAGCGGTGGATGTCGGCATCGCTGCGTTCGGCCGTGGCGACGGACAGGCGCGACAGGTGGGACAGGCGACCCTCGAAGGTCTCCGCAGCCAGGATCGGTTCACGCGCCGACATCGTCGAATCCCGTCGCCATCCCCGTCGCGTCACGGCGCAATGATGAAAACACTTTCATACACATCACGCATTTTTCGCACAGTCCGGCGAAATTGCAAACTGCTGGTTTGCAATTGAGCGACCGGAGTGCGGCGCATCCACCACACCCATCGTCACGCTCGGCCTCAGGCATCGTTCCTACAGGAGCGAATGCTGGAAAGACTTAAGTTGAATGTTTTAAGGAGAGATTCGCCATGTCGGACCCAACGAAATCGCCTGCCTCGACGCCTCCTCAGGACCGGGATCGTCACGTCACCGAGCCCGAGATCCATCAGGACCTGCTCGATCCGGATGGCGCCCCCGAAGCCGGCACGCCCGGTCAGGACGAGAACGCGCCCGGCTTCATCAAGCCACGGGAGTCGTGATGCCGACCCGCGACAAGTTCGTCGAGACCTATCACGCCTGGTTGCGGGCCGACGATCAACACCGCGACCTGATGGCGGCGATCATGGACGGCCGCCAGCCGCTGGATGCCAAGGCCATGCACGCGACGCTCGGCGAGGTCGAGCGACTGCATCACGACTGGATGGCGCTGGCCGAACGCTTCGCCGAGGGTGGGCAGGGCGGCTAGGGCTTGCAGACGCCGCCCGCCGGCGTGCTGCCATCGCGGCACTCGGTCAGCACCGCCGATGACGCAGGCGCCGGTCCGGTCTGGGTCTCGTAGACGATCTTGCGACTGCCCCGGCCGCAGGTGCCGACGACCCGGCCCGTGTCGACGGCCGCATCCGCATCGACCGTGCGAACGCTGAAGCGCGTGACCCCGGCAGCGGCGATGCGCGATTCGATCTGGCTCCGCAACACCTCGCAATTCTCGCCAGCCGCCGTGGCCGCGGCGCTCGCCGCTGCGGCGGAGGCGGCGCTCGGCGTGGTGGTCGCGGGACCCGCCGCGCTGGCGCCGGTGGCCGCGAAGGTGAGGAGAAGCAGGGAGGCCAGGTTCGAGAGGAACGGTGATTTCATCGTCATCGCCGACAGTTTAGGAAGGGCGGGAAAACGTGCCTGTGTGCGCAGGTAACGCCCGCGCCAGCCCGGGTCCAGGCTCGGATGCCCGTCGTTCCGGGTCGCTCAGACCAGCACCAGCCGCCTCGCGGGCGTGCTGCGCGGTTCCAGCCCGGCAGCCTGGGCGGAGGATTCGATGACGCTCTGCAGTCGCAGGCTGGCCGCGACGTCGCTGAGCATGGCCGCGGGCACGGGCTTGGAAAAGTAGTAGCCCTGGAACTGGTTGCAGCCGAGCTGCATCATCTGCGCCACCTCGGCGGCGGTTTCGGTTCCTTCGGCCAGCACGGTGATGCCCAGGCCGTCCGACAGCTCGATCAGCGCGCGGCAGATCGCCAGGCTCTTGGGCCGCTGCTCGACGTTCATGACGAATTCGCGATCGATCTTGAGCTTGTCGAAGGGCAGCGTGCGCAGGTAGCTCATGCTTGAGTAACCGGTGCCGAAGTCGTCGATCGCCGATGTCACGCCCAGGTTGCGCAGCGACGACAGGATGGCGTGCGTCATGCGGCTGTCGCGCATTGCCGCCGTCTCCGTCAGCTCGATCTCCAGGCGCGAGGGCGACACGCCGTTGGAGCGCAGTGCGTTCGAGATGTGACGCACGATGCGCTCGTTGCGAAACTGGCGTGCCGACAGGTTGATCGACAGCCGCAGCGCCTCCAGGTCGGTGCCGGTCCAGGCGTTGAGCTGTCGCGCGGCGGCCTCCAGCACCCACTGGCCGATCGGATCCATCAGGCCGCTCTCCTCGGCCACGCCGATGAAGTGGCCTGGCGCGAGCAGGCCGAGCTCGGGGTGGTTCCAGCGGATCAGCGCCTCCGCGCCGAAGACGCGCTGCTTGCCGACGTCGACCAGTGGCTGGTAGTGCAGCACGAACTCGTCGCGCTCGAGCGCCCGGCGCAGGTCCTGCTCGATGCGCGCCCGCGTGCGGGAGCGCTCGCTGGCCTCGCGCGAGGCCGGATTGGGTACCGCCATGCCCTCGGCCGCGACCGGCGCCAGGGCGGCGATGGCGCGATCGAGCAGTTCCTCCGGCTCGGTGCTGTCGGACGGATGCAGCGCCATGCCGAGTTCGAACTCGGGATTGAAGCGCAGCTCGTCCACGGTGATCTCCTGGCGCAGGCCGCGCACCAGGCGCGCGGCGCGGTCGCCCGGCGTGGCATCCGTGGCACCCGCCTCGATCCGGAAGCCGAACAGCTCGGCGTCGATGCGCGACAGCAGCGGCCGCTCGCAGCCGGTGTCGGCCAGGCCCGCCTCGAGCCGGGCGAAGAAGGCCACCGTGGCGATGTTCGCCGGCGCGTTGCCGAAGGCGAGCGTCAGCTTGGGCAGGTTCGCCACTCGCAGCACGCACAGGGCATACGACGCCGAGGCATCGCCCTCGCCGAGCCGTCGCAGGAACGTGGCCCGGTTGGGCAGACCGGTCAGCCGGTCGTAGTGGGCCAGTTCGGCGAGCGCTCCATTCAGGTGATTCAACGCATAGGACGTATCGGCCATCAGGGTGCCGACCTCGTCCTCGAATTCGAGCGGCAGATCGGGCAATGTCCGATTGAGCGTGTATTCGCGCAGGCTCTCGGAGGTCATCAGGACCGGCCGCAGCAACTGGTCCAGCGCCCACATCACGGTGCCGGCGCCGACCAGGGTGGCGACCACGACCACCAGCAGGGTCGCGATCGTCGCATTCAGCGCAAGCGAATGCCGATACGTGAACCAGCCGACGAGCGCCAGGAGGGGTACGTGCGCGCCCAGCACGACGACCAGCATCAGCATGCTGCGATAGCCGATCCGTCCGCGGGAGGAGAGCTTGCGATAGAGCCAGAGTGGATGCGCCAAGTCGCTGCCTTTGAGATTCGCGAGGCGGTTTGCCTCGATGGCTGTTTATCGGCGCTTTGGCGGCGGCCTTGAACGGGTACCGCGTCAAGACGGGAATTTCTGTGTCGGACTCCACGAACTTTCGCTTACGTAGGTCCTTTTAGGACAGTAGACACTCGTTTTAGCGAATTCAAATCCGAATCCGAATCCGAAAACCATTTGAAGGTGCTCTCCCCATGAATTCTTTCCGACAGACGCCCCACAAGGATTTCGTCCGTATCGAGCCGACCGAGCGCTTCGGACAGCGCGACCGTTGGGACGGCAAGACCGAGCGTCGCCTGCCGACTTTCCGGGTGCTGGCGACCCTGTTCGCCTTCACGGGCATCGGCGTGCTGGCACTGGCCGACTGAGGATCAGGACGACTCCGGCGGCCACCGCGATGGCCGCCGAACGGGAAAGGATCGCGGGATCGCATCAAGGGGGGGGATGCGGTCAAGAATGATTCTCAAGCGCATCCGTACAATCGCGGCCATCGAAATTTCCGCGATCGTGGTCGATCGGACGCTCTCGCGCCTCCGATTGCGCAAGAAAATGAAACATCCCCTGGTCTCCCTCGCCCCCCTGCTGCTCGCATCGACCATCGTCCAGGCCCAGTCCGCCACTTCGCGGATCGCCGAGGCAGGGCAGGAACTCGACACCGTCACCGTGCGCTCCGACCGTGCCAGTGGTTTCGTCCCCCACACGGTCGAAGCCGGCACCTTCCGGGGCGGCTCGATCATGGAAGTGCCGGCCACGGTGAACACGGTGACGCGCGAGGTCATCGAATTGCAGGGCGCCGCCGGCATTTACGACGTGCTGCGCAATACCGCCGGTGTCACGCGGCAGCAGAACGGTGGCGATACCTTCGACCAGCTGGTCATCCGCGGCATCGCGGTGGAGAACCGGACCAACTATCGTCTGAACGGCTCGCTGGCGATCCCCAACGTGTCGGAGATCCCGCTCGAGAACAAGGAGCGGGTCGAGGTGCTCAAGGGCGCCTCGGCGCTCTACTACGGCTTCACGTCGCCGGCCGGCGTGGTCAACCTCATGACCAAGCGCGCCGGCGCCACGCCGGTGACCTCGGTCGGCCTGGGACTCGACAACCATGGCACCGCGCAGGGCTTCCTCGATCTGGGGCGACAGTTCGGCGACCGCCAGCAGTTCGGCGTGCGACTCAACGCCGCCGGCGGCCAGCTGGGTTCGCCCATCGATGGCGTGGATGGCCATCGCAGCTTCTTCTCCGGCGCCTTCGACTGGCGCGTGAACAGCCGCCTGACCTTGCGGGCCGACATCGAGACCTACCGCAAGAGCATCCTGGAGCAGGCCGGCATCGCGCGGCTGGCGGCGGTCAATGGCGTGATCGCGCTGCCGGCGCTGCCGGATCCGCGGCGCCTGCTGGGCTCGACCGGCGCCACCTTCGATGCCGAGGTCACCAACACCCAGGTCCGCGCCGACTACTCCCTGTCCGACCAGTGGGCGGTGATGGTGGAGGCCGGCCGCTCCGAGGCCCGGCGCGACCGTCGCCTGTCGATCTTCAGCAACTACAACGTGCGCACCGGCGCCGGACGCATCACCGGTAATTCGCAGCACCTGGCGCAGAGTTCCGATCTGGTTCGCGCCGAACTCTTCGGCACCTTCGCGACCGGCGCCTGGCGACACGAGTTGACGCTCGGCGTCGCCCGCAGCGACAAGACCCAGGATCCGATCTTCCAGCGCACCTATGGCGGCGCGAGCACCCCGCAGAATCTCTACGACCCGCGCGTGATCGGCGAGCTGCCGTTGTCGGCCATGCCGGTGCGTCCGACCACGGGTGGTCAGGACAGCCGCGACGTCGGTGTCTACGCGCTCGACCGCATCACCTTGTCGCCGCAATGGCAGCTGGTCGCCGGTGCGCGCCACACGCGTTTCGAGAGCACCCAGCAGGCCAGCGCGACACTGCCGCTGATCGCCTACGACGTCAGCAGGACGACGCCACTGGCCGCCCTGAGCTACCGGTTCACGCCCGACCTCATGGCCTACGTCTCCTATGCGCAGGGCGTCGAGGAGGGCGAGGTCGCGCCGACCGGCACGGTGAACCAGAACAATCGCATGGCACCGGGCGTCAGCCGGCAGAAGGAGACCGGTTTGCGCTGGCTGACGCCGGCCGGCACGCTGCTGTCGGGCGCGCTGTTCGACATCGAGCGGCCCGGGGCCTACACCAACGCGGCCAACGTCTTCGTCGGCGACGGGCGGCAGACCTATCGCGGCGCCGAGGTCTCGGCCCAGGGGCGCCTGACGCGGCAGCTGGCCTGGCAACTGTCGGGCCAGGTGCTGGACGCCAGCTTCCGCGACATCAATGCGCAGTACGACGGCAGGCAGCCGGAGAACACCGCCCGGCATACCGCCAGCCTGTTCCTGTCCTACGACATCGCGCCGGTGCCGGGCCTGTCGGTCAATGGCGGCGCCTACTTCACCGGTCGCCGCCCGGTCGACGACCTGAATCAGGCCTTCATCGGCGGCGTCACCGTATTCGGTCTGGGCGCGCGCTATGCGACCTCGGTGCTGGGCCGGCGCGCCCAGTTCCAGCTGAACGTCGACAACCTCGCCGATCGACGCTACTGGGCCGCCGCCGGCACGCGCCTGGCGGTCGGCACGCCGCGCACCGTGCGCGCCCTGGTCAAGTTCGACCTGTGACGGCCGGCGCCGGCGAGCCGCCACGCGCGGTGCGACGCGCTTCCTGGACGAGCCTGTTGCGCGAGGCCTGGGTCCGGATCCACTGGTTCATCGGCATCACGGCCGGCAGCGTGCTGGCGATTGTGGGCCTGACCGGCGCGGTGCTGTCGTTCCGCGCCGAAATCGTCGAGGCCCTGAACCCGGCCTTGCGGCACGTCACCGCGCCGACGGCCGGCGCCGTGGCGCTGACACCGGCCGAGCTGGTCGAGCGGCTGCGCGCCATCGAGCCGGCGCGGCGCGTCGCCACGCTGACCCTGATCGCCGAGGCCGGCCGGCCCGCGCGTGCCGTCTTCGCGCCGGCGCCCGGCGAGCGCCGGGGCGAGAGCCGCATGGTCGACCCGTATACCGGCGCCCTGATGCCGCATCCGCGAGGCGACGAGTTCTTCGAGTTCGTCGAGCGACTGCATCGCTGGCTGCTGCTGCCGCGCGAGAGCGGCAAGCCGGTGACCGGCACGCTGGCGGCCGGGCTGCTGGTGCTGGCACTGTCCGGGCTGTATCTGCGCTGGCCGCGCCGCGCGGCGTCCTGGCGCGCCTGGCTGCGGATCGATGTCGGCCTCAAGGGCCGCGCCTTCGTATGGAACCTGCACGCGGTGGCCGGCACGCTCGCCCTGCCGCTCTACGTGGTATCGGCCGCGACGGGCGTGTACTGGGGTTTCGATTCCGTCCGCGCCATGGTCGATGGCGCCGCGGGCGAGGGGCGGGCGGTCCGCGTGCAGCGCATGGGCGCACCGGGTGGCATGGCCAGCGGGACGCCGCCGGCCACGCGCGCCGTGCCCGATGCGGATCTGCGGCGCGTCTGGTCGGGTTTCCAGTCCGCGACGGCGGGCGACTGGCGGCAGGTCACGCTGCGGCTGCCCGCGGCCGGAGCGACGCAGGTCGAGGCGACCTACCTGCAGCCCGACGCGGTCCACGAGCGGGCGCGCGACCGCCTCCATCTCGATGCCGCGACCGGCGCGGTGACGCGGCACGACCGCTATGCCGACAAGGCGCTCGCCGGCCGGCTGGTCAACAGCATCTATCCGCTGCACATGGGCAGCTACTGGGGACTGCCCGGCCGCCTGGCCATGGCGCTGTCGAGCCTGGCGCTGGTGCTGTTCGCGATCACGGGGTGGTGGATGTACCTCGACCGGCGCCGCACAGGCACGCTGGTGCGGCGGGAGCGGATGCGGCTGGCGGCGACCGGCGTCACGGCGGGCGCGGGCGGGGCACCGGTGCTGCTGGCCTTCGCCTCGCAGACCGGCCATGCCGAGCGTATCGCGCTGCGCACCGCCGGCGCGCTGCAGGCGGCGGGCGTGGCCGTCGACGTGCGGCCGCTGGCGGCGCTGGATGTCGGGTTGCTGCGGCTCCAGCGGCACCTGCTGATCGTCGCCAGCACCTTCGGCGATGGCGATCCGCCCGATGCGGCGCATGGCGTGGTCGAACGCCTGGAAGGCGAAGCCGGTGTGGACGGCCTGCGGCATCTGCGCTATGGCCTGCTGGCATTGGGCGACGCGCATTACGCGACCTTCTGCGGCTTCGGCCGCACGCTGCGGCACCATCTCCAGGGCCTGGGCGCGCGGCCGCTGTTCCCGATGATCGAGGTCGACGATGGCGATCCCGATGCGCTCATGCGCTGGACCCGCGAGGTCGGTGCGGCGTTCGGCGTCGCACTCGACATCGCTCCCGCCGCGCCCGCCGACGAGCCGGTGTTCGAACCCTGGCGTCTGGTGCGCCGCACCCTGCTCAACCCCGGCAGCCAGGGCGATCCGCTCTATGAGATCGAATTGCGGCCCGCCGGGGATGCGGGTGCCGGAGGCGGTTGTGGACCGGCCGGTGCGGCTGCGAGCCCCGATGCCGGCGCCACGGCGGGTGGCAGCTGGCTTCCGGGCGCGCTGGCCGAACTGCGACCGCCGTCGGGCATGGGTTCGGCGCCGTCATCGCCCAGGCGTTATTCGGTGGCTTCGCTGTCCCACGAGGGCCGCGTGCAGTTGCTGGTGCGCCAGGTGCGGCATGCCCACGGCCTGGGTCTGGCATCGGGCTGGCTGACGGCGCATGCCCCGCTGGGCGAGGTCGTCGCATTGCGGCTGCGGCCCAATCCGGCCTTCGCGCTGGTCGATGGTGACGTGCCCTGCGTCTTCATCGGCAACGGCTCGGGCTATGGCGGGTTGCGTGGCCATCTGCGCGAACGCGTGCGGCGCGGCCATCATCGCAACTGGTTGGTCCATGGCGAGCGCCATGCCGCGCACGACGACGTCCTGGGCGCCGAGGTCGATGGCTGGCAGCGCACCGGCGCCGTCGAGCGCGTCGATCGGGTGTTCTCGCGCGACACCCCCGCCCGCCCGTATGTGCAGGACCGCCTGCGCGAGCACGCGGAGATCCTGCGGCGCTGGGTCGACGACGGCTGCGTGATCTATGTGTGCGGCAGCCTGTCGGGCATGGCGTCCGGCGTCGACCAGATCCTGCGCGAGGTGCTCGGCCACGCGACGCTCGACGACTTGCTGGTCGCCAACCGCTATCGCCGCGACGTCTATTGAGCCAGCCGGGACCGGCGAGCCCGCCCACCGGTCTTTCCGCGCTCCGCACAGGGTCTGCGAACGGGCCTCGGCGTCAACGACTTGATGCATCTGGAACATCGACATGCAATCCGTGCGAATCCGCACGTGCACCGGATGAGGATCGTCCAGTTCGGACAATGACTCATTGATGGTTATCGATGGTCATTGGCGGGATTGACCAATGGACAGATCCGGCATTTGAAGATTCACGCAAGAGCGCCGGCAATGGCTCCCCGGATGCCAATCCACGCCTGCATCGCCATTCCCTCCATTGAACGTCGAAAGAAGATCAGGATGGCATGCAGCGCGCGGCAGGTCATTTTTCGTCGAGAAGAGCGCCTTGGAAGAGTGTGTACGGCGATCTAGAACGAAATTAGCCAATCGTACGACCCCGACGATTCAATCCAATTCAATCAATACTAAAGAATTAAAAGGGCAGAAAAAATTAATTAACGGAAAATCATCTTGATGGGTCTGATGGCTGTTGAAACCCCGCTCCCGTCGCATTTCCATCCAAAGGCGCTCAATAAAATGCGACGTGTCCCATGGAAGTACAGGCGAGGAAGTGATCGATCCATTGATTCGTGCCCGGCACGTCGTTTTCAATAGAAAAAAATCAAGAAGAAATCTCCATTCATCATTCTGGAATTACGGTCCCCTCTATTGTTTGTTGAGCGGTTTTTCGCTGCTGCCGGCCGCCGTCCATGCGCAGGCCGCCACGGTGCCACGACCCCTGATCGAGGAAAGACGTCAGCAGGACCGTGAACGCGCACTGCGCCAGCAACAGGAGCCGAGCATCGATGTCCGTGGGTCCTCCGCCACCGAGAAAGGCCCTGCGCGCCTGCCGCACGATGAAACGCCCTGTTTCGTGATCGACCGCCTGCTGTTGCAAGGTGAGTCTTCAGCGCGTTTCGACTGGATCCTGTCACACGCCGCGGGTGTCGACCACGACGACTCGCCCATCGGCCGCTGCCTGGGAACGACGGGCATCGGCACTCTCGTGGCACGCCTGCAGGCGGCGCTGGTCGAGGGGGGCTATCCGACCACGCGCGTGCTGGCCGGGCCTCAAGCGCTGAGCACCGGCACCCTGACCCTGACATTGCTGCCCGGCCGCATCAAGGCGGTGCGTCCGGACGACGGTGCGACCGCCTCGACGTGGTTGCGCAACGCCATTCCCGTGACGCCCGGCGACCTGCTGGAACTGCGCGCCATCGAACAGGGCCTCGAGAACCTCAAACGTCTGCCCACGGCGGATGCCGACATCCAGATCGCTCCCTCCATCGGCGCCGATGCGGGTCCCGGCGACAGCGACCTGGTGGTCAGGTACAGGCGCGGACTCCCATTGCGCGCGACGCTGAGCCTGGACGACAGCGGCACCCGGGCCACCGGCAGGACCCAGACCGGGGCCACGGTGGCGTGGGATGGTCCGCTCGGTCTCAATGACCTGGCCTACGTCAGCCTCAATCACGATGCGTTCAATCACGACGATCGCGGCACAGGCGGTCACACGCTCCACTACTCGATCCCGTTCGGCTACGGGCTCCTGGGCGTCACGGCGAGTCGCAGCCGCTATCACCAGACGGTCGCCGGCGGTGACGTCGACTATGTCTATGCCGGTTCGAGCAGCAACGCCGAGGTGCGATGGTCGCAACTGCTCCACCGCGACCGCAGCCGCAAGACGACCGCCGCGCTGCGCGCCTTCCGTCGCGCTTCGGTCAGCGAGATCACCGACGTCACGACGTTGAATGCGCAGAGCCGGGTCGTCGGGGGTTGGGAAGCCAGCCTGAACCAGCGTGAATTCCTGGGCGACGCGACGCTGGACGGCACGTTGGCCTATCGGCGCGGCACCGGGGCCTTCGGCGGCGCCGCCGCATCGGAGGAGGCCTTCGGCGAGGGCACTTCGCGTTTCCGGCTCTGGACCGCCGAGGCGACGCTCAACCTGCCGTTGCGCTGGGCCGGCCAGAAGCTGCGCTACACGGCGCTCTGGCGGGCGCAATGGAACCGCACGCCGCTCCTGCCCCAGGACCAGTTCGCCATCGGCGGACGCTACACGGTACGCGGCTTCGACGGCGAGACCAGCCTGCTGGGCGATCGCGGGGGACTGGTGCGCAACGACATGGGCCTCGCGCTGGGAGAGAGCGGCGCCGAACTCTATGTCGGCATCGACTACGGGCAGGTCAGCGGCGTGGCGGCCGAACACCTCCTGGGCCATCACCTGGTGGGCGGGGCGGTGGGCCTGCGCGGCGTGATCCGAGGCCTGAACTACGACTTCTTCGTCGGCGCTCCGATCCGGCGGCCCGAGGGCTACCGCACCGCCAGGACGACGGTCGGCCTCAACTTGAACTACAGCTTCTGAGCGCCCAGGGAGGGCCACCCCATGAACAGGAATTTCCATCGGATCATCTTCAATGCCGCGCGCGGCCTGCGCATGGTGGTGCAGGAGACGGCGCTGAGCACCGGCCGTGGCACGAGCCGGGCCACGGCCGGCAGGGGCGTCGCGCTCCGCCTCGCGGCGGTCGTGGCCATGCTGGCCAGCGCGCCGCTGCAGGCGCAGATCGCCGGCGACCGCAACGCGCCCGGCGCGCAGCGTCCGGTGGTGCTGACGGCGCCCAACGGCGTGCCGCTGGTCAACATCCAGGCGCCCTCGGCCGTCGGCGTGTCGCACAACGTCTACCGGCAGTTCGACGTCGGCGCGAATGGCGCCATCCTCAACAACAGCCGGACCAACGTCCAGACCCAGCTCGGCGGCTTCGTCGCGGGCAACCCGATGCTCGCGCATGGCGCCGCCCGCGTCATCGTCAACGAGGTGCGCAGCACCGATCCCTCGCTGCTGCGCGGCTTCATCGAGGTGGCCGGCCAGCGGGCCGATGTCATCGTCGCCAACCCGGCGGGCATCTCCGTCGACGGCGGCGGCTTCATCAACGTGCATCGCGCCACCCTGACCACCGGCGTGCCCCAGTTCGGCATCGCCGGCAACCTGGAGGCCTATGTCGTGCGCGGCGGCCGCATCGCCGTCGCGGGCGCGGGGCTGGATGCCGGCGGGACCGATTCGCTGGCGATCCTGACGCGCGCCTTCGAGCTCAGCGGCGCCCTGCACGCCGGCGACCTCAAGGTCGTCACCGGTGCCAACCGGATCGACGCCGACCTGGCGGGCATCGTGCCGATCACGGGCCAAGCCGGCGCGCCGGCCTATGCCATCGATGTCGCCCGCCTGGGCGGCATGTACGCCGGGCACATCGCCCTGGTGGTGAACGAGGCGGGTGTCGGCGCCCGCAATGCCGGCACGATCCAGACCGCCACGGGGCCCTACACCGTCGCCGGTGGCGGGCAGCTCTCGCTGTCGGCCAGCGGCCGGCTGGAGAACAGCGGCTTCATCCAGGCCGCGTCCGATGCCGCGATCGACGCGGCGGGTGTTGCCAATGGTGGCGTCGTGCAGAGCGCCGCTGGCCTGCGGATCACCACGCGCGACGACCTGGCCAACCATCTCGCGACGACTGCGGGCACGCTGGAAGGCGCGCGCCTCGAGCTGACCAGCACGGCTGGCGACCTCGACAACCGTGGCGGCATCCTGCGGCAGACCGGCGGCGGCGCACTGGCGATCGACGCCCCGCATCTGAGCAATGCACAGGGCGGCGTCATCGGCGTGCCGCCCGCGCCAGCCCCAGTCCCGTCGCCGGCCCCGGCCGCCACGGGCGCACCGACCGGCGCGCCGGCGCCCACGTCGCCGCCCACCGGGAGCGGCACCGCCACTGGCAGCGGTGCCGGTGCCGCTTCAGGTGGCGCAGGGGGCGCCGCGAGCCCGGCGGTGCCGGCCCCGGCCCCGCCTGCTCCCGGCCGGATCGCCGCGGCCGCGGGCCGCATCCTCAACGACGGCGGCACGATCCACGCGGGTGGCGACATCACCTTGCGGACGACGGATCTCGACAACGCCGGCGGCACCCTGCGCCTCGCCGACCTGAGCGTCAGTGGCGCCGGCTTCAGCAATGCCGGCGGCACCCTGGATGTCGGTCGTGCGTTCACGGCCCGTGTCGCCACCCTCGACAACGCCGGTGGCACGCTGCGCGCGGGCGCGCTGGACATCGAGACCACGGCCGACCTGGACAACCATGGCGGCACGCTGGCGAGCGGTGGCGCGGCGCATCTGCGCGTCGGCGGCGGGCTCGACAACGCGCATGGAACGATCTCCGCGATCGATGCACTGGACGCCACCGTCGCCGGCGCGCTCGACGACACCGCAGGTCAGCTGGTGGCCAACGCCGCGTTGACGGTCAGCGCCGCCACGCTGGACAACACCCGGGGCACGTTGCAGTCGGCGGGCGACGCGGCGAAGGTCGACGTCGTCGGCCACGTGCGCGACGACCAGGGCCGCATCGGCGCCGCGACCGATCTCGACCTGCGCGCGGGCAGCCTGGCGAACACCGGCGCGATCCGGGCCGAACGCGATGGCCGCATCACGGTCGCGACGCGCCTCGACAACGGATCGGAGGCCGGCGCCGGTGGCAATCCGACCTCCGCCTCCGGCACGATCACGTCGGGTCGCCACACGGCGATCACGGCGGGCGTGCTCGCCAGCGATGCCTCCGGTGCGCTGGGTGCCGGCATCGGCGGCGATGGCAAACCGGGCGCGACCGGTGATCTGTCGGTCAGCACCACGGGACGGTTGGCGGCCGGCGGCACGATGCTCGCCGCCGGCCGGCTGGCGCTGCGGGGCGCCGACGTCGACCTGGGTGGCGCCCAGGTGCGTGGCGCCGAGGTGGCCCTGACCGCCGCCACCGGCGACGTCGTCACCCGCCATGCCCGTGTCGCCGCGTCCGGCAGCCTTTCAGTCGCGGCCACGGGCACCGATGCCGCGACCCTGGTCAATTCCGAGGGCTCCCTGGACGCGGGCCGGCTGGACCTCCATGTCGCGAACCTGCGCAACACCGCCGGTGGCCGGCTCGTGCAGACCGGCGCCGATGCGCTCGACATCGCCATCGCCGGCACGCTGGACAACGCGGGTGGCGTCATCGCCAGCAATGGCGCGGAGCTCGCGCTGTCGGCGGTACAGCCAATGACGGCGTCTTGAATGGCATGGAGGAACCGCTTGCTGGCCGTTCGATGCGTCTGACGGACTGCGCAGTCGGCGTGCTGGATTCGACTTCGACGGACAGCTCGGGCGGTTATGTGCTCAATGTCCCCACGACCGTCGTCCTTGGAACTGGCCTGTGCGTCGATGAGGATAGGAAGCAGACCGAGACATCCACAGGCGCGTCGGTCGGGGCGGTTGGCTTGCCTTCCGGCGTTGCGACGACGACAGCCGGCTCGACTTATCGATACACCCGAGGTGACGGGACCGCGACTTCAAATCGCATCAGTTTTGTGTTCAATGGAACGAATCACATCGACCTGAACTTCGGAGAAGTGAAAGATTCGACGTTTGCCGCAAGTCTGGCGCTCAGCGGTTTGCCTTTGAGCACATTGAGCTATCCACATGTCTTCACTGCAGGAACGAAAGGCACGGTCGTCTTTTCGATCACCTCGTCTGCCGCAACGCCCGCAATGACCGGATGGAGCGAAAAGATCTTTTTCGATGCCTTATGCGAAGGGCGGGTCCTGCCCGGCGCGCAGCAGCTCTACCCAGGCGCGGCCGGAACGTCGTTGACCGTCACGGCGGGAGACAAGATCTGTATCGTTGTTCAACAGTTCATTCCATCGAACGCATCGATCGGCAGCAAGAACCTGATCGTGGTCGAAGCACGATTCGACTATGCCGGGGCCAATCCGACACTGACATCGAGCTATATGTTGAACGACAACAGCTCCGTTGGCGATGCAGCCTTGGAGTTGGTCAAGGAGGTTCGAAATGTGACGCAGAGCAGTGTGAAATTCGAACATACCAACCAGGCGAAGTCAGGTGACGTCCTCGAATATCGTCTCAGCTACGCAAACAACGCAGCGGTGCCTATCCGGAACCTGGTGATCAACGACAGCGTGCCGAGTTACAGCGCTTTCATTTCCGCTGCGCAGGATGTGACGCCGAGCACGCTGACCGGCTGCATGAAATCCACGCCTGCCAACCCATTACCCGCTGCCGAAGTCGACTGTGCCGTAACGCAGACGGTCGGTGGCAAAGGTCCTCTCCAGTGGCGTTTCGTCGGCGCACTCAATCCAGCCGATCGCGGATCCGTTCTTTTCCGAGTGAAGGTCGATTAGAGCTCGAGGGTCTCAGGTTGCAGCGACCGACATCACAGCATGTCGAGTCGCTGCCACGTGCCAATGCAATGCTGGATTCACCGTTCGGTTTAGACGCCGCAGAGCGTGCCTTCGGCGATGGATAGGAAAACAGGGAGTCGAGGAAATGAACATCACGGAACTGCTGGTCTTCAGCGTCAAGAACGGTGCGTCCGATCTCCATCTGTCGGCGGGACTTCCACCGATGGTCCGGGTGCATGGCGACATACGGCGCATCAGTGTCGACGTGGTCGATCACAAACAGGTGCATGCGATGGTGTATGACGTGATGAATGACATGCAGCGCAAGCACTATGAAGAATTCCTGGAGGTGGACTTTTCATTCGAAATCGATGGGCTTTCTCGATTCCGCGTCAATGCATACAACCAGAATCGCGGTGCCGCCGCTGTATTTCGAACCATTCCGTCCAAGATCCTGACGCTTGAAGAGCTGAGCGCTCCCAAGATATTCGGTGATCTGGCACTGAAGCCTCGCGGTCTGGTGCTCGTCACCGGTCCTACGGGGTCGGGCAAATCGACCACGCTGGCCGCGATGATCAATTACCTCAATGAAACCGCGTCCGGTCACATCCTGACGGTCGAGGACCCGATCGAATTCGTGCACGAGTCCAAGAAGTGTTTGGTCAATCAACGAGAAGTGGGAGTGATGACGCATTCCTTCGCCAATGCGTTGAGGTCGGCATTGCGCGAGGATCCGGACGCCATCCTGGTGGGAGAGATGCGTGATCTCGAGACCATTCGTCTTGCCATGACGGCGGCCGAAACTGGCCATCTGGTGTTCGGAACGGTCCACACTTCCTCAGCCGCCAAGACGATCGATCGGATCATCGACGTGTTTCCCGGTGAGGAGAAAGAGATGATTCGCGCCATGCTTTCCGAATCGCTGCAGGCCGTCATCTCCCAGACGCTGTGCAAACTGAAGGGCGGCCAGGGTCGTATCGCCGCACACGAGATCATGCTGGGCACATCCGCGATCCGGAATCTCATCCGCGAAGCGAAGGTGGCACAGATGTACTCGACCATACAGACTGGTCAGGCGCAGGGCATGCAGACACTCGATCAGAATCTGACCGACCTGGTACGGCGCGGTGTCATCACGGGAGCCGAGGCACGAAGCAAGGCGAAGAACCCGGAGAATTTTCCTGGCTGATCGGATCAACCTGGAATGGGACGAGTCGATATGAGCATTGCATCGTGTCGCTGCGGAAGCTCATAAGTTGCCTGCAGTCGCGAATCGATCGACAAGCCGGCTTGCGTCACCGCCATCCGGAATCACGAGGACGCCGATGACTTGCAGAAAGGATCAGGCGGGATATGCTTTCCGAAGCGCATTCTGTCGATCTGGTATCGGTCGATCGCCTCCAAGACGCTGACAGGACGCAATGCAAGGGCAATCCCTTGTTTGCCTTTGCCATTCCGGCGATCGAAGTGCCGATGCCCAGTTGCTGTTCGCGTTCGATGTGGGCACGAGCTGCGGCCTGCCAGGCTCAAGCATTAGTCCACATCGACACGTCATCGACCGCATGACCAGGGTCTTCACGCCGCATCAGCAACGGGCCATGGACGCGATTCTTCCGTCGACTCGATGGCGAATCAACGCTCGTGAAGCCATCGCCATCGCCATCGCCATCGCCATCGCCATCGCCATCGCCATCGCCATCGGACGAGTGCATGGCGATGGTGGAGCGTCGAGGTTCGCGATCGATGGGGTTCTTCGTACTCAGCGGGAGATCGGCTCTCGCAGGTGCAGGTGAGTCGAGTTCTTGATTTCCTCCATCACCGCATATGTCCGGGTCTCGCGCACGCCAGGCAGCTGCCAGAGGACGTCGCCGGCGAACCGGCGATAGGCATTCATGTCGGCGCTGCGGGTCTTGAGCAGGTAGTCGAATCCGCCGGCCACCATGTGGCATTCCATGATCTCCGGCCTGAGTTGCACGGCGACCTTGAACTGTTCGAAGACATTCGGCGTGGTGCGATCCAGAAGCACCTCGACGAAGACCAGCATTCCCGCGTCCAGCTTGACCGGATCGAGACGAGCTTCATAGCCGAGGATGAAGCCTTCGCGCGTCAATCGCTGGACCCGTGCCAGTGTCGCCGTAGGCGACAGGCTGACCGCCTCGGCCAGCTTGAGGTTGGCCAAGCGTCCATCGGCCTGAAGCAGCGCGAGGATGCGCAGGTCGACACGGTCGAGTGGATGCGTGGGGTCTTCGGAGCTCATGGGAGGTAAGAGTTTGGCGAGACGGGACGTGGCCGGAGTCACGGCTCGAACACTGGATGCTGTGTGAACATTCTGCCTCTGCCTCTGCCTCTGCCTCTGCCTCTGCCTCTGCCTCTGCCTCTGCCTCTGCCTCTGCCTCTGCCTCTGCCTCTGCCTCTGCCTCTGCCTCTGCCTCTGCCTCTGCCGGTGCCGGTGCCGGTCCATGGGCGTGGGCTTGGGCTTGGGCTTGGCTTTGGCGTATGTCGTCGGATCTATCTGCGCCAGCGCCCGTTCTTTCTTAATAGATGTGGCAACAGCGACACCAACACTAAAACCAGCGGCTGCGGCTTCGGCAGCGGAAACAGCAACGGCAACGGCAACGGAAACAGCAACGGCACCAGTAAACGCACCCGCACCCGCACCAGCAACGGCAGCAGCTACGGCAACGGCAACGGCAACAGCAACAGCCTTATGACGACGGCGACCGTGACGGCCATAGATATAGCGACAAGCGAAGTTTCAACGACGATCGCAAGAACGGCCACGGGCACGTTCGCAGCGCCGATTACAGCCACAGCGACGATTACACCCACCACGACGGTCACGGCTGGGGCGATGATCACAACCCCAGCAAGGATCAGAGGCACAGCGAGGGCCGCAACCGCAACCGCAACCGCAACCGCAAACGCAAACGCAAACGCAAACGCAAACGCAAACGCAACGACGACGACGACGACGACGACGGCCGCAGCCGCATAGCCACGCCGCAGCCGCAGCCGCAACCGCAACCGCAACCGCAACCGCAACGCACGTTGCCACTCAGTCGACCGCGATCCCCAGCTCTCCCGATGCGGCACGCACGGCGACCTCGGCCTTCAACACGGACTCGACCAGTTCGACATGCGCGATGCGCTTCTCCGCGCCGGCCAGCAGCGCATCGATCAGCTCCAGGATGCTGCCGCGTCCGAGCTGGTAGGCGTCGCGCGCCATCCGTTCGAGTGCCGGCAGGGCGGCCAGGCTGTCGGCCTCGAAGCGTTCGGTCAGTCGGTGCAGGCGCTGGAACTGGTCGACCGAGCGGCCGAGTTCGGCCTCGGCCGCCAGGATCACCGCACGACGCCGCTGGCGGCTTTCGTCCGCCATCGCGCGCGCCCGAGCAATCGGGCCCTCGCGCCGGTCGAACAACGGAATCTCCACCGACACGCCGACCAGCGCATGACGCCCTTCGCCGTCGCGCAGGCGGCCGACGCCGATGCGAGGCGTGGGCCAGGCCTCGCGCCGTTCCACCGCCACCAGCGTGCGTGCCAGTTCCTCCGAGGCCAGCGCTGCCCGCACCGCGGGCAGCCGTGTCCGGGCACGATCCCAGCGGACCGCGAAATCGCCATTCCCGACCGCGGGTCGGAGGCTGCCGATGGCGCGTGGCCGCCAGCCCGTGGCTCCCACGGTGGCGGCCAGCTGTGCCGAGGCATCGGCCTCGGCAGTCGCGGCCTGGTCCAGGCGCATGCCCAGGTGCGCCGCCTCGACGCGGATGCGGGCCAGGTCGTAACGACTGCGGGCTCCGGCGGCGACCTGGCCTTCGACGATCACGGCCGCGGCGGCAAGGGCCTCGTTCGCCGCCTGCCAGCGCTGCGTGCGTTCCTGCGCGGCCAGCAGCGTCACGAAGGTCTCGGCGGCGCCACGCAGTGCGTCGGCGGCCAGTGCGTCGACGTTGGCGCGGGCCGAATCGATGCCTCGTTGCGCGCCTTCCATGCGCAGGCCACGCTGGCCGAACACCGGCAGTGCCTGCTCGATGGTCGTCTGCCGGTCACCGGCGCCACGGGCATGGGAAAGCGCCGGATTGGGGAGTGTCGAAGCCGTGCGCAGATCGGCGCGCGCCATGTCGACCAGCGAGCGGTCGGCCTGCAGGGCCGGACTCTCGCGTCGCACCAGCGCCAGGAATTCGGTCAGCGACAGGCCGGGCGGGCGGGCGGCATCGAAGTCGGCGCCGTCCCGATCCATCGAGTCCGTGGATCGGAAGACCTCGACCGCGTCCGATCCATGGGTCGACTCGCGTGGGCCGGCCGATCCATACGCCCCCTTCCCGCCAGCCACCTCGGATGCGCCGCCCATCCGCGGCCTGGCCGCATCGGTTGCCAGTATCTGCATCGAACCCGGTGGCGCGAGCGCCGCGGGCAGCCGGTCCTGCGCGTTCGCAGGTCCCGCTGGGAGTCCGAGCATCCACGCCAGTGCGAGTGCCGAAGCCATTGCGAGCGCCGGCGCCCGGCCGGCCGCACCATCCGACGTCGTCTCCAGCCGCGCGAGCCGCGCCGGTCGATCCAAACGATCGGACCCACCCGACCGCACCGCATTCACCGACCGGGCCACCCTCGTCATCCTCATCGGCCGCTCCCACTCCCACCACTTCCCATCCATCGCGCGCACCCGCTGCGCCGCGCGCCACATCCCGTTCTGCTCCTCATTCATCCCCGGCCTCGCCATTCTTCAAGGTGCGCGGTCCGAACCACGCATAGAGCACCGGCAGCAGCACCAGCGCCACCAACGGCAACACCGCCATGCCGCCCACGATCACCGATGCGAAGGGACGCTGGGTCTCGCTGCCGACGCCGGTCGACAACGCCATCGGCAGCAATCCGAGCAGGGCCAGCAGGGTCACCAGCAGCACCGAGTGCATGCGCTCGGCCGTGCCTTCGATCAACGCCCGCATCAGGGGCATGCCCTCGCGGCGCAGGGCCTCGACCGCGCTGACCACCAGCAGTCCGACCAGCGCGACCTGGCCGAGCAGGGCGATGAAGCCGATCGCCGCGCTGATCGACAGGTCGATGCCGGTGACGTGCAGCGCCGCGATGCCCCCCACCATGGCGAACGGCGCGGTCGCCAGGATCACGCCGGCGCTGCGTGCCTGCCCCAGTGCCGCGAACAGCAGCGCGAAGACCACCGCCAGCGACAGCGGGATGACGACCTGCAGCCGGGCCGCCGCGCGGCGCTGGTTCTCCCACTCGCCGCCCCACACGGCCCGGTAGCCCTCCGGCAGGGTCGCGGCCTGCTCGAAGGCGGCCAGCGCATCGCCGACCACCGAGCCGATGTCGCGTCCCTCGACGTTGAACTTGAGGGCCATGTAGCGGGCGTTGCCTTCGCGGAAGATCGAGGCGTTGCCGATCTTCACGCCGATGCGCGCCAGCGCGTGCAGCGGCACCGCCCGGCCATCGGGGGCCGAGACCGCGATCTCGCGGATGCGTGCCTCGTCCATGCGGTCGACATAGGGCAGGCGCACCCGCACCGGCACGCCGTGCTCGCCCTCCCAGAGCGTGGTCACCACCCGGCCCGCCAGGGCCACCTCGACGGCGGTGTCGGCCACTTCCATGGAGATGCCGTGGCGCGCCAGGGCGGGGCGGTCGAATTCGATGTGCAGCTGCGGCGCCGGGGCGTCGCGGTAGAGGTCGAGGTCGACCACGCCCTCGATCGGGCGCAATGCCGTCTTGGTGCGCTCCAGCAGGCCGCGCATGACGCCGATGTCGGGACCGAACAGCTTGAGCACCACGTGGCCGCGCGCGCCGGACGTCGATTCCTCGACGCTGTCGCGGATCGGTTGCGCGAAGTTGAAGGCGACGCCGGGAATCTCGCCCAGCGAGGCGCGCATGTCCGCCACCAGCGCCGGCTTGGTCAGGCCGGCGCGCCACTGACCCTGGGGCCTCAGCCGCACCAGGGCCTTGGCCATGTTGATGGTCTCGTTGTCGGTGCCCGATTCGGGCCGGCCCTGCTCGGTCGTGACCGAGACCACCTCGGGAAACGTGTTGAGGCGCCGCCGCAGCTCGCGCAGGATCTCCTGGCCCTTCTCCAGCGACACCGAGGGCGCCATCTGCACCAGCACGTAGGCGTCACCCTCGTCGAGCTCGGGCAGGAACTCGGTGCCCAGCCAGGTCGCGGAGACGCCGGCGAGCCCCAGCGCGCCGAGCGCCGCCACCAGCACCGCGCCGCGCGAGCGGGCCCGGCCCAGCAGCTGCTCGAGCCACGCGTGATAGGCGTGGTGCATGCGCCGGAACACCGGCGCCTCGGGTTGCGTCACATGATGGGGACGCAGCAGCAGCGCGCACAGTGCCGGCACCAGCGCCAGGGCGAACACCAGGGCGCCCAGCAGCGCGAAGCTGTAGGTCAGTGCCAGCGGTCGGAAGATCCGGCCCTCCACGCTCTCCAGCGAGAACACCGGGATCAGCGCCGCGATGACGATGGCCATGGCGAACAGCGTCGGCCGCGCCACCGCCACGGCCGAGTCGACGATGATGGCGCGCAGCGCCGCCTGCGTGGCCGGCTGGCGCAGCCGGGCGTTGCGGATGATGTTCTCGGTCAGCACCACGGCGCCGTCGACCATGATGCCGAAATCGATCGCGCCCATCGAGATCAGGTTGGCCGGCATGCCCAGCAGGTACAGGCCGATGAAGGCCACCAGCAGCGACAGCGGGATCACCGTGGCGACGATCAGCGAACCCCGGATGCTGCGCAGGAACAGCCACAGCACCGCCACGATGAGCACGGCGCCGAACAGCAGGTTGTGCTGCACCGTGGCCAGGGTGTGGCCGACGAGCTCGGAACGGTCGTAGGCCGGCTCCATGCGCATGCCCGCCGGCAGCAGTCCGCCATTGAGCTGCGCGACCTGGCGATGCACCTCGTCGAGCACGCGCGAGGGGTTCTCGCCGCGCTTGAGCAGCACGATGCCCTGGACCACGTCGTCGTGGCCGTCCATGCCCACCGAACCCTGGCGCGGGGTGTACGACTGCATGACGCGGGCGACGTCGCCCACGGTCACGGGGTTGTGGCCGCTGGCCTTGAGCACCACCGCCTCGATGTCGTCGCTGGAGGTCAGCAGGCCGATGCCGCGGATGATGAGCGACTGCTCGCCGCGCCGCAGCAGCCCGCCGCCGACGTTCTTGTTGGACTGCGACAGCGCCTGGGTGACGTCGTCCATCGTCAGGCCCAGACCGGCGACCTTGCCGGGATTGACCTCGACATGGAACTCCTTGACGAAGCCGCCGACGCTGATGATGTCGGCCACGCCCTGGATCTGCTTGAGCACGCGGGCGATGTTCCATTCCTGCTCGGTGCGCAGCTGGGCCAGCGTGTGGCGGTCACTGTTGAGCCGGTAGTAGTAGATCTTGCCCAGCGGCGTGTAGTCGGGCGCCATCTCCGGCACCACGTCGTCGGGCAGGTCGGCCTGGGGCAGTCGCTGGGTGACCTCCGAGCGGGCACGGAAGCTGTCGGTGCCATCGGCGAACACCATCGACACCACCGCCAGGCCGAAGTAGCTCTCGGAGCGCAGGGCCTGCAGGCCCGGGGTGCCGTTGAGCACCCGCTCGAGCGGCAGCGTGATCTGCCGCTCGACCTCCTCGGGCGCCAGGCCGGGTGCCTGGGCGATGATGCCGACCTGCACGTTGGTGACGTCCGGGTAGGCCTCGATGGCGGTGTTCAGATAGGCGAACACGCCATAGGCGGCGACCGCCGCGGTGGCGGCGAGCGCCACCAGGCGGCGATAGACGACGAAGGCGATGAGTGAACGCAGCATGCCGGGGCGCGCCATCACAGCAGCTGGCTGGCCGCGCTGTCGAGCAGCAGCCCGCCGCGCACCACGATGCGGTCGCCGACCGCCAGGCCGCCCAGCACCGGGATGAAGCCCCGCATCGGCTGGCCGAGCTGCACGTCGCGCGCGTGGAACACGGTCTCCCCATGCTGCACGTAGACGATCGAGCGGCGTTCGTCCTTGATCAGCACGGCCGACAGCGGGATCACCAGTCCGGTCGGCGCCGCCGCCTCCAGGCCGACCTTGGCCAGCATGCCCGGACGCATCGTCGGCGGCGCGTCGTCGAGCGTGACATACACCGGCGCGCGCCGCGTCTCCTCGTCGAGCGCGGTGCCGATGCGCTGGATGCGGCCACGGATCGGCTGCGCCAGCGAGGAGGTCTCGACGCGCGCCTCGGCGCCCTCGCGCAGGCCGGCCAGGTCGCTCTCGAAGACCTCGGCCACGACCCACACCGCCGCCGGATCGCCGATCAGGAACAACGGCTCGCCGCCACCGTCGACCGCCGCGCCGACGGTCGCCCGGCGCGCCGCGACGACGCCGGCGCGCGGCGCGCGCAGCACGATGCGGTCGCCCGCCCCGCCGCCCAGCAGGCCGACGGTGCCGCGCGCGCGGGCCAGCTCCTGGGTCGCCTCGCGCAGCCGCGCCTCGGCGGCGGCGCGTTCCATCTCGATGCCGATGCCACGCTCGACCATCAGCCGCTGGCGCTGCGCCTCGCCCACGGCCAGGCCGCGCGCGACCTCGGCATTGCCGGCCTCGGCGCGCTGGCGCAGCGCGTCCGGGCTGGCCAGCGTCGCCAGCGGCTGGCCGGCGCTCACGCGGTCGCCGATGTTGGCGTGCACCTGGACGATGCGCCCGGCCGCCGGCGCGCCGACCGCGCCGACCCGGTCGTCGCGGAAGGCGATCCGCGCCGGTGCCCAGACGGTCTGGGTGTCGCGCTGCTCGGCGACGGTCTCGATCTGCAGCATCCGCAGCGAGGCGGCCGGCAGGCGCAGCTCGCCGGGTGCCGACGGGCCCGCCACGGGCACCGGGACGGGTGGCGGCGCGGCGGACCCGCCGCAGGCGGCGAGCAGCATCGCCGCGATGACGGCGAGGAGGGGGGACAGGGCGGAAAAGGGACGGACGGACACGCGGGCGGCTCCTGCGACGAGGGAGCCGCGAATGCTAGGGACGCCCGGCGCCGCCGTGCATTACGGCCGCATTACCGTTTGGCAAGGTGGCGCGCGCCGCGCCTCAGGCGCGCACCGCCGGCAGGCCCAGCGTGACGCGCAGCCCCGGCGCGGCATCCTCGAAGGCCAGGGTGCCGCCATGCAGTCCGGCCACGGCGCCGACGTTCGCCAGCCCGAGTCCGAAGCCCGGCAGCGGTCCGCGATGGGCGCGGAAGAAGCGCGTGCCCAGCCGCGCCAGCCCGGCCGGCGGCACGCCGGGGCCGTCGTCGGCGACTTCCAGGAGGACGCGGTCGTTCACGGACGTCACGCGCACCGTCACCGTCACGCCATCGCCGCCGTACTTCAGCGCGTTCTCGATCAGGTTGGCCAGCGCCCCGGCCAGCAGGTCGCGGTCGCCCGCCACCTCCGCGCCGGGCCCGGCGACCCGCATCAGGCGCGCGCCCTGCTCCTCGGCCACCGGCTCGTAGAACTCGATCATCTCGGCGGCCAGCGCGTCGAGCGCGACCGGACCGAAACGCTGCCGCCGGGTTCCGGACTCGATCTCCGCGATGCTCAGCAGCTTGTCGAACACGCGGCTGAGCTCCTCGATCTCGCGGCCGGCCAGCCGCAATGCCTCGGTCCGGTCGGTCTCCGGCTGCGTCTCGGCCGCGCGCAGGCCCAGCAGGATGCGCGTCAGCGGCGTGCGCAGGTTGTGGGCGATGGTGTTGGAGACATGGCGCACGCCATCCATCAGCTGCTCCAGCCGGTCGAGCATGCCGTTGATCTCGCGGTGCAGCCGTGCGAACTCGTCCTCCTGCGACGAGACCGGGATGCGCCGGCTCAGATCGCCGGCCTCGATGCCGACGATGGTCCGGCGGATCGCGCCGATGCGCTGATCCAGCGCGTGGCGGAAGGCGAAGGCCCCGCCCACGGTCATCAGCAGCGCGATCGCGGCGCCCCAGCCGATGGCGCGCCGGATCAGGCGCTCGATCTCACGCTGGTGCTGCAGGTCGCTGCCCACCACCAGTCGGCTGCCGTCGCTCAGGTCCCAGGCGCGCAGGCGGGCCTCGCCCGGGCGGCCGTCGGCGCGCGTCCAGCGCTGCTCGACCACCTGCCGGGCCGCCGCCGGTGGCACCGGCAGCGCTCCGGCGTTGCCCGCGCGCGGCGCGCCGCGTGGATCCAGCAGCAGGTAGATCTCGGTCTCGGCATCGGTGCCATCGCGCAACATGGTCTCGATGTCGAGCGCCAGCTGGTCGACGCCCTCTCGCTGCGCGGTCGACAGCAGCCGCTGCGCCGTGAGCTGGATGTGCTGGTCGATGCGGTTGACCAGCACGCCCACGGTCTGGACGTGGAACAGGGTCAGGATGACCGCCATGGTCGCCATCACCAGCGCGCCGTAGTTCAGCGCCAGGCGGAAGGCCACCGACCCCCACAGGCGGCGCAATGCCGGCATCAGCGTCCGAGGTCCGGTGGCTCGGCGGCGAGCGCGTAGCCGGCGCCCCGCACCGTGTGGATCAGCGGCGCGGCATGCCCGCGATCGACCTTGTTGCGCAGGCGGCTGATGTGGACGTCGATGACATTGGTCTGCGGGTCGAAGCGCAGGTCCCAGACGGCTTCGAGCAGCATGGTGCGGGTCACGACCTGGCCGGCGTGGGCCATCAGGTAGGCCAGCAGGCGGAACTCGCGCGGCTGCAGCTGCAGGGGCACGCCGGCACGCTCGGCGCTGCGCGACAGCAGGTTCAGGCGCAGATCGGCCAGGGTCAGTTCCGGTGTGACCTCGCCCGGCTGCGCGCGCCGCACCAGGGCCGCGATGCGGGCCGCCAGTTCGGAGAAGCCGAAGGGCTTGGTGAGGTAGTCGTCGCAGCCCGCCTGCAGACCCCGGACGCGCTCATCGATCGCCGAGAGGGCGCTCAGCACCAGGATGGGGGTCTGCTTGCCCAGGCCGCGCAGGGTGGAGACGATCGACAGGCCGTCGACGTCGTCGGGCAGCATGCGGTCCAGCACCACCACGTCCCAGTGCTCGGCCATGGCGCGCGACAGGCCCTCGATGCCGTCGCCGGCCACCGAGACGACATAGCCGAGTTCCCTCAGGCCATCGGCGATGTAGCGGGCATTGCGGGCATCGTCCTCGACGATCAGGCAGCGATGCATCGGCGCGGGTGTTCGATGCCTCGCTTCGGAACCCGCGCGACCGCTGCCGGTGCTCAGTGCCGCTCGGCCAGGGGCGCGGCGAGATCGCGGGTCTGGAACGCGACGTCGAACAGCTTGGCCTTGCCGGCGTAGTAGCGCTCCAGGCGCCACTCCTTGAGGATCGAGATCGCCAGCTGGAACGAATCGATGTCGAGCGCGTAGAGGCTGGACATGTCGAAATCGCTCTCCGACTCCAGGGCCAGCACCAGCCTGGACAAGGTCTTCGCGGTGGGCGTGGCAGGATCCTGCGTGATCAGGCGACGGGCGGATTTGATCGCGTTCATGGGTGTTGATCTCTCTTCAAGGACGTATCGACGGTCGGAAAAACTAACCTCAAAAACCTACAAGAAGCTATCAGACATAAGCTATTTGTAGTATTTTCGACCCAGTATAAACCCGACCTTCCATGAGGGGATCCAGCCGCCAGTCTGGCGTCCCTCAGACCTTCGGCTTGTAGGCGACGACGTCGATCTCGACCTTGGCATCGACCATCAGGCGGGCCTCGGTGGTGGAGCGGGCCGGCTTGCCGGCACCGAAGTAGCCCATGTAGACCCGGTTGAAGGCACCGAAGTCGCGCGCATCCTGCAGCCAGACGGTGGTCTTGCAGACATCGTCGAAGGTCGCATCGGCCAGGGCCAGCACGGCCTTGAGGTTCTCCATCACCTGCCGGGTCTGGACCTCGATGCCGCCGGCGACGATCTCGCCCTCGGCATTCGCCGGCACCTGGCCCGACACATAGATGAAGTCGCCGGCACGCACGGCCGGGGAGAAGGGGCGCACCTGGCGGTCCGAGGCGTTGGGGGGCAATCCGAGGTATTCGAGGGGCATGGCGGGTCCTGGTGATGGAGAAGGGGAAGAGGGAAAAAGGCAGACGGAGGGAGGTGGTACCGCAACGGAGCGGGGTGATCGATGATCGCGGTCTGAGGGCGTTTTTGAAAGTAGTTTTCACGAAAATCCTGAAACCTAGGGTTTACGCGCGAGACTTGGCACGTTACATGCGTGATCTTCGGTCCCAGAGAAAATTAATTTCAGCATTCACTTCCGATGAAAGCCTTCCCGATGAACCGCAATCTCGTTTCCCGCCTGGGTTCCGCGTCCCGGCGCCGACTGTTGGGCAGCGTCGCCCTGGCCGCGGCGGGCCTCGTCGCCCTGCCGGTGGCGGCGCAGGCGCCACGCGGCTTCGCCACGCTGGCGATGGTGGCAGAACCGCAGACGCTCGACCCGATGGCATCGAGCGCCGACCTGGTCGGAACCATCATGCAGCACGTCTTCGAGCCGCTCTACACCTTCGATGCCCAGTGGAACGTGGTGCCGATGCTCGCCGAGTCGATGCCCCGGATCAGCAACGGCGGCAGGACCTACGAGATCGCGCTGCGCAAGGGCGTCATGCTGCACAGCGGCCGCGAGCTCACGGCGGACGACGTCGTCGCCAGCCTGCAGCGCTGGATCGAGCAGTCCTCGCGCGGCAAGGCGGTCGGCAAGGTCGTCGACAGCCTGAAGGCCAAGGGCCCGCTGGCCGTCGAGATCGTGCTGAAGGAGCCCTATGCGCCACTCGCGGCCCAGCTCGCCCTGCCCAGCGGCATGGCCGCGATCATGGCCAAGGAGTCGATCGCCGCGCCGCTGAAGGACTTCGTCGGCACCGGCCCCTATCGCTTCAAGGAGCGCAAGCCCGACCAGTACGTGCTGCTCGGTCGTTTCGACAGGTACAGCGCCCGCAAGGAGCCGGCCAATGGCTATGGCGGCCGGCGCGAGGCCGCCATCGAGGAACTGCGCTTCGTGCCGGTGCCCAACGCCAACACGCGCGTCGAGGGCGCGCTGGCCGGCCAGTACGACTTCGCCGACCTGCTGCCGGTCGAGTCGCTCGGGCGGCTGGAGAAGGCCGGCGGCAAGACGCTGCCGATCATGACGCCGGCCTTCGGTTTTCCCTACCTGGTGCTCAACACCAGGGAAGGCGTGGCCGCGAGCCTGCCGATCCGCCAGGCCATCCAGACCGCGCTGGGCGAGGGCGAGATGCTGGCGGCGGGCTTCGGCGACACGCGCTTCTTCGTCGCCGAGGGCAACCACTTCCCCAAGGGCTCGCCCTTCTACGCCACCGCCGGCACCGACCAGTACAACCAGCGCAACGCCCCCAAGGCCAAGGAGGCCGCGGCCAAGGCCGGCTACAAGGGCGAGCCGATCCGCGTCCTGACCAGCCGCCAGTACGACTTCCACTACAACATGGCGCTGTTGATGGCCGAGCAGCTCAAGCGCGCCGGCTTCAAGGTCGAGCTCAACGTGGTCGACTGGGCGACGCTGGTGCAGCGCCGCAACGACTCGAAGCTGTGGGACATCTACGTGACGCACTCCGGGCAGTTCCCCGAGCCGATGCTGTCGCCGCCGCAACTCGGCGATGGCGCCCCGGGCTGGTGGGACTCGCCGGCCAAGAAGGCCGCGCTGCAGGCCTTCAACGTCGAGACTGATCCGGCCCGGCGCGGCGCGCTGTGGGGCCGCGTCCAGCAGGTGGTCTACGACGAGGTGCCCTATGTCAACGTCGGCAAGTTCAGCGGCCTGTCGGCCCGGAGTCCGGCGCTGGACAACTACCGCCCCGCGACCTGGCCGTTCTTCTGGAACGCGCGCATCAAGTAGGCGCGGACGGACCTCCCCATGCTGCGCTTCCTCGCCTCCCGCCTGGCCGGCATGCTGGTCGTGCTCGCCATCGTGGCGGTGCTGGTCTTCGTGCTGACCCGCGCCGCCTCGGGCGATCCCATCGCCGTCCTGCTGGGCGACCAGGCGACGGCCGCCGACATCGCCCGCGTGCGGGTCGAGTACGGCCTGGACAAGCCCCTGCCGGTGCAGTTCGGCTACTGGCTGCGCGAGGTGCTCCAGGGCAACCTCGGGCAGTCGATCTTCCTGCAGCGCCCGGTCACTCAGGCGCTGTGGGAGCGGGCCGAGCCGACCACGCTGCTGTCGCTGATGGCGGTGGCCATCGCGGCGTTGATCGGCCTGCCATGCGGCATCGCCTCGGCGGTGTTCCGCGGGCGCTGGATCGACTCGCTGTTCACCGGGCTGGCGATGCTGGGCGCCAGCGTGCCGAGCTTCTGGCTCGGCCTGGTGCTGATCCAGATCTTCGCCGTCTCCCTGGGCTGGTTCCCGGTCTCGGGCTATGGCGCGCCGGACGCGCCGATGGCCGAGCGCCTGCATGCGCTGATGCTGCCGGCGGCGGTGCTGGGGCTGCTCAACTCGGCGCTGATCATCCGCTTCACGCGCGCCTCGATGCTCGACGTGCTGGGCGAGGACTATGTGCGCACCGCGCGCTCCAAGGGTCTGGGCGAGGGCCGGGTGGTGCTCAAGCACGCCTTGCGCAACGCGCTGGTGCCGATCGTCACGGTGCTGGGCCTGACGGCGGCGCTGATGATCGGCGGCGCGGTGGTCACCGAGACGGTGTTCGGCCTGCCGGGCGTCGGCAGCCTGGTCGTCAACGCCGTGCTGCGGCGCGACTATCCGGTGATCCAGGGCGCGCTGCTGGTGATCGCCGCGATCTACGTGCTCATCAATTTCGCCATCGACCTGCTCTACGCGGTGGTCGATCCGCGCGTCAAGGTCTGAAGAATCCGCCACACCATGACCCTCCGGATGCCCCGACTCCCCCTGGCGCTGCGCCGGCTGCTGCGCGACCGCATCGTCGCGGTGGCGCTGCTGGTGCTGCTGGCCGTGGCGCTGCTGGCCATCGGCGCGCCGCTGTTCGCCTCGGCCGATCCCAACGACACGGCGGTGCTCGAACGCCTGCGGCCGCCGAGCGCCGAGCACCTGCTGGGCACCGACGAGCTCGGCCGCGACCTCTACGCGCGCATCGTCCACGGCGCGCGCTACTCGCTCGCCATCGCGGCGCTGACGGCGCTCGGCGCGGTGCTCTTTGGCACCCTGCTGGGGCTGGTGGCGGGCTTCTTCCGCCGGCTGGACGCGCCGATCATGCGGGTGGTGGACGCCATGATGGCCTTCCCCGACATGCTGCTGGCGATCGCGCTGGTGGCGATCCTGGGCGCCTCGCTGGGCAACGTGGTGCTGGCGCTGGTGCTGGTCTACACGCCGCGTGTGGCGCGGGTGGTGCGGGCCTCGACCCTGGTGCTGCGCGAGCTGCTGTTCATCGAGGCGGTGCGCGCGCTGGGCGTGCGCACCTCGCGCATCCTGTGGCGCCACGTGCTGCCCAACCTGATGTCGCCGATCCTGGTGCAGGTGTCCTTCATCTTCGCCTATGCGATCCTGGCCGAGGCCGGCCTGTCGTTCCTGGGCGTCGGCGTGCCGCCGGAGATCCCGACCTGGGGCACCATGGTCGCGGGCAGCCAGCAATATGCCGACCGCGCCTTCTGGGTCGTGCTGTTCCCCGGCGTCGCCATCATCCTCACGGCGCTGTCGCTGCAGCTGGTGGGCGATGGCGTGCGCGACCTGCTCGATCCCAAACTCAAGAAAGCGGTCTGACCCATGAACGACCCTGAGGGCGACAGCACCGTGCCGCGCCTGTCGGTGCGCCACCTGAGCACCAGCTTCCCGACCGAGGCCGGGCTGATCCGCTCGGTCGGGGATGTCAGCTTCTCGATCCTGCCGGGCCGCACGACGGCGCTGGTGGGCGAGTCGGGCTCGGGCAAGTCCGTCACCAGCCTGACGCTGATGGGCCTGCTGCCGAAGACCGCCCATGCGCGGGTCAGCGGCGAGACGGCGTTCGTCCGCCGCGATGGCCGCGTGGTGGACCTGCTGACCCTGCCCGCCGGCGATCTGCGCCGGCTGCGCGGCAACGAGCTGGCGATGATCTTCCAGGAGCCCATGACCAGCCTGAACCCGGTGTTCCGCATCGGCGAGCAGATCGCCGAGAGCGTGCGGCTGCACAAGGGCCTCGACCGCCGCGCCGCCATGGCGCACGCGCTGCGCATGCTCGACCTGGTCGAGATCCCGGCGGCGGCGCAGCGGCTGGACGAATATCCGCACCAGCTCTCCGGCGGCATGCGCCAGCGCGTGATGATCGCGCTGGCCATGGCCTGCGACCCGGCGCTGCTGATCGCCGACGAGCCGACCACCGCGCTGGACGTGACCATCCAGGCGCAGATCCTGCGGCTGCTGCGGCGCCTGCAGGCCGAGACCGGCATGAGCATCCTGTTCATCACGCACAACCTGGGCGTGGTGGCGCACCACGCCGACGACGTGGTGGTGATGTATGCCGGCCGCGTGGTCGAGCACGCGCCGGTGCGGCCACTGTTCGCGCAGCCGCGCCACCCCTACACGCGCGGCCTGCTGGCCTGCCTGCCGGGCCATGCCGATCGCCCGGGCACCGCCGGGGCCGGGGCCGGCGACGGCCCGCGCGCGCGGCGTCGCCTGTTCGCCATCCCCGGCCAGGTGTCGAGTCCGCTGGCGCCGCCGCCGGGCTGCGCCTTCGAGCCGCGCTGCGACCAGGCCATCCCGGCCTGCCGCGCGGCGATGCCGCCCCTGATCGAGACCGAGGCCGACCGGCAGGCGCGCTGCATCCGCGTGCCCGGCATCGCCGTCGCCGCCGGGGAGGTCGCATGAATGTCATCGACGGCGGCCTCGGAGCCGCCACCGCCACCGCCGTCGCTGCGGACCAGGAGGCGCCGCTCATCGAGGTCCGGCACCTGAAGAAGTACTTCGGTTCCGGCGCGCGCCCGGTGCGCGCGGTGGACGACGTGTCCTTCGAGATCCGTCGCGGCGAGACCCTGGGCCTGGTGGGCGAATCGGGCTCCGGCAAGAGCACCATCGGCCGCACGGTGCTGCGCCTGCTGGAGCGCACCGCCGGCGAGGTGCGCTATCGCGGCGAGGACATCGCCGGCTTCTCCGGCGAGCGCATGCGCAGGCTGCGCAGCCGGCTGCAGATCATCTTCCAGGACCCCTATGCGAGCCTGAATCCGAAGATGCGCATCGGCGCCATCCTGGCCGAGGCGCTGTCCACCCACGGCCTGCACCAGGGCCGCACGGCGCGCGAGCGGCGCATCGCCGAACTGCTGGAGACCGTCGGCCTGCGGCCCGAGCACGCCAGCCGCTTCCCGCACGAGTTCTCCGGCGGGCAACGCCAGCGCATCGGCATCGCGCGCGCGCTGGCGGTGGAGCCCGAATTCATCGTCGCCGACGAGCCGCTGTCGGCGCTGGACGTGTCGATCCAGGCCCAGGTCATCAACCTGCTGGGCGACCTGCGCGAGCGGCTGTCGCTGACCATGCTGTTCATCTCGCACGATCTCGATGTCGTCGAGTACCTGTGCGACCGCGTGGTGGTGCTCTACCTGGGCAAGGTGATGGAGGTGGCGCCGACGTCGGCATTGTTCGCGCGGCCGGCCCATCCCTACACTCGCGCGCTGCTGGCCGCGAGCCCCAAGCCCGATCCGCTGCTGCCGAGCGAGCCGGTGGTGCTGGGCGACGACATCCCGAGTCCGGTCGCGCCGCCATCGGGCTGCGTCTTCCGCACCCGCTGCCCGCATGCCATCGACGCCTGCGCCCTGACCGTGCCGCCGCTGGAGGAAGTGGCGCCCGGCCGGTTCGCCGCCTGCATCCGCCATCACGAGCTCGCCGCCCCGCCCGCCTGACATCCAACCGCCCGCCGCACCATGACGACCCGAGACGACGATCCCTCCCTCACCGCCGCCACCGCCGACGCCCACACCATTGCCAACGCCGCGCCCGGCCCGGCCGATCCGCTCGACCCGCTGCTGCATGGCGGCTTCAAGGGCTATCCGCTGGCGGCGCCACCGGTGCGCCGCAGCGCCATCGGCATGCTGGGCTGGAACGTGCTGGCCGGCGACCTGCCGCTGCCGCTGGCCCTGCTCAGGCGCGAGGCGCTGGAGCACAACCTAGCCTGGCTGCAGGCGCGCGTCGACGCCTGGGGCATCGACCTGGCGCCGCATGGCAAGACCACCATGTCGCCGCAACTGTTCCGCCGCCAGCTCGATGGCGGCGCCTGGGGCCTGACCTTCGCGACCGTCGCCCAGCTGGCCGTCGGTGTCGCCAGCGGCGCGCGGCGCGCGCTGATCGCCAACCAGGTGGTGAGCGAGCCGGACCTGGCCGGCATCCAGCACCTGCTGGCCGCGCAGCCGGACCTGCGCGTCGTGTTCCTGGTCGATTCGATCGCGCAGCTGGAACTGATCGAGGACTGGGCGCGCCGCCACCGCCCGGCGCGACCCTTCGAGGCCATGGTCGAGATCGGCGTCGAGGGCGCGCGCACCGGCTGCCGCACGCACGCGCAGGCCATCGAACTGGCCGGGCGGCTGCGCGCCAGCGCGGCGCTGCGACTGGTGGGCATCGAGTGCTACGAGGGGCAGGGCGCCACCGGCGAGAGCGCCGCCGATGCCGCCTACACCGATGCCCTGATGGACCGCGTCGAGGCGGTGGCCCGCCATGGCGTGGCGCACGACCTGTTCGAGGGCGACGAGGTGCTGGTCTCGGCCGGCGGCTCGGCGCTCTACGACCTGGTGGCGCGGCGGCTGCGGCCCGCGCTCGGGCGGCCGGTGCGCGGCCTGTTGCGCTCGGGCTGCTATGTCACCCACGACCACGGCACCTACCAGCGCCTGCAGGTGTCGATCGACGCGCGCCTGCGCTGCGCCGCCGGCGAGAGCCTGCGCCCGGCCATGGAGGTCTGGGCCACGGTGCAGTCGTGCCCCGAGCCCCGGCTGGCGATCGTCGCCATGGGCAAGCGCGACATTTCCTTCGACCTCTCGATGCCGGTGCCGATCGCGCGGGCGGCGCGCGGCGCGCTCGAACCCTCGGCGGTGCCGGCGAGCTGGCGCATCGACGCGCTCAACGACCAGCATGCCTACCTGCGCTGGGGCGAGGCCGACGACGCGCTGGCGCCGGTGGTGGGCGAGCGCGTCGGCTTCGGCATCTCGCATCCCTGCACCACCTTCGACAAGTGGCACTGGATGCCGGTGGTCGAGGACGACTATCGCGTCGGCGACGCCGTGTCGATGCATTTCTGAGGGCGCCGCCGCGCGACCAGCCCATGAACATCCCCTCGCTGCTGCAGAAGGTCCACGCCATCCGCGCCGACGCCCCGGCCGCCCGGCGCGCCATCCTGGACCTGATCCTGGAGGACCCCGACCGCGTGCTCCAGGAGAGCTTCGAGCTGCTGGCCCAGCGCTCGCGCAGCTCGGTGCCCACCATCATGCGGACCTGCCGCGACCTCGGCTTCGCCGGCCTGCGTGAATTCAAGCTGGCGCTGGCGCGGGAACTGGCGCTGGGCGGCTCGGCGCTGCATCGGCGCGTCGACATCGCCGATGCCGCCGACGAGGTGGTCGCCAAGATCACGCGCAGCGCCGCCGCCTCGGTGGCCGGCGTGCGCAGCCAGCTCGACATGGAGGTGCTCGGCCGCGCCGTCGATGCCATCGCCACGGCGCCCCACATCGATCTCTATGGCGCCGGCGCGACCTCGTGGTTCATGGCCAGCGACCTGCAGGCGCGGCTGTTCCGGCTCGGCCTGTCGGCCAATGCCTGGTCCGACTACCACCTGCAGCAGGTGGCCGGCGCGGCGCAGCATGCCGGCGGCGTGGTGATCGCGATCTCGCACGTCGGCGGCATGCCCTCGCTGCTCGACGCCATCGACATCGCGCGCGCGCAGGGCGCCCGGGTGGTCGCCATGACCCAGCCGGGCACCGCGCTGGCGGCGAAGGCGGACTTCCTGCTCGCCCTGTCGGTGCCCGACGACGCCGTGATGCACGTGGGCATCGACGCCTACCTCACGCACCTGACGGCGATCGAGATCCTGACCGTGCTGGTGGCGCAGCGCCTGGGCGACTCGGCCGTCGAGCGCCTGCAGCGCGCGCGCCAGGCCTTCCGCCGCCATGGCATCGACATCGCCACGCATCCGCTGCAGAGCTGGGATGGGGGTGGCATCCATGCGGCGACGGCCGCCAACGACGCCCCGGCGCCGCCGGATGCCTGATGCCTGATGCATGACCGGCGCGGCGACGCGTCCGATTCCCTGACTCCCCGATTTCCCGATTCCCTTCCGAAGCCCGAGACCTCCGCGATGCCTCCCAATCCCTCCATGGCCCCGGCGCTGCCGGCCGCCCCGACCGGCGCCGCCCGCCCCGTGCTCCTCGAACGTGGCCTGGTGGTCGATGGCACCGGCGGCCCGTCCTGGCCGGGCGACGTGCTGCTCGAGGGCGACCGCATCGTCGCGATGGGCGAGGGCCTGCGCGCGCGGCTGCCCGGCGGCCTGAGCCCGACCGACCTGGAGATCGTGGCCTGCGACGGCCGCGTCATCGCGCCCGGCTTCATCGACGTGCACACCCACGACGATGCCATCGTCCTGCGTGATCCGCTGTGCCTGCCCAAGGTCTCCCAGGGCATCACGACGGTGGTGACGGGCAACTGCGGCATCTCGCTGGCGCCCTATGCCACGGCCCGGGCCCTGCCGCCGCTGACCCTGCTGGGCGCCGATTCGTTCCGCCACGCCAGCATGGCCGACTATCGCGCCGCCGTGACGGCGGCACGGCCGGCGCTCAACGTGGCCGCGCTGGTCGGCCACACCACGCTGCGCTTCGCCGCCATGCCCGCGCTCGACCGCGCGGCGACGCCGCAGGAGGTGGCGGCGATGGCCGATGCGCTCGACCATGCCATGGCCGAGGGCGCGCACGGCCTGTCCTCGGGCCTGTTCTACGAGGAGGCCTTCGCCGCGCCGCCCTCGGAGGTCACGGCGCTGGCGCGGGTCGTGGCGCGCCATGGCGGCGTCTATGCCACCCACCTGCGCAGCGAGATGCAGGCCATCGTCGAGGCCCTGCACGAGGCCGGCGACACCGCCTTCGCCGCCGGCGTGCCATTGGTGATCTCGCACCACAAGTGCGCCGGCCCGGCCAACTGGGACCGCACCCTGGAGACCCTGCCGCTGATCGACGCCCTGGGCGCGCGGCAGGACATCGCGATCGATGTCTATCCCTACGTCGCCGGCTCGACCGTGCTGCGCGAGGACCTGGTCGATGGCGTCATCGATGTCATGCTGACCTGGTCGCAGCCGCATCCGGAGGTCACCGGCCGGATGCTGGCCGATGTCGCACGCGAGTGGGGCGTCGACCAGCGCACCGCCTGCCGGCGCCTGCAGCCCGGCGGCGCCTGCTACTTCCAGATGAAGGAGGCCGATGTCGAGCGCGTCATCGCGCATCCGCGCACCATGATCGGCAGCGACGGCCTGCCGCACGACCGGCATCCGCACCCGCGCCTGTGGGGCGCCTTCCCGCGCGTGTTCGCGCGCTACTGGCGCGAGCGCGGCCTGTTCAGCCTGGAGCAGGCGGTGCACAAGATGACCGGCATGACCGCGCGCAACCTGCGCATCGCCGGGCGCGGCGTGCTGCGCCCCGGCGCCATGGCCGATGTCGTGGTGTTCGACCCCGCGACCATCGCCGACACCGCCACCTACGACCGCCCGCGCAGCGTCAGCACCGGCATCGAACGCGTCTACGTGAATGGCGACTGCGCCTACCTCGGTGGCGCGGCGGAGCCGGCGGTGCTGGCGCGCTCGGGTCGCATGCTCACGCGCGGCGACCCGGCGGACGCCGGCGCCTGACGCGACGCCCGGGACCCCACAGGCGTGCGATCGAGGGCGACCAAGGACTACATACTTGTATAGTACTTAGGTTCACAAATCAGATTGATGCCCCTTCCATGTTCCGACCCGATGCTGTAGACGACCGGCGTTCCCCCCAGCGGACCGGCACGGCGGGATGGGCCGGATCCCCGGTGCCCACGGCGCGCTCCGCCGGCCGGCCGCCCCGGGGCGCGGCTCGCGTGGTCAAGCGCGGCATCGACATCCTCGGCGCGCTGCTGTTCTTCGCCTTCTTCGGGCCGCTGTACGTGGCCCTGGCGTTGTGCGTCTGGACCGGCGGCGGCCATCCCGTCCACTACACCCAGACGCGGCTGGGTCGCGGAGGCCGGCCCTTCCGCTTCTACAAGTTCCGCTCGATGGTGCTGGACGCCGACCGGGTGCTGGAGCGGCATCTGGCGGGCGATCCCGCCGCGCGCGCCGAGTGGGACACCTACCAGAAGCTGGAGAACGATCCGCGCGTGCTGCCGGTCGGCCGCATGCTGCGCCGGTTCAGCCTGGACGAGTTGCCGCAGTTCTGGAACGTGCTGCGCGGCGACATGAGCCTGGTCGGTCCCCGGCCCTGCATGGAGCGCCAGCGCGGTCTCTATGGCGATGCCTGGTCCCATTACGCGGCCGTGCGCCCGGGACTGACCGGCCTGTGGCAGGTCAGCCGGCGCAACGAGCTGAGCTTCGCGCAGCGCGCCGAGCTCGACATCGCCTATGTCGAGAACTGGTCGCTGCGGCTGGACTTCAGCATCCTGCTGAGGACGGTGCGCGCGGTGATCGTCGATGGCGAGTGAGGGCGGCGAGGCGGACGGGGCCAGCGCGTTCTCCGGCCTCGGTCGCAGCATCCTGCTGGTCGGCGCCCACGCTGACGATGTCGAGATCAATGCCGGCGGCTCGATCCACAAGTGGCGCGAACAGGGCCGGCAGGTGCGGGTGGCGATCCTCGCCGCCGAGGACGCGCACCTGCGCCATGTCGAGAGCCTGGCCGCGTGCATGCACCTCGACGTCGAACACGTCGACGCGCTCGGCGGGCCGGACACCTCGCTGCACGACTGCGTCCACGAGCTGATCGGGCCGGTCGAGCGCATCCTGCGCGCCCATGCCGTGGACACCGTGCTCACGCACTTCCACGCCGACACCCACCAGGACCACGTGAGCGCCTACCGGATCGTGGCCGCCGCGGCGCGCAAGGTGCCGAACTTCCTGATGTTCAAGCCCACCTTCCCGAGCGGGCGCAGCGACATCCCGTTCCAGCCCAATGTCGTGAGCCTGCTGTCGGCGGCCAACATGCGCGCCAAGGTGCGGGCGCTCGATGCCTTCGAGAGCCAGCGCATCAAGTACGGCGAGGACGACTGGGGCCGCGCCATGCACGCGGTGGCCCAGGGCGATGCCTGGACCTATGCCGGCGTGCATGGTTTCGCCGAGGTGTTCCAGCTCGGCCGCATCCGGATCTGACGCGCCGGAGGGCCCGGCGCGGGCGGCGGACGATCGGATACCGACGATTCTTCTTACAAGCAGGGGTGGGCAGTTCGCACGCCGGCCCGCGTCGCCAGACCGGAGAGTGCGAGCATGCTCAGTCGCATTCTCTATACCAGCCGGTCGCTTTGCAGCACGTCCGAAGCATTGGCGCTGCTCGACCACGCACGGGTCGCGAATGCGCGTCATGACGTCACGGGCGCCCTCTACCTCGCCGATGGCCGGTTCCTGCAGTGCCTCGAGGGCGCGGACGAGGTCATCGGCAGGCTGCTCGAACGCATCCGCGACGACCCGCGCCATTGCGAATGCCAGGTGCTCGACCGGCGCTCGATCTCCCGCCGCGTCTACGATGGCTGGGCCATGGCGTGGCTGCCGGCCTCGCCGAGCGCGGCGCTGATGATGAAGACCATCGTGGCGCAGACCATGCCCTCGACCGGACCGGACCCGCGCGCCATCGGCGCCTTCTTCTATGCGATGGCCCAGACCGGCGAGTGCGAGTAGGGGCGCGGGCGGCGCCGCCGGCGCGAGCGCGGGTCCGTCGCCTCAGTCCGATGCGGCAGCCGGCCGGCCGACCCGCCCGTCGCGGATCGCCGTCGCGCGCTGCGCGATGCCGGCGCGCTGCGCGTCGTCCAGGGTCTCCAGCCGGCGCAGTTGCGCTGCGAGGCGGGGCTGCCGCGCCAGCAGCGACGCATGGCGCAGCAGGAAGTCCCAGTACAGGGTCGTGAAGGGACAGGCGGTCCCGCCCTCGAAGCGACCGGGGTCGTAGCGGCAGCCGGCGCACGGCCCGCCCATGCGCTCGATGTAGCGGCCGGTGGCGATGTAGGGCTTGCTGCCCATCAGCCCGCCATCGGCGAACTGGCTCATGCCCAGGGTGTTGGGCAATTCCACCCATTCGACCGCATCGACATAGACCGCCAGGTACCACGCGTGCACCTCCCGGGGCCGCACGCCCAGCAGCAGGGCGAACAGGCCGGTGACCATCAGACGCTGGATGTGGTGGGCATAGCCATGGCGCAGGGTCTGGCGCAGGGTGTCGCGCAGGCAGGCGAAGTCGGTCTCGCCGGTCCAGTACCAGCCGGGCAGGTCGGCATCGGCCGCGAGCGCGTTGCGTTCGAGGTAGCCGGGCATCTGCGTCCAGTACACGCCCCGCACGTACTCGCGCCAGCCCAGGATCTGGCGGATGAAGCCTTCCGCGCTCGCCAATGGCACCCGGCCGGCGCGCCAGGCCTGCTCGGCCGCCGCCACCACCTCGCGCGGGTCGAGCAACTTGAGGTTGAGCGCCGCCGAGAGCTGGGAGTGGTAGAGCCAGGGCTGGCCCGGCCACATCGCATCCTGGTAGGGACCGAAGGCCGGCAGCCGGTGCGTGATGAAGTCGTCGAGCGCTTGCAGCGCGTCGGCGCGCGTGACCGGCCAGGAGAATTCGTCCAGCTCGCCGGGATGGTCGGCGAAGCGACGCGCCACCAGGGCCAGCACCTCGCGCGTCGTCGCGTCGGGCGGGAAGCGCGGCGGTTCCGGCAGCATTCCCGGACCCTCGCGACCGAAGGGCCGGCGATTGGCCTTGTCGTAGTTCCACTCCCCGCCTTCGGGCTGGCCGTCCGGTGTCATCAGCACCCCGGTGCGGCGACGCATCTCGCGATAGAAGAATTCCAGCCGCAGGGGACGGCCGTCGAGCGAGCGCGCATAGGTGGCGAAATCGCGCACCTGCAGATGGAAATGACGGTCCGGGCGCACCTCGAGGGGCACGCCCGCGGCCCCGACCCGGGCCGTGAGCGCCTTCCAGACCCGCCAGTCGCCCGGTGCCGTCATCAGAACACGCTCCGGCCGCAGCTCCCGCAATGCCCTGTCGAGTCCATCCGCCAGGGTGCCCGGCTCGCCATCCTCGGCCAGCTCGACATAGCTCACGGGCCAGCCGCGCTCCCGCAGCCGCCGCGCGAAGTGGCGCATGCCGGCCAGGAAGAGGGCGATGCGCGGTTTCGACGACCAGACGTGGGTCGATTCCTCCGCCACCTCGGCCATCCAGACCCGGTCCAGGTCGGGATCGAAACCGTCGAAGGCGGAGGCTTCGGCATCGAGCTGGTCACCCAGCACCACGACCAGGTGCCGCACCGCCCGATCGGCGCGCGGCGTCAAGAGCTCAATGACCGCCCTTGCGCGACTGCACCTGGTTGCCGCTGCCGACGTGGGACTCGCGGTCGTGGCGGCTCTCGGGCGTGCGGCGCGGCTCGTTGGTCTGCGTCAGCTGCGCGTTCTCCTTGGCCTTGTTGTGCTCGGTGTGGTCGGGCTGCGCCTGCTGCGCGTCCTGACCCTGCTGCAGATCCTTGGAGTTCTGGGAGTTCGACATGGCTGGCCTTTCGAAGCGGTGAGGGAAAGCGGGCAGGGCGCTTGGAGCCCGGATGCGCACAAGCTAGCCGGCCGGCGGAGCGCCCATGTCGGAGCCGGCCGCAATCGGCGTAGGAGGCGCCGCATTCATGGTCCGGCGACCGGTGCTCGGGCGAGGGGACTCACTGGCACGGAAGGTGCGTGACTCAGGGCTTTCCCTCATCGTACGCACGACATCGGCGCACGTCCTCCAAGGAACCTCCCCATGACATCCTCGTTCTCCCGGCTCGTCGCGGCCGGCACGCTGGCGATCCTGGCGCTGTCGGCCCCTGCGCAGGGCCAACCCGCTTCCTGGCCGACGAAGGCGATCCGCTTCGTGGTGCCGTTCGCGCCGGGTGGCGGCGCCGACATCTCCGCCCGCGTCATCGCCACCCACATGAGCACCAGTCTCGGGCAGTCGGTGTTCGTGGAGAACAAGCCGGGCGCCGGCGGCGTGATCGGCACCGACATGGTCGCCAAGGCGCCGGCCGATGGCTACACCCTGCTGCTGGGCACCATCGGGCCGATGGCGATCAATCCGCATCTCTACAAGAAGCTGCCCTACGACGTGGCGCGCGACTTCATGCCGATCTCGCTGGCGGGCAACGCGCTCAACGTGCTGGTGGTTCATCCCCAGGTGCCGGCGCGGACCGTCTCCGAGTTCATCGGCTACGCCAGGACCCACCCGGTCGCCTTCGGCTCGTCGGGCAACGGCGCGACCGACCACCTGGCCGGCGAGCTGTTCAATACGCTGACCGGCACGAAGATGACGCACGTCGCGTACAAGGGCGGCACGCCCGCCATGCTCGACCTGATGGGCGGGCACGTGCAGGCCGTCTTCTCCACCGTCTCCACGGCCGCCGGCGCGATCCGGGGCGGGCAGATCCGGGCCCTGGCCATGACCGGCTCCAAGCGCTATGCGGCGATGCCCGAGCTGCCCACCATGGCCGAAGCGGGCGTGCCCGCCTTCGTGGTGAACAACTGGTATGGCGTGCTGGCCCCGGCCGGCACGCCGCCGGAGATCGTCGCCCGGCTGAACCAGGCCTTGATCGCGGCCCTCCAGGCCCCCGAGGTCCAGGCCAAGATGAACGAGTCCGGCATCGAGCCGGCCTGGGACACGCCCAGCCAGTTCGCGACCTACATCCATGCCGAATCCGGCAAATGGAAGAAAATCGTCGCCGACTCGGGTGCCACGGCCGACTGACGACAGCCAGCCGCACGTCCGCCTCCCGACATCCACAGGAATGACCCGCGCATGGATTCACTGCACACCCTGACGGCGACCGAGATCGTCGCCGCCATCCACGCCGGGCGCACCACCGCGCTGGCCGTGGCCGAGGAATGCCTGGCGCGCATCGCCGAGATCGAACCGACGGTGGGCGCCTGGACCCACCTCGACCCCGACCACGTGCTGCGCCAGGCGCGCGCGGTGGACCGCATGCCGGAGCCCGGCCCCCTGCAGGGCGTGCCGGTCGGCCTGAAGGACATCATCGACACGGCCGACATGCCCACCGAGTACGGCACGCCGATCCACCGGGGCCGCCGGCCGTCGCACGACGCGGCCTGCGTCGCCCTGACGCGGCGCGCCGGCGGCGTCGTCATGGGCAAGACGGTGACGACCGAGTTCGCCAACCGCTTCCCCGGCAAGACGCGCAATCCGCACGATCCGCGCCGCACGCCGGGGGGCTCCTCCAGCGGCTCCGGCGCGGCCGTGGGCGCCGGGATGGTGCCCTTGGCGCTGGGCACCCAGACCACCGCGTCGACCATCCGCCCGGCCTCGTTCTGCGGCTGCGTCGGCTATGTGCCCAGCCGGGGCGACATCCGGCTGTCCGGGGTCATGGAGGCCGCCGGCTCGTTCGATGCGCTGGGTCTGATGGCGCGCTCGGTCGAGGACATCCACCTCTATCGCAGCGTGCTGGTCGGCGTGCCGATGGCGGCGCTGGCGCGACCGGCGCTCGCCGACCTGCGCGTGGGCGTGGCCCGCACCGGTTTCTGGGAGGCCTGCGAACCCGCGACCCGGGATGCCATCGAGCGCTGCGCCTCGGCACTGGCGCGCGCCGGGGCCCGGGTGTCGCGGGTCGACCTGCCGGCGGGCTTCGACGCCATCGCCGAGGCGCACCGCTGGGTCTCCAGCTTCGAGTTCGTGCGCAATCGCGCCTGGGAGATCGACCACCACTGGGAACGCATCAGCGCCCCATTGCGCGAGGCGCGCATCGCCGATGGCATGGCCTGCGACTTCGCGCGCTACGACGCCTCGCGCGCCACGCTGCGGGCCTGCGCCCTACAGCTCGACGACATCCAGCGCGACCACGACGTGCTGCTGACGCCGGCGGCCGCCGGCGAGGCGCCACTCGGCCTGCAGTCCACCGGTGACGCCTCCTTCTCCACGCTGTGGACGGCGCTCAACGTGCCGGCCGTGACCCTGCCGCTGGCGCGCGGCGCGAGCGGCCTGCCGATCGGGCTGCAGTGGATCGGCAGCCGCTGGGCCGACGACCGCCTGCTGGCGGCGGCCCGGGCCGTCGCCCACGCCATCGGTCCGGTGGCATGACGGCGGCGCTGACGACCGACGCGGGGGCGGGCGTGCCCTCGTGGCGCCGCTGGCTGCAGGCCCTCTGGCCGGTGGCCGCGACCCTGGCGCTGGGCCTGGCGGGCGCGGCGCTGTGCGTCTACCTGCATACGCCCCTGCCGTGGATGATCGGTCCGCTGCTCGCCGTGGCCGGCCTGCGCATGGCCGGCGCGCCCCTGCGCCTGCCGCAGCCGATGCGCAATGGCGGCCAGTGGATCATCGGCCTGGCCCTGGGCCTGAACTTCACCCCGGCCGTCACCGCCCAGCTGCTGCAGTACGCCCACTGGGTGATCCTGAGCGTCGGCGTGGCGCTGGTGGTCGGCGTGCTGGGTGGCCGGCTGCTGCAGCGCCTGTCGGGTGTCGATTCGAAGACCGCCTTCTTCGCCATCGCCATCGGCGGCTCCTCGGAGATGGCGATCCAGGCCGAGCGCTATGGCGGGCGGGTCGATCAGGTCGCCGCGGCGCATTCGCTGCGCATCCTGATGGTGGTGCTGATCATCCCGGGGCTGTTCCGCCTGTTCGGCCTGCATGGCACCGACCTCTACGTGCCGGTCGGGGCCACCTTCGATCCGCGCGGCTTCGCGCAGCTGGCGGTGCTGACCCTGGCGGTCGGCTGGGTGCTCAACCGTTTCCGCGTCCCCAACGCCTGGATCATCGGTCCGCTGCTGGTGACCATCGCGCTGACGGCCGGCGGCATCCAGTGGTCGACCGCGCCGCGCTGGATGGTGAACATCGGCCAATTGCTGATCGGCTGCGCACTGGGCATCCGCTTCAACCGCGCCTTCATGCGCACGGCGCCGCGCTACATGGCCAGCGTGGCGGTGGCCTCGCTGCTGCTGATGGGCGTGATGGCGGCCTTTGGCCTCGGCCTGGCCTGGGTCAGCGGCATTCCCGGTCCGACCGCCGTGCTGGCCACCGCACCGGGTGGCATCGCCGAGATGAGCCTGACGGCCAAGGTGCTGCAGTTCGGCGTGCCGCTGGTCACGGTCTTCCATGTCTCGCGCGTGCTGACGATGGTGCTGTCGATCGGGCCGCTCTATGCCTGGCTGCGGCCCTGGCTCGAGCGCGAGCGGCCGGTGCGCTGAGCGCCGCGCACCGGCCGCCGCGCCGCAGGCGCGCTCAGGCGACGTTCACCTGGATGCGGCGCGGCTGGGCGTGGTCGGCCTTGGGGATCGACAGCTTGAGGACGCCCTGCGTCAGCTCGGCCGTCACCTTGTCGGCATCGAGCTCCTTGCTCAGCGTGAACACGCGGCGGAAGCGGGCCAGTCCGACCTCGGTGTGCTGGGAGGTCAGGCCCTCAGGCAGGGCCAGCCCGGACTCGGCCTCGATGATCAGCGTGTCGGCTTCCACCTGCAGGTTGAGCTTGTCGCGGCTCACGCCCGGCAGGTCGGCGTACAGGGTGATGCCCTGGGTGTCCTCGATGACGTCGACCGGTGGCGTCAGTGTGGCTTCGCTGTAGCGGGCGCGTTGCTGCGCTTCGGCGCGGCTGGCGGCGCTGGTGGCGCGGGACGGGCTCTGGCCGCCCTGGGTGGTCTGGATGTCCTGGTTCATGATGGGTACTCCTTCGTTCCGGCGGAGGGATGGTGGGTGGTCGTCGGTGCGCTCGCGGGCGTCACTGGACGCTGATGCGGCGCGGTTGCGCGGAGGCCCGGCGCTGGACGGTGATGTGCAGCACGCCATCGCGCAGCCTGGCATCGACCGCTTCGGGGTCGGCGTCGTCGGGCAGCGTCAGCACGCGGCGGAAGCGGCCGTCGAAGCGCTCGTTGATGTGCACGGTGGTCTTCTTGGCCTCCTTCTCGGGCAGCACGCTCCTGCGCTCGCCGGAGATGCTGAGCAGGCCGCGTTCGAGATTGACCTCCAGCGAGGACGGATCGATGCCCGGCGCGAAGGCGTAGATCTCGATGGTCGAGGGCGTGCCACCGACGTTGAGCGCCGGGAAGCCGTTGCGGGCGATGCCGCGGATGGTGGGAGACAGATCGAAGGCCTGTTGCATGTCGCGTTGCAGACGATCGATCTCGGCGAGCATGTCGCGCGGATACAGGGATCGGTACATGGTGAACATCTCCAAGTGACGGGTTGAAACGATGCGCCGGAGATCGCTCCGGCAACCTTGTCGGACAGCTAGGAGCGGTGAAAAAATTTTCAAGAGGGGTCGACTTCGCCGGCTCCGGGACCGCTTGCAGGACCGCTTCCCGAGCCGTTCCCCGAGCCGCTTCCGGGACGAGTCGCCGCGCCGGCCGGGCGCGCGGTTTCATCGTGCCGTCATGCGGCGCGGGCAGCATCCGGCGCGCTGCGTCCCCGTCCGGACCGATCCACGAAAGCCTCCCGATGTCCCATTCCCTCGCGCGCTCCGTGCCCCTCCTGCGCGCCAGGCCGGCACTGCTGGCACTGACGACCCTCGGCGCCATCGCCATCCTCGCCTCCTGCGGTGGCGATGGCGCCGACGATGCCCGCGGGCCCGGTGTCGCCGCCGCCGATGCCCGGCTCAAGGCCGCCTGGGTCGAGGTCGGCGCCAACGGCCAGACGATCGTGCGCGCCGTCACGGCGGCCGCGGACTGCCCGGCGATCGTGATCGATGGCGTCTCCTTTCCCATGACCCTGCGCGCCGCCGCCGGCACCGCCGCCCAGCGCACCACGGCCAGCGACGCGGCCGACTCCAAGCCATCCGAATTCCCGGTCAACACCTGCGAGAGCCGGCCCGCCGCCGGCACGGCGTCGGTGCGCGTGGGCGGCCGCGCGCTGCCCCTGCCGCAGGCGCAGCCGCGCCTCATCGCCGTGCTGGCCGACACCGGCTGCCGCATGAAGAAGGCCGACAACGCCTACCAGGCCTGCAACGACGCCACCGCCTGGCCCTTCGCCACCATCGCCGCCACCGTCGCCTCGATGCGGCCCGACCTGGTGGTCCACATCGGCGACTACCACTACCGCGAGAACGCCTGCCCGCAGGACGTGGCCGGCTGCAAGGACAGTCCATGGGGCTATGGCTGGGACACCTGGGAGGCCGACCTGTTCAGGCCGGCGGCGCCATTGCTGGCCGCCGCGCCGTGGGTGATGGCGCGCGGCAACCACGAGGAATGCGCGCGCGCCGGCCAGGGCTGGATGCGTTTCCTGGACACGCGCGCCTATGGCGCCGGCCTGAGCTGCGACAGCCCGGCCAACGACAACACGGCGAACTTCAGCGATCCGTATGCCGTGCCGCTGGGACGCGACACGCAGATCGTGATCTTCGACTCGGCCAAGGCCGGGACCGCGCCCTTCGGCGCCTCGGATTTCAAGTTCCCGATCTACCAGGCCCAGTTCCGGCAGGTGGCCGCGCTGGTGGCCGACGGGTCGAAGACCTCGCTGTTCGCCAACCACCATCCGATCCTGGCCTTCGCGCCGATCGCCGGCGGGGCGCCGGCGCCGGGGAACATCGGCCTGCAGGCGGTGATGCGGACCTTGCATCCGGTCGCCTACTACCCCGAGGGCGTGAAGATCGCATTGCACGGCCACGTGCACGACTTCCAGGCCCTGAGCTTCGCCAGCGCGCACCCGGCGACCTTCGTCACGGGCAATGGCGGCGACAACGTCGACGTCAACCTGCCCGATCCGTTCCCGGCCGGGCTGACGCCGGCGCCGGGCGTGGTGCTCAAGCGCATCACGCACACCAACACCTTCGGCTTCATGATGATGGAGCGCGACACCGGCGCCGATGCGCCCTGGCTCTACAAGGCCTACACCCGGGACGGCAAGCTGCTCACGACCTGCGTGCCGGCGGGCTCGAAGATCGCCTGCGACAAGACCGGCTTCCTGGCGCCGTGACATCGCGCATCCGTGTCGCCGCGTCGGCCGCCGTCGCGGCGGCGCTGCTGGCGGGATGGCTCGGCGCCGCGTCGCCGGCCCTGGCGGGCGACGCGCCACGGGTCGTCGGCCACGTCGGCGCGACGCCGCGCCTGGCGGCCATCGTGCCGGCCGCCCGGCCGCTGGTGGCACCCCCGCCCGAGCAGGTCGCACTGGGCCGCCGGCTGTTCCTCGACACCCGCCTGTCCCGGCCCGCCGGCACCAGCTGCGCGAGCTGCCACGACCCCGCCCAGGCCTTCAGCGCCTTCAACGGCGGGCGCGACGGCGTCGCCGGCGGCAGCGTGCGCGCCCGCCTGGGCACGCGCAACCCGCCCTCGCTGACCTACCTGCGCTACCTCCCGCCGCTGTACTTCTACCAGGACGACGACGCCCCGGCGCCCGCCCCCTTCGGCGGCCTCATGCTCGACGGCCGCGTCGACACCCTGGCCGCCCAGGCACGCGAGCCGCTGCTCGCGCGCCACGAGATGAACCTGCGCTCGCCCCGCGCTGCCGCGCGACGCTTGCGCGAGGCCGGCTACGAGCGCGACTTCGAGCGTCTGTTCGGCCCCGGCGTGCTGCGCGACCCGAAGCGCGCGCTCGAGGCCTTCGGCCTGGGCCTGCAGGCCTACCTGCAGAGCGACGAGCTCGCGCCCTTCGACTCGCGCTTCGACGAGTTCCTGCGCGGACGCGCCGCCCTCAGTCCGCGCGAGCAGCGCGGCCTGGCGATCTTCCGCCATCCCGACCAGGGCAACTGCGCCTCGTGCCACAGCGTGAGCGCGACCTCCAGCCAGCCCGCGCGGTCGCTGTTCACCGACTTCGGCTACGAGGCCCTGGGCGTGCCGCGCAACCGCGCATTGCCGGCCAACGCCAGCGCCGGCGCCCACGACCTGGGCCTGTGCCGCACGGCGCGCGCGCGCCACTGGCCCGAGGCCGATGCCTGGTGCGGCTACTTCCGCACGCCCAGCCTGCGCAACGTGGCGGTGCGCCAGCGCTTCATGCACAACGGCGTGTTCACCTCGCTGCGCCAGGCGGTGCGCTTCTACGCCACGCGCTCGACCGATCCGGGGGCGTGGTACGGCGCCCACCCGGTGTTCGACGACCTGCCCGAGGCCCTGCGCGGCAACGTCAACACCGTGAGCACCCCGCTCAACCGCCGCCCCGGCGCCACCCCGGCGCTCGACGAGGACGACATCGACGCCCTGGTCGCCTTCCTGGGCACCCTGACCGACCGACGCTACGCGGTGCCGGCGGCGGCGGCGCGACCGGTGCCCTGAGCCGGCCGTCGGCAATCCGGCGATCCGGCGATATGGCGATCCGGCGATATGGCCATGGGATGACCGCCTATTCGAGGGAAAGGATGCCGCCGGGACCGCGAGACTCGGGGGGATCGGCACGATGCGGCATGGCGCCGCTCGGCCGCATGCCCGCCGCCAGGAGCCCATGCCTTGACCCTTTCCGCCCGCGCCGCCGACACCCAGGATCCCGAAGAGCAGGATCGCCTGCGCGCGCTCGAGGCCCTGCAGATCCTGGACACGCCGCCCGAGGAGGTCTTCGACGACCTGGCCTGGCTGGCCGGACGGATGTGCGAGGCGCCGACCAGCCTGATCACGCTGGTGGCGGCCGAGCACCTGTGGTTCAAGGCGCGCTGCGGGATCGACGCCGATCTGATGGCGCGCGACGAGACCTTCTGCGCCCATGCGCTCAACCAGGATGACATCCTGGAGATTCCCGACACCCACCTCGACCCGCGCTTCACGCGTCACCCGCTGGTCGTCGGAGCGCCCCACGTGCGCTTCTATGCCGGCGCGCTGGTGCGCGGCGCCGGTGGCCACCGGCTGGGCACGCTGTGCGTCCTCGACATCCGGCCACGCGAACTCACCGAGCTCCAGCGCGAAGGCCTGCGGCGGCTGGCCCGACGGGCCAGCGAGGCGCTGGAGACGCGGCGGCAGCGGCTGCTGGCGCAGAGCCGCGAGTCGGCCATCGCCGAACTGCTCGACGTGCTGCCCGACGGCGTGGTGACCTGCGATGCGACGGGCGCGCTGCGCGAGTTCAACGCGACCTCGCGCGACTGGCACGGCGTCGACGCGCGCCGCTGTCCGCCGGAGGACTGGGCGCGCCATTTCGATCTCTACGACGAGCGCGGCGAGACCCTGCTGGAACCGGCGCAGATCCCGCTGGTGCGGGCCTGGAAGGGCGAGCGCGTGCGGGGCCAGACCATCGTCATCGGCCGGCCCGACCGGCCACCACGCAGCGTGAGCTGCAATGCCAATCCGCTGCTGGGGGTCGATGGCGCCATCCTGGGCGCGGTCTGCACCATGCACGACGTCACGGTCCAGATCCGGTTCGCCCAGCTGATGGAGCGCATGGCGCTGACCGACGAGCTGACCCGCCTGCCCAACCGCGCCGCCTGGTTCGCCGAGCTCGACCAGGCCGTGGCCTGGGGCCGGCGCAGCAACCACGTCGTCGCCGTGATGTTCATGGATCTCAACGGCTTCAAGCAGATCAACGACGTCTTCGGCCATGCGGCGGGCGACGAGGTGCTGCGCCAGTTCGGCCAGCGGCTGCGCGAGACCTGCCGCCATGGCGAATTCATCGCCCGCCTGTCGGGCGACGAGTTCGTGATCTGCGCCCATGGCCTGGGCGACGACAGTCCCGACCCGGCGCGGATCGCCGAGCGCATCCATCGGGCCATGGCTGCCGACATGGTGTGGGAGGGCCAGCGCATCCCCGTGCGCTGCAGCATCGGCTTCGCCATCGAGCGGGGTCCGGAGGTCGATGCGACCCGGCTGATGGAGAAGGCCGACCAGGCGATGTATGCCGCCAAGCGCGACAAGACGCCGGAGCTCACGGCCGCGCTGGCGACGATGCCCCTGGGGTGAATCGGACGTGCCCGATCCGGGCACCGCGCGGCATGGCCGCCGCGCGTGGCGACCGCCGCGCCCCGCTCAGGCCTGGCGCCGCTGCGCGCCCAGCCGGTCGTTGTCGAGGTACTGCGCCGCCGTGTCCAGGTCGGCCCTGGCCACGCCGCAGGCCGCGAAGTGGTCGCGCCAGCCGTCGACCGTGGCGGCGATCTCGCGCACGATCGCGCGCGCCGCCGGGGCCTTGAGTCCGAACGCGGTGGCCTGCGACAGGGCGTTGTCCAGGCTCGATACGGCACCGTCGCGGCCGACCGCCATGGCCTGGTAGCCGAGGCCGCTCAGGCCGGGCACGATGTCGAACGCGGGCGACAGGCCCCAGTGACCGTCGTCCCGGCGCAGCAGGACGTGGTTCTTCTCGTGGTCGTCGGTGTTGTCGATCAGGATGTTGAAGACCATGCGCCGGAACAGCTGCGCCTGCTGGCGCGCGATGTCGTCGGCGCGGCAGAGTCGGCGCAGTTGCTGGGCGAGCTGCGGATAGCCGAAGTCCTCGCCCACGGCGCGCAAGGCGACATGGGCCGAGATCGCATGCACGCGCCGCCCCGCGACCCGGTCGAAGCGCCGCACCGCCACGGCATGGCGGCCGCGCACCGGCAGGGCGCGCGTCGTCGCCACGTCGATGCCGCAATGCGCGGCCAGGGTCATGGCCGCGTGCTCGATCAGCGGCGTGTCCTCGTCCTCGCCCTCGCCGAACTTGACCAGCCAGGGCTCGCCATCGATTGCCACCAGCGACTTCGGCCGCGCGCCACCCAGCGACACGCCGGGCCGCAGCAGGCGCCGCTCCAGCTCGGGCACCGGCTCGTTGGCCATCACCTTGCGCACCACCTCCTGCATGGCCGGCAGGTCGCCGAGGACGGGCACCGGCGTGGCCGGCCAGGGATCGTAGGCATCGGGGCGCTGGCTCACGCCCAGCGCGCCATGGCGGTCCGGCCCGGCGAACAGCAGGAATTCGAGCAGCGACAGCCGGGGCGTGCGCTCGAACTTGCGGATCACGCGCTCGCCCCAGCGGTCGGGCCGGGCATCGTCGACGGCGCCGGCGGCTTCCTGCTTGCGCGGTGGCACGAACAGGGTGTCGACCAGGGGCAGGTCCTCGCTCAGCGCATGGCCGTGGCGCAGCCATGCGGGGTCGTAGCGCAGCGCCACGGCCTGGCCGTTCAGGGCCAGCGAGAGGCGTCCGACCAGCGCCGGCTGGGCCGGCGTCGTCAGCATCCAGAGCGACAACTCGTCGCGCGGCACATAGGGCGAGGGCGGATGCTCAACCATGGCCGTCGTCGTCGTCGCCGCCGGCGGGCTGGGTGCCACGCGCGCCCCGACGCGTCGCCGCGCGCACGTCGCCCTCCAGCGCCGCCACGTCGTGGCGCGGATCGGCCAGCATGCCCAGGGCATCGTGGCGCTGCACCAGCCAGAGCGCCGTGGCGTAGACCCCCATGGCCACGGAGGGATCGCCGCGCTCGAGCTTCATCAGCGTCGGGACCGAGACATCGAGCCGCAGCGCCCAGGCCCGCAGCGACTGCTTGCGCCGCTTGCGCGCGACCGCCAGGTCGGCGCCGAGGCGGACCAGCGCCACGCCGACCGCCGAAGGCAGTCGATCGAGGGCATCGGAACGGGAAGACATTCAAGCAAGATTGAACGAATTCGGGGTTTTGTGCAACCCTGATTGAACAGATTCCGTTCGATCGAGCGACGTGTCGCTGTCTCAGGTGATCGGATGCGTCCGATTCCCGGCCGCTTCCGGGCCGGCCGGGGCACCCGCCGCTGCCTCGTCCTCGGCCAGCACCCGGGTCTGCAGCCAATGGTCGAAGCTGCCGGCCCTGGTCGCCGTCGGCGCGGATGTCGCCGGCGCGATGGGCTGCGTGGCGAAGAACGAGGCCAGCAGGGCGATGCCGTCCCCGGCGCTGGCCACCAGGCGCGCCGAACAGCCGAGCATCAGGTTGAGCGGCATGCCGAAGTCCTCGACCGCCATGCCGCTGTCGCACTCCCGCAGCATGCCCAGCGCGTCGGGCGCGCAGCGACGGGTGGCCGAGACCCGCTCGGCATAGCTCAGCGTGGAGGCGCCATAGCCCACGATGGGCAGGCGCAGCGCGGCGGCGAAGCCGACCTCGAACGCGGTGCCCGAGTCGGGCTCGTGCCCGCGCCATTCCTGCAGGTCGGCCAGCACGCCATCGGCTTCGCGCAGCATCCGGGTATTGGCGGCATGGATGCGCCGGGCCAGCGGCTCGTCGGCGGCGCCGCCGCAGTCGTCGGTCGGCAGCAGGGCCCGCAGGCCATGGCGCTCGCAGAGCTCGGCCAGCCCGGCCAGGTGCTCGCGCGCGTCGGGACGGAAGACGGCGGGACCGGCGAGGTAGATCCGGGGCCGGGACGTCCGCAGCGATGGGGGCGGGGAGGTGGCGATGGTCGTCAAGGCAGGGATCCTCGTGGCGCGAACCGTGATGCGAAGTCCGCATGCTAACGGCCGTGCGGCCTCTGCGATCCGCCGTCAGCGCGATCGCTGCGCGATCACGATCTCGTGGATGAACTGCAGCTTGGCGACGGCGCGGAAGGGCAGCACGAAGGGATAGGCGTCGGGCTGGCCCATGCTGCGCGACAGCTCGTTCATGACCTGGGTCAGCTGCACCCAGGCATTGAGCATCTCCAGGAATTCCCCGGCGCCCGCGACGTCACGGCGCCAGAGGTAGTTGCCATCCAGCGGCTCGGATTCGGTGGTGGTCTCGTCGACCGCGATGCCGAAACTCGCGGCGGTATCGACCGTGTCGACGATGTGCAGGTAGTGCGACCAGGTCTCGGCCCAGTCCTCCCACGGATGGGCCGATGCGTAGCTGCTGAGGTAGGTGGCGGCCCAGGCCGGCGGCGGGCCGTCGCGGTAGTACTGCTGCAGCGCCTTGGCATAGTCCATCCGCTCGTCGCCGAACAGGGCGCGGAAGTGTTCCAGGCGCACGATGTCGAAGCGCACCAGCCGGTCCCAGTAGTAGTGGCCGATCTCGTGGCGGAAGTGTCCGAGCAGGGTCCGGTAGGGCTCGCCCATGGCGGCGCGGATCGCCTCGCGCTGGGCATCGTCGGCCTCGACCACGTTCAAGGTGATCACGCCGTCGAAGTGCCCCGTCATCACCGGCGGGCCGCCCGGCACCTGTTCGAGCATGTCGAAGGCGATGCCCGGATGCGTGGGTGTCTTCACCTCCACCGGCAGCCGCAGCGCCAGCAACTGGCTGAGCAGGCGCCGCTTGGCGGTCTCGAGTTCGCGCCACCGGTGGCGGTTGAGCGGCGTGTGGACGTCGAACATGCGCCGGTTGAGCCGGCAGGCCAGGCAGGGCGTCTCCAGGTGGCCGAGCTGGTCCTGCGGCTCGTGCGAGGCCACCAGCCAGTTGCAGGCCGAGGCGCTCTGGCGGTTGACGCAGAACCGGAACAGCGCGCCACCGGACTCGCCGACGATGCGCCAGAGGGCCGGCGCCGGGCCCGGTGTCAGGGCCACCATGGTCAGCCGCCCGGGCTCGTAGCCCAGCTGGCTGCCGCAATTGACGCATTGCGTGTTGCGCAGGAAGACCGGACGGCCGCATTGGCACTTGTAGACGCGTCGGACGACGGGGGACTTGAGGTGCGGCATGACGGATCCGGGGGAAGGGAGGATGGCGGCCGGCAGCGACCGGTCCGTTCGGATCTCCGTGTCGACAACGTTGCGGGGCACTATCGCCGCCGCCGACGGTGCCCGGTGCAGGACCGGCGCTCTTTCGGCGTCCGATGACGCGCCACCAGGGCCTCGATGAGCACCGGGTTTGCAACTAAACTTCCGCGACTTTTTCGATGGAAAGCGCCATGAACCTGCCCGCACATCAGCTGACGATGACCGTCCTCATGACGCCCGACATGGCCAACTTCGCCGGCAACGTGCACGGCGGCACGATCCTGAAGTTCCTCGACCAGGTCGCCTATGCCTGCGCCAGCCGCTATGCCGGGCGCTATGTCGTCACGCTGTCGGTCGACCAGGTGATGTTCCGCGAGCCGATCAACGTCGGCGAACTGGTGACCTTCAAGGCATCGATCAACCACACCGGCACCTCGTCGATGGAGGTGGGCATCAAGGTGCTGGCCGAGAACATCCGCACGCAGGAGACCCGCCACGCCAACAGCTGCTTCTTCACCATGGTGGCGGTGGACGACGACCGCAAGCCCACGCCGGTGCCGCCGCTGCGGCCGTTCTCGCCGGAGGAGCGCCGGCGGCACGCGGCGGCCGAGCTGAGGAAGCAGCTGCGCCAGGAATACCGCAGCCGCTTCGAGGCCGCGCGCAACGTGGTGCCGCCACGGCTGCCGGGCATGAAGGCGGTCGACGGCGCGGCGCCGGCGGACGGCGCGCGGTCCTGAGGCGGGCGCCGGATCGCGCGGATCAGGCGACCGTCAGCACGGCCTTCAGGTCCCGGGCCAGCGAGCGCCAGCGGATCGAGCTGTTCTGCGCGTTGCGGTAGTCGCCGCGCAGCAGCATCGAGAAGCACTCGATGACCGATCGCCAGGTCTCGCCGGCATAGAGCCGCTCGCGGCCCTGCAGCTGGCGGATCGCGTGGCCGTAGACCTCCAGCGCACGGGCGCGATCGAACAGCGGGAAGACCTTCTCGATGCCCGTCGGGATCTGCTGGACGATCTCGCGCATCTGGGTGGTGGCCGTCAGGTAGGTCCGGTTCTCGATCCGGAGGTCGGAGGTCGACTTGCCGCGGGCCGACGCCGCGCCGTTGCCGAACAGGTTGTTGGCATGCTGCCGGTAGCCGGCGAGCGGTTCGGCGATCTCGACGGTGTGGCCGAGCGTCTGCGCCAGGAAGAAGACCCAGCGGTCGTGGGCGATGAGATGGCGCGCGTCGATGTAGTCGATGAAGCGTTGGTCCGATCGCACGACCTCCAGGATGCGCCGGTCGAACAGCAGCGAGAAGCCCCAGAAGGTCTGCCAGACGTCGTAGGCCAGCTGGCGCTTCACGCCGGTGCGCCGGATGCCCTGGTCGAACAGGCCGACGTGCTCGCCGCTGGCGTCGATCAGATCGGCCTGGTGGGCGATCTGCGTGATGCCCGGGATCGACATGTAGGTCGCGCAGGTCTCCAGCTTGGCCGGATACCAGATGTCGTCCTGGTCGCAGAACGCGATCCAGTCGCCCCGGGTGAGCGGCGTCACCGACAGGAAGTTCTCCCGGTAGCCCTTGCCGGGATCGTTCAGGTTGACGATGACCGGAAATGGCGCGGTGCGCTCGAACTTGCGGATGATCTCCCGCGTGCGGTCGCCCGAGGCGTCGTCCGATATCACCAGCTCCAGCGGCCGCTTGGTCTGGCCGGCCAGGCTGGCGAGCTGCTTCTCCAGGAAGGCCTCGCCGTTGTGCGTGGCGAGCACGATGGATATCGTGGGATCAAACGTGGCCATGGGCGTTCTCGGTCGGGGTACAGGTCGACTTGATGATCCGACAGCTTCGCCCCCGCCCCCCTGAGAGGCATCCTAATTCTGGAGATTCCTGTTTCTTTATGTCTGCGTGTGACGTTCCGGCGGCGCCGTCCCGGGCGGTCTCAGTGACCGGCCAGCCGCAGTCCCACCAGCGCGATCACCAGCAGGCCCAGCAGCACGGTGGCGCATTGCCAGAACCTCACCGGATCGCGCTCGATCAGCGGCGGCGGTCGCGATTCCAGGAACTCGCGCCCCGGTGCGCGCAGGTCGTGGACGAACTCGGAGACGACCGCCTGGCGCCGGCGCGGCTGTGGCTGCAGGGCCTTGTGCAGGACGGCGTCCAGCCAGGCGGGCAGGTCCGGGCGGAAGTGGCGCAGCGGCACGTAGCGCAGGCGGGTCGCGTCGGCCGATGTGCGCACGCGCGTGGCGTGGAGTCCGTAGGGCAGCTGGCCGGCCAGCATCTGGTAGGTGATGACGGCCAGCGAGAACAGGTCGGACCGCTCGCTCGCGCCATCGCCGACGAAGTATTCCGGCGCCGTGTACTGCAGGGTGCCCACGAGCCGGGGTGGGCCGTCCTCGCGCGCGCCGTCGGCCAGCCCGGCGACATGGGCGGAGGCCAGGTCGATGATGCGCACGGTGCCGGCGCGGTCGATCATCACGTTCTCCGGTCGCAGGTCCTGGTGCAGCATCTCCTTGCCGTGCAGCGCCTGGAGGCCGCGCGCGAGCTGCTCGACGATGGCGCGGACCGGGTCGAGCGCCGGCCGTGGATGATCGACCATCCACTGCGCCAGCGTCTGCCCGTCGACATATTCCATCGCCACGAACAGATGGCCGCGCGCGCGATCGACGGTCGCGGCCTTGAGCACGTGCGGGCTGTCGACGCGCCGCGCCACCCATTCCTCCAGCACGAAGCGGTCGAGATGGTCGGCGTCCTCGCGCAGGTCGACCGAGGGCAGCTTCAGCACCACCTGCCGGCCGCTGGCGTCGTCGATCGCCAGATGCACGTGACTGCGCGAACTCGCGTGCAGCTCGCGCACCAGCGTGAAGCCCTCGAAGCGGGCGCGCGGCCCCAGCGGCGGCGGCAGGGCCAGGCCTTCGCGCGGCAGCGGCAGGCGCTCCAGCTCGGCGGCATCGGGCAGGGCATCGATGCGCACGATCTGCACGGTGGCGTCGTCGTCGCCGCCGAGCGACCGCGCGCGCTCCACCAGCCAGCGCGCGGCGGCGTCGAGGTCGTCGCCATGGCGCATCAACGCCTCGTGCGCGGTCGGCGCGTCCAGGTGCGCCCAGGCGCCATCGGTGGCCAGCAGATAGACATCGCCGGCCTCGGTGTCCCAGCGGCGGTAGTCGATCTCCACGTGCGAGCCGGCGCCCAGTGCGCGCGCCAGGTACGACTCCAGCGACGAGACATGGACCCGGTGGTCTTCGCTCAATTGCTCCAGCGCGTGGGCGTGCAGGCGGTAGACGCGCGCGTCGCCCACGTGCAGCAGGTGGGCGTCGCGGTGGCGCAGGATCAGCGCGCTGAAGGTGCAGACGTGGCCGCTGTCCTTGTCGAAGCGGGCATCGCTGCGCATCGTCTGCGCGTGCAGCCACGAATTGGTGGCGTCGAGCACGCGCTGCGCCGAGCGACGCACGGACCAGGCATCCGAGGTGGCGTAGTAGTCGTCGAGGAAGCCGCGCACCGCCGCGGCGCTGGCGATCTGGCTGACGCGGCTGGAGCCGATGCCGTCGGCGATCGCCAGGGCGATGCCCTTGGACTCGCGCAGCGCCCCCTCGGGGAGCATGGCGCCATGGAAGTCCTGGTTGACCGCCTTGCCGGGGCCGGCCAGCGAGTGCTGGCCCAGGCTCACGCGCAGGGGCGTCCGCATGGTCAGCGCACGGCGCGCTTCGGACCGGTCTTGTAGTGGGTCGAGTACAGCGTCAGGCCGACGAAGGTCAGGCCGCCCACCAGGTTGCCCAGCACGGTCGGGATCTCGTTCCAGATCAGGTAGTCCATCAGCGTGAACTTGCCACCCAGCATCAGGCCGGTGGGGAACAGGAACATGTTGACGATGGAGTGTTCGAAGCCCATGTAGAAGAACACCATGATCGGCATCCACATGCCGATCGCCTTGCCCGAGACGGTGGTCGACATCATGGCCGCGACGACGCCGGTGGAGACCATCCAGTTGCACATCACGCCCCGGATGAACAGGGTCAGCATGCCGGCCGAGCCATGCGCGGAATAGCCCAGCGTGCGGCCTTCGCCGATGTGGCCGAGCCGCTGGCCGATGGCGTTGGGCGCCTCGCTGAAGCCGAAGGTGAAGATGATCGCCATGAAGACCGCGACCACCAGCGCGCCGGCGAAGTTGCCGCAGAACACCAGTCCCCAGTTGCGCATCACGCCGGCCCAGGTGGCGCCCGGGCGGCGGTCGAGTACCGCCAGCGGCGCCAGCGTGAAGACGCCGGTGAGCAGGTCGAACCCCAGCAGGTACAGCATGATGAAGCCGACCGGGAACAGCATCGCGCCGATCAGCGCGTTGCCGGTGTTGACGGTCACGGTCACCGCGAAGGCGGCGGCCAGCGCCAGGATGGCACCGGCCATGAAGGAGCGGATCAGCGTGTCGCGGGTCGACATCAGCAGCTTGGATTCACCGGCGTCGACCATCTTGGTCACGAATTCGGCGGGGGCGAGATAGGCCATGGGGTTCCTTGTGAATGACTGAAAACGGGTGGGACGCGGACCGGGGCTCAGGCGAGCGCGACCAGCACGCGGTCCTCGTGGACGCGCACGCGGTGGGCGCGCACGGAGTGCTCGGGCGCCTCCAGGCATTCGCCGCTGTGCAGGTCGAAGTGGTTCTTGTAGAGCGGCGAGGCGACGACTACGCGATCGCCGAGGCTGCCCACCAGGCCGCGCGAGAGCACGCTGGCGCGCGACTTGGGATCGACGTTGTCGATCGCCAGGAACTGCTGCCGCGCCGCGACATGGAAGATCGCGACATGCACGCCGTCCACCAGGGCGCAGACGCCGGTGTCGGGCAGGATGTCGCCGGTCGCGCAGACGGCGGTCCAGCGCGGATCGGTCTCGGTGCTCATGGGGATGTCGGAGGTCGGGGCGGTCATGGGGCGGTTCACGGGGTCGGTCATGCGGCGACGGCGTCGATGGTCGTGGCGGTGGCGCGTTCGTCGGCGTTGGCCGGCCGGATCTGGCCGCGCTCGTTGACGAAGACGATGTGCTCGTCGGGCTTGTCGCTGTTGACGAACGAGCGGAAGCGCTGGCGCACGGCCGGGTCGTTGATGGCGGTGGTCCATTCGCACTGGTAGGTGTCCACCACATGCTGCATCTGCGCCTCCAGCTCGGCGGCCAGGCCCAGCGTGTCGGCCACCACCACGCCCTTGAGGTAGTCGAGGCCGCCCTCGAGGTTGTCGCGCCAGGTGCTGGTGCGCTGCAGGCGGTCGGCCGTGCGCACGTAGAACATCAGGAAGCGGTCGACCAGGCGGATCAGCTCGGTCTTGGTCAGGTCGGTGGCGAGCAGCTCGGCATGGCGCGGCTTCATGCCGCCGTTGCCGCAGACATACAGGTTCCAGCCCTTCTCGGTGGCGATGATGCCGACGTCCTTGCCCTGCGCCTCGGCGCATTCGCGGGTGCAGCCGGAGACGCCGAACTTGATCTTGTGCGGCGCGCGCAGGCCCTTGTAGCGGTTCTCCAGCTCGACCGCCAGGCCGACGCTGTCGTCCACGCCATAGCGGCACCAGGTCGAGCCGACGCAGCTCTTCACGGTGCGCAGCGACTTGCCATAGGCGTGGCCGGACTCGAAGCCGGCGGCGATGAGTTCCTCCCAGATCAGCGGCAGCTGCTCGACGCGGGCGCCGAACATGTCGACGCGCTGGCCACCGGTGATCTTGGTGTAGAGCCCGTACTTCTTGGCGATCTGGCCGACGGCGATCAGGCCGTCGGGCGTCACCTCGCCGCCGGTCATGCGCGGCACGACCGAGTAGGTGCCGTCCTTCTGGATGTTGCCGAGGAAGTAGTCGTTGCTGTCCTGCAGGCTGGCCAGGTCCTTGCGCAGCACGAAGTCGTTCCAGCACGAGGCCATGATGCTGGCGGCGGTGGGCTTGCAGATGTCGCAGCCCAGGCCGTGGCCGTGGCGCGCCAGCAGGTCGGCGAAGGTGCGGATCTCGCCCACGCGCACCAGGTGGTAGAGCTCCTGGCGCGAGTAGGGGAAGTGCTCGCACAGGTGGTTGTTCACCGCCATGCCGCGCTTGGCCATCTCGACCTTCATCACCTGGGTGACCAGCGCGACGCAGCCGCCGCAGGTGGCGCCGGCCTTGGTGCAGGACTTCATCTCGCCGATGGTGCAGGCGCCGGCGCCCACGGCGTCGTTGATCTGGCCCTTGGTGACGTTGTTGCACGAGCAGATCTGGGCCGAATCGGGCAATGCCTCGACGCCGATGCCGACCTTGGAATGGCCGTCGGTCGAGGGCAGGATCAGGAACTCCGGCTCGGCCGGCAATGCGATGCCGTTGAGCGCGATCTGCAGCAGGGTGCCGTATTCGGCGGCGTCGCCCACCAGCACCGCGCCCAGGAGCTGCTGGCCGTCCTCGCTGACGACGATCTTCTTGTAGATGCGCTTGTGCTCGTTGACGTACTGGTAGGCGCGCGACTTCGGCGTGCGGCCGTGGGCGTCGCCGATGCTGGCGACGTCGACCCCCATCAGCTTGAGCTTGGTGCTCATGTCGGCGCCGGCGAAGGCGGCGTCGGCCTGGCCGGCGATGTGGCGGGCGGCGACGCGGGCCATCTCGTAGCCCGGCGCCACCAGGCCGAAGGTCTGGTCGTTCCAGGCCGCGCATTCGCCGATGGCGTAGATGTCGCGGTCGCTGGTGCGGCAGTGGGTGTCCACCGCCACGCCGCCGCGCGCGCCCACGGCCAGCACGCTCTGGCGCGCCAGTTCGTCGCGCGGACGGATGCCGGCGGAGAACACGATCATGTCGGTCTCCAGCCAGGTGCCGTCGGAGAACACCATGCGGTGGCGCGCCGTGGCGCCATCGACGATCTCGACCGTGTTGCGGCCGGTGTGCACGTGCAGGCCCAGCGCCTCGATGCTGCCGCGCAGGGCGGCGCCGCCGCCGTCGTCGACCTGCACCGCCATCAGGCGCGGCGCGAACTCCACCACGTGGGTGTCCAGCCCCATGTCGCGCAGCGCCTTGGCGCATTCGAGCCCGAGCAGGCCGCCGCCGACCACCACGCCGCTCTTCGAGCGCGCGCCGCATTCCTTCATGGCCACCAGGTCCTCGATGGTGCGGTAGACGAAGCAGTTCGGCCGGTCGCGGCCCGGCACCGGCGGCACGAACGGCACCGAGCCGGTGGCCAGCACCAGCTTGTCGTACGGCAGCACCTCGCCATCGGCCGTGGTCACGGTGTTGTCGCGCCGCTCGATGGCGACCGCGCGCGCGGCCAGCCGCAGCGAGAAGCCGCTGCGGTCGAAGAAGCCGTCCTCGACCATCGTCAGGTCCTCGGCGGTCTTGCCGGCGAAGAATTCGGAGAGGTGCACGCGGTCGTAGGCCGCGCGCGGCTCCTCGCACAGGATGGTGACCTGGACATCGGGCACGCCGAGGTCGTGGAGCTGTTCGAGGAACTTGTGGCCGACCATGCCGTGGCCGATGACTGCGATTTTCATGTGGGGTCCTGCGTGCGATCGATTCCGGGGCGGCAGCGAGGGCGGCGTGGCGTGCCGTGGGGCAGCGCGCATGCAGGGAACTCCCGCCAGGGAAGGGATGCGAATCGGGTTGGAACGGACGAACCCTCGGCGCATGGCGTCGGGTCCGCTTCAATCAATCCCGCCTTCGTTAGCGGAAGCACCGGGGTCGGAGGCAGCGATGCCCCGGCCCTGGCGTGTTCTCATGAGCAAGTTGCGTGCCATGCGCCCAGGGGTTCGCGTGACGCGAAACGGGCCGGCCGCGCTGCGCGATGCCCCGCGATCGGTCGTCGGACGGCCCGCCGGCGGGCCATTCGGGCGCATGGGGTCCGCTTTGGTGCGTCGCGGGGTGCGCGCGCTCGCCTATGCTCCGGCGCATGTCCGAAAAACTGATCTATCTGCTCCAGCGCACGATGCGCAAGACCTGGTGGCGCTGCGCCCTGTTCTCGTTGTTCGCGGTGCTGGCCGTGGCGCTCTCGACCGTGCTGGGGCCCTGGATCCCGGCGCACGTCGCGCTCCAGCTGGGGTCGGATTCGATCGACAGCCTGCTCAACATCCTGGCCTCCAGCATGCTGACCGTGGCCATCTTCTCGGCCAGCACCATGGTGGCGTCCTTCGGCGCCGTGGCCAACAGCGCCACCCCGCGCGCCTCGCAGCTGCTGATCGAGGACAGCACGGTGCAGACCACGCTGGCGGTGTTCATCGGCGCCTTCCTCTACAGCGTGATCGCGCTGATCGGCCTGCATGCCCATGTCTATGGCGATGGCGGCCGGCTGGTGCTGTTCGGCTTCACCATCGTCATGCTGGGCGTGGTCGTGGTCGTGCTGCTGCGCTGGATCGACTACCTGTCGGTGCTCGGCCGGCTGGGCGAGACGATCCGGCGCGTCGAGGCGGCCACGCGCGCGGCCATGGACCAGCGCCTGGAGAAGCCCTTCCTGGGCGGGCAGCCGCAGCAGGAGGGCGTGCGCGGCGGCCATGGCGTCGACGCGACCACGACCGGCTTCGTGCAGCACGTGTCGATGGACCTGCTGCAGAAGTGCGCCGAGCGGCTCGACGCGCAATTCCATCTGCATGCCCTGCCCGGCGCCTTCGTCGATCCGTCGACGGCCCTGGTGAGCAGCGACCGCGAGCTCGACGACACCGCCCGGGCCGAGATCCGCGATGCCGTGCTGGTCGGCGCCGGACGCAGCTTCGACCACGATCCGCGCTTCGGCCTGGTGGTGCTCGGCGAGATCGCGGCGCGCGCGCTGTCGGGGGCGGTCAACGATCCGGGCACGGTGACGGACGTGATGACCGCGATGGTCAAGGCGCTCGGCCACTGGTCCACCCGCAAGGCCGCGCGCGATGCCGACGGCCGGCCGGAGGTGAGCTTCGACCGCATCAGCGCCCCGGCACTGGCCGAGGCCGAGATGGTCGACGACGCCTTCATGCCGATCGCCCGCTACGGCGCCACGGCGGTCGATGTCGGCATCGCGCTGCAGCGCGCGCTGGCCTCCGTGCAGCGCCTGCCCGGCGCCCTGCCGCCGACCGCGGCGGCGCTGTCGCGCTATGCACTGGAGCGTGCGCGGCATGCCGGCCTGGCGCCGGTCGACCTCGCATTGCTGGAACGCATGGTGGCGCCGGCCGACCCGGCCGACCCGGCCGACCCCGCGCTCACTGGCAGCTGAAACTCGCCGCGCTCTCGGTGTCGCCGGTGCCCTGGTAGCGGGCCACCTGCGGATAGGGGCACAGTGGCCGCGTGCGGGTGGCCGACCAGTTCGCGGGCAGTTCGGTGTTGACGCCGCCGGCATTGCCCGGCCCGCGCGCCGAGGCGATCACCCGGTCGGGCGCCCGGCCCTGCTCGACCCAGGCGACCAGTGCGCTCACCATGTCGAACTGGTCGGTGGCGGGGCCGGCGCCGCAGTGGTTCATGCCGGGCACCAGGTAGAGCCGGGCGAAGTCGCTGGCGACGCCTCCGTAGGCACCGCGCAGCCGGTCGTACCAGGCGGCGGTGTCGTCGGGCGAGAAGACGCCGTCGCTCATGCCGTGATAGACCATCATCTTCGCGCCCCGGTCGCGCAGCGCCGACAGGTTGCCCGCCTCGGGCGGCGTCATGAACGACAGCGACGATTCGGTGTAGAGCGCGCTGGTGGCGGCGATCTTCGGGGCGTCGGTGTCCATGCTGAAGTTCAACGCGAAGGCCCGGGTGTCGGCCAGGATCGAGACCGGCGCCGGCGGCACCTGGAAGATGAAGCCCACGGCCACCGGGTCGCGCGCCGCGCCGATCGAGGAGCTGAACTTCCAGCCTGCCCAGTTGGTGCTGGTGATGCCCGCGTCCCACGGGAACGACGCGTAGATCGCCTCGCCCCGGCTGTTGCGGGCGCCGGTGAAGATGTGGTTCAACGCCGTCTTCTGCGCGCCGCTCAGGCAGGCGCCCGATCGAGCGCCGGTGCAGGTCGGCACGTCGCGCTCGAGCGAAAAGGCGGCCTTGCAGGCCTGCACGTCCTGCACCAGGCCGTCGGTGGCGCCGTCGAGGGCGTCGCAGCGGTCGAGCACCCGGGCGGCGACCAGCGCGCGCTCGGCCACGGTGAAGGAGGTCGACAGGTCGGTCGCGCTGGTCGCGACGGCATTGAACTGCTGGGCGCCGTAGAGCTGCGCGACGGCGGCCTTGGGCAGGTTGAAGCCCGGATTGCCCGCCAGGATGCCGTCGTACTGGTCAGCGTAGCGCGCCGCGCCCACCATCGCGTGACGTCCGCCGTTGGAGCAGCCGACCAGGTAGGAGCGGTCCGGTGCCTTGCCGTAGGCGGTGGCGATCAGCGCCTTGGCCATCGGCGTGAGCTTGCCGACGGCCTGGTAGCCGTAGTCGAGCCGCGCCTGCGGATCGAGGCCGAAGAGGGGGTTCTGCGCCGCGCCGTGGCCGGCGTCCGAGGTGATGACCGCGAAGCCCTGGGCCAGGCCGTTGGACAGCGGCCCGCCGCCGCCGAGGCCGCCCGTGGCGGTGCCGACGACGCCGTCGGTGCCACCGTTGACCTGGTGGAAGAAGCGCCCGTTCCAGTCGCGCGGCAGGCGCATCTCGAAACCGATGGCATAGGTCTGGCCGTCGACCGGACTGATGCGGCTGAACATGCGGCCGGTGACCTGGCAGTGCTCTCCGACGCCTTGTCCGGCGACGGTCAGGGTGCCGGCCGGCACCAGCGTAGCGGCGCTGAAGGTGGTATTGGCGAACGCAGCGCGGGTCGCGAGGTCGGTGCACGAGCGCAGCGTGGCCGGCGTGGCGGCGGCGAGCCGGGGTGGGGCCGGGAACGGCGGCGCGTCGCCGTCGGAGCCGCCGCCGCAGGCGGACAGCAGCAGGCCGGACGCGGCGAGGGCCAGTAGCCGGGTCGGGGGCCGGCGGTCGGGGAAGGATCGGGACATGGGTGGAGGTCTCCTGTTCACGTGTTCCGACGATAGGAGCGGGCCACGCGTTTGAACATCGCGCTTGCCCGTAGAGACATCTCGCGCCGGGGGGAATTCAGCGCATCAATTCCTACGAGCAAACACGCCGGATCCCACGAGGCGTGCCGGACCCCCCTTCCCATACTGGAGCGACGGATCGCCGACCCGTGCCCAGGCCCCCGGCGCCGGGCATGCGCGGATCGCGACCACCGACCCACGAACAAGGAAGAATTCCATGGACCTCAATCGACAACTGCCGATGACCCGGCGCGGCGTACTGGCCGCCGCCGGCGCCACGGCCTCGACCGCGATCTGCGCGACCCCGGCCGCGGCCCAGAATGCCGCCAACGTGGCGCCCATGAAGACCGGCCCCGCCGACACCACCCTGTCCCGGGTGTCCATCACGGTCAATGGCAAGGTCCAGCAGATGGAGCTCGACACGCGCACCACGCTGCTCGACGCCCTTCGCGAGCACCTGCACCTGACCGGCACCAAGAAGGGTTGCGACCACGGCCAGTGCGGCGCCTGCACCGTGATGGCCGATGGCCAGCGCATCAACTCCTGCCTGACCCTGGCGGTCATGCACGATGGCGGCTCGGTCACCACCATCGAAGGCCTGGGCACGCCCCAGCAGCTGCACCCGCTGCAGGCGGCGTTCGTCAAGCACGACGGCTACCAGTGCGGCTACTGCACGCCCGGGCAGATCTGCTCGGCCGTCGGCACGCTGCAGGAGATGCAGCAAGGCATCCCCAGCCACGTCACCGGCGACCTCACGGCCAAGCCGCTGATGTCGGTCGCCGAGCTGCGCGAGCGCATGAGCGGCAACATCTGCCGCTGCGGCGCCTACAGCAACATCGTCGACGCGGTCTCGGAAGTGGGAGGGATCAAGGCATGAAGAGCTTCACCTACGAACGCGCCAGTTCGCCCACGGACGCCCTGGCCAAGGCCCGGACGTCGCCCGAGACCCGTTTCATCGCCGGCGGCACCAACCTGCTGGACCTGATGAAGCTGGAGATCGAGACGCCGGCGCATCTGGTCGACCTGAACCGCATGGGCCTGAAGACGATCGAGGCCACGGCCGAAGGCGGCCTGCGCATCGGCGCGATGGTCAGCAACACCCAGCTGGCGGCCGACGAACGCGTGCGGCGCGACTACGGCGTGCTCTCGCGGGCCCTGCTCGCGGGCGCCTCCGGTCAGCTGCGCAACAAGGCCAGCACCGCCGGCAACCTGCTGCAACGCACGCGCTGCCCCTACTTCTACGACACCAACCAGGCCTGCAACAAGCGCCAGCCGGGCAGTGGCTGCGCGGCCATCGGCGGCTTCAGCAAGCAGCTGGCGGTGGTGGGCACCAGCGAGGCCTGCATCGCCACGCACCCGAGCGACATGGCCGTGGCCATGCGGGTGCTGGATGCCCAGGTCGAGACCCTGCGCCCGGATGGCTCGGCCCGCGTCATCCCGATCGCCGATTTCCACCGGCTGCCGGGCAACACCCCGCACATCGAGACCGAGCTCATGCGCGGCGAACTCATCACGGCCGTCACCCTGCCGGCGCCGGTGGGTGGCACGCACATCTATCGCAAGGTGCGCGATCGCGCTTCCTATGCCTTCGCGCTGGTCTCGGTCGCGGCGATCGTGCAGCCCGATGGTCGCGGTCGCGTCGCCATCGGTGGCGTGGCGCACAAGCCCTGGCGCATGGCCAGCGCCGACGCCTTGCTGCCGCGCGGCTCGAAGGCGGTCGCCGATGCGCTGTTCGCCGACGCCAAGCCGACCGAACACAACGCCTACAAGCTGCCGCTGGTCGAGCGCACGCTCGCTGCCACCCTGGCCCAAGCGAGAAAGTAACCCATGAAATTCGATACCCCCGCCACCACCAACCCGATCGACCAGATGAAGGTCGTCGGCAAGCCGCTCGATCGCGTCGACGGCCGCCTGAAGACCACGGGCACGGCGCGCTACGCCTACGAGCACCATGACGTCGCGCCACGCCAGGCCTATGGCTATGTCGTCGGCGCCGGCATCGCCAAGGGCCGCATCGTGTCGATCGACCAGGCCGCCGCCAAGGCCGCGCCCGGCGTGATCTCGATCGTCACCGCGGCCAATGCCGGTAAGCTGGGCAAGGGCTCGATGAACACGGCTCGGCTGCTCGGCGGCCCGACCATCGAGCACTACCACCAGGCCATCGCGGTCGTCGTCGCCGAGACCTTCGAGCAGGCGCGCGCTGCCGCCCAGTTGCTGAAGGTCACCTACGACAAGGCACCGGGCGTCTACGACCTGGCCAAGGCCAAGGACACGCAGCGCCGCACGACCGACAAGAACAAGAAGGTCGGCGACTTCGCCAGCGCGTTCGAGCAGGCGGAGATGCGTCTGGACCTGACCTACACCACGCCCGACCACTCGCACGCCATGATGGAGCCGCACGCCACCACGGCGGTGTGGAATGGCGATCAGCTCACGGTCTGGACCAGCAGCCAGATGGTGGACTGGTTCACCGGTGACCTCGCCAAGACCCTGATGATCCCGAAGTCCAAGGTGCGCGTGATCTCGCCCTTCGTCGGCGGTGGTTTCGGCGGCAAGCTGTTCCTGCGCACCGACACCCTGATGGCGGCGCTGGCTGCGCGTGCCGCCGGACGACCGGTGAAGGTGACCTTGCAACGGCCCCTGATCGCCAACAACACGACGCACCGGCCCGCCACCGTCCAGCGCATCCGGCTGGGCACGACCGCGCAGGGCAAGATCACCGCGGTCGCGCACGAGACCTGGTCGGGCAACCTGTCCGGCGGCGATCCGGAGGATGGTTCGGCGCAGACGGCGATGCTCTACGCGGGTGCCAATCGCCTGACCGGCACGCGCCTGACGATGCTCGACCTGCCCGAGGGCAACGCCATGCGCGCGCCCGGCGAGGCGCCCGGCCTGATGGCGCTCGAAGCCTTCATGGACGAGGCGGCCGAGCGCCTGAAGCTCGATCCGATCGAGTTCCGCGTCATGAACGACACGCAGGTCGATCCGGCCGATCCGACGCGCAGGTTCTCGCAGCGCCAGCTGGTGCAGTGCCTGCGCGTGGGCGCCGAGCGCTTCGGCTGGAGCAAGCGCAATCCGACGCCCGGACGCGTGCGCGATGGCGAGTGGCTGGTCGGCATCGGCGTCGCCGCCGCGTATCGCGAGAACGCGGTCAAGAAGTCGGCCGCCCGCGTGCGTCTGGATGGCCGGGGCGTCGTCACGGTCGAGACCGACATGACCGACATCGGCACCGGCAGCTACACCATCATCGCGCAGACCGCCGCCGAGATGCTGGGCGTGCCGATCGAGCGCGTGGTGGTCAAGCTGGGGGATTCGACGTTCCCGGTGTCGGCTGGCTCGGGTGGCCAGTGGGGCGCCAACAGTTCGACATCGGGGGTCTATGCGGCCTGCGCCAAGTTGCGCGACATGGTGGCCCAGCGTGCGGGCATGGATGCCGCCGCCGTCACCTTCGCCGATGGCCGGGTGAGTGCCGGCGGCAAGAGCATGGCGCTGACCGAGGTGGCGACCCAGGAGCTGGTGGCCGAGGACACGCTGGAGTTCGGCAAGCTGGACAAGCAGTACCAGCAGTCGACCTTCGGCGCGCATTTCGTCGAGGTCGGCGTGAATGCCTATACCGGCGAGGTGCGGGTGCGGCGGATGCTCGCGGTCTGTGCTTCCGGTCGGATCCTGAATCCGAAGACGGCGCGCAGCCAGGTGATCGGCGCCATGACCATGGGTGCCGGTGCGGCCCTGATGGAGGAGCTGGCGATCGACGAGCGACTCGGCTTCTTCGTCAACCACGACCTCGCGGGCTACGAAGTGCCGGTGCATGCCGACATGCCGCATCAGGACGTCATCTTCATGGACGAGACGGATCCGATCTCCTCGCCCATGAAGGCCAAGGGCGTGGGCGAGTTGGGCATCTGCGGTGTCGGTGCGGCGGTGGGCAACGCGGTCTATAACGCCACCGGCATCCGGGTGCGCGACTATCCGATCACGGTGGACAAGCTGATCGACAAGCTGCCCTCGCTCGAGGCCTGAGCGGGGCCGGTGGGGGGGTTGTGGCTCGCGCGCCACGCGGTTTCCGGACGGCGCGCGAATTCCGACTTTCTTCACGGCTTGGAAGGTTTTGAAAGGTTGGGGCCTGGTGGGTCGCCACTCGATTCGGCGACGCTTCAGGCAACGCGAATCCGCGCATTCCGCAGCGGCTCGCAACCTCCACCTTTCCTCAGGAAATCCTCGCCATGACCTCTCTCGCGCAGTCGTCCGCCCAGCCCTTGCCCCTCGACGCCTCGCAGGTCAGCCTCGTGCTGGAACTGCTCGACATGCGCAGGCTGGCACCCAAGGAAACCGCCGCTCGCTTCTTCCAGCTCGGCCACCAGTCGGGCTTCTCGCTCGAGCAGCGGGACGTCGTCGAATGGCTGTTCGAGCTCGACGAGAGCCAGGTCGCCGGCATGCTGATGAATTTCGCCGACGACGAGGCTCGCGCGGTGGTACGCGAACAATTGGCCTACGAGGCCCGCCTCGATTACGTGCTGTCCTGAGGTTCGTCCGGTCGCAGGAAGCGACCGGTGGTCGGGCAGACGCGCATGGGAGCGTCATCGAGCCAGGCGCCCGGCACGCCATGGACATCGGCCGGATCGACCTTGTCGAAGTCGGACTGGAAGACGCGGATCGGCAACTCCCAGCTGGCGAAGATCTGCACGCATCGTTCCTCGACCGGGAAGTCCCGTGGCTCGAAACGTGAGGTGCCGCGCGCGACCACGCCATGGGGATTGCCGGTGTCGAAGACCATGATCGTTCCTGGCTGGAGCGCGATGCGTTGGCCCGTAGCCGGGAAGTAGACGTCCTGCCCCTGGTCCTCGCTCAGGAACAGGTTGCAGAACGCCTTGCCGCCATAGCGGTTGGCATCGTGATGGAAATGCGCTCCGCAGCAAGCCATCAACTCGGCGTCCGTCGTCCCGAGGTCATGCGCCAGCCCGGCGTCGCGCAGCCATCCCGAGGCCCGCGCGATGTCGTGTTCGTGGCGAGCCCAGGCGCCGGCGAGACTGGAGGTCCACAGCACCTGGACGGCGCCCGTCTCCAGGTCGGATCTGGCGATCGACCGTGACAGCGCGGGCCGTCGCTCCAGTGGCGCGACGTCGAGCCGGCCGCACCAGACGTCGCTCCGCACCCGCCGGCTGCACAGCTGTTCCTCGTCGTCGCGATGGTGCACGCGCAGTCCGTCCAGGAACCTGGGCGGGTCGATGGTCGGATTCGTCGATTTCATGGGAGGAGCGGTGGGAGCCGGAGCGCAGGCGTCAGCGATCGGTCCTCAGGGCCAGCGACTCCTTCAGCTCCTCCATGACCACATAGCTGTGCGACTGCGCGGCGACGGGGAGTTTCTGCAGGATGTCGCCCAGCAGGCGCCGGTATTCGTCCATGCCTCCCAGCCGTGCCTTGACCAGGTAGTCGAAACCGCCGGAGACCAGGTGGCATTCCTGCACGTCGGGCACGTGGAGCAATTCGTCGCGCACCCGATCGAAGACGTCACCCGACTTGGACGTCAGGGTGATCTCCACGAACACGAGCAGCGTCTTGCCCAGGGCCCGAGGCGACACGCGGGCGTGGTAGCCGGTGATGACGCCATCGCGCTCCATGCGCCGCACGCGCTCCGCGCAAGGGGAAGTGGAGAGTCCGATGCGTTGCGCCAGGTCGGTCATCGAGATCCGGCCCTCGCGTTGCAGGACGTCGAGGATCTTGCGGTCGGTGCGGTCGAGGTCGGACATTTCACTGCGGCTGGCAGGCGAGGCGGGTCATGCGCCGGAGTATTCACTGCAATGGCGTCGGAAAACAATGAAATTTGCTGCGATCGAAGGCATAGATTAAGCGAATCGATCAACACATCCAGTTTCAGCCATGAAAGTCATTGTCCTCGGCGGCGGCGTCATCGGCGTCAGCACGGCCTACTATCTCGCTCGATCCGGCGCCCGGGTCACCGTGCTCGATCGCCAGGCCGGACCTGCCCGGGAGACCAGCTTCGCCAACGCCGGGCAGGTGTCGCCAGGCTATTCGACGCCGTGGGCGGCACCGGGCATTCCCTTGAAGGCGCTGAAATGGATGTTCCAGAAGCACGCACCGCTGGCGGTGCGACTCGATGGCAGTCTGTTCCAGCTGCAATGGATGGCGCAGATGCTGCGCAACTGCTCGCCCGAGCGCTATGCTGTCAACAAGGAACGCATGATGCGTGTGGCCGAGTACAGCCGAGGCTGCCTCCAGCAACTGCGCACCGAGACCGGCATCGCCTACGAGCAACGCACCGGTGGCACGCTGCAACTGTTCCGGACCCAGGCCCAGCTCGATGCAGTGCAGCGTGACATCGCGGTGCTCGAGGAATGTGGCGTGCCCTACGAATTGCTCGCGGCCGACCAGCTCGCCAGCGTCGAGCCGGCCTTGGCCCAGGCACGCGACCGGCTCGCCGGAGGACTCCGGCTGCCACGCGACGAGACCGGCGATTGCCATCTTTTCACGCAGGCCCTCTGCGCACGCGCGCGGGACCTGGGCGTCGAATTCCGCTTCGGCCACGACATGGACGGCCTGGTGCGTGAAGGCGACCGCATCGCCGGTGTGCGGGTGCGTGGTGAAGTGTTCGAGGCCGATCGCTATGTGTTGGCGCTCGGGAGCTATTCGCGTGACTTTCTTCGACCGCTCGAGCTCGATCTGCCCGTGTATCCGGTCAAGGGCTATTCGTTGACGGTACCGCTGGTGGATCCGGCATTGGCGCCGCGGTCGACCGTGCTCGACGAGACCTACAAGATCGCAGTCACCCGCTTCGACGACCGCATCCGTGTCGGCGGCATGGCAGAACTCGGTGGCTTCGACCTGCGGCTCGATCCGCGCCGGCGTGCGACCCTGGAGATGGTCGTCAACGACCTGTTCCCAGGCGGTGATGTCGGCCGGGCGACGTTCTGGACGGGTCTGCGTCCGATGACACCGGATGGCACGCCTATCATCGGTGCGACGCGCTACGACAACCTGTTCCTCAACACCGGGCATGGAACCCTCGGCTGGACGATGGCCTGTGGTTCAGGCCGCCTGGTGGCCGACCTGGTCACCGGCCAGCGTCCCGAGATCAGTCCGAATGGCCTGGGCATGGACCGCTATGCGTCGTCGTCCCGAGCCGCCGCCCACGGAGCCCGGCGACCCATCGGCACACCCGCCTGAATCGCCATTCGCTGAAGACCGGGAGGGTCGTCGGCTCGACCGTCATCGGATCATCATGGTTCGCGAAGGCTGTCCGAGTCGATTCCGGCTGGTTCGTGCAGGGATGCCTTATTTGACGGTGGCCGCGCGCGCCGCTTCGGCCTTGGCCTTGGCTTCATCAGCCTTGCGCTGAAGCTCCTTGGCTTCCTTTTCGGCGGTCTCCGCTTCCTTGGCCTTGGCTTCCTTTTCCTTGTCGGCGCCGGAAGGCCCGGCGATGGCGTTGCCCGCCATGGTGCCGATCAGACCACCGGCTGCCACGGCGCCCATCGTGCCCATCAGGCCAGGACCAGCCGCTGCGGGAGCAGCGGCAGCGGCCGGCGCGGCGGCATTGGCCGCTGCAGGCGCCGCAGGAGCAGGCGTCGGCGTACGCGCGGCCGGCGTGGTGGCGGGCCGCGCGGTGCTCGCACGACTGCCGAAGCGCTTCGCATGCGCGACGTCGGGAATGGTCAGGGAACCGATGGTCAGTGCGATGACGGCAGCGGCAGTGGTGCGAAGAGAAACGGAGTGACGCATGGGATGTCCCTTGAATATGGTGCGAGGAGTCGTCGGGCCGGACAGCGAGCCCCTGGCCCGCCACGTCTTCGTCGACCCGTGGTCTTCTCATGATGCGGGCCCTTCGGGCATCCCATGTCATAGTCCCCAGACGCCGCGAGGTCTAGCCGGCTCCCGGGCCGGTTCAGGCTGTCGCGACCCGTACCGCCGCCGGAACGATCTCGTAATCGATCGGCTTGAACGTGCCGTTGTTGGACTGTTCTGCCGAGCAGGACGTGAGGGCGCACACGAGGTCCATTTCAGCGCGCAGTTCGATGACGTCCCCCGGCCTGGAAGTCGGCGGCTTGACCGCCACCATGCCTTCGGGACTCACTGTCACGTTCATGAAGATGTTGAAGGTGGTGTGGATCTGCTCGGGGCGGATACCGAACTCCCTGAATGCCGTGTACAGGTTCTCGAAGCAGCTCGGGTGATGACCGACGTGCCGATACAGGATCTCGAACATCTCCTGGCTGCAGGGCGTCAGCAGGAAATCGTGACGGCCCACCGTATCGGCAACGATCGTGAACATGCGCTGGCTATCGTTGGCATACAGCACGTCACCGGTCGTCAGATAGATCTTCGAGGCATAGTCGATGCTCCGGCCCGAGGACAGGCTGCAGGCGTGGTTTCCATCCTGAAACGCATAGAGGTCCGCTACTTGCTCGCCCTCGGGATCGATGACGCGCAGGACCTCGCCCTTCTTCAGTCTGAATCCGCGGCCTGACTGTGACGGGATCCGGCAGATGTCGCCGTGGGCATGACCATGTCGATGAGTATGCTCAGCCATGATGGGCCTCCTGACGATGGAACGGGCAGCCCCAGTCCGCTTCGACCTCGCGGCCCGAATACTGCCGTGCCTCGGAGGCATCGCCGAATCGCGAGAGCACCGGATTGACCGAACCCTGCAGTGCGACATCGCGCTTGCGGATGCTCTCCTGCATGCTCTGGTACTTGCCGGTTGTCTTGAGAGCCTCGAACTGGCCATGAAAATTGAAGACCAGGCACGGCACCGGTGCGCGACGCGCGAGCCTTGAGGCGCCCGGATGCAGGCCCACGACGAAGAACGCACGGCCACCGATACTGAATGAAAATTCGTTGCGTGTCGGATCACTGGACACCGAGTCGTCCCATGAGGAACCCAGTGAGACATCGTAAGCATGCATGTCAGCGAGTTGGCGCCAGAGCAAACGCTCGAATGTCAGCTCGTCGAGCGCGACGGGATCGAACATGGCGATGAAGCTGACAGGTGCGGTGCCAGGCGATGCGAATTCCTCCGAGAAGGCGTGCAATCCATGCACCAGCGCACGTGCGGCGTTTTCGCTGCCCAGAATACCGGCGGGGACGAAGCGGACTCGATCCTTGTTCAATGCGGATTTGGCACCGACGCAGGGAAACGAAGCATCGGAGATGTAATCGGAGACCGCTCGCCGCGAGACGGCGGATGGTGAAAGGGGGGTCGACAGAAGCATGGAGAACCTACAAACTTGAATACGACCAAGTTAGACGGCACACAGACCTGCCATGCCGGCCATGAGAGCCACATCGGGTGGGCTTGCGTGAGGCTGGGTGTAGGGGAATGCGCTGCCAATGATCGACATCACCCATGACATTTCCGTGATTGCGCGACGCTGCCTGACTCGACGTCGTCCGGCGCCATCGCCGTTGCCCCAGATGCTGGCCAGTCTGACGGTGGGTGCCGTGCTCACGCTCGCCGGATGTGCCAGTGCGCCTCGCCCGTCCGCCACGCCGATGCGCGTCCAGTCGGCCATCACGACCGAACAGGCACAGGACATCGCCATCCATGCGCTGGGGCTGGTGGGCACGCCCTATCGGTATGGCGGTAATACGACGGAAGGGGGCTTCGATTGCAGCGGATTGATCGGCTACGTCTATCGCACGCGCGTGGGCGTGACCCCTCCACGTACCGTCGCGCAATTGTCTGGTTTCGGGCGGGCGGTGAACGAAGGCGAACTGCGAAGCGGTGATCTGGTGCTGTTCGGTGGCACACGACCCACGCACGCTGGCATCTACGTGGGGGAGGGCCGCTTCGTCCACGCGCCGTCCTCGGGAGGCGACGTCCGGCTCGATCGGCTCGATGGTCCGTATTGGTCGCGTCAGCGTTACGAGGCGCGACGCATCTGACCTCGGATTCGTGACGGCACCTGGCGGTCTCGCACCAGGCCGCCCGGCGTTCCGCACCATCATCACCTCATCGTCCCGGTTCGACTCGCAGCTCGTGGACCCAGCGTTCCCGCGGCGTTCACGGGAGCGGTCAGGACATCACACGCCGACGGCGTTTTCTGCATGGGGTGGACTGGCGCTGCGAGCGGCGCCTGTCCGCTGCTGATCCGGCGAAGTGAGCATTTCCGGCTCGCCGGATCACGCCATCGTGGAAGCAACGTAACCAGGTCGAATTCAGGGATTTTCCAGGCTGCGCGCGGACCGAATGGCCTCGGTCGCTGCACCTCGGACCCGATCCACGTGGCCAGGCGTTCGTCCATCGCGGTGGGCGCAAGAGCGCGGCTTCGAACATCTGGCCAGTGACACCGGTTCATCTTCGACATCACCTCTCATGAGTCGTGCAGCCGGCTGATGAGGCGACGGATGTCACGGGTTGGCAGGTCCAGACGCTGCGCACGATCGATCGGCAACGTGCAGGGACCACCCTTGCACATCGATCGCGAGGCCTGTGCCCTGGTAGCGCGTCGATAACCACCTGGATCCCGATTCGACCCGTGGTCGAGCAAGCGCTTGGCACGTCCTTGGCACTTCAAAAGTGAGCAGGACCCCTCATGCCCAAGCCCGGCCGGTCCCACGGGCAAAACGCCAAGCAACGAATCATGGTCATCAATCCTGATCGCGCGTGTCACGACTGCCATCTCGTATCCGCCCGGGACGACCAGCCATGGCTGCTTCTTATGAAGGAGCTCAATCATCAACTAATTAATTAGTTATAGATGCTTGTTGCGCTCGAGAAAAAGGTGCCTTTGAATTAAAAGCTCCGGTGCACTTCGTGAGAAACATCACAGCGTGGCGATCACACATATCGCCGGCGTAAACAATTCTGACGTTGTAAACGTAATCCTGATCCTTCGTGATTTGATCGACGCGTCCAGACCGAGCCATGACGACCTGTCGTCGGCCGGGTCGATCACGTCATATTTAAAGAAGGCCTTTCATGCTCGATTCCGTACTGCAGGCGCATATTCCAGTCGTCAATAGCAGGCGCTCCCTGATAGTCACCCGCGTGCTGGCCGGTACCGTCTTCAGCTTATTTCTTTCAACTGCAGCACTCCCGGCCGATGCGCAGTTGGCACCTTCTGTCATCGAGCCCTCCGCGACCAAGGCTGAGTCGGCGGTCGTGATCGATCTGAAACAAAGCAAAGTCATATTGGATGAAAAAGGTGCAGAGCACCTCGTCGACGCGGAAACCGTCAAACCTGGCGACGTGATCGAGTATCGAGCCACCTACAAGAACCGATCTTCCAAGTCGGTTGCTGGACTGATCGCAAATCTACCCATCCCGGAAGGCATGGAATATCTACCGAAGTCCACGAGGCCAGGTGGTCGTCTTCCGACGTTCGCTGCAAAAGACGGTCGATACGGCGCCGAGCCGTTAATGCGACAGGCAGCCGGTCAAAAGGAAATTTCCGTTCCCTATAACGAATATCGCGCAGTACGTTGGCAACTCGGGCAACTTCCTGCAGGCGGCATCACGGAAGTAAGTGTCCGCGCCAAAGTCGAAGCAGTTGTTCCATCTGTCCAAAAAACAGTCCCGAGTGCTCAGCGCTGATAAGCAGCACGGCTGACCCATTTCTATTGGTATGAGGAGTCGAATGGCAATTGCCATTCGGCAGGCCTGCGCATGCATAGGCAAAACCTCAAAGTATTCATCTGAGTGATCAGTTTTTGTCCCTAGTAGGAGGAATCAAGTGAGAATAGAGGCAACATATCCCCGCACCGGTGAGAAACCGGGTTTGGCGTGGGCAAGCGCAATAGCGCTGACGTTCGGTCTTCTTTTTGGAAGTTCGAACGCTAGCGCTGCTCCTCCGCCTGCCAACACGGTCATCGGCAATCAGGCATCCGCTTCGTACACCGACCCTTCAGGCGTCCTGCAGCTTGCCACCTCGAATTTGGTTCAAACCACAATTCAGCAAGTCGGCTCGTTCACGCTGGATGGCTTCAATCAGCCCACGACGAACATTGTCAATACAAGCTCTGGTGCTGCGGGTACGATCATTTATGCACCCCACGTGTTGACGAACACAGGCAATGGCACTGATACCTTTACGATCAGGGTCGTCGACGACAACAGCCGCTTCTCGCGTGTGGAAGTATTTGCCGATTCGTCCCTCAATGGAAAGCCGACCGGCCCAGCACTCTGCACCGCGACACCGACCCCATGCGTCATATCGGCGCAGTCGGTAGCAGGAAACAACGGCGTCTTCCAGTTCTTGGTCGCCTACACCATCCCTGCGACTGCAACCACCCCCACGACGCCGTACGACACAGCCACCATCACGGCGACTCCTGGAACACCGGCTCTTTACACGGCATCCAATTCATCGGTCGTAGATAAGGATCAGGTCAATCTGACGACGCTAGCGGCATTCAGCGTCACGAAATCTTTGGGTATTCCGGCTGTATCCGCACCCGGCGGCGGAGCTTGGCGGCCGCAGGCAAAGCGGATCATCAAGCGCAGGTCCATGACCATCGCCTCCAAGCGGCTCGCGTCCAGCCAGCAGCGGCTTTGTTGGTAGACCGCTTTCCAGGGTGGGAAGTCATTGGGCAGCAATCTCAAGGGGGAGCCCGACCGCACGATCCAGCGCAAGGCATTGAAGACCTCGCGCAGTCTGTGCTCGCGCTGCGGGGCGTCCTCGCTCATGAGGACCAGGTACGGTGCGGCGAAGCTTCACTCTTCATCGCTGACATCGGTTGGCTACGGCTTTCTTGGTATCGCGCCAAGATATCGGTGGGCCCAGCCCGATCAAGTCAAAAGGCAGAACACGCTCTCGACAAGACAAGACAAGCAGAACGATGCGAAGTCCAACAAGAATGAGGGAAGAACCCGACGCGAGATGAAAGATGCTGGATGCTGGATGCTGGATGCTGGATGCTGGATGCTGGATGCTGGATGCTGGATGCTGGATGCTGGATGCTGGATGCTGGATGCTGAAATAGGAAATAGGAAATAGGAAATAGGAAATAGGAAATAGGAAATAGGAAATAGGAAATAGGAAATAGGAAATAGGAAATAGGAGCGTGGAGCGTGGAATGCTGAGTGCGCAAGATGCCAAGCCTCGCAGCAGCCAGGGGATGCTGCACGAGACGCGAGACGCGAGAGCCGAGAGCCGAGAGCCGAGAGCCGAAACCCGAGACGCGAGACGCGAGGCCCGAGACCCGAGACCCGAAACGCGATGCGGTAAGCCTGATGCGCATCCAGAACAGACGATGGAGTGAAAGGCAACGCCCCCGCAGAAGCGAAGCCCCAGCAAGCGCGGGAAACCGGATGGCAATCGCGTCGATCCAGATCCCACGTCCGCCCACGTCCGCCCACGCGGCCAAGGGCGACTTCCGGCGGCGGCAGCGGCCGCCGGTGATTGCCATCAGCTTCCTGTCGTCTGTCGCTCGATCATCCGGAACCCGACATCGATGACGGGCTGGGCCACGGTTTCGCCCCGGCAGCGCGCGATGATCAGGTGCGCGGCCAGCCGGCCGATCTCGGGGCCGTCGACGTGCACCGTCGTGATGGACGGCACCATGTGGGCACTGAAGTCCGCATTGCCGAAGCCGCAGATCGCGAGATCCTCGGGCACGCGCAGCCCGCGCGCCATTGCCTCGATGAAGACGCCATGCGCGAGCTGGTCGGAACTGCAGCAGACCGCCTGGAGCCGAGGCTCCTGCGCCAGCAGCTCGGCCAATGCGCTGCGGCCGCGCTCCAGGCTACTGGGTGCCTCGACATAAGCCGTCGGAGCCTCGCGGCCGATCGTGGTGATGAAGCCATCGCGCCGCGTCAGTGCGCGCTCGTCGTTGCCAGTGGCGATGCCGACGTGCTGCCAGCCCCGCGCGAGGAAGAAGCCGCCGACCGCGCTCCCCACCTTCAGATGCGAGAAGCCGACGCACATGTCGATCGGCCGGTCGCTCAGGTCCCAGATCTCGACGACCGGAATGCCCGACCGTCGCAACCGGTCACGCACCTTCTGCGATTGCACCAGCCCGGTCATGACGATGCCGTCGGGCTGACGGCCGATCATGGTGTTGAGCACCGTCTCCTCGCGCTCGGGGTCGTAGGCCGTCTGGCCCAGGATGAGTTGATAGCCGGCAGCGGCCAGTTCGTTGGTGAGCGACTGCACCGTGGGCAGGAACTGCCAGACCGACAGGGCCGGCACGACACCGGCGACCATCAGGCTGCGCTTGGACTTCAGGCCGCCGGCGAGCAGGTTGGGGATGTAGCCGGTCGCCTCGACCGCCGCTTGCACGCGCGCGATGGTCTTGTCCGACACCACGCCGGGATTGCCCAGTGCCCGCGATGCCGTGATGAGCGAGACGCCGGCCGCCTTGGCGACGTCGTGCAGCGTGACGGACTTGAAGGCGGATGGAACATTCATCGGTGGGATCCGGGAAGACGATGGTCGCGAGCGCTGGAGGCAGGAAAGGCGCGCGGGCGGAAGCGTCGCCGACGCGCCCCCTATCGTAGATGACAACGTTAGCAATGTCGCGCGACTGGTACGCCTCGAGCCGTATCGAGTCGCCGAGGTTCGCCGACGAGCCTCGATCTCCTCGCGAACCAAGGGCAAACCCTGACGTCTGGGCTCTTGACCTGGCAAAAATGACAACGATATCATTCGTCTGCTTCGATAGTCCGTACGATTCGGTCCCTGTTCGGAGATCGTCATTCCAAAGCACTGACCGACTCGGGTCGGTCGTAAATGACAACGTTAGCATTTTGGCTTTGGAAGTCCGTGTCCCGTCTGCAATCCGCTCATTCCTGGAGACATACCCCCGTGAAAAAGATCCTGACCGCGCTCGCAATCGGCCTGGCCGCCATGACCACGAGCGCCCAGAGCTGGCCCGACAAGGCCGTGACCTTCGTGGTGCCGTTCCCCCCGGGCGGATCGACCGACCAGGTGGCCCGTGCCATGACGCCACGCCTGACGGACAAGTTCAAGCAATCCTTCCTGGTCGACAACAAGGCCGGCGCGACCGGCACCATCGGCGCCACCTTCGTCAAGCGCGCGGCGCCCGATGGCTATACCTTCCTGGTCACCTCGCTCGGTCCGCTGGTGATCGTGCCGCACCTCATCAAGGGCCTGCAGTACGACCCGCTGAAGGACTTCGACACCATCACGGTCGCCGTTGCGTCGCCCAACATCCTGGTGGTGCCGGCCAATTCGCCGCACAAGAGCGTGGCTGACATCATTGCCTACGAGAAGGCCAATCCCGGCAAGATGACCTTCGCGTCGGCCGGCAATGGCTCCAGCGACCACCTGACGGCGGAACTCTTCTGGCAGCAGACCGGCACCACCGGCATCCACGTGCCCTACAAGGGCGGAGCCCCGGCCCACACCGACCTGATGGGCGGACAGGTCGATGCCTCGTTCCAGAACGTCAATTCGGTGGCGCAGTACATCAAGGGCGGCAAGATGCGCGCCCTGGCCATCACCAGCCCCAAGCGCTCGGCCATCTTCCCCGACGTGCCGACCCTGGCCGAGGTGGGCGTGAAGGGCGTCGAAGTGACGTCGTGGCAAGCCATCGTGGCGCCCAAGGGCCTGCCCGCGGCGGTGCGCGAGAAGGCGCACGATGCCTTCGTCGAGGCGCTCAACGACCCCAAGGTCAAGGAGCAGTTCACCTCGATCGGTTTCGAGATGGTGACCAACACGCCGGCCCAGTTCGCCGAGTTCCAGCAGAAGGAGTACGCGCGCTGGAAGAAGGTGATCGAGGTCGGCAAGATCTCGATCGACTGAGGACCGCCCCGATGACCGCGACCGTTCCTTCCTCCGCCACCGGCGACCGCATCGTCTGGGTCCGCATCTCGTCGTGCTACCTGCCGCTGGCCCATCCGATCAGCGACGCCAAGGTGCTGACCGGCCGCCAGAAGCCGATGACCGAGATCGCGATGCTGTTCGCCGAGATCGAGACCCGGGACGGTCATCGTGGCCTGGGCTTCAGTTATTCCAAGCGGGCCGGCGGGCCGGGCCAGTTCGCCCACGCGAAGGAGGTCGCGCCCGCGCTCATCGGCGAGGATCCGAGCGACATCTCCAGGCTCTGGACCCAGCTCTGCTGGGCCGGTGCCTCGGTCGGGCGCAGTGGCATGGCGGTGCAGGCGATCGGCGCCTTCGATGTCGCGCTCTACGATCTGAAGGCGCGTCGTGCCGGACTGTCGCTGTCCAAGTTGCTGGGCTCGCAACGCGACTCGGTGCGTTGCTACAACACTTCGGGCGGCTTCCTGCACACGCCGATCGACCAGCTGGTGGTGAATGCCGGCGCTTCGATCGAGCGTGGCATCGGCGGCATCAAGCTCAAGGTCGGCCAGCCCGATCGCGCGCTGGACATCCGGCGCGTCGAGACCGTGCGCAAGCACCTGGGCGACGGCGTGCCGTTGATGGTCGATGCCAACCAGCAGTGGGACCGCCCGACGGCGCAGCGCATGTGCCGCGTGTTCGAGGAATTCGACCTGGTCTGGATCGAGGAGCCGCTTGACGCCTACGACTTCGAAGGCCACGCCGCCCTGGCCGCGACCTTCGACACCCCCATCGCCACCGGCGAGATGCTCACGAGCGCGGCCGAGCACGGCGAACTGATCCGCCATCGCTCCTGCGACTACCTGATGCCCGACGCCCCGCGCGTGGGCGGCATCACGCCATTCCTGAAGATCGCCGCGCAGGCCGAGCATGCCGGCCTGAGCCTGGGTCCGCATTTCGCGATGGAGCTGCACGTGCACCTCGGCGCGGTCTATGCGACCGAGCCCTGGGTCGAGCACTTCGACTGGCTCGAGCCGCTGTTCAACGAGCGCCTGGAGATCAGGGACGGCCGCATGCTCGTGCCGACGCGACCGGGCCTCGGCCTCAGCCTGAGCGAACAGGCCGGACGCTGGACGCGCGAGTCGGCGGAGATCGGCCAGCGCGCCTGACACCCGACCCGCCCCACGAGCCCCCGCCCGTCCCACCCGCCCCACGAATACAAGCGAGCCCACGAACCATGTCCGAAACGCTGTCCACCCCAGCGCCGCTGTGCATCCGCATGGACGAGCGCGACAACGTCGCCATCGTCGCCAACGATGGGGGCCTGCCCGCGGGCACCGTCTTCGCATCGGGCCTGACCCTGGTCGACAAGGTGCCGCAGGCGCACAAGGTCGCCCTGGTCGACATCCCCGAAGGCGGCGAGGTGCGCCGCTACAACGTCGTCATCGGCTATGCGCTCAAGGACCTCCGGGCCGGCAGCTGGGTGCACGAGCGCCTGCTGCGCATGCCCGCCGCGCGCGAGCTGACGGGCTTGCCGATCGCCACCGTGCGGCCGCAGCCGCAGCCCCCCCTGGAGGGCTACACCTTCGAGGGCTTCCGCAATCCCGACGGCTCGGTCGGCACGCGCAACATCCTGGCCATCACGCAGACCGTGCAGTGCGTGGCCGGCGTCACCGACTTCGCCGTGCGGCGCATCAAGGCCGAGCTGCTGCCGAGATTCCCCAACGTCGACGACGTCGTCGCGCTGGAGCACACCTATGGCTGCGGCGTGGCCATTGATGCGCCCGACGCCGTGATCCCGATCCGCACGCTGCGCAACATCAGCCTGAACCCCAACTTCGGCGGCGAGGTGATGGTGGTGAGCCTGGGTTGCGAGAAGCTGCAGCCCGAGCGCCTGCTGCCGCCCGGCAGCATCCCGCTGATCGACGAGCGCAATGTCGCCGACATCGGCGACAGCGCCTCGCCCAAGCTCGACGTGGTGTGCCTGCAGGACGATGCCCATGTGGGCTTCATGTCGATGGTCGATTCGATCATGCGGCAGGCCGAGGAGCATCTGGAGCGCCTGAACGACCGCCGGCGCGAGACCGTTCCGGCCAGCGAACTGGTGGTCGGCGTGCAGTGCGGCGGCAGCGACGCCTTCTCCGGCGTCACGGCCAATCCGGCGGTCGGCTTCTGCACCGACCTGCTGGTGCGGGCCGGCGCCACCGTGATGTTCTCGGAAGTCACCGAGGTGCGCGACGGCATCGATCAGCTGACCTCACGCGCCAGCACGCCGGAAGTCGCCGAGGCCATGATCCGCGAGATGGCCTGGTACGACGCCTACCTCGACAAGGGCCGCGTCGACCGCAGCGCCAACACCACGCCGGGCAACAAGAAGGGCGGCCTGTCCAACATCGTTGAGAAGGCGATGGGCTCGATCGTCAAGAGCGGCTCGTCGCCGATCTCGGGTGTCATCTCGCCCGGCGAGAAGCTGACGCAGAAGGGCCTGATCTATGCCGCCACGCCGGCGAGCGACTTCATCTGCGGCACCCTGCAGCTGGCCGCCGGCATGAACCTGCACGTCTTCACCACCGGCCGGGGCACGCCCTACGGGCTGGCCGAGGTGCCGGTCATCAAGGTCGCCACGCGCGCCGATCTGGCCCGCCGCTGGCACGACCTCATGGACATCAACGCCGGCACCATCGCCACCGGCGAGAAGACCATCGCCGATGTCGGCTGGGAGATGTTCCAGCTGATGCTCGACGTCGCCAGCGGCCGCAGGAAGACCTGGGCCGAGCACTGGAAGCTGCATAACGCGCTGGTGCTGTTCAACCCGGCACCGGTCACTTAAAACACACCCCCAGTCTTCGCGCACTTCGTGTCGCTTTGCCAACCCCCTTGCAGGGGGCGACACCTGAGGCCTGGCGGAGCCAGTTCCTCGGTGTCCTTGCTTGGAAGACGCGCTGGTGACTCGGTTATCCGAGCTGATCGTCTTCTCCTTTTTCCCAACCCGTCCACCAGGAGTATCCGCACGTGAATCCGCAAGAACTCAAGACCATCATGGGCTCCGGCCTGCTGTCGTTTCCGTTGACCGACTTCGATGCCAATGGCGACTTCGACAAGCGGAGCTACGAGCGGCGCCTGGAGTGGCTCGCGCCCTATGGAGCGACGGCGCTGTTCGCCGCCGGGGGCACGGGCGAGTTCTTCTCGCTGACCGGCGACGAGTACCCCGGCATCATCCGCACGGCGGTGGACACCTGCCGCGGCGTGGTGCCGATCATCGCGGGCGCGGGCGGCCCCACGCGCTTCGCCATCCAGTGCGCGCAGGCCGCCGAGAAGGCCGGTGCGCACGGCATCCTGCTGATGCCGCACTACCTCACCGAGGCCGGCCAGGAGGGCCTGGCCGCGCACGTGGAGGCGGTGTGCCGCAGCGTCGACTTCGGGGTCGTGGTCTACAACCGCGGCGGCGCCACGCGCTTCAGGCCTGACACGCTCGAGCGCCTGGCCGAGCGCAATGCGAACCTGGTGGGCTTCAAGGACGGCGTGGGCGACATCGAGGCGATGGTGGCGGTCTACCAGCGCATGGGCGATCGCTTTGCCTACCTGGGCGGCCTGCCCACGGCGGAGGTCTACGCGGCGGCCTACAAGGCCATGGGCACGCCGGTGTACTCCTCGGCGGTGTTCAACTTCATCCCGAAGACGGCGATGGACTTCTATCACGCGGTCGCGGCCGACGACCTCCAGACCCAGCACCGGCTGCTCAAGGAGTTCTTCATGCCCTATCTGGAGATCAGGAACCGCATGCAGGGCTACGCGGTGAGCATCGTCAAGGCCGGCGCGACCATCGTGGGCCACAGCGCCGGGCCGGTGCGCCCGCCCTTGACCGACCTCAAGCCCGACGAGGTCGAGATGCTCGCCGCCCTGATCGACAAGCTCGGCCCGCAAGGCCTCTGAGCACCACGACCTCCTCCTCCACGGAAGACCCCATGCAAAGACACGACAACCTCATCGGCGGCGAGTGGACCGCGGGCGCGAGCTACAGCCCGAACCTCAACCCCTCGAACCTCGCCGACACCATCGCCGAGTACACCCAGGGCGATGCCACGCACGTGGAGGCCGCCGTGGCCGCCGCCACCGCCGCGTTCCCGGCCTGGGCCACCGGCAGCATCCAGGCGCGCTCCGACGCCCTCGACAGGATCGGCACCGAGATCCTGGCGCGCAAGGACGAGCTGGGCGCGCTGCTCGCGCGGGAGGAGGGCAAGACCCGCCCCGAGGGCATCGGCGAGGTGATGCGCGCCGGCCAGATCTTCAAGTTCTTCGCCGGCGAGTGCCTGCGCCTGTCGGGCGAGCTGCTGCCCTCGGTGCGCCCGAACATCGGCGTGGAGATCACGCGCGAGCCCGTGGGCGTCGTCGGGCTGATCACGCCGTGGAACTTCCCCATCGCCATTCCGGCCTGGAAGATCGCCCCGGCATTGGCATTCGGCAACTGTGTGGTGCTCAAGCCCGCCGATCTGGTGCCCGGCAGCGCCTGGGCGCTGGCCGAGATCATCAGCCGCTCGGGCATCCCTGCGGGCGTCTTCAACCTGGTGATGGGTCGCGGCAGCGTCATCGGCAACGCACTGGTCGAGCACCCGGGCATCCACGCCATCAGCTTCACCGGCTCGGTCGGGGTGGGCCGTCAGATCGGCATCCAGTGCGTCACCTCGGGCAAGAAGGTGCAGCTGGAGATGGGCGGCAAGAACCCGCAGGTGGTGCTCGACGACGCCGATCTGGCGCAGGCGGTGGAGCTGAGCGCGCAGAGCGCCTTCTACGCCACCGGCCAGCGCTGCACGGCGTCGAGCCGGCTGATCGTGACCGAGGGCATCTACCCGAGGTTCATCGCGGCGATGACCGAGCGCATGGCGAAGATCAAGGTCGGCGACGCATTGGCCGCGGGCACCGATGTCGGCCCGGTCTCCAGCCAGGGCCAGCTCGAGCAGGACCTGGCGTACGTGGCCATCGGCAAGGGCGAGGGCGCCACGCTGGCGGCCGGTGGCGAGCGCCTGAAGCTCGCCACCGAGGGCTTCTACATGGCCCCGGCGCTGTTCAGCGAGAGCACGAAGGACATGCGAATCAACAAGGAAGAGATCTTCGGCCCGGTGGCCAGCGTGATCCGGGTCAAGGACTACGAGGAGGCGCTGGCGACGGCCAACGACACGGAGTTCGGCCTGTCCGCGGGCATCGCCACCACCAGCCTGAAGCACGCGACGCACTTCAAGCGCCACAGCCAGGCGGGCATGGTGATGGTCAACCTGCCCACGGCCGGGGTCGACTACCACGTGCCCTTCGGCGGGCGCAAGGGCTCGAGCTATGGCCCGCGCGAGCAGGGCCGCTATGCGCAGGAGTTCTTCACGACCGTGAAGACTGCGTATACGCTCGCCTGAGGCGGTCCGCGCGCCTTCCAACCCCCCACCCAGAAAATTCATTTCCCAAGGAACATCCCCATGAAGATCGGATTCATCGGCCTGGGCATCATGGGCGCGCCCATGGCGCTGCACCTCGTCAACGCCGGCCACGAGCTTTTCTACGTCAAGCGCGCCAAGGTCAACGCCGACATCGCCGCCAGCAGTGCTCAGGCGCTCGACACCGCCCGCGCCGTCGCGCAGCAGGCCGACATCGTCATCCTGATGGTGCCCGACACCCCCGATGTCGAAGCCGTGCTGTTCGGCGCCGATGGCGTGGCCGAGGGCCTCTCGGCCGGCAAGACGGTCATCGACATGAGCAGCATCTCGCCGATCGAGACCAAGGCCTTCGCGAAGAAGATCGCGGACCTCGGCTGCGACTATCTCGATGCCCCGGTCTCCGGCGGCGAGGTCGGCGCCAAGGCGGCCAGCCTGACCATCATGGTCGGCGGCACCGAGGACGCCTTCGCCAAGGCAAGGCCGCTGTTCGAGCTGATGGGCAAGAACATCACCCACGTCGGCGGCGTCGGCGACGGCCAGACCACCAAGGTGGCCAACCAGATCATCGTGGCGTTGAACATCGCCGCCGTCGGCGAGGCGCTGCTGTTCGCCAGCAAGGCCGGCGCCGATCCGGCCAAGGTGCGCCAGGCATTGATGGGCGGCTTCGCCGCGAGCCGCATCCTGGAGGTGCATGGCGAACGCATGATCAAGCGCACCTTCAACCCGGGCTTCCGCATCGGGCTGCACCAGAAGGACCTGAACCTGGCCCTGGCCGGCGCCAAGGCCATCGGCGTGGCGCTGCCGCAGACCGCCGGCGCGGCCCAGCTCATGGGCGCCTGCGCGGCCAACGGCTGGGACCAGCTCGACCACTCGGCGCTCGTCAAGGCGCTGGAGCTGATGGCGAACCACGACATCGCCGCCGGCTGAACCCTCCAGGAAGACCCGTCTCCATGCCGATCACCGATACCCCCCTGATCACCGAACTGCGCGTGATCCCCGTCGCCGGGCGCGACAGCATGTTGCTCAACCTGAGCGGCGCGCACGGTCCGTTCTTCACGCGCAACATCCTGATCCTCACCGACAGCGCCGGACGCACCGGCGTGGGCGAGGTGCCCGGCGGCGAGAAGATCCGCCAGACGCTGGAGGACGCCGCGCCGCTGGTGGTCGGCCAGCCGCTGGGCTCGCAGCAGCGCCTGGTGCAGGAGGTGCAGCGCAAGTTCGCCGACCGCGACAGCGGCGGACGCGGCCTGCAGACCTTCGACCTGCGCACCACCATCCACGCCGTGACGGCCATCGAGTCGGCGCTGCTGGACCTGCTGGGCCAGCACCTGGGCGTGCCGGTGGCGGCGCTGCTGGGCGAGGGCCAGCAGCGCGAGTCGGTGGAGATGCTCGGCTACCTGTTCTACATCGGCGACAAGTCGAAGACCGACCTGCCCTATGTCACCGACGCGGAGGCCGACAACGACTGGTTCCGCCTGCGCCACGAGAAGGCGATGACGCCCGAGGCGATCGTCAGGCTGGCCGAGGCGGCGCGCGAGAAGTACGGCTTCGACGACTTCAAGCTCAAGGGCGGCGTGCTGCGCGGCGACGAGGAGGTCGATGCCATCGTCGCGCTGCACGAGCGCTTCCCGCAGGCGCGCGTCACGCTCGACCCCAACGGCGGCTGGCTGCTCAAGGATGCCATCCGCCTGGGCCAGCGCATGCGCGGCGTGGTCGCCTATGCCGAGGACCCCTGCGGCGCCGAGGACGGTTTCTCCGGCCGCGAGGTGATGGCCGAATTCCGCCGCGCCACCGGACTGCCGACGGCGACCAACATGATCGCCACCGACTGGCGCCAGCTCACGCACGCGCTGTCGCTGCAGTCGGTCGACATCCCGCTGGCGGATCCGCACTTCTGGACCATGGCCGGCTCGGTGCGCGTGGCGCAGACCTGCCGCGACTGGGGCCTGACCTGGGGCTCGCACTCCAACAACCACTTCGATGTCTCGCTGGCGATGTTCACGCACGTCGGCGCCGCCGCCCCGGGGCGCGTCACCGCCATCGACACGCACTGGATCTGGCAGGACGGCCAGCGTCTCACCAAGGACCCGCTGCAGATCGTCGGCGGTCACGTGCAGGTGCCGAAGAAGCCGGGCCTGGGCATCGAGCTGGACATGGCCGAGGTCGAGAAGGCGCACCAGCTCTACAAGCAGCATGGCCTGGGCGCGCGCGACGACGCCATGGCCATGCAGTTCCTCGTGCCGGGCTGGAAATTCGACGCCAAGCGTCCGGCGCTCGACCGCTGAGGCGCGGGCGGCGCGCGCCGTCGCGCCGCCTGCGTCAAGATCGGGCATTCCCCCTCACCGACAGGAACCCATCCCCATGAGAGAAAACCGCCTTCGCAGCCTCTGGAAATCCGGTGGCGCGGCCATCAACGGCTGGCTCGCCATCCCCCACAGCTTCTCGGCCGAGACCATGGCCCACCAGGGCTGGGACTCGCTGACCATCGACCTGCAGCACGGCATGATCGACTACCAGGCGATGGTGCCCATGCTCCAGGCCATCTCCACGACCGACACCGTGCCGGTGGTGCGGGTGCCGTGGCTGGAGCCGGGCATCCTGATGAAGACGCTGGACGCGGGCGCCTACGGGGTGATCTGCCCGATGATCAACACGCGCGAGGACGCGCAGAAGCTGGTGGCGTGGACGCACTACGCGCCGCGTGGCACGCGCAGTTTCGGGCCGATCCGCTCGTTGCTCTACAGCGGGGCGGACTACCCGCAGCATGCCAACGACACCATCGTGACCTTCGCGATGATCGAGACGGCGCAGGCGCTGGACAACCTCGACGCGATCCTGTCGGTGGAGGGGCTCGACGCGATCTACATCGGCCCGTCGGACCTGTCGCTGGCGCTGGGGTGCCGGCCGGTGTTCGACGACGTGGACCCGAAGGCGCAGGAGGCGATCGACCACATCCTGGAGCGGGCGAAGGCCCACGGGCTGGTCGCGGGCATCCACAACGGCACGCCCGAGGGCGCGATGGCGCGCATCGCCAAGGGCTTCCAGTTCACCACCGTGAGCTCGGACGCGCGCCTGATCGCCGCGGGCTCCCAGCAGATACTCTCCAAGATGCGCGCGGCACCCACGCCGCCGCCGGCCACCGGCACCTACTGAGGAAGAAGGAGCGGTGCGGACGACGGTCGCATCGCCACGGCCGCTAGTCCAGCCATCGCCGCGCGACATCCAGCATGGCGCGCACGCGTTCCTCCGGAGCGCCCGCCTTGCGCAGCGTCACCGCGCCGGTGGCCAGCGCCATCAGGGCCCCGCTGGTGTCCGATGCGCGCCGGGCATAGAGGCCGCATGCGACGAGCAGGGTCGTGAACAGGCGGTCCACCTCGTCGAGGTAGTGCTGGCCGATGCGGCGCACCTCCACGTCGCCCGGGGCGTCGATTCGGCCGCCGCCGCGTCCCGCATGCGCGCCAGCAGTTCGCAGGTATAGAGCTCGAGCGCGCGCCACAGGACCTTCTGCTTGGAGCCGAAGGTCGAATAGAAGCTGGAGCGTGCGATGCCCATGGCCGCCAGCAGATCGTCCAGCGACTACGGACGTGCTGATGCGCTTCTCGACCAATCCGGTCGACGTGCTCCACGACAAGGTCTCGGTGCCGCGCGGCCTCGCCCTCAAGGTGTTCGATGTGCCGGGCGAGCGGCTACCCGGTTCGGAAGCCGACGTGACGCAGAACTTCGTCTTCGCCGACAGCCCGGCCTTCAGCGCGCCGACGGCCAAGAAGTTCCTGGCCAACCTGAAGCCGCTGGCCGCCTCGACCGATGTCGCCGAGGGCGCGAAGAAGGCGCTGTCGGCGACGCTGCGCGTGGCCGAGCGCGTGGTCGAGGCCTTCGGCGGCCAGAGTTCGACCCTGATCTCGATGGGTGGCCATCCCATGACGCATGTGCTCGGCGCCTCGTTCTACTCCGGGGCGGCGCTGCGGCACGGGCGCCATGTCGCCAAGTACGCGGTGGTGCCCGTCTCGATGAAGCTCAAGTCGCTGACCGGCCAGGAGGTCGATCTCGACGATCGTCCCGATGGGCTGCGGGAGGAGGTCGTCGCCTTCGCGCGGATCACGGCCGAGCCGCAGGTCGGCTGGAGCGATGCCATCCAGCGGGCGACCGAGGACGGCATGTTCTTCAGCCCCTGGCGCGGCCTGGCGGCGCACCAGCCGCTGGGCAACGTGATGCGCGCCCGCAAGGCGGCCTGCGAGCAATCGGCCCGCTTGCGTGCCGAGCGCAATGGCACGCCGGTGGTCGAGCCGACCGACCTGTCGGCCTTTCCCGTCTGAACGTGGCGCGACCCGGTCCGGCCGGGTTCAGAACAGCAGGGGGTCGTCCAGCCGCACGGCCCGGTCGATCGGCGGCGGGCCGCTCGGCGTCAGCACGACCTTGCGGCAGTCCTCCTCGGCCTTCTCGAAGATCTCGTAGCCGCGCGCCGCGTCCTCGAGCGCCATGTGGTGGGTGATGATGACCTCGGGCTTGAGCTCGCCGGCCTGGACGTGCTCCAGCAGCCGCGGCATGTGCTTCTGGGCGTGGGTCTGGCCCATCCGGAACACCAGTCCCTTCTCGAACGCATCGCCGAACAGGAAGCCGTGGATCCAGCCGGCATAGACGCCCGGCACGCTCACCACGCCGCCACGGCGCGTCGCCGCGATGGCCTGGCGCAAGGCCTTGCCGCTCGATCCTTCCATCTTCAGGTCGGTCAGGATGGTCTCGACGGCGCTGCCCTTGGCCTCGAAACCGACGGCGTCGATCGAGCAGTCGACGCCCCGGTGGTCGGTGTGCTCGACGATCAGCGCCGCCGGGTCGTCCACGTCCCTGAAATTGATCGGCTCGACGCCATAGGTGGCGCGTGCGAATTCGAGCCGGTAGGGATGCTCGTCGATCATGAAGATGCGCTCGGCGCCGAGCAGCCGCGCCGAGGCGGCGGCCATCAGGCCGACCGGTCCGGCACCGAAGATCGCCACCGTCGAACCCGGCCCGATCTCGCCGTTGACCGCCGCCTGGTAGCCGGTGGGCAGGATGTCCGAGAGGAACAATACCTGCTCGTCGGCCAGCCCGGCCGGGATGATCAGTGGCCCGGCGTTGGCCTTGGGCACGCGCACGTACTCGGCCTGGCCGCCGGCATAGCCGCCATAGAGATGGGAGTAGCCGAACAGGCCGGCGCCCGGACGCACGTCCTTCTTGTTGATGATCGCGCCCCGGCCGGGGTTGGTGTTCTCGCAGGCGGCGAACAGGGTGCGGTTGCAGAAGTAGCAGGTCCCGCACGAGATGGTGAAGGGCACCACCACGCGATCGCCCTGCCTGAGCGTCGTCACGGCCTTGCCGGTCTCCTCGACGATGCCCATGAACTCGTGGCCGAGGATGTCGCCGGACTCCATCCCCGGGATCTTGCCGCGATAGATGTGCAGATCCGAGCCGCAGATCGCCGTGGCCGTGACGCGCAGGAGGATGTCGTCGTCCTGCTCCAGGACCGGATCGGGGACGGTCTCCACGCGCACGTTTTTGGACGAGTGGTAGGTCAGTGCTTTCATGGGAATCCTTCGCGAGACAGGAGAAGAGAGGGTGGAGGAGCGAGGAGGGGGGCGGGCCTGCCGCCGAGTGGCCGATGCCGGCGGCGGTGGTCCGGTGCGTCCACTTCCGAACATGCTGTCGCTCCCTCAACCGGTGCTCGTCGGACAAGGGCGCTCGCGTGAACGCGCGGGTTCCTACCCGCCAGCCGGCACGGATCGACGGTTGATGGGATGATGATGGTATTTTCAATTCTCACGGAGACCCGAGCCATGCCACGCCAAGCCCGCAAACTGAGCGCGAGCGACGTCCAGGCCCTCCGCGCGCCGGGCCTGACCGCCGTCGGCGGCGCCATCGGGCTCTACCTGCACGTCGGCGCGACCGGGGCGCGGTCGTGGATCGTCCGCCTCTCGGTGGATGGGAAGCGCCGCGACATGGGTCTCGGTGGCCTGGATGCGGTGCCGCTGGCCGAAGCGCGCGAGCGCGCGGCTGCCGCGCGCGCGCAGGCCCTCGAAGGACGCGATCCGATCGCCCTGCGACGGCATTCGCCGGCCACACCGGCCACACCGGCCAGGCGCGGGCAGGGCGCCACGCGCCGGGACCACGAAGGCGGCACGATCGCCGGCGTGGCCGTGGCTCCTGGCGTGCGAGCGGAGAAATCGGCGTCGCGGCGCGGCCGGGGCAGCGGCGCCGTCACGCTCTCCGATGTCGCGAAGCTGGCCGGCGTGTCGCTGATGAGCGCCTCGCGGGCGCTGAATTCGCCGGCGCAGGTGTCGGGCGACATCCGCGCGCGGGTGCTGGCCGCCGTGGCCGAGACCCGCTATGTCGCCAACCGCGTCGCGTCGAGCCTGGCCTCGCGGCACAGCCGCCTGGTGGCGGCCATCGTGCCCTCGCTGGCCGGCCCGGTGTTCCAGGCCATGGTGCAGTCGCTGATCGGCGAACTCGGCGTCCATGGCTACCAGCTGATGCTGGGCCAGAGCGGCTATGGCGTGCAAGAGGACGACGCGCTGCTCAACGCCATCATCGGGCGGCGGCCCGATGGTCTGGTGCTGGGCGGCGTGGTGCCATCGGAGGAAGGGCGGCAGCGCCTGCGGGCCTCGGGCATCCCGGTGGTCGAGACCTGGGACATGGTCGTCGACCCCATCGACATGCTGGTCGGCTTCTCGCACGAGGAGATCGCGACCGCCGTGGCCGACCTGCTGCTCGAGCGGGGACGCACCCACCTGGCCTTCGTCGGCGGCAGCCACGCGCGCGCACTGCGCCGGGCCCGGGCCTTCGTCGAGGCCGCGCGGCGCCACGAGGGCCGGCATCCGGCCACGCGCCAGGTCGTCTCGGTGGCGGTGGAGGCGCCCGCCGGCGTGCGCAGCGGGCGCGACGCCCTGAAGGACATCCTGGCGCGGCAGCCACGCACGGATGCGATCTTCTGCAGCTCGGACCTGTTGGCCCTGGGCGTGCTCACCGAGGCGCGCGCGATGGGATTGCGCGTGCCCGAGGACCTGGCCGTGGTCGGCTTCGGCGACCTGCCGTTCGCCGCCGACATCGCGCCCGCGCTGACCACCGTGCGCATCGACGATGCGGCCATCGGCCGGCACGCCGCCCGCTTCATCATCCAGCGCGCCGGCGCCGGCGCTGGCGCCGATGTCTTGCGGGAGCGCGTCGTGGACGTCGGCTTCTCGATCGTCGAACGCGAAAGCGCCTGAGGGGAAACCCTGGCGACCGCGACCCGGCCGGGGCGCTACCATCTCCCGATTCTGATAGCGCTATCAGATTCACTCCACGCAAGGATCCCGATGTCGACGACCATCCGTTCGGTCACCTGCCTGCCGCTGCGGCTGCCGTTCGACCATGGCGGGCCGGCGCCGAAGTTCGCCGGCCGCGTCAGGACCACCCTCGACAGCTGCCTGGTGCGGGTCGAGCTCGATGGCGGCCTGGTCGGCTGGGGCGAGGCCTATGGCGCCGAGCTCGACGCCATGAAAGCCGTCTTCGCCGGCCGCATCGCGCCGCTGGCCGTCGGCCAGGACGCGACCGACCGCGCGCTGACATCGAGCCTTGAGCGGGTGCTGCACAACATGGGTCGCTCCGGCCTGGTCGTGCATGCGCTCAGCGGTCTCGACATCGCTCTGTGGGACCTGCGCGGAAAGCTCGAGGGCGTGCCGCTCCACGAGCTGCTCGGCGGGGCGCGGCGCCGGGTGGTGCCGGCCTATGCGTCCCTGCTGCAGTACTACGGCGACACCGCGCTGATCCGGCGCAACGTCGAGCGCTCGCTGGAAGCGGGCTATGGCCAGGTCAAGCTGCACGAGCGCACCACCGAATCGGTCGCGGCGGCGCGCGCCGCCATGGGGCCGGATCGCGTGCTGATGGTCGACACCAACTGCGCCTGGACCGCCGACGTCGCGACCGACGCGGTACGGGCGATGGCGCCATTCGATCCGTTCTGGATCGAGGAGCCGCTCTGGCCGCCCGAGGACATCGATGCGCTGCGGGCCCTGCGGGCCGCCACCGGCATCCCCACCGCCGTCGGCGAAAACGCCAGCAGCCTGCACGAGCTGCAGCGCCTGGTGGCCGACCGGGCGGTGGACTACCTGCAGCCCAGCGCCATCAAGGCCGGCGGCGTCACGGCCCTGTGGCAACTGTCGATGCGGTGCGCGGACGGTCCGGTCCAGCTCGCGCCGCAGTCGGCCTTCTTCGGGCCCGGCTTCCTGGCCACGCTGCACGTGCTCGCGGCGCAGGCCCGCGAAGCGGTGGTCGAGCGCCTGTATTGCGACCTGTCGTTCACGCCCTATGCCCACTCGATCCCCTTCGAGAACGGCGCCTTCCGCCTGACGGATCTGCCCGGCCTGGGCGCCAGTCCGGCCGACGAGGCCGCCCTGGCCGCCTTCGCCCAGTCAACGACCTGAGAAATCGCCATGCGCAACTGCTCCCGCCGACAGTGGCTCCAGCCCGCCGTCCTCCTGCCTCTCGCCGGCGCCGCCGCCGCCTTTCCCGTCCTGTCGTGGGGCCAGTCCGCGACCGGGGCGCCCGTCAAGATCATCGTGCCGTACGCGGCCGGCGCCGCCACCGACACGCTCTCCCGCCTGCTGGCCCAGGCGCTGGGCGAGGCCACCGGCGCCACCTACATCGTCGACAACCGCAGCGGCGCCGGCACGCAGATCGGCACCCGGGCCATCGCCGGCGCCGCGCCGGACGGCCAGACGCTGGGCTTCATCGACACGGCCTTCGCCATCAACCCGGGACTGCTCGGCGCCGCGCTGCCCTACGACACGCAACGCGACTTCGTGCCGATCTCCCTGATGGCCACCGCGCCGCTGGTGCTGGTGGTGCACGCCTCCGTGCCGGCGCGCACGATGCGGGAATTCATCGCGTTGGCCAAGGCCCGTCCGGGCACCCTGAACTATGGCTCGGCCGGCGTCGGCAGCGCGCCGCACCTGGCCGGCGAACAGCTCCACCACGCCGCGAGCATCGACATCAACCACGTGCCCTATCGCGGGGGTTCCACGGTGCTGACGGACCTGATCGGCGGCCAGATCCAGTTCGGCTTCACGACCGTGCCCACCATGATCGACCACATCCGCGCCGGCACCGTGCGCGCGCTGGCCGTGACCGGCAACACCCGCGCGGCGCAGCTGCCGGACGTGCCGTCGATGGCCGAGTCGGGGCTCGGCGCGGTGGACGCCACGCCGTTCTTCGGTCTGGTGGGGCCGGCCCGGCTGGCACCGGACCATGTCGAGCGGCTCGCCACGGCCGCCTCCAGCGCGGTGCGGACGGGCCGGCTCAACCAGCGGCTGCTCGAACTGGGCTTCGTTCCCGTCGGCAGCACCGCCGAGGCCTTCAGGACCCGCCTCGCGCAGGAGATCGCCAAGTGGTCGGGCGTGATCAAGGCCGGTGGCATCAAGCCCAATGCCTGAGGCCGCCATGTCCGAGCCGATGTCCGAGCCGATGTCCGATCCGGTGGCCGATCCGAGCGACGCCGACCGCGCCGACGACTTCGCCGACCGCTACCCGCCGCCCGACCCGCGCACGCTCGACATCGACCAACAGCGTGCCCACGAACGCATCGAGCAGCGGCGCGGCCGCCTGCCGGCACCCTTCACCGCGCTGCTGGCGAGCCCCGTGCTCGCCGAGGCGTTCGACCAGCTGTCCTCGGCGCTGCAGCAGGGCGTACTGCCCGCCGACGTGCGGGAGGCGGTGTTCCTGATGCAGGCGCGGCGGCAGCGCTGCCGCTACCTCTGGACCAACCACGTCGGCAAGGCGCTGGAGGCCGGGCTCGACGGCGCCGCAGTGGCGGCGATCGGGCAGGGGCGGATCCCGATGGCACCGGTGGCCGTGCGGGCGGCCGCGCACTTCGAGCAGGCGCTGGCGCTGGAGCACCGCGTTCCGCAGCCGATCCACGATGCCGCCGTGGCCGCGCTGGGCGCGCGGGGCGTGGTCGAGCTCACGGCCTTCTGCGGCTTCGCCTCCTCGGTGGCGCTGCTCCTGAACGTCCGCCAGCCCGGGTCGCCCACGGGCGCCGAGGCGCCGTTCTGAGGCCGCGCGCCCCGACCACGACGACGACCACGCCCACGACAACGATTCCGACGGAGACACACCCATGACCCCCACCAGAGACCCGAACACATCCACCTCCCGCTGGCGCCTGTGGCCCCTCGGCCTCGCGGTCGCCGTGCTGGCGGCCTGCGGCGGCGATGGCGGCGGCGACACGGTCACGACGCCCGGCGCCACCTCGCCCGGCACCGGCACCTCGCCAGGCGGCACGACGCCGGTGCGTGTCAAGGCCTTTCGCGCCGCCGGCCTGGTGACCGCCGCGCCGACCCTGCGGACCGATGCCTCCGGTGGCCAGACCGTGTCGGTGGCGGTGCTGGCGCAGGACGGCCCCAGGACCCTGACCACGCCGGCCGTGGCACCGGCGCGGGCCGCCGCCCTCCAGGCCGCCCTCGTGCCGGGCAACCTGGTGGACTGGCTGCCCTCGGCCACCGATGCGAACGTGGTGCAGGTGGCGGCCGATGCCGCCGTCACCTTCAACGTGATCCTGGCCAAGGGCAACGCCACGGCCACGCAGTTCGACCTGCAGAAGTACGGCGCCGCCGTCGGCCGCAATGCCGATGCGCCCGGCCCCATGGTGGCCGCGGGCTGGGTCTATGCCAAGACGGGCGCCACCGTCACCGTGGGCGATGGCTCCATGGTCACGGCCGACCAGGCCGGCCGCGCCTACCCGGCGCCGATCAAGCGCTACGAGGAAACCTACACCCTCGCTCCCGATGCCCGGGTCTTCAACGTCAACACCGCCAGCTATGGCCAGAGCGGCGCCTCGACCCTGGCGGCACTGCCCGTGACGGCCGACTACCGCCACGCCACCACCGCGCGCCAGGCCGCCTATCTGGTCTTCGACGACAACCACGAGAACGCCGCGACCGCCAGGGTGGCCGCCATCTGGTACTTCACGCCGCAGGCCACCAGCGACGGCAAGCCGGTGTGGGACGTGCCCACGCTGAGCACCATGCTGGCCGACAAGGGCACCGATCCGGTCTCGGGTCTGCCCTACGCCAGCATCAACGCCACCTCGGTGACCACGGCGCCCTACACGCGCAGCACCGAGCCCTTCGAGATGGTGAAAGGCACCATGTACTACGTGGGCGACAACGAGGTGGCCTCGTACCTGCTGAAGGCCGACATGGGCACCGCCGATCCCGCCGACGACAAGGTGATCAAGATCGACGCCGGCTGGGCCAACAGCGGCTACCAGTACTGGAGGAACCTGGAGCTCGTGGGCGTCGACCCGCGCTCGGTCACCGACATCTGGCTGACCCACGGCCATGGCGACCACTACGGCACCGTCGTCGAGCAATTGAAGATGATGGACAACGCCGGCAAGCCGATCAACCTGTGGGCGTCCCGCGAGGACGTGCTGGGCGTCAAGGCCGACCTGCAGGGCAATGCCTTCGACATCGCGGGGGCGCTGCCCGCCACCGAGACGGTGATCCGGGCGCGCACCAACAACTACTACGTCTATGACAAGTGGTACGACTACGGCAACGTGCAGATCATGGTGATCTGGTCGCCGGGCCACACGCCCGGCACGACCAACATGCTGTTCCGCGTCAAGAACCCGGCCGATGGCAGGTTCTACACCTTCGGCTACCACGGCGGCTATGGCTTCAATGGCCTGAATTCGCCCACGGCGGCCAACGGCTGGCTGCGCCTGTCGTTCCAGCATGGCTTCAGCTATCTGCAGAACACCGTCGACGTCGACCTGGTGGCGCCCCAGCACACCAACCAGTTCCCGATCGTCGAGGTCTACCAGGCGCTGAAGGCCTACAACCGCGACCCGGCCAACGTCGCGCGCCAGCTGACCATGCTCGACGCCATGCGTTCGAAGGTGTTCGATTCGCCCGTGGTCGACGGCGTCAACCTCACCGGCGAGTTCTCCAACCAGCTGGAGAAGCGGCGCTCCGTGGCGTCCTACCGCGCCAGCGACGCCGCCAACGCCACCTACAGGAGCATCGAGACCTCCGGGCCCTTCAAGCCGGGCCGCGAGAACGGCCTGACCCACATCGGCGCCACCGTGCTCGACGGCGGCCGGATCATCCAGGGCTTCGTCGGACCGCAGAACAAGAACCCGGCCATTCCGCTGCTGGCCAATGGCGTCGTGACGTCGACCGACAACTACGTGAACGACCCGGGCGGCTTCTACGTCCAGGTGTCCATCGACGTCAAGGACAGCATCTACAAGGGCTTCCTGCCACAGGGCTATGCTCAGTTCAGCCCCGGCCTGAACGCCACCGTGACCTACAACGGCGGGCCGGTCGAATCGGTGCATGCGGCCAAGGGCACCTTCCATCCGCCGGAGGTCCTGCGGACCCAGCGCCTGAACAGCCTGGCCGATGCGCAGGCGGTGCTGGCGACCCTGAGCCGGGGTCGCGAGGTCACCGTCTCGCTGACCCCGGCGAGCGAGATCGTGGTGCCGGCGGATGTGCGGCAGACCTTCCGCTGAACCGGCCCGGCGCGCCGACGCACACGATCACGATCGCGATCCCGCATGACCTCGCCTGCCCACCGGATGCTCGCGCGCTGCGCATGGCGGCTCGGCCCGCTCCTCGTCGCGGGCGCGCTGGCCAGCGCCGCGTCGGCCCAGGACGCCGGAGCCTCGCTGGCACGGCTGACCCGGCAGGCCGAGGGCGGCGACGCGGCGGCGCAGTACGAACTCGCGCGCCACTACGACGGCCAGACCGGCCAGGCCTTCGACCGTGCCCGCTCGCTCGACTTCCTGCAGCGCGCGGCACAGCACGGTCACGTGCGCGCGCAGGTCGACCTCGCCTTCCGCTTCCTCAACGGCAGCGAGATCAACCCGCCGGATCCGGCCCGGTCCTTCCAGTGGTTCTCCAGAGCCGCCACGGGGGGCTCGACCATCGCCCGCTGCATGCTGGGCGACTTCCATCGCGACGGCCGGGGTGGCGCGCCGCGCAGCGACCGGAAGGCCTTCGAGCTCTACCGGCTCACCGCCGCGAGTTCCGACGCCTGCGCGCGCAAGTCGCAGTACGAACTCCATCGCATGTACGAGGAGGGCCGGGGCACCGCGAGGAATCCCGCCATCGCGCGGGTCTGGCTGAAGAAGTCCGCGCAGGCGGGCAACCCGATCGCCCAGGCGGCCCTGGGGCGCGCCCATCTCGAGGGCAGGGGCGTGGCCAGGGACGAGGCGCAGGGCCGGTTCTGGCTCCGGCAATCGCGCAAGGGCGTGGCGCCGCACGACGACGACGATCACGACGACCACGAAGCACACGACGACCCGGCCCGACCGGGTGCGTCCGGTGGCGGACATCGCCATCCCTGATATTCATCCCCCTTCACGGAGCACACGCATGAAACGATTCCTCGGCCTCCTGGCCATCGGCACCCTGATGGCGGCGGGCGCCCACGCGCAGGTCTGGCCCTCGAAGCCGGTGACCCTGGTGGTGCCGTTCCCGCCCGGCGGCTCGACCGACAGCGTGGCGCGGGCGATCGGGCCCAAGCTGACCCAGACCCTGGGCCAGCCGTTCCTGGTCGACAACAAGGCCGGCGCGACCGGCACCATCGGCGCCACCCAGGTCAAGCGCGCGGCGCCCGATGGCACCACCTTCCTCGTCACGTCCCTCGGCCCGCTAGTCATCGCGCCCCACCTCATCAAGGGCATGCAGTACGACGCCCTCAAGGACTTCGACACCATCACCGTGGCGGTGCAGGCCCCCAACGTGCTCGTCGTGCCGGCGAACTCGCCGCACAACTCGGTGGCCGACGTCATCGCCTATGAGAAGAAGAATCCCGGCAGGATGACTTTCGCCTCGTCGGGCAGCGGCTCCAGCGATCACCTGACGGCGGAACTGTTCTGGCAGCAGACCGGCACCACCGGCCTGCACGTGCCCTACAAGGGCGGCGCGCCGGCCATCACGGACCTGCTCGGCGGCCAGGTCGAGGGCTCGTTCCAGAACGTGAACGCGGTGGTGCAGAACATCCTGGCCGGCAAGCTCAAGACGCTGGCCGTGACCGGGGCGAAGCGCTCGCCGGTGCTGCCCGACGTGCCGACCATGGCCGAGGCCGGCGTCAAGGGCGTGGATGTCTACTCCTGGCAGGCGATCGTCGCGCCCAAGGGGCTGCCGGCCGAGATCCGCGGCAGGGCCCACGAGACGATGACGGCGGCCCTCAACGATCCCGCCATCAGGAAACAGTTCACCGACATCGGCCTGGAGGTCGTGGCCAACACCCCGGCGCAGTTCGCGGCCTTCCAGCAGCAGGAGTTCGCGCGCTGGAAGCAGGTCATCGAAGCCGGCAAGATCTCGATCGACTGAAGCTCCCGGGCGGCGGCGGCGCGCGCCGTCGCGCCGCCTGCGTCAAGATCGGGCATTCCCCCCCTCACCGACAGGAACCCATCCCCATGAGAGAAAACCGCCTTCGCAGCCTCTGGAAATCCGGTGGCGCGGCCATCAACGGCTGGCTCGCCATCCCCCACAGCTTCTCGGCCGAGACCATGGCCCATCAGGGCTGGGACTCGCTGACCATCGACCTGCAGCACGGCATGATCGACTACCAGGCGATGGTGCCCATGCTCCAGGCCATCTCCACGACCGACACCGTGCCGGTGGTGCGGGTGCCGTGGCTGGAGCCGGGCATCCTGATGAAGACGCTGGACGCGGGCGCCTACGGGGTGATCTGCCCGATGATCAACACGCGCGAGGACGCGCAGAAGCTGGTGGCGTGGACGCACTACGCGCCGCGCGGCACGCGCAGCTTCGGGCCGATCCGCTCGCTGCTCTACAGCGGGGCGGACTACCCGCAGCACGCCAACGACACCATCGTGACCTTCGCGATGATCGAGACGGCGCAGGCGCTGGACAACCTCGACGCGATCCTGTCGGTGGAGGGGCTCGACGCGATCTACATCGGCCCGTCGGACCTGTCGCTGGCGCTGGGGTGCCGGCCGGTGTTCGACGACGTGGACCCGAAGGCGCAGGAGGCGATCGACCACATCCTGGAGCGGGCGAAGGCCCACGGGCTGGTCGCGGGCATCCACAACGGCACGCCCGAGGGCGCGATGGCGCGCATCGCCAAGGGCTTCCAGTTCACCACCGTGAGCTCGGACGCGCGCCTGATCGCCGCGGGCTCCCAGCAGGTACTCTCCAAGATGCGCGCGGCACCCACGCCGCCGCCGGCCAGCGGCACCTATTGAGTCCGCGGCCGAGCACCGCATCCACGAGGAGACAAGCATCATGAACAAGATCCATCCGACGACCATCGCCTCGGCGCCGCGTCGCCGCTTCCTGAAGTCCGCCGCCGGCTCCGGCCTGGCCGCGCTCGGCGGCCTGGCCGGCGCCCAGTCCTTCGACTTCCAGCCGAACCAGCGCTATCCCGACCCGCGCGTCTTCATCCTCGATCCCAGCTTCGCCAAGTACCGCATCTACAGCAGCACGGTCGAGCAGCTGGGCTCCGGCATGCGTTGGGCCGAGGGCCCGGTGTACTTCCCGGAGCATGGCTACCTGCTGCTGAGCGACATCCCCAACAACCGGTTGATGAAGTACGACGAGAAGACCGGCAAATTCTCGGTCCACAAGACCAACGTCAACTACACCAACGGCAACACGCGCGACCGCCAGGGCCGCCTGATCTCCTGCGAGCACTCGGTCACGCGGCGCGTGGTGCGCACCGAGCGCGACGGCCGCATGACCGTGCTGGCCGACAGCTTCGAGGGCAAGCGCCTGAACGCGCCCAACGACATCGTGGTGCGCTCCGACGACACGATCTGGTTCACCGATCCGACCTTCGGCATCAACGGCGAATGGGAGGGCTCGCGCGCCACGCCCGAGCAGGCCACCACCAATGTCTATCGCATCGGCACCGATGGCCGGCTCACGGCCGTCATCACCGATCTGGTCAACCCCAACGGCCTGGCCTTCTCGCCCGACGAGAGGAAGCTCTATGTGGTCGAGTGGAAGGGCACGCCCAACCGCAGCATCTGGAGCTACGACGTCGCCGCCGACGGCACGAGCGTGTCCAACAAGACCAAGCTGATCGATGCCGACGGTCCCGGCGCCTTCGACGGCTTCCGGGTCGACCGCGATGGCAACCTGTGGTGCGGCTGGGGCTTCAGCGGCGCCTTCGCGCCCGAGGCGACCGACATCGGTGGCGGCATGAAGGCCCACCTGCCATTGGCGAAGTCCTCCGAGATGGATGGCGTCAAGGTGTTCAACCCGCAGGGCAAGCCGATCGGTTTCATCAGCCTGCCCGAGCGCTGCCCGAACCTGGAGTTCGGCGGACCCAAGCGCAACCGGCTCTACATGGCGAGCTGCCATTCGCTCTACGCGCTCTACGTCGAGGCGCACGGCGCGGTCTGAAGCCGCCCGATCGGGCGGGCTGCCCGTTTCGTAGGCACCGTGCCGGAAGCCCCGCCCAGCAACGATTCCGGGCACAACCCACATGTTTGTCCACATGCTTGTCCCCGGTTTGCGGGGACAACCCTGCCTCGTCGCGGTGCGTTCAGCGGGTCGCGTCGCCCTTGCGATAGTCGGCGGTCACTTCGTCGAGCTTCTGCTTCAGGTCCGGGGCGATCCGGTACTCGGCGGCGGCGATGGTGGCGCTCAGCTGCTCGGGCCGGCTGGCGCCCAGCAGGGGCGCGGTGATGGCCGGATTGGCCATCACCCAGGCCACCGCCAGGGTGGCCAGCGGCACGCCGGCCTCGTCGGCCAGGCCCTGCAGGCGCTCGACGGTCTCGAACTCGCGCTCCTTCCAGTAACGTGACTGGTACATGCCACCGGCCGTGCCCAGCGTGAAGCGGGTGTCGGCCTCGGGCGCGGCGCCGCGCCGGTACTTGCCGGTCAGCAGGCCTCCGGCCAGCGGGTTGTAGGGGATCACGCCCAGGCCTTCCTCGAGCGCCAGCGGCAGCAGCTCACGCTCGATCTCGCGGAACAGCAGGCTGTAGCGCGGCTGCACGGAGACGAAGCGCGTCAGGCGCAGCACATCGGCGCGGCCGAGCGCGCGTGCCAGCCGGTAGGCCAGGAAGTTCGACACGCCGATGTGGCGCGCGCGACCCGACTTCACGATGACGTCGAGCGCTTCCAATGTCTCGTCGAGCGGCGTCTCGCGATCGTCGCTGTGCAGCTGGTAGAGGTCGACGTGGTCGGTCTGCAGTCGCGCCAGCGAGCGGTCGATGGCATCGAGCAGGTGCTTGCGCGAGGCGCCCTGGTCCCAGGCGCGCGGACCGACCTTGCCGACCGCCTTGGTGGCGATCACGAAGTCGCCGCGCGCCGCCGGGCCGCGCGCCTTGAGCCAGCGACCGATGATCTCCTCGGTGCGGCCGATGGTCTCCAGCGTGCCACCGAGCGGATAGACATCGGCGGTGTCGAGGAAGTCGATGCCGGCCTCGGCGGCGGTGTCGAGGATGCGGTGCGACACCGACTCCTCGGTCTGCAGGCCGAAGGTCATGGTGCCCAGCGCGAGGCGCGAGACGGTCAGGCCGGTGCGGCCGAGGCGGGTGGTCGGAAGGGTCATGGGAGGAATCCTCGAAAGCGGTGGGAGGAAGCGCGGCGGGGCAGGGCGCACGGCCGGGGCGGTGCCCGGACCCGACCATCATAGGCACCGATGGCGTCCCTTGCCCCGGCGGGGCCGCCGCGCCGGCGCAGGGGCAAACCCCGAGCACCGGCGGGCATCGGGCCTTCCAGAATGGGCGTTTTCCAGGAGACCCCGTCCGCATGCTTCCGACCTCGCCCTCCCGCCGCCGTTTCAATCTGCATCTGGTCGCCGGCGCCGCCGCCTGCGCCGTGGCCGTGCCGTCCCTCGCGCAGAGCCCGTGGCCGTCGCGGCCGATCCGCATCGTCGTGCCCTACACGCCGGGCGGCTTCACCGACCAGATGGCGCGGCTGGTGCAGATCGGCCTGCAGCAGCGCTTAGGCCAGCCCGTGGTGATCGACAACCGGCCCGGCGCCAACAGCCTGATCGGCGTCGACGCCCTGGCCAAGTCGGCGCCCGATGGCAGCACCTTCGGCGTCGTCATCGCGGCCTACGCGGCCAACACCACGCTCTATGCCAAGCTGCCCTACGACCCGCAGAAGGATCTGGTGGGCGTCGCCCTCATGGGCGTGTCGCCGCTGCTGGCGGCGGTCAACAACAACGCGCCCTTCAAGACCGGGCGCGAGCTCATCGACTACGCCCGCGCGAATCCCGGCCGGCTGAGCTTCGGCTCCTCGGGCAATGGCTCGGCCGCCCACCTGACGACCGAACTGTGGAAGTCGCTCACCAGGACCTACATGACGCACATCCCGTACCGGGGCGCGGTGCCGGCATTGACCGACCTGATGGGTGGCCAGATCCAGCTCTTCTTCGACGCCCCGACCGGCCTGATCCCGCAGGCGCGCGCCGGCAAGATCCGGCTGATCGGCGTGGCCGGCGAACGGCGCCTGGCGGCGCTGCCCGAGGTGCCGACCTTCATCGAGCAGGGTTTCGCCGGCTTCACCGGCAGCACCTGGGCCGGCATGCTGGCGCCGGCCGGCACGCCGCCGGACATCGTGCGGCGCATGTCCGACGAGGTGACCGCCATCATCCGCAGCGACGAGACGCGCGCCCGGCTCGACGCCATGGGCACCTTCCCGGCCGGTGGCACGCCACAGGAGTTCGATGCGTTCATCGCGGCGGAGACCACCAAGTGGGCCCGGGTGATCCGCACGGCCGGCGTCAAGGCCGACTGAGGCGGCGGGCGGGCGCGGCACGCCCGATGGGCGAATGGGCCTACGCCGTGGGGGGCGCGCGGCCGGCGCGCCGAGGTCGGGCGCCGGGTGAGCATCAGTGCTCGTCCGCAGGGGGTCCGGCGCGTCGCCGCAATGCGATGGCGCATGGCCGGCATGCGGTCCGCGCCCCGGTGGCGCCTGCCGCCATGCTTCCCGTCCCCTCGTCCCACGCATCACCATGGCCGTCCTTCCCGCCATCGCCAAGTTCCCGCGCCTGCCCTGGTGGCCCGGCTGGCCACGCCGGCAGGTCGCGGCGCTGGCGGGCGCGCGGCGACCCCGCCTCTGGCACATCCCGCCCAAGCGCGTGGTGGCCTGGTCGGCGATCTCCGCCGCGCCGATGACGGTGGTGATCCTGGTCGGGGCCTATCTCTCCTACAACCTCCACACCGAGATCGCGATCGGCCGCGAGCGCATCGAGCAGACGCACCAGGTGCTGGAGACGCTGAACCAGCTGTTCATCTCGCTACAGGATGCCGAGACCGGGCAGCGCGGCTTCATCATCACCGGGCAGGACGGCTACCTGGCGCCCTATGTCGAGGCCGTGACGGCCCTGGCGCCGACATTGGCCCGGTTGCGCGACCTGACGGCGGAGAGCACGACCCAGTCGATCCGCATCGCCCGGCTGGAGACGCTGGTGGATGCCAAGCTGGCCGAACTGGGCCGCACCATCGTGCTGCGCCGCGCCTCGGGCTTCCGGACCGCCGCCAGCGATGTGGCCGGCGGCACCGGCAAGGAACTGATGGACGACGTGCGGCGCGAGGTCGCGCTCGTGGGCACCGCCGAGCGCACCCTGCTGCGGGCGCGCCAAGCCGTGGCCCAGGAGCGCGAACGCGAGGTGATCCGGGTCGGCCTGCTGATCGCGCTGGTCTCGGTCGCCACGCGCGTCGGCCTGGCGATGCTGCTGGTGCGGCTGCGCAAGCGGCGTGCCGCCGCCAATCTGCGGGCCGCCCTGGCGGCGGCCAAGCAGATGGGCAAGTCCTGAGGCATCCGGCCGGCATCCCGCTGCGGCGGTGGTCCGGCGCGCCTCGCCCATCGCCTCAGAGCAGGCCGCGCAGTTCCTGCGCCGCGTCCTGCAGCAGCGGCAGCAGGCGCTCCCGCCAGCGCTCGAGGTCCGGCGGCACGGCGACGGCGACGACATTCAGCGCGGCGATGGTCCGGCCGCTGGCATCGCGCAAGGGCACGGCCAGCGCATGGACGCCGATCTCGTGGGTCTCGCTGGCCAGATACCAGTCCTGCCGGCGCGCCCGGGCGATGCCCCGGCGTAGGGCCGCCGCCCGGGTCGGCGTGTGGGCCGTCAGGCGCGGCAGCGTGGCGCCCTCGCACCAGGCATCCAGGGCCTGGCGCGACAGGGCAGCCAGCAGCACGTGGCCGGTCGAGGTGGCATGCGCCGGCAGCCGGGCGCCGAGGTGCAAGCCATGCGCCAGCGCGCGCGCGGTCGCGCCGGGCGGGCCGCTTCGCGCCACGATCACGACCTCGTGGCCGTCGGGCACGACGACCGAGAACGATTCCCCCGTCAGCGCGGCCAGGTGGTTGAGCGTCGGCTGCGCCACGCGCGGCAGCCGGGCCGAGGCCAGGTAGCTACCGGAAAAGCGCAGCACCTTGGCGGAGAGCCAGAAATGGCTGCCGTCGGTCTCGAGGTAGCCCAGGTGCGCCAGCGTCAGCAGATGGCGCCGGGCGGCGGCGCGCGTCAGGCCGGCGCGCTGGGCCGCCAGGGTGGCGTTGAGCCGCTGGCGCTGGGTGTCGAAGCTCTCCAGCACCGCCATGCCCTTGGCCATGCCGGCGATGAGATCGGCCGGGGCGATGGTGGTCGGGGCTTCGGTCGGACGGGTCATCGGGTCGTCGGGTCGTGAGGGAGGGAGGCGGACCGGCCCGAAGTCCGGGCGCGGGGAAAGCTCTGCGCGATCATCGCGCAGGCGTTGCGATGATCGCGCAAAACCCATCGCGTCGGCATGCCGGGCCGCGCGCTTGGGTCTAAGGTCGACGCAACGGCCGCCCGGCCGCCATCCTTCCTCGCCGACCTGCCTTCCCCCCCAGACGGAGACCTCCCATGCGCACCCAAGTCGCCATCATCGGCGCCGGCCCGGCCGGACTGCTCCTCGGCCAGCTGCTGCACGCCGCCGGCATCGACAACGTCATCCTCGAGCGGCAGAGCGCCGACTACGTGCTGGGCCGCATCCGCGCCGGCGTGCTGGAGCAGACCACGCTCGACCTGCTCGACCGCGCCGGCGTCGGCGCCACGGCGCGGCGCGAGGGCCTGCCGCACGACGGCATCGAGCTGCTGTTCGAGGGGCGCCGCCATCGCATCGACCTGCACGCGCTGACCGGTGGCCGCCGCGTGATGGTGTATGGCCAGACCGAGGTCACGCGCGACCTGATGGCGGCCCGCGCCGCCGCCGGTCTCGTCACCCACTACCAGGCGGCCGATGTCAGCCTGCACGATTTCGATGGCACCGCGCCGGAGGTGCGCTTCACGACCGGTGGCGTCGCGCGCACCTTGCGCTGCGACTTCATCGCCGGCTGCGACGGCTATCACGGCGTCAGCCGGCGCAGCGTGCCGGCCGGCGCCGCCAGGACCTACGAGAAGGTCTATCCGTTCGGCTGGCTGGGCGTGCTGGCCGACACGCCGCCGGTCTCGCACGAACTGATCTACGCCCACACGCCACGCGGCTTCGCGCTGTGCAGCATGCGCAGCGCGACGCGCAGCCGCTACTACGTGCAGGTGCCGGCGGACACCGACGTGGCGCGCTGGAGCGACGAGGCGTTCTGGGACGAGCTGCGCGCCCGGCTCGACCCGGCGGCGCGCGAGGCCCTGGTCACCGGACCCTCGATCGAGAAGAGCGTCGCGCCGCTGCGCAGCTCGGTGACCGAGCCGATGCGCTTCGGCCGCCTGTTCCTGGCCGGCGACGCGGCCCACATCGTGCCGCCGACCGGCGCCAAGGGACTGAACCTGGCGGCCTCCGACGTCGGCTTCCTGTTCGAGGCCTTGCGCGGCTTCTATGCCGATGCCGACATTGCCGGCATCGACGGCTATTCGCAGCGCTGCCTGCGGCGGGTCTGGCGCGCCGAGCGATTCTCGTGGTGGTTCACCTCGCTCACGCATCGCTTCCCGGACACCGGCGACTTCGGCCAGCGCATGCAGGAGGCCGAGCTCGGCTACATCGTGGACTCGCGCGCGGCGGCGACCGCATTGGCGGAGAACTACGTCGGCCTGCCGCTGGCCTGAGCCGGCGCGGGCGCCGGGTCGCGTCGCCCGTCCGCCCGCCGACTCGCTCATCCGCCGCTCAGTTGTCGATCACCCGCCGGGCGAAGCGCTCCAGGTAGTCGAGCAGGCGATTGGCGCCGGCGATGGCGGCCGCCTCGTCGCCGGTGGCGATGCCGCCGGCCAGCTCGACATGTGCGGCGGCGGCCTCGACGATGTCGCCCTCGTGCTGGTAGGCATACCAGAAGCGGCGGCACTGCACGATCAGCGGCGTCACGCTGGTCACGGCCGACTGGTTGCGGCAGGCCTGGTGGGTGATGCGGTCGAGTTCGTGGTCGGCCAGCATGTAGGCGTCGAGGTGGCCGCGCGCCGCCTCCTTGGCCATCTTCTCGGCATGGCGCACGATCTCCTTGCGCTGCGCGGCGGTCGCGCGGCGCGCGGTGCACGATGCGATCAGGCACTCGAGCACGCGCCGCGTCTGGATGACGTCGAGGTGGTCGGCCAGGTCGATGCTGGAGACCAGCAGGCCGCGCCGCGGCTGCTGGTCGATCAGGCCCACCGAGCTCATGCGCAGCAGCGCCTCGCGCACCGGCGTGCGACCCAGGCCGGTGCGCTCGGCGATCTCGGCCTCGACCACCGGGCTGCCGGGGGCCAGCTGCAGGGTGGCGATCAGCGACTCGATGGCGTCGTAGGCGATGTCGGCGGCACGGCGCCGGGGCGCGGCGGGGAGAGACGTGGCGACGACGGGCATCGGGTGACGATCGGGCAAGTGCGGTCCGGAAGGAGCAGGAGGGGGACGCATTGTCCCATCGGTGCGTGCCCCGCGAGGAGCGGGGGTGCTACAGCGTGGCGCCGATGCGGCGCAGCTCGGCGATCGCCGGCGCCTTGGGCAGCCACAGCTTGTCGAACTGGGCGATGACCGGGGCCGGGTCGTAGCCGGTGTCGGGCCGGATCGGGATGCCGCTGGCCCTGAACTTCTCGATCAGGCCGAGCTCGGTGGTCACGATGTCGCGGATCTGGGCGTCGAGCGATTGCTTGACCAGGTCGGTGATCAACGCCTTGTCCTTGGCGTCGAGCGTCTGCCAGATGCGGCCCGAGACCAGCGGCGCGAAGGGCATGAACAGGGCGTTCATCGGCAGCATCACCTTCGAGACCTTGTCGAAGCGGGCGTTCCAGGAGAACTCGATGTCGGCCTCGAGGCCGTCGACCTGGCCGTTGGACATGGCGTCGAACACGGCCGGCGTCGGGATCGGGGTCGGCGCGGCGCCCAGCATGGAATAGAAGTCGCGATAGACCGGCGTCGGGTTGATGCGCAGCTTCATGCCCTTGAGGTCGGTCGGCGAGGCGATCGGCCGGGTGGCGAAGACCACGCGCATGCCGGTGATGCCCCAGCCCAGGCCGATGGTGCCGGTCTCGCGCGGCAGCACGTCGAGCAGCTTCAGCGCCGCGGGCGTGCGCACCAGCGAGGCGACGTTGGTGGTCGAGCGCACCAGGTAGGGCGCATTGATGGCCGCCACGCTGGCGACCCGCGAGCCGAGTTCGGCCGCTTGGATCCAGCCCATGTCGAGGGCGCCCGACTGCAGCTGCTGCATCATGGCCGACTCGTTGCCGAGCTGGCCGGAATGGAACACGGTGACCGTCATGCGGCCGTCGCTGGCCTTCTTGAGCGCTTCGCCGAAGGCCAGCGCGGCCCGGTTCCACGAGTGGCCGGCGGGCGTGATGAGCCCCAGCCGGAACTCCTTGGCGGCGGCGGCGCGCACGCGCGGGGCGATGACGGCGGCCGAGGCGGCGAGCCCGGCGGTGGCGACCTGGACGAAATGTCGGCGGGAGAGGGTCATGCGATGCTCCGATGGGTGGGTGGGTGGGTGGGTGGACGAGTGGGACGGGAAGGGGGCGGTCCGGCGCGATGTCGCTCAGAGCAGGGCCAGCGACAGGCTCGGGAAGATCGACAGCAGGACCAGCGCCAGGCAGCAGATGAGGAAGAACGGCAGCGTGACGATGAACATCTTTCCCGGCTTGGCCCCGGTGACGGCGGCGGCGACGAAGAAGCTCAGGCCCACGGGGGGCGTCATCAGCCCCAGCACCAGGTTGACCACCACCACGACGCCGAAGTGGCGCGGATCGATGCCATAGATCTCGGTGGCGATGGGCAGCAGGATCGGCACCGTCATGATCAGGCCCGGGATGCCGTCGATGACGGTGCCGATGACCAGCAGGATCAGGTTGGTCAGGAGCAGGAAGCTCACCGGGTCCTTGGCGACGGTCTGGATCCAGGCGGCGGTCGCCTGCGGCACCTTGCCGTAGATCAGCAGCGACGAGAACACCGCCGCCGCCGCCACCAGGAACAGCACCACGGCCGAGTAGATGGCCGACTTCAGCAGGATCGCCGGCATCATCGAGAAGCGGAACTCGCGCGTCACGTAGCGCCCGACCAGCACGGCGGCCAGCGCGCCCACGGCCGCCGCCTCGGTCGGGTTGGCGAAGCCGGTGAGGATGGAGCCGACGATCACCAGCGGGATCAGCAGCGTCGGGCAGGAGGTGACGACGGTGCGCACGCGCTGGCGCAGCGTGCGCCGCTCGGTGCGCGGATAGTCGTAGATGAAGCCCATCAATGCGATGACGACGAAGAACAGCACCGTCAGGACCACGCCCGGCACGATGCCCGCGATCAGCATGTCGCCCACCGCGACCTGCGCCAGCACGCTGTAGACCACGAACATCACCGAGGGCGGGATGATCGGCCCGAGCATGCCGCCATACACGGTGAGGCCGGCGGCGAAGGTCTTGTCGTAGCCCTTCTTCTCCATCTCCGGCACCATGATCTGGCTCATGATAGCCACCTGCGCGGTGGCCGAGCCGATGATCGACGAGACCAGCATGTTGGCCAGGATGTTGACGTAGGCCAGGCCGCCCTTGACCGAGCCGATGAAGGCCAGCGTCATGTCCACCAGCCGCTGGGTGATGCCGCCGCCGTTCATGATCTCGCCGATCAGGATGAACAGCGGGATCGCGATCAGGCCATAGCTGTCGACGCCCGCGAACATCTGCAATGGATAGGACTGGAACAGCACCGGCGCGCCGGAGTCCAGGATGTAGACGATGCCCGCCAGGCACAGGCAGGCGCCGATGGGCACGCCCACCAGCATGATCAGCAGGAAGAAGCCGGAGGTCAGCATGATCAGTTCACCACGTCGGCGTTGGCGATGTCGAACTCGGGATGCGCGCGCCGGGGCTGCAGGCCGAGGTCCTCCAGCAGGTTGGCGATCGCATGCACGGTCAGCGTCAGGGCGAACAGCGGCAGGATCAGCTGCACCGCCCAGATCGGCCACTCGAGGGTCTGCGAACGCTCGGTGTAGAGGAAGTTGAAGGATTCCGCCGCGTACTCCCGGGCATCGAAGCCATGGCGCGCGATGCCCACCGGATCCATCCAGACCCAGCACATCGCCAGCAGGCCCAGGCCCAGCGCCACCACCCCGAAGGAGGCGCAGGACCGCGCCACGCGCGCGGCGCGCTCGCCGAGCTTGTCGGTCAGCAGCGTCACCGCGAAGTCCATGCGCAGGCGCGTCATGGCCGAGGCACCGATGAAGGTCAGCCAGACGACGGCGTAGACCGAGGCCTCGTCCACCCAGTAGAGCGGCATGCCGGTGTAGCGCGTCACCACGTTGAGCAGGATCAGCGCCACCAGGCCGCCCATCAGCGCGGTCAGCAGATGGCGCTCGCAGCGCAGGATGGCGTCCGAGGCGTCGAGCACCGCGCGGGCGAGGCGCCGGGCGCCGGAGGTGGGTTCGGGCATGGTGGGGTCCTGGGAGGAGGTGACGGCGGCGGCGGAGGAGGCGGCGGCCGGATCAGTCGATCGACTGGTACTGGGTCGGCCGCGTGGCCAGCGCCCGGGCCACGATGCCCTCGATGAAGGCGCGCTCCTCGCCGATCAGCGGCAGGCGCGGACGGCGCATGTGCTCGCTGCCGACACCCACGAGCAGGTCGATCAGCTTGAGGTTCTGCACCAGCTTGGTCGACACGTCCAGGTGCAGCATGGGCGTCATCCACTGGTAGAGCTTGAGGGCCTCGGCGAAGCGCTGCTGCTTCATGAGGTCGTAGAGCGCCACGGTCTCGCGCGGGAAGGCGCAGCCGACGCCGGCGAGCAGGCCGTCCGCGCCCAGCGCCAGGGCCTCGTAGGCGAGGTCGTCGACGCCGCAGAAGATCTGGTAGCGCGTGCCCAGCAGGTTGCGCAGGTCGGTGATGCGGCGGATGTCGTCGGTGCTCTCCTTGACCGCGACGATCCACTCGCAGTCGGCCAGCTCGAGCATGTGCGCCGGTTTCAGGTCGACCCGGTAGGCCACCGGGTTGTTGTAGACCATCACCGGCTTCTGCGCGGCCTCGGCCATGGCGCGCACGTTGGCCATCGCCTCGCGCGCATCGGCCACGTAGATCACCGACGGCATGACCATGTAGCCGGCCACGCCCAGCGCGTTGGCGCCCTCGATGTAGCGCAGGGCCTCGCGCGTGCTGGTCTCCGAGACGTTGGCCAGCACGGGGATGCGGCCATCGGCCGCCTCCAGCGCGATCTTCGCCACCGTGAGCTTCTCCTCCAGCGACAGCGTGCTGGCCTCGCCGAGCGAACCGCAGGTCACCAGGCCATGGATGCCGTTGCGGATCTGGAAGTCGATGTGGCGGGCGGTGCCCTCGGCGTCGATGCGCTCGTCGGGATGGAACTTGGTGGTGATGGCGGGGAAGATGCCTTGCCAGCGGGCTTGGGTCATGGATGCTCCTGAACGTGATGAGGGTCGAAGGGAAGGAACCACCAGCCCGTCGGGGCCGGCATTTAAATATATTAAGAAGATATTCCGAATATCTGCGCAGGGTATTTAGCAGGTTGTGTGCCAGCTTCGGAAGTGCTTGGCGATGCCCTGGAACCCGTGGCGTGCGGGACCGGCCGGGGTGCCCGGAGCGCACCTCGGTGCGTCGGGCACCCCGATGAGACGTGGCGCACCGCGATGGCCATCGGCTGCCCGTCGGCGCGGGCCGATCGCCCCCGCCAAGGGTGTTCCCGTCGCTTCCGTGCTGGTTAGTCGGCGATCCGGGCGGAGCCGGCGCGGATGGCGATACGCTCGCCGGTTCACAGAAAGACACATCTCTTCACGCGTCCGCATGAATTCCTCGACCGACCTCCGTTTCGCCTCCCACTCGATCCCGCGGCGCGCGCGCCTGGGCACCTGGCACCGTCGCCTCCCGCTGCTGCTGGGCCTGGGCCTCCTGGCATTCCAGGGCCTGGCCACCCAGGCGCTGGCCGAGGAGCGCTATGGCGCGCTGCTGTTCCAGAACGACCTGTTCCTCGGACGCGATGGCGGTGGCTACACCAATGGCATCTATCTCTCCAGCCTGCGGGTCGCGGCGCCGGGCGAGGCGGGCATCGCCTCGGGTGTGCTGGTCGGGCCGGTCGCGTCGCTGCTGGGGGTGTCCGACGCGGTGCTGACGGCGGTGTCGTTCGGCCAGGGCATCGTGACGCCCAAGGACATCTCGCGCCGCGTGCCCGATCCGACCGATGCGCCCTATGCGGGCTTCCTGATGCTGCGCTCGGCCCAGGTGGCGCGCAACGACGAGACGGTCGACGTCGCCGCCGTCAGCCTCGGCCTGATCGGGCCGGGCGCCGGCGCCGAACAGGTCCAGCGCACCATCCATCGTCTGACGGGCTCGACCGCGCCGCAGGGCTGGGACACCCAGATCTCCAACCGCCCGCTGGTGGGGCTGGAGCGCGCCCGGGCCTGGCGCTTCGCGAGCACGCCGGGCGTGGCCGGCGGCGCCAGCGCCGATGCCATCGTCCAGGCCGGCGGCACGCTCGGCAACCTGGAGAGCACGCTCGGCGCGAGCCTGCTGCTGCGCTACGGCACCGGCCTGTCGCGCAGCTATCCGGCGGCGGTGGTCAACGGCTACAGCGTCGACCCCTTCGTCGTGGGCGCCGGATGGTTCGTCTTCGCCGGCGTGTCGGTCGACCGCGTGCTGCATCACATGGGACTGGGCGACGAGGCCCGCCTGCGGCGCGAGCGCACGGCCGGCACCCTGGGGCTGGCCTATGGCTGGGGGCGCTCGTCGCTGACCTTCGCGGTGCGCACCACCGATCCGCTGGTGACCAGCAGCGGCCGGCAGATGTTTGGCTCGCTGAGCTATCTGATCCGCTTCGAATAGTCGGGGCGCAACGCCCGCGGCGCGCCGTGGACTTGCGGGCCTCAACTACACTGCGGCGCCGCATTCCCCATCCGTCGGCGATCCCGATCCGAGGCCCGGTCTAGCGTTCCGCGTCCGCAGCCCGGTCAGGCCATCGGCCATCCCGACGACGGCCGCGCGCGCGCGGCCGATCTGGAGCAACCAATGAACAGCCCTCAACCCTCCTCCCCCGACGGCGCCCAGCTCTCGCTGCTCAGCCGCATTCCGCTTGCCTTCGGCGCCTTCTTCAGTCTCATGGCCAATGGCGGCCTGGCCGCGCGCTATGTCGCGCTGCGCGATGGCGCCATCGCGCCGATGCCATCGACCCCGGTCGCGGCGCCCGCGCCCGCACCGGTCGCCGCCGCGCCGGTGGCTGCGCCGCCGCCGCCACCGCCGGTGCTGCGCGAGAACGGCCCCGACGCCGCGCTCCAGCTGCTCGCGCTGCTGCAGCGCGATGCCCGCCTGATTGACTTCGTCGGCGAGGACCTGACCGGCTATGCCGATGCCCAGATCGGCGCCGCCGCCCGCCTGGTGCACGAGGGCTGCGCCCGCGTCCTGCGCGAGCACTTCACGCTGGTGCCGGTGCGCGACGAGGCCGAGGGCGCCCGCGTCACCCTGCAGCCGGGCTTCGATGCCGCCGCCGTGCGCGTGACCGGCAACGTGGTCGGCCAGCCGCCGTTCTCCGGCCAGCTCGCGCATCGCGGCTGGCGCGCCACCGAGGTCCGCCTGCCGCGCCTCGCCGAGCGCCACGACGCGCGCATCGTCGCGCCGGCCGAGGTCGAGCTGTGAGCGCGCCGTGCTATTCGATCGGCATCGACCTGGGCACCACGCACAGCGCGCTGGCCTATGTCGACATCGCCGGCAGCGACGGCGAGGCCACGGCGCACGGCACGCTGCCGATCCCGCAGCTGACCGCGCCCGGCGCGGTGGAAGCACTGCCGCTCTTGCCGTCCTTCCTCTACCTGCCGCATGCCGACGAACTCGCGCCGGGCGACCTGGCGCTGCCCTGGGCGGCCGATGGCACCCAGGTGGTGGGCGAGCTGGCGCGCTCGCGCGGCGCGACGACGCCGATCCGGCTGGTCTCCAGCGCCAAGAGCTGGCTGTGCCATCCCGGCGTCGACCGGCGCGCGGCGATCCTGCCGCACGACGCGCCGAGCGAGGTCGCGCGCGTGTCGCCCCTGGATGCCTCGACGCGCTATCTCGAGCACGTCCGCAACGCCTGGGACCATGCCCATCCGGAGGCGCCGTTCTCCGAGCAGGATGTGACGGTGACGATTCCCGCGTCCTTCGATCCGGCGGCGCGCGAGCTGACGGTCGAGGCCGCCCGCAACGCCGGCTGCCGCTCGCTCACGGTGCTCGAGGAGCCGCAGTCGGCGCTCTACAGCTGGATCGAGGCCAGCGGCGGCGCCTGGCGCCAGCAGGTGCGCCCGGGCGACGTCATCCTGGTGGTCGACGTCGGCGGCGGCACCAGCGACTTCTCCCTCATCGCCGTGCTGGAGCGCGAGGGCAACCTCGAACTGCATCGCGTCGCGGTCGGCGAGCACATCCTGCTGGGCGGCGACAACATGGACCTGGCGCTGGCCCACGGCGTGGCCCGCAAGCTCGCCGCCGCCGGCACCACGCTCGACGCCTGGCAATTGCGCGCGCTGACCTATGCCTGCCGCAGCGCCAAGGAGCGCCTGCTCGGCGCGGCCGGCGACGCCGCGGCGGACGGCGACGCGCCCGAGGCGCAGCCGATCGTCGTGCCCAGCCGGGGCAGCCGCCTCATCGGCGGCTCGATCCGCACCGAACTGACGGCCGAGGAGGTCGCGGCGGTCATCGTCGACGGCTTCTTCCCGCGCGTCGATGCCAGCGCCCGTCCGGTCAGCCGGGTGCGCGCCGGCCTGGCGCAGCTCGGCCTGCCCTATGCGCAGGACGCGGCGGTCACGCGTCACCTGGCGGCCTTCCTGGGCCGCCAGCTGGGCGCGCTGGCCGAGCTGGCGGGTTTCGGTGGTCATGCCGATGGCGCCAGCTTCCTGCATCCGACCGCCGTGCTCTTCAACGGCGGCGTCTTCAAGTCCCCGATGCTGGCCGAGCGCCTGCTGCAGACGCTCGACGGCTGGCTGACCGCCGAGGGCGCGCCCCCCGCGCGGCCGCTCGCCGGAGCCGATCTCGACCTGGCCGTGGCGCGCGGCGCGGCCTACTACGGCTATGTGCGCCAGGGCCGGGGCGTGCGCATCCGGGGCGGCACCGCGTTCGCCTACTACGTCGGCGTCGAATCCTCGATGCCCGCCGTGCCCGGCATGGAGCCGCCGGTCGAGGCGCTGTGCCTGGCGCCATTCGGCATGGAGGAGGGCACCGAGGCCGAGCTGCCGGGACTCGAGCTGGGCCTGGTGGTGGGCGAGCCGGTCGACTTCCGCTTCTTCGCCTCGTCGGTGCGGCGCCACGACACCGTCGGCACCCTGCTGGGCTTCTGGTCGCCCGACGAGATGCAGGAGCTCGCGCCGATCTCCGCCACATTGCCGACCGAGGGCCGGCAGCCGGGCGAGGTGGTGCCGGTGCGACTCGCCGCTCGCGTGACGGAGGCCGGCACGCTGGAGCTGGTGGCCGTGCCGCGTGATGGCGAGCAACGCTGGAAGATCGAGTTCGATGTGCGCGGCGAGCGCCAGCCGGGCGCCTGAGCGGCCCGGCACGCGCGACACGCCCGGGGGGGCGCGCGCCGCCTGGATGGTCGGCATCGACCTCGGCACCACCCATACCGTGGTCGCCTGCGCGCCCTTGCGGGAAGCCACTGGCGCGGCCGACATCCGCCTGTTCGACATCGACCAGCTGATCGCGCCGGGCGAGGTCGCGGCACTGCCGCTGCTGCCATCCATGCGCTACCACCCGGCGCCCGGCGAACTGGCGCCCGGCGACCTGGCCCTGCCCTGGGCGGCGCCGGCGGAGGGCACCGCGGCCGTGATCGGCCGCCTGGCGCGCAAGCTCGGCGCCCAGGTGCCGGGCCGGGTGGTGACCAGCGCGAAGAGCTGGCTGTCGCACGCGGCGGTCGATCGGCTGGCGCCTATCCTGCCCTGGGGCGCCGCCGCCGATGTGCCCGGGGTCTCTCCGGTGCAGGCCAGCGCGAGCTACCTCGCGCACCTGCGCGCGGCCTGGAACCATCGCCATCCCCAGGCCCGGCTCGAGGACCAGGAGGTGGTGCTGACGGTGCCGGCATCGTTCGACGATGCCGCGCGCGCCCTGACCGTCGAGGCGGCGCGCGAGGCCGGGCTGCCCCGGTTGCGCCTGCTCGAGGAGCCGCAGGCCGCGCTGTACGACTGGCTGTTCCGCCATCGCCAGACGCTCGACACCGCGCTGGGCGATGCCCGGCTGGTGCTGGTGTGCGACGTCGGTGGCGGCACCACCGACCTGAGCCTGGTGCGCGTGGAGCGCGATGGCGCCACGCCGCGCCTGGAGCGCATCGCGGTCGGCCGCCACCTGATGCTCGGCGGCGACAACATGGACCTGGCGCTCGCGCATCGCGTCGAATCCCGCCTGCCGGATGCTGCGACCACGCGCTTGTCGGCCGGCCGGCTCGGGCAGCTGGTCGAGCGCTGCCGCGATGCCAAGGAGCGCTTGCTGGCCGCCGACGGCCCGGCCAGCGCGCAGGTGACGCTGCTGGGCACCGGCGCGCGCCTGATCGGCGCCGCGCGCTCGGCCACGCTGGAGCGCGCCGAGGTCGAGCAGATCGTGGTCGATGGCTTCTTTCCCCGGGGCGGCGCGGACGAGGGTCCGCGGCGCGAGCGCTCGAGCGGGCTGATCGCCTTCGGCCTGCCCTATGCCAGCGATCCGGCCGTGACGCGCCACATCGCCGGCTTCCTGCGCCAGCACGCGACGGCCGGCTGGCCCGACGCGCTGCTGCTCAATGGCGGCGTGTTCCGCTCCGAGGCCATCGCGGCGCGACTGCACACGACGCTGGGGGACTGGCGCGGCGCGCCGCTCATCGCGTTGCACAACGCCGATCCGGATGTCGCGGTCGCGCGCGGCGCCGTGGCGTATGCGATGGCCCGGCGCGGCCTGGCGCCGCGCATCGGGGGCGGGTCGCCGCGCAGCTACTTCCTGCCGCTCGACGATGCGCGCTCGCGCGCCGTGTGCGTGCTGCCGCAGGGCAGCGAGGAAGGACGCGAGATCCGGCTGGAGGAACGCAGCTTCGAATTGCGCACCGGCGAGCCCGTGCGCTTCGACATGGTCTCGACCACCGAGGTCGCGCCGGGCGCGGCGCTGCCGCGTGCCGGCGAACTGGTCGAGCTGGCCGGCCGCGAGGTCCAGCCGCTGCCGCCCATCACCACCGTCGTGCGCGCCGAGCAGGGTGGCGCGCGACGTCCCATCCGCGTCGGGCTGGCGGCCACGCTGACCGAGGTCGGCACGCTCGACCTCCAGTGCATCGCCCTGGACGATCCGACGCGCCGCTGGCAGCTGGCCTTCCAGTTGCGCACCCCGGACGCCGATGCGCCGGTGGCCGCGCCGGCGGAGGCCCTGCCGCCACGCTTCGGCATCGCCATCGAGGCCATCGAACGCGTCTTCGGCGCCCGCGACCGGGCTGTCGATCCGCGTGCGGTCAAGCAGTTGCGCGGCCGCCTGGAAAGCCTGCTCGGCGGTCGCGAGCAATGGCCCACGGCCTGGCTGCGCCCGCTCTACGACGCGCTGTGGCAGCGAGCGCGCGGGCGGCATCGCTCGGCCGATCACGAGCGCCTGTGGCTGAGTCTGGCGGGATGGTGCCTGCGGCCGGGCTTCGGCGATCCGCTCGACGGCTGGCGGATCGAACAGCTCTGGCCGATCTTCGAGCGTGGCGTGCGCCATGGCGGCGTGCGGCAGGTGCGCACCGAATGGTGGACCTTCTGGCGCCGCGTCGCCGGCGGCCTCGACGGCGAGGCGCAGGAGCGGCTGCTGCAGGACTTCGCGCTCAACCTGCAGGGCGACGAGGCCGGCATCCACGAGCGCCCGCCGGGTTTCGTGGTCGGTGGCTTCGACGACATGGTGCGTCTGGGCGCCTCGCTCGAACGCATCCCGGTGGCGCACAAGGTGGAGATCGGCGACTGGCTGATCGAGCGGGTGAGGGCGCAGCCGGTGGCCTCGGCCTCGACGACGGCAGCGGCGCCGGTGGCGTCCGGCTCACCGGCCGGCGATGGCGCCTGGACGCTGTGGGCGGTCGGTCGACTGGGCGCGCGCGCGCCGCTCTATGGCAGCGCGCATGGCGTGGTGCCGGTCGATGCCGCGCTGGGCTGGCTCGATGCCATGCTGGCGCTCGACTGGAAGCAGGTCGACGGGGCGGCGGCCGCCGCCGGGAATCTGGCGCGCCTGAGCGGGGACCGCGTGCGCGACCTGCCACTGGAGGTGCGCGAGCGCGTGATCGCCCGGCTGCAGGCACAGCGCGTGCCGGCGGCCTGGATCGAGCGGGTGCGCGAGGTGACGGTGCTCGACGAAGCGGGCGAACGGGGTGTCTTCGGGGAATCGCTGCCGCCGGGATTGCGCCTGCTGGGCTGATGCCTGGCCCGAGCACCGGCGCGCGCCGGCCCCCTGCGCGCGACGTGGAATGCGGGTCGGCGTCGAGGCCGGTGTCGGCTCAGGCCCGGCCGTAGAGGCGACCGAGCGCGATGGCCAGCGTCAGCGAGAGCCGGCGTCGCGCCAGCCACACGGCGGAGAAGGGCGACAGGGGGCCTTCGGCGAAGCGGTAATACCAGCGGCTGGCGATCGTTGGCGGCTGGCCCCACAGGGCACGTCGCAGGTGCCGGCCCTGCCAGGGCTTGGAGGCGCCGATGGCATGCGACAGGTGATGGCCACCGGGCGCGAAATCCATCGCTTCCGGTCCCAGGGTGTTCAGGTTGACGTCGCTCAGGGTGACGGCGAAATTCAGCGCGTCCTCGTCGGTCGAATGGAAGAGATCGTCCGGCGAGCCGGCCTTGCGCTGCCGCAGGTCGACGCCGATCTCGGCGACGATGAGCCGGCAGATGCGCTCCCACGCCTGGAGACAATGCAGGTGCGAGCGCCGGGCGCCGATGAAACCGCTGTTGTAGTAGCGCTCCAGACCGCGCTGCTGCCGCTCGCCGCGGGTGGCGAAGAAGAGTTGCCACAGCAGCCGTTTGGGGTGGTTGGATGGCAACGACGAGTTGATGTCCTCGATCAGCACGATGCCGTCCTGCGCGAACCAGTCCTCGATCTCGCGCCACGCGCATTTGACGACGAGATCGGGATCCAGATAGACGACCGCGTCGCAGGCGGGATCGTGCATCGAGAAGACCTCGCGCATGAATGTAGGTTTGTAGTAATTAAGACTGACTGAGGGATTGAGTTCGACCGCATGCAATGCCAATTGCGGTGTCACCTGGACGCAGTTGCGATGCGCGTCGTAATGCTCGTGATCGACGATCCAGGCTGGCAGTGCGCCCCGATGACCGACCCAGATCGTGCCCTCGTATCCAGAGGCCGCGAGCGAGTTGACCAATGCGGCGACGCCGTAGTGGTAATGGCTTTCGAACAGGGTACAGAGAGCGATCTTCATCCAGGCCGAATGATCGAACAATCGGCGGATCGAGACGCTGGGATTTGAATTAAAAGCCGCGGACCAATTGTGTCGTCCGCGACATATTCACGATCTGTTGACTTTTCGACTGTGGGCGGGAGACCGTGCCGGGTCGTGCGACGCGGAATGCCGCACTCGCATCACCTCGCTCCTGAGCCTCGACCAATCCATGCGGAGACGACGCCGGACCGGCTGGCCCGGCGTTCCGCTTCAGCGGCCGGTGGCGTCGCCCCGACCTTCGACGGAGTCGGATTGCGGCGCCGGCATCGGCGCGGCGGTGGGAACGGTCGAAGGCGTCGGTGCCGCGTCGGCCGGCGGGGCCATGGAAGCGGGCAGGTTCTTCCTGGGTGCGCTGGCCTTCCGGGTCGCCGGCTTGGCGGCACTCTTGGCGGCTGCCTTCACCGGCGGCTTGGCAGCGGTCTTCGCCGGCGCCTTGGTCGCGGTCTTCCTGGCCGGTGCGGCCGTCGGTTCCGAGGGAGCCGGGCTCGAAGCGGCGCGGACGTCCTTGTTCTTCCTGGTCGCTGCGACCGGAGCGGTCTTGCCGGAGCCGTCGGCTGCCGGAGCCGATCCGCTCTTCGGCTGCGTACCGGTCTTCTGCGGCGTCGCCTTCCTGCTCGCGGGGGCCGACCTGCCGTCACCCGCCGTGGCGCGGGCCTTGGCGCCTGACACCGGCGCCGTGGCGGCGGGCTTGGCCGATGCCTCCGTGGTGGTCGGCTCGCTCGTCGCCGAGGCGTGCGACGAGATCAGGAAGTCGTCGATCGACGCGCCGCGCTTCTTCAGGCCCTGCTTGAGCCAGGCCGGCTTCGGACCACGCCCGCTCCAGGTCTGACCGGTCTTGGGATGGCCATAGAGCGGCGACAGCTTGATCCTGGAACCTGGCGTGGCGTTCGTCGAGGACCGACCGCCGCTTGCGCTCGATGCCGCGCCGTCCGAGACCTCGAAGCTCTCCAGGCTGCGGCCGCCGGCGATCGCACTGCGCAACCAGGCCGGGCGCGGGCCACGGCCACCCCAAGTGTTTCCCTGTCCGTCGCCGTACTTGGCAACCGATGCCCCCGCGCGTGAGGAACTCGACGACGACGAAGTCTGACGTCGGGCGGATGCGGATGCCGAAACGGGGAAATGCAGATCGCTGGCAGTCAGTCCGTATTCGGCGATCGATTCATTGAGTTTGGCAATTACAGCCTTGACCTCCGCGGCGCGCAGTTTTTCTGCGGATGCCTGAAGAGCTTGTATTTCACGCGTCAGTTGGGCATAGGTCTTTGTCATGGGCACTTGGAATGAATGGATTGGAAGTCCCGAGTCTATGCGCGTCGATGCCGCGCTGAATGTTTTCATCTATTCATTGCTTCGGGAATGCGCATGTTTAAGACGTCGATTGATTCAAAGTGTCATTGTCCGACCCATTCGATGCAGGATGTATCGACTCGTCGACGGGCCGCGGGACAGGGTGGGGTCATGTATGCCGCGCTCGGTCTCTCAACTCCCGGGCACTCGATGATTCCAGCCTTGGCTCATCGACGTGAGGTCGCTTCGACGACAAGGCGCCTTGTGCGCGACGCCTCCATGTCAGGGGATGATCCTCAGGCTGTTTGCCAACGGCACGTCACGCGATCACCGACGCGCAGCACGCCACCGCGGACGATGCGCGCCGTCCGGCCACCATGTCCGCGCATGGCGTTGTATCCACCGGGACCCAGCAATTCCTCCATGCGCGAACAGGGCTCACAGGGACCCGTGAGTTCGAACACCACTTCTTCGCCAATGAGGAGCTGGATCGATTGATCGTCGAATAGCGAACGGGCGGCATTCAGGTTGAGACCCGAGACCACCAGATTGCGACGCAGCAATTCGGGCGCGATGGTCGTGACGCCGATGCATGCGGCAACGACCGGCAGATGTTCCGCTTGCAGGAGCGTGACCTGGCGGCGTCCACCCGGACGCGCGGCGGCACTGCGGTCGCCATCGAGTCCACGTTCGGCAATTGCCAATGCCTCGGTCACCGATCGGATAGGGACGCGCCGAGCAGGGCGCAGGAGGATGTGGTCGAGCCGGCCCGCCTGGGGGAACTGGCGCATGAGTTCTCGTAGTTCTGGCATCGGCCCATTGTGAGGCGCTCTGGCGGGAGGCCGCCGGACACGCCATATCGAGTCAGAGTGCCAGCCGCCCATGCATGACAACGCAAATAGGCTAACGGCTTTGGGATTCGCGACCCCAGGACCCCAGGACCCCAGGACCCCAGGACCCCAGGACCCCAGGACCCCAGGACCCCAGGACCCCAGGACCCCAGGACCCCAGGACCCCAGGACCCCAGGACCCCAGGACCCCAGGACCCCAGGACCCCAGGACCCCAGGACCCCAGGACCCCAGGACCCCAGGACCCCAGGACCCCAGGACCCCAGGACCCCAGGACCCCAGGACCCCAGGACCCCAGGACCCCAGGACCCCAGGACCCCAGGACCCCAGGACCCCAGGACCCCAGGACCCCAGGACCCCAGGACCCCAGGACCCCAGGACCCCAGGACCCCAGGACCCCAGGACCCCAGGATTTTATTGAACTGGTATGAGGGTAGAGTTTTTGCTCACGTTGACCGTTAGCCTAATCGTTGGCTTTTCATCGTCCTAAGGAATCTGGCGAGCGCTGAAAGCCTGGAGGACAGTCGACCAATTGGCCCGTGCTGCTCGGATGACGACCCGGTGCCTCCATGGCGACGGCACGCGAGCAGAGGCGCTGAGATCCCGAGCCGACCTCTGGAGCATGGCGTCGCGTCATCGCACACCGTATGCGCTGGCGATCCGGCCGCGGCGTTTCATGATCATTGGCTCTCCGGTCGGGACCAGTCGAGTTGATGTAAATACAATAATAGTTATGTTAACTAAAAGATCGACGATATCGATCTTGACGACAACCCCGTCACTCCCCGCGCTTGCGGCCTGTCAGCATCGCCAGCAACAGGTTCTCGCGATGGCGCAGGCTCGAGAAGACGACGCCCGCCACGTGCATCAGCACCATTCCGACGAGGCCCCATGCGAGCGCCCGATGCGTCCACTCCAGCCACGCCAGACCCCAGAACGCATCCAGCGTGTACATCCAGCCGGTCAGGCCGGTGGCCATGACGGTGGCCATCAGCGCCACGATCATCCAGCCGCCCAGCGGGTTGTGCCCGAGGTGCCGCGCCTCCACATGACGCCGGATCGCCACCGCATAGGCGCGGACGACCCGCGGTGCGCGGACGAAATCCGTGAAGCGCGCATGCGGCGTGCCGACGAAACCCCAGATCGTCCGCAGCACGACGGCGAGCATCGCGCCATGACCGGCCCATTCATGGCGCGCCAGCGTTTCCTCGCCACTGAACCAGGCGACGGCGACGGCCAGGGCCAGTCCCCAGTGCAGCAGCCGCACGACGGGGTCCCAGACGCGCACGGATGGCAGACGCGCCACCGGAGGCGTCGAGGATGGTTCAGTCACCCTGCTTGACCTGCCCGACCTTCTCGAAGCTCTTGGGATGGAAGAACGCCTCCGTGCGCTGGCCCTTTTCGTCGAAGCCATAGACCTCGTAGCAGCCATTGAAGGTCTTGACCTGCCGCACTTTCCAGCCTTCGCTGGTCAGCTTGCGCTGCAGGTCCATCTGCGGTCGCATCTCCTCCTTGGAGACCGCTTCGCAGCGCACCTTGTCGTGCTCGACCCACTGGGCGGCGGCATCGACGGAAAAGCCCAGGGCGGCCGCGAAGGCCAGGAGGATGTGTGTCTTGTTCATGGTTCGGGTCGCATTCGAATTCGATCGAAGTGGATTGCCGCTGCTTCGTGGCGGGTGCTCAGACATCGAGCCACATGCGCAGCAGGTTGTGATAGGTGCTGGTCAAGCCGATGCAGGCCGGATCGGTCTCGCCCAGGCGCGTGCGCAGGTCCCGCAGGTGGTTGTCCATGTCGAACAGCAGACGACGTTGTTCGTCGCTGCGCACCATGCTCTGGATCCAGAAGTAGCTCGCGACGCGCTGCCCTCGCGTGACGGGAAGGACGCGGTGCACGCTGGTGCCGGGATAGAGCACCATGTCGCCGGCTTCCAGCTTCACGCGCTTCTCGCCGAAGGTGTCCTCGATGACCAGTTCGCCGCCGTCGTAGGACTCGGGCGACGACAGGAACACGGTGCAGGAGATGTCGGTGCGCACCCTTCCCGACCCGTCGCGCAGGAAGCGCACCGCGCTGTCGACGTGGTTGCCGAAGCTGTTCGCGCTGCCGCCATAGCGGTTGAACAAGGGCGGCGAGATCTGCTTGGGCAGAGCGGCCGAGAAGAAGAGCGTGTGCCGCTCCAGGCCGGCCAGCAGCAGGCGCTGCGCGGCGCGCGTCTCCTCGCAGTCCTCGCGCAATTGTTCGTTGCGTTTGGCGCGGGCCGATTGCTCGCCCGCGGTCAGGCGGCCGTCCTGCCACGGCGCGCCATCCAGGATCCGTCGCGCCGCGCGGACTTCGTCGGGCTGCAGGAGGCCTTGGATATGGACGAGCATGTGGAGGAGCGCCGCTGTTCTCGGTCGAGGATCAGAACCTCGCACCCACGGTGAAGAGGAAGGTGCGCGGCACGCCGGCGATCGCGAAGCCCGGATAGAGCTGGTCGCCATAGAGCTTGTTGGTCGCGTTGGTCACGTTGATCTGGGCATACAGGTCGGGCGTGAACTTGTACTCGGCCATCAGGTCGCTGACCACGTAGCCGGGCGTGCTGTTGGCCAGGCTGGCCGCGCCGGTGGTGCCCGCGAGCGGTCGGTTCTCCGACGCGCCGCGCAGGCCGCCGGCCAGTCGCAGTTTCGGCGTCGCCTGGTAGCTCACCCACAGCGCGCCGGTCTGGCGCGGCGTCAGGCCGACGCGCGAGCCGACCGTACCGAAGGCCACGGTGCTGCCGGCCTTGTCGATCGTCGCCGTCGGGATGTAGGAGTAGGAGGCATAGATCTCCCACTGCGGCGTCAACCGTCCGACGACGTCGAGTTCCAGGCCCTGCGAATGACGCTTGCCCGACAGCAGGTAGGAACCACCCGCGAAGTCGGAATCGGTGGTGCGTTCGTTGGTCTTCTCGGTGCGGAACAGGGCGGCGCGCGTCGACAGCTTGCCGTCGAGCCAGTCGAGCTTGGTGCCGATCTCGATGTTGCGGCTCTTCTCCGGCGGCGTGTTGGCGGTCTGCGGCGAGACGTACTGGTAGGTATCGGCCGAGGAGTTGAACGAGGTGCTGTACGACAGGTGGTAGGACTGGGTCGCCGAGGGCTGGAACAGCACGCCGGTGCGATAGCTCCAGGCGCCCTGCGACAGGCTCGTGCTGGCGATCGCCGGCGTCGCGCTGCCCGGTCGGTAGAGCTGCGCCCCGCCGACGCAGTTGTTGGCCGGCGCCGCGATGTTGGTCCCGGTGACCCGGTTCACGCACGACGGGTTGGTGTAGTTGTACTGGTCGAAGTCGCCGCTCAGGCGGTCGTAGCGCACGCCACCGAGCACCTTCCAGTACGGTGCGACCTGCACCAGGTCCTGGAAATAGGCGCCGAAGGCCTTGGCCGAGTAGCCGCTCGACTGGCGATAGACCGGATCGATGCCGGTGCCCACGAGACCGGCGCCGTCGTTCGCATTGCCGACGAACGTCGCGGGGCGCGTGCCCAGGCCCCGGCCGAGGATGGCGTTGTTCGTGAAGGCGTCGTTCTGGTAGCGGTCGGCCGATTCCCTGGAGGCATCGATGCCCGTCAGGATCTGGTGCCGGGTGCTGCCCCAGTCGACCTGGCGGCTGTAGTCGCTCTGCACATAGGTGCCCTGGTACTGGTCCTTGCGGGGATTCAGGCCCGAGCGCGTGAGCAGCGTGGCATCGCTGAAATTGGCGACGGTGGTCGGCTGGCCGAGCGTGGTGCCGGCGCCGGCGGCGGTCGACCACTGGTTGCGGTCGAAGGTGCCGCTGCGGATCTGCGTGCGCAGTTCGCTGCCGTCGTCGAAGACATGGTTCCACGAACCATTGACGTAGGTCGCCTTACCGGTCAGCCGATCCGCCGCGGTGCCATAGAAGGTGCCGGGCCGTACGGGCGCGAGCGTGCCCAGGTTGCCGATCACCGGGACGCCCGCCGTCGTGTAGCTGGTGACGCCCTGGCGCCCCGTTGCCACCCAGCGCATCGCCGACTGCGGCACGTTGTCCACGTTCAGGTGGTAGAGACCGACGTTGAATTCGTCGCGCGATCCGATGCCCCAGCTGTACGACGGCGCGATGCCGTACTTGTCGACCTTGGCGCCGCCGTTGTCGGCCTTGTTCCACATCGCATTGAGGCGGAACGCGGAGTCCTCGCCGAGGCGCTTGTTGAAGTCGGCCGTGCCGCGGTAGTAGCCGCGCGAGCCGACCGTGCCGATGAGGTCGGTCTGGTCGGCCAGCACCGGCTTCTTGGTGACCTGGTTGATGACCCCGCCGGTGGAGCCCCGGCCGAAGATCATCGATGCCGAGCCGCGCAGCACTTCCACGCGATCGAGGTTGAAGGTGTCGCGCTCGTACTGCGAGGGATCGCGCATGCCGTCGATCAGCAGGTCGCCGGTGGTGGCCACCGGGAAGCCGCGCAGGCGGATGTCCTGGTCGGTGCCGTTCTCGGTCGCCGCGAAGGTGATGCCGGCCGAGTAGTGCAGCGCATCCTTGAGCGTGTCGAGCTTGACGTCGTCGATGAGCTTCTCGGTGATGACGTTGATGGACTGCGGGATGTCGCGGATGTCCTGCGTGCCCTTGCCGATGCTGGTGCGACGCGTCTGCACCTGGTCCCTGCCCTGCACCTCGGCCTGGCCGGTCACGGTCACGGTGTCGAGGGTCCGGCTGGCGCCGGGCTCGGCGGGAACGGACTGGGCCCAGCTACCGACCGAAGCCGCCAGCATCAGGGCGCCGAACGGCAGCGCGGCACCGTCGCGCAGACCGGCGCCGGCGACGGCGCGCGGCGCGGGCGATATCGCGAGCTCGGCCGGCATGGCGGCCGAAGGGGAAAGCGAGGACATACGGCGACGCGCGGCGGCCTGCCGGCGAACGGTTCTTTGAGCCAAGGTGTAACTCCAGATTGCAGATCAGAAATCAGGCTCGGCTGGCTGATGCTGCGGGTGGCGCCCTGGCTTGCCGGGATGAAGCGGGCAGTGTAAGCCAATCTTGATGCAAATCAGTCGCATTCGCCTACAAAAGGCGTTTCCGGCGACCGAATCGACCTTGGACCGGAGCGAACCGATGACGCGCGCATGCATCGGAACCGATCCGACGAAATGAAGCTTTCGGCACAATGTCGCGGTGCCCTATTTCCAGACCTTCGACCCCCAGGAGGACGTGCGCGCGCACGCCGAGATCCAGCGCCTCGACGCCTTGTCGACGCATCACTACGCCGTCTGGCGCGACACGAGCGTGCGCTGGCGCCGCTTCGGTCCGGCGGCGGCGGCGATCACCGCGCCCCCGCTGGTGCTGCTGCATGGCGGCCATGGCAGCTGGATGCACTGGATCCGCAACATCGAGGCGCTCGCCGCCAGCAGGACGCTCTGGATTCCCGACCTGCCGGGCTATCACGAGTCCGACGCGCCACCAGCGCCGGCCTCCGGCCAGCCGCCGCTGGAGCCCTTGCTGGAGGCACTGGCCGGCAGCTTCGACACCTTGGTCGATCCTGGCACGCCGATCGACCTGGGCGGCTTCTCGTTCGGCGGTTTCGTCGCCTCGCAATGGGCCCTGCGCCGCGGCGCGATCCGCCGCCTGGCGCTGGTCGGCAGCGGCGGCCATGGCACGCTGCGGCGCATGGCGGTGGAGATGGTCAACTGGCGTCAGGCCGACGACCGGGATGCCGAGCGCGCCGCGCTGCTGCACAACCTCGCGGCGCTGATGCTGCACGACAAGGAGGCCATCGATCCGCTGGCCTTCGCCATCCACGACATTGCCTGCCATGCCACGCGCTTCCGCAGCAAGGAAGTCTCGCTCGCGGGCGGACTGCAGGATGCGCTCGAAAGCCTGGGCGGACCGCAGCTGCTGCTGTGGGGCGAGTTCGACGTCACCGCCGATCCGCGACCACTGGTCGAGTCACTGCTGGCCGGCCATCCCGCGCGCGCCGGCGCGGTGATCGAAGGTGCCGGGCACTGGGCGCAGTTCGAGCGCGCCGCCGAGGTGAACGCGCAGCTGCTGCGCTTCCTCGGCTAGCGCGTCGCCTCCGGCGGTGGCTCAGGAGCGTTCCAGCGCCTCCAGCCGGGCCGCTTCCTCGTCGGTGAACAGCCGCGACCGCGTCAGGAACCGGAGTCCCTCCGGGCCCTCCAGCGAGAACATGCCGCCGCGCCCCGGCACGACATCGATGATCAGCTGCGTGTGCCGCCAGTACTCGAACTGCGGTCCGCTGATGTAGAACGGCGCGCCGTCGATCTCGCCGAGCAGCCGGTCGTAGTCGCCGATGTGGAACTCCCCCTGCGGGTAGCACATCGGCGCGCTGCCATCGCAGCAGCCGCCGGACTGGTGGAACATCACCGGCCCGTGCCGGGCGCGCACCGTGCGGATGAGATCCACCGCCGCCGGCGTGCAGACCACGCGGCGCAGGTCGAGCTCACCCTCGCTCAAAAGAACCCCATCGGCGATTCGTCGTAGCTCACCAGCAGGTTCTTGGTCTGCTGGTAGTGGTCGAGCATCATCTTGTGGTTCTCGCGGCCGATGCCCGAGGACTTGTAGCCACCGAAGGCCGCGTGCGCCGGATAGTGGTGATAGCAGTTGGTCCAGACCCTGCCGGCCTGGATCCCGCGACCCATCCGGAAGGCGCGGTTGGCGTCGCGGCTCCAGACGCCCGCGCCCAGGCCGTAGAGCGTGTCGTTGGCGATCTCCAGGGCTTCCTCCTCGGTCTTGAAGGTGGTGACCGAGACCACCGGGCCGAAGATCTCCTCCTGGAAGATCCGCATCTTGTTGTGGCCGGCGAAGATCGTCGGCTTGACGTAGTAGCCGCCCTCGAGCTCGCCCTCGAGCAGGTTGCGCTCGCCGCCGGTGAGCGCCCGCGCGCCTTCCTGCTTGCCGATGTCCAGGTACGACAGGATCTTCTCCAGCTGCTCGCTGGAGGCCTGCGCCCCGATCATGGTGGCCATGTCGAGTGGGCTGCCCTGCTTGATGGCCTCGACGCGCTTGACCGCCTTCTCCATGAAGCGCTCGTAGATCGACTCCTGCACCAGCGCTCGACTCGGGCAGGTGCAGACCTCGCCCTGGTTGAGCGCGAACATCGCGAAGCCCTCGAGCGCCTTGTCCAGGAAGCTGTCGTCCTTGGCCATCACGTCGTCGAAGAAGACGTTGGGCGACTTGCCGCCCAGCTCCAGCGTCACCGGAATGATGTTCTGGCTGGCGTACTGCATGATCAGCCGGCCGGTGGTCGTCTCGCCGGTGAAGGCGATCTTGGCGATGCGGTTGCTCGATGCGAGCGGCTTGCCGCATTCCAGGCCGAAGCCGTTGACGACGTTGATCACACCCGGAGGCAGCAGGTCGCCGATGAGCTCCATCAGGACCAGGATCGACGCCGGCGTCTGCTCGGCGGGCTTGAGCACCACGCAGTTCCCCGCCGCGAGCGCCGGCGCCAGCTTCCACACCGCCATCAGGATCGGGAAGTTCCACGGGATGATCTGGCCGACGACGCCCAGCGGCTCGTGGAAATGATAGGCATAGGTCTTGGCGTCGATCTCGCTGATGCCGCCCTCCTGGGCCCGGATGCACGAGGCGAAATAGCGGAAGTGGTCGACCGCCAGCGGCATGTCGGCCAGCGTGGTCTCGCGGATCGGCTTGCCGTTGTCCCAGGTCTCGGCCATGGCCAGCATCGGCAGGTTCTGCTCCATGCGGTCGGCGATCTTGAGCAGGGCATTGGCGCGCTCGGTCGGCGAGGTCCGGCCCCAGGCCGCCTTGGCGCCATGCGCGGCATCGAGCGCGCGCTCGACATCGGCCGCGCTCGAGCGGGCGATCTCGCAGAACACCTTGCCGGTCACCGGCGTGACGTTCTCGAAATAGCGGCCCTCGACGGGCGCCACCCACTGGCCGCCGATGAAGTTGTCGTAGCGCTTGCGGAATGGCACCTCGGTACCGAATTTGCCGGGTTCCAGCATGTCCATGGTCATGTCTCCTGGGTCGTTGGTGAAGGATCGAAAAGGTCGGCCGACGGGCGCGACGCCACGCTCCATGCAACCGGCGTACCGGCTTTTCTAGGGACTATCCCTGAGACGTCCCCGGCCCCTTCGACACCGCCCCCTGCAGCCGGGGCGCGCGACGCGCGGCCGACGTGCGATGCCCCCAGAACCAGCGGCAACCCGCATTGATCGATGTCGCCAACTGCGACACAGTGCGGGGAGCCGGTCGCGAAGTGCGACGGCGCGCGACAAGCCGGAGACGACGAATGGGCAATGCGACGGGCATGGTGCGGCGGACCGATCGAGCGCGCGAACTGTTCTTCAACCAGGGCCGCATGCCGGGCGAGGACATCGCGTCGCACGTCGCCCGCTCGTGGGCGCGTTCGCGGGGCGCCGGGGTCTGGACCATGGCCTCGACGCCGCTCGACGGCGCGGCGCTCGACCAGCGTCGCGAGGCCGCGCGCCTGCTGCTGGCGAGCGCCCAGCCCGAACTCGACGCCCTGGCCGAGCACGCCATCGGCCAGGGCTGCGTGGTGATCGTCACCGACGCCGCCGGCCTGATCCTCGACGAGGTCGGCAGCCCCGACTTCCTGCCCAAGGCCGAACGCGCGGCGCTGCTGCCGGGCGTCGAATGGTCGGAGCAGCGCTGCGGCACCAATGCCATCGGCACCGTGCTGGTGGAGCGGCGGCCGCTCGCCATCCTCGGCGGCGAGCATTTCCTGTCGGGCCACGGCACGCTGGGCTGCGCGGCGGCGCCGATCTTCGGCGGGCGGGGCGAGATCGTCGGCGTGCTGGACATCTCCGGCGACGCCATCCGCATCGATGGCCACACCCTCGGGCTGGTGCGCATGGCGTCGCAGCAGATCGAGCACCGGATGATGCTGGTCCAGGCGACCGGCGACCTGCTGCGCTTCCATCTCAAGCCCGCCGTGCTGGGCAGCCCGCGCGAGGGCCTGCTGACGATCGTCGACGGCCGCGTCGCCGCCGCCAACCGGATCGCGCTGACCCTGCTCGGCCGCTCGATCGAGGACGTGCTGGACCAGCCGGCCGACGACTGCCTCGGCCGCGCCTGGGGCCGCGGCGGCGGCGAGGACTTCGGCCTCGTCCTGCCGGGCGGGCAGCCGGTCGTGGCGAGGCGGCTGCGCGAAGGCGCCCGCCTGGTGCTCCCCACGATCGCGGCGCGGCCCGCGAAGCCGCCGCTGATCGCGGGCGCCGGCCCGGCCGCGGCCCCGATCGCCGATGACGTCGATCGCGCCGAGGATCCGCGCATCGCACGAGCGCTCGCGCAAGCCACCAAGGTCCTCGACGCCGGCGTCGCCGTGCTGGTGACCGGGGAGACCGGCGTCGGCAAGGAGGTCTTCACCCGCCGGCTGCACGCGGCCAGCCGGCGTCGGGAGGGTCCACTGGTGATCGTGAATTGCGCCGCCCTGCCGGAGAACCTGATCGAGTCCGAGCTGTTCGGCTACGAGGAAGGCGCCTTCACCGGGGCCCGGCGCCAGGGCGCGGTCGGGCGCATCCGCGAGGCCGCCGGCGGCACCCTGATGCTCGACGAGATCGGCGACATGCCGCTGGCGCTGCAGACCCGCCTGCTGCGCGTGCTGGAGGACCGCAACGTGCAGCCCCTGGGGGGCGGCCGGGCCGTGCGGGTCGACTTCCAGCTCGTCTGCGCGACCCACTGCGACCTCGCCGCGCTCGCCGAGGCAGGCCGCTTCCGCAGCGACCTGATGTTCCGCATCGACGGCTACGAGGCCCGTCTGCCGAGTCTGCGCGAGCGCCAGGACAAGGAGGCGTTGATCCAGCGCGTCTTCGGCGACGTCGGCGGCCGCGACAAGCGGCTGGTATTGGGCGACGACGCCCTCGACACGCTGTGGCGCCATGCCTGGCCGGGCAATGTCAGGGAACTCGTCAACGTGCTGCGGACGCTGGTCGCCCTGGCCGATGCCGGCACCGAGGTGGGACGCGACGCGCTGCCGGCGCGTCTGCTGGCGCCCCCGGCATCGATGCCGCATGCATCGGCCGCGATGCCGCCCTCCGCCCCTGCCGCGCCGCTCGCCGATGTCGCCCAACAGGCGATCGAGCAGGCCCTGCGCGCCGCCGCCGGCAATGTCGCCCGGGCGGCGGCGCAGTTGGGCGTCCATCGAAGCACCATCTACCGCCACCTGCGCCGCGCCAGTCGATCATGCTGAATGAAAGAACGAACAAAAGTAATACCAATTTGCTCGTTAGGTTTTGTGGCGAATGTAGTTAATTAGTACTTTGTTTTGCCTATAGGACGTTTCTGACATGTCACAAGTACAAAAGTTGTGGATGATCTGTGCATCCAATTTCGGCTAAGAGGTCTTTGATGTTTTTCAATCTCTTCAGTGCTCATCCCAGTGCACACCTCAAGAGGGCGGTTCTCATGCTTCACGAAGCCCAGATGGCTCGCCTGGAGCATGAAGCCGCGGCGGAGCACCACGGTGCGTTGGCACGCATGTATGCCGAGCGGGTCCAGCGTCTCGAGGCCGAGGTGTTCCGGCCCCAGCACGTGGAATCCGAGGAAAAGGTCGCCGAACCGACCTTGACGCCATCGGAAAAGCAGGTGCCGCTCTATTCACTGGATGGCAATCGCAGGGCTTCGCTGCCCTCGGCCGCGTGAATTTCGGCCACTTTTGAAAGCGAAAGACTGACGCATCGCGCCGTGCGGCGGTCTCGAGCGGCTAGACTCGCTGCTCCCTTGGGGAGTAGCCAGCTTTCATCTCCTGAAAGCGCCCGTGTCAACATACTCGGCATGTCGCATGCCGTGGCGCGGGCAGCCGTTGAACGGTCGGCGAGACCATCGGCATGTCACCGCGACGCAGGTCGGGCAGCGGAGGCATGCCCTTGCGCTCGCCCGGCCGAAAACGTTCCGCTCCATGAATCTCGCTTCCACCGCCGTGCTCGCACTGGCGATGTCCACCGATGCCTTCGCCGCCGCCGTCATCAAGGGCACGGCACTCCAGAAACCCCGTTGGTCGGAAGCCCTGCGCACCGGTGGCATCTTCGGCGTCATCGAAGCCCTCACGCCACTGATCGGCTGGGGACTCGGCTATGCGGCCGCCAGCTATGTCAAGACCTGGGACCACTGGATCGCCTTCGGCCTCCTGACACTGCTCGGACTGCGCATGGTCCTGGCCGCCTTGAACGCGGACGAGACATCGGAGGAAGAGAAACCCGCGCGCCACGGCTTCTGGCTGCTGGCCATCACCGGTTTCGCGACCAGCATCGATGCGATGGCGGTCGGGGTCGGCCTGGCCTTCCTGGACGTCAACATCGTCCCGGTGGCATTGGCGATCGGGTTCACCACCTTCGTCATGGTCACGCTGGGCGTGATGGTCGGGCGTGTGCTCGGCAACATCGCCGGGCGCTGGGCCGAGGGGCTGGGCGGTGTCCTGTTGATCGGCATCGGCTGTGCGATCCTTTACGAACATCTCAACGGACTGGCCTAAAGTTCGAGCGTGAGTGGCCGAAGAATGAGGTAAGGAAAAAGCATTCCGCGTTTTTCCCCTCGTCGTCCTTCCATCATTTCACCCACTCGACACCCGATCTCCATGGCGCCACCGCTGCAGACGCAATCGCCTTGGCAGGCCGCACCATCTCCGATGCCGATGGCGACGGCGACGGCGGTGCGCCGCATCATGGTGGATGTCGATGGCCGGGTGGCCGGCTACCGGATCTCGCCGCTGCGTCCGCGCGGCTGGGAGACGGCGAGCGTCGTCGCACCCTCGGAGGCGGACGTCGAGGACGATGCGATGACCTTCGCCAAACCGACGTTCGTGCGCTGCACCTGCGCCGAGCTCGCGGCCGGGGACTTCGCCGGCCTCGATCCGACGACCACCGTCTTCGACGTGCGGGAGATCGCCGGCATGGCCTCGCCCCAGCTGCTGCAGGAACGCGCGACGCTCGAAGCGGTGCGGAGCCAGGGTTTCAGGCTGGCGTTCGACGTCAAGCTCCTGCAGACCACGCACGCGGCCTTCCTGCCGCTGACGTCCTTCGTGATCCTCGACATGGGGTCGCTGGAGGTCGGTCGAGCCGCCGCGGTGGCCAAGGCCATCGAGAGCCGGCAGAAGGCGACCACGGTCGCCGTCCAGGTCCGCACGCCCGCCGTCTTCGATGCGCTCGCCACAGCCGGCGTGGCGCTGTACGAGGGACTCTGGTTCGCCGAGCCCACGCGTCGGACGGCCGTGGCGCCGGTCGGCCATGCCGGCCTGCTCGAATTGCTGAACCAGGTCGCGCAGGACGCCGACGTGGCGGAGATCGAGGCCCTGCTGAGGCTCCACCCGACCATCAGCTACGAACTGCTGCGCCACATCAACACCGCCGGCTTCGGCCGGCAGACCGAGGTCACCTCGTTCAGGCATGCGGTCATGACGATGGGCATGACCCGGCTCCTGCGCTGGACCGCCCTGCTGCTGGCACGCACCCGGGTCGGCGATGTCGCCCCGGCGGCCAGCACGCTGGCGGTGGTACGCGGACGGCTGATGGAACTGCTGGTGCGCGACGTGCTGTCGCCCGCCGAGGGCGATCTGGCTTTCATCGCCGGGATGTTCTCGATGCTGGACGTGCTGCTGCAGGTGCCGCTCGAACAGGCGCTGGGCCTGCTCAGCCTGCCCACGGTGGTGATCGACACCGTGCTGCGCGATCGCGGACCGCTGGCGCGCTACCTCCAGATCGCGCGGGCCTGCGAGAAGAACGACATGGCGACGCTGGCGATCCTGGCCGAGCGCTTCGGCATCACGCAGGCGCACGCGATGCGGGCGCACGGGCAGGCGCTGGCCTGGGCCGAACGCCTGGACACCTGAACGGCGGACCGGGACCGCCGGGACGGTCCTCGCCCGTCATCTGCCAGATCCATCACGATTGCCCATGTCTTTGCGCCAGCGCAGGCGAAGACGACGCGCGCCATCGGACAATTTGCAAGTCATCACGGACACGATCAGTGTCATCTCGTTCCCAATGAAACAAATCCACAGCACCCGAAGGCTCCGTGACACGGAACGCCGCCCGTCACATGCTCCCGGTCTCCGTCCCGGATGGGCCCTCGCACTGCTGCTGACGCTGAGCGCCTGTGGCGGCGGCGGCGGCGGCGACTCGGCGCCGGCGACCGGATCCACCGCCGCGCCGGCGGCCTCCGCCAGCGATCCGGCGGCCACCCTGCCGATCGACGGCGTGGCCACCTTCGAATCGGTGCCCAGCACCAGGGCCGGTCTCACCTACGGGGCCGGCAGCGCCAAGCCGATCCGCGGCGCCGTGGTCGAGATCGTCGATGGCGCCGGCGCCACGGTGGCCACCACGGTCACCAATGCCAATGGCGCGTATCGCGCCTTCGTGCGGCCGAACTCGACGGTCTCGGTGCGGATCAAGGCCCAGACGACCCAGTCGGCCGGCGCCACCGCCGCCGATGTCTCGGTGCGGGACAACACCAACGGCGATGCCATCTACGCGCTGCAGACGCCGGCCTTCGACGTCGGCAGCATCCCGTTCGTGCGCAATGTCTCCGCGCCCTCGGGCTGGACCGGCAACGGCTATGGCGCAGCGCGCGCGGCCGCGCCGTTCGCGATCCTCGACACCATCTACACCACCCAGGCCAAGCTGCTGTCGGTCGCGCCGGCGACGGCCTTCCCCCCGCTGCAGGTGTTCTGGAGCGTCAACAACCGCCCGGCGGCCGGCAACGCGGCGCAGGGCGACATCGGCAGCACCGCCTTCACCAGCAACGCCCGCGGCTTCGCCATCTATGTGCTGGGCCGCGAGAACGTCGACACCGACGAATACGACGCCTCGGTCGTCGCCCACGAATGGGGGCACTACTACCAGGCCGCGTTCAGCCGCGACGACTCGATCGGTGGCCCGCACTCCAGCAACGACCGGCTCGACTTCCGGGTCGCCTTCTCCGAGGGCTGGGGCAATGCCTGGTCGGGCATCGCGCTCGGGCGCGACGACTACACCGACTCCTTCGGGCCGCAGCAGGCCCAGGCGGCGCGCACCTCGCTGTCGAACGCGGCCGTGCCCAGCCCGGGCTGGTTCCGCGAGGACTCGATCCAGTCGATCCTCTGGAACCTGAACCAGCAGGTCGGCTTCAAGGGCATCCACGACGCCTTCACCGGAACGCTGCGGCGCGGCGCGGCCGTGACGTCGATCCATTCGTTCGCGGCCGCCTATGGCGCCGCCTCGCCCAACGAGGCGCCCGTGCTGGCCCGGCTGCTGGGCGGCCAGGCCATCAGCCCGGCGACGAACGACGCCTTCGGCACGTCCGAGACCAACAATGGCGGCGTGCCCTCGGCCCTGCCGCTCTATCGCGGCGTCACGGTCGGCGGCAGCACGCAGGTCTGCGTGAACTACGAGGCCGGCACCGGCAATCGCCTGGGCAACTTCGCCTACCTGCGCTTCACGGCGCCCGCGGCCCGGACCTATGCCATCACCGCGACCGGTGGCGCCGGCAGCAACCCGTCGCTGGCGGTGTGGGGCGCCGGCAGCGGCCTGATCGCGGCCTCCAGCGCCTCCGGCAGCACCGACAGCGTGAGCCCCCGGCTGCCGGCGGGCGACATCGTCATCTCCGTCAACGACATCAACGACTCGATCGCCTCGCCATGTTTCACCGTCACCATCCAATGAAGCGCCCCGCCGCCGGGATCCTCGCCGGCCTGATGCTGGCGGGGCTGGTCATGCCGCTGGCCGCCTGCGCCGATGGCGTCGCTCCGCGCGCCACGGGCGAGCACGCCCGGACGCCGACGCGCCTGGAGACCGCGCCGCGCAAGGTCAACGGCTCGGGCATCACGGTGCGCTACCAGGTGCCGGCCGCCACCGCGCCGGGCCAGACCGCGCGCGTCACGCTGGTCCTCGACGACGTCGTCGATCCGGACGGCGCCTCGGTGCGCCTGGCGGCCGACGGCGGCCTGGTGCTGCTGCAGGACGGCCGGCCCCTGGCGCTGCCGGCCGGGCGCGCCACCACGCTCGAAGTCGACGTCACGCTGCAGGACGCGGCGGCCGGCTACCTGAGCGTCTTCACGACGCAGCGCGGCGTCACCAGCGTGACCTCGATCCGCGTGCCGGTCGCCGGTGGCACGGCGGCCACGGGGTCCCCGACCCGGCTCAAGGAGACGCCCGAGGGCGAGAAGCTGATCGTCATCCCGGTCAAGTGACGCACAGGTGATCGACCAGGCTGCGCGCCGCCGGCGACAGCGCGTCGAGTGAGCGCACGCACACCACCAGCTGCCGGTGGGCCCAGGGCTCGTCCAGGGTCACGGCGCGCACATTCAGCGCTGAAAGATACAGCCGGGCACTCAGGCGTGGCAGCACGCCGATGCCCATGCCGGCGGCCACCATCAGCGACATGGCGTCGTAACCGCTGACCTGGATGCGCAGGCGCAAGGGCAGCCCGAGCTCGCCCGCCGCCCGGTGCAGCTGGTCGTTGACCGCGCTGCCCGGATGGGCGCCGACGAAATCGTGCGCCAGCGCGTCGCGCAGGGTCGCCTTGCGGCGCGCCGCCAACGGGTGCGCGCGCGGCACGATCAGCACCAGCTCGTCCTTGCGATAGGGCAGCACCGTCAGCGCCTCGCCATAGGAGCCGGCGTTCAGGATGCCGATGTCGGCGCGGCTGTCGGCCACCGCGCGCGCGATGGCGCTGCTGATGCGCTCCTGAAGATGCACCTGCACCTGCGGCGCCGCTTCCATGAAGCTGCGCAGGTCGTCGGGCAGGAACTGCGTGATGGCGGAGATGTTGGCGAACACGCGCACGTGCCCGCGCAGGCCGCCGGCGTGGCCGGCCATCTGCTCGGCGATGTCGTCCAGGCCGTGGAGCACGCCACGCGCCAGGCCCAGCAGGGTGTGGGCGGCGGCCGTGGCTTCCGTGCCCTTGTTGCTGCGCTGGAACAGCACCGTGCCCAGCGCCGTCTCGAGCTCGCTGACGCGATGGCTGACCGCGGCCGGCGCGAAATGCTCGCGCCGCGCCGCGGCGGCGATGGTGCCTTCCTCCATGACGGCGACGAACAGGCGCAGCGATACGGGATCAAGTCTCATGGGCCGGCATTACACACCGGCGGGCGCGCCGTTGTGGCGCCGCCATCGCGGATCACGATGGCAGCGTCGTCAATGGCCGCTTTGCGCCCGGCGCGGGATTGGCCATCATCGCGCTCCATGACCGATGCCACCGCCACCGCCGCCACTGCCGCGACCCTCGCCACCGCCGATGCCTCCTCCCGTCCCGCCGCCGGGGCTGCGGGTGGCGGCGCGCTCGCCGGCCTGCGCGTGGTCGAGATGGGCCAGCTGATCGCCGGTCCGTTCTGCGGCAAGACCCTGGGCGAGTTCGGCGCCGATGTCGTCAAGATCGAGGCGCCATCGAGCGGCGACCCGCTGCGCAACTGGCGCCTGCTGCAGGATGGCACCTCGGTCTGGTGGCAGGTGCAATCGCGCAACAAGCGCTCCGTCGCGCTGGACCTGCGCGCCACCGAGGGTCAGGACATCGCGCGCGCCCTGATCGCCGAGGCCGACGTGCTGATCGAGAACTTCCGCCCCGGCACGCTCGAAAGCTGGGGCATGGGCTGGGAGGAACTGCGCGCGCTCAATCCCGGCCTGGTGATGCTGCGCATCTCCGGCTATGGACAGACCGGTCCCTATCGCGACCTGCCCGGCTTCGGCGCCATCGGCGAGGCGATGGGCGGGCTGCGCCATCTGACCGGCGAGCCCGGCCGGGTGCCGGTGCGCGTCGGCGTGTCGATCGGCGACACCCTGGCCGCGCTGCACGGCACGATCGGCGTGCTGCTGGCGCTCTATCACCGCAAGGCGCATGGCGGACCGGGCCAGGTGATCGACGTCGCCCTGCACGAGGCGGTGTTCAACGTCATGGAGAGCCTGCTGCCCGAATACAGCGCCTTCGGCGCGGTGCGCGAGGCCGCCGGCAGCGCCCTGCCCGGCATCGCGCCCTCCAACGCCTACAGGTGCGTCGATGGCTATGTGCTGATCGCCGGCAATGGCGACAGCATCTTCCGCCGCCTGATGCAGGTGGTGGGCCGCCCCGACCTCGCCACCGCCGCCGACCTGCAGGGCAATGCCGGCCGGGTGGCGCGCGTCGAGGAACTGGATGCCGCCATCGGCGAATGGACCCTGACGCGCCCCATCGCGGAGGTGCTGGCCCAGCTGGGCGAGGCCCGCGTGCCGGCCGGCAAGGTCTACACCGCGCGCGACATCCACGAGGACCCGCACTACCGCGCCCGCGACATGATCCTGCGCCAGACCACCCGCGACGGCCACGAGATCGACGTGCCCGGCATCGTGCCCAAGCTGTCGCTGACCCCCGGCACCGTGCGCTCGCCCGCGCCACGGCTGGGCGAAGACACCGACGCCGTGCTGCGCGAGGCCGGCCTCACGACCGAACAGATCACCCTGCTGCGCGCCAAAGGAGCCATCGCATGACCATGCACACCACCGACACCCCCGCCGATCTCTGGCGTGGCGCCCGGCGCCGCCTGCACCTGCAGGAGGTCGGCCCGCGCGACGGCCTGCAGATGGAAGCGGCGTTCGTGCCGACGGCCGACAAGATCGCGCTGGTCGATGCGCTGTCGGAGGCCGGACTGGCCAAGATCGAGGCCACGGCCTTCGTCTCGCCCCAGGCCATCCCGGCCCTGCGCGATGCCGAGATCGTGCTGCGCGAGATCCGGCGCGCGCCCGGCGTGGTCTACACCTGCCTGGTGCCCAACCGGCGCGGCGCCGAGCGCGCCATCGAGGCGCGCGCCGACGAGCTGAACCTGGTGATGTCGGCCAGCGAGACCCACAACCTGGCCAACCTGCGCATGACGCGGGCCCAGTCCTTCGCCGCGCTGTCCGGCGTGATCGACATGGCGCGCGAGGCGGCCGTGCCGGTCAACGTCTCGCTGTCCTGCGTCTTCGGCTGTCCGATGGAGGGCGATGTCGCGCCGGCGGTGGTGCTGGACTGGGCGCGGCGCTTCGTCGACGCCGGCGCGCGCGGCATCACGCTGTGCGACACCACCGGCATGGCCTACCCGACGCAGGTGGCGGCGCTGGTGCGCGAGTTCCGCGCGCGGCTGCCCGGCACCGAGCTCACCCTGCATTTCCACAACACGCGCGGCATGGGCCTGGCCAACGTGCTGGCCTCGATCGACGCCGGCGCCGACCGCTTCGACGCCTCGCTCGGCGGCCTCGGCGGCTGCCCCTATGCGCCGGGCGCGAGCGGCAACGTCTGCACGGAGGAGATCGTGCATGCGCTCGAACTGATGGACTACGACACCGGTTGCGACCTGTCGCTGCTGCTGCGGGCCGCGCAACGCCTGCCGGGCCTCATCGGCCACGAGATCCCGAGCCAGATCGTCAAGGCCGGCCGTCGCCTCGACCTGCATGCGCCGCCGCCGGACTTCGCGGCCTGGCGCGACCGCGCCCATGCCCGCGAGGCGGGCACGCCGACCGAGACCTGAGCCGCCCGCAGCGGCGCCGGTCCGCCGGCCCCGCCGACCGCCATGCGACCCCTGCACCTCGGCCGGACGCCATGGCCCGGATGCACTCCCCGGCGACCACGCCTTGCTGCGGGCCACCGGCACGCACTTCACCGAACAACGAACGAACAGAGAGACTTCCGCAGATGACTCATTCCATCCACATCCCCGCTTCGAAGCGCCCGGGCGCCGTCGCCATCGCGATCCCACGCCGTGCCTTCGGCACCGTGGCCGCTTCCGCCCTGCTGCTCGCCGCCCTGGCGGTTGCCGTGCCGGGCGCGCGGGCCCAGACGGCGGCCGCCGGCTATCCGAACAAGCCGGTGCTGATGCTGGTCCCCACCGCCGCCGGCGGCACCACCGACCTCGCCGCGCGCATGCTGGGCGTGCCGCTGGGCACGGCGCTCGGCCAGACCGTCGTGGTCGACAACCGGGGCGGCGCCAACGGCGGCATCGCGGCCGTGGCGGCCAAGCGCGCCGAAGCCGATGGCTACACGCTGCTGATGCAGTACTCCGGCTACCACGTGATCACGCCGCTGGTCAGCAAGCAGACCTTGCAGTGGGAGGCCAAGGACCTGACGCCGGTGGCCAACGTGCTGTCGGCGCCGCAGATCGTCGTCGTGCGCGCCGACCTGCCATTCAAGACCATGGCCGAACTCATCGCCTACGCCAAGGCGAATCCCGGCAAGCTGAACTACGCCTCCTCGGGCAACGGCTCGCTGCAGCACGCCACCGGCGCGATGCTCGAGCAGCAGGCCGGCATCCGCCTCACGCACATCCCGTACAAGGGCACCGGCCCGGCCCTGCAGGACATGCTGGGCGGCCAGGTCGACCTGACCTTCGGCACCGCGCCGCCCTTCGTGCCGCACATCCAGTCGGGCAAGCTGCGCGTGCTGGCCACCACCGGCAAGACCCGCCTGGCCAGCCTGCCGGACGTGCCGACCACCGCCGAGGCCGGTCTGCCGCGGCTCGACGCCACCTCGTGGTTCGGCGTCTTCGCGCCGGCCAAGACGCCCCGGCCGATCGTCGACAAGCTGTCCGCCGACATCGCCAAGGTGGTCTCGACCCCGGCCTTCAGGCAGAAGGCCCAGGACCAGGGCGCCACCGCCGACTACCTGAATCCGCAGCAGATGGACGCGCTGGTCAAGGCCGAGACCACGCGCTGGGCCGAGGTGATCAAGGCCGCGAAGATTGAGGCCGACTGAGGCCGACTGAGGCCGGGCCGGCTCCGGGGCGCGGACCGGCGCGCCGCGCGACGCTCAGGCGCGCGCCCGGCGCGGGTTCTCCAGGAAGAAGCGCAGCATCTCCGCGCTGGCCGAGATCCCGGCCGGATCGGTGTAGCTGCCACGCGCGTCGCCACCCGACCAGGCATGGCCGATGCCATGCAGTTCCCAGTGCTCGACCGGCCCGCCCATGGCGGTGGCGGGATGGCAGGTGCGCGTGTAGCGCCGGCCCTGCGCCGAGGCGCCCGTGACGCGCCGGGCCGGTGGCCCGCCCATCAGGTCCAGACCCCGGGCCGATTCGACCACCGCCACGCCATTGTCGGGATGCACGACCTCGTCGGCATCGCCCTGGAACACGATCATCGCGTGGCCCTCGACCCGGCCGGCGAGCGGCTTCATGCCATGGCGCATCACCGCCAGCGCCGCGATCGCGTCCGTGGCCGCGCCGCGCGGCAGGCCCGAATGCACGCCCGCGGCCGCGAACAGATCGGCATGGCATTCGGCCAGGATGGCGGCCATCGAACCGCCCGCCGAGAGGCCGGCGACATACACGCGCGCCGGATCGACATCGTGCGCGCGCATCACCGCGCGCGTCAGGCCCGCCAGCATGGCCGGCTCGCCGCGATCGCGCTGCTGGTGATTGGGCTTGAACCAGTTCCAGCAGCCATGCGAGTTGGCGGCGTGTTTCTGCTCGGGGTAGACCAGCACCACGTTGTGCGCGCGGGCCAGTTCGTTCATGCCGGTGCCGGTGGCGAAATCGAGCGGATCCTGCTGGCAGCCGTGGAGCATGAGGACCAGCGAGCGCGGTGACTGGGCGCCCGACGGGACCGGCGGCACGTAGAGCCGGTAGTCGATCCGGCGGCCTTCGTGGATGGCCTGCTCCTGGGTCCACCGCTCCGGCACCCGGGGCACGACCGCTTCGGGTGGTCGACTCAACGGCGCGCGCCGGCGGAGGAAGGGAACGACACGTTCATAGAGACGCCGCAGCAAGGATTTCATTCGGGCACAGACGATCCGGCAGGCAGGACGGCGCATGGTAGACCACCCACCCTGCTGCCTCCCCCACTGCCTGATCCTATTCTGGCGCCTCAGTCGAGCGTCGCGCCCGAGGCCTTCACGATGCCTTCCCATTGCGGCAGCTCGGTGCGGATCAGGGTCGCGAACGCGGCCGGCGTGCCCCTGAAGACCTCGCAGCCCTGGGCCGCCAGCTGTTCCTGCACGTCCTTGCTGTCGAGCACCTGCGCCAGCGCCGCCTGCAGCCGGTCGATCACCGGCTTGGGCGTGCCCGCCGGCGCCAGCAGGCCGTACCAGGGCGTGGTGCCCAGGCCCGGCAGGGTCTCGCCGAGGGTCGGCACGTCGGGCAGCGCGGCGATGCGCTTCTCGTTGGCCACGGCCAGCACCTTGAGCTTGTTGGCCTTGATGAAGGCGATCGAAGAGGGCAGGCTCTGCACCGACAGCGGCAGCTGGCCGCCCACCACGTCGGTCACCGCCGCCGCCGAGGTCCGGTAGGGCACATGGACCATCTCGATGCCGGCCTGCTTCTTGAGCATCTCGCCGATCAGGTGGTTGAGCGTGCCATTGCCGGCCGAGGCGTAGCTGATCGACCCCGGCGGCGCGGCCTTCACGCGCGCCACCAGCTCCTTGACCGAGTTGGCCGGGAAGGACGGGTTGGCCACCAGCACGTAGCCCGCCGTCGCCACGGTGCCGATGGGCGCGAAGTCCTTCACCGGGTCGAAGCCGATGTTCTTGTAGAGCCAGGGATTGACCACGTGCGCGCTGTTGGTGGTGAGCACCAGCGTGTAGCCGTCGGGCCGGGCCTTGGCGGCATAGGCGGTGCCGATGTTGCCGCCGGCGCCGGGCCGGTTGTCGATGACCACGCTCTGCTGCAGCAATGTCGCCAGCTTGGGCACCACGATGCGCGCGATGGCGTCGTTGGCGCCGCCCGCGCCCTGGGGCACGACCACGGTGACGGGCTTGTCGGGATAGGCGCCCTGCGCGAAGGCCGGGGCGGCCAGCAGGGTCGCGAGCAGCGGCAGGGCCAGCCGGCGGGTCAGGGGCATCGTGGATGTCATGGGTGTGTCTCCGTTGCTTGTGGGCACCGGCCGGGCCGGTGCGGATGGGTCCGGGCGGGAATTTGCCATGAAGGCCATCCGATCGTCGCGATCCGGTGCCTTTGGCTTGCAGACCACCGGGACAAATTCCGGTACATCTGTTGCATGCGACGCGAATTCGCGTTCCCTCCCGTTCTCTCGCTCCGTCACGCAGGCATGACCCCTTCCGATCCCTCGTCCCGTCGCGACCCGACCCGCGCGCGGCTGCTGCGCGGCGCCGCCGGCATCGCGGCGGCGGCCGTGCTGGCGCCCGTCGTCCGCGCCCAGGGCCGGACTTCATCGGCCACCGGTCCCGCCCCGCGCGACGCCGAGCCGACCCGCGCCCCGACCACCATGCTCACGCGTTCCATCCCCTCCTCCGGCGAGGCCCTGCCGGTGATCGGCTGCGGCACCTGGATCGGTTTCGACCACGCCCCCGGCAGCGTCGAGTACCAGCGCCTGCCGGGCGTGCTGCAGGCGCTGTTCGACGCCGGTGGCCGCGTGCTCGACAGCTCGCCCATGTATGGCCGCGCCGAGCAGACCACCGGCGAGCTGCTGGCCGCCGCGCCCGCGCCCCGTCCTCCGGTCTTCCTGGCGACCAAGGTCTGGACCCGGGGCCGCGCCGCCGGCATCGCGCAGATGACGCAGTCGTTCGAGCGGCTGGGCGTGCGGCGCGTCGACCTCATGCAGGTCCACAACCTGGTCGACTGGCGCACCCAGCTCGACACGGTACGCGCCTGGAAGGCCGAGGGCCGCATCCGTCACGTCGGCATCACCCACTACACCGCGAGCGCGTTCGACGAGGTCGAGGCGGTGCTGCGCGCCGAGCCGCTCGACGTCCTGCAGATCAACTATTCGATCGACGACCGCGCGGTCGAGCGCCGTCTGCTGCCGCTGGCGGCCGAGCGCGGGGTGGCGGTGATCGTCAACCAGCCCTTCGGCGGCGGCGGCCTGCTGCGGCGCCTGCGCGACCGGCCGCTGCCGGGCTGGGCCGCCGAGATCGGGGCCACCAGCTGGGCCCAGCTGCTGCTGAAGTTCACGCTGTCCCAGCCGGCGGTGACCTGCGTCATCCCGGGCACCAGCCGGCCGGAGCACATGGCCGACAACGCCCGCGCGGGCCAGGGCATGGTGCCGGACGCGGCCTTCTGGCGCGGCCGCATCGCCGACGTGCTGGCGTGAGGCGCCGCCACCGATCCCGGCGGCACCGACGGCACCGGCTCGCGGCGCCGGTTCCGGCCGCGCCCTCACCCTCGCCATTCCCGCTTTCCGCGTCCGCGGCCGTACCTCCCGTACCCTCGGCGATCCCTACCGGAGCTTCGCAGTGACAGATTTCCAGCAGTCGGCGCAGGACATGGCGCCCCCCCGCCCGCGCGCACCCGTGGAGGACCCGCTCGAGCAGGCGCACCTGGCCTCGCTGCGGCAGATGAACGATCCCGGCAACGTGCTGCTCACGCTGCTGCCGGAGCTGCGCCTGATGATGGGACTGGTGACGGCGGCGATCATCATCGCCGCGCTGTACTTCGGCCGCGCCATCCTGATCCCGCTGGCACTGGCCATCTTCCTGGGCTTCGTGCTCGACCCGCTGGTGGTGCGGCTCAAGCGCCTGGGCCTGCCGCGCATGCCGGCGGTGGCGGTGGTGGCGGTGGCCACGCTGGTGCTGATCGGCCTGACCGGCCTGTTCCTGGCCAACCAGGTCAGCACTCTGAGCGCGCGCCTGCCGACCTACCAGAACAACATCGTCGACAAGCTGCGCGACCTGCGCGAGGGCGCCGACAAGCCCGGCATGTTCGATGGCGTCTCCAAGACCTTCGAGACGCTGCGCCGCGAGATCAACCTGCCGGTGACGCCACCGACGCCGGTGGCGGACTCGACGCGGCCGGGCGCGCAGAACCTGACGCCGCGCCGCGTGGTCATCGAGGAGACGCCGCCCTCGGCCTTCGAGACCGCGACCGAGTGGCTCAAGCTGGGCAGCGGCCCGCTCGCCACGACCGGCATCGTGATGGTCTTCGTGGTGCTGATCCTGCTCGACCGGCTCGACCTGCGCGACCGCATGCTGCGGCTGTGGGGCGGCAGCCTGCATCGCTCGACCGACGCCATGGACGAGGCCGGCGCGCGCATCAGCAAATACCTCATCATGCAGCTGGTGGTCAACGCTAGCTACGGGCTGCCGCTGGCGCTCGGGCTGTGGATCATCGGCATTCCGGGTGCCCTGCTGTGGGGCGCCACCGCCATCGTCATGCGCTTCGTGCCCTATGTCGGACCGATGATCTCGGCGGCCTTCCCGCTGACCCTGGCCTTCGCCATCGATCCGGGCTGGCACATGGTGCTGTGGACGCTGGCGCTGATCGGCGTGCTGCAGATGATCAGCAGCAACTTCGTCGCCCCCTGGCTCTATGGCGCCAGCACCGGGCTGTCGGCGATCTCGCTGATGGCCTCGGCGATCTTCTGGACCGCGCTGTGGGGTCCCGTGGGCCTGGTGATGTCGACGCCGCTGACCGTCTGCCTGCTGGTCATCGGGCGCTACCTGCCGCGCCTGCAGTTCCTCGACGTGCTGCTGGGCAGCCAGCCCGCGCTCGACGCGCCGACGCGCATCTACCAGCGCCTGATCGCCGGCGATGTCGAGGAGGCGATCGAGCTGGCCCACGAGCAGACCGGCAATGCCAAGGTCACGGCCTTCTACGACCAGGTCGGCCTGCCGGTGCTGCGCATGGCCAGCCAGGACCAGGGCAGCGCGTCGACCGCGCACCACCGCCACCGCATCGTCATCGGCATGGAGACCCTGATCGACGACGTCGCCGAGATGCATCCCGGCGCGCTCGGCCCGGCGCGCCCGATCACGGTGTGCATCGGCGCCAAGTGGGAGATCGACACGCTGGCCGCGCGCATGCTGGCCCATTCGCTCACGCTCGAGGGCCTGCCGGCGGAGCACCGGCCGGCGGCCACCATCAGCGCCGACTACATCGGCCGGCTCGACCTGAAGGGCGCCCAGGTGGTGCTGCTGTCGTACTTCAGTCGCGACCCGCAGGTGCCGGCGCGGCACTTCTGTCGCCGCCTGCGCCGGCGCTGGCCCGACATCCACATCATCCTGGGCCTGTGGAACGCCCCGGCCGACCTGCTCGGCGAGGCGGCCTGCAAGTCGCTGGGCGCCGATGCCGTGGTCACCTCGGTCACGGAAGCGGTGATCCGCATCGTGGCGCTGACCGGCGCCAAGCTCGACCAGGGCTTCCTGGTGCCGGAGATGCCGGCCGACGATGCCGTGCGCATGGAGGCGCTGCGCACCAGCGGCGCGCTCGACGCCCGGGCCATGCCGCTGTTCGAGGCCGCCTCCAAGCGCGCCGCCGACATCTTCGACGTGCCGCTGGCGATGGTGTCCCTGATCGAGGAGAACCGGCAGAACGTGCTCTCGGCGCATGGCGCGCTGGTCACGCCCGATGCCTCCGGCGTCGCGCCGGTGACGGCGGAGGAGCTCAACGTGCCACGACCACTGTCGATGTGCAGCCACGTGGTGGCCAACGCGCAGACCATGGTGGTGCCCGACGTCAGCCGCGACCTGCGCTTCGCCGGCAATCCGGCGCTGGGCGCCAAGGGCGTGCGCTTCTACGCCGGAGCGCCACTGCGCGATGCCGGCGGCCACGTGCTCGGCACGCTGTGCCTGCTCGACATGGAGCCGCGCGTGCTGAGCCAGCGCGAGGTGAAGCTGCTGGAGGCGATGGCCGACGACGTCATGACGCTGCTGCGCCAGACCCGCGCGCAATGGGGCGATCCGCTGCCCGCCGGCGCCGAGCCGATCGCGCAGCCAGCCTCGGCGACGGTCGGCCAGCCGTTGCTGGCGGGCTAGGCGCGACGGCGCGCGCGTCGTCAGAGCGTGCGCGCGTCCTTCACCACCCGGGCCTTGTGCACCAGCCGCACCGTCGCGCCGCGCGCGTCGATGCTGCGCTGCGCATAGATGTCGGTGTCGCCATCGACCCAGGAGGCGATGTCGCTGCCGGGATCGCGCGTGACGAGCTCGGCGCCGAAGCGCGCCCGGCCCCAGTCGCGCAGCGCCATGAATGCAGCCTCGCCCCGGTCGGCCGCGTCGATGTCGGCGGCCACGTATTCCACGCGCACCAGCCGGCCGCCGCCGAAGAAGAACACCGGTTCGAAGTCGAGCGAGGCGAAGTGGACCGGCGCGCCATGCCAGAGGCCGGCGACGCCGCCGGCGAGGCGCGCCGGGCGATGCACCCGCGTCGCATCGGGCACCGCCTCGCGCAGGGCGGCCGCGTTCATGCCCAGTTCGACACCGGGCGGCAGCTCCTGCGCCACGACCTCGCGCGCCGCCCCACCCGCGCTGGCCAGCAGCGCGAGGGCCAGGGCCGGGACATGCAGGCGAAAGGGGAGCCGCGCCCTCAATCGCGCAGCAGCACGTTGAGCTGGTCCACCACCGGGATCCATTCGGCGTCGTCCTTCCATTCCTCGCGCAGGAACTGGGACTGGGCCGGCGTCCAGAAAGGCGCGTCGGGCAGCGCCATCTCCTGGGGGACGGGACGGTTCTGCGCCACGAACTGGTCGATGTCGGCGGCTTCGCTGGGCAGTCCGAGCTGGTCGAAGAGGGTCTGGAGAGTGGGAGTCGTGGTGTCCATGGAGCGTCCGGAGGATCGAATCGGTGATCTGTAGTCGAAACCCCGATTGAAAGCCACAACGGCGGCGCCCGACGTAGGAAGATTCAGTCGCTCTCGATGAGATCCTTGACGCGACGCGCCAGCACGTCCATGTCGAAGGGCTTGGTCATGACATGCATGCCGGGGTCCAGGTGGCCATGGCTGAGGACCGCGTTCTCGGCGTAACCGGTGATGAACAGCACGCGCAGGCCGGGGCGCACGCCCCGCGCGGCATCCGCCACCTGGCGCCCGTTCATGCCGCCGGGCAGGCCGACATCGGTCACCAGCAGGTCGATGCGCGCGTCGGAGCGCAGGTGCCGCAACGCCTCGGCACCGTCGCCGGCTTCCAGGGTGGCATAGCCCAGGTCCTGCATGACCTCGACGATCAGCATGCGCAAGGCCGGTTCGTCGTCGACCACCAGCACGGTCTGGCCGCGATCGGCGCGCGGCGCGTCGGCCAGCGGCCGGGCGAGGTCGACTGGCGAGGCGACGGCGGCATGCCGCGGCAGGTAGATGCAGACCATCGTGCCCTGCCCGACCTCGGAATAGATCCGCACCAGCCCGCCGGACTGCTTGGCGAAACCATAGATCATCGACAGCCCGAGCCCGGTGCCCATGCCGATCGGCTTGGTGGTGAAGAACGGGTCGAAGGCGCGCGCCGCGACCTCGGGCGTCATGCCCACCCCATCGTCGCTGACGCTCAGCGAGACGTACTGGCCGGGTTCGAGCTCGCGCTCGCGCGCGGTGCGCTGGTCGATCCAGCGGTTGGCAGTCTCGATCACCAGGCGCCCGCCGCCGGGCATGGCGTCGCGCGCGTTGATGCACAGGTTGAGCAGCGCGTTCTCCAGCTGGCTGGGATCGGCCAGCACGTTCCACAGGCCGACCGCCGCCACCGTCTCGAGCTGGATCTCCGGGCCGATCGTGCGCCGCAGCAGGTCCTCCATGCCGGCCACCAGCCGGTTGACGTCGAGCGCCTTGGGCTCCAGGGTCTGCCGGCGCGAGAACGCCAGCAGCCGATGGGTGAGCGCCGCCGCCCGCTGCGCCGCGCCCTGGGCGACGCCGATGTAGCGCTCGATCTCGGCCGTCTGGCCGGCCGCGTGGCGGCGCCGCATCAGCTCCAGGCTGCCGCTGATGGCGGCCAGCAGGTTGTTGAAGTCGTGGGCCAGTCCGCCGGTCAGCTGGCCCACGGCCTCGAGCTTCTGGCTCTGGCGCAGCTGCTCCTTGGCGGCCTCGAGTTCGGCCTCGCGCTCCTTCTCCTCGGTGATGTCGCGCGCGGCGGTGTACATCAGGCCGCGGTCGGGCACCGCCGTCCAGGCCAGCCAGCGATAGGCGCCGCTCTTGGCGCGATAGCGGTTGACGAAGCGCTGGGTGCGCTGACCCTGCGCCAGGCGCTGCAGTTCCTCGTCGGTCGCGGCCAGGTCGTCGGGATGGACCAGATCGCGGAAGGGCGTGCGGCGGATCTCGTCGCTGCTCCAGCCCAGCACGGCCTCCCAGGCCGGATTCACGCTCTCGAAGAAGCCATGCGGATTGGCCACGCCCAGCAGGTCCTGGTTGAGCTTCCAGGTCCGGTCGCGCTCGTAGGTGCGCTCCTCGACCTGGCGCTCCAGCGAGGCGGCGAAGCGGGCCAGTTCGATCTGCGCCGTGCGGCGGGCGATGGCCGCGCGCACCCGCTCGCCGATCTCGCGGATGAAGGCCAGGTCCTCGGCCGGCCAGCCGCGCACCGTGCCGTGGTTGGCATAGAGCAGGCCGACCACGCCACCCTTCTCGATCAGGGGCATGTTGACGGTGGCGCGGGCCTGGATCGCCACCAGCGCATCGGCATTGGCGGCCGTGCGGGCATCGACGAAGGCATCGCCGAAGGCCACCGTCACGCCCCGGCGCAGGTCGTCGATGTAGGAGCCGTAGTCGCGGAAATGCAGCACGCCCGCCAGACTCGGCACGCCCGGCGCGGTCCAGTCGCGCTCGATGGTGATGGTCTCGGCGGTGGTGTCGACGATGCCGTAGCCGGCGCGGTCGACCTGCAGCTGGCGCCCCAGGATCTCGGCGGCGGCATAGGCCAGCTCCCCGGGATCGTCCAGGTCGCGGATGCGGTCGCTCAGTTCGACCAGCGCCATGCGCCGCGACTCGACCCGCGTGAAGGCGTCGTCGGCCTCGCGCAGGCGGCTCTCGGCGGCGCGCCGGGCGGCCAGTTCCGCCGCCTCGCGCAAGGCGCGGTCGAGCACCACCGGCAGGCGCGCCATGCGGCTCTTGCTGACATAGTCGGTGGCGCCGCGCTTGAGCAGCTCGACCGCGTTGTCCTCGCCGATCACGCCCGAGACGAAGACGAACGGCACCTCGGGGCGCAGGGTGCGCGCGAAGTCCAGCGCCTGGGCGCCGGAGAAGCCCGGCAGCTCGACATCCGACAGGATCAGGTCGAACGGCTGCGTCGACAAGGCGTCGACGAAGCCGTCCTCGTCGCGCACCAGCGTCGTCGCCGCGTGCGGATAGACCTTCTTCAAGGCCTCCAGCACCAGTTCGGCATCGAAGCGCGAGTCCTCCAGCAGCAGCACGCGCAGGGACTGCGGCGGGGCCGGCGACACCGGCCGATGGTCGGGGTTGGCGTCCGGCCGGCTACTCATTGCGTCGCGCGGTCTTGAGCGAGCCGGGTGGCGGCTCGTTGAGCACGGCCCAGAACACGCCCAGTTCGGAGATGGCGGAGACGAAGCGGTCGAACGCCACCGGCTTCACGACATAGGCATTGACGCCCAGCTGGTAGCTGCGCAGCACGTCCGACTCCTCCTGCGAGGAGGTCAGCATCACGACCGGCACGCTGCGCAGCGACGGGTTGGCCTTGATCGCCTCCAGCACCTCCAGCCCGGTGACCTTGGGCAGTTTCAGGTCGAGCAGGATGACGGCCGGGTTGCCCTCCTCCCGGTCGGCGTGGTCGCCCTCGCGCAGCAGGTAGTCCAGCGCCTGGGCGCCGTCGCGCAAGGCCACCACCTCGTTGGCCAGCTGGCTGCGTTCCAGGGCGATCAGGGTCAGTTCGAGGTCGCGCTTGTCGTCCTCGACCAGCAGGATGGGTTTAAGCATGAGTTGTTCCTCCTCCTTCGACGGCGGACCCTTCGAGGGCCGTCCGGCGGGGCAGCACGAAGCCGAAGCACGCCCCGATCTTGATTTCTCCACGGCCCCAGACGGTGCCCCCATGGCGCTCCACGATGCGCCGCACGTTGGCCAGGCCGATGCCGGTGCCTTCGAACTCCTCGGCCGCGTGCAGGCGCTGGAAGACGCCGAACAGCTTGCCGACGTACTTCATCTGGAAGCCGACGCCGTTGTCCTCGATCTCCAGGCCGTCGCCATCGTCGCGCCGCACGGCACGCACCGCGATGCGCGCCGGCTGGCTGGCGCGCGAGTACTTGACCGCATTCTCGAGCAGGTTGCGCACCGCGATCTGCAGCAGCAACGGATCGGCCTGCAGCACCGGCAGGTCGGGCGCGATCGACCAGACGATCTCGCGCCCGGGCTCCATCCGCGTGAGTTCGGCGGCCAGGTCCTCGACCAGCGCGGCGGTCTCGGTGGCGCGGATCTTGAGGGCGGCGCGGCCCATGCGCGAGAAGTCGAGCAGGCCGTCGACCAGCTGGCCGGCGAAGGCGGAAGCCTCCTTGGCGTGCGCCAGGTAGCGCAGCGCGCGCTCGCCGAGGCGCGCGCCCTCGCTCTCCACCACCAGGTCGACATAGCCGGCGATGTGGCGCATCGGCGCGCGCAGGTCGTGCGAGACGGTATAGGAGAAGGCTTCGAGTTCCTTGTTGACGCGCCCGAGCTCGGCGGCGACCTGGGCCATCTCCTCGGCGCGCCGCAGCACGATGCCGATCAGCGCCTGGCGCAGTTCGGCGGCGGCGCCGAGCTGGGCCCCGGTCCAGGGCGCGGCGCGGCCCCGGATGGTCTCGACCCAGCTGTCGAAGCTGCGGCGCGGATGGATGCGGCCGTCGCCGGCGGCGGCATCGGCCTTGCGCGGATCGCCGGCCCAGGTGATGGTCTGCAGCAATTCCGGGCGGAACCACAGCACCAGATGCCGGTGGACCTGGGAGATCGAGATCGCCAGCACGCCGGCCGCGACCCGCCGCAGGTCCGGCGCGGCCGGCAGCCCGTCAGCCAGGGTGGCGGTCGCGTGGACGTCGTGGTGGAGCCCGCCGATCCAGTCGGCGATCAGCCGGATGTCGGCGGGCGCGGGCACGTCGCCGACGGTCCACAGCTGGTCGTCCAGCACCACGGCGGCGCCGGTGGCGCCGGCGAGCTCCAGCATCGGCGCCGGGGGCTCGACCAGCCGCGCCAGCGTGGCGTCGCTGTCGGAGAGCCGAGCGACGATGGCCATGGTGAGGCGCCGCAGCTCCAGCCGCTCGGCGACCGATCGATTGGCCTCCAGCGCCTGGATCTGCAGCGCCAGCAGCTGGCCCAGGTGCTCGCAGGCCAGGCGGGACGCCGGCGCCAGGCTGCGTGGATCGTGGTCGTGGCAGGAGATCAGGCCCCAGAGCCGGCCCTCGATCACGATCGACACCGACATCGAGGCCAGCGTGCCCATGTTGCGCATGTATTCCAGGTGCACCGGCGAGACGCTGCGCAGCTGCGCCTGCGACAGGTCGATGCGGCGCACCGCGGCCGCGTCGATCCCGGGCCGGCCGGGCGCGGCGACCAGCGGCACCGGGTCGTAGCGCGCATCGGCGATCAGCCGGAACGGATTGAGCACATACAGCTCGCGCGCCTGGCGCGGGATGTCGCCGGCCGGGAAGTGGTGGCCGGCATAGCTCGTGTAGCCGGGATCGCAGCGCTCGGCCAGCACCTCGCCGTCGCCATCGGCGTCGAAGCGATACACCAGGCAGCGGCCGAAGCCGCTCAGATGCTTCATCTCGCTGGCGACCAGGTCGGTCAGTGCCACCAGCGAGCCGGCGCCCTGCAGGCGCGGCAGGAACACCCGCGTGAGCGAATAGATCGGCGCCTCGCCGGCCGGAGGTTCCGGCGGTGCCTCCTCGTATTCCAGCAGCAGGTGCGCGCCGCTGCGGTGGGCCGACAGGGCCCAGGACCGGTCGCCGAGCCGCACCGCACCGAGCAGCGTCGGCGCCCGGCCATCGACCAGGTCCGCCAGCATCGCGCGCGGCAGCTCGGCCAGCGCGCCGGACAGCTCGTCCGCCGGCCAGTTCGCGCTGTGGGCGAGCGGCATCGAGCCATCCGCCGGATCGGCGGCGAGCACCAGCATCCGGCCATGCGGCTGGATGGCGCCGGGGACGCGGATCGGTTCGAGGTCGCAGGCCGTCAGGTCGGCGACGGACACTGGCGAGGCGGCGTGTTCAGGCGATGGATGGAGCAGCGTCGGCACGGTCGGGGCCGCCCCGGCGACGGGGTCGCGGGACAGGCAAGAAAAGTCTCGGATGATGCCAGTTTCGCGGCTTCCCCTCACGCCCGCGGGACACCGCCGGAATGGTCACGCGGCACGCCTTCGAGCTCCTCCAGGATCGGGCAGTCGGGCCGGCCGTCGCCATGGCAGCATGCCACCAGCTGCTCCAGCGTGCGACGCATCGTCGTCAGCTCGGCGATCTTGCGCTCCAGCTCCTCGACGTGCCGGCTGGCGATGCGGCGCACGCTGGCGCTGGCGCGCGCGCGGTCCTGCCAGAGCCGCAGCAGCTCGGCGATCTCGGCCATCGAGAAGCCCAGGTCGCGGGCGCGGCGGATGAAGCGCAGGGTGTGCACCTCGCGGTCGGTGTAGAGGCGGTAGCCGGCCTCGGTGCGGTCCACCGCCGGCAGCAGGCCCAGGGCCTCGTAGTGCCGCACCATCTTGGCCGACACGCCCGAGCGCGCGGCGGCGATGCCGATGTTGAAGCGGGCGCCGCCCGGGTCGCCGTCGGTCGTCACGTGCGGGTTCCCTTCCAGCGCCGCAGCCACAGCGCGTTGGTCACCACGCTGACGCTGCTGAAGGCCATGGCGGCACCGGCGAGCATGGGGTCGAGCAGGCCCAGTGCGGCCAGCGGCAGTCCCACCACGTTGTAGACGAAGGCCCAGAACAGGTTCTGCCGGATCTTGGCGCGCGTGCGGCGCGCGATGTCGATGGCATCGGCCACCAGTGCCGGGTTGCCGCGCATCAGCGTCACGCCGGCGGCCTGCATGGCGACCTCGGTGCCGGTGGACATCGCGATGCCGACATCGGCCGCCGCCAGCGCCGGGGCGTCGTTGATGCCATCGCCCACCATCGCCACGGTATGGCCGCCGGCGCGCAGCCGCTCGACCAGCGCCGCCTTGTCGGCCGGCAGCACCTCGGCGTGGACCTCGTCGATGCCCAGCGCGCGCGCCACGGCATGGGCGCTGCCGGCGTTGTCGCCGCTGACCAGCACAGTGCGCACGCCCTGGGCCCGCAAGGCCTCGACGGCGACGCGCGCGGTCGGCTTCAGGCTGTCGCCGAACGCCAGCAGGCCGCGCAGGCGCGGCACGGCGCCACCGGCGACCGGCACCTCGGCGAGCCAGGACACCGTGCGACCCTCGGCCTCCAGCGCCGCCGCGCGCGCCGCCAGCGGCGCCAGGTCGATGCCCGACTCGCGCATCCAGCGCGTGCTGCCCAGCCGCAACGGGCGCCCCCCCACCTCCGCCGCCACGCCGCGTCCGGGCACGGCGCGCGCATCCGTGGCCGGTGCCGCCGCTGCCGCCTCGGTCCGCGCCGCCTCCAGCACCGCGCGGGCCAGCGGGTGCGCGCTGCCGGCCTGGAGCGCGGCCGCGTCCGCCAGCAGGCCCGGCCGGTCGCCATCGGCGGCCTCGGCCGCCACCAGCACGGCCCGGCCCTCGGTCAGGGTGCCGGTCTTGTCGAAGGCGACGACATCGACGCGATGCGCCACCTCCAGCGCCTCGGCGTCCTTGATCAGGATGCCGCGCCGCGCGGCCGCCCCGGTGCCGGCCATGATCGCCGTCGGGGTCGCCAGGCCCAGCGCGCACGGGCAGGCGATGACCAGCACCGCCGCCGCGTTGAGGATCGCGCGCGACCAGTCGCCGGTGGCCAGCCCCCAGCCGAGCAAGGTCAGCACGGCGATGCCGACCACGACCGGCACGAAAACCGCGCTGACGCGATCGACCAGGCGCTGGATCGGCGCCTTCTTGGCCTGCGCCGATTCGACCAGCCGCACGATGCGCGCCAGGGTCGACTCGGCGCCCAGGGCGGTGGTGCGCACCCGCAGCAGGCCGTCGGCATTGACCGCGCCGCCGGTGACGGCATCGCCGACGCCACGCGCCACAGGCAGGCTCTCGCCGGTGATCAGCGACTCGTCGACGTGGCTGGCGCCCTCGACGACCACGCCGTCGACCGGCACGCGATCGCCGGGCCGCACCACGACGACGTCGCCGACCACGACCCGGGCCAGCGGCAGCTCGACCTCGATGCCATCGCGCCGCACGCGGGCGGTCTCCGGCCGCAGGGCGTTCAGCGCGCGGATGGCGGCGGTGGTCTGGTGCTTGGCCCGGGTCTCCAGCCACTTGCCCAGCAGCACCAGCGTGACGACGACGGCGGAGGCCTCGAAGTACAGGTGCGGCGTGGCGCCATGGCCGGCCCCGGCGGACGCGTGTCCGGCGGCGGCGAGGAGCTGGTACACGCTCAGGCCATAGGCCGCCGAGGTGCCCAGCGCGACCAGCAGGTCCATGTTGCCGGCGCGCGCCTTCAGGGCCGACCAGGCGCCGCGATAGAAGCGCGCGCCGAGGCCGAACTGCACCGGTGTCGCCAGCGCCAGCTGCCAGAGGCCGGGCAGCGCCCAGTCGGCGCCCAGGAGCATGCCGAACATCGGCGCCACCAGAGGCAGCGACAGCAGTGCCGAGACCACGATCGGCCACGCCGCCGGTCGCGCGCGCGCCACGGCGGGCGCGCGACCGGCGGTGTCGGCGGCGGCGGCGCCGAGGTCATCGCCATCGCCCGCCCCGGAGCCCGCTGGTGACGGCGCCTCGATCACCGCATAGCCGGCCTTGCGCACCGCCGCATGCAGCGCCTCGGCGCCGACGCCGGCCTCGGCGCGGACCGTCGCCACCTCGGTCGCCAGGTTGACGCCCGCCTCGACGACGCCCGGCACGCCGCGCAATGCCTTCTCGACCCGGCCGGCGCAGGCCGCGCAGCTCATGCCATCGATCGGCAGGCTCCATTCGGTCGCCGGCCCGGTGGGGACGGCGACGCTCGTGGCGCCGGCGGGGGAGCCGGCCGTGCCGGAGGGGAGGATGGCGGTGTTCATGCGATACGTCCTGGTCCCGCACATGCGGGCATGCGACGCAGTCTCAACCCTCCCATGATGGAAAGGTCAAGGCATCCACCCGCGCCGCGTCAGGCGGTCGCGGTCCGCCGGCGCGCGGCCCAGGCCACGACCTCCGGCAGCGGCGCCGGCCGGGCGAAGTGGTAGCCCTGTCCGAGCCGGCAGCCGAGGGTGCGCAGCACGTCGAGTTCGTCGACCGTCTCGATGCCCTCGGCCACCACCTCGATGTCGAGCGCGCGGCCCAGCTGCACGATGGCATTGACCAGCACCCGGTTGCCCGACGAGCCGCCCAGCCCGGCGACGAAGCTGCGGTCGATCTTGACCTGCCGCACATAGTGGTCGCGCAGCGAGGCGAGCGAGGAATAGCCGACGCCGAAATCGTCCACCACGATCGTCACGCCACCCGCCGCCAGCGCGTTCAGGCAGCCGCGCGCGGCCGGGGTGTCGAGCGCGATCTCCTCGGTGATCTCGATCTTCAGGCGCCGCGCGGCGATGCCCTCGCGCTCGAGCGAGCCGAGCACCAGGCGATCGACCGCCAGCTGGGCCATCTCGCGCGGCGAGACGTTCAGCGCGATCGGCACCGCCGCCAGGTCGCCGCCCACGGCGTCGAGCTCGCGCAACGCCGCGCAGACCTCCTCCACGATGTAGCGCAGCAGGGCCTCGGCCAGCCCGGTGCCGGCGGCGGCGAAGATCACCTGCTCGGGCGGCATGCGGCCGTGGCGCGGGTGATCCCAGCGCAGCAGGGCCTCCAGGCTGTGGACACGCAGGGTGTCGAGCGAGACGATCGGCTGGTACCAGAGCCGGATGGCGCGCGCCGCCATGGCGTCCTGCAGGTCGCGCTCGATGTCGCGGCGCACCGCCAGCCGCTTGTTGAGCGCGTCGTCGACGATCCGGCAGCGGTTGCGCCCGGCCCGCTTGGCCTCGTAGAGGGCCTCGTCGGCCAGGCTGATCATGTGGACGACGTCGGCATCGCGGCTGATGGCGATGCCCACGCTCATGCCCATGTGGCCGCCGCTGGAGGCCATGGCCCCGGGCAGCGAGGCGATCAGCGACTGCGCCAGCGCCGCCGGCGCCTGGGCCCGGTCCTCGTCGTGGTCGCAGAAGACCACGAACTCGTCGCCGCCCCAGCGTCCGACGGTGGCCTGCAGGCCATCGAGCTCGCGCTCCAGCCACCGCGCCACGTCCTGCAGCACATGGTCGCCGGCCTGGTGACCGAAGGCGTCGTTGACGCCCTTGAAGCCATCGAGGTCGAACAGGAACAGGCAGTGCGCCCGGCCGGGCCGCTCGCCGATGCGGCGCGTCGCCGCCTGGGTGAAGCCCTCGCGGTTGAGCAGGCCGGTGAGCGCATCGTGCGAGGCCCGCACCGCCAGGCGCCGGGTCGACTTCTGCAGCGCGTCGTGGGCCTCGCCGAGCTGCGCCGCCATGGCGGTGGCCTCGTTCTTCAGGCGGCAGCCCGAACGGATGCCGCGCTCGCTCTGCATCGCGGCCCGCACCAGTCCGGTGTAGTACACCACCACCATCGCCGCCAGGCAGCTCCGGTCGAAGCCGCCCGCCACCGTCAGGCAGACCGCCGTCGTCAGCAGAGGCGGCGTGATGAAGCCGATCGGCACCGCCGCGTAGGCGATGCCATAGCTCACGGCGCCGGCGCAGATGCCGCACACCACCACCAGATAGAACAGCGTCTGGTCCGAGGTGTAGCCGGCGCACAGCCACGGCACCAGCGCCCAGACGCCGCCCGAGGCCACCGCCGCCACCACCATCCGCCGCAGCTGCCGCTCCACGCCCGATGCCGAATCCTCGAACGATTGCCGGCACAGCATCCGGCGCAGCAGGTTGGCCACCAGCGAGAGCACGAACCAGAGCACGCCCTGGACGATCAGCCCGCCATGGATCGCCACCAGCATCGCCGTGACGCCGAGCACCAGGTTGATCGGGATCGCCGATTGCACGGTGCGCCGCAGCATGACCAGCTGGTCGCGTCGCACCATGCGCGACAGCAGCGTCTGATCGATGGCGGCGAGGGGCTGGGGCGGCGGGCTGGTGTTCATGGCGGGGACGGGGCGATGCGAGCCGGGTCCGGCCGTCGATCCGGCAAGAGGATACGGAGCTTCCCGCGCGCCGAAATCCCGAACAGGCCAGGAATCCCGCCACTTCTTTAGCGTTCGGCGCCCTGGCCCGGCCCTCCGCGATCACCCGCCGTGGGCGAATTCCGGGTAGAGCGCCATGCCGCCGTCGACGAACAGCGAGCTGCCGGTCACGTAATCCGACGCATCGGAAGCCAGCCACACCGCCGCCTGGCCGATGTCGTCGGGCTCGCCGATGCGGCCATAGGGCACCAGCTTCATCAGGTCGTCATAGGCCGCCGGCGTGCGCCAGGCGTCGGTGTTGATCGGCGTGCGGATGGCGCCGGGCGCGATCGAGTTGACGCGGATGCGCCGTGGCGCCACCTCCTGCGCCAGGGTCTTCATGAGCATCATCACGCCGCCCTTGGAGGCCGCGTAGTTGGCGTGACCGGCCCATGGGATGACTTCGTGGACCGAACTCATGTGGATGATCTTGCCGGCCGCGCGCGAGACCCCCTGGTCGACGCCACGGCGCATGAACTCGCGCACCGCGGCGCGCGCGCACAGGAACTGCCCGGTCAGGTTGATGCCGATGACGGTATTCCACTGGTCGAGCGTCATCTCGTGGAACGGCGCGTCCTTCTGCAGGCCGGCGTTGCACACGACGACATGCAGCGTGCCGAAGGTCTCGACCGCCCGCGCGAACATCGCCTCGACCTCCTCCTCCCGGCTGACATCGGCCTGGACGGCGAAGGCGCGCCGGCCGCAGGCCTCGATGTCGGCCACGGCGGCGGCGGCGCCCTCGTGGTCGTGCGCGTAGTTCACCACCACGTCGGCGCCGGCGCGGGCCAGGGCCAGCGAGACCGCGCGGCCGATGCCGGAGCTGGCGCCGGTGACGAGCGCCGGCTGGCCGCGCAGCACCGGGGCCGGCGCTGCGGCCGGTGCGGGGGAGGACGAGGAATCGGGGGAGCTGACGGTGGTGGTGTTCATGGTCTGGCCTCGAACGCGAGGTCGCGGCGTTGGGAAGGGTGAGGGGTGGACTGCGCCGGCGCGCTGCACCGATGGCGTCCACATCGAGCATGCGCCGCCACGGGCGATGCCGGGTGCCAGCGTTCCCGCCCACGCGCCGCCGGACAAGACGCGGAGCGGAGCGCCGACGCGCCCGACATCCGGTCGGCGCGCCGTCCTGCCGCCACTGGCTGGCCGGTCGATCGGGCGCGAGGCGCCGCGCTGCGGCAGAGTCCCGTCATGCAGAGTCCTCCTCCCGACACCACCGCGCGGCATGCCGCCGCCGCCGCCGCGCCGCCGGCCGACACCCACTCCCCGGCCGACCGCTATGCCGAGCTGTTCGTCGCCGTCCAGCGCGCGCGCGTGTTCGACGACTCCAAGACCTTCGTCGACTGCGCCCCCCGGCGACCGCCCGAGGAGATCCTGGCGGCCTACCGGCGCGAGTGCCGGGCACCGGGTTTCGACCTGGCGGCCTTCGTCGGCGCGCATTTCCAGGCCGAACGCCCGCGCGCCCAGCACCCTGGCGAGGTCGCCCCCGGCCTGCCCTTGGAAGCCCACATCGACGCCCTGTGGGACGAGCTGACCCGGCACCCGGCGCACCATCCGCATCGCGGCTCGCTGCTGGCGCTGCCGCATGCCTACGTGGTGCCGGGCGGGCGCTTCGTGGAGATGTACTACTGGGATTCGTATTTCACGATGCTGGGCCTGTCGGCGAGCGGACGGGCCTCGCTGCTGCACGCGATGACCGACAACTTCGCCTACCTGATCGACACCCACGGCCACGTGCCCAACGGCACCCGCACCTACTACCTGAGCCGCTCGCAGCCGCCGGTCTTCGCCCTGATGGCCGAGCTGTGCGAGTCGCACCAGGGTTGCGGCGCGGCGCGCTACCTGCCGCAGATGCGGCGCGAGCATGCCTTCTGGATGGATGGCGCCGATGCGCTGGCACCGGGCGGCGCGCATCGCCGCGTGGTGGCGTTGCCCGATGGCGCCCGGCTCAATCGCTACTGGGACGATCGCGACACGCCACGCGACGAATCCTGGCGCGAGGACGTCGCCACGGCCTCGCGCAGCGACCGGCCGGCGGCGCAGGTCTGGCGCGACCTGCGGGCGGCGGCGGAGTCGGGCTGGGATTTCAGCTCGCGCTGGCTCGACGAGACGGCGCCCGGGGGTGACGAGCACGGGGGTGGCGGCGCGGCCGGGCTGGCGACGATCCGCACGACCTCGATCCTGCCGGTCGACCTCAACGCCCTGCTGCACAAGCTGGAGACCACCATCGCCCGGCTCTCGCGCGACACCGGCGACGACGCCGCCGCGCGCGAGTTCGAGCAGCGGGCCGAGGCGCGGCGCGCGGCCATGACGGCCGTCTTCTGGTGCGACGACACCGGCGCCTTCCACGACCACGACTGGACCACCGGCCAGCGCCGCCGGGGCCTGAACGCCGCCACGGTGGCGCCACTGTTCACCGGCACGGCGACGCTGGAACAGGCGCGCGCCCTGGCCGCGACCGTGCGCTCGCGCCTGCTGGCGCCGGGCGGCCTGTCGACCACCGAGATCGCCAGCGACCAGCAATGGGACCGGCCCAATGGCTGGGCGCCCCTGCAGTGGCTGGCGGTGGAGGGTTTCGAGGCCTATGGCTGCCACGACCTGGCCAACGACATCCGCGAGCGCTGGCTCGACACGGTGGAACGGGTCTACGAGCGCGAAGGCAAGCTGGTCGAGAAGTACGCCCTGCGGGGCATCGCCCGCGATGCGCCCTGCGGCGGCGGCGGTGGCGAGTACCCGCTGCAGGACGGCTTCGGATGGACCAATGGCGTGGTGCGCCACTGGCTGGAGGGGCGTGGCGCCGGTCCCGCACGGGCGGCCGCCCGAGCACCGACAATGGCGCCATGAAAGCACCCGCGCGCTTGCAGACCCTGATCGACGAAGGCCTGATCGACGAGGTGGTGCGCCAGCTCATGAGTGGCAAGGAGGCCATGGTCTACGTGGTGCGCTGCGGTGGCGAGACGCGCTGCACCAAGATCTACAAGGAAGCCACCCAGCGCAGCTTCCGCCAGGCCGTCGACTACACCGAGAACCGGCGGGTCAAGAACACCCGCCTGCAGCGCGCCATGGCCAAGGGCACGAAATTCGGCAAGCAGGCCACCGAGGCCGCCTGGCAGAGCGCCGAGGTCGATGCGCTCTATCGCCTGGCCGATGCCGGCGTGCGGGTGCCGCAACCCTACAACTTCGCCGATGGCGTGCTGCTGATGGAACTCGTCACCGATGCCGATGGCGCCGCCGCGCCCCGGCTCAACGATGTCGTCTTCACGCCCGAGGACGCACTGCGCCATCACGCCAGCCTGATCGGCGAGGTGGTGCGCATGCTGTGCGCGGGCATCGTGCATGGCGACCTGTCGGAGTTCAACGTGCTGCTCGCCGAGGACGGGCCGGTGGTGATCGACCTGCCGCAGGCGGTGGATGCCGCCGGCAACAACCATGCGCGCCGCATGCTGCTGCGCGACGTCGACAACCTGCGGGTCTTCTTCGGTCAGTTCGAGCCCCGCCTGCTGCCGACGCGCTACGGCGAGGAGATCTGGCAGCGCTACGAACGCGGCGAACTCGAACCAGGCTCGGAGCTCACCGGGCGCTTCGAGGCGCCCCGCAAGGCGGTCGACGTCGGCGGCGTGCTGCGCGAGGTCGACGACGCCCGCGCCGAGGAAGCCGCGCGGCGTCTGCGGATGGGACTCGGGCGTTGAAGGCGAGCGTCGTCATGCGACATCGCTGCGCCCATGCCCTCGCGTCCCTCGCGCTGTCGTGGGCCGGGGCTGCCGCCGCCGAGGCGGCACCGACCGCGCAGGACGCGGCCTGCCGCACCGAGGAGGCCACGCTGCAGCAGGAGATCGATGCCGCGCGCGCCCGGGGCCGCATGCTGCAGCGCCGCCAGCTCGCCGATCAGCTGGAGGCGGTGCAGATCCGCTGCGGCACCCTGCCGCCGGCGCAGAACCGCGAGGCGGTCATCGAGCGTTTGAAGTCGGACATCCTGGAATTGCGCAAGGAACTCGACCGCGCCGAGACCGAGCTGCGCAAGATCAGACAAGGCCTGTAGGACGACGCGGGCCCGGGCCACCCGTCGCGGATCGCCCGGGCCCACGCCCTCATCGAAGCGCGCCGGCGAGCGCCGGCGCGTGCCGCCTCACAGCAGCTTGTCGATCGTCACCGGCAACATGCGCTGGCGCTTGCCGGTCGCGTGGAAGATCGCGTTGGCGACCGCGCCGGCGGTGCCGACGATGCCGATCTCGCCCAGTCCCTTGACGCCCAGCGGCGTCACGTTCGGATCGGGTTCGTCGACGAAGATCACTTCGATGTCGTGGATGTCGGCGTTCACCGGCACGTGGTACTCGGCGAAGCTGTGGTTCATGACGCGTCCCAGGCGATGGTCGGTCATGCCTTCCTCGTGCAATGCCATGCCGATGCCCATCACCACGCCACCCAGGATCTGGCTGCGCGCCGTCTTGGGATTGATGATGCGGCCGGCCGCGACCGCGCAGACCACGCGCGTGACCCGCACCACGCCCAGTTCCTCGTCGACCTTGACCTCGACGAAGATCGCGCTGTGAGTGTTGCGCGCCTTGACCATCATGCTGACCATGTCGCCGACGCCGGGCTTGGCGGTCTGCTCCTCCTCCAGCACGTCCTTGCCGGTGGCGGCCATGGCCTCGGCCAGGCTGACCGAGCGCGAGGGGTCGGCCTTGACGGTGATGCGGCCGTCCTTGAACTCGACCTCGTCGAACTTGACCTTGCCCAGTGGCGCGCCCTCGATCTCCAGCGCCGCGTCGTGCAGCTTCAGGGCGATCATCCGACAGGCCAGCTGCGTCGCCGCGCCGGTCGAGGCCGCGCCCCAGGAGCCACCCTCCACCGGCGAGGCCGAGAGGTCGCTGTCGCCGAGCCGGGCGGTCACGCGCTCGAGCGGCACGCCCAGGGTCTCGGAGGCGATCTGCGCCACCACGGTGTAGGTGCCGGTGCCGATGTCCGAGCCGGCGCTGGAGACCTCCAGGTCGCCGGCCTTGGTGAAGCGTGCCTTGGCGGCGGTCTTCATGAACAGCGCGTCCCACATGCCGGTGGCCACGCCCCAGCCGACCAGGTCGCGGCCTTCCTTCATCGAACGCGGCTCGTGCGAGCGGGCCGACCAGCCGAAGCGCGCCGCACCCTCGTCGTAGGCCTCGCGCAATGCCTTCGACGTGTAGGGCTTGTCGTTCATGGCGTCGACTTCGGAGTAGTTCAGCCGGCGGAACTCGAGCGGATCGAGCTTGGCGGCATAGGCCATCTCGTCGACCGCCATCTCGAACAGCGTCATGCCGGTGGCGGCGCCGGGCGCGCGCATGTCGCCCGGCGTATAGGTGTCGACGGGCGCGATGGTGTAAGTGGCCGATGCGTTCTCGCAGGCATAGTTCATCAGCCCCCAGTTGCACACCACTTCCATGTAGTTCTCGAAGCGCGAGGTGGCGGTGGTGGCGTCGTTGATGATCGACTGCAGGCGCCCGTCCGCGTCGGTCGCCAGCGAGACCGACTGGATCGCCTCGGGCCGGTGCACATGGCTGAACATCTGCTGGCGCGTCAGCACCACCCGCACCGAACGCTCCAGCATCTTGGCCGCCAGGGTCGCCAGGTAGACGTGGTACTGCGGCCGCAGGCCCGAACCGAAAGCGCCACCGACATAGGCATTGACGACCCGCACGTCGTCCTTGGAGAAGCCGAAGATCGACGACAGGTAGCCCTGCACGTTCTGCGAACCCTGGGTCTTGTCGTACACCGTGATCTTGCCGCCGCCCTCCCACACCACGGTCGAGGCATGCATCTCCATCGGATTGTGGAAATGCGGCGTGACGCGATAGGCGCCGGTATGCTTCACGGCGGCGGCGTCGAACGCGGCCTTGGCGTCGCCGCGCGGCTTCGGCGGAATGAAGGTGCTGCGCTTCTTGGATGGCTCGAACTTCTCGCGCATGGCGGTGGCGAAGTCGGTGTTGTGCGACTCGATGTCGTACTCGACCCGCAGCAGCGCGGCGGCATCGCGCGCGGCTTCGAGCGAGTCGGCCACCACCAGCGCGATCGGCTGGGCGCTGAAGGCGATCTTGTCGTCGTAGAGCGCGCGGAACGGCGATCCGGGCACCGAGACCTCGTCCATGTAGTTGCTGTCGCGCAGCGGCAGGTGCGGCCGGTTGGCGTGGGTGATGATCTCCACCACGCCCGGCACGGCGCGGGCCCGGGTCTCGTCGAAGGCCACGATGCGGCCCTTGGCGATGTCGCTGGAGATCACCCAGCCATAGAGCAGGTCGCTCGCCGCGTATTCGGCGGCGTAGCGGGCGCGGCCGGTGACCTTGGCGAGTCCGTCGACGCGGTTGAAGGCATCGCCGATGCGCACGCTGGTGCCGGCCTCGGGCGCCTTCGTGGAGGTTGCTGTCTGGGTTGCAGTCGTCGTGTTCATCAGGCCACCCGCTTGTCGGTTTGGGATTGCGGCGTGCCATCGGCCGCCTGCTGGAGCGCGCGCACGATGGCGCGGCGTGCCAGCTCGATCTTGAATTCGTTGTCGCCGCGGCCGACGGCGCCCTGCAGCACGCGCTGCGCGGCACCGGCGAAGGCCTCGTGCGAGGGCGTCGCGCCGACCAGCGCCGCTTCGGCCTCCGGCACGCGCCACGGCTTGTGGGCCACGCCACCGAGCGCGATGCGGACCGTCTCGATGCGGCCGTCCGCGCCCAGCTTCATGGCCACCGCGACCGACACCAGCGCGAAGGCGTAGGACAGCCGGTCGCGCAGCTTCAGGTAGGTGTAGTGGGTGCCGAAGTCCTCGGCTGGCAGGTCGATGCCGGTGACCAGCTCGCCCGCCGCCAGCGTGTTGTCGCGCGTCGGATCGTCGCCCGGCAGGCGGTGGTAGTCGGCGAACGGGATGGTGCGCTCGCCATCCGGTCCCTCGACCCGCACCGTGGCCTCCAGCGCGGCCAGGGCCACGCACATGTCGGAAGGATGGGTGGCGATGCATTGCTCGCTCGATCCCAGGATGGCGTGGATACGCGTCACGCCGCCCAGCGCGCCGCAGCCCGATCCCGGCTCGCGCTTGTTGCAGGCGGTCGCGGTGTCGTAGAAGTAATAACAGCGCGTGCGCTGGTTCAGGTTGCCGCCGTTGGTGGCGCGATTGCGCAGCTGCGGGCTGGCGCCGGCCAGGATGGCGGAGGCCAGCAGCGGATAGCGCTCGGCCACGCGCGCGTCGTAGGCGGTGTCGGCATTGGTGGCCAGGGCGCCGAGGCGCAGGCCGCCGCCGTCGATGTCCTCGATGGCGGCGCAGGGCAGGCGCTGGATGTCGATCACCGAGGTCGGGCGCTCGACGTTCTCCTTCAGCAGGTCGACCAGGTTGGTGCCACCGGCCAGGAAGCGCGCGCCGGCGGCGGCGCCCAGACGCACCGCCTCGGCGCTGTCGTGGGCGCGGGCATAGTCGAAGCGGTTCATGACGTGGCTCCTTCGCGCTTGAGCACATGCATCACGGCATCGGCGATGTTGGTGTAGGCGCCGCAGCGGCACAGGTTGCCGCTCATGAGTTCGCGCACTTCCTCGCGCGTCTTGGCATGGCCTTCGCTGATCAGGCCGCGGGCCGAGCAGATCTGGCCGGGCGTGCAGTAGCCGCACTGGAAGGCGTCGTGGTCCATGAAGGCCTGCTGCAGCGGATCGAGCTCGCCGCCCTCCTCGCCACCGGCCAGGCCTTCGATGGTCCGCACCTCGGCGCCATCGGCCGAGACGGCCAGCACCAGGCAGCTGTTGACGCGCTTGCCGTCCAGCAGCACCGTGCAGGCGCCGCACTGGCCGTGGTCGCAGCCCTTCTTGGTGCCGGTCAGATGCGCTTCCTCGCGCAGCAGATCCAGCAGCGTGACCCAGGGCTCGACGCGCGTCGGATGCGCCTTGCCGTTGAGCTGGAGGGTGATCGGAAAGGTGACGTCGCGGGAGCTCTCGGGCGTCACGGCGAGGGTCGCGGGGTGAACGGTGTCGTCCATGGGGAATCCTTGTGGGGCGGGTCGTGGGGTCGTTCTGGTGCGGCAGGACAACCCGCCGTCCATGAAAACTAACGACCGCCTTTGGCGCCATTTGTAGGACGACCTCCGAAGGCATCCCGGACAAGCCTCACACGACGATCCGCCAGGCGGCGACGGACCGCTCCGGGACTCAGCCCTTGCAGATCCCCAGCACCTTTTCCTGCTCCGTGCAGGCGCGCGCGGCCGGTTGCGGCCGGGTCGACGTTCCCGCGGCCGCGCCCGCGCGTTCCGGCGCCTGCCGCGCCGCGATGCACTTGCGCAGGCGGCGCTCCATCGGCGCGAAGTAGCGCCAACCCTGGCTCAGCGCCGGCAGCTCCAGCCGCACCTGCTTCCACTTCGGATGACCGTTGGCCTGCAGCTGGTCGAAGTTGGCGCACAGCGACTCGGCGAAGCGGTTGAGGCCGTCGACGGTCGAGTGCAGGCCGTAGTCGTAGGTCACCAGATAGGCCCGCACGCTCAGGGTCGGCACGTCGCCGGCCAGCCAGGTCGGATAGCTCTGCGCGCGCAGGGTGGCCGGGAAATAGGTCTTCTTCGCCCGCGCGCTCTCGGGCGCGGCATCGTCGAGCTTGAGGATCTTGATGTACTTGCGCGCCTCGGGCTTCATGTCGGCGAACAGCTTGGCGGGCTGGCCGGCGACGATGATGGCGACGTCGATCGACTTGTCGACGGTGAGCTTGGCCAGCGCCTCCTCGTTGCTCAGGTAGTGGGCGTTGGCCGTCGGCAGGGTCTCGCCGAACATCATCTGGTAGAGCGTACGCGAGGTCAGCGCCGTGCCGCTGCCGATCGGCCCGACGCCGATGCGCTTGTCCTTGATCTCGTGGATGGCATTGATCGGCGCGTCGGCGCGGGCGACGAAATAGATCTCCTCGTCGTAGAGCGGCATGATCAGGCGCAGCGGCCGGATGATGTTGCCGGCTTCCGCGTTGCCGGCCTTGGCCTCGTCGAGGAAGGCCTGATAGACGTCCGACTGCACCAGCGCCATGCGCACGCCGGGCTCGAAGCGCATGCGCTGCACGTTCTCGGCCGAGCCCTTCGACTCCAGCACCTCGAGCTCGATGCCCGCCGGCGCCGCGACCCATTTCGCCAGGTCGTTGCCGATCTGGATGTACGTGCCGGCCCTGGACGCCGTGACGATCTTGAAGGGGGTGGCGGGCGGCGCCGCGAGCGCCGGCGGCACGATCGCGGCGAGCATCAGCAGCCCGGCGAGGATGGATCGGACGGTCATGCGGACTCCTTCGGAAGCGGATGGATCAGGGAACGGTGCACAGGGACAGCGCGGCGAGGGCCTCGTTGCAGGACGACGACGCCGTGCCCGGGGCGCTCTCCCTCGCATCGGCCGACGCCGCTGGCGTCACGGATGCCGATGCCGGCGCGCCGGTCGGGTTCGCCGCCGGCGGGGACACGGCCACGGCCGGGGTCCGCACGACCGGGCCGGTGGCGGTGGCCGAGCGGGGCGGCGTCGGGCGCTCCTCGCGCGATGTCGGCCCCGCGACGGATGACGTCGATGGCGATGTCGCCGCGCTCTGCTGCTTCACATAACGGTCGTAGGCCATGCCCAGCAGCAGCACGCCCGCCAGCAGCGCCACCACGCCGATCGCCTTGCGGCGCCGTCGCGCGGCTCCGCCATCGTCGGCCCGGGCGCCGAGACCCGCGCGCGTGAAGTCGCCGGCGCCGGCATCCGCGGCGAGCGGCAGCGGTCCGAATGCATCGGTGGCGCCGGATGCGAGCGCCGGTGGCTCGCTGGCACCGGCCTTGTCCGGCGCGACCGTCTGGTCCTTGCCGCAATGCGGACAAATGCGGTCCTGTTCGGGCAGCAGGTCGCCACAGTGGCGGCAAGGTACCAGGAACGACGTGTCCAGATCAGCCAGATTCGCCATGGTGGTCGTGATGTCCTCGAGCGCGATGCGCAGGTCTTGCGTGCGGGAGGCGCGCGTTCGTTAAGAGTATCCCCTACGTCCGCGAGCTCCATGAATCGGGTTTTCGCGCAGCGTGGTCCTCGCGATGCGGCCGGGCCGGGGTTCCGAGGAGCGTCGCATGGCACCGGGGCCGGCTCGGGATCGCCATGCGCTGCCTGCCCTTGGACGGGCGAATTGCGGATCCGCCAATTTCTTTTGGCAAGGTTCAGTCAATTGCTTGGAATTGCCAATTGTTCAAACTCATTCCTGGGCATCGCGCTTAAAAACCTCCGCCACGGCATCGGAATACCGATGAATTTCCTGGGCGCGACGGACAACAGAATGAATGATTCGAAAATTGCGGGTGTGTGGTGGGGTGGTGAGTTCTTGTCGATCACAAAGCGGGGACAGGCTTTTGCAAGAAGAATAAATAGCTCTTTTTCAACTGGCTCCTTTCCAACTGGCTCTTTATCAATTGGCTCCTTCCCAGGGGACTCTTCTCCAAGTCGGCGTTTTGCAAGTCGCCATCTCGCCAATGGATCCGTCGCCCGCAGTGCTGTCTTGCTGCGTTTTCTCTTTTCGCTTTTCTCGCTTTTCTCTTCTTTCCGCTCCCGCGCCATGCTGCTCGCACTGCCGGTGCTCGCCTGCTGCGCGTCCCCCGTCGCCTGGGCCCTGCCCGCGCCCACCGACGGCTTCGCGGACTACCCGACCAAGCTCTCGGTGCTCCTGGCCAAGATGCCAGGCAGCGTGGCGGCCAGTGCGGCGGCCTATGCGCTGCCCTACGCCACGCGCGCGACACCCGAGCTGGCCTGCCAGCAGGTGATCGGGGAAGCGACCGCGGCAATGTTCTCGGCCCAGACCGGGATATCCGTCACCCTGATCTCCGCCGTCGTCTCGGGCCAGGCCCCCGAGTTCCAGTGTGCGGTCCGCTTCCGCTACACCGTCACCCCCGAGTTCGTCATGGACTCGGCCCCCACCAACTTCAAGGTCTGGTCCACGCGTGTGTGCAGTCCGCATGCCACCGCCGTTGCTTCGGGCGCGACCGACAGCTGCCAGTGCGACGTCGGCTACCAGGAGGACCCCACCCACACGAGCTGCGAGAAGGTCGAGGTCGAAGCCCAGATGTGCAAGGCCCAGGCCTACGGCCTGTCCTTCGGCCATCCGATCCTGCCCGCGACGCGCGAGAAGTACCGCTTCGAGGAGGACGTGGTCGATGGCGGTCCCGCGCCATTGAGCTTCGCGCGCACCTATCGCAGCAGCTGGGGCCTGGATGCCACGCGAGCGGCCACGGGCCTGGGCCCGGCCTGGACGCACAACCACGACATGACGCTCAGGACGTCCTCGGCATCCTCGGCATCGTCCGCGTCCCCGGCCACCGGCGTCACCGTGACCGATCCCGAAGGCACCGCGCGCGAGTTCACCCGCGCCTCCGACGCCGCCGCCTGGGTGGCCGTGGGCGGCACCGACCGCCTGGCGGCACTGCCCGGGGGTGGCTGGCGCTACACGCGCGCCGCCGATGACGTCGCCTTCGACTTCACCGCCACGGGACGGCTGTCGCGGCGCATCGAGCGCAATGGCTGGGCGACGCTCTACCGGCGCGATGCGAGCGATCGGCTGGTGAGCATCGTCAACCCCTTCGGCCGCACGCTGGACATCGGCTATGACGCGCTGGGTCGCATCCAGCAGGTCGGCCTGCCCGATGGCACGCTCACGCGCTATGGCTACGACACCGTGGGTCGCCTCGCCTCGGTGCGCTACACCGATGGACGCACGCGCGGCTTCGTCTACGAGTCCCCGGCCTTCCCCTATGCGCTGACCGGGCTGATCGACGAGCAGGGCCGGCGCTTCGCCACCTTCGCCTACGACGACATCGGGCGCGCCACGCGCACCGAGCTGGCCGAGGCGAACGAGCGCTACGACGTCGCCTACCCCCCCGGGGGCGGCGCCGTCGTCACCGATCCGCTGGGCACCCAGCGCGAGTTCGGCTTCGGCACGACGCAGCGCAAGCTGGCCGTGACCTCCACGTCGCTGCCCGCGGCGACGGGCCAGGCCGGCGCCGAGGCGGCCACGCGCGAGCAGGACGCCCACGGCCTGGTCACGCGCGAGGTCGACTTCCAGGGCGTGGTCACCACCACCACCTGGGACACCACCCGGCGCCTGCCGCTGACGGTCACGCGCGCGGCGGGCCTGCCCGAGGCGGTCGCGGTCACCACCGAATGGCACCCCACCTTCGCGCTGCCCGCGCGCGTGATCGAGGCGACGCGCACGACCACCTACACCTACGACGCGCAGGGCCGACTGCTCTCGCAGACCATCGCCCCGGCCGGGGCACCGGCGGCCACGGCCATCCTCGGCAACGACTCCACCCCGGGCACCCAGGTGCGCAGCTGGAGCTACGACGCCGCAGGCCTGGTGGCCTCCGAGACCGCGCCCAACGGCGCGCGCACCACCCACGCCTACGACGCGCGCGGCAACCGCACGCAGTCGACCAACGCCCTGGGCCACGTCACGCGCTACACCTGGGACGCGGGCAACCGGCTGGCCAGCCAGACCGCGCCCAACGGCCTGGTCACCACCTACGCGTGGGACCCGCGCGGGCACCTGCTGAGCCAGACCGTGGGCGGGGTGCAGACCACCACCTACACCTACACCGAGAGCGGCGAGCTCGCCACCGTGCGCCAGCCCGACGGCCTGGTCGTGACCCATGCCTACGACGCCGCCCACCGGCCGATCGGCTGGCGCAACAACCGCGGCGAGTCGGCGACCTTCACGCTCGACCGCATGGGCAACCGCGTTCGCTCGCGGATCAGCGACGCCACCGGCACCACGGTCTGGGACCGTGTCATCGCTGTCAATGCCCTCAACCGCGTGTCCGACGAGTCCATTGGCGACTCCACGCGGCGCAGGTTCACCTATGACGCCAATGGCGAGCGCGTCAGCCAGACCAACGCCTACGACGAGACCACGCGCTATGGCTTGGACGCACTGCGACGCATCGCTTCGATCACCGTGCTTGATCGGAGCAATTCAGGCCCCACGGCCCGACGCGGTTTCGATGCGGCGGGCCATGTCACCCGCGCCACCGATTTCGGCGGCGTGGCCACCGACTATGTCCGCGATGCCCAGGGGCGGGCCACCTCCGAGATCAGCGCCGACATCGGCAGCCGCGCCACCCGCTACGACGCCCTGGGCCTGCCCGCGACGATCACCGATGCACGGGGTCAGACCACGACCTTCGAGCGCGACGCGCTGGGTCGCCCGACGCGCATCACCCATGCCGACGGCCAGTCCGCCAGCCTGCGCTACGACCTGAGCGGCGCGGCCTACAACGCCGCCGGCTCGCCCCAGGCGAGCGTGGGCGGCCTCTCGGAGATGACCGACCGCTCGGGCACCACGACCTACCAGCGCGATGCCTTCGGTCGCGTGGTGCGCAAGACCCAGCAGCTGGCCAACGGCATGACGCACGTGCTGGCCACGAGCTACACCGCCGCCGGCCAGATCGACACGGTGGTCTATCCCGGTGGCGCCGATCAGCTGCTGCGCCATGTCTACGACGACACGGGGCGCCTGGTGCGCATGGACTGGAAGGGGCAGCCCCTGCTGACCCAACTCACCTGGACGCCGCTGGGTCAACCCGCCAGCTGGGTCTGGGCGGGGGGCGGCAGTGCGGGGGCCAAGCCCATCGCCACACGGCGCTGGTACGACAGAGAAGGTCGCCTGATGGCTGCCGACGTGGATGGCCAAGCGATGCTGTCCTATTTCTATAACTCGAAGGGACAACCTTTTTACTTTAATCAGCTGCTGGCATTGCCAACGAATGCAGGTGATACCAACTCGACCATCGAGACCAGATGGCATCAAGCCACTGCTGTCTATGACTACTTTTCGCGGCTCGCGATCTGGGTCTTCCTCAGCGCCACCAATGCCTCGACATACGGCGACGTCGATTACTTCAATCAGGACGCCAACGGCAATCGCACGTTGCGTAGTCGCCTTCATTTCAAGCCAGATTATTGGGCTCGCGTGACGGCTGAAGGTCTCGAGTACAAGTCGATAGGCAACCGACTGACGGGCTTGGAACTGAGCACGTTTGCTGTAACACGTGATCCCAGTCATCCAGACCAAGACATTTATTCAAAACCCGTCCGCACGCAAGCCACCTACGACCACGATGCCAATGGCGCACGCACGGGCGATGGCTTGCGCAGCTATGCCTACGACGCCGCCGGCCGCCTGAGCAGCGTCACCACCGGCGCTTCGGCGACCAGCCCGACCACCCGCTACGCCCACAACGCGCTCGGCCAGCGCGTCTTCAAGACCGAGCCCATCTATCCGGCGTCCCCCACGGAGACGGGCTCCGGCCTCATGGCGTTCTTCGCCCGCCTGTGGGCCGGCGCGTCCGCCAGCACCACCACCAGCGAGGCCGAGCGCCTGGGCAACGCCTATGTCTACGACGAGGACGGCACGCTCATGGGCGAGTACGGCGCGGGCGGCGCCCTGAGCGCGGGCTCGCGTCAGTACATCTGGCTGCCCACGTCCGCCGGGCCGATGCCCGTGGCCACGGTGCAGAACAACTCGGCTGTCCAGTCCGTCATGGCCGACCACCTCAACACGCCGCGCCGCGTCATGCACGCCGACGGCACGCTGCTGTGGCAATGGCCGCTCTCCGCCTTTGGCGAGACACCTCCCACCATCGCGCAACGACGATTCGCCACCGTCGCGCCGGTCGAGGGCGAATTCGAGTTCAACTTGCGCTACCCGGGCCAGTACTTCGACAAGGAGTCGGAACTGCACTACAACGGGTTCCGCACGTACGACCCGAAGACCGGGCGGTACACGCAGCCTGATCCGATCGGGCTGGCGGGAGGGTGGAATCGGTTCAACTATGTGGGTAGCAATGCGCTGGCGTTCAGCGATCCGAATGGCTTGGCGGCACAGGCCGTGGCGCCAGTGGCCATGGCCCTGCCAGCCGTCATGGTGGGGTATGCGATCAGTCCCGGATTTCGGAGTCTGGTCAACAACACCGCAAGACAGTGTTTCGCTGCGATCGAGCGGATGTTTTCGGAAGAAGCGAAGAGCGAAAACAGATTTCCAGATCGCAAACTTCCGCGAACTCCGGATGGAATCGCGTTGCCAGATCCCGAAGCTGAAGGGCCTTACACACAACTCGGTCAACAAGAAGGACGTAATGGAAATTATGATCAGGCGCGCGAGTTTGACGCCAATGGAAATCCCGTAAGGGATATCGATTTCACAGATCACGGCCGTCCTAGTAGTCATCCCAGTCCGCATCAGCACGAGTATCTTCCTAACGCGACTGGGGGCACCCCACAGAGAGGACCCACGTCACCGCTGCGCTGAAACATAGGCCATAAAAAAATGAAAAGCTCTTTAGAAAATTTCCCTATCGATGGAATCACGTGCAGCAACGTCCTGAATAATGCTGCCACTTCTGAAAAAAATTGGATTTTGAGCAACATAGAAACATTAACAGATGTTCCTGCACTCGCACTTGGCGATCTTTGGAAAAAAGTTCAAAATGGACCATTGACAATCACCACATCCAATCTCTGCAAAGCTCTTGATTTAGCAAGTCAAGTAATTATTTTGGATGTGAGGCTGGCCGAAAATCCTTCCATTCAACTTTACATTGACGATGGCTTAATGATTGAATGCAACTTGCCGTGATTTTTAAAACTCAGCATTTTTTAAAGAATTTTTTCCGATAAACAATGATAAAAAACGGTAATATACAGACAGGATCGTGCTTCACGGCGCTTTTCGTCCGCCTGTAGGCTGACGCATCCACTAGCACCACCAGCGAGGCCGAGCGCCTGGGCAACGCCTATGTCTACGACGAGGACGGCACGCTCATGGGCGAGTACGGCGCGGGCGGCGCCCTGAGCGCGGGCTCGCGTCAGTACATCTGGCTGCCCACGTCCGCCGGGCCGATGCCCGTGGCCACGGTGCAGAACAACTCGGCTGTCCAGTCCGTCATGGCCGACCACCTGAACACGCCATGTCGCGTCATGCACGCCGATGGCACGCTGCTGTGGCAATGGCCGCTCTCCGTCCTTCGGCGAAACGCCCCCCACCATCGCGCAACGACGATTCGCCACCGTCGCGCCGGTCGAGGGAGAATTCGAGTTCAACCTGCGCTACCCGGGCCAGTACTTCGACAAAGAGTCGGAACTGCACTACAACGGATTCCGCACGTACGACCCGAAGACCGGGCAGTACACGCAGCCTGATCCGATCGGGCTGGCGGGAGGGTGGAATCGGTTCAACTATGTGGGTAGCAATGCGCTGGCGTTCAGCGATCCGAATGGCTTGGCGGCACAGGCCGTGGCGCCAGTGGCCATGGCCCTGCCAGCCGTCATGGTGGGGTATGCGATCAGTCCCGGATTTCGGAGTCTGGTCAACAACACCGCAAGACAGTGTTTCGGTGCGATCGAGCGGATGTTTTCGGAAAGCGCTAATTCGACTGTAAACCCCTCGGACGATGACTCAGCCTCCGGAACTAATCGCCCCGAAGGGGTGCCAGAAAACTGGGTTGAAGTTCCCAGCCGTGACGGCAAAGGCACAAAATGGATCGATCCAAACAATCCAAAGGGGGGCGATTATGTGAGGGAGCGTGGTGACGGAACTCTTACACAAGTGAAAAATGGGCGCGCTTTGGATTCAAACGGGGTGCCAGCTTCCAATCTATCTTCCACAGAAGCACACTTTCCACGTGATCATGGAAATTTAGACCATGACTCAAATTTTTAAATTTCAGAGGACGACATGATTCCTTTTGATATCCGCATGGCCAATTTTCTAGGAAGCACTGCCTTCATCGCAGATAAGAAATTACAACATGCAATGTGGGCCGAAAGAAACAAAAAAATATCTTCAATAATTTCGCTTGGAGAGCTTTATGCTCAATTTTTCGATGATAACGACATTGATAATTTCATTATAGATGAGCTTGATAAATCGCTTTTGACGAAAGAGCAAAAAGAAGCCATTAAAGTGATTAGAGATGCCCTAAATAATTTCACCAAGGCCCCCAACAGAAAAACATATCAGGCAAGTGACGCAGAGCTAATTGATGATCCAGAGTGGGGGCAGATTGTCTTGCTCGCACAGTCAACCCTGAATATTTTCGAAAAAGACAAAAATACTCAATTATTTCGACCTTAGTCCGAAAAACCGCATTCAATCAATCACCACTTGAAATTGAAGCCGTCAAATAGCGTCAGATAAAATGGTCGGGTCGTTGCAGGTCATCGGACTAATCTGCCTCGCAATCCTCGTTAAGGAGCGAAAAAATTGAAATTTGAAAAAATCGAATCATTATTTGCAAAGCTATTAGAGGCAACCATGCCAGCATTGTCTAGTTACGAACAAGAGGAAGTACAACGATTCGTAGATGCTGGAGAGTACGGCTTGGCTCTGGAAAAACTGCCGCTGTTTATGTTGAGGAAAAAAAATTTGTGTCTTTAGAGGTTATTGATTTGATGAAGTGTTTAGCACTGGCTATGTCTATAGATCCTTCAAAGCTTTTATCTGATAAAAGAAAATAACTTTTGGTCAGCCACGAAATGATCGTGCGAACCCGTGCGCAACATGCCTGTCATCTGAAGATTGAAGGCAGCACTCTTGGGCTGCCCGACTAAGTTCATTGACCCAGCAACACATAGCCTTTTGCCTGGCAGGCCTGAACTCAATGCATCAGACTAACGGGAGGGTTTGATCGGTTCAACCACATAGGCGGCAATGCATTCAGCGATGCAGACGGCACGGGATTACAGACCGACGGATTGAATCGACAAATCCATCCATACTCAATCCCTAATCCGACCTTATATTCGCAGCGACTTTGGCATGCCGATTGATGCGAGATTCGCACGAGATCGCGTTCCCTGAGCCCAAGGTCGATCCACCTTGCACGCAACTCGATCGACAGGGAGGACGTAACGAAAATTACGATCAGACTCGCGAGTCCAACGCCAATGGAATTTAGTGAACGATATCGACTTCACGGATCACAACTGTCCTCGTAGTCATCCGAATCCGCAGCCCACTTGGCTAGCGTCGCACGGATCCCACGTGATCACACACCGCGCACGCCCCCCTCGTCACGTGCGCCAACCCCGCCCCTCCACTCGCCCCTTCACTGCTGCGCCAGCATCCCCGCCGGCAGCGCGAAGTCCTCCGACTCCGCCGTTGCCAGTTCGGGCGCGCGCACCAGCAGCACGGGCACGGGCGCGTGGCGCAGGATGTGCTCGGCGCTGCTGCCCATCACCCAGCGGCCCAGGCCGCGGCGGCCGTGGGTGCCCAGGACGATCAACTCGGCGTGGGAATGCACGGCTTCCGCGATCACCTGCTCGTGCACCGGCCGGCGGAAGCCGTCGAGCAGCACGGTGTCGGCCTCGACATGCGAGGCGGCGGCTTCGGCCTTGGCTTCCTTGAGCAGCTTGGCCGCGTCGCCGCGCAGGGTGCCGAGCCAGTCGCCGGTGTAGCCGCCATAGGCATCCATCACCAGCGCGAAGGAGAGCTCGTCGATCACGTGCACCAGCCGCAGGCGCCCGCCGGAGAGCTGGGCCAGGCGGATGGCCTCGCGCAGTCCGGCGCGCGACGTCGAGCTGCCATCGATGGGAACAAGGATCTTCTGGTACATGACGGGACTCCCGGCTGTGGATGAAGCAGCCCAGTGTCCGCGCCGATGCGGCGGCGGAACTTGACGTCGATCAAGCCCGGCCGTGGTTTCAGACCGTCAGCGAATGTCCGAGCTTGCGCAGGAAGCCCTCGCAGGCCGCGAGCTGGTCGAGCGCCACGAACTCGTCGGGCTTGTGGGCGTGCTCGATGTGGCCGGGACCGCAGATGACGGTCGGAATGCCGGCCTGCTGGAACAGCCCGCCCTCGGTGCCATAGGCCACCTTGCGGGTCTCGCGGTCGTCGGTCAGGGCGCGCACCAGCTCGATGATGGCTTCCTGTTCCGCCGTCTCCATGCCGGGCGCCGAGGCGCTGGCCGTGATGTCGATGTCGGCATCGGCGTATTCCTGGCGCATGCGCGGCAGCAGCTCGTCGCGCACGTACTGCTCGACCTGCGCGCGGATGCCATCGACCGACATGCCCGGCAGGTTGCGGAACTCGTACTGGAACTCGCACAGCTCGGGAATGGTGTTGACCGCGATGCCGCCCTGGATCTGGTTGGTGGTCAACGTGGTGAACGGCACGTCGAAGTACTCGTCATAAGGCCCGTGGGCGCGATAGTGGTCGGCGATGTCGCGGATGCGGCAGATCAGGCGAGCCGCGTACTCGATGGCATTGCAGCCGCGCGGCGTGAGCGACGAATGCGCCGCCCGCCCATGGACCCGGCAGCGGAACAGGTTGATGCCCTTGTGCGCCACCACCACCTGCATGCCGGTCGGCTCGCCGACGACGCAGCCATCGGCGCGCAGTCCGCGTTGCTTGAGCTCGGCCAGCATCACCGGCGCGCCCACGCAGCCGACCTCCTCGTCGTACGAGAACGCCAGGTGCAGCGGCTTCTTGCGCGGCATCGCCAGGAACTCGGGCACCAGCGCCAGCGAGGTCGCGATGAAGCCCTTCATGTCGGCCGAGCCACGCGCATAGAGCTTGCCGTCGCGCTCGTCGATGCGGAAGGGATCGCTGTGCCAGTCCTGGCCATCGACCGGCACCACGTCGGTGTGGCCCGACAGGATGATGCCGCCGTCGGCGCGGCCATCGGCCGCCGGCAGGGTCGCGAACAGGTTGGCCTTGCGGCCGTCGGGCGAGGCGATGACGTCGGCGCGCACGCCGTGGCCGGCCAGGCCCTCGCGCACGGACTCGATCAGGTCGAGGTTGGAATTGCGGCTGGTGGTGTCGAAGGCGATCAGGCGCTCGAGCCATTGGCGGGTGTTCATGGGCGGGAAACTCGCAAAGCGATCAGTCTAATTGCCGGCTCCATTCCGTCGCCGCTCGTCGACCATCGACCCATCGACCCATCGACCCATCGACCCGTCGAGGCGACGAACGACGCGCGACCGGGGACGTGCCCGCCGCATCCCGCCGTTCAGTCCAGCACGCGGTTGCGCGACTCCACATCGACCATCGCGATGGCGATGGCGCCGGCGACCAGCATGCTGGAGATCAATGCCAGCGCCAGCGTGAAGTGCGTGCTCATCACCGGCGCGATGATGGCCGGCGCGAACAGCCCGCCGAAGCGCGCGACGGCGCCGGCCATGCCCATGCCGCTCGCGCGCAGGTCGGTCGGATAGACCTCGGGCGTGAAGGCATAGAGGGCGCCCCAGGTGCCCAGCAGCGAGAAGCTCATCAGCAGCGTCGAGCCGACCACCAGCGCCGGCGTGGTGCCCAGGCTGTAGAGCATGGCGCCGACCGCGCTGAGCAGCAGGAAGCCGATCAGCGTCGGCTTGCGGCCCCACTTCTCCACGCCATGGGCCGACAGCGCGAAGCCCGGCAACTGGACCAGCGCCAGCACCACCAGGAACACCTGGCCGCGCATGAACGCGAAGCCCTCGGAGCTCAGCTTGATGGGCAGGTGGACGAACACGCCGTAGTAGGCGATGGAGATCAGAGCCCAGGCGGCCAGCAGCGCCAGGCTGCGGCGCAGGTGGTCGGGCGAGAACAGCGCGAACATCGATTGGCGCGCCATCGTCTCGGCGCGCAGCGGCGGGATCTCGGCCGTGCTGCCGTTGGCCCTGGCCACGCGCTGGAGCACCTGCCGCGCCTGGTCCGAGCGGCCGTTGCGGTTCAGGAACATCGGCGATTCGGGGATGTGGAAGCGCAGCACCACGCCGATGAGCGCGGGAATGCCGGTGACGAAGAAGATGACGCGCCAGGCGTCGTTGCCGTAGGCCACCGCGGCCAGTGCCAGCAGCGCCAGGAAGATCGTGCCGATGGCCCAGAACGATTCCAACAGGACCAGCCACCGGCCGCGCCGGTCGCTCGGCAGGAACTCCGCCATCATGGTGTAGTCGACCGGCAGCGTGCCGCCCACCCCGATACCGGTGAGGAAACGCAGCACCAGCAGCCAGGCCAGGTCGGGCGCGAAGGCCGAGGCGACGCCGCACAGCGCGTCGATCACCACCGCCATCATCAGCACCGGCCGGCGACCGATGCGGTCGGCCAGCCGGCCGAAGACGAAGGCGCCGATCATCATGCCGATGAAGAAGAAGGTGCCGGTCCTCAGGGCCTCCGGCACGCTGATGCCGAAGGTCCTGGCGATCGACGGCGCGCTGAAGCCGATCGACAGCACCTGCATCGCGTCGGCCAGCCACACCAGGCCGAAGATGACGAACAGCCGGTACTGGAATCGTCCGACACCGGCGGTCCGGATGCCTGTTTCGACGCTGATGGGCAGGGATGACGTCATGAAAGCGACTCCAGGCGGATGTTGGGGCGGGTGAGGAAACGGGGACGGGGGAGCGACGGGACGCGGCGACGCCATCGGGCCGGCCGCCGCCGACTCCGCCGCGACGTGGTCGCCGTGCGCGCCGGCCGCGACTCGCGCATGATCGGCCCTCCCCAGCGGGCGCCATCGGCGCCCGCGGGCGTCCGATCATTCTCAATCCCGATCCGTTCCGATGCAGACAACCACCACCCAATCCTCCAAGAAAAGCATCCTCGCGGCCGTCATCGGCAATGCGCTGGAGTGGTACGACTTCCTGGCCTTCGCCTTCATGACGCCCATCGTCGCGAAGCTCTTCTTCCCCAACAATCCGGCGGATCCCGACAACAACATCAACCAGATCCTGCTGACCACCGCCGTCTTCGGCGTCGGCTTCTTCATGCGCCCGGTCGGCGGCATCGTGCTGGGCCTCTATGGCGACCGCAAGGGCCGCAAGGCGGCGATGGTGATGGTCACCGGCCTGATGGCGGTGGCGATCGCGTTGATCACCATGGCACCGACCTACGCCGCCGTGGGCATCCTGGCGCCGCTGTTCATCGTGCTGGCGCGACTGCTGCAGGGCTTCGCCGCCGGTGGCGAGTTCGGCACCTCGACCGCGCTGCTCATCGAGATGGCGCCGCCCGGCAAGCGCGGCTTCTATGGCTCCTGGCAGATGACCGGCCAGATGGTCGCCCTGCTGCTGGGCGCGGCCGCCGGCACGCTGATCACGGAGATCTTCACGCAGCAGCAGCTGATGGACTGGGCCTGGCGCCTGCCGTTCGCCTTCGGCCTGCTGATCGTGCCGGTGGCGATCTACATCCGCCGCCACGTCGAGGAACCCGAGGCCTTCAAGCAGATGAAGGCGGCGCAGGCCACCGGCCAGGTGCGCCAGGCGACGCTGGGCGAGATGCTGCGCAACCACCGGCGCGAGACGCTGGTCGGCATGGGCCTGGTGGTCACGCTCACGGTCTCGATCTACATCACCTTCACCTACCTCACGACCTTCTCCACCGTCACGCTCAAGCTGCCGCTGCGCGACACCTTCCTGGTGCAGATGGCCAGCGCCGTCTTCATGATCGTGCTGATGCCGCTGATGGGCGCCTGGTCCGACCGCATCGGCCGCCGGCCACTGATGATCGGCTCGCTGATCGGCTACCTGCTGGTGCTCTATCCGGCCTATGCCTGGCTGACGGCCGAGCCGTCGATCACGCGGCTGCTGGTGGCGCAGCTGGCGATCTGCGTCTTCGTGTCGGTCTACTTCGGCGTCTTCAGCACCGTCATCGCCGAGCTGTTCCCGGCCAACGTGCGCTCGCTGGGCATGTCCCTGGCCTACAACATCGCGGTCATGATCTTCGGCGGTTTCGCCCAGTTCATCGTCACCTGGCTGATCCGCGCCACGGGCTCGCCGATGGCGCCGGCCTACTACGTGATGTTCGGCGTGACGGTGGGCCTGATCGCGGCCTTCTTCATCCGCGACCGGACGCACGACGCCTCGATCCAGTAGTCGTCCGGCCACCCGGATGGCCACCGGGCCGGTCGCCCGGTCGGCCGGCCTCGCGATGCGCCGCGACCAGCGCATCGTGGAAGGCCTGCGCCGCCGCCCCCGACGGGCGACCGCGCCGGCGCACGATGCCCACGCTGCGCGCCAGCTCGGGCTCGACCAGCGGCACGCCCACCAGCGACGAGCCGGCGCCGCCGGTCAATGCCAGGCGGGGCACAGCGCCCACGCCGACCCCGGCCTCGATCAGGCTCAACTGCGCCGGCACGTGCTGCGCCTCGCAGGTCCAGCGCGGTCGCTCGGCCACCCTGGCCAGGCCCTGGTCCATCAGCAGCCGGTTGCCGCTGCCCGGCGCCAGCACCACGCAGTCGTGATCGGCCAGCTCGGCCCAGCGCACCGAGCGCTGGCGCGCCAGCGGGTGGTCGGCGCGGCAGGCCAGCACGAAGGGTTCCTCCACCAGCGGCTCGAATTCCAGGTCGGGCTCCTGGGCGCCCAGGTAGGTGATGCCGAAGTCGGCCTCCAGGCGCGCCACCGACAGCAGGATGGCGGGTGCCGGCTGGTCCAGCAGGCGCACCCGGATGCTCGGGAAGCGGCGATGGAAATCGCGCACCACGCCGGCGACGAAGTTGTCGACCGCCGAGGGGATGCAGGCCACCGTCACCAGCCCGTGGATGCGCTCGGACAGGTCGGCCATGCCCAGCAACGCGACATCCAGTTCCCCCAGCACATGGCGCGCGCGCGGCAGGAAGGCGCGCCCCATGGCGTTGAGCTCGACCTTGCGCGTGGTGCGCTCGAGCAGCCGGAAGCCGAGCGCCTGTTCGAGCTTGTCGACCCGCCGCGAGAGCGCCGGCTGCGACAGGTGCAGGGCCTCGGCCGCCGCGCGGAAGCTGGCGAGGTCGGCCACGGCGACGAAGGCGCGCAGGTCGGAGAGGTCGAAATTCATGCGTGGATCGGATCAATCGAGAGTTTCTTTGCAATTTACAGCAAGGCAACGCCATCGGATCATCCACCGCACGACTGGCCCCGCGGCAGCCCCCGGCCCGCCGCGAAGGGCCCGCGCGACGCAACCCGACGGAGACACCATGACCCCTTCCCACCGCAGCCGGCGACTGCTGCTGGCCGCGCTCGCCATCCTGCCGATGGCCGCGCTCGCGCAGGCCCCGTGGCCGACGCGGCCGATCACGCTGATCGTCCCCTTCGCGCCCGGGGGCGGCACCGACAGCATCGCCCGCGACATCGCCAAGAACATGGCCGACCGGCTCGGACAGCCCGTGATCATCGACAACCGGGGCGGCGCCGGCGGCTCGATCGGCGCCAACGCGGTGGCCAAGGCGCCGGCCGATGGCCACACCCTGCTGTTCGCCACCTCGACCTTCGCGACCAACGCCGCCATCGAGCCCCGGCTGCCCTTCGATCCGTCGAAGGACTTCAGCCCGGTCGCGATGATCGGACGCGGGCCGCTGCTGGTGGTCGCCAACAAGGGCCTCGGCGTCTCGACCATCGCCCAGCTGGTCGCCGCCGCCAGGGCGAAGCCGGAGGGACTGAACTACTGCTCGGCCGGCAACGGCAGCATCAATCACCTGTCGGGCGAGATGTTCCGCCAGCGCACCGGGCTCGAGATGACGCACGTGCCATTCAAGGGCAGCGCGCCGGCCACGGTGGAACTGCTGGCCGGCCGGGTCGACCTGTTCTTCGCCACGGTGCCGACGATCCAGACGCACCTGAAGGACGACAAGCTGAGCGTGCTGGCCGTGACCAGCGCCCGGCGCTCGCCGCTCTTCCCCGCCGTGCCCACCCTGGCGGAGGCCGGCGTGCCGGGCTTCGACGTCACGACCTGGTGGGGCGTGCTCGCCCCGGCCCGCACGCCGGGCGCCATCGTCGAGGCGCTCAACCGCGCCGTCAACGACGCGGCGGCCGCCGAGCCGGTGAAGAGCCGGCTGCTGCACGAAGGCGCCGACCCGGTCCGCCTGACGCCCGTGGCCTTCGGCGAGGAGCTGCGCAAGGAGCTCGCGCTCTGGCGCGACGTCGCCCAGAAGCCCGGCATGCAGCTGCGTTGATCCCCCCGAACCGGAACCTTCCCCTCATGTCCCTCGATCTCGCTCTCGCTCTCGCTTCCACGCCGGCGCTCCACCGCCGCCGCTTCCTCGGTGGCTGCGCCGCCACGACGGCGCTCGCCCTGGCCGGCAATGCCTTCGCCGCCGACTGGCCCGAACGCACCGTGACGGTGATCGTCCCCTACGCGCCCGGTGGCCAGGGCGATGTCTTCGCCCGCCTGGTGGGCGACCGGCTGGGTCGCGCCCTGGGCCAGCCGGTGATCGTCGACAACCGGCCCGGCGCCAGCGGCGCGCTGGGCGCCCGGCTGGTGGCCAAGGCGCCGGCCGATGGCTATACCCTGCTGCTGGGCCAGACCGGCGAGGTCGCCATCAATGGCACGGCCATGAGGAAGCCGGGCTACGACGCGCTGAAGGAATTCCGCGCCGTGGCGCTGGTGGGCAACGCGCCGCTGGTGCTCGCGGTGCCGGCGGACTCGCCCTGGCGCAGCGTCGCGGACCTGGTGCGGACGGCGCGCGAGAAGGCCGGGGGCGTCGCCTATGCCTCTTCGGGCACCGCCACGCCCGGCCATCTGGCGGCGGCGGCCCTGGCCGCGGGCACCCGTACCGACATGACCCACGTGCCCTACAAGGGCGCCGGCCAGGCCATCACCGACCTGATCGGCGGCCAGGTGCAGTTCTTCTTCGCCAGCGCGTCGTCGATCATGCCGCACCTGCAGGGCGGCCGCGTGCGCGCGCTGGCGGTCTCGACGCCGACGCGGCTGGCGGCGCTGCCGCAGGTGCCACCGGTCGCCGACACGCTGCCGGGCTTCGACTTCAGCCTGTGGGGCGGCTACTTCGCCCCGCGCGCCACGCCCGACGCCATCGTGCGCAGGCTCTCGGACGAGATCAACCGGATCATCGCCGAGCCCGAGCTCAAGCAGCGCTTCGAGTCCGAGGGCAGCGCCGTGACCCCCCTGACGCCGGAGCGCTTCGACCGCTTCGTACGCGACGAGATCGCCAAGTACGCGCGCCTCATCAAGGCCACCGGCGCGACCCTCGAATGACATCCTCCCTCCACTCCCACGCCCCCACGCTCCCATGAAAATCGTTGTTCTTCCCGGTGACGGCATCGGCCCCGAAACCATGGCCGCCACGCTCGAGGTGCTGCAGGCGGCATCGGCGCGCTTCGACCTCGACCTCCAGTTCGACCACGACGTCGCCGGCCACGAGAGCCTGACGCGACACGGCGCCACCGTGACGCCGGCCCTGCTGGCCAAGGTCAAGGCCGCCGACGGCCTGATGCTCGGCCCCATGGCCACCTACGACTTCAAGGACGAGGCCAAGGGGGAGATCAATCCCTCGAAGTTCTTCCGCAAGGAGCTCGACCTCTACGCCAACATCCGTCCGGCGCGCACCTGGAATGGCGTCCCGCACAAGGTCGACGCCTTCGATCTGGTGGTGGTGCGGGAGAACACCGAGGGCTTCTATGCCGACCGCAACATCGAGTCGGGCGCCAGCGAGATGCTCATCACATCGGACGTGGTGATCTCGCTGCGGCGCATCACGCGCCACTGCTGCGAGCGCATCGCCCGCTCGGCCTTCGAGCTGGCCATGACGCGCCAGCGCCACGTCAGCATCGTGCACAAGGCCAACGTGCTGAAGATCGGCGACGGCATGTTCATCGACGAGTGCCGGCGCGTCGCGCTGGAGTTCCCGGAGGTGCGGGTCGACGACTTCATCGTCGACGCCATGATGGCCCACGTGGTGCGCGCGCCGCAGAAGTTCGACGTCATCGTGACGACCAACATGTTCGGCGACATCCTGTCGGACCTGACGGCGGAGCTCTCCGGCAGCCTGGGCCTGGGCGGCTCGCTCAACGCCGGACGCGACCACGCCATGGGCCAGGCGGCGCATGGCTCGGCGCCCGACATCGCCGGCCAGGATGTCGCCAATCCGTTCTCGCTGATCCTCTCGGCCGGCCAGCTGCTCGGCTGGCACGGGCAGCGGCGCGCGCTGCCGGCCTTCGTCGCCGCGGCGCAGGCGATCGAGGACGTGACGGCCGAGGCGATCCGCGCCGGCGACGCCACGCGCGACGTCGGCGGCAGCCTGGGCACCGCCGCGACCGGCAGGGCCTTCGCGCAGCGGCTGGCGCGCGGGGCGCGGCATGACGGCACCTGAGCAGCCGGAGCAGCCGGAGCACCCCGGCGGGGCCTGGCCGGCCGATGGCTGCGACTGCCACGTGCATGTGATCGGCGATCCGATGCGCCATCCCATGGTGCCGCAGCGGCACTACACGCCCGGGCCGGCATCGGTCGCCGCGCTGCGCCATCACCTCGACGGCCTGGGCCTGCGGCGCGCGGTGATCGTGCAGCCGAGCGTCTATGGCAGCGACAACCGCTGCCTGCTCGAGAGCCTCGAACAGCTGGCCGGCGCGGGTCGCGGCGTCGCCGTGCCGGCCGACGATGCCGCGCCGGCCGAATTGCGCCGCCTGCATGCCGCCGGCGTGCGGGGCGTGCGCCTCAACCTGGAGAGTTCCGGCAACCAGGACGTGGCGACGCTGGAGCGCCTGCTGGTCGAGTGGAGCGGCCGCATCGCCGACCTGGGTTGGCATCTGCAGCTCTACGCCGCCACCGATGTCGTCGACCGCATCGCCGGGCGGCTGGCGACATTGCCGGTGAAGGTGGTGCTCGATCATTTCGCGCTGGTGGCCGGCGCTCCCGGCACACCCGGCACGCCCGGCGCAGGCACCGTCGAGGACCTGCTGCGCAGCGGCCGCGTGCTGGTGAAGCTCTCCGCGCCCTATCGCCTGCCCTCGCCCGCGCTGGCCGATGCGTGGGCGCGGGCCTTCCTGGCCGCGGCGCCGGAAGCGGTGCTCTGGGGCAGCGACTGGCCCCACACGGCGCGCCGACCCGGCGCCGGCGCGCACGAGGTCAGTCCCTATCGCGACGTGCCCCCGGACACGCTCGCGGCCGACCTGCGGACCTGGCTGCCCACGGCCGAGGCGCGAACGCGCGTGCTGCGCGACAACCCGGCGGCGCTCTACGATTTCTGAATGCGCGACGCGTGCCTGCCGCGCCGGCGCTTCCCGGACATGGCCCGGGCCCGGCACGTCGCGCGCCGCGGCGGGCTCAGGGCCGCAGCTGCCCTTCGATCGAATCGTCCAGCGTCTTGCCGATCGCCGCGCCGATGACCATCTTGGTGGCCGCGACCAGGCCGCCGTGCTTGTTGTCCCAGTAGTAGCCCGAGACCGGCGCGACCTTGATGACGGTGATGCGCGGGTCGTCCTTGCCCCCGGTGAACCAGGTCTTCATGATCGGGCTCCACAGCTCTTCGATGCGCGCCGGGTCGCGGCTGATGGTGGCATGGCCCTCCAGGGTCAGGAAGCCCGAGTGCTTGGCGCCCTGCAGGAAGATCCGCACCTTGGGGTCGGCCTCGATCTCGCTGTTCTTGTGGCTGTCCGAGGCGCTCAGGAACCACAGGTTGCCGGCGTCGTCGGCCTTCTCGACGCTCATCGGGCGGATGCCCTGCGTCTGGCCGGACGTGGCGCTGGTGCAGAAGAAGCACGATTGCGCGTCCTCGCTCATGTCCTGGATGCGCCGGGCGGCCTCGACGCCCGAGAGATCGGCATGCGTGTCTTCCGGCTGGTTGCGGTTGATGGAGTCCATGTGCGTTCCTTCGATGATGAGGGTCGCATTAGCGGGCAGGACCGGCGCCGCGCCTGTAGGAAAAGCGGCGGCCTGGGGGTGCGACCGGGGTTGTCGACCGCGATGCAGGTCCTATCGCCGACGGCTATGCTGGCCGGCGCGTCTTCCCCCGGCGGCCTCGCCGCCGCGCCCCACCCCAGAAACGGAAACTGCGATGAAAGACAGTGGATCGGAATTCCAGCTGAGCCGGCGCTCGCTGCTCGGATCGGGGGTGAGCGCCCTCGCCGCCCAGGTCGCCACGGCGCAGGCGCAGGCGGCGACGCCATCGCCATCGGCCGCACCCGGCGACGCGGGCACGGCGGCGGCCCCGCCCGCCGCGCTCGACGGTGGCGTGCCGCTGACCCTGATGGTCAACGGCCAGCGCCGCCGCTTCGAGGCCGACGTGCGCACCACGCTGCTCGACGCGCTGCGCGAGCACCTGGGCGCGACCGGCAGCAAGAAGGGTTGCGACCACGGCCAGTGCGGCGCCTGCACGGTCCACGTCGATGGCCGCCGCGTGCTGGGCTGCCTGACGCTGGCCGTGTCGGTGCAGGGCAAGGCCATCACCACCATCGAGGGACTCGCCAGCGGCGGGACGCTGCATCCGGTGCAGCAGGCCTTCCTCGATCACGATGCCTACCAGTGCGGCTTCTGCACGCCGGGCCAGATCATGAGCGCCGTGGCGCTGCTCGCCGAGGGCCGGGCCACCAGCGACGATGCCGTGCGCGAGTCCATGAGCGGCAACCTGTGCCGCTGCGCCGCCTATCCGAACATCGTCGCCGCCATCCAGGACGCGCGCGGCCGCATGGCCGCGTCGCCGGCCGCGAAGGGAGCCTAGTCATGCGTCCCTTCACCTACCGGCAGGGCACCGACGCGCCCGGCGCCGTGCGCATCGGCATCGCCGCTCCTGCCACCACCGCCTACCTCGCCGGCGGCACCACGCTGCTCGACCTGATGAAGCTCGACGTCATGCGCCCGGCCGTGCTGGTCGACATCAACCCGCTGCAGGAGCGCCATGGCGGCATCGAGCCGACATCGCGCGGCCTGCGACTGGGCGCGCTGGCGCGCATGGCCGATGTCGCCGCCGATGCCGGCGTGCGGCGCGACTATCCGGTCGTCGCCGAGAGCCTGGCGCTCGCCGCCAGCGCCCAGCTGCGCAACATGGCCAGCCTGGGCGGCAACCTGCTGCAGCGCACGCGCTGCTCGTACTTCCGCGACACCAGCTACGATGCCTGCAACAAGCGGCGCCCGGGCAGCGGCTGCGCCGCGCTGGAGGGCGTCAACCGGATCCACGCCGTGCTGGGCACCACCGACAAGTGCATCGCCAGCTATCCCGGCGACTTCGCGCAGGCGCTGATCGCGCTCGATGGCGAGGTCGAGACGCTGGGCCCCGACGGCGCGCGTACGATCCCGTTCGCGCGCCTGCACCTGCCGCGCGCCGACACGCCGGAGATCGAGACCGTGCTGCGGCCGGGCGAGCTGATCACGGCGCTGTTCATCCCGGCCGGGCCCCACACGCGGCGCTCGACCTACGTCAAGGTGCGCGATCGCGAGTCCTACGCCTTCGCCCTCGCGGCGGCGGCGGTCGCGCTCGACCTCGGCCCCGATGGCGTGGTGCGCGACGTCCGCATCGGCCTGGGCGGCATCCACTACGCGCCCTATCGGGCGACGGCGGCCGAGGCCGTGCTGCGTGGCCGGCCGCTCGACGAGGCCGCGGCCGGCGCCGCCGCCACCGCCGCGCTGGCCGGCGCCGTGACCCACGGCCACAACGACTACAAGCCCGAGCTGGCGCGCCGCACGCTGGTGCGGGCGCTGCTGCAGGCGCAGCGCATGAGGATCTGACGATGGCCATTTCCAATGCCTCCATGGCTTCCACTGCCGCCACGGCGGTCCCCGGCGGCATCGGCGCGGGCGTGCCGCGCGTCGATGGCCGGCGCAAGGTCACCGGCGCCGTCGAGTACGGCTCCGACGTCACCGTCAAGGCGCCGCTGCATGCCTACTTCCACACCAGCGCCATCGCGCTCGGCCGCATCCTGGAGATCGACGAGGGCGAGGCCCGCGCCCTGCCCGGCGTGGTCGAGATCCTGACGTGGCGCAACACCGCCGGCCAGCTGCAGCCGATGCCGCCATCCAAGGGCGGCTCGACCTCGATCACGGTGCTGGAGTCGCCCGAGATCCGCCACGACGGCCAGATCGTGGCGGTGATCCTGGGCGAGGACTACGAGACCGCGCGCGATGCCTCGCACCGGCTGCGGGTGCGCTACGACCGGCGCCAGCCCACCGCCACCTTCGGCAGTCCGGGCCTGACGCCGGAGGTCGCGCGCTCCGATGCCCGCTTCGAGAATCCGGAGGTCGGCGACGCCGCCGCCGCCTTCGCCGCCGCGCCGGTGCGCATCGACCAGCGCTATGCGACGCCGACCCAGCACCACAACGCGCTCGAACTGTTCACCACCACCGCGCAGTGGGACGGCGACGAGCTCACGGTCCACGAGCCGAGCCAGTTCATGGTCGGCCTGCAGCACGCGCTGGCGGCCAGCCTGCGCATCGAGCCATCGAAGGTCCGCGTCCTGAGCCGCTTCGTCGGTGGCGCCTTCGGCTCCAAGGGCGCGCTGACCCAGCGCACCGCCCTCGTCGCGCTGGCCGCCAGGCGGCTGGGCCGGCCGGTGAAGATGGTGGCGACGCGCGACCAGAGCTTCACCATCGCCACCTACCGGGCCGAGACCCGGCACCGCGTGCGGCTGGCCGCGACCCGCGACGGCCGCATCACCGCGCTGGTCCACGAGGGCGAGGAACTCAGCAGCCGGCCCGATGCCTACAAGGTCGGCGGCACCGAGACCACGGCGCGCATGTACGCCATCCCGAACATCGCCTCCAAGGTGACGGTGCAGCATGCCGACCGCAACACGCCCGGCTTCATGCGGGCGCCGGCCGAGGTGCCCTACATGTTCGCGCTGGAGAGCGCGATGGACGAGCTGGCGATCGCGCTGGGCATCGACCCGGTGCGGCTGCGGCGCCTCAACGACGCCCAGGTCGAGCCGGTCAAGGGACGGCCCTACAGCAGCCGCTCGCTCAACGAGTGCTACGACGCCGCCGCCGCGGCCTTCGGCTGGAGCCGGCGCGACCCGCGGCCGATGTCCATGAGCGAGGGCGACTGGCAGATCGGCTGGGGCTGCGCCACGGCCTGCTATCCATCGAACATCGCGCCGTGCTTCGCGCGCGCCACGCTGACCGAGGCCGGCGCCCGGGTGGAGGTGGCGGGCCACGAGATCTGCACCGGCGCCTACACCATCTACGCCCAGACGGCGGCGCAGATGCTGGGCCTGCCGGTCGAGCGCGTGACGGTGCTGCTGGGCGACAGCCGCCTGCCGCCCGCTCCGGTGGCCGGAGGCAGCAACAACGCCGCCAGCATCTGCAATGCCATCGCGCTGGCCTGCGCCGAGCTGCGGCAGCAGCTCGCCAGCGCCGCCGTGGCCGACGACGCCAGCCCGCTGCGCGGCCGCGACCCGGCGGCGCTGGTGCTCGACGCCGGCGCCCTGCGCGCGGCCGACGGCGCCGCCGAGACGCTGGCCCGGGCGCTGGCCCGCGTGCAGGGCGGCGTGGCGGAGGCGGCGGTCGGCAACGCGCCGAAGAACGTGCCGCCCGGCGCCCTGGCCGGCCTGCGCCAGGGCAAGGTCGCCTTCGGCGGCGGCCATGCCGACAAGGACTCGGTCAAGTACGCCTTCGGCGCGGAGTTCGTCGAGGTACGCGTGCATCGCCTGACGCGCGAGGTGCGGGTCGCGCGCATGGTCGGCGCGTTCGCGGCGGGCACCATCATCAATCCCGTCACCGCGCGCAGCCAGCTGATGGGCGGGATGATCTGGGGCCTCGGCTCGGCCCTGCACGAAGCCACCGAGATCGACCGGCGCCATGCGCGCTACACCAACGATAACCTGGCCGAGTACCTGATCCCGGTGAATGCCGACGTGCCGGAGGTCCAGGTGCTGCTGGTGCCTGAGACCGATCGCGAGGTCAATCCGCTGGGCATCAAGGGCATCGGCGAGCTGGGCTGCGTCGGCACCAATGCCGCCATCTGCAATGCGATCCACCACGCCACGGGCGTGCGCATCCGCGAGCTGCCGGTGCGCATCGAGCAGCTGCTGTGACGCCCGCTTCCGATCCCGCACACCCCAAAGAGGCCGCCGTGTCCCCCTTCCTCCTGACCCGCCGCGCCCTGCTCGGCGCCCTGGCGTTGCCCGCGCTGCCCGCGCTGGTGGGCTGCAGTTCGCCCCTGCCCCTGATCGGCGCGCCGCCGGGCCAGGCCGATGCGGCGCGCGTCCTGGGCGAGAGCGCCCAGGCGCACGGCCTGGCCGCCTATCGGGGCCTGTCCGACATCAACGTCGCCTACGAGGGCGAGTGGCGGCCGCTGATCGGCCGCATCCAGCCCGAGGTCACCGACACCGGTTTCCGGGGCCGCTCGCAGGAGCGGCTGATGCCCGCGCTCGCCCTCTCCGCCCAGGCCTACACCGGTCCGCGCGGCCGCAAGCAGGTGGTCTGGCGCCGTGGCAAGGGCACCGACGACGACCAGGGCGAGGTGGCGGTCTGGTTCAACGGCGAGCGCAGCGTCGACCCGGCGGCGCAGCAGGCGGCGGCCCTGGTGGCCGAGGCCTATGGCCTGTTCCTGCTCGGCCCGCTGTGGCTGGCCGATCGCGCCCCGCCCGCCCGGCTGGCCGGCACCGAGCGCGTCGACGGCCGCCTCTGCGACGTGGTGGAGGTGTGGATGACGCCGGGCCTGGGCCGCGTGCGCTCGGACCGCGTGGCGCTCTGCGTCGACCGCGCCGACCGCCTGACCCGGCGCCTGCGTTTCACGCTGGAGGGCTTTGGCAACACCCAGGGCGCGGTGGCCGAGACCGACACCTTCGACCACCAGCGCCTGTTCGGCGTCACCTGGCCGATGCGCTCGCACGAACGCGTGGTGCATCCGATCGCGCTGCCGGCGCACGACTGGCGCATCGCCGGGCTCGATGTGAACCGGGGCTATCCGGCGCAGGCGCTGAGGGGCGCGGAGTTCGAGGGCGCCGCGCGCCGCCCCGCGACGCCGCTCGGCTGAGGCATCGCGCCGGGACCGGGCGGGCGATGCCGGTTACTCGGACGTGATGTTCGCCGCCTTGACGATCTGCGCCCACTTGCGCGATTCGCTGGCGATGAAGGCGCTGAACTCGGCGGCACCGCCGCCGCGCAACTGCAGGCCGGCGGCCTCGGCCTTGCGGCGCACGTCGGCATCGGCGATGGCCAGGTTGATCTCCCGGTTGAGCCGCTCGACCACGGCGGGGGGCGTTCCGGCCGGGGCGAGCAGGCCATACCAGCCATAGCCCACGACGTTGGCCATGCCCTGCTCGCGCAGGGTCGGCGCCTCGGGGTAGAGCGGCGTGCGCTCCTCCGTGGCCACGCCCAGCACCCGCAGCTTGCCGGCCTGGATGTGCGGGATCGCGGTCGAGATGGCGGTCAGCGTGGCGTCGATGCGGCCGGCGAGGAGCTCGGTATAGGCCGGCGCGTCGCCCCGGTACTGCACCACGATGCCCTTCGCGCCGGCGGCGCGCAGCAGCAGCTCGGCCGTCAGGTGCGGCGCGGAGCCGGCGCCGGGCGAGCCGAAGGTGGCGCCCTCGGGTCGCGCCTTGACGTGGCGGATGAACTCGGCGAGCGTCCTGTAGGGCGCCTCGGCATTGACGATCAGGAACAGCGGCGCGATGGCGGTGCTGGCGATCGACGCGAAGCTCTTGTGCACGTCGTAGGGCAGGTCCTTGTAGAGCGCCTCGCCGATGGCGATCGGCGCGGCCGCGTGCAGCAGCGTGTAGCCATCCGGGGGCGCCTTGGCCACGTAGTCGTTGGCGATGCGCGTGCCGGCGCCGGCCCGGTTCTCCACCACCACCGCCTGGCCGAGCCGGCGGCCGAGGAAGTCGCCGAGCACCCGCGTCAGGATGTCGTTGGAGCCGCCGGCGCCATAGGGCGAGACCAGGCGGATCGCCCGTTCCGGCCAGGCCTGGGCGTGGCTCGCCGCGCTCCAGGGCAACAGCAGGCCGGCGCTGGTGGCGGCGAGGAAGTGTCTGCGGTCGAGGGTCATGATCGTCTGTCTCCGTGCTGGTTGTCGGTCCGTCTTCTCTTCTTTTCTTCTTCTTTTCTTCCCGGCGCATCGTCCGCTAGGCCGGCCGGATCGGCGGGTAGTCGAAGCGCAGCGCGAGATGGTCGGCGTGCGGCTGGTACAGGCGCAGCACGACATAGAAGGGCTCGCCCGGTGGCGCCGGCAGCCAGTTCGCATCCGGCCCCGGATCGTCGGCCTGCAGCCGGAGGGTCAGGCCGCCATCGGCATCGTGGCGCAATCCCGGCGTGCGGTCGCCGATCGAGTAGCGATGGATCGGATTGGCGACCAGCAGGCAGTCGGCGCGCCGGTACATCGTGAGGGACCAGAAGGCGCCCACCTTCGGGCCGCGTCCCGGCGCGAAGCGCAGCTCGTAGCGCCGCGCGCCATCGAGCGGCGCGCCCTCGGCGTCGACCTCGGCGGTCGGATACATCGCCTCCTCCACGCCCAGCGCGCCGATGAAGTTGCGCGCGATGCGGGCCCGGGTCCGGTGGTCGTCGCCCCAGTGGGTGCGGACCATGACGGGAATGGCCCAGCCACCGCCCAGGTCGTGCGGCTGGCCGGCGGCGCGCAGATGCTCGTAGACGGCCGGCAGCGCCGTCGCCAGTTCGGCATCGGCCGGCGGCCAGGCCAGCCGTTCGCCGGCCGGGGGCGGATTGCGCGCCAGGGCGGCATCGACCACGGCCCGGTAGCGCCGTGGCGATGGCACGCCGCCGTCGCGGCCGTCCAGCCCGGTGTCCACGCGCATCGCCGCGTCGGCGCCATCGAGCCGGACCAGCCGCATCGCGGCCTGGGTCGAGCGCACGCGCTCGATGTCGTCGCCATCGTCGTCCACCAGGTGACGCCCGATCAGCCAGACGTCGTCGCCCGGCGCCGCGATGGTCAGCGTGATGTCCGCCGGCACGATGCCGCGCCAGCCGGGACCATGCACCAGCGTGCGCTGCGGCCGGTTGCCGGTGGTCCGCCGGCCGACATAGGCGAACGGGTTGGTCCAGGCATCCAGCAGTCCCAGGGTCCAGTAGCGTTCGCCCATCTCGGGCGACTCGATGACCACCGGCCCCTCGGACAGGTCGAGCCAGGCATTGCTGTAGACGGTGTCGTTGTTGGGGCTGACGACCTCGCGGTCGTCCGGCCCCAGGCGGCGATGCGTGTGGGTGAACTGGTTGACCCAGCGCAGGGTCGAGCCCGGCTCGGGTGCCGCGAAACCGAGGCGCGGATGGCGCCGCGCGGTCGTCGCCGCGCGCATCCGCATCATCTCGAACAGCGGCAGGGTCTGGACCACCACGTCGTCGGCGGTGGGCGGGGAGGAAGGCGGGGTCGTGGTCATGGGATCGGTCTCCGTGGTCGTCATCGCGCTAGGCCACCGCGCCGGCGCGGCGGAGCTGGTCGATCTCGTCGGGCGACAGGCCCAGCTCGCCCAGCAGCCGGTCGGTGTCGGCGCCGCAGGCCGGGGCGGCGCCGGGCGCGGCGCGCGGCGCGTCGCCCAGCCGGTAGGGCAATGCCAGCGACCGGTAGCCCGCGCCATCGGCATCGGCCGCCTCGACCAGGATGCCGCTGGCCTGCACGTCCGCGCTTTCCAGCACCTGCGCATAGCCGCGCACGAAGCCGACGACGATCTGGTGGCGGCTCAGCAGCGCCACGCATTCCTCGCTGCTGTAGGCGGCGAAGTGCTCGCGCAGGACGAGCCGCAGTTCCTCGCGATGCCGCACGCGCAACGCATTGGTGGCGAAGCGCGGATCGGTCGCCAGGGCCTCGCGGCCCATCACCCGGCACAGGCGCGCCCAGTGCTCCTGGGCATAGGCCGACAGCACGATGTGGCCGTCGCGCGTGGGCACCACCTCCGCCGCCGGGGCGTTGTGGGGCTGGCCGTCGCCGATGCGCACCGGCTCGGGCGCGCCGCCGAGGTAGTCGCACCAGGTGGTGGCCTGCAGGTGCATGGCGACCTCCAGCAGCGAGGTGCGCAGGGTCTCGCCGACGCCGGTGCGGGTGCGGCCATGCAGCGCGGCCAGCACGGCCTGGGCGCCCAGGTGGGCGGCGGCGGCGTCGATGATCGGCACGCCGACCTTCTGCGGCAGCCGGTCGGGCTCGCCGGTGACGGACATCAGTCCGCTCTCGGCCTGGGCCGCGATGTCGTAGCCGGGCCGCCCGCTCGACGGACCCTGGTCGCCGAAGCCCGAGATCGACAGGTGGATGATCCGCGGGAAGCGCTCCCGCACCGCCGCCGCGCCCAGGCCGAGCGCCTCCACGGCGCCGGGGCGCAGGTTCTGGATCACGACGTCGCTCCCGGCGATCAGGCGCCACGCGATGTCGCGCCCGGCCTCGCTCTTGAGGTCCAGCGCGATCGACTGCTTGCCCCGGCTGTAGGCGCGGATCATCGACTCGCCATAGCGGCCGATGTGCCGGGCCTGGTCGCCCTCCGGCGGCTCGATCTTGATCACCCGCGCGCCCAGCTCGGCCAGCACCATGGCCGCGCCCGGCCCGGCGATGTACTGGCCCATGTCGATCACGCGCACGTCGGCGAGGGGACGGGCGGGTGGATTCGTCTCTTGATTCTTGTCGTTCATCGGCAGGCACGTTAGCGCTGCGGCCGATGCTTGAAAATTTGATAATCGTGAGGGAACGATCACGAATGGCTATGGCCCGGGACCCATCGACATGGACGCGAAGACCGATCGCCTGATCCGCACGCTGCGCCTGCGGCACCTCGAACTGCTGGTGGTGCTGTCGGAGACCGCCACCATGCGCGGCGCGGCGGCGCGGCTGCACCTGAGCCAGCCCGCCATCAGCAAGATGCTCGGCGAGATCGAGGCCTGCTTCGGCGCCCGGCTGTTCGAGCGCGGCCACCAGGGCATCCAGGCCAACGCGCTGGGCGCCGGCGCGGCGTTCCGCGCCCGGGTGGCGCTCAACGAGCTGGCGCGCGCGACCGAGGAGGTCGACGCATTGCGTGGCGGCGCGACGGCGGTGCTGCGCGTGGGCGCGCCATCGGTCACGGCCACGCTGCCGGCCGCCATCGTCCGGCTGCGCCGGCAGTGGCCCGGCGCCATCGTGCAGCTGGTCGAGGGGCGCGTCCACGAACTCATCCAGCGCCTGCTCCAGGGCGAGCTCGATGGCGTCTTCGGCGCCATCACCCCGGAGCTGGTGACCAGCGACCTGTTGCCACGACTCGAATCGGTCGTGCTGCTGAAGGACGAGCTGTGCGTGCTGGCCGCAACCGATGGCGACCACGCCGCCGGGCGGACCTGGCGCTGGGCCGACCTGCGCGCCTCGCAATGGGTGGTCCCGCCCAAGGACACGCTGGTGCGGCAGGCCTTCATGACGGCCTTCCTCGACAGCGGCGCGACCCCGCCGGTGCCGGTCATCGAGGCCCAGTCGTCCGTGACGATCGGCACCGTGCTGCGGCTCGATCCGGCGCTGCTGTGCGCGGTACGGCTCGAGCACGCGGCCGACGAGATCGCGCGGGGCGGCGTGCGGCGCCTGCGGGTCGTGCCGCGCGTCGTGCTGCCGTCCTTCGGATTGTTCGTGCGGCGCGACGACCTCGAGCGGCCGGCGATCCTGACCGCCTTCGCGGCGGCGATCCGCGGCGCGAGCGCGGGTCCAGCGCGTCGGCAGGGCGACAAATTAAAACAAATTCACACTTAAGACTTACATTTTCCGGCTTGACCAGAATTGATGAACGTAGGTCGCCCTAAAGTATCAATTCAAGAGACAGGCCGATGTCGTGTCGACGGTCACCAGACCCTGTGCTCGCCTTCCAACTCCGAACCTCTCCTTCGAGACGACCTCATGATGACGAGCAACTGCACGAACCCCGGCACCTGGCCGGACATCGCGCGCACCAACGCGCGCATCGACCAGCGTGTCGAACGTCCCACGCAGCCGCCGCTGCGCGTGCTGATCGCGAACTGGCTGCGCACCCTGCGCGCGAAGTGATCCACGGCGCCGGCCGCACGGAAGGCCGCCGCGACGCGCGGCCGGTCAGCGCTTCCTGGCGGCCCGGTCCCGGCGCCGCGCCTTGACGCAATCGCCGCAACGCCCGTAGAGCGTGAGCTCGTGGCGCGCCACCTCGAAGCCGGCCGGCGCGAGCCGGTCGAGGTCGCCCGGACAGTCGTGCACGTCGAACACCTTCCTGCAGTCGTCGCACTGGAAGTGATGGTGGTGGCCGTGATGCACGGCTTCGTAGCGCGGGCTCTCGCCCGGCAGCACCACCGCGGCGATCTCCTCGGCCTCCACCAGTTGCTTGAGGTTGCGATAGACCGTGGCGATGCCCAGCCCCGGGGCCTCGGCCTGGGCGGCATCGCAGATCTCGACGGGCGACAGCGGCCGGCCCGCGGCATCGATCACGGTGCGGATGGCGGATCGCTGACGGGAAAAACGTTCCATGGAAAGAGACCGGGAGTTCGGGTCGGACGGATCGGGAACCTGCATTCTTGCATGGCTCGATATTGATAACGCGTTATCATTAAAGCCCACATCGGGCCTCGTCGGCCCGCCCTCCGCCCGCGTTCCGGCCGTGCCGTCGCGTGGCGTGGAGGCGTGCCGTTCCTCCCTTCCCCGTCGATCCTCCCAGGAGCACAGATTTGACTTCGCGCATCGTCCGCAGGCGCGCCGTGGCCCAGGCCACGGCCATGGCATTGATCGTTCCATGGGCCGCGCCGCCCGCTGGCGCGCAGTCACGTCCGGCGCCCAGCCTGGCCGCCGTCGAAGTCACCGACAGCGCCGTCGCGCCGGGCAGCACGCTGGGCCTGGACGTCGCGGGCACGACCGGCTCGCGCCTGGGACTGGCACCGCGCGAGACGCCCGCCAGCATCAGCCGCCTGGACCGCCAGGACATCGCCGAGCGCGGCCTCGCGCGGGCGCAGGATGTCGCCATCCGCACCCCGGGCCTGACCGAATCGCCCTCGCCCGGCAATGGCGGCACCAGCCTGGTCGCGCGCGGTTTCGCCGGCCACGGCTCGGTGGCGCAGATGGTGGACGGCACGCGGCTGGTGGCCGCGGCCGGCACCATCACCTATCCGTTCTCGACCTGGCCGCTGGAATCGGTGGAGGTGCTGCGGGGTCCGGCCTCGGTGCTGTATGGCGATGGCGCCATCGGCGCGGCGGTCAACTACATCACCCGGCAGCCGTTGTTCGAGCGCAGCGAGCGCGAGGCCTTCGTCGGCCTGGGTTCCTTCGGCACGCGACGGGGCGGCATCGGCCTGCGCGGTCCGATCGGCGAGATCCTGGCGTATTCGATTTTTCTCGATGCCAGCCGGAGCGATGGCTACCGGCGCTTCGAGGACCACGACCGCCGCAACCAGTCGATCGCGCTGGCGGCGCGGCCCACGCGCGACCTGCAGGTGACGGTCTCGCTCGATGGCGGCCGCAACGACGACGCCCGCTACTTCGGCACGCCGCTGCGCGATGGCGTGCTCGACCCGCGCCTGCGGCGCACCAACTTCAACGTCGAGGATTCGGTGGTGCGCTACGACGACCGCATGTGGCGCGCCCGGGTGCAGTACCAGGCGGGCGACGGCGTGCGGCTGCGCAACGAGACCTATCACCTGACGACCGGGCGCCACTGGCGCAATGCCGAGGCGGCCACCTTCGACGCCACCGGCACCCGGGTCGCGCGCAGCGACTACCTGGAGATCCTGCACGACCAGACCCAGGACGGCAACCGCTTCGACGCCACCCTCGATGGCGCCGTCGCCGGCCTGCGCCACCGGCTGGTGCTGGGCGTCGACGCCTATCGGACCCGGCTGCTGCACACCAACAACGCGCCCTATGGCGGCGCCAGCAGCGTCGATCCGTTCGACTTCGCGCCGGGCTCCTTCGTCAGTCCCGAGACCACCCGGCCGGGCCGCCGGGCGACCCTGGCGACCACCGCGCTGTTCGCCGAGAACGCGCTCGACCTGTCGCCGCGCTGGAAGCTGGTCGGCGGCCTGCGCCACGACCGGATGGACTTCGACAACGACGACCTGCGCCAGGGGCTCGTGCTGGGCAAGTCCTATTCGCCCACCACGGGCCGCGTCGGCGCGATCTGGACGCCGCGCGAGGCGCTGTCGCTCTATGGGCAGTATTCGACCGCGACGGACCCGCTCAGCGGAGCGCTGTCGCTGCCCAATGGATCGACGGCCTTCGACCTGACCCGGGGCCGGCAGCTCGAGGCCGGCGCCAAGGGCGCGCTGCCGGCGGTGCGCGGCGAATGGACCCTGGCGGTCTATCGCATCGAGAAACACAACCTGCTCTCGCGCGACCCGGTCGATCCGACGCGGGTCCAGCAGGTCGGTCGCCAATCCTCCACCGGCGCCGAGCTGGCCGTCGCCGCCGAGCCGGTGCGCGGCTGGACCATCGATGCCAACGCGGCGCTGCTGCGCGCCCGCTACGACGACTTCAACGAGGTCGTCGGCGGCACCCTGGTGCCGCGCGCCGGCAATGTGCCGGTGGACGTGCCGCAGCGCATGGCCAACCTCTGGACCGCCTACCGCTTCCAGCCGCGCTGGCAGGCCGGCCTGGGCCTGCGCCACGTCGGCGTGCGCCAGTCCGACGCCGCCAACACGGCGAGCCTGCCGGCCTACACGCTGGTGGACGCCACGCTCGCCTATGCGCCCCACCCCGGCCTGACATTCACGCTGGCGGTGCGCAACCTGACCGACCGCGACTACGCGGTCTCGGGCACCGGCAACGTGCGCTGGCTCCTGGGCGCGCCACGCACCGTGGAGCTGATGGCACGCGCGATGTTCTGAGCCGATGGCGACGTCGCGCCCGAAACGGCTGCTGATCGAGGTCCACAAGTGGCTGGGCATCGTGCTCGCGCCGTTCTTCCTGATGTGGTTCCTCAGCGGCCTGGTCCTGCATTTCGTCGCCTTCCCGGAGCTGACGCCGGACGAGCGCCTGCGCGCGCTGCCGGTGCTCGATGCGCCATCCGGCTGCTGCCTGGGGCCGGACGCGGCGGCGGCGCGCGCCGGGCTGGCCTTCGACGAGGCACGCTTCGGCCTGCGCGGCGACGAGCCGGTCTGGCGGCTGCGCGGCCGCGCGCCGGGCACCGGCGACGCGGCCCACTGGCACGTGGTCGACGCCCGCACCGGGGCGCTCCGGCCCGGCCTCTCGACGGCGGCGGCGGCGCAACTGGCCGAGACCTTCAGCGGCCGCCGCGCGCTGCGCGCCGAGCGCCTGGAGCGCGACCAGTGGACGGTCCCGCAGGCCCTCGACCCCTACCGGCCGCTGGCCAGGGTCGACCTCGACGGCGCCGATGGGCTGGTGCTGTACGTCTCGCTCGATGCCGCCGAGGTGGTGCGCGACACGCGGCGCGCCGAACGGTTCTGGAACTGGATCGGCGCCGTGCCGCACTGGATCTACCCGACCGTGCTGCGACGGTTCCCGCAGGCGTGGCACCAGGTCGTGGTGGCGCTGGCGCTGCCGGGCGTCGTGCTGGCGGCGAGCGGCCTGATGCTGGGTCTGTGGCAACTGTTCCTCAATCGCAGCCGCTGGATTCCCTACCGCCAGCCCTGGCTGCGCTGGCATCACATCCTGGGCCTGGTGGCCGGCGCCTTCACGCTGACCTGGATCCTCTCGGGCCTGCTGTCGATGAATCCCTGGGATGTGTTCACCCCGCGCGGCGCGGCGGCGCCGGAACTGGCGCGCTGGCGCGGGCCACCCGCAGCCGCCACCAGCGACCCGGCCGCCATCCTGGCCCGGGCGCGGGCGCGCGGCCTGCGGCCCCGGGAACTCGAGCTGGTGCGCATCGACGGCCAGGCCTGGTACCGGCTGGACGACGAGCTCGATCAATGGCTGGTGCGCGCCGATGGCGCGGGCGGCGCTGCCGATGCCGATGCCGAGCCCCTGGCGATGCTGCCGGACGCGACCATGACCGCGGCCCTGCGCCGGCTGCGGCCGGACGCCGGATCGCCCGCCCTCGCGCGCCTGGACGCCTACGACACGCTCTACTACGCCGCCGCGCCGGCCGACACCGCCGGCACGCGCCATCGCCGGCCCCTGCCGGTCTGGCGCGCGGACTGGGCGGACGGCACCACGCTGTACGCCGATCCGCGTGCCGGGCGCATCCTGCTGCGCGCCGAGGAATCCGGCCGCTGGCAGCGCCACCTCTACCACGGGCTGCACACCTTCGACTATGCGGCGCTGACCACGCGCCCCTGGCTGCGCCACGCGCTGATCGTCGGCATGTCGCTGCTGGGCGTGGGCCTGTGCGCCACCTCCTGCGTGATCGCCTGGCGGGTCCTGCGTCCGGGTCGACCACGCCGCCGGAACACGCCCGCGTGCTAGGATAGTGATAAATCATTATCGATAACCAGTCGCTGTCGGCCCGGCCGGCGCGGCTCATCCGGTCCGCCCCATGCCCCACGCCCTGCTCCCCGTCACCATCCTCACCGGCTTCCTGGGCAGCGGCAAGACCACGCTGCTCAACCACATCCTGCGCGGCGAGCATGGCCAGCGCGTCGCGGTGATCGAGAACGAGTTCGGCGAGACCGGCATCGACCACGAACTGCTGGTCCAGGACTGCGACGAGCAGATCGTCGAGATGAACAACGGCTGCATCTGCTGCACGGTGCGCGGGGATCTGGTGCGCATCCTGGGCGAGCTGGCCGACGGGCGCGATGCCGGCGCGCTGCGCTTCGACCGCGTGATCATCGAGACCACCGGCCTGGCCGATCCGGCGCCGGTGGCGCAGACCTTCTTCGTCGACGACCGGGTCGCCGCGCGCTACCGGCTCGATGCCATCGTGACCCTGGTCGACGCCCGCCACGCGCCAGACCAGCTCGATGCCAACCACGAGGCGCAGGAGCAGGTCGGCTTCGCCGACCGCCTGCTGATCTCCAAGACCGACCTGGTCGATGCCGCCGCGCTGGCGGCCCTGCGCCAGCGCCTGGCGCGCATCAATCCGCGCGCCCGCATCGCCGAGGTCCGCCACGGCGTCGCGGCGATCGACGACCTGCTCGACATCCATGGCTTCGACCTCGACGCCATCCTGGAGATCGAGCCGGACTTCCTCGGCGATGTCAGCCACGCGCACGACGACGAGGTCACCTCGTTCGTGTTCCGCGAGCAGCGGCCCTTGGACCTCGACCGCCTGGAGGACTTCCTGGGCGCCATGGTGCAGGCGCATGGCGCCCGGATGATGCGCTACAAGGGCGTGCTCCATGTCGCGGGCGAGCGGCGCCGGGTGGTGTTCCAGGGCGTCCACATGCTGATGGGCGCCGAGACGGGCGCGCCCTGGGCGGCGGACGAGGCGCGCGAGTCGAGGATCGTCTTCATCGGCCGCGACCTGCCGCGCGCGCTGCTGCTCGACGGCCTGCGCAACTGCGTGGTCGGCGCCGCCCTCGCGCAGGCCGGAGCGGCCGGAGCATGAGGCGCGCCGAGGGCCTGCGCACCCTGCTGGGGGCGGCGGCCGGGACGCGGGTGCTGGGCGCGCTGCTCCTGGTGGCGCTGCTCTGGGTGGCCGTCGATTGGGCGCTGGCCTGATGGCCACCGATGCGATGGCCGCGCCGTGCCGGCCCGGCGCGATCCGGCTGCGCGAACTCACGGTCGCCTATCGCGACCGGCCGGCGGTGCAGGACCTGTCGGGCGTGTTCGCGCCGGGCTCGCTGACCGCCATCGTCGGGCCGAACGGCGCCGGCAAGAGCAGCCTGCTGGCGGCCATCTCGGGCCGCGTGCCACTCGCCGGCGGCAGCGTCGAGTTCGACGCCGCGCCGGACCGGCGCGTCGCCTGCCTGCCGCAGCAGGCGGAGATCGACCGCGGCTTTCCGATCCGGGTCTTCGACCTGGTGGCGATCGGCCACTGGCACCGCGTCGGCGCCTTCGGCGGCCTCGACGCGGCACGACGCCGCGCGGTCGTCGACACCCTGGCGATGGTCGGCCTCGCGGGCTTCGAGCGCCGGGGCATCGCGGAGCTGTCGGCGGGGCAGTTCCAGCGCGTGCTGTTCGCGCGCCTGCTGCTGCAGGACGCGCCGGTGATCCTGCTGGACGAGCCCTTCAACGCGATCGACGCCCGCACCACGGCCGACCTGCTGGCCCTCATCGGCCGCTGGCATGGCCAGGGCCGCACCATCGTCGCCGTGCTGCACGACATCGAACAGGTGCGCACGCATTTCGAGCGCACGCTGCTGCTGGCGCGGCGCGGCATCGCCTGGGGTCCGACCGCCGAGGTCCTGCGCGCCGACCACCTGCTGCGCGCGCGCCGCAGCGCCGAGAGCTGGGACGATCCGGCACCGGCGCGCATGGAGGCCTCGGCATGACGCCGTCGGAGCTGCTGTTCCAGCCCTTCGCGGACTATGGCTTCATGCGTCGCGCGCTGGTCTCGACCCTGGCCCTGAGCCTGGGCAGCGCGCCCATGGGCACCCTGCTGGTGCTGCGCCGCATGAGCCTGGTGGGCGACGCCATGGGCCATGCCCTGCTGCCGGGCGCGGCGGTCGGCTTCCTGCTGGCCGGGCTCTCGCTGCCGGCGATGAGCCTGGGCGGCTTCGCGGCGGCGCTGGCGGTCGCGCTGGCGGCCGGCTGGGTGACGCGCGCCACCTCGCAGCGCGAGGACGCGAGCTTCGCCGCCTTCTACCTGATCGCCCTGGCGCTGGGCGTGCTGCTGGTGTCGGTGCATGGCAGCAGCGTCGATCTCATGCACCTGCTGTTCGGCAGCATCCTGGCGGTCGACGACGCGGCGCTGCGGCTGGTGGCGGGCGTGGCCAGCATCACGCTGGTCGTGCTGGCGCTGATCCACCGCCCGCTGGTGGCCGAGTGCCTGGATCCCGGCTTCCTGCGCGGCGTCGGCGGGCACGGCCCCCTGGTGCATGGCGTCTTCCTGGTGCTGACCGTCGCCAACCTGGTGGCCGGATTCCAGGCGCTGGGCACCCTGATGGCGGTCGGCCTGATGATGCTGCCGGCGACGGCGGCGCGCTTCTGGGCCGCCGAGGTCTGGAGCCTGGCGCTGGTGGCCGGCGCCATCGCCGCCGTCTCCGGCTTCGTCGGCCTGCTGCTGTCCTACCACGCCCAATGGCCGTCCGGCCCCGCCATCGTGCTGGTGGCCGGCGGCGCCTACCTGCTCTCCGTCGTCGCCGGCAAGCGCGACGGTCTCCTGTGGCGCCGGTGGCGGCGCTCCCCCATGAAAGGCCTGAAATGAATCCCTCGCGTCGCTCCTCGCTGGCCGCGCTGCTGATGCTCGCCGCCGCTCCCGGCTGGTCGCAGCCGGTGGCCGGACATCCGCTGCGGGTCGTGGCCAGCTTCTCGATCCTGGCCGACATGGCGCGCGAGGTCGGCGGCGATGCCGTCGAGGTGACGGCCCTGGTCGGCCCCGATGCCGATGCCCACGTGTTCGAGCCGCGCCCGGCCGATGTGCGCCGCCTCGCCGGCGCCGACCTGGTGGTGGTCAACGGCCTGGGCTTCGAGGGCTGGCTGGAGCGGCTGGTCGCCGCCTCCGGCTATCGCGGTCCGGTGCAGGTGGCCAGCGCCGGCATCGCGCCGCGCCTGCTGGGCGCGGGACCGGACCCGCATGCCTGGCAGGACCTGGCCCTGGCGCAGCGCTATGTCGCCAACCTGCGCGATGCCCTGGCGCGCGCGCGGCCGGAGCGCGCCGCCGTGTTCGAGGCGCGCGCCGCCGACTACACCGCACGCCTGCGCAATCTCGACCGCGAGGTGCGCGCCCGCTTCGATGCCATCGCGCCGGCGCAGCGCCGCGTGATCACCTCGCACGATGCCTTCGGCTACTTCGGCGCCGCCTATGGCATCGAGTTCCTGGCGCCGCAGGGCACGAGCACCGACGGCGAGGCCTCGGCCGCGGCGGTGGCGCGGCTGATCGACCAGATCCGCGGCGAGAGGGTGCGTGCCGTGTTCATCGAGAACATCTCCGATCCGCGCCTGATCGAGCGCATCGCGCGCGAGGGCGGCGTCCACGTCGGCGGGCGCCTGTATTCCGATGCGCTGTCGCGCCCGGGCACGGCGGCCGACACCTACCTCAGGCTGTTCGACGCCAATGCCCGGACGCTCGCGACGGCGCTGCGCGGCCCGCGCTGAGGCGCCGGACGCGCGGGATCGCTCAGGCCGCCTTCTCGCCCTCCAGCATGAAGGTCTCGGCCTCGGCATACGAATGCAGCACCAGGTCGACCTGCGCGGCCACCTCCTCCTGCGACGCCAGCGCGTGATCGAGCGGCAGCCGGATCGTGGCCAGCACGGCATGCGGCAGCGCGGCGCGGAACTCGGTGGTCAGCGCGACCCACGCGGCGAATGCGTCCTGCGGTGGATAGGTGACGAAGACCGTGCCGACCAGCTGCGCCTTGTCGTCGGCGGAGCGATCCGGCGGCTCGCCCATCGACACGCTGCGCGCGTCGATGGCGGCGTCGTTGAGGGCCCGGACCAGCAGCTCGGTCAGCAGTTCGTCGCGATCGGAACCCGAGCTGACGCACAGCGCGATCGAGCCGCTCGGCACGTCGAGCTTGCCCTGCCAGCGGCCCAGGCGCGCTTCCCGCATCTCGCGCAGGCGGGTGCCGACGTGCGCGTCGGTCAGGACGATCGAGGCGCGCCGCCGCGCGCGCCAGCCCAGCTTCGTCGTCGCGAAGGATTCCGCCAGGCGCACGACCTGGGTCTGGATGCGGGCGAGTTGCTGGCCGTCGATGCGACCCGAGCGGAAGTCCGCCAGGCCGAGCGCCAGGCCCGGCAGCAGCGTCTGATCGCAATAGCGCGCGAAGCTGTCGCGGCGCAGGAAGGCGCGCGCATCCTGGATGATGGTGGCGGTGCTGCCGCCCAGGGCGCGCTGGTAGAAGCGCTGGCCGGCATTGAGGCCGGGCGACTCGGTCAGCAGGATGGTCAGTGGCTCCAGCGCCGCGACATGCCGCCCGACCACCACCAGGCAGAGCGTCAGGGGCGTCGACAGCAGCAGCCCCACCGGGCCCCACAGGGCGCCCCAGAACAGCGCCGAGACGATCACCGCGAGCGGCGCCAGCCCGGTGCTGTGCCCATAGACCTGCGGCTCGATCACGTGCGCGACCAGCAGCTCCAGCGCCAGGAACAGGCCCAGGCTCGCGAACACCAGCGTCCAGCCCGGATCCACCGCCGCGCTGAACAGCGCGATCAGCGCCGCCGCGCCGAGCACGCCCACATAGGGCACGAATCGCAGCACGCCGCCGATCGCCCCCCACAGCGCCGCGTGCGGGATGCCGATCAGCCACAGCCCGGCGGCGACGACGACGCCGAAGGCGGCATTGACGGTCGCCTGGGCCAGGAAGAAGCGCGAGACGCCCTGCGCCGTGTCGTTGAGCGCCTGCACGGTGGTCCCCAGCCGGGACTCTCCCACCAGCCGGATGAAGCGGTCGCCGAGCGACTCGCGCTCGAGCAGGATGAACACCAGCAGCACGAAGACGATGCCGACCTCCGCGATGGGACCGACCAGCGCCGACAGCAGCTTCGAGACCAGGTCGCTGGTCGATGGCGCCTGGGGCGGCGCCGGCGCTGGCGCCGGCGCCGGGGTGGCGACCGCCGCCTGGTTGGCGCGGGACTGCCGCGCCGACGACCGCGCCGGGGCGCCGGCGCGGTCGCGGCCGACCTCCGTCGTCGGCAGGGCGCCCCGGAGCTGCTCGTCCAGGCGCTCGAACGGCCGCACCGTCCGCTCCCGCACCGATTCGACCTTGGCCTCGATGGCGGCGCGGTAGCGCGGCAGGTCGCCCGCCACCGAGACTAGCTGGATCGTCAGCACCGCGCTCATCCACACCACACAGGCCGCCACCAGCGCCACCGACACCAGCGTCGAAGCCGTGGCGCCGAGGCCGCTGCGCGAGAGCCGGCGCACCAGCGGCGCGACCACCAGCGCCAGCATGCTGGCGATGGCCAGCGGCTGCAGGAAATCCTGGCCGAAGTGCAGCAGCACCAGCACGCAGGTCGCCGGCACCACGCGGCCGAGCCGCACGCCGCGCTCGGACAGGAAGTTAGCCATGGGAAACGCTCGGAGGACGTGGGGATCGCATCCGCCGATTGGAGCAGATCGCCCGGCGGCGACCCGGCGCCCGCGCCGCCTCGGAGAGCGGGAAGGCACCGCACGCACGTGCCACGCGCGGCCCCGATGCCCAGGACGTGCGCGCCGGCCGGCCGCTCCCGCCGCCGGCACCGTGTCCTGCCACTTCGGCTGAACGCGGCGGGCCGCCTACGCGCCGGGCCGCGTCAGCCTGCGCGCCTCAGGACAAGCGCTGCGACTTCTGGTGGCCGTACCAGGCCGCCAGCGCGGCGCCCGACAGCAGCATCACGCCGGCCGTCACGGTGGCCTTGGGCATGGCGCGCGCGAGATTCAGGGCGATCTCGCCGGTGCGCGGCACCACCAGCTGGAGCCGGCGCCGCGTCATCGCCGCGCCCAGTTCGTCGAGCCGGTCGGCCAGCAGGCGCTCGGCCTCCGGCAGCACGATGGTCTCCTCGTCGGCCACGTGGTGCAGCACGTCGCGCAGGAGTTCGAAGAAGGTGTCGTCGTAGGCCGGGTCGGTCGGATCCATCTCGCGCAGCCGGGCGATCAGGCGGCGCATCTCGTCGTGCTCGGGCACGCTCTTCCTGAGCGCCTCGTTCCCGGTCACGGCGCGCACCGCCGGATAGAAGATCTCCTCCTCCAGCTGGGCGTGCACCTCGAGGGCGGTGCAGACCGTCAGGACCAGGCCTTTCTTGACCATCGGCGCGCTGTAGCCGCGGTACTGGTGGAAGGTCGCCACGACATGCGTGTGGTCGAGGCGGATCATGGTGATGGCGTCCGGGCTGAGCCGGCGGGTGAGCGCATTCATGGGGTGGATTCCTTCTGGGTGGGGGATTCGGGGTCGACGTCCGGCACCCGGCATGGCGGTACGGCCCGGCGCCGATGGCAGGACTTGCCGCAGGAACTGCCATCGCCAGGGGGCGGCGGGCGCCGGGGGCGGGGGGCATCCGCGCAGGTCTCGCGGTGGGCATGGCATGAGCGAGCCGTCGTCGGGACGAGGTGCGCTCCGGCGTGGGGATGTGCCCGGCTCGCGGCCATCGGGCCGGCGGCGCACGATCGCGTCGTCACGACCACGACCACGAGCGCGTGGGTCCCGCGACGCAGCACGATGCCCTCGGGGCGCGCTTCGGAAGTCGATGCCGGCATGAGCCTCTCCGGTGGATGGAAGAGGCCGCGGGGGGGGGTCGGACTCGATGTCCCGTCGCGCGGCCATGTCCTTGCCCGGCAATCGGCGTGCCAAGCCGATGGCGATGCCGCCCTGGGCTCGCTGGCGCCACCGGACCCTGCTTGCCGGGTCCGGCCGGTCAGTCCTCGACGAAGGCCTCCTCGCGCTTGGAGCGCACGGAGGGCAGCAGGACGATGGCCAGCAGCACCGCCGCGCCCACCAGCAGGCTGGCGGAGATCGGCCGCGTCACGAGCACGCTCCAGTCGCCGCGCGACAGCAGCAGCGCGCGCCGCAGGTTCTCCTCCATCATCGGTCCCAGGATCAGTCCGAGCAGCAGCGGCGCCGGCTCGCAGCCCAGCTTCAGGAAGGCATAGCCGACGACGCCGAAGAGGCCGACCATCCAGACGTCGAAGGTGTTGTTGTTGGTCGAGTAGACGCCGATGGCGCAGAACAGCACGATGGCCGGGAACAGCCAGCGATAGGGCACAGACAGCAGCTTGATCCAGATGCCGATCAGCGGCAGGTTCAGGATCACCAGCATCAGGTTGCCGATCCACATCGAGGCGATCAGGCCCCAGAACAGCTCGGGATTGCTGGTCATGACCTGCGGACCCGGCTGGATGTTGTGGATCGTCATGGCGCCCACCATCAGCGCCATCACGGCGTTGCCGGGGATGCCCAGCGTCAGCAGCGGGATGAAGGAGGTCTGCGCGCCGGCGTTGTTGGCCGCCTCCGGCCCCGCGACGCCGCGGATGTTGCCCTTGCCGAAGGCGACCTCGCCGGAGCGCAGCTTGATCTTCTTCTCGAGCGTGTAGGAGGCGAAGGCCGACAGCAGCGAGCCGCCGCCCGGCAGGATGCCCAGCGAGCAGCCCAGCGCCGTGCCGCGCAGCACCGCCGGGAACATGTTGCGGAAATCCTCGCGCGTCGGCATGAGGCCGTGCAGCTTGGCCGTGAAGACCTCGCGCTCGCCCTCGTCCTGGGCCAGGTTGGCGATGATCTCGCCATAGCCGAAGATGCCCATCGCGATGGCGATGAAGCTGATGCCGTCGGTGAGTTCGGGGATGTCGAAGCTGAAGCGCGCGACGCCCGAGTTGACGTCGGTGCCCACCAGGCCGAGCAGCAGGCCCAGCATGATCATGCAGATCGCCTTGATCAGCGAGCCCGAGGCCAGCACCACCGCGCCGATCAGGCCCAGCACCATCAGCGAGAAGTACTCGGCCGGGCCGAACTTGAAGGCGACCTCGGTCAGCGCCGGCGCGAAGCCCGCCAGGATCAGCGTGCCGACGCAGCCGGCGAAGAACGAGCCCAGGCCGGCGGCGGCCAGCGCCGGTCCGCCCCGCCCCTGCCGCGCCATCTGGTGGCCGTCGATCACGGTCACCACCGAGGACGACTCGCCCGGCAGGTTGACCAGGATGGCGGTGGTGGAACCGCCGTATTGCGAGCCGTAGTAGATGCCCGCCAGCATGATCAGCGCGGCGACCGGCGGCAAGGCGTAGGTGGCCGGCAGCAGCATCGCGATGGTGGCGACCGGGCCGATGCCGGGCAGCACGCCGATGAGCGTGCCCAGCAGGCAGCCCACGAAGGCGTACATCAGGTTCTGCAGCGTGAAGGCGGCCTCGAAACCGAGGCTGAGGTTGTTGATCAGGTCCATGTCGTGCGCCTCAGCCGGAGATGAAGGTGGGCCAGACCTGGAACTGCAGGCTCAGACCGATGATGAAGGTGAGATAGCTGCCGATCGCGAGGATGGTCGCCAGCACCAGCGCGTTCTTGATCGAGAAGCGCGTGCCCGCGAGGCTCGCGATGACGACGAGCGCGTAGATCGCCGCGATCAGTCCCAGCGCCGGCAGGCCCAGCGTCGGCAGGCCGCCCAGCAGGAGGCCGAAGACCAGGTTGGCGCCGATGATCAGGCCGAGCGGCTTCCAGGCGATGCGGCCGATCGGGTCGCCATCGGCGGCTCCGGACGACAGCGAGCCCAGCATGACGATGCCGCCACCGACCGACAGCAGGATGCCGATCATGAGCGGGAAGTAGCCGGGGCCCATGCGGGCGCCGGTGCCGACGTTGTAATGGGTCGCGCCGATGGCGAACGCCAATCCGACGCAGGTGAACATGAGGCCGGACACGAAGTCCTTCTGGCTCTTGGGTTTCATGGATGGCAGGGGTGGGACGGAGGGGATGAACCGACCGGACGGCGACCGCGGGGGAGCTGCGATCGGAACCGTCGGACGCCGATGGAGACGCCGATCCGCGACGTTTCCGAATACATCATGCTATGACATGTTTTATGTCACGTTATGAGTATTTACCCTGCGCGGCGCGTGTCGGACCGCAACGGGCCGGTGCTACATTTCCCGATCAACAGAGGCCCGTCATGTCCCCAAGTCAGAGTGCCATCGAGAAGGAGCGTTTCGAGGCGTTGTCGGAGTTCCGCTTCCGGCTGCGGAGCTTCCTGCGGTTCAGCGAGGACGCGGCGCGCGTCGAAGGCATCACGGTGCTGCAGTACCAGCTGATGCTGCACACGCAGGGCTTCGCGGGCCGTCAGTGGGCCAGCATCGGGGAGATCGCGGAGCGGCTGCAGGCGCAGCCGCATGGCGTGGTGGCGCTGGTCTCGCGCTGCGAGGAGGCTGGGCTGGTCGAGCGCAGGGCCAGCACGGTCGATCGCCGGCAGGTCGAGGTGCACCTGTTGCCGGCCGGGCGCAAGAAGCTGGCGCGGCTCGCGGTCCAGCACACCGACGAGCTGACCGAACTGGCCGAAGCGGTGCGCCTGGCCAGCCGCATCTCCGGCTGACATGCCGCCGCCGGGCGACCCCGCCGGGGTCGCTCAGGCGTACTCGAGCGGCAGCGCGGTCGTGAACTTGATCTGTTCCATCGCGAAGCTCGAACTGACGTCGGACAGGTCGATCTCGCGGATCAGCCGCTTGTAGACGGCGTCGTAGGCCTTGATGTCGGGGACCACGATGCGCAGCAGGTAGTCGACGTCCCCGCTCATCCGGTAGAACTCGACGATCTGCGGGATCTGCTCGACCACCGAGGACAGCCGCCGCAGCCACTCCTCGTTGTGCTCGTTGGTGCGGATCGACACGAACACGGTGACGCCGACATTGAGCTTGTCGGCATCCAGCAGCGCGACCCGCTTGCGGATGATGCCCTCGCTCTCGAGCCGCTGGATGCGGCGCCAGCAGGGCGTGGTCGACAGATTGACGGCTTCGCTGACCTGCTGGAGCGAAGCGCTGGCGTCGGCCTGCAGGACCTCCAGGATCCGGCGGTCGATGGTGTCGATGTTGCGCATGAGATGGACCGGGCTGGCTGGCGCCCCGTGCGCCAGGCGGGCGGATTCTATGCCGCGCCCAGACAGCTTGAGAAAGATTTGCTCCCGATCGCGTCGGCGGCGCGAACCGGTTGCGGTCTTCGGGCACGGCGTGAGCAAGATCGCAAGCCCTTTGTGCGAGCCGCGCCGCAGAATTTCCGGCTTCCCTCCGTTTCTCCAGGACGCTTCCTCCATGGACATCTATCTCGACGCGAACGCGACCACGCCGGTGCTCGCCCCGGCCCGGGCGGCCGCCCTCCACGCCATGCAGGAGCACTATGGCAATCCCAGCAGCATCCATGGCACGGGCCTGCGCGCCCGGGCCATCGTGGACCGGACCCGGGAACTCGCGCGCGCGACCCTGGGCGCCACGACCGGCCGGATGCTGTTCGTCAGCGGCGCCACCGAAGGCATCCAGACCGCCGTGCTGTCCGCGCTGCGCGCCATCCGCGAGCGCCACGCGACGGCGTCCCGGCCGCCCTGCCTGCTCCATGGCGCCACGGAGCACAAGGCCGTGCCCGAAGCGCTCCGGCACTGGAACGCCCTGCTCGGCCTGGACCTGGAGGTGCTGGCGATCCCGGTCGACCGCGACGGCCGCCACGACCTGGACTGGCTGCGTCGCCAGGCGCCGCACGCCGCCCTGGTCTGCACCATGGCCGCCAACAACGAGACCGGCGTCGTCAGCGACCTCGACGGCATCGAGGCGGCGCTCCAGGGCAGTCCGGCCCTGTGGCTGGTGGATGGCGTGCAGGCCCTGGGCAAGATGGCGCTGGACCTGGCCTCGCGCCGCATCGACTATGCGTGCTTCTCCGGCCACAAGCTCTACGCGCCCAAGGGCATCGGCCTGCTCTACGTGCGCGAGGGCGCGCCCTTCACGCCGTTGATGGCCGGTGGCGGCCAGGAGGGCGGCCTGCGCTCGGGCACCGAGAACATGGCTGGCATCGCCGGCCTGGGCGCGGTGCTCGCGGCCCTGGACGACGGCCACAGCTTCCGCAGCGCCGCGACATTGGCCGGCTACCGGGACCGGCTGGCGACGGCGCTGCAGGATGCCTTCCCCGGGCTGGTGTTCAACGCGCCGCCGGCACTGTGCCTGCCCACCACGCTGAACTTCTCGGTGCCGGGCCTCGAGGCGCGCCTGCTGCTGGATGTCTTCGACGCCGCCGGCGTGCGGGTCAGCGGCGGTTCGGCCTGCGGCGCGGCGCGGGCGCTGCCCAGCGAGGTGCTGGCCGCGATGGGCCTGCCGACGTGGCGGTGCGCCTCGGCCGTGCGCCTGTCCTTCGGCCCGGCCGAGGAGGAGGCGGTCGTCGAGCAGGCCTGCGAGCGCATCCGGGCCTGCGGCGCCGCGCTGCGCGCCAGCGGCCTGAACGGCCCGCAGCCCCGGCAGGCGCTGCCCGCCGACGGCCTGCTGCGGCTGCACGAGGATGGCGCGAACTGCTGGTTGCTGGCCGATGCCGGCAGCGGCCGCTGCGTGGTGGTCGACCCGACGACGGGCCTGGCGGATCGCATCGCCCAGTGGGTGGCCGCGCGCGGCCTGCAGGTGGCGGCGGTGCTGTGCACCACGCTGGAGACCCCGGCCGCCCGCCTCCTGCGCCAGACCCTGGGGGTGCCCGGCCCCGTCGAGGCGGGCGGCTGGCCACGAGGCGCCGAGTCGTTGGCCCTGGGTCGCCGGACGCTGTTGCGCCTGGCGCTGGACGCCACCCGGGCCTATGCCCTGCGCCAGGACGACCGGCCGCGCGCGATCTTCATCGGAACCGCGTCCCCCGCCCGGCTGGGCGGGGCCGTCGACCCCGACACCCTGCTGCTGCCGGCGCGCGACGATGCCGACCGCTTCGCCACCACCCTGCGGGCCGAGCGGAGCGCCAGCGCCGGCGCGCCCGCCACCCCGGGCGTCGAGCTCGACGCGGCCGGCCTGGCGGCGCTGCTGGGCCGCTTCGCCGGAGCGATGGTGGTGGACGTGCGCGAGTCCTACGAGCAGCGCCTGGGCGCGCGCCCCGCTCTCGACGACCGCGTGCAGTTCCAGGCGGCCAGCCTGTCGACCCTGGCCGATGCCTTCCCGGAATGGCTCGGCCAGGCGCCGATGCGGCCGGTGGTCTTCTTCTGCCGCTCGGGCCAGCGCAGCGCCCGCGCCGCCCGCGCGCTGCGCCGGCTGGGCCACCCCCAGGCCTGGAGCCTGGTCGGCGGCCTGGCCCAGTGGCCCGCCGAGCCGGCCCTCAGAAACGGTTGAGCGGAATCCGGAGGTAGCTCACGCCATTCGCCTCCGCCACCGGCAGCTGCCCGGCCCGCAGGTTCACCTGCAGCGCCGGGAACAGCAGCGATGGCGCGGACAGCGTGGCATCGCGCGCGCGCCGCAACGCCACGAAGGTCTCGACATCGGTGCCCTCGCGCACGTGGATGTTGAGGGCGCGCTGCCGCGCGACCGTGCTGGCCAGGCGGGGCGCCTCGCCGCGCGCCGGATAGTCGTGGCACAGGTGCAGCCGCGTCGCGTCGGGCAGGGCCAGCAGGCGCTGGATGGAATGGAACAGCACCCGCGCATCGCCACCCGGGAAGTCGCAGCGCGCCGTGCCGACCTCGGGCGCGAACAGCGTGTCGCCGACGAAGACGTCGGTCCCGCCCTCGCCCACCACATAGCTGACGCAGGCCGGCGTGTGACCGGGGGTGTGCATGACGCGGACCGGCACGCCGCCGATGCGGAATTCGTCGCCATCGGCGAACAGATGGTCGAAGCGGCCCTCGCCCGATGCCGCTCGCCCGGGGTCGTCGAAGACGGCGGCGAAGTTCTCCCGCACCGCCGCCACGTGCGCGCCGGCGCAGATCCGGCCACCGAGCCGCGACTTCAGGTAGTGCGCGGCCGACAGGTGGTCCGCGTGCACGTGCGTCTCGAGGATCCATTCCAGCACCAGGCCCCGGCCCAGGATGCGGTCGATCCAGCGGTCGGCGGCGCCGGTCGTGGTGCGGCCGGAACCCGCGTCGAAGCCCAGCACGCTGTCGACGAGCGCGCAGCGGCGCGTCGCCGGATCGCTCACCAGGTAGGTCGCGGTGCCGGTGGCCGCGTCGTGATGGACCTCGACGACGGGATCGCCCGCCCTCCCCGGTCCGGTCGTCGTCGTTCTCATCGCTCTTTCCTCCCTGTCGTGTCGGTGAACGGATCACTCTAGGAGGTCGTTCGCGCAAATGGCTTTCCAACCTCGGCCGCATCCGGTCGATGAGGGGAAAAATTTTCCAATCCGCACGTCCGGGGTGGCAGGAGCTTCGCCTCCGACGGGCTTTCGCCCTGCACCAATCACCAGCGTGCGCCTGGCACGACATATGCGTATAGTCGATGCGAAACGACGATTCATCCATCTTCAGCATGTGTTACGCCTTCGATCTCAACCAAATCGGTGCCTTCTCGGCCGTGATGACGCATGGCGGCATCACGGCGGCGGCCCAGGCGCTCGGCCGGGCGCAGTCGGTGGTCACGCGGCAGATCCAGGACCTGGAGGCCCGGCTCGGCTTCGCCCTGTTCGACCGCGAGGGACGCGGCGTCGTGCCGACCGAGCGCGGGCGGCTGTTCCACGTCGAGGTCGAGCGTCACCTGGCCGGCCTGGAACGACTGGGCGCGCTCGCCGATGCCATCCGCGTCGGCGCCCACGCCTCGCTCGACATCGCCTCGATCCCCGCCTTCGCCGCCGGCCTGCTGCCGCTGGCCATCGCCCGCCTGCCCGATGTCGAGGCCACTCCCATCAACCTGCGCGCCCTGGGGGGCGAGGAAGTCGCCGCCCAGGTGCGCGGCCGCCTGAGCGATCTCGGCTTCTGCAGCCTGCCGGTGCGCGGGGCCGGCCTGCAGGTGCACTGGGCGATCGAGGTCGACTGCGTGGCCGTCCTGCGCGAGGAGGACCCGCTGGCGGCCCATGCGGTGCTGCCGCTGAAGGCGCTGGACGGCCGCCGGCTCATCACCACGGCCAACCCCTATCGCCAACGCCGCCACGTCGACGAGGCCCTGCAGGGCGCCGGCCTGTCGCGCCGGACCCCGCTGGACACCAACACCTCGCTGAGCGCGATGGCATCGGTGCGGGCCGGGCTGGGCATCGCGCTGATCGAGCCGCTGTCGATCACCGGGGCGCCGATGCACGGGCTGGTCCAGCGCCCGCTCGATGTCGCCCTGCCGTTCCGCTATGGCGTGATCACGCGCGGCGGCTTCGAATTGCCGGCTCACCTGCGCGAACTGATCTCCCACGTCGCGGCGGTGATCCGCGAGGCGATCCCCTCCTGCGTGCAGATGCCCGCCGCCCGGGACGACGTGATGGGCGCGAGCGGCGCCACGCGCGCGACGCGGGCCGGCCGGGCCGCCGAAGCGAAGGACGGGACCCGCTCATGAGCCTGCGCGAACTCGAAGCCCGCCTCGCCGGGGAACTCGACCTGCTCGGCCTGCCCGCCCGGGCCTGGCTGACGCCGCGCGCCGGCGTGCGCGATGTCGTCGTCGTCGGCGCCGGCCTGTCGGGCCTGTGCGGTGCCGCCGCCCTCCGCTTCCTGGGCATCGCCGATGTCGAGATCCTCGACCGCGCGCCGGCCGGCCGGGAGGGCCCGTGGGTCACCTTCGCCCGCATGAACACGCTGCGCACGCCCAAGGAGGCCACGGGCCCGGCATTGGGCGTGCCGTCGCTGACGCCGCGCGCCTGGTATGTGGCCCGGTTCGGCGCGGCGGCCTGGGACGCGCTCGAACGCATCCCGCGCGAGACCTGGATGGAGTACCTGGTCTGGTATCGCCGCGTGCTCGACCTGCCGGTGCGCAATGGCGTGTCGGTGCGTCAGGTGCGGCCGCGCGCCGATGGCCTGATCGAGGTCCACACCGATGCCGGGGCCGAGCCGGTCCTGGCGCGCCGCGTGGTCCTCGCCACCGGCCTCGACGGCCTGGGCGGGCCGCTCGTGCCGGACGTGGCGCGCTCGGTGGACCCGCGCTTCTGGGCCCATTCCTCGGCCCCGCTCGATGTCGCCCGGCTCCGGGGCCGGCGCATCGCCGTGGTCGGCGCCGGCGCATCGGCCATGGACAACGCGGCCCACGCGCTGGAGGCCGGCGCCGCCTCGGTCGACATCCTGGTGCGCCGCCCGGCGATGCCGCGCGTCGACAAGTTCAGCGGCGTCGGCAGCCGGGGCACGGCGCATGGCTTTCGCGACCTGCCGCTGGAGACGCGGGCGCGGCTGCTGCGGCTCGACCAGGCGGCGCAGCTGCCGGCGCCGCGCGCCAGCGTGCTGCGGGTCTCGCGGCATCCGCACGCGCGCTTCCATTTCGGCTGCCCGATCCAGGCCATGACCGAGGCCGGCGACACGGTGCGCGTGCGCACCCCCCGGGGCGAGGCCGGCTTCGACTTCGTCGTCTTCGCCACCGGCTTCGTGGTCGACGCGATGCGTCGCCCGGAGCTGAGCGCGATCGCGCCGCAGCTCCTGCTCTGGCGCGACGTCCGCGATGCCCCGGCCGCCGGGGCCGCCGATGCCAGCGCGTCCAACCCGGTGCTGGGCGCGGCCTTCGAGCTGCAACCGAAGTCGCCGCAGGCCAGTCCGTTCCTCGACCGCATCCACGCCTTCAACCATGCCGCCGTGGCCACGCACGGCAAGCTGACCAGCGGCATCCCCTCCATCAGCGACGGCGCGCGACGGCTGGCGCAGGGCATCGTCGGCAGCCTGTTCGTCGAGGACCGGGACGAGTTCGTGCGGCGCTTCGCCGACTACGACGTGCCCGAGCTGCTGGGCGACGAATGGACCGAGGCCGAGCGGCTCGACGACCCGGTGCCGCCGCCACTCCGAGAACAGGAAACATCATGAGCTCCCACCCGACCCTGCAGGTCTTCTATGGCATCTCCAGCCCCTGGGCCTACTTCGGCGCCCGACGCGCCCAGGCGATCGCCGAGCGCCATGGCGCGACCCTGTCGCTGCGCCCGATCCGCATCATCGAGGCCAATGGCGGCATCCCGCTGCGCACCCGCCTGGCGCCCCGGCAGGACTACCACGCGCTGGAACTGGCGCGCTGGCGCGAGCACCTGGGCATCCCGCTGAACCTGGCGCCGCGCTTCTATCCCTGCCGCACCATCGAGATCGCCGCCAAGGCCGTGATCGCCCTCCAGCAGGCCGGCCTGGACGCGCCGGCGTTCTCCTTCGGCGTCCAGCGCGCGCTGTGGGCCGAGGAGCGCGACATCGCCGATGTCGACACGCTGCGGCGGATCGCGCTGGCCACGGCCGGCGAGGCCGCCGTCGCCCTGGTGCGCGACCCGGCGCCGGCCGACGTCGAGGCGCAGTGGCACGCCAACCTGGCCGAGGCCGAGCGCCTGGGCATCTTCGGCACGCCGACCTATGTCGTCGACGGCGAGCCGTTCTGGGGCCAGGACCGGCTCGACTTCGTCGACCGCCGGCTGCAGGCCCTCGCCCGATCCACCGCTTCCTGATCCACCGCATCCCCCCCGAGCACCGCACCATGGACCCCATCACCCGCACCCCCGAGTCGACCGCCCTGCACGAGCGCTCCATCGTCATCGACGCCCTGCACACCTGCAACTGGAGCCGCGAGATCTTCGAGGAGGCGCACGCCGCCGGCATCACCGCGCTGAACGCCTCCAACGTGCTGTGGGAGAACTTCAGCCAGGGCATCGACGAGGTGGCGGCCTGGAACCACCGCTTCGCCGAGCATGCCGACCTGATCATGCCGGTGCGGACCGTGGGCGACATCGAGCGCGCCAAGGCCAGCGGCAGGACCGGCATCATCATGGGCTGGCAGAACACCTCGCCGCTGGAGGACCGGCTCGACTACCTCGAGATCTTCAAGCGCCTGGGCGTGGGCATCATGCAGCTGACCTACAACACCCAGAACTACTCCGGCAGCGGCTACCTGGAGGCCAACGACAGCGGCCTGTCGGGCTTCGGGTGCGAGGTGGTCGACGAGATGGGCCGCGTCGGCGTGCTGTGCGACCTCAGCCACGTCGGCGACCGCACCACGGCCGATGTCATCGCCCACTCGCGCCAGCCGGTGGCCATCACCCACGTGCTGCCCCGCGCGCTGCACGACGTCAAGCGCAACAAGCCCGACGAGCTGTTCCTGGCCTGCGCCGAGAAGGGCGGCGTCATCGGCATCAGCTTCTTCTCGCCCGGCCTGAAGGCCGGCAACGACTCGACCGTGCACGACGTGCTCGATGCCATGGAACACGTCATCGACCTGGTCGGCTGGGACCACGTCGGCATCGGGACCGACTACAGCCAGGGCCACGCGCGTCCCGGCCCGTGGCTGCTGTGGGCCAACCGCGACAAGGGCACGGCGCGCAAGCTGACCGAATTCGGCTCGGTGAAGATCAACAAGCCCGCCGGCGTCGAGAAGCTGCACCAGTTCCCCCACATCACCGCCGCCATGCTGCAGCGCGGCTGGAGCGAGACATCGATCACGAAGCTGCTCGGCGGCAACTGGCTCGCCCTGCTGCGGCGCGTCTGGGGCGCCTGAGACGCCTGAGACGTCACTACCGCCACCGCCACCACCGCCCGCTTTCCCCCACCCCCTGGAGTTCCCATGAAGTCTCGCGTACGTGCCGTACTGCCCCCGGCGTGCCTGATCGCCTCCGCCCTGCTGCCGTTCCAGACCCAGGCGCAGGGTTCGGTCACGGTCTATGGCGTCATCGATCTCAACCTGGAGCGCTCGAACCACCGCAACATCAATGGCGGCTATGGCGACCTGACGCAGCTGAAGTCCGACGGCCTGTTCGGCTCGCGCCTGGGCTTCCGTGGCAGCGAGGACCTGGGCGGCGGCACCAAGGCCCTGTTCACGCTCGAGGCCGGCCTGGGGCCGGACAGCGGGACGGCCGGCAACGCGACGCGCTTCTTCAACCGGCTGTCGTTCGTCGGCCTCGAGAACGACAGGCTGGGCCGGCTGACCTTCGGGCGCCAGTACACGGCGCAGTTCGACGTGCTGTCGCGCTACTTCCCGCTGACCCGCGCGCCGCAGTACGAACCCTATGCGCAGATCGAGTCGATCTACACCGACAACTCGGTCAAGTACACCTACCTCTCCGGGCCGGTGAAGCTGGAGGGCCACTATGGCTTCGGCGAATCGACCCAGGGCCGCCGGGGCGCCGCCAACTACTCCGTCGGCATGGCCTACGAGCCCACCGGATGGGGCGTCGCGCTGTCGTACGACCAGACCAACACCGCCTACGCGACCACCGGCGACCTTGGCAACTACGGCTATGTGCGCAAGCTCGTTGCCGCCGCCCGCTACACCCTGGGCGCCGCCACCTTCTACGCCGGCATCCGCGACGGCCGCACGGTCAACCCCAACGCCGTCCTGACGACCCGCGACAACATCGCCTATGCCGGTGTCGAGTACCAGTTCACGCCGACCATCAATGCCGCCATCGGCTACTACCAGAACAACGTGCACTCCACCACCGCGCCCTCCACCGGCACGCCCCGGTCGATCGCGGCCCGCGCGACCTATGCGCTGTCCAGGCGCACCGATGTCTATGCCGTCTACGGCACGGCGCGCAACGCGGCGCTGAACTTCAATGCCCTGTCGACCCTGCAGCCGGGCACCGACGACCAGACCGCCTTCGCGCTCGGCATCCGCCACCTCTTCTGAAACCGCTCCACCGCCTCCAAGGACTCCTTCCATGCGCCTGCTTCCCCGCGTACTGACCGCCTGCCTCGCGGCCCTCGTCGTCGGCTCCAGCCTGGCCGACACCTTCCCCAGCCGGGCCATCAAGCTGGTGGTGCCGTTTCCGCCCGGCCAGTCGTCCGACACCCTGAGCCGCCTGGTCGGCGAGCAGATGGCGGCCCGGCTCGGCCAGCCGGTGGTGATCGACAACCGCCCGGGCGCCGGTGGCGTGATCGGCACCCAGTACGTGGCGACGCAGCCGGCCGACGGCTACACGCTGGTGGCGGGTGGCAGCGGCCCGATGACCGTCTCGCCGACCCTGCAGCCCGGCGTCGCCCGGTACGACGCCGTCAGGAGCTTCAGCCCGGTGGCCGGCGTGGCGCGGATCGCCCAGGTGATCGTGGTGTCCAGCGACTCGCCGATCCGCGACCTGCAGGCCCTGGTGGGCAGCGCCCGCCGCAAGGCCGGCGCGGTGACCTATGGCTCGTCCGGCAACGGCACGACGCAGCACCTGTTCATGGAGATGCTCAATGCCGCCGCCGACATCCGCATGACCCACGTGCCCTACAAGGGTTCGGCTCCGGCCCTGAACGACCTGATCGGCGGCCAGATCGACTTGATGTCGGACACCATCACGGCCATGACGCCACTGATCCGCGCCGGCAAGGTGCGGCCCATCGCCGTCACCTCCGCCAGGCGCTGGCCGACGCTGCCGGAGGTGCCGACGGTGGCCGAGCAGGGCTACCCCGGCTATGCCGCCGAGGGCTGGGTCGCGTTCCTGGCGCCGGCCGGCACGCCGCCGGCCGTCGTCGGCCAGCTCGAGGGCTCGGTCAGGGCGGCGCTGGCGGACCCGCCGACGCGCGCCCGCATCGCCGAGCTCGGCTTCCTGCCGATGGACCTCGACCAGGACCAGCTGCGCGACTTCCTGCAGTCCGAGACGCGCAAGTTCAAGCAGGTGATCGAGACCGCCCACATCAAGGTCGAGTGAGTCCTGCGCGCGCGCCGGCGACGGGCGCGCGCCACGAGCGGCTCACTGCCGCGGAACCCGGGCCTCGGTCGCGATGCGCTTCCACAGCTCGATCTCCGCGCCCTGGAAGGCGCGCATCTCCTGCGGTCCGCCGCGCATCGTCTCGGCGCCGATGCGCTCGTAGAACTCGCGCGTCTCGGGCAGGGTCTCGATGCGCGTCAGCAGCTCGGCCAGCCGCTCGGTCTCGGCCCGGGGGGTGCGGGCCGAGACCATGGCGCCGACCCATGTGTAGGCCGCGAAGCCCGGCAGGCCAGCCTCGGCGGCCGTCGGCACGTCGGGCAACGCGGGCACGCGCCGGTCGGCCGCGACGGCGAGAGCGCGCACCCTGCCCGACTGCACCAGCTCCCTGACGCTGGTGACCTCGGCGAAGGCCATGTGGACCGTGCCGGACACCACCCCCACCACCGCCTCGCCGGCGCCCTTGAAGGGCACGTGGGTGGTCCGCACCCGGGCCACGTCGTTGAAGAGTTCGCCCATCAGTTGGTAGCCCGCCGATCCGGCGCCATAGTCGATCACGCCCGGCCGGGCGCGGGCACCCGCGATCAGATCGGCCAGGCTCGCATGGGGCGAGGCGCCCGGCACGACGATCAGCGCCGGCGCCCGCATCATCATCGTCAGGGGCGCCAGGTCGGTGGTGGGGTCGTAGGGCAGCGCCCTGAACAGCGCGACATTGACCGCCAGCGTCGAGTTGCTGCCGACGAAGACGGTGTAGCCATCGGCCGGGCTGGCGAGCACGGTCTTGACGGCGATGAAGCCGTTGGCGCCGGGCTTGTTGTCCACCACCACCGGCTGGCCGGTCAGCTCGGTGAGCTTGCGGCCGAAGTACCGCGCCGAGGTGTCGGTGCCGCTGCCCGGCGGGAACGGCACCACGAAGCGGATCGGCCGCGAGGGGAATTCCTGCGCGGCGGCGGGCGCGGCGGGCGCGATGGCCAGCAGCAGGGTGGCGCTCAGCAGCGCCAGGGTGGCGGCGACGGTACGACGGGTCGTTGTCATGGATGTGCCTCCCGCGCTCAGTCGAGCGTGATGCCGGTGGACTTCACGACGCCGGCCCAGCGCGTGAGTTCGCGCTGGACGTAGGCGCCGTACTCCTGCGGCGTCGAGCCCAGCGGCTCGGCGCCCTGCAGCGCCAGTCGCTCGCGCACGTCGGGCGCCTGCAGGGCCTTGCGGATCTCGGCGTTCAACCGCTCGACCACCGCCGGCGGCGTGCCCGCCGGCACCATCACGCCCTGCCAGGCGCCGACCTCGAAGCCCGGCATGCCCGACTCCGCGAGCGTCGGCACGTCCGGGAACAGCGACATGCGCCGGGCGGTCGTCACCGCCAGCATCCGCATGCGCTTGTCGTGCACGAAGCCCATCACCGAGTTGACGGTGTCGGTCATGAACTGGATCTGGTTGCCCACCAGGTCGACGTCCGCCGGGGCGCTGCCCTTGTAGGGCACGTGCGTCGCCTCCAGCCCGTGCGCCTGCACGAACTGGTAGGCCCCCAGGTGCGTCACGTTGCCATTGCCCGCCGAGCCGTACGACAGCTTGCCCGGATGCGCCCGGGCATGGGCCACGAACTCCCGCACCGTGGTCGCCGGGATCGACGGATGCACCACCAGCGCCAATGGCACCACCGCCACCAGCGCGACCGGCGCCAGGTCCTTGCGCACGTCGTAGGGCACGTTGCGGTAGAGCGCCGGGCTCAGGGCGATGGACGAGGTGTTGTAGAGCACGGTGTAGCCATCGGCCGGCGCCTTGACCACGGCCTGCGCGCCGATGTTGCCGTTGGCGCCGCCCCGGTTGTCGACCAGCACGCTCTGGCCCATCTGCTCGCCCAGCTTCTGCGCCAGCACGCGCGCGATCAGGTCGGTCGGGCCGTCGGGCGGGAACGGCACCACCATCGTGATCGGCCTGGCCGGATAGGGCGCGGGCTGCGCCAGGGCGGTGGTCGTCGCGCCGAGCGCGAGCAGCGCGCCGCCGAGGACGCGCCAACCGGGACGGCGTGCCGTGGCCGCTGGCGGGGTCGATGCGGATGCGGCTGTGGATGCGGATGCGGGGTGGGCCATGCGTTGTCTCCGTGGCGTTGTGCTTCTTCGGGGGGGGGGAACCGTCGGGGCGCGGCCGGGGCGCCGTCGCGGCGCCTCGTCGCGCTCAGGCGATCGGCGTGTCGGCGCCGGCCAGCAGGCGCCGCGCGTCGTAGTGCATGACGCAGCGGTCGTGCTGGTTGAAGACCGTGATGCGCGAATCGACGATGGCGCGGCCGCCGCGCGAGGTCGGCCGGATGCCCGTGACCTCGACCACCGCGTCGATGCTGTCGCCCACGCGCACCGGCGCGTGGATCCGCTGCGTCAGCTCGAGCATGGCGAGCCCGGTGCCCTGGATCATGGTCTGCAGGATGAAGCCCTCGATCAGCGCATAGGTCAGCGCCGCCGGCACCGGCCGGCCGGCGATGGCGCCGGCCTCGTAGTCGGCGTCGATGAAGATCGCCTCCAGCATGCCGGTGACGCCGATGAAGCCGACCAGGTCGGCCTCGGTCACGGTGCGCCGGAAGGTGCGCAGCCGCTGGCCGATGCCCAGCTGCTGCCAGACGAAGCCCTGGCCGAGGCGCGGCAGCATGGCGTCCCCGGGCTGGCGGTGGGTGTCGCGATCGGTCATGGCGTGGGCTCCTGGAGGGATGGGACATGGGCGGCGTCGGGGACGTGGGGCGCGCGGGACGCGTCGGCGCCGGCGATCAGCGCGTCGATGCGCTCGGGCGGCCAGCCCGCGGCGGCCAGGCTCTGGCGCGTGTGCTGGCCCAGGCGCGGCGGCATGCCGACCGGGGGCCGCGCGCCGTCGAAGCTCACCGGCACGCCGGGAAAGCGCAGCGTGCCCATGGCGGGATCGTCCAGCGTCGCGAAGAAGCCGGTCGCCACCAGGTGCGGATCGGCCGGCAGGTCGTCGAGGCGGCTGACCGGGGCGGCCGGGATCTCCAGTCGCTCGCAGGTGGCGAGCCAGTGCGCCGTGGTGCCGCGCGCGACATGCCCGCCGGCGATCTCCAGCAGTTCCCCGATGTGCCGCGTGCGCGCCCCGACGTCGACGAAGCGCGCATCGTCGGCCAGCATCGGCGCGCCGACCTCGGCGAAGAAGCGCCGCCAGTGCGCGTTCGTGTAGGGCATCATGCAGACGTGGCCGTCGGCGGTGCGCCAGGGCCGCCGCCAGGGCGTCAGCAGGCGCGGATAGCCCGCCGGCGCGAGCGGCGGCTCGAAGTGCGCCCCGTACAGGTGCTCGACCAGGTTGAAGGCCACCATGGTCTCGAACATCGGGATCTCCACCACCGCGCCACGCCCGGTGCGCTCGCGCCGGAACAGCGCCGCCAGGATGGCCTGGGCGCCGACCAGCGCGCAGGTCTTGTCCGCCGCGATGGTCGGCAGGTAGCGCGCCTCGCCCGACTGCATCTGCATCAGTGCGGCCAGCCCCGACATGCCCTGGATGACGTCGTCGTAGGCCGGCCGGCCGGCATACGGGCCATGCTGCGCGAAGCCGTGGAAGCCGGCGTACACCAGCCGGGGGAAGCGCGCGGACAGCGTCGCCGGGTCGATGCCCAGCGGCGCCAGCTTCTGCGGCCGCATGCTGTGCATGAAGACATCGGCATCGGCGAGCAGCGCCATCAGCGCCTCGCGCGCGGCCGGCCGCTTGAGGTCCAGCACCACGCTCTTCTTGCTGCGGTTGCTGCCCAGGAACAGCGCCGACATGCCGGGCTCCGTCGCCGGGCCGGTGTGGCGCGTCGAGTCGCCCTCGGGCGGCTCGATCTTGATCACCTCGGCGCCATGGTCGGCCAGCGTCTGGCTGGCCAGCGGCCCGAACACCACGCTCGACAGGTCGAGCACCTTGATTCCTTCCAGCGGCAGCATCGTTCGGCGTCCCCTCGTCATGGCCGGTGGTCCGGCGTCGTCGGTTGTTGGTCGTCGTCTCACGTCGTCTCCGGCCGCCATTCTGGAAAGCGCCGCCGGCGCGGTCCAATATCAATCGCGCGCCCTGTGATACCTTCCGCGCCCATGGACACGCGACTCCTGCGTCACTTCATCGCGTTGGCCGAGACGCTCAACTTCCACCGCGCCGCCGAGCGCCTGCACATCGCCCAGCCGCCACTGTCGGCCTCGATCCGGCGGCTCGAGGCGCGCGTCGGCGTGCCGCTGTTCGCGCGCAACCGCCGTGGCACCGAGCTGACACCGGCGGGCGTGGCGGCCCTGGAGCACGCGCGGCGCGCGGTGTTCTTCGGCGACGAGTTCACGCGCTCGGCGCTGGCGGCGGCGCGCGGCGAGGCCGGCGTGCTGCGGGTCGGCTTCGTCGGCTCGGCCACCTACGCGCTGATGCCGCGCGTGCTGCCGCACTTCCGCACCCGGCATCCGGGGGTCCAGCTGGCGCTGTCGGAATCGACCACGGCGCGCATCGTCGACATGGTCGAGCGCGGCGACATCGACGTCGGCCTGGTGCGCTTCCCGATCGGCCGCGCCTGCCAGGCGCGCATCGTCGCGGCCGAACGCGATGTCTTCGTGGCCGCGCTGTCGGCCGACCACGCGCTGGCCCGGCGGCGCCGCGTCAAGCTCGCCGACCTGGCGGCCGAAGCCTTCGTGATGTATGGCCCGACCGAGGTGCCGGGCCTGCATGCCGCCGCGATGCTGGCCTGCCAGGAGGCGGGTTTCGTGCCGCGCGTGGCGCAGGAGGCGACCCAGGTGCAGACCGTGATCAGCCTGGTGGAGAGCGGCATGGGCATCGCCCTGGTGCCTTCCGTGGCGGCGCGGCACACCACGCGCAAGGTGGTCTTCAAGCCGCTGTCGGGCGCCGGCGCCGCGACCTCGATCGGGCTGGCGCTGGCGCTGCCGCCGACCGGCGGAACCTCGGCCGCGCTGCGCTTCCTGGAATGCGTGCTGGCGCGGCCGGCCGGGGATGGGACGGCCGACGGCGCCTAGGCGCCGGGCGGCGCGCCGTCGGTGGCGGACCGCGCCGGCGCGCCCGCGAACTCGCGCTCCGCGAGGCGGCGGAAGCTCTGCGCGGCGCCGCTCTCCATGTCCGGCCGGTAGGCCAGCGCGAGGCCGATCGCCGCTCCCTCGGGCAGTCCGGTCAGCGGCCGATACACCATCTTCTGCGAGGCGAAGCGCTGCATGACCGAAGGCACCAGGGCGACGCCGAGCCCGCTCTCGACCATCGCCAGGACGGTCTGCACCTGCGTCGCCTCCTGCGCCACGCGCGGCACGAAGCCCGCGTGCTGGCAGGCCAGCATGGCCGCGCCGTGCAGGCCGGCCGCGAAGCCGCGCGTGTACAGCACGAAGGCCTCGTGCGCCATCTCGCCGAGCGACAGTTCGGACCGGGCCGCCAGCGGGTTGCCGCGCGGGATGGCGGCGACGAACTCGTCGCGCTCCAGCGGCACCAGGCGCGCGCGCGTGCCGTCGAGCAAGGGCGTGCGCACGATGCCGACGTCGAGCTCGTCGCTCTCGATCTGCTGCAGGATGAGCGTCGAGGTCGCTTCCTTCAGGGTCAGCTCGACCCCCGGATAGGCGGCGCGGAACAGCGGCACCAGCCGCTGCAGCATGCCGGAGGTGCACGAGCCGACGAAGCCCACGCGCAGGCTGCCGCCGGTGCCCTGCGCGGCATGGGTCGCCGATTCGACGAACTGGTCGTTGTGGAACAGCAGGCGGCGCGCCTCGACCAGCGCCGCGCGGCCGCTGGGCGTGAGGGCGACGCCGCTGCTCGAACGCGTGAAGAGCCTGGCGCCGAGTTCGGCCTCGAGCTTCTGGATCGACACCGACAGCGGCGGCTGCGCCATGTGCAGGCGTTCGGCCGCCTTGCGGAAATTGAGCGTGTCGGCGAGGACGACGAAATGGCGGATGCGCCGGAGGTCCATGGTGGTCGCGCGAAAGGGTGGGTTCAGCATAACCGTTCACCCCGCGCGGACCGCCGCGCCCTCAGCCGCCGAACCGGGGCGCGCGCTTCTCGATGAAGGCCATGACGGCTTCGCGATGGTCGGGCGTCTGGTGCGACACCGCCTGGTACATCGCGGCGAGTTCCAGCAGGGTGTCCAGGCGGGTCGTCATGCCCTCGCGGATCAGGCGCTTGGTCAGTCGCACGGCATGGGGTGGATTGGCCGCGATCTCCTCGGCCAGCCGGCGGGCGCAGGCCATCAGCTCGGCCGCCGGCACCACCTGCGAGACCAGGTTCCAGTCGAGCGCGCAGCGCGCGTCGATGGTGCGGCCGGTGTAGGAGAGCTCGGCCGCGCGCGACAGCCCGATGATGCGCGGCAGCAGCCAGGCGCCGCCATCGCCGGCGACGATGCCGACCTTCACGAAGCTCTCCGCGAACCTGGCGCCGTCGGCGGCGATGCGGATGTCGCACATGCAGGCCAGGTCCAGGCCGGCGCCGATGGCATGGCCGTTGACGGCCGCGATCACCGGCACCTCCAGGTTGAACAGCGCGAGCGGCAGGCGCTGGATGCCGGCGCGGTAGTCGTGCCGCACCTGCATGGCGTCGACCTCCCCGGCGGTCTGGCGCAGCATCGCCTTGACATCGCCGCCGGCCGAGAAGGAGCCGCCGTTGCCCGTCAGGATCACGGCGCGCACCGAGCGGTCGCCATCGATGCGCCGCACGGCCTCCAGGAACTCGTCGACCATCGTGTTGCCGGTGAGCGGGTTGTGGCGTTGCGGATCGTTCATCGTCAGCGTGACGACGTGGTCGCTTTGCTCGTAGAGCAGGCATGGGTTCATGGCGGGGATTTTGTTGGCCGTGCCGGCACCATGCCGGCCACGGGGCGAGCCTAAGCCGCCGCGTGCCATCGGTCCAATATCGATTTCGCTGACGGCGATACCGTTTCGACGACGTGCCATCGCCAGCGCGACCCCTCATCGACCCCGACCCTGTCAGTGCAAACCCGCATCGGCGATACCGGAACGCTATCGATATTCCTCCAAACAATATTGGACGGCGGGTCGGCTGGGCTCTTACGCTCGTCGCCATGACATCGCTTCTGGGCCACATCAAGGTTCTCGACCTGACCCGCATCCTGGCTGGCCCGTGGGCGACCCAGAATCTCGCCGACATGGGCGCCGAGGTGATCAAGATCGAACGCCCCGTGCAGGGCGACGACACCCGCACCTGGGGCCCGCCGTTCCTGAAGGACGCCGAGGGCCACGAGACGCGCGACTCGTCGTATTTCCTCAGCGCCAACCGCGGCAAGAAGTCGTTGACCTGCGACCTGTCGTTGCCCGAGGGCCAGGAACTGATCCGCGCCCTGGCCAGGGATGCCGACGTGGTGGTGGAGAACTACAAGGTCGGCACGCTGGCGCGCTACGGCCTGGCCTACGAGGACCTGCGGCGCATCAACCCCCGGCTGGTCTACTGCTCGGTGACCGGCTTCGGCCAGGACGGCCCCTACGCGGCATTGCCGGGCTACGACTTCGTCTTCCAGGGCATGGGCGGGCTGATGAGCATCACCGGCCAGCCCGAGGGCACGCCGGGCGACGAGCCGATGAAGGTGGGCATCGCCATCACCGACCTGCTCACCGGCATGTACGCCACCACCGCCATCCTCGGCGCGCTGGAGCATCGCCACGTGAGCGGCGTCGGCCAGTACATCGACATGTCCCTGCTCGACTGCGTCGTCACCGTCAACTCGTACATGGCGATCAACTACTTCCTCTCCGGGAAGATGCCGCGCCGCATGGGCAACGCCCACGCCAACATGGTCCCCTACCAGGTGTTCCGCTGCCGCGAGGGCAGCCTGATCGTCGCGGTGGGCAACGACTCGCAGTACCGCGCGTTCTGCCGCGTGATCGACCGCCCGGACCTGGCGGCGGACGAGCGCTATGCCAGCGCGGCCAACCGCAACCGCCACCGGGAAACCCTGATCCCGCAGCTCGCCGAGGCCCTGCTGGCGCGCTCGATGGCCGAGTGGGTCGAGCTGCTGGAGGCGGCGAACGTGCCCTGCGGCCCGATCCACGACATGCAGCAGGTGTTCGACGACCCGCAGGTGCGGCATCGCGGCATGAAGCTGTCGCTGCCCCACGGCGCGGGCGTGGAAGCGCCGGCGGTGGCCAGCCCGCTGCGCTTCTCGGAGACGCCCATCGTCTATGGCCGCCATGCGCCGACGCTCGGCGAGCACACCGACGCCGTGCTCGGCGAAATGCTGGGGCTCGATGCCGAACGCATCGCCGGGCTGCGCGAGCGCGGCGTCGTCTGAGCGGCCAGGCCCGGCCACCCGATCCACCCCGCCCCGCGCACCCGATCCGAGGACCCCACATGCGACGCCCACTGCAGCCGGCCTTCCGCGCCCTCGCCGGCGCGCTCCTCCTCGCGATGGCCGCCCTCGGCGCCGGCGCGCAGGAACGCGCGCCGATCCGCTTCGTGGTGCCCTACCCGGCCGGCGGCGCCGCCGACCAGATCACGCGCCTGGTGGCCACCGCCGCCGCGCGCCACCTGGGCGCGCCCATCGTCATCGACAACAAGGGCGGCGCCGCCGGCATGATCGCGGCCGAGGCCGCGCTGCGCGCCGAGCCCGATGGCCAGACCTTCTTCGTCGGTTCGAACGCGCCGCTGGTCATCAACCAGGCGATCTACGCCCGCATGCCCTACGACCCCGAGAAGGACTTCGTGCCGGTGGCCGGCATGGGCAAGTCGCCCTTGCTGCTGGTGACCCGCAAGGGCCTGGGGGTGACGGACGTGCCGGGGCTGATCGCCCTGAGCGCCAAGGCCGGCACCGGCTTCACGATGGGATCGGCCAGCAGCGGCAACATCACCCACCTGGCCGGCGAGGGCGCCAGCCGCGCGATGGGCTTTCGCGTGACGCACGTGCCCTTTAGCGGCAGCGCCCCGGCCATCACCAGCATGCTGGGCGAGAACGTCGACATCATGTACGACGCCCTGCCCTCCTGCCTGCAGCAGGCCAAGGCCGGGCGCATCGTCCCCTTGGCGATCCTCGATGCCCGGCGCTTCCCGCAGCTGCCCGACGTGCCGACCCTCAAGGAGGCCGGCTACGCGGGCCACGACGCCAGCGCCTGGTTCGGCGTCATGGCGCGCGCCGGCACGCCGCGCGCGGCCATCGACGGCATGAACAAGGCGGTCAACGACGCCCTGGCGCAGCCCGACCTCGTCGCCCGGCTGAACCAGATCGGCGCCCAGCCCATGCCCGGATCGCCCGCGAGCTTCGGCCGCTTCATCGCCGACGAGCGCGCGCGCTGGATCCCGCTCGCGCACCTGCTCGGCGTCAAGGCCGACTGAGCCTCCCTCCCTCCCTCAAGGAAACGAACCCATGGTGACCCTGGACTCCCCCGACGCCATCCGCGCCTTCGTCGGCCAAAGCACGACCAGCACGTCGATGCTGGTGGACCAGAAGATGATCGACGTCTTCGCCGACCTGACGCACGACCACCAGTGGCTGCACGTGGACGTGGCGCGCGCCGCCACGGAATCGCCCTATGGCACCACCATCGCGCACGGCCTGCTCACGCTGGCGCTGCTGCCGGCCTGGTATGGCCAGTGCCTGAGCTTCCCCAACCGCCGTCACGGCGTGAACTACGGCTTCGACAAGGTGCGCTTCACCGGCCCGGTCAGGAGCGGCTCGATGCTCTCGGGCCGCTTCACCCTGGCGCGGGCCGAGGACGTCCGCCCGGGCGACCTGCGCTGCACCTGGGAGGTCGAGGTGCGGGTCGATGGCGTCGAGCGGCCGGTGCTGGTCGCGCAGTGGCTCATCCAGATCACGCACTGAGCGCCGCGCGACCGCCATGGCAGCCCTCCTGATCGAACGCGTCGGCGCCACCGCCGTGCTGACGCTCAACCGCCCCGAGGCCCGCAACGCCCTGGACTACGGCATGCGCGCCGAGCTGGCCGTGGCCGTGCCGGCCCTGCGCGACGACCCCTCGGTGCGCGCCGTCGTCATCACCGGCGCGGGCCGGCACTTCTGCGCCGGCGGCGACGTCAAGGTGCTGGCCGAGTCGCAGGGCGCGGCGCGCGATGTCTTCGAGGGCCGCGACCGCATCCTGGCGATCCATCGCTGGTTCGACGAACTCATCGACATGGAGAAGCCGGTGATCGCCGCCATCGATGGCGTCGCCTTCGGCGGTGGCCTGTCGTTCGCGCTGTGCGCGGACTTCGTGCTGGCGACGCCGCGCGCCTCGTTCTGCTCGGTCTTCAGCCGGCTCGGCTATGTGCCCGACATGGCGGCGATGTACCTGCTGCCGCGCGCCGTCGGCCTGGCGACGGCCAAGGAGATGGTCTTCACGGCCCGCGTGGTGGATGCCCAGGAGGCCCGGCGGATCGGCCTGGTGCATCGCATCGTCGAGGACGACCCTCGCGCGGCCGCGCTGGAACTGGCGGCGCGTTTCCACGACGCGCCGGCCGGCGCCCTGGGCGTCGCGAAGTCGATCATGAACCGCGCCTTCGAGAGCGACCGCCGCAGCGTCTGCGCGCAGGAGGCCATGGCGCAGGCCATGTGCCGCGAGAGCGCCTTCCACCAGGAGGCGGTGCGGCGCTTCGTCGACAAGCAGCCTCCCCTCTACAGCTGGCCCACGGAGACCCGTCCATGATTCCATCCTCCCCATCCTCCCCATCCTCCCCATCCTCCCCATCGGCCGCGTCCTCCGGCGCCGCCGCCGAAGTGCTCAAGCCCGAGCAGGCGTACTTCGCCTTCCTGGCGCAGGGCCGCTTCATGATCCAGCGCTCGCGCTCCTCGGGCGAGCATGTCTTCTATCCCCGCGTGGCCGCCCCGCGCACCGGCGCGCTGGACCTGGAATGGGTGCCGGCGAGCGGCGACGGCATCGTCCACGCCACCACGGTGGTGCGGCGCAAGCCGCCCGAGCCGGCCTTCAACGTCGCCCTGGTCGAGCTCGCCGAGGGCCCCCGCATGATGAGCCGGGTCGAGGGCGTGGCGCCCCAGGACGTGCGCATCGGCATGGCCGTGAAGGCCCGCATCGACACCGTCGACGGCAAGCCGCTGGTCGTGTTCGACGTCGTGCAATGAGAAAGCCAGGATCCCCATGAGCGAAGACCGATTCCCGCGCGGCAGGACCGCCATCGTTTCCACCGCCACCTATGGCATGGGCGAGGCGCCCGGCCTGTCGTCCATCGACCTGGCGGTCTCCGCCAGCGTGCGCGCCCTCGGCGCGGTCGGCCTGGCGCCATCCGACGTCGACGGACTGTTCATCGCCCTGCCCGACGACTTCCTCTCCGGCCTGACCTTCGCCGAGTACCTGGGCATCACGCCCCGGGTGACCGACAACAACCGCACCGGCGGCTCGGCCTTCCTCACCCACTGCATGTGGGCCGCGCTGGCGCTGGAGGCCGGCCAGTGCGACGTCGCGCTGGTGGCCTACGGCAGCAACCAGCGCAGCGCCGCCGGCGGCCTGGTGAGCGCCATGCGGCCGACGGCCTACGAGGGTCCCTACAGGCTGCCGCGCCCGGTCGGCGCCTATGCGCTGGCGACCTCGCGCTACATGCACCAGTACGGCCTGCGGCGCGAGCAGCTCGGCGCGGTGGCCATCGCCGCGCGCCAGTGGGCCGGGCTCAATCCCGATGCCTTCATGCGCGAGCCGCTGGGCATGGACGAGTACCTGGCCTCGCGCCTGGTGTGCGATCCGCTCTCGGTGCGCGACTGCTGCCTGGTGACCGACGGCGCGGCCGCGCTGGTCATGACGCGCGCCGACCGGGCGCGCGACCTGAGCCGCAGGCCGGTCTACATCCTGGGCAATGCCGCCTCGACGCACCACCGCGACATCACCTCCATGCCCGACCTGACCACCACCGCCGCGGCCATCTCCGGCCCGCGCGCCATGGCCCAGGCCGGCGTCACGCCCCGCGACATCGATGTCGTCGAGGTCTACGACGCCTTCACCATCAACACCTTGCTGTTCCTGGAGGACCTGGGCTTCTGCGCCAAGGGCGAGGCCGGCGCGTTCGTCGAGGGCGGCCGCATCGCGCCGGGCGGCGAACTGGCGGTCAACACCAATGGCGGCGGACTCTCCTGCGTGCATCCGGGCATGTATGGCCTGTTCACCGTGGTCGAGGCGACCCAGCAACTGCAGGGCACGGCCGGGGCGCGCCAGGTCGAGGGCGCCCGGCTGGCCGTGGCCCACGGCAACGGCGGCGAGCTCTCCAGCCAGGCGACGATGGTGCTCGGCACCGAAGAGACACTGTAGGCGCCCCAGAGACACCCCCCATCCATCGAGGAGCCCGCGTGCAGACCCCTGATTTCTCCCTCCACAACAAGCAAGTCATCGTCACCGGCGCCGGCCAGGGCATCGGCAAGGCGCTCGCCGCGACCGTGGTCGCCCTGGGCGGCCGGGTCGTCGCCGTCGACGTCAACGCCGGGGCGCTCGACGCCCTGCGCGCCGAGCTGGGCGACGAGCGCTGCGTCACGGTCACCGGCAGCGTGGCCGACGCGGCCGTCGCGCAGGCGGCGGTCGATGCCGGCGTGGCCGCCTTCGGCGGCGTCAACGGCCTGGTCAACAACGCCGGCGTCACCCGCACCGCGATGATCGACAAGATGACGCTCGAGGCCTGGCAGACCGTCATCGACGTGCACCTGACCGGCTCGTTCCACTTCCTGCAGGCCCTGGGGCGCCACCTGCTGGCGCGCGCCAAGGCGGGCGAGAAGATCGCCGGCTCGATCGTCAACATCTCCTCGGACGCCGGCCGGCGCGGCACCATCGGGCAGATCAACTACGGCACCGCCAAGGCCGGCGTGCTGGGCATGACCATGTGCGCGGCGCGCGAGTGGGCGAAGTTCGACATCCGCTGCAACACGGTGGGTTTCGGCGTCGTGGAGACGCCCATGACCGAGACCATCCGGGGCGAGAAATTCGCCGACACCTACCTCTCGCAGATCCCGCTCGGGCGCTGGGGCGAGGCCGGCGAGGTGGCGCGGCCGGTGTGCTTCCTGCTCTCGGACGCCGCCTCCTACATCACCGGCCAGCACCTGTCGGTCAACGGCGGCTACACGATCGGCCTATGAGCAGCCTGCTGGACAACTTCCATTTCGCCCGGCTGCCGGCGCAGGCGGAGGCCTTCCGCGCCGAAGTGCGCGCCTTCCTGGCGGCCGAGCAGCCGGTGCTGCCGGCGGATGCGCGGGCCCGCTCGTGGATGGGCTTCGACGGCGACTTCAGCCGCAAGCTCGCCGCGCGCGGCTGGGTCGGCGTCACGCTGCCCCGGACCTATGGCGGCGCCGAACTCGACGCCTTCTCCCGCTTCGCGCTGATCGAGGAACTGCTGTCGGCCGGCGCGCCGGTGGGCGGCCACTGGATCGCCGACCGCCAGAGCGGCCCGCTGATCCTGAAGTTCGGCACCGAGGCGCAGCGCCGCTTCCATCTGCCGCGCATCTGCGCCGGCGAGTCCTTCTTCTGCATCGGCATGAGCGAGCCCAACAGCGGCTCCGACCTGGCCAGCGTGGGCACGCGCGCCGTCCGCACCGCGACCGGCTGGACGCTCAACGGCCGCAAGATCTGGACCACCAACGCCCACAACTGCCACTACATGATCGCGCTGGTGCGCAGCTCCGGCGCGCCGGAGGACCGGCATCGCGGCCTGTCGCAGTTCATCATCGACCTCTCGCTGCCGGGCATCACGATCCGCCCGATCCGCGACCTGGCCGGCGACGCGCACTTCTCGGAGGTGTTCTTCGACGACGTGGCGCTGGCCGGAGACGCCCTGATCGGCAGCGAGGGCACCGGCTGGGAGCAGGTCACGGCCGAGCTGGCCTTCGAGCGCAGCGGTCCGGAACGCATCTACTCGAGCATCGTGCTGCTCGACCGCTGGCTCGAGGCACTGCGCGCGAGCGGCGACGCCGCGGCGCACGTGGCGGCCGTCGGGCGCTTCGCCGCCCACCTCTCGGCCTTGCGCAACCTGTCGCTGTCGGTCACGGCGCGCCTGGCGGCGGGCGAGAGTCCGGTGGTCGAGGCGGCCCTGGTGAAGGAACTGGGCACGACCTTCGAGCAGGAGATCCCGGCCGTCATCGAGGCCGCGCTGGGCGCCGATCCCACGCGCGAGATCGACGCCGAGCTGCTGCGCACCTCGGCCTACGTGAGCCAGATCGCGCCCACCTATTCGCTGCGCGGGGGCACGCGCGAGATCCTGCGCGGCATGATCGCGCGCGGTCTCGGCCTGCGCTGAACGACCGAGAGACCGACCCCATGTTCACCGAAGCATTCGAAGACATCCTGCGCGACCACTGCACGCCGGCCCTGGTGCGCGCCATCGAGGCGGGCGGCAGTCCGGCGCCGCTCTGGGACGCCATCGCGGAGGCCGGCTTCCTGGAACTGCTGGCGCCGGAGACGGCGGGCGGCGCGGCCCTGGGCCTGGCCGACCTGTTCCCGATCCTGCACGCGCTGGGTCGCCATGCGATGCCGTTGCCGATCGGCGAGACCCTGGTCGCCCGCGCCCTGCTGCCGGCCGATGCGGTGCCCGGCGGCATGGTGACGCTGGCGCCCGCCGCGCGAGCGCTCGAGGGCGGCGGCTGGCGCTGCCCCAACGTCCCGTTCGGCGCCATCGCCGACCACGTCGTCGCCGATGCCGGTGATGCCCAGGTGCTGCTGTTCGACTGCGCCGGGGCCAGGCGGCACCGGGCGGGCGTCGGGCGCAGCCTGGTGGCGTCGCTGGAGTTCGGCGCCGACGCCGCGCCGCGCCGGTTCGCGCTCGCCGGCGGCGGCGCCGGCGCCGGCGACCCTGGCGGGGGCGTGCGCGTCTTCGCAGCCGCCCTCTATGCCGCCCTGCTGGCCGGCGCGCTGGCGCGGACCTTCGAGATCACGCTGCAGTACGGCAACGACCGCGTGCAGTTCGGCAAGCCGATCGGCAGGTTCCAGGCCATCCAGCACCAGCTGGCGGTGATGGCCGAGCTGGTGGCGGCCTCCCGCGTGGCGGCCGAGGCGGCCTTCCAGGGCGGCGGCGCGATGCCCGCGCCGATGGCCGCCGCCCTCGCCAAGGCGCGCGCCAGCGATGCCGTGTCCGCCTGCGCCGGCATCGCGCACGCGGTGCATGGCGCCATCGGCGTGACGCAGGAATACGACCTCCAGCTGCACACCCGGCGCCTGCACGAATGGCGCCTGGCCCATGGCTCGGAGGACCACTGGCATGGCGTGATCGGCCAGGCGGTGATCGCCTCCGGCCAGCCGCTCGCGGACTTCGTGCGCACCGCGACCCACTGAGCGCCCCGCCGAGCGCCGCGCGGCATCGCGCGCTGCCCGCCGGCGCGGGCGCCCGTTCCCTCCCAGGAGACCAGCCACCATGCAGTCCTCGCGCGACACCGTGTATTCCCACGCCCAATTGCACCCCCTGCTGGCGCCGTGCAGCGTGGCCATCATCGGCGCCTCCGGCCGGCCGGGCTCGTTCGGCGAGCGCACGCTGAGGAACCTGCGGGCGCATTTCGCCGGCCCGGTCCACCTCGTCAATCCGCAGTACGGGCGGCTGGGCGACGACCCCTGCCACCCGGAGGTGGCCGCGCTGCCCGAGGTGCCGGACTGCGCGGTGATCGCGGTGCCGCGCGAGAAGGTCGAGCCGCTGGTGGCGCAATGCGTGGCGGCGCGGGTGCCGGGCGTGCTGGTGTTCGCCTCCGGCTATGCCGAGACCGACCTGGACGAACGACTCGACCAGCAGCGCGCGCTGGCCGCGCTGGTGCGCGGCACGTCGACCCGATTGCTGGGCCCCAACTGCATCGGCTTCGCCAACTACGTGGCGGACGTCCACCTGTCGTTCTCGGCCTTCCCGTCCTGCCGGCCGGGCCCGGGCGCCATCGGCATCGCCAGCCAGTCCGGCGCCCTGGCCATGGCCATCGCGCAGGGCGCCAGCGTGGGCACGCCGGTCAGCCACGCGCTGGCCTGCGGCAACATGGTCGATGTCGACGTCGCCGACTGCGTGAGCTACTTGGCCGGCGAGCCGGCCTGCCATGCGATCGTCTGCGTGCTCGAGGGCCACGAGCATCCGGCGCGGGTCGAGGCGGCGGCGCTGGCGGCGCTGGCGGCCGGCAAGCCACTGGTGGTGCACAAGCTCGGCCGCACGCCGCGCGGCGCGCTGGCCGCCTGGCGCCACACCGCCTCCGTCGCCGGTTCGCACGACGACTGGCGCGCGCTGTTCGAGCGCTGCGGCGCCATCGAGGTCGAGCAGTTCGACCGCGTGATGGAGGTCGCCGCCTTCTTCGCCAAGGCGCCCCGCGCCGGCGGGCGCGGCGCGGCCGTGCTCAGCACCTCCGGCGGCGCCTGCATCATCGCCGCCGACGCGGCGGGCGCGCACGATGTCGCGCTGCCGCAGGCGGTCGATCCGGCGACCGGACGCCTGCTGGCCGAGGCGATCCCGGCCTTCGGCTATCCACTCAATCCCTACGACACCACGGCCCAGGTCGTCAGCGATCCGTCCCTGTTCACCGCCTGCGTCGGCGCCGTGATGGCGGACGACGCCTTCGACACCGTCGTCATGCCGCAGATCCAGGCCTACGACGCCGCCACGCCGCGCATCGCCACGCTCGACGAGGCGGCCGGGCGCTGCGGAAAGATCGCCTGCGACGTCTGGCTCACGCAGTGGATGGGCGGCCCCGGCTATGCCGAGGCGGCGGCGGCGCCGCACGTGGCGCTGTTCCGTTCCATGGACACCTGCTTCTGGACCCTCGCCCAATGGCAGCGGCGCCAGCGCCGGATCGACGCGCGGGAGATCGGGCGCTCCGCCCCGGCATCCGACCAGCGCTCCACCCCTGCCCGCCTCCTTCCCTGAAAGGCCACTCCATGCGATCCGTCCCGCGCGCCGTCCTCCGCCTGCCGCTCGCCCGCCGCCGCCTGCTCTGCGCCCTGGCGCTGGGGGGGTTCGCGCTCGGCGCCGCCGCGCAGGATTTCCCGACCAGGCCGCTGCGCATCGTGGTCGCCTATCCGCCGGGCGGCGGCGCCGACATGCTGGCGCGCGACTTCGGCCAGAAGCTGCAGGAGCGGCTCGGCCAGCCGGTGATCATCGAGAACAAGCCCGGCGCCGGCACGCTGCTGGCGGCCGCGCAGGTGGCCAAGGCGCCCGCCGACGGCCACACGCTGCTGCTGGTCACCAACACCCTGCTGATCTCGCCGCAGCTGCAGAACGCCAGCCCGGTCGACGTGCTGGCCGAACTCCGGCCCGTGGCCTCGCTCACCGGCATCGTGTTCGTGCTGGTGACGCCGCAGAAGCTGCCGCAGAGGACGTTGCCCGAACTGGTCGCCCACATGAAGGCCCATCCGGGCGAGGTCAACTACGCCACGCCCAGCCAGGGCGGCATCACGCACCTGATCGGCACCCAGTTCCAGGAGGCGCATGGCGTGCGGATGGTGACCGTGCCCTACAAGGGCACCTCGCCGGCCCTGGTCGACCTGGTCTCCGGCCGGGTCCAGACCATGCTCGACGCCATGGCGACCTCGCTGCCCTACATCCGGGACGGCCGGCTGCGGGCCCTGGGCGTGGCCGACGACCAGCCCTGGCCGGGCATGCCGGACGTGCCGCCGATGTTCGCGCCGGGCCAGCGCTTCGGCCGCGGCTGGTATCGGCTGTTCACCGGCGCGGGGGTGCCCGACGCGGCGGTCCGGGTGCTCAACGGCGCCACCGCCGAGATCCTGGCCGAGCCCGCCTTCAACGCCAGACTCAAGGCCCTGGCGCTGGTGCCCCTGGGCCAGGACGACCCGGCCGCGCTGCGCGCCGAGACGCGCTCCGAATACCGGCTCTGGGGCGACCTGATCCGGGAGAAGGGCATCAAGGCCGAATGAGCGAGGGGCTCAGCCCGCCAGCATGTGCAGGCCGGACCCGAGGTGGGCCGCGCCGTCGATCTGGATCAGCTGCCCCGACATCAGGTGCGCCGCCGGCGTGGCCAGGAAGGCGACCAGCTCGGCCACCTCCTCGACGCTGGTGGCCCGCCCCATCGGCGTCGCCTCGACCAGCCGGTCGAGCATCGGCTTGGCGGCCTCGCCGGACAGGCCTTCGGTCAGCACGGCGCCGGGGCCGATGCAGTTGAGCGCGATCCGGTCCCGGGCCCATTCCAGCGCCAGCGTGCGCGTCAGGCCGAGCACGCCGGCGCGCGCGGCGATCGAGTGGGCGATCCCCATCGAGCCGCGATCGACGCCGGACAACGAGATGTTGACCACCGTGCCCTGGCGCGCCTTCAGGTAGGGATGGGCGGCCCGGGTGACGGTGAAGACGGCCGACAGGTTGACGTCGATCACCGCGTCCCAGCCCTTGCGGTTGATGAGCGTCGCGGGCGAGAAGAACTGGCCGCCGGCGTTGTTCACCAGCAGGTCGATGCCATGCGCCTCGCCCGCCCGGCGCACCAGCGCCTCGATGGCCGGCGTGTCGCGCACGTTGCAGGTCTCGAAGCGGAACGTGCCGGCCAGCGGGTCCGCCAGGGCGGCGGTCTCCTGCAGCGCCTCGGCGCGCCGCCCGGTCCCGAAGACATCCATGCCGAGCGCCAGCAGGCGCAATGCGATGCCCCGGCCGATGCCCGAGCCGGCGCCGCTGACGAAGGCGCTGCGGCCGGCGTGGACATCGGGCGCCAGCACGTGGATGGCCCGGGCGGCGGAGGCCGGCGCGGCGCCGGTGGCGGCGACGCTGGCGCCGGGATCGATGTCGGGACGGAAGGGACTGTTCATCGGGAGGGACCTCGGGGGCTGGGTCGGTGGGGGGGTCGGTGGGGTGGTCGGGGGGTGGTCGTCTATGACGCCGCGCTCAGTCCGGGCGCCGCGCATCGCCGATGGCGGGGCTCGCGTCGCGCACGGGCCGCCTGCCGTCGAACAGCAGCGGGAAGGCCGGGACGTGCTCGCCCGAGGGCAGGCGCCGCGAGACCGCCCCGGGCCGGGCCGCGCGCACCCGCTCGATGGCGGTGGCGGGGTCGTCGACATGGCCGGCCGGGATCTGCAGCGAGCGCATGCGCGCGAGCACCGCCGCCTTCGGCTGCGCGACGGTCCAGGCCTCGACCACGGCGTCGAAGTGCGCGGCGCGCGCGATGCGTTCGTCGATGGGCGCGGTCTCGCCACCGACCAGGGGCCGCAGCCGCTCCCAGTAGGCATCCAGGCCGCCCAGGATGTAGACATGGCCGTCGGCGCAGCGATAGATGCTCGACGGCGCCGAGGCGCGGTCGCGGTTGCCGCGCGGCGGCGCCAGCTCGCCGCCCTCGGCCAGGGTCAGCACGGCCGGGCCGATCATGGTCGCCATCGCGACCTCCATCATCGACAGATCGACCACGCAGCCGCGCCCGCCCGGCGCCAGCAAGGCCATCGCGGTGGCGAAGCCGGCATGCAGGCCACAGAACATGTCCACCGGCCAGCCCGAGGACAGCCGGGGCGTGCCATCCTCGTCGGCATTGAGCCGCGCGAAACCCGACTCGCATTGCGCGATGGTGTCCATGCAGGGCCGCGGATCCTGCTGGCCATGACCCGAGATCAACGTGACGACCAGGTGCGGGAAGCGCGTGCGCAGGGTCGCCGCGTCCAGGCCGAGGCCGGCGAGCGAGGCCGGCGCCAGGTTGCACACCAGCGCGTGGGCATCGGTCAGCAGCGCGTCCAGCGCCGCCCGGTCGCCCGGTGCGTGCAGGTCCAGCACGCGGCTGGACTTGCCGGTGTTGAAGCTGCGCGCGTAGTAGCTGCCGAAGGCGTTGCCCGGCAGCGTGCGGGCCCGGTCGCCCTGCGGCGACTCGATCTTGGTCACCTCGGCGCCATAGTCGGCCAGGTACTGCGCCGCCGTCGGACCGGCGATGAACTGCGACAGGTCGACGACGCGCTTGCCCGCGAGCGTGCGCGGCGGACCGCCGGCGGCCTCAGGCACGCAGCACCCGCGTGGCCTTGTGCACCGTGCGCGGCAGCGTGCCGGCCTCGACCACCTCGACGTGGAAGCGGACCTGCAGCTTCTCGCGCAGCCGGTGCGACAACCGCTCGGCGAGGTCGGGCCCGGCATCGCCCTCGCGCTCGACCCGCAGCCGCACGCCGGTGAGGAAGCCCGTCAGCGGGTCCTTGACGCTGTCGTCCAGCACGATCAGGTATTCGTTGGACAGGCCCGGGAAGGCGCGCACCACGTCCTCCACCGCCGAGGGAAAGAGATTGACGCCGCGCACGATCAGCATGTCGTCGGCGCGGCCGAGCACGCCGCCCGACAGCCGCGCGTGCGTGCGGCCGTCCGGCGCCGGTCGGCTGTCGCGCACGACCATGTCGCCGGTCCACCAGCGCACCAGCGGGCAGGCCTGCTTGTCCAGGTGCGTCAGCACCAGCACGCCGCGCTCGCCGTCGGCCACGGGCTCGCCGCTGTCGGGATCCACGATCTCGACGTAGATGAAGTCCTCCGCCAGGGTCGGGCCGAGCTGCGCGGCGGTGTCCCAGCCGATCGGCTGGCATTCCAGCGCGCCGTAGCAGTCGAACATCCGCGCGCCCCACTGGCGCTCGATGCGCTCGCGCGTGCCGGGGATGCTGGCGCCGGGCTCGCCGCCGACGCACACCATCCGCACCGTCGAGGCGCTCAGGTCACGGCCCATCTTCTCGGCCGCCTCGGCCATGTGCGCCATGAACGACGGCGTGCCGATCACGCAGCGGCTGCCATATTCGAAGATGGTCTCGATCTGCCGCTGGGTGTCGCCCGACGAGGCCGGGATCACCAATGCGCCCAGGCGCTGCGCCGCCAGCGTGGCGCCCAATCCGCCGACGAACCAGGCGTAGTTGAACATGCACTGGAAGACGTCGCCGCGCCGCAGGCCCTGCGCGTACAGGTAGCGGGCATAGAGGTCGGCCCAGCGGGCGATGTCGGCCTCGGTCCACAGCACCGGCGCCGGCCGCGCCGTGGTGCCGGAGGAGAAATGCACCCGCACCGCCTCGCCCGGCCGCACCGCCGCCAGGCTGCCGAAGGGCGGCTCGGCCGCCAGCCCCTTCACATAGTCGGCCTTGCGCGTGAACGGCAGGCGCCGCAGGTCGGCCAGGCTGCGCAGGTCGCCGGGCTCGAAGCCGGCCTCGGCGAACACCCGCCGGTAGTGGTTGCTGGTCTCGCCGACGCGCCGCAGCTGGCGGCGCAGGGCATCGAGCTGGAACTGCTCGATCCGGTCGCGCGACCAGGTCTCGGCCTCATCCCAGTGGGTCTCGGAGAAGGGTTGGCTGGCTGGCTGGTTCATGCTGGATGTCCTTCAGAATGCCGCGCATCGCGAAGTCCGCGAGCGCGTGGGCGATGTAGTCGACGGCCTCGGGGCGCTGCAGGCGCCGCTGGCCATACCAGACGGTGGTCCAGTTCAGCGCCCCGAAGAAGGGTTTGGTGGCGAGCCGGGGCGGCAGGTCGACGAACGCGCCCGAGCGCACGCCCTGGTCGATCACCTCGCCGAACAGCCGCTCGTAATCGTCGCGCATGCGCAGCACCAGACGCAGTCGCCGGGCGGACGATGGCGTGTCCGCCAGGCGCCGGCCGAGCCCCTGCACCGCGACCTTCTGCATCGGCAGCTCGGTCAGCAGGATGCGGACGTGGCGCAACGCCATGGCCGCGAGCCGTTCCTCGGGCCGGCCCGGTCCGCGCGCGATCGCCCCGACGGCATCGTCCAGGCGGCGCATCGCCGCCAGCTGGACCTCGAGGTAGAGGTCGGACTTGCTGCGGTAGTGGTGGTAGATGCGGCCCTTGGTCGCACCCAGGCGCCGGGCCACGGCATCGATCGAGGTGGCGGCATAGCCCGCTGCCATGAACAGCTCGGCCGCCGCCCGCAGGATCTCCTCGCGCGAGGCGTCGCCGGGCGTGGACCCGGCCCCGGCCCCGGACGAGGGCGCCCGCTTCGTGGGGCCGGCCACCGTCGTCGCCCTCCGTGTCCGGGCCCGCGTCCGGCCTCATGCCGCCGGTGTCTCCGCCTCCTTGCGGATGGCGCGCGACAGCACCAGCCGCTGGATCTCGGAGGAGCCCTCGTAGATCTCCAGGATGCGCTGGTCGCGGTAGAGGCGCTCGACGACGGTCGGCTTGCAGTAGCCGAGCCCGCCCCAGATCTGCACCGCGTCGTCCGCCGCCTGGTGCGCCACCTCCGACGTGAAGAGCTTGGCCATGGCGCCGAGGTTGGAGACGTCGTCGCCCCGGTCGTAGGCGCGCGCGGCCTCGTAGAGCATCATGCGGGCCGCCGAGATCCGGGTCGCCATGTCGGCCAGCATGAAGCCGATGCCCTGGTTCTCGCCGATCGGCTGGCCGAAGGTGCGCCGCTCGACGGCGCGGCGGGCGGCCTCGCGATAGGCCGCGATGGCCAGCCCCATCGACTGGGCCGAGACCATGATGCGGCCGACGTTGAGCGTCTGCAGCGCCAGTCGCAGCGCGCGATGCAGCTCGCCGATGCGCGCGCTGTCGGGCACCACCAGGTCGACCTTCAGGTTGGAGGTCTGCGTGCCGCGGATGCCCATCTTGTCCGACAGCTCGTCCACCACCGCGCCCGGCTGCTCCTTGTCGACCATGAAGGCCGAGATGCCGCGGCCGGCCTGCGCCGGATCGGTCTTGGCGAAGACCACGTAGTAGCGCGAGGCGCCGCCGTTGCCGATCCAGTACTTCTCGCCGCGCAGGCGCCAGCCGTCGCCCTCGCGCACCGCCGTCGCCTCGATCGCCGCCGCGTCCGAGCCGGCGATGCGCTCGGACAGCGCGAAGCTGGTGGCCCGGCCCTGCGTCATCTCGCGCAGGTAGAAGTCCTTCTGGGCATCGGTGCCGGCCAGCAGGATCGGGAAGGCGCCGAGCTGGTAGGCGCACATGATCGCCGCGGTCGAGGCGCAGTGCGTGCCCAGCGTCTCCACCGCCGCCACCGTGGCGACCAGGCTGGCGCCCTCGCCGCCCCACTGGCGCGGCAGGAACAGGCCGACGAAGCGATGCTCGACCAGCGCCTCGATGGTCTCCCAGGGATAGCGCTGGTCGCGGTCGAGCTCCGGGGCCAGGGGCGCGAAGCGTTCGCGGCCGAGGCGCTCGGCCAGGGCCTGCCAGCGGGCGGCGGATTCGTCGAGGGTCGGTTGCCAGAGTACGGTCACTTGGTTTTCTCCATCAATGTCGTTGCGGGTGGTTGGGCGGCGCCCGCGCGCCGCGCCGTCCCGCGCGCCAGGCGCGCGAGCGGACGCACGAGCCCCATGAGGCCCTGCGGGAAGAAGGCGAGGACCAGCACCAGCACGCTGCCGAGGATGATCTTGTCGACATAGCCGCCGAGCGAGAAGAACTTCTCCTGCACCAGCACCAGCGCGGTCGCCAGCAGCGGCCCGAGCAGTTGCCGGCGCCCGACCAGGATCACCGCCGTCAGCATCAGGATGAGGAAGTAGTTCTCCAGGATGTCGGCGCTGACGTAGGCGCGCTGGTAGGCGTAGAGCCAGCCGGCGGTGGCGGTGATCGGAGCGGAGAACAGGAACACCTCGAGCCGCACGCGCGCCGGATCGATGCCGCCGATGGTGGCCAGGCGCGGGTTGAGGTGCGTCATGATCGCCGCGGCGCCCAGTCGCGAGTTGCGGAAGCGGTCGACCAGGTAGATGGCGACCACCAGCAGCACGAAGGCATAGGGCCAGAGCTCGCGATCGCTGCGCGCCGTGAGCGTCAGGCCGGCGAACGACAGGTCCAGCATCGGCAGGCCGCGCACGCCGTCGGAGCCGCCCAGGAACGACCAGTTCGCCGCCAGCGACATCGCCACCACCGCCACCGCGTAGGTGACGAGCGAGAACACGAACTCGCGCAGGCGCAGCGTGACCAGGCCGATCACCAGCGCGAACAGCAGCGCGACCGCGATCGACGCCCCCAGGGTCGCCCACGAGCTCCAGCCGGCGCGTGTCGACAGCAGCGCGGTGGCATAGGCGCCGGCGGCGAAGAACACCGTGTGGCCCAGGCTCACCTCGCCCAGGTCGGAGACGATGACGTCGAGCCCGTAGGCCATCACGGCCAGGATCGCGATCAGCACGGCCGCGCTGTAGACCGAGGCGCCGCCGCCGGCCAGCGCGGGGGCGAACCAGACCGCGACGCCCACCAGGGGCAGCGCGGCGCGGCGCACGGACGGGCGCGCCATCAGTGCGCTCCCCCGGCCGCGCCGGTGCTCAGGCCGCCGGGGCGCAGCACCAGCAGCGCGATCAGCATGAGGAAGGCCGCCGCCGTGGTGTAGGCCGGCGAGACCAGCGCGCCGAACAATGCCGTGAAGATGCCCAGCCCGACACCGGCGAAGTAGCTGCCCCTGACGCTGCCGATGCCGCCCACCACCACCACGACGAAGGTCATGATGACCTCCTCGAAGCCCATCGAGGTGAGGATCGGCGTGCGCGGCGCGACCATGCCGGCGGCGAAAGCCACGGCCGCGCCCTCGAAGGCGAAGACGCCGTAGTACACCCGCCGCACGTCGATGCCCGCGAGCTGCGCGAGCTGCGGATCCTCGGCCACCATGCGCACCAGGCGGCCGACGCGCGTGCGCTCGAGCGTCCAGCCCAGCGCCAGGAACACCGCCACCGTCGCCACGACGATCGCCGCGTCCTGCCAGGTCAGCCACAGCGGGCCGAGGTCGATGTCGCGCGTGGACAGCGCGGTCTCCAGGATCTGCCCGGTCGAGCCGAACACCAGCGCCGCCGCGCCATGGAGCACATAGCCGAAGCCGAGCGTCATGATCATGATCGACACCAGGTTCTGCTCGAAGGTGGCGCGCAGCATGATGCGCTGCATCAACAGGCCGAAGGCGGCGCCGACCGCCATCGCCAGTGGCAAGGCCAGGCCGTAGGGCACGCCGGCCCGCGTCACGGCCCACCAGGTGACGAAGGCGCCGAGCATGTAGAGCTGGCCGTGGCCGAAGTTCACCAGCCGGGCCACGCCCAGCAGCACGGTCCAGCCGATGGCCACCAGCGCGTAGGCATGGCCGAGCACGATGCCGTTGACGAGTTGTTGCGCGAGGTTCATGCGGCATGCGCTCCCAGGTAGGCGCGCGCGATGCGCGGGTCGTCGCGCAGCGCGCCGGCCGGTCCCTCGAGCGTCACGCGCCCGCGTTCGAGCACCAGCAGGCGGTCGACCACCTCCATCGCCGCGCGCACGTTCTGCTCGACCAGCAGGATCGACAGACCCGAGCGCGCCAGCGCGCGCATGGTCTGCAGCACCTGCGACACCAGCATCGGCGCCAGGCCAATCGAGGGTTCGTCGAGCAGCAGCAGCTTCGGCCCCAGCATGAGCGCGCGGCCGATGCCCAGCATCTGGCGCTCGCCACCCGAGAGCTGGGCGCCGAGGTGGCCGCTGCGCTCGCGCAGGCGCGGGAACAGCTGGTAGATCTCCTCGCGCGCATAGACGCGCCGCCCGGGCGCCGCCAGCGGGGCGAAGGCGGTCGAGAGGTTGTCCTCCACCGTCATGCGCGAGAACACCAGCCGGCCCTCGGGCACCAGCAGCAGTCCGGCGCGCACGCGCTCGTGCGTCGGCCGGTCGTCGATGCGCCGGCCGTCGAGCGCGATGTCGCCGGCCACGCGCGGCGCGCCGCGCGACCAGCCCGCCAGCGCGTTGACGAGCGTCGACTTGCCCGCGCCGTTGGCGCCGATGACGCCGACGATCTCCCCTGGCGCCACGTCCAGCGCATCGACGGCGACGGCCTGGTTGCCGGCATACGCCACCCGCAGGTCGCGCACCCGCAGCACGGCGTCGGTGCGCAGCCCGTCGGCGGTCATTGCGGCTTCCCCAGGTAGGCTTCGCGCACCCGGGGATCGCGCTGGATCTCCGCCGGCGCGCCATAGGCCAGCTGGCGGCCGAGGTCGAGCACGCAGATGCGGTCGGCCACGGCCATGATGAGTTCCATGTGGTGCTCGATGACGACCAGCGCGACGCCCTCGCGCTTGAGTGCGGCCAGCAATCGCACCAGCGCGTCCATGTCCTCGCCACCCAGGCCGGCGGCGGGTTCGTCGAGCAGCAGCACATCGGCCCCGCGCCCATAGGCCAGGGCGATCGACAGCATGCGCTGGACGCCATAGGGGATCTCCTTCGGGCTCTGCGCGTGGTAGGACGCCGGGATGCCGAAGCGCGCCAGCTGGACCGCCGCCAGCTCGCGCGCGAGCGCACGCCGGCGCGCCGCCGAGAACGGATTGAGCGCGCTGGCCAGGAGTCCGGCATAGGCGTGCTCGCCGAGCACCGCGACGAAGTTGTCGAGCACGCTGAGGTCGTCGAAGAAGGCGTTCTGCTGGAAGGCGCGCTTGAGTCCGAGCGCCGCCAGTCCATGGGGCGGCACCCCGGTCACGTCGCGCTCGCCCAGGTGCACGCGGCCGGAGCGCCGCACCATGGCGGTGACGGCGTCGTAGCAGGAGCTCTTGCCGGCGCCGTTCGGGCCGATGATGCCCAGCAGCTCGCCGGCACGCACTTCCCAGGTGACGCCCTCGAGCGCGACCAGTGCGCCATAGCGCACGCCCAGGCCTTCCACGCGCAGCGCGGGCGGGGCGCCGATGCGGGCCGGCGCCGCCATCGCCCCGGCGCGGGCCGGGCCGGCGGCCGTGGAGGAGATCGTCGCGGTGTCCATGCCGGCCCCTCAGCGCGTGACCGCGATCTTGCGATCCTGCACGGTGAACAGATAGTGCCGGGAGAGCAGCTGGCCGTTGGCTGCGAAGGTGATGTCGCCCATCACCGTGTCCTTGAAGGCGCCGCCGCGGATGCGCCGGGCGATCGGCTCGCGCTCCAGCGTGCGCAGTTCGTTGGCCGCCAGCGCCCACACCTGCAGGGCGGTCGCGCCCAGCGCCATGAACTTGTCGGGGGTGTACTTGAACAGTTCCTGCGTGCGGGCCACGAAACGCTGGTTCGCCGCGTTGGAGGCGAAGGGCTCGACATTCGGGAAGTAGATGTCGGCGCCGACCAGGCCGTTGGCGGCCTCGCCGGCGACATCCAGCACGCTCGGCGCGACTGTGCCGACCGCCGCCACCAGCGTGCCGGGCAGGCGCGACTGCCGGGCCTGGCGGATGATCGCGGGCATGCCCAGGCCCTCGTTGGCGTTGATGGCGATCGTCACGTCCGGGTTGGCGGCGCGCACGTTGGTCAGCGCGACCCGGAAGTCGGCCTGGGTGAACGGGAATTTCTCCTCCGCCACCTTCTCGTAGGCGTGGCCGAGCTTCTTCAGCTCGCCCTCGATCGACTCCTGCGCGCCGTTGCCATAGGCATCGTTCTCGGTCAGGAAGGCCACGCGCCGGGCCTTGGCCACGGTGGCGATGTAGTTGGCGATGACCGCGCCGTCCTGGGAGTTGGAGCTGTTGAGGCGCGCCGCCAGCGGATTGGCATCGCCCGAGAGGATGGGGTCGGCCTTGGAGATGGCGGTCAGGTCGAGCACGCCGGCGCGCGCGATCACCGGCTGCATGGCCAGCGTGACCGGGCTGTTCCAGCCTTCGATGATCACCGAGACGCCCGCGCTCACGAGTTCGGTGGCGCGCGAGACGCCGATGGCCGGGGTCGACTCGTCGTCGCGCGAGAGCAGCTCGATGCGGCGCCCCATCACGCCGCCGGCGTCGTTGATCACCGACGCCATGGCCTGGATCGCCTGCGTCACGTGCTGGCCCTGCGGCCCGGCGCCGCCGGAGAGCGGGAAGATGGTGCCGACCTTGACGGTCGCCTGGGCCGGCGCCTGGGCGCGCACCAGGCCGCACAGGCCGATGCCGAGCCCGAGGCCGGCCGCGACGAGGGTTCTTCGATGCTGGTTCATGCTGCTTGTCTCCTGTTGCTTGTCGACGCCGCGCCGAGGGGGACGCGGGCCCTGCTACCTGCGCACGACGATGCGGCCGTCGGCGACCTGGAACGGATGGGCCTTCAGGTCGAGCTGCCCGTTCGGCGCGAAGGCGATGTCGCCGAACACCGTGCCCTTGAACGCGCCGCCGCGGATGCGGCGGGCCACCGCCTCGCGCTCCAGCGTCCGGCCTTCGTTGGCGGCCAGGGCCCAGATCTGCAGGGCGGCCGCGCCGACCGCCATGAACTTGTCGGGCGTGGTCCTGAACATGGCGCGCGTGCGCTCGACGAAACGCCGGTTCGCCGGCTCCGAGGCGAAGGGCTCGACATCGGGGAAGTAGATGTCGACCCCGGAGACACCATTGGCCGCCTCGCCGGCGACCGCGATCACGCTCGGCGCCACCGTGCCGAGCGCGGCCAGCAGCTCGCCGGGCACCCGGCCCTGGCGGAACTGGCGCAGGATGGCCGGCATGCCCAGGCCCTCGTTGGCGTTGATGGCCACCGTGACATCGGGATGGGCGGCGCGCACGTTGGTCAGCGCGATCCGGAAATCGGCCTGGGCGAAGGGAAACTTCTCCTCGGCGACGCGTTCGTAGGCGTGGCCGAGCCGCTGGAGTTCGGCCTCGATGGCCGACTGGGTGCCGACCCCGTAGGCATCGTTCTCGGTCAGGAAGGCGATGCGGCGGGCCTTCAGGGTCTCGGCGATGACACGCGCGACCGCCGCGCCACCCTGGGCGTTGGAGGCATTCAGCCGGATCGCCAGCGGATTGCCCTCGCCGGAGAGCACGGCGTCGGCGCTGGCGAAGAGCGTGATGTCGAGCACGCCGGCGCGCGCGATGACCGGCTGCATCGCCAGCGCGACCGGGCTGCTCCAGCCCTCCAGGATCACCGAGACGCCCTGCGCGATCAGGTCGTTGGCGCGCGACACGCCCACCGCCGGGGTCGACTCGTCGTCGCGCAGCAGCAGTTCGAGCGGCCGGCCCAGCACGCCGCCGCCCTCGTTGATCAGCGCCGCCATCACCTGCACGGCCTGGCTCACGCGCTGACCCTGCGGCCCGGCGCCACCCGACAGCGGCAGGATCACGCCGACCTTGATCGGCGCCTGGCTCGGGGCCTGCGCCCAGGTCGTGGCTGGCAGCACGCACGCCATGAGCAGGATCGCGAGAAAGCGGGACAGGGCCTTCAATGGTGTCTCCTTGCGAACGCCATCGAGGCGCCGGATACGAACATACCATCAGGTATGTTTTTGGGTCAACGAAAGCCGAAGAAGATTGGCATAGCGCTTTCCCTACCCATTGAATGCAGGGAAATCACTGGTGCCCTTGCGCCATGTCGCACGATACTTACCGGTATGTTCATGCCGTGGATAGGACCAGTCCCATGACCGAGGAGATCCTCACCAGCGTCCGCGAGGGCGTGCTGACCATCACCATCGACCGGCCCCGGGCCCGCAATGCGATGACGCTCGCGGCCGCCCGGGCGATCGCGGCGGCGCTCGACCGCCTGGACGACGACGACGAACTGCGCGTCGGCATCCTGACCGGCGCGGGCGGCCATTTCTGCGCCGGCATGGACCTCAAGGGCTTCCTGCGTGGTGAGCGGCCGAGCATCGAGGGCCGAGGCTTCGGCGGCCTGACGACGAAGCCACCGCGCAAGACGCTGATCGCGGCGGTCGAGGGCTATGCGCTGGCGGGCGGCTTCGAGCTGGTCCTGGCCTGCGACCTCATCGTGGCCGCCGAGGACGCGCAGTTCGGCATCCCGGAGGTCAAGCGCGGCCTGGCCGCGACGGCGGGCGGCCTGCTGCGATTGCCGCGCCAGCTGCCGCATCGAGTCGCGCTCGAACTGGCCCTGACCGGCGAGATGTTCCCGGCGACGCGCGCCCATGCCCTCGGCCTGGTGAACCGGCTCGCCGCGCCCGGCCAGGCGGTCGAGGAGGCGCATCGGCTGGCCCGGGTCATCGCCGCCAACGGGCCGCTGTCGGTCGCGGCCAGCAAGCGCGTGGTGCAGGAGTCGCGCGACTGGCCGATCGAGGAGATGTGGGCGCGCCAGGCGGCGCTGACCGAGCACATCTTCGGCTCCGACGATGCGCGCGAGGGTTCGGCCGCGTTCGCCGAGAAGCGTCCGCCGGTCTGGCGCGGGCGCTGAACCGCCGGGCGCCCGGCGGGCCCGTCCCGATCCTTCCTCCCTCCTCCCTCCCTCCTCGAAGGTTGCCATGAGCGCATTGCTGTCGAAGATCCGCGTGCTGGACCTCAGCCGCGTCCTGTCGGGTCCCTGGAGCACGCAGATGCTGGCCGATCTCGGCGCCGACGTCATCAAGGTCGAGCGCCCCGGCGGCGGCGACGACGTGCGCCAGCAGGGCGTGCCGCTGAAGGACCGCGAGGGGCGCGAGACCGGCGAGCGCTCCACCTTCCTGGCGCTCAATCGCGGCAAGCGCTCGGTCGCCATCGACATGGCGACGCCCGGCGGACAGGCCCTGATCCGCCGGCTGGCCGCCGCCTCGGACGTGCTGGTCGAGAACTTCAAGAGCGGCGACCTGGCGCGCTACGGGCTCGACCACAAGTCGCTCGTGCACCTGAATCCGAAGCTGGTGTATTGCTCGATCACGGGCTTCGGCCAGACCGGTCCCTACAGCCACCTGCCCGGCTACGACCTGATCTTCCAGTCGATGAGCGGGGTGATGAGCCTGACCGGCGTGCCCGACGGCCAGCCCGGCGCCGGACCGCAGCGCGCCGGCTACCCGATCGCCGACACCACCGCCGGCTTCTACGCCACCATCGGCATCCTGGCCGCGCTGCACCACCGCGACGCCGTCTCCGGCGTCGGCCAGCACATCGACCTGTCGCTGCTCGATGCCCAGGTGGCGGCCGTGTCGTCGATGGCCATGGGCTACCTGGTGGGCGGCGAGCTGCCGAAGCGCTCGGGCATCCGCTCGCAGCTGACCTGTCCCTACCAGGACTTCGAATGCGCGGACGGGCCGATCATGATCGCGGTGGGCAACGACGCGCAGTACCGCCGGCTCTGCGCCGTGCTCGAGCGGCCCGACCTGGCGAGCGACCCGCGCTTCCTGACGACGCCGCAGCGCGTCGAGCAGCGCGAGCAGCTGGTGCCGCAGATCGCGGCGATCCTGCGCGAGCGGCCGATCGCGCACTGGATGCCCTTGCTGCGCGAGGCCCAGGTGCCGGCCGGGCCGATCAACGACTTCCGGCAGGTCTTCGAGGACCCGCAGATCCGGCATCGCCACCTGGTGCGCGAGGTCGAGCATCCGCTGTCGGGCCCCCTGTCGGTGGTCGCCAATCCGCTGAACTTCTCCGCCACGCCGATCGACTACCAGCGCGCGCCGCCGCTGCTCGGGCAGCACACGGCCGAGGTACTGCGCGAGGTGCTCGCGCTCGACGACGCGGCGATCGAACGACTCGCGGACGCGGGCGCGATCGGCCTGGGGGCCGTCGCATGAAGGCCGTGCTGTGCCGCGCGTTCGGACCGCCGTCCGTGCTGCGCGTGGAGGACGTGCCCTCCCCCCGGCCCGGCGCCGGACGGATCGTCATCGCCACGCGCGCCTGCGGCGTCAACTTCCCGGACACGCTCATCATCCAGGGTCGCTACCAGTTCAAGCCCGACTTCCCGTTCTCGCCGGGCGGCGAGGTCGCGGGCGTGGTCAAGGAACTGGGCGAGGGCGTGACCGGGTTGCGCATCGGCGACCGCGTGATCGCCGCGACCACCCATGGCGGCTATGCCGAGGAGGTGGTGGCGGAGGCGAGCCGGACGATCCCGATGCCCGAGGGCATGGACTTCGAATCCGCCGCGGCCTTCGTGCTGACCTATGGCACCTCGCACCACGCGCTGAAGGATCGCGCGCGGCTCCAGCCCGGCGAGACCCTGCTGGTGCTGGGCGCGGCCGGTGGCGTCGGGCTGTCGGCGGTCGAGCTGGGCAAGCTGCTGGGGGCACGCGTGATCGCGGCGGCGTCCAGCCCGGACAAGCTCGCGGTCTGCCGCGCGCATGGCGCCGACGAGGTGATCGACTATGCCCGCGAGGACCTGCGCGCCCGCATCAAGGAACTGACCGAGGGGCGCGGCGTCGACGTGGTCTACGACCCGGTGGGCGGCGACTACAGCGAGCCGGCGCTGCGCGGCATGGCCTGGAACGGCCGCTTCCTGGTGGTGGGATTCGCCGCCGGCGCGATCCCGAGCCTGCCGCTGAACCTGCCGCTGCTCAAGGGCTGCGCCGTGGTCGGCGTGTTCTGGGGCGGCTTCACGCGCAACGAACCCGAGCGCAACCGGGAGAACCTGGCGGAGCTGGGACGCTGGGCCGCCGCCGGCGAGCTCCGGCCGCACGTCTCGGCGCGCTATCCGCTCGAACGCGCCGCCGATGCGCTGCAGGCACTGATGGATCGCCAGGTGCGCGGCAAGGTCGTGCTGGTCACCGACGCGGCGCGCCCATGAGCAGCGCGCGCCGCACGATCCTGGTGGCCGGGGCGCTGGGCGTGGTCGGCCGGGCGGTCGTGGAGCGCTTCGCCGCCCGCGCCGATGCCACGGTGATCGCGCTGGCGCGCCGCGCCAGCGACTTCGCGCCGCAGGCGACCTGGATCTCGGTCGACCTGCGCGACGCGGCGGCGACCCGCGCGGCGCTCGCCGCCCACCCCGATGTCACGCACCTGGTCTACGCCGCGCTGCACGAGCAGGCCGACCTGCTCGAAGGCTGGCGCGCGCAGGCCAATGTCGACCTCAACACGGCGATGCTGCGCCACACGCTCGATGCCCTGGCCGGGGCGCCGCTAGCGCACGTGACCCTGCTGCAGGGCACCAAGGCCTATGGCGTCCACACCGGTCGCGCGATGCGCGTGCCCGCGCGCGAGACCGACGCGGTCCGCGATCACGCCAACTTCTACTTCGACCAGCAGGACCTGGTGGCCGCACGCGGCGCCGCCACGGGTTTCGACTGGACCATCTTCCGGCCCCAGATCGTGCTCGGGGTCGCGGTGGGCAGCGCCATGAACCCGGTGGCGACGCTCGCGGCCTATGCGCTGCTGGCCCGCGAGCGGGGCCTGCCGCTGGTCTATCCCGGCTCCATCGACCTGCTGACCGAATGCACCGATGCCCGGCTGATCGCCCAGGCCATCGAGTGGGCCTGGGACGCGCCGCGGGCGCATGGGGAAGCCTTCAACATCGCCAACGGCGACGTGGTGGTCTGGGCCGAGCTGTTCAAGCGCCTGGCCGACCACTTCGACATGCCGCTCGGCGCGCCGGCGCGCCAGCGGCTGCGCGACGCCATGCCGGCGCAGGCCGCGTCGTGGAGGACCCTGGCCGAGCGCGAAGGTCTACGCGTGGCCGACCTGGGCGCCCTGATCGGGCTGTCCTGGCAATATGCCGAAGCGACCTGGGCGGCCTCGCGGCCGCTCGCCGTGCCGCCGCTGGTCTCGACCATCAAGCTGCGCCAGGCCGGCTTCGGCGCCTGCATCGACTCCGAGGAATGCATCGTCGAGCACCTGGAGGCGATGAGCGCGCGAGGCTACCTGCCCGCGCGCCGGGTCCCGCCGGTCACTCGGCCCGGATGTCCAGCCGCTTGATGAGTCCGGCCCACAGCCGGCTCTGCTCGCGCGTCGTGCGCAGCAGCTCGGCCGGCGTGCCGGACTTGGCCTCGTTGCCGACCTTGCGCATCGCCTCGACATAGCTGGGCGACGTCGTGATGGCCCGCAGCGCGGTGCTCAGGCGCTGGACCACCGGCGCGGGCGTGCCGGCCGGCGCGAAGACGCCATACCAGGTCTCGCCGACCACCGAGGGATAGCCGAGCTCGCGGAAGGTCGGCGTGTCGGGCAGCAGCGGCATGCGCTCGGCGCTCAGCACCGCCAGCGCGCGGTACTGGCCGGCGGCGACGTTGGGCACGACATTGGTCAGCGCTTCGACGTTGGAGTCGACCACACCGCCGATCATGTCCATCATGGCCGGCGCCGCGCCCTTGTAGTGCACCTGGGTCAGCTTGACGTCCAGTCCGCTGGCCACCAGTTCGCCCAGCAGATGGACCATGCTGCCCTGGCCGTTGGTCGCGTTGTTGATGCGCCCGGGATTCGCCTTGGCGTAGGCCACGAACTCCGGCAGCGTGGCGGCCGGGAAGTCCTTCTTCACCACGAACGCGAAGGGCACCGTGGCGACCGGCGCCACCGGCTCGAAGTCCTCCAGCCGGTAGGGCAGCTTGTCGTTGAGGTTGGGCGTCACCGTGAAGGTGCTGCCCGAGGACAGCAGCAGCGTGTAGCCGTCCTTCGGCGCGCGGGCGACGTGGGTCGCGCCGATCGCGGTGGCGGCGCCGGCCTTGTTCTCGATCACCACCGGCACGCCCAGCGACTCCGTCAGCCGCTGCGCCAGCAGTCGCCCGACGACGTCGCTGGCGCCGCCGGGCGGAAAGGGCACGACCAGTGTCATGGGCTTGGTCGGCCAGGCGGCCTCGGCGGCCTGCGCGAAGGCCGCCGGGTGCGCCAGCGGCAGGGCCAGCGCGGCGATGGCGGCCAGCAGTCTCAGTCGGATTCGCATCATGTCTCGGCTCTCCGGGTTGTCGTCGGTGGGAACGGGCGGCCGGCGCGGGCCGGGACTCAGACGGTCGCGACCGGTGTCGCCGGCGAGCCGACGGCACCGGGCAGGCGCAGCGGCGGCGCCGTCAGCAGGAAGCTGGACCTGCCATGCGCGCGCAGCCACTGCGCCAGTTCGGCGAAATGCCACAGCTCGCCCAGGTGCAGCCCCAGCTTGAACAGGCAGTGCGCGTGCAGCGGCAGCCCCGGATAGGACCCGGTGGCGCCCGGCGCGGCCGGATAGGCCTCGACCGCGAAGTTGTCGGCGCAGATCGCGACGATGCCGGAGTCGGTGATCCACTGCAGCAGGCGTTCGTCGCGGCCGTCGAGCACGGCGCAGGAGCGGGCCAGCACCGCGCCATCGGGGTTCTTGCGCATCTCCAGCACGAGGTCGGCGAAGCCGGTGTAGAGGCACAGGAAGTCGCCCGCCTCGACCCGGGCGCCCTGGGCGTCGAGGGCCGCCATCAGGCCGTCGTAGCCGACCAGCACGCGCTCGCGGCCATGCAGGCGCTCCAGGTCGACCAGCACGCCGCGCCCCTGCACGCCGGCGGTGGCCAGGTTCTCGATGCCGATCGAGCGCGCGCCCCAGCCGCGATCGGACTCGTCCGGGCCGATCAGCTCGATGCCCGCGCGATAGCCGTTGTAGTAGACCTTCTCGAGCCGCCCGTCGCCATCGGCATCGAACATCTGGCCGACGTGGCCGAAGCCATCCCACTGCGTCGAGTACTGCAGGAACATCAGCACCGCGTCGTCCGAGACCACGTCGCAGAAGCGATCGTCCAGGTTCGACAGCCGGTAGTTGAAGTTGAAGCCCTCGCCACGCTTCTCGTAGACGAACCTGGGCGCCTTGCGATGCTGGAACAGCGTGTTGCCGCCGGGATAGTCGAGCGGCAGGCTCAGACAGAAGGCGACGCCGTGCTCGACCTCGCGGATGGCCCGCAGCCGCGTCTGCGGCGTCAGGAGATTCATGCGCCCGATCTGGTCGTCGGGGCCGAAGTCGCCCCAGTTCGATCCCTCGGGCCGGCGTTTCCAGCGTTGCGTAGCCATCGATCATGTCTCCTCGTGTTGGCACGAGGATGAACATACTTGGTGGTATGTCGCGCGTCAACGGGGTTAACCGTCGGTTCCCTTACCGGCTTTCGATGGCCTCGAATCGCGGGATCGACGTCCGACCTCCACATACCCCAGGGTATGCCTGGGCCTTGCGAGCCTGCCGGTCAGGATCGCTGGTCGCCCAGCAGCGCGGTGCGGCGGGCTTCCTCGTGGCCGACGTCCTTGAGGATGCCGCGCATGGCGAAGGCGGCGAGCGAGCGCGCGATGTCGTCGATCGCATCGGCGCTCTGCAGGCGCCGCTGGCTGTACCAGACGGTGGCCCAGTTCATGGCGCCGAAGAAGGGCTTGGTCGCCAGCTTGGGCGGCAGGTCGACGAACACGCCGGCGCGGATGCCCTCGTCGATGACCTCCACGAACAGGTCCTCGTAGTGGTCGCGCATCTTGACCACGGCGCGCAGCTGGCGCGCATCCGACGAGGCCAGCAGATGGCGCTCCAGTCCCTGCACCGCGACCTTCTGCATCGGCAACTCGGTCAGCAGGATCTGCGTGTGCCGCAGCGCCATCGCGGCCAGGCGCGCGATCGGCCCGCCCTCGCCGCGCGCGATCGGCTCGACCGCCTCGTTGAGCCGGGTCATGGCCGCGATCTGCACGTCGAAGAACAGATCGGCCTTGCTGCGGTAGTGGTGGTAGATGCGGCCCTTGGTGGCGCCGAGCCGCTGGGCCACGGCATCGATGGATGTCGCGGTGTAGCCGAACTCCATGAACAACTCCGCCGCCGCCTGCAGTATTTCCTCGCGCGAATCGCTGTCCACCCCCTCGGTCGCGGTCCGTTGTCCTGTCGCCATTCCTGTCCTCATGCCTGATCCATCGTCATTGCCACCCTGTCACACATTATTTACTGCCGTCGCGCGGCGGGTCGGCGTGGGGTGGCTCGTGGCGGCGGGAGGCGCCGCCGGGACCGGGCAGCGCCGAGGCGGGCAGCGGGAAACAGGCCCCGGGCGCCGCAAAAACTTCGCCGGAGCTTAAAACTTGGCCATTAATTAAAATAATATGGCGACATGCAATCGTGTGGCTTCATCTCTGCTTCTGCACCGGCGACAGGCCGGGGCAAGAACCTGCCACGCGGTTTCTTCCATTCGGTCACTCCCCCATGACGCGCGGGCCGTCCCACCGGCCTCCCCTGTCGAGTCGAGCCCGCCGGCATCCGCCCGGCGCCGGTCCCGCTCCCCGATCCACGCGCTGATCCGATGACGCATCGGCAGGCGCCTCGCGCCATGCGCAGCCGCGTCCGCGGCCCGCGTGGCCTGGAGACGCGACGTGCGCCCGCATCCCTCGAGACGCGCGCGCCCGTCATCCTCCGACGCTTCGACCCCCGGCTCCGCCGCGGGTTGGCTCGATGTCGACCCGTGGGTCGAGCGATGCCTCCTCCCGATCCCGTCCCAGTGAAACGACCGTGACCCAGACCCTTTCCGCATCGATCCTGGTGGCTCCCGCCGCCACCGTCCGCCCTTCCCACGCCGCGGCGACGGCCTCCCGGCGCCAGGCAGGCGCAGCGCCGCGATGACCGTCAGCCTCGACGATCTCGTCATCTTCGCCGCCGTCGCCCGGGCGGGTTCGTTCCGCTCGATCGCGGGCGCCCGGGGCCTGAGCCCCTCGGCCGTGAGCAAGGCGGTACGGCGGCTCGAATCCCAGATGGGCCTGACGTTGCTGGAGCGCACCACGCGCAGCGTGTTCCCGACCCACCACGGCGCGCGCCTGCTGGAGCGGCTGGAGCCCGCGCTGCTGGAAGTGGAGGCGGCGGTGGCCTGGGTCGCCCGTCCGCCGGACCCCGGCCTCGGCGACGCCGGGACGGCGGAGCGGACCATGCCCGAGCTGGAGCGCCGGACGTGGCCCTGAGGCCAGGTCTCAGGTCGCGAAATCCATCGCCTTGGCGTCGACGCTCTTGAACGTGCGCACACCCATCGGATTGAGCCGCAGCTGCGCCGGGCGATAACTGGCCTCGGTGAAGGCCTGCATCAGCAGGCCCACGCCCTTGCGCAGGATCTTGAAGGGCGTCTTGGTCCGGTGCGCCGTCGTGATCAGGTGGGCGCTGTTGCGCAGTTGCGTCTCGACGTTGCCGACGCGGCGTCCGCTGCTCGCGATGCCGCCGTAGACCACCGTGCGCTTGGGGAAGTTCTCGAACAGCGCCGTCACCGTCTTGACCTCGTCGAACGGGTTCACGCCCTGCTTGTCGAAGCTGTCGTAGAGGGTGCCGGTGTAGAACGCCCGGGTGTGCTTCATCGTGACCTCGTCGAGCACCGCCGCCTTGAACGCGGGCTCCTCCATCAGCATCGCCCAGATGTGGTCGGCGCCCCAGCCGCAGACGTACTTCTCGATGATCGGCAGCAGCTTCTTCATGTACGACGTCTTGATGCACGGCGACATGCATTCGAGATGGTTGACATAGCGCAGCTTGAAGCCCGGACACTGCATCAGCACCGGATAGGACACGAAGCTGTCCATCGTCATGGCCGGCTGCGCCAGGGTGAAGTCGTGGGCCGCCGTGATCTCGAAGATGCGGTTGATGTCCGACGCCGTCATGAGCAGGTCGTCGTCGGGCAGCATGACGTAGTCGTAGTGGTCGAGCAGCTCCGGGTGGGCGCGGAAGTGGCGCGCCAGGCTGTCCCACTTGGTGCCCTGGTCGACCACTGTGGGCAGGTCGGCATCGGCGATCCGATCCGCCTTGTCGCCATAGGCGTTGAGCTGGAGGTCCCAGGTCCTGACGCACTGGCGATCCTCGACCCAGGCGTGATGCAGCGACTTGCTGCCCACGCGGCCGATGACGAGATAGCGTTGCCGGGACGGTCGCGCCGTGGCGGACGGGCTGATGGCGGTCATGAGGTGCTTTTCATCGAACCAGAAAACGGAGGGGCGCGAGGTTCGAACCAGGGCACCGCACAGGCGCGGCCCCGACCTCTCGACACCGGGATTTATCTCTTTTCGCGCCGTCCAGGTCCTGAATTTGTTGTGAAGTCTTAAGTATTAAATTTAACTTCACGCCTCATGAGTTGCAACTGTTTTCAAGGAATTTAGTTTGTTTCATTTGTGAATGCATACTGAAAGCAACATCCACCCTTGAAACGCGACCGCCGTTCAGCGCAGCGACCCGGCCTCGTCCAGCTTCCAGAGACGCCGCATGAAGGTCCCGGCGGCGCCGGCGCCGAGCACCGGGCCGGCCAGTTCGAGGAATTTGCCTTCCAGTTCGAGATCGCTCAGGGGCTCCTCCGGATCGCCCTTGCGATGGGTCTGCAGATGCTCGAGGCGCCGGCCGTCGCGGGTCTCGATGACGACGCGGGCGGCGCGCTGGCCGGGGAAGGCGGCATCGAGCGCCGGGTCGACGGCGACGACGACGCGCTCCATCAGCGCGCGCGTGGCGGGATCGTCGAGCCGCGCGGGCTCGTAGGCCGCGAGCCGCACGCTGCCATGCGCCAGCGCCGTCGCCACCACGTAGGTCAGGCTGAAGCGCGCCTCGTTGGGCGTGGTCGGGCGCGTGTAGCAGGCGATGTCGAGCGCCGGGCGATAGGTCGCCACGTGGACGCTGGCGATGTCCCCGGCCGCCAGGCCATGCCGCTCCTTGAGCACCAGCGCGCCGTCGATGGCGGCGAAGGTGTGGCCGCAGCCGATGTGGTTCTTGAATGTCAGGCGCGCGACGTGGAAGTCCCGCCCCAACGTCGCATCGATCGACGACCAGTCGGGGCCGTCGCTCATCGCCCGGCCGAGCCCGCCCTCGCCATCGAGCACGTCGAGCGAGCCGGTCACGCCCTCCCGCGCCAGCCGGGCCGCGACCAGTCCGGCCTCGGCCGCCCGTCCGGCATGCAGCGGCTTGGACATCGAGTCCATCCGGAAGGCCTGCTGCAGCCCGGCGGCGAAGGTCGCCGACGTCGCCAGCGCATGCGCGAAAGCGTCCTCGTCCAGCCCCAGCAAGGCCCCGGCCGCCGCCGCCGCGCCGAAGGTGCCGATCGTGCCGGTGCTGTGCCAGAAGCGATAGTGGGAACGCCCCATGACGACGCCGATGCGGGTCGAGACCTCGTAGCCGAGCACGACCGCGCGCAGGAAGCGCGCTCCGTCGGCATCGACGTCCTGCGCCGCCGCCAGCGCCGCCGCGATGGTGGCCGCGCCGGGGTGGTACATGGCATCGCGGAAGCTGTCGTCGATCTCGGCGGCATGCGCGGCGGTGCCGTTGATCAGGGCCGCCGCGCGCGCGGTCGCCGGCCGGCCGCGCGCCAGCCGCGCATGCCCGTGGTCCAGGTCCTCGGCCAGCACGGCCTCGAGCTGCGCCACGGGATCGGCGGCGAGGCCGGGGAACAGCGAGGCGTACCAGTCGATGACGGCGCGCTTGGCGTGATGGAGGACCTCGTCGGGCAACGGCTGCGACTGGAGCCGGAGGGCGTGGCGCGCGAGCGTCTGGGTGGCGTGCATGGGATCGCTGGAGGGTGATGGGGTTGACGGTTGGAGGGCGATGGCGCGCGGGACGCCCCGCGATGGGTCAGGCCGGGTCGTGCGCCAGCCAGTGGGCGAGGCGCTCGTTGACCCGCGCGGCCTGTTCGTATTGCACCCAGTGGCCGGCATCCGCCACGATCTCCAGGGCGCCCGGCGCCGGGCGCGCCGCGTGCGCGACCGCCAGGGCGGCCGGGTCGGCGGTGACGTCGTGCTCGCCCCACAGCATCAGCAGCGCGCCGCGATGGCCGGCCAGCACGTCGTGCAGGCCGCCGGCGCGCGAGATCTCCTTGCTGCGGAAGCGGGTGCGCAGGCAGGCCTGCGTGTGGAGCGCCAGCGCGAGCGGGTCGATCGCCGCCGGCTCGGCGCTGAGCATGTGCATGGCCAGGTTGTGGCGCATGACCGCCTCCAGCGCGGCGGCATCGCCGGATTCCGCCGCCGGCTTCCAGGCCCGCAGGGCGCCGCGCGGCCGGCGCCGGCCGCCGTGGCCGCCCGGCCCCAGCAGGGCCAGCCGTTCGACCCCCGCGCGCGCGGTCGCCAGGTGCGCGGCGACCAGGCCACCGAAGGAGAAGCCGACGACGTCGACCGCGGTGCGCGGACCCACCAGCTGGTCGAGCGTGGCCGCCAGGGGCCGCACGACGCCCGCCAGGCCGTCGTCCGGCGCCGCATCGTCCGAATCGCCATAGCCGGGCAGGTCGGGCACCCAGACCTCGCGTTGCCGGGCCAGCGCCTCGACATTGCGGATCCAGTGCGCCCAGCTGCCGTGGCCGCCATGGATCAGCACCAGGGGCCGGCCGGCACCGAAGCGCCGCCAGGCGACGTCGCGGCCCGCCCACGCGACCCGCCGATGCCCGGCCAGGGCGTCCACCCGCTCCAGCTCCGATGCCGCCGTCGCCGCCACGGGCCGCGGGTCCGTTCCGAGCGTCATGGTCGCCACGCTCAGGCCGCGGCCAGCACCGCGACGCCATCGGCGGCGCGCACGCCCTGCCCCTCGGGCAGCACGAAGACCGGATTGATCTCGGCCTCGACCAGGCGCTCGCCGAGCTGTGCGGCCATGCCGGAGAACGCCACGATGGTCGACACCAGCGCCTCGACATCGGCCTTGGGGCGGCCCCGGAAGCCATCGAGCAGCGGCCAGGTCCTGAGCTCGCGCAGCATCTCCAGGGCCTGCTCGCGGCCGAGGGCGCCGGTGGCCGGCAGCAGCCGCATCGTCGTGTCCTTGAACAGCTCGGCGGTGACGCCGCCCATGCCCAGCAGGATGGCGGTGCCCAGCGGGTCGCGGTGCATGCCCAGGATCATCTCGGTGCCGCCGGCGACCATCTCCTGCACCAGGAAGCGGTCGGGCACGAGGCCGGACTTCCGCTGCACCTCGGTGGTCATCGCCGTCAGCCGCGCGCCGACCTGGTCGGCGGTGAGGTTCACCGCCACGCCGCCGACGTCGCTCTTGTGCGTGATCTCGCCGGACAGCACCTTGAGCACCACGCGGCCGCCGAAGGCCCCGGCCGCCGCCTCGGCCTCGGCCGGGGTCGACACCACGGTCTCGCGGGCGCAGGGGATGCCGAAGCGCGCGAACAGCTGCTTGGCCTCGGCCTCGTCCAGCGATCCGGCGCGCACGTCGGCCACGTCCACGGCGTCGCCGACCGGTGCCGCCGCGTGCTCGGTCCAGCGCGTGCGGCGCAGCATGCCGTCGAGCGCCACGGTGCAGCTCTCGGCCGCCGCGAAGGCCGGCACGCCGGCCTGCGTGAGGATGGCGCCGACCTCGGGCGCGTGCGGGCTGACGTAGGCGATCACGGGCTTGTCGCTCGAGGGCAGGCAGTCGCGGATGGCGTTGGCCATCAGCTCGGGCATGGCCAGGCTCGACGAGCCGACGATGATGGTCAGCGCGTCGTAGCTCGGGCTGTCCAGCAGGGCCCGGATGGCGCCGCGCAGCAGGTCGGGCTGCAGGCCGGCGAGCGTGACGTCGATCGGGTTGCGGTCGAGCGCGGCATGGTCGCCGGTCTGCAGGGCGCGCAGGCGCGCGGCCGTCTCGGCATCGGGCGGCGGGGTCTCGAAGCCCGAGACGCCCAGGCTGTCGGACACCAGCGTGCCGGCGCCGCCGGTGGAGGTCAGGATGGCGACGCGATTGCCGCGCAGCACGCGACCGGTGGCCAATGCCGCCGGGATGTCGAGCAGGTCGCCGAAGCTCTGCGCGCGGATGATGCCGACGTCCGCGAAGAGCGCGTCGTACATGCGGTCGGCGCCGGCCAGGGCGCCGGTGTGCGAGACGGCGGCGCGCGCGCCGGCCTCGGAGCGGCCGATCTTGAAGGCCACGACGGGCTTGCCCGCGCGCGCCGCCTTCAGCGCGGCGGCGCGGAACTTGGCCGGATGGCGCACGCTCTCGACATACAGCGCGATGACCCGCGTGTCGGGATCGTCGGCCAGGTGATCGACGAAGTCGGCCAGGTCCAGGTCGACCTCGTTGCTGGTGGAGATCAGCTTGGACAGGCCGATGCCGCGCGGCGCGGCGCGCGAGAGCAGCGCCCCCAGGATGCCGCCGCTCTGCGACACCACGCTGATGCCGCCGACCGGGAAGTGGTCCATCTCCAGCGCGCCGCTGGCCGACAGCACGATGCCATCGGTCAGGTTGACCAGGCCAATCGTGTTGGGGCCCAGGATGCGCATGCCGCCGGCGGCCTCGATGAGCTGCTGCTGTCGGCGCGCGCCCTCCTCGCCGGTCTCGGTGTAGCCGCTGGCCAGCACGATGGCGGCGGCCGTGCCGCGCGCGGCCAGGTCGCGCACCGCCAGGTGGGCGCGCTCGGCGCCCAGCAGCACGATGCCGACGTCGGGCGTGGCGGGCAGCGAGGCGATGTCCGCATAGCACGGCAGGCCGCCGATGGTCTCGGCGCGCGGGTTGACCGGATAGATGTCGCCGGAAAAGCCATGCTTGCGCAGGTAGGCCACCGGGCGGCCGGCGGTCTTGGTGGCATCGGCGGAGGCGCCGATGATGGCCACGCTGCGTGGCTTGAGGAGTCGGGCGATGGCATCCATGGCGTGGCTCTCGTCCAGGTGCTCGATGTCCGTGCGGTCGTTCATCACTTGGACTCCTTGCGCGCCGCGCTCTTGGCCAGGAAGGCCATCACCGACTCGCGATGCTCGGTGCTGGTGTAGCAGATGCCCTGGGCCTGGCTGCCCTGGGCGAAGACCTGGTGGGCGGACATCTCGAAGGTCTGGTTGAGGATCGTCTTGCCCAGGGCCAGCGCCGTGGCCGAGCCCTGGGTCATCTCGGCGGCCCATTGCCGGGCCTCGGCCACCAGGCCGTCGGCATCGGCGCGGCGGTCGGCGATGCCCAGGCGCAGGGCCTCGTCGAGCTCGACCTTGCGGCCGGTGAAGATCAGTTCCTTGGCCTTGGCCAGACCGACGCGGCGCGGCAGGAAGTACATGCCGCCGCCGTCGGGGATGATGCCGCGATGGATGTACGACCAGGTGAAGCTGGCCGCATCGGAGGCGATGATGAAGTCGCAGGCCAGTGCCGTGTCGGCGCCGAGGCCCGAGGCCGCGCCGTTGACGGCCGCGATGGTCGGCTTGGGCATGGTGTGCAGCAGCGACTGCGTGTGGTGCACGCGCTGCTGGCGGCTCCAGCCGTTGAAGCCGACCTCGCCCTGCGGCGCGTTCATGCGGCGTTCCATGCCGGCGACGTCGCCGCCGGCGCAGAAGCCCTTGCCGCGACCGGTCAGCACCAGGGCGCGGATGCCCTTGTCGTAGGTCACGTGTTCGAGCGCGGCGATGAATTCGCTGCGCATGTCGTCGCTCATGGCATTGCGCTTGTCGGGGCGGTTCAGCCACAGCGTGGCGATGCCGTCGTCGACTTCCAGCTCGACCAGGGTGGTGTTCAGGGGATGGGTCATGGGGTGCTCCTCGGGATGTCTCGGGTTCAGTCGTTGGTGATGTTGTTTTCCTTGACCACCTTGCGCCAGCGCACTTCCTCGCCCTTGACGTACTTGTCGAAGTCCTGCGGCGAGCCGCCATTGATGATCAGGCCCTCGCTCTCCACGCGCTTCCTGAAGGCATCGGTCTGCACCGCCTTCTTCGCCGCCGCGTTGAGCCTGGCGATGACATCGGCGGGCGTGCCCGCCGGCGCGTAGAGCCCATACCAGCTGTCGGCCACATAGCCCGGCACGCCGCTCTCGGCGATCGTGGGCACCTTGGCCAGCGCCGGCGTGGGAGAGCGCGTGGCGGTGGTCACGGCCAGCGCGCGCAATTTGCCGCTCTCGACGAAGGTGCCGACCGCCGCGGCGGTGGCGAACATCACGTCGACCTGGCCGCCCAGCACGTCGGTGATGGCCGGGCCGGCGCCGCGATAAGGGATGTGGGTGATCTGGGTCTTCGTCAGGTTCTTGAACAGCTCGCCGGCCAGATGCGCCGAGGTGCCCGCGCCCTGCGAGGCGAAGGACAGCTTGCCGGGATTGGCCTTGGCCGCGTCGATCAGGTCCTTGACCGACTTCAGCGGGCTCTCCGCGCGCACCACCAGCACGTTGGGCGAGACGCCCACCAGCATGACCGGCGCAAAGGCTTTCTCGTAGTCGTAGGGCAGCTTGTTGTGGATGCTCGGGTTGACCACGTGGGCCACCGTCGCCATCACCAGCGTGTAGCCATCGGCCGGGCTCTTGGCGACCGCGTCGGTGCCGATGATGGTGCCGGCGCCGGGCTTGTTGTCGATGATCACCGGCTGGCCCAGCTCCTGGCCCATGGTGATGCCCATGGTGCGGGCCACCAGGTCGGTGCCGCCGCCGGGCGCGAAGGGCACCACGATCTTCACCGGCTTGTCGGGGAAGGCGGCTTGCGCCGGCACGGCGGCGAGCGTGCCCAGCGCGAGGGCGAGGGACAGGACGAGGGGCTGCCTGGCGCGGGCCAGGAACGAGAAACGCTGCATGGATTTGTCTCCGGATGGCGGGTCGGGATGAAAACGGTTTCGAGGGCGGCGTTCGGCTCTTCTCCTCGGTCAGGGGAGCTTAGGCACTCGGCCGCCCGGAAGCAGCCCCCCGATTCCACTGGCTGGAAAGGCCTGTTAAGCTGGCCCCTGGCCGCCATCTGCCCGCGATGTCAGTTCCCACCGATCCATCCACGCGCCGCGCGCACCACGAGGACCCGATGCTCAACCGGTCGCTGGTGCGGGGCGTCGAGATCCTGCGCGCCTTCCGGCCCGGCGCCGACCTGCTGGGCAATGGCGAGATCGCCGAGCGCACCGGCCTGTCGCGCGCCACCGTCAGCCGCCTGACCCAGACCCTGGTCGACACCGGCCTGCTCGAGCACGATCGCGGGCAACGGGCCTATCGCCTCGCGGCGCCGGTGCTGAGCCTGGGCCACGCCATGCGCGCGGGCTCGCCGGTGCTGGCGGCCCTGTCGCCGCCGATGCGCGCGCTGGCGGAGCGGCTGCGCATCAATGTCGGGCTGGCCTTGCCGGACCGCGACGAGATGGTCTATCTGGAATCGGTGCGCTACAACCGCCGCGTGGCATTGCGCCACGTGGTCGCCGGCCAGCGCGTGCCGATGGAGCTGACCTCGCTGGGGCGCGCCTACCTCGCCATCGCGCCGGCCGCGCGGCGCGCGGCGCTGCTGGCGCAGTTCGCGGCCCGGCGCGGCGACGATGGCGAACGCATCGCGCGGGAGATCGAGGCCGCGCGCGTCGGCGTGGCGGAGCGCGGCTACTGCATGGCGTGCTGGCAGCCCGACGTGGTGGCACTGGCCACGCCGCTGGTCACGCACGGGCGTCCCGTCTATGTGCTCAATGTCAGCGTCACCACCACCGTGGCGGCGGCCGAGATCGAACGGGAACTCGGCCGCCCGCTGATGCGGCTGCGCGAGCAGGCGGTGGCCGCGCTGGCCGCCGATCGGCCGTCCTGAGACGTCGGGCGCGGACGTCGGCCGAGGGTCGCTCCGGGCATCGGGCCATCGCCTACGCGCGTGGAGCTTCCAACGACAGGAAATGGTTCAAATGCACTACGCCACCTAGTGCATCTGCGGGCAGCGGGCCGGTCGATCCTTGCTTAACCTCCAAGGGTCGAGATCGACGCCAATGCCCCATGCATCCACGCTGCGGGGCTCATTTTCCGGAGCGAATGCATGAACCAGAACACGGCCGAGGGCCAATTGAAGGAAGTCAAGGGTTCCATCAAGGAGGCGCTGGGCAAAGTGGTCGGCAGCGACAGCCTCGAAGCCGAGGGCGCGACCGAGAAGGTCGTCGGACGTGCCCAGAAGGAGACCGGCAGGAGGCAGGACGCCGCTGGCGACGCTCTCGGGAAGACGGCTCCATAGGCCCGCCCCACGGCGTTCCCCCGCCACCCATCCATCCGAAGGCTCGCGCGCACCGGAAGACCCGGGCGTCGGCCGGTCCACGATGGCCGACGCCGGCCCGCGCGACCTGATTCCCAGACCCCCAGACCCATGCGGCATCCGGCACGACCCGCGAGTCACCGGCCGGAACCTCCGCCCCCATCCCATGACCGATCACGCCCTGCAAGGCAACGCCGACCGCCGGCAGTTGCAGCAAATCATCGCCGGACTGACCGAGGGTGTGATCCTGGTCGAGCCCGACCAGACGATCCTGTGGGCCAACGAGGCGGCATTGACGATGCATGGCGTGACGCGCGTGGACGACCTGGGCCGCGACGTCACCCAATACCGCCAGCGCTTCAAGCTGCGCTATCGCAACAACCATGCGCTCGAGCATGGCCGCTATCCGATCGAGCGCGTGATCTCGGGCGAGCGGTTCACCGACGTGGTGGTCGAGGTCTACCTGGCCACCGACCCGGCCGCGAGCTGGGTCCACCGGGTGCGCAGCCTGGTGCTGACCGATGCCGAGGGCGAACCCGACGTGCTGGTGCTGATCCTGCACGATGCCAGCGAATGGGCCGAGGCCGAACGGCGCTTCGAACGCGCGTTCAACGCCAATCCGGCGCCGGCGATCATCTGCAGGCTGAGCGACCAGCGCTACATCAAGGTCAACCGCGGCTTCCTGGACATGACCGGGCACGAGAGCGACGATCTGCTGGGGCACACAGTCTACGAGTTCGACGTCTTCGAGGGCGCGCAGCAGCGCGACGTCGCCATCGAACGGCTGAGCCAGGGCGAGACGATCCCGCAGATGGAGGCCGAGCTGCGCCTGCGTGGCGGCCGCAAGCCGGTGGTCGTCGCCGGCCAGCCGATCGAGATCGGCGAGGAGCCCTGCATGCTCTTCACCTTCGTCGACCTGGAGCCGAGGCGTCGCGCCGAGACCTCGCTGCGACTGAGCGAGGAACGCTTCCAGAAGGCCTTCCGCATGCTGCCGGTGCCCAGCGCGGTGCTGCGCGCCGACGACATGCGCGTGCTCGACGTCAACGAGGCGTTCTGCATGGCCATGGATTGCCGGGCCGAGGACCTGATGGAACCCCGGAGCGCCCGCGTGGCGTCCTGGCTCGATCCGTTCCTGGGATCGCTGGCGCAGCATCTCGCGCGCCGCGTCAGCTGCCGCAACCTCGAACTGACGATCGGGACGGGGCGGCGCGAACCCATCGAGTGTCTGGTGTCGGCCGAGCGCGCCTCGCTCGACGACCAGACCTGCATCCTGGTGACCTGGCTCGACATCACCGAGCGCAAGCGCTCCGAGGTCGAGCTGGTCACGGCCATCGAGAGCGTGCTGCAGGACACCTCCTGGTTCAGCCGGTCGCTCGTGGAGAAGCTGGCCAACGTCAAGCAAGGCGGCGACCAGGCCGTCAAGGCCGAACTCGACGACCTGACGCGGCGCGAGCAGCAGGTGCTGGAGGCCCTGTGCCGCGGCCAGGCCGACAAGGAGATCGCGCAGCAGCTGGACGTGGCGCTGGGCACGGTGCGCAACCACGTCGCCAGGATCTACGCCAAGCTGGGCGTCCACAGCCGCAACGCGGCCCTGCTCTGGGCCCGCGACCGGGGCCATTTCACACCTTCCAGACGCCATGACTAGGACCCTCGCCATCGCATCCGCCACCCTCGCCGTGGCCATGCTCACGGGTTGCGCCTCGCAGCGCATCGCCAGCGCCCTCGAGCGCTATGGCGTGCCGCCGGAACAGGCCGGCTGCGTCGGCGACAGCCTGTCGCAGCGGCTGTCGTTCTCGCAGTTGCGGGCCCTGGACCGCGCGGCGACGAGCTATCGCGAGCTCGATCGTGGCCGCGCATCGCTCACCCTGTTCGACCTGGCGCGCGTGGCCCTCGAACTGCGCGATCCCGTCATTCCGCTGGAGATCGTGCGCGCGGGCGTCGCATGCAGCGTGCTGCCCGCCGGGTCAGCGCCCGGTCGGTCGCGCTGACGGCGCCGCCGCCAGGCACCCCCCACGCGAGGGGTGCGCCACCTAGAATGCCCCCTCCATGCCTTCCAGCGCGCAAAGGACGTCACGCCGATGAGTGAAAGAGCCGAGGACATCGAGCGCGACGTTGCCGCCATCGCTCGCATCGACGCCGTGCCCGCGCTGCTCCAGTTCATCTGCCAGTCCACCGGCATGGGTTTCGCCGTGGTCGCGCGGGTGACGGAGGACCTGTGGACCGTCTGCGCCGTCGAGGACAAGCTCCAGCTGGGGCTCGCACCGGGCACCTCGATCGACGTGCACACCACGCTGTGCAAGGAATCACGGGCCCTCCAGCAACCCATCTTCATCGACCAGGTCAGCGCCGACCCGGTCTACTGCCGCCATCCCGGCCCGGCGCTCTACCAGATCGAGAGCTACGTCACGGTGCCCATCGTGCGCCAGGACGGCCGCTACTTCGGCAACCTCTGCGCCGTCGATCCCCAGGCCCGCCAGATCTCCTCGCCGCAGACGCGCGCCATGTTCACCATCTTCGCCGACCTGATCGCGATGCAGCTGGACAGCGAGGACCGGCTGCAGGCGGCCCAGGTCGCGCGCCTGGACGAGAAGGCCGTCTCCGACCTGCGGGAGCAGTTCATCGCCGTGCTGGGACACGACCTGCGCAATCCGCTGTCGGCCGTCAGCACGACGGCGGAACTGCTGATCCGGCGTCCCGAACCCGACGTGGCGCGGCTGGGTTCGCGCCTGAAGACCACCAGCCGCCGGATGGCCAAGCTGATCGACGACGTGCTGGACTTCGCCCGGGGGCGTCTGGGCACCGGCATCGGAGTCGACCTGGAGATCGAGCCCGACATGACGCAGGCCCTGCTCGACGTCGTCGATGAATTGCGCCAGGCCCATCCCGAGCGCGAGATCCAGGCGGACCTGCGGATCCACCAGGCGCTGCGCTGCGATCGGGGCCGCCTGCAGCAGCTGCTGTCCAACCTGATCGGCAACGCCCTCTCGCACGGCACGCCGAGCGGCCCGGTGGTGGTCTCCGCCGTGGTCGAGGGCGACGCGCTGGTGCTGAAGGTCGCCAACAGCGGCGATCCGATCAAGCCCGAGAACCTGTCGCGCGTGTTCCAGCCCTACTGGCGGCCCAACACCAGCAAGCCCGGTGGCGGCCTGGGTCTGGGGCTGTACATCTGCACCGAGATCGCCAAGGCCCATGGCGGCAGGATGGAAGTGGCCTCGTCCGCCGCCGCCGGCACGGTCTTCGGCGCGCGCCTGCCGATCGTCGCGAGGCCTTGAGGCGGATGCGCGGGCGCGGGTCGGGCCCCACGCTCGCGCCATCCGGTCGACGTCGCCCGCAGGCTCAATCGGCCCGGATCCCCATCTTCCGGATGATCCGCCCGTAGTACGCCGTGTCGCGCCGGACCACGGACGCCAGCTGGTCGGGCGTGCCGCCGGCGGGTTCGAAGCCCTGCGCCCGCAGGGTCCTGGCGACCTCGGGGTTGGCGAGGGCGGCGTTCAGGGCCTCGTTGAGCTTCCTCACGATCGCCGGGGGCGTGCCCGCCGGCGCGAAATACGCCAGCCAGCCGACCGCCTGGAAGTCCGGCAGGCCCGACTCGTGGAGCGTCGGCACGTCGGGCATCTGCGGCGAGCGGCGCAGGCCGCCGCTGCCGATCGCCTTGACCTTGCCGGCCTTGATGAAGGGCAATGCGGTCGAGACGCTGATGAAGAACAGCTGCACCTCGTCCGCGCTGGTGGCCAGGATGCCGGGATTGCCGCCCTTGTAGGGCACGTGCACCAGCTGCAGCCCGGCCTGGTCGCGCAGGATCTCCATGGAGAGATGCTGCGGCGAGCCGATGCCCGTCGAGGCGTAGTTCAACGCCCCCGGCTTGGCCTTGGCCAGCGCGATGACGTCCTTGATGTCGGTGGCCGCCAGGTTCGGGCTGGCGAGCAGCACGTTCTCGAGCGTCACGCCCAGGATCACCGGCGCCAGGTCCTTGGCGACGTCGAACGGGACCTTGGCATAGAGCTGCGGATTGGTCGCGATGGAGGACTGGTCGACCAGCAACGTGTAGCCATCGGCCGGCGCCTGGGCGACGGCGGCGCCGCCGAGCATGCCGGCGGCGCCGGGCCGGTTGTCGATCACGACCGTGGTGCCCAGCTGGCGGCCGAGCTCGGTGCTGACGACGCGGGCGAACAGGTCGGTGCCGCCCCCGGCGTTGTAGGGGACCACGACCTTGATGGTCCTGTGGTCCGGATAGGCGGCCTGCGCCTGCGCGGCGCCCGCGTGCAGCAGCCACAGGCAGGCCAGGCCCAGGACGGCGCGCGCCGTCTTCCCGATCTTTTCTCGCATGGTCGTCCTCCGTCGTCTCAGACCAGGCTCATCGGTCCGGAGCTCGGCCGGTCCGGCAGGCGCAGGTCGAACTCGCGCGCGAGCAGCGCCTGGATCTGCTCGTAGCAGCAGCCGAAGCGCAGCACGCGACGCGTGCCCATCTCGAGGATGGTGCTGCCCACCAGCCATTCGTTGGCGTGCTTGCAGATGCCGTGGTCGACATTGAGGTCGACCTGCTGCAGCACCTCGGGCTCGATGTCCTGCAGGGCGAACTTGTTGCCCGTCAGCGAGCGGTTGGCGGAGGACCCCATGAGCGGCACGCCGGCATCGAAGGAGATGCGCGCGAGTTCGGCATGCAGCGCGCCGGCGTTGAGCAGCAGGTCCATGGTCGGCCCCTTCGTCGCGCGGCGCAGCGCGCCGAATTCGGTCGTGCGCAGGAAGTCGTGGTCGGCCCGGTACGGCGCGACGATCGACAGCGGCAGGTCGTGGTCGCGGATCACGCAGCTCACGAGGTCCTTGTCGGCCTGCGAGGTCTCGGCCAGCTCCGAGAAGATGTCCCAGTTGCCGATGACCCCATTGGGCTTGGCCGAACTGCGGTTCTTGATCTCGTAGATGCGTTCGACCGCGCGCGCCGTGTGCGCGAAGATGGCATACGAGACATCGAAGGGCATGATCGCCACGCCGCCGGCGCGCATGATGCCGAAGATCTCCCGCGCTTCGACGCGCAATGCGTCGCCCTGTGGCACCTGGCCAGTTCCAATCTGCTTCATCCGGTTGTCCTCATGGTTCTTTGATCGACGTCGTGGAGCGATCCACGAGATCGGGGGCGCAAAGACCATGCCATCGGAAGCCGGATCGCAAGTGCTTCATTCCATTGGGTTTTCCGCCGGAACGTCGCGCGCGGTGTCGCGTCGCGTGTCGCAGGGGTCGCGGCGCGACGACCCATGCGACGCTCCCATGCCGCGCGAGCGCCCGCCCCGGGCCCGCGCGGCGACCGCTCAGAGGCCGCGCTGGTTGACGCGCCTGGACAGCGCCTCCGCGCTCTCGAGGCGCTCGCTGTAGCGGTCGACCAGGTAGTCGGCGCCATCGCGCGTGAGCAGCGTGAACTTGACCAGTTCCTCCATCACGTCGACCACCCGCTCGTAGTAGGACGAGGCTTTCATGCGCCCGTCCTCCTCGAACTCCAGGAAGGCCTTGGCGACGGAGGACTGGTTGGGGATCGTGATCATGCGCATCCAGCGGCCGAGCACCCGCATCTGGTTGACGGCATTGAAGGACTGCGAGCCGCCCGAGACCTGCATCAGCGCCAATGTCTTGCCCTGCGTCGGCCGGACCGATCCGATGGCCAGCGGGATCCAGTCGATCTGCGCCTTCAGGATGGCGCTCATCGCGCCATGGCGTTCCGGCGAGGTCCACACCATGCCCTCGGCCCATTGCGCCGACTCGCGCAGCATCCGCACCTTCGGATGGTCGTCCGGCGCGGCATCGGGCAGCGGCAGGTCGCGCGGGTCGTGGATGCGCGTCTCGCAGCCCAGCGCGCGCAGCAGGCGCGCGGCCTCCTCGGTCAGCAGGCGGCTGTAGCTGCGCTCCCGCAGCGAGCCGTACAGCAGCAGGATGCGCGGCGGATGCGTGGCGCGCGGCTCGGGGAAGAGGCGCGCCGGATCGGGCCGCTGGAACTGGGCGGCATCGACGTGCACGAGTTCAGGATCGAGCGACACGCCGGCCCTCCGCGTCGATCACGGCTTCGCCGTCCTCCTTGGCAAACGCGCCGCGCTGCGGCCCGGGCAGGATGTCGAGCACCGCCTCCGAGGGCCGGCACAGGCGCGTGGCCCGGGGCGTGACGACGATCGGGCGGTTCATCAGGATCGGGTGCCGCGCGATCAGGTCGATCAGTTCGGCGTCGCTCCACTTCGGGTCGTCCAGGCCCATTTCGTCGTAGGGCGTGCCCTTGCGGCGCAGCACCTCGCGCACCGGCACGCCCATGTCGGCGATCAGCCGTTCCAGGGTGGCGCGGTCCGGTGGCGTCTTCAGGTACTCGACGATGACGGGTTCGGTGCCGGTGTTGCGGATGAGCGCGAGCACGTTGCGCGAGGTGCCGCAGGCGGGGTTGTGATAGATCGTGATGTCGCTCATGGTGGCTATGTGGATCGGAAGGATCGGAAGGATCGGGTGGAGGGTCGAGAAGGACGGAGGTCGCGATGCTTCAGCCCGCGCCCAGCCGCAGCGCCAGCGCGGTCAGCGTGAGGGCCAGCACCGGCACGGTCAGCACGATGCCGACCCTGAAATAGGCGCCCCAGGTGATGGTCGTGCCCTTGCGGGCCAGGACGTGCAGCCACAGCAGCGTGGCCAGGCTGCCGATCGGCGTGATCTTCGGACCCAGGTCGCAGCCGATCACGTTGGCGTAGATCATGGCCTCCCGGATGGCGCCGGTCGCGCTCGTCGCCTCGATGGACAGCGCGCCGATCAGCACCGTGGGCATGTTGTTCATGACCGAGGACAGCAATGCCGTCAGGAAGCCGGTGCCCAGCGCGGCGCCCCACACGCCACCGCGCGCGAAGACCTCGAGCAGCTGCGCGATGCGGTCGGTCAGGCCGGCATTGCGCAAGCCATAGACCACCAGGTACATGCCCAGCGAGAAGACCACGATCTGCCAGGGCGCCCCGCGCAGGACCTTGCGGATGTCGATCGCCGGGCCGCGCGCGGCCACGGCCAGCAGCAGGGCCGCGCCGGCGGCGGCCACGGCGCTGACCGGCACGCCCAGCGGCTCCAGCGCGAAGAAGCCCACCAGCAGCAGCACCAGCACGACCCAGCCGGCGCGGAACACGGTGCGGTCCCGGATCGCGCTGGCGGGCGCGCCCAGCGCCGCGACGTCGTAGCGCGCCGGGATGCCGCGCCGGAAATACAGCAGCAGCATCACCAGGCTCGCGAGCACCGAGGCGACATTCACCGGCGCCATCACGGCCGCGTAGTCGCCGAAGCCGATGTCGAAGAAGTCGGCCGAGACGATGTTGACCAGGTTGGAGACGACCAGCGGCAGGCTGGCGGTGTCGGCGATGAAGCCCGCCGCCATGACGAAGGCGAGCGTGGCGGCCGGCGTGAAGCCCAGCGCCACCAGCATCGCCATGACGATCGGCGTCAGGATCAGCGCGGCGCCGTCGTTGGCGAACAGGGCCGAGACCGCCGCGCCCAGCAGCACGATCAGCGCGAACAGCCAGCGTCCGTGCCCGCCGCCCCAGCGCGCGACATGCAGCGCCGCCCACTCGAAGAAGCCGGCCTCGTCGAGCAGCAGGCTGACGATGATGATGGCGATGAAGGTGGCCGTCGCGTTCCAGACGATGCCCCACACCACCGGCACGTCGGCCGGCTGCACGACGCCGGTCGCCAGCGCCAGCGCGGCGCCGATGGCGGCGCTCCAGCCGATGCCCAGGCCGCGCGGCTGCCAGATGACCAGCACCAGCGTGCCGAGGAAGATGAGGAAGGCGGTCGGCATGGGAGGGTCGGGACGAGCGAGGGAGAAGAGGAAGAACGGGTGCGGGCGGGCGGGCGGGTCGGCGGATCAGCCCTCGCAGGCCGGCGCGCCCGGCACGGCGCAGGGCCGGCCCTGGCAGCAGTTCTCGGTGAGATAGCCGAGCAAGGCGTTCATGCGGTCGAACGACGCCCGGTAGATCAGGTTGCGGCCCTGCCGCTCCTGCGACACCAGGCCGGCGTTCGCCAGTTCCTTGAGATGGAAGGACAGGCTCGTCGACGGCAGTTCCAGGGCCTCGCCGAGCGCGCCCGGCGTGAGGCCCTCCGGACCCGCGACGACGAGCGCGCGGAACATGCGCAGGCGGCTGGGCTGGGCCAGCGCGGCCAGTGCCTTGACGACGGTTTCTGTTTCCATAGTTCAATTATTGTTGAAATATGGGAGGCCCGCCAGCCGCGTCGCTTCAGGCGCGGGAGACGGCCGCGCTCCGGCCGGAGCGCACGAGGACGATGGCGCACAGCGCCAGGACCAGTGCCACAGCCAGGAAGCCGGCCCGGTAGCTGCCGAATCCTCCCGCGACGGCGCCGAAGATCGCCGGCCCCAGGACATTGCCCAGGAAGGTGATCGCCAGGGTGCCGCCGGTGGCGATGCCGGCCTGGTCCTTGGGCGCGGCGCGCGCCACCTCGGACAGGTAGACGCCATTCCAGCCGATCGCCGAGGCCCCGAAGACGAACAGCACGGCCGCGACCACGGCGACCGGCACGACCGCGTGCAGCAGCGCGGTGGCCAGGGCGGAGGCGCTCATCAGCACGGCCAGCACCACCAGCATGCGGCGCGCGCCCAGCCAGCGGTCGGACACGTACCCCCACCAGACCCGGCCCAGCACGCCGCCCGATTGCGAGATGGCGAAGATGGCGCCGGCGGCCACCAGGCCCTGCCCCAGGTCGCTGGTCAGGTAGGTCACCGCATAGGCCGTGAGGGCGAGCTGGGCGAAGGCGAACACGAACGAGCTGAGGGCGAGCAGCCGCAGCGGCGGGTGCCGCATGACCAGCCGCACGGGCTCCAGCAGCTGGCCGAGCGCCAGCCGGCGCCCGATGTCGCGATCGGCATCGAATCGCTGCCGCAGGGTCTGGGCGCCCCAGGCGCACAGCACGCACAGCAGCGCGACGCAGAGGATGGCGGACTGCCATCCGACGACCACCTGCAGGCCCGGCACCAGGACGCCGGCCAGCACGCCGCCCAGCGGCACGCCGGTCTGCTTGACCGAGAACACGAGCGCGATGCGATGGGCCGGCGTGGTGCGGGCCAGCAGGTGCGAACTCGCCGGCGTGATGGGCCCGTAGCCCAGGCCCACGAACATCGCGCCCAGCGCCAGCGTCCAGAGCGACGCCAGGGTGCACAGCACCAGTCCCGTGGCGCACAGCAGCAGGCTGATCTGGCTGACGCGGATGCTGCCGTAGCGCGCCGTCGCGGTGCCCGAGGCCAGGCTGGCGAAGATCGCCGCCGCATAGGCCACCGAGACGAACAGGCCGACATAGGTGACCGAGATGCCGAGGCTCTGCGCCACGCGCGGCGCCACCGAGGGAACGGCCAGGACCGCCGCCGCCACCATCGCCTGGATCGCCAGCGTGATGATGAGGGGGGTCCATCTGTGGAGGGGCGCCATGGGGAGGGATCTCGATCGAGTGCCGTGGAGGGGGCTCGATTGTGCGCAGGGTGGTGGACCGCCCCGTGGCCCCGTGGCCCCGCGGCGCCGTGGCGCCGGCGTCAGGGCAGGCGCAGCACGACGCGCACGGCGGCGCCGGTCGGTTCCTGCGTCAGGTAGCCCACCGCGCTGGGATCGGCGCGCAGCCGCTGGATGATGGCCGCGTCGTCGCCCAGTGCCGGCGGTGGCTGCACCTGGCCCGTGAAGTGCAGGCGCGCCCAGTAGCTGTTGATGCGGGCCATGTCCATGCCGGTGAGCGTCTGGTAGAAGTCGGCCCGGGCCGCGCTGTCGCGGGGCTGGTCGAAGGGCGTCGCCGGCTCGCCGCCGGGCCAGGTCCGGGTCCGCCCGGTGTAGATCGCCAGCAGGTCCTTCTGGGTCAGGGCCCGTATCGCGCTCTGGGCCGAGACCACCACGTACAGGGTGTCGGCCGCCAGGGCCGCCGCCGGCGCCCCCGCGAGCAGCAGCGAGAGCATCAGCGCAGGGATCCTGCGGCGCGAGAGGATGGTGCGCATCATTGTCCCCATACGAAGTCCACCAGCACCGACACCAGGGTGCCCCGGGCGCCCCGGCTGTCGGCGAAGCGCCAGCCCGCCGCGCCATTGGAGCGGACGTCGAATCGATCGACCTGCAGCTTCAGCGCGGCATTGGGCATGAAGTCCCAGCGCAGTCCCACCCCGAGGGTGCTCTGGTCGAAACGGAAATTGTCGCCCGCCGCCGCCGCGATGCCGACCAGCGCCTGCGCGGCCTGGGCGTCCTCGGCACCGAGGAAGGGTGTCGCCGGCCCCGCCAGGTCGGGCGCGGTGAAGGCCGGCTTGTCGGGCTTCACGCGGCTGGCGATGCCATAGTAGGTGAAGGCACCCGAGCGGTAGCCCGCGCTGACATAGGCGCGCCGGGCACTCAGCGGACTGCGCGGCACCCGCAGCTGGCTGCCCTCGGCGGTGAAGGTCCAGGAGCCCGTCTCGTATTGCGCCGCCAGCGCCCAGTAGCTGGAGAAACCGCCGTTCCACAGGTTCTGGCTCAGGTCGTCGAGCGCGCCGGCGAGCCCGGGCACCGGCAGCTGGCCGAGCTGGCCCAGCGCGTCGCGCAACGGGCCGACGCCGGCGCCGGTGTCGACCTGCAGCCGGCTGCGCAGGTAGCTGCCCTTGAGCAGCAGCCCGCCCTCCTCGCGCGTCAGGCCGAAGGCCCAGGTGTCGCGCCCCTTCATCTTCACGCGTCCGCCATTGACATCCGTCACGCTGGTCTGGACCGAGCCGGCGGACAGCCGGGCGCGCCAGGTCGATGCCTCCGTGAACCAGCGCTGCTCCAGGTCGGCGCCATCGACGGAAGCCAAGGGCACGAAGCCATAGAAGTCGACCGGCGGGCGGGCCCATGGCAGGGCGAAGCCGACATTGCGGCTGTCGGCGAACAGGAAGATGTCCGGCGCGACGCGGCCGATGCGCAGTCGCGTGTCGGGCAGCGGCCGGTAGCCGACATGGGCCCACTCGATGCTCTCGACGGCCGGCGTGCCCGATGGCTTGGGCAGCAGGACGCCCTGGATGCCGGCTTCCCACCGGGTGCCGGGATTCCAGTTGAGCTGCAGTCCGGCGCGCGAGTCGGGCGCGGCGCTCAGGCGCGAGCTCGCGCCGAGCTGCGTGCTGTTGCGCACGAAGCCCCACTCGTGGCCACCCGACTGCTGCACCGCGCCCAGGGTGCCGAAACCGCTCACGCGCCAGGGCGAGTCGAGCGAAGCCGTGGAGCGTTCCTGCGCCAGGGCCAGGAACGGGAGGGTCGCCGCCGCGACGGCGAGCACGGCCGCCGTCGAGCGCGATCGCCGGCCGCCCGGCACGCGCCCGGAGGACGCCTGAGAGAGATGCATGTCATTTCCAAGGTTGCGTTCACATGGAACTCCCTGGTCTTCGGCATGTCCTCGGCAAAGTTGAGAGTGATCGCTTCCCTCGGCCGCAATCAGTCGGCCTTGATGTTCGAGGCCTTGACGATCCGGCCGTTGCTCTCGTACTCGGTGGCGATGGACCGGGCGAAGTCCGCCGCCGTGCCGCCCGTGGGCACGTTGTCGGTCGCGGTCAGCCTGGCGCGCAGTTCCGGCGATTTCAGCGCCTTGTCGATCTCGGCGTTGTAGCGCGCGGCGAGCGCGGCGCTCAGGCCCGCCGGCGCGAAGACGCCGAACAGCGAGGACAGGTTGGCCGCCGGATAACCCAGTTCGGCCAGCGTCGGCACCATCGGCAGGCTCTCCAGCCGCGCCGGGGCGCCGACCGCCAGCGGCCGCATCCGGCCGGCCTGGATGTGCTGGGACAGCGTGGCGCCGGCGTTCGTCGAGAGGATCTCGAACTGGCCGCCCAGCGCGTCGTTCATCTGCTGGCCGCCGCCCTTGTAGGGCACGTGCGTGACGTCGATGCCGGCGGCGGCGCGCAGCTGCTCCAGCATGATGTGCCCGAGCGAGGCCTGGCCGGAGGTCGCCCAGCGGATCGCTCCGGGACGCGCCCTGGCCTCGGCCAGCAGCCCCGCGAAATCCCGGGCCGCGCTGGCGGGCGTCGCCATCAGCAGCACGGGCGAGTACATGACGCTGGCGATCGGCTGGATGTCCTTGCGCGCGTCGTAGGGCAGCCGGCCGAGATGCGGGCTCAGCACCAGCGGGCTGATGGCCGAGAAGCCGAGCGTGGCGCCATCCGGCGCGGCCTTGGCGACGGCATCCATGCCGATGGTGCCGCTGGCGCCGGCGCGGTTCTCGATCACCATCGTGATGCCGAGCTGGGCGGAGAGCCGGTCGGCCAGCGCGCGGGCGATGGTGTCGCTCACGCCGCCGGCGGGATAGCCGACGATCATGCGGACGGTGCGGGGCGGGGTCGGCGCCGTCGGTGCCGTCTGCGCCACGGCGCCGAGGGCGGTGGCCGAGGCGGCCACGGACAAGGCGACGCGCAGGAGCGCGCGGCGCGGGAATCCTCCATTCGTTGGCATCGTGGTCCTCCTCAGTCGAGTTGCAGCTTGCGCTCGCGGATCAGCCGGGCCCACTTCTCGTTGTCGGCCTTCACGAAGGCCGAGAAGGCGGCCGGACCCTGCGGGTGGACCTCGGCGCCGGCGCCGGCGAACTTGGCGCGGATGCCGGGCTGCGCGAGCACCTGGGCGAGTTCGCGCGACAGTCGCTCGACCACCGGAGCGGGCAGGTTGGCGGGGCCGACCAGCCCCTGGAAGCCCACGGCCTCCATGCCGCCCAGGCCCAGCTCGCCGACCGTCGGCACGTCGGGCAGCTGGGGATCGCGCTTCGGCCCGGTCACCGCCAGGGCCTTGAGCTTGCCGCCGATGACCTGCGGCAGCACCACGCTGCCGGCGTCGATCAGGATCTGCGTCTGGCCGCCGATCAGTTCCTGGATCGCCGGCGCGCTGCCCTTGTACGGCACGTGCGTCATGTCCAGGCCGGTCACCTGGTTCATCAGCTCGCCATTGAGATGGGTCGAGGTGCCGGCGCCGCCGGAGGCGAAGTTCACCTTGCCCGGCTGCGTGCGGGCCCAGGCGACGAACTGGCGCAGGTCGGCCGCCGGATGGTCGACGCGGGTCACCGCGATGTAGCTGCCCTGGCTGATCTGGCCGATGTAGGTGAACTGCTTGAGGGGATCGTAGGGCGGCCTGGCCTGCAGGTAGGGCGCGATGGCGAAGGGCCCGGTGTTGGCCAGCAGCAGCGTGTAGCCATCGGGCGCGGCGCGCGTCAGCTCGGTCGCCGCGATCATCCCGCTCGCGCCGGGCTTGTAGTCGATGACGACATTGGTCTTCAAGGCGTCCTGCAAGGGCACCTGCACCGTGCGGGCGGCGAAGTCGATGCCGCCGCCGGGCGGATAGCCGACGATCAGCCGGATCGGCTTGGAGGGATAGTCCTGCGCGGCGGCGAGGCCGCCGACGGCCAGGAGCGCGATGGCGGCCCAGCGGAGTCTGGTTGTCATGGGGTGTGTCGTCCTTGGTGTCTGGATGTCCGATGGCGGCGCCCGGTCGCGCGAGGGAGGTCGGGCGCGCATCGGGCGATGCGCGGGCGATTGTCCCGGATGCGCCGATGGCCGGCGCGCGGCGGGCCCGGCCCGCCGGGCGCCGGGCGCCGAGCGTGCGACCGCGTTATGCGCTTTTGCGATAACTCGTAGATGGACAACCCGCTTTCGCATGGGGCCGCCAGCCGACAAGATGCGGCAACTCCCTGGAAAGCAGACATGTCCTTCGACAAGACCCCGGGCTGGCTGGACTTCCATCCGGCGCCCTCGATCCCCTCGTTCCAACCGCCGCCCGGCGCGGTCGACGCGCATTGCCACGTCTTCGGTCCGGGCGCCGTGTTCCCCTATGCGCCCGAGCGCAAGTACACGCCCTGCGATGCCGGCAAGGAGCAGCTCTTCGCGCTGCGCGATCGCCTGGGCTTCGAGCGCAACGTCATCGTGCAGGCGACCTGCCATGGCAGCGACAACCGCGCGCTGCTCGATGCGCTGGCGACGGCCGGCGACCGGGCGCGCGGCGTGGTGACGCTCGCCCCCGACGTCAGCGATGCCGAACTGCGGCGCATGCACGAGGCCGGGGTGCGCGGCGTCCGCTTCAACTTCGTCAAGCGCCTGGTGGACTTCACGCCCCGGGAGGACCTGCAGCGGATGGCCGAACGCATCGCCCCGCTGGGCTGGCATGTCGTGGTGTATTTCGAGGCGGTCGACCTGCCCGAGCTGTGGGACTTCTTCGTCACCCTGCCCACCGTGGTGGTGGTGGACCACATGGGCCGCCCCGATGTCGGCCTGCCGGTGGACGGTCCGCAGTTCGAGCTGTTCGTGCGGCTGATGCGCGAGCATGCCAACGTCTGGAGCAAGGTCAGCTGCCCGGAGCGCCTGAGCATCACCGGACCGAAGGCGCTCGATGGCGAACGCGAGGCCTATCGCGACGTCGTGCCGTTCGCCCGCCGCCTGGTCGAGACCTTCCCGGACCGCGTGCTGTGGGGCACCGACTGGCCGCACCCCAACCTCAAGGACCACATGCCCGACGATGGCCTGCTGGTCGACGTCATCCCCCACATCGCGCCGACGCCGGCCCTGCGCCAGGCATTGCTGGTCGACAACCCGATGCGGCTGTACTGGGACGGCCGGAGCGCGACCTGAGCGCTCGGGGCCGCCCTCGTCCGGCCCGTCGCGGCCGAGGCATCGATCGAACGACACAGGAGAGACACTGGATGCAGAAGCGGGTGGGAACCATCGCGTCGCTGTGCGCGCTGGTCGCGGGTGGCGCGTCGCTGCCGGCGGCGGCGCAACAACAGGGGGGCCCGGCCGGCACGGTGTCGGCCTATGGCGTCATCGACGCCTATGTCGGATCGGTGCGGCGCAGCGACCAGCCCGGCCGGGCCACGGTGCTCAACAGCGGCGGCCTCACCACGTCCTATTTCGGCTTCCGGGGCAACGAGGACCTGGGCGGCGGACTGCGCGCGTTCTACGTGCTCGAGAGCTTCCTCCAGGCCGACACCGGCATCGCGGGCCGCACCACGGCCGATCCCTTCTTCTCGCGCAACGCGCTGGTCGGCCTGGCGAGTCGCCAGGGGGCCCTGACACTGGGCCGTCAGACCAATCCGCTGTTCGTGGCGACCGGCAACTTCAACCCCTTCGGCCTCTCGGCGAACCTGGCGCCGGTCATGCTGCAGGTGTGGAGTCCGGCCTACGACCGCACCGTGCTGGGCGACAGCGTCTGGGACAACGCGCTGCAGTACTCGATGCCGAGCCTGGCCGGCTTCACGGCATCCGCGACCTACGGCTTGGGCGAGCGCACCGACACCACGGGCGTGCGCAACGTCAACCTGACGGTGAACTACGCGCGCGGTCCGTTCGCGGCCGTGCTCTCGGCCCAGCAGGTGAAGTACGGCCCCGGCGTGGTCGCGCCCATCGGCAGCGAGAAGGCCTCCATGGCCGGCCTGTCGTGGGACCTCGCCTTCGCCAGGCTGTTCGGCCAGTACTTCCATACCGACACGCCCGCGACCTCCCTGGTCACCCGGACCACCCAGCTGGGCGTGTCGACGCCATGGGCCGGCGGCACGGTGATGGCCTCGGTGGCCCGGACCCGGCGCGACTCGCCGACCGTGGAGGCCAGCCGCACCACGGCCGCGCTGGGCTACGACCATTTCCTGTCGAAACGCACCGACCTCTACGGCGTCTACCTGTCGGACCGCGCGAGCGGCTTCACGCGCCGGAACTCGCTGGTGGTCGGCATCCGCCACCGCTTCTGATCCCCCGCCTTCGATCCCCGATTGCAGAAAGAGACATCGTGAACATCCAACGACTTCCCATGCGCCGCGCCTTCGTGACCGCCCTCTGCGCCCTGGCCTGCGTCGCCGCCGGCGCGCAGACCTCCAGCACCCGCCCGATCCGCCTGGTGGTCCCGTTCGGCCCCGGCGGCGTCGCCGACCTGACCGCGCGCGTCGTGGCCCAGAAGATGACGCAGTCCACCGGACAGGCCATCGTGGTGGACAACAAGCCCGGCGCCGGCGGCGTGGTGGCCGCCGACACGGTCGCCAAGGCCGCGCCGGACGGCCTGACCCTGCTGCTGATGTCCAACGGCAACGCGGTCAGCGCGGGCCTGTTCAGGAAGCTGCCCTTCGACCCGATCGCGAGCTTCACGCCGGTGTCGATGCTCGGCTACTTCGACATGGCATTGATCGCCAGTCCCAAGTCGCGCTTCAAGACCCTGCCGGCCCTGGTCGCCTATGCCAAGGCGAACCCCGGCAAGGTCAACATCGCCACCATCAACACCGGCAGCACGCAGAACCTGGCGGCCGAGCTCTTCAAGCGCAGCCTCGGCATCGACGTCCAGATCGTGCCCTTCAACGGCAGCGCGGCCGTCATCACCGCGCTGCAGGGCGAGCAGGTCGATGCCGGCGTCGAGATCCTGGCGCCGGTGCTCGGCCAGGTGGCCGGCAACACCCTGACCGCGCTGGCCGTGATGGGCGAGAAGCGCTCGCCCGCGCTGCCGAACGTGCCCACCGTCGCCGAGAGCGGCGCGCCGGGCTTCAATGTCGCGAGCTGGAATGCGTTCGCCGCGCCGGCCGGCACGCCGGCCGATGTCGTCGCGCGCCTGAACAAGGCCACCAACGAGGCGCTCGAGTCGCCCGAGGTCAAGGAGCGCCTGGCCAGGCTGGGCGTGCAGGGCAAGGGCAGCACGCCCCGGGAGCTGGCCGACTTCTATGCCCGCGAGATCAAGCGCTGGTCGGACATCATCCAGCAGGCCGGGATCGAGAAGCAGTGAGCCGCGCGGATGCGTCGGGATCCAGCTGCGCGACCAGTTCGTGGATCAGCTCCGTGACGGCGCGCTGGGTCGCCGTGACCGGGCGCCGCGAGCTCGACGCCAGCGCCAGGCGGCTGCGCAGCACCGGCTCGACCAGGCCGCGCGCCGCGATGGCCGCCGGATCGGGCGCCGTCAGCACCGCGTTCATCGGCAGCACCGCATGACCGAAGCCATCCTGCACCAGGTCCAGGATGGCGGCGACGCCATCGATCTCCATCGCGATCCGGGGCCGCCGGCCGATGTCGGCCATGGCATGGTCGACGATCGTGCGGATCGCGTTCGGCCGCGTCGGGATCACCAGGGGCAGCTCGGCCAGCTGGTGCAGCGTGACGGGCGCGCCAGCGGCCTCCGGCGTCGCCGGCCCGACCAGGAACAGCTCCTCCTCCAGCATCACCACGCTGTCGATCTCGGGCGATGGCAGGGGGTTGTAGACCAGCGCGATGTCGAGATGGCCAGCGGCCAGCGCGCCCTGCATCGCCGTGGAGAGCGACTCGGTGATCGACAGCGTCGCATCGGGCAGGCGCTGGCGGAACGCGCGGCTCAGCGGCACGGTCAGGCGCTTGGCGAGGCTCGGCGGCAGGCCGACGGCGACGCGTCCGGCCAGGGTGCCCAGGCGCTGCTGCTCCATGGATTCGCGGGTGCGCTCGACCTGGTGCAGGATGCCGCGCGCGTGGTCGAGGAAGCGTTCGCCGGCCTCGGTCAGCGTCACGCCGCGACCATTGCGCAGCAGCAGGTTCTGCCGCAGTTCGACCTCCAGGAGGCGCACCTGGCGGCTGAGCGCGGGTTGCGCGACATCGATGCTGATCGAGGCGCGCGTGAAGCTCCGCAGGTCGGCGACGCTGACGAAGTACTCGAGCTGTTTCAGGTCCATGGATGCAGTTTAGGGACAACATCGCCACGCGCCGCCGGCGCGCGGACCGGACGACCCGCATGACAAGGACCACCGACATGGACCGCGCCATCCTTCCCCCTTCCCAGCCCCTGCGCTGCATCTCGTCGATGGCGACGCGGCAGTGGCTGGCCGCGCTGTGCGAACGCTGGACCCGCGACGGCGGCGGGGCGGTCGAGCTCGAATCGGTCGGCGGCGTCGATGCCGCGAACCGGATCGCGGCCGGCGAAGACTTCGATGTCGCCGTGCTGGCAGCCGATGCCCTCGACCGGCTGGCGGCGGCGGGCCACGTCGGCCCGCTGACCGGCCTGGCGGTGTCGCAGGTCGCCATCGCCGCGCCGGCCGGCAGAGCGCCGCCGGTCGCCACCGTCGCCGAGCTGCGGCGCACGCTCGGCGCCTGCCGGGCCATCGGCTACTCGACCGGGCCGAGCGGCAAGGCCCTGCTGGCGCTGCTCGCGCGCTGGGACCTGCTCGACGCGCTGCGGGAGCGGCTGGTGCAGGCGCCGCCGGGCGTGCCGGTGGGCGAGCTGCTGGCGCGCGGCACGGTCGACCTGGGTTTCCAGCAGCACAGCGAACTGATCCACTGCCAGGGCATCGCCCTGCTGGGTCCGATGCCCCCGGGCGCCGAGATCCCCACCCTCTTCGCCGGCGCCACCTGCCAGGCCAGCGCCCGGGCATCCCGGGCGGCGGCGCTCGTCGCCTACCTGGCCGGCGCGTCCGGCGCCGACGTCATCCGCGCCGAGGGCATGGAACCCGCCCTCGCGGCGCCACCCGCCCCCCGACCGATCTTCCCTGACCGCCTTTCCTGACCGACCTCCACCGGAGTCTTCCCCATGATCATCGACTGCCACGGCCACTACACCACCGCGCCGAAGGCGCTGGAAGCCTGGCGCCAGCGCCAGCTCGCCGCTTTCGACGCTGGCACCCCCCCGCCCGACCCGGCCGACCTGCGCATCGGCGACGACGAGCTGCGCGAGTCCATCCAGACCAACCAGCTGCGGCTGATGGACGAGCGCGGCATCGACCTGACCATCTTCAGCCCGCGCGCGAGCTTCATGGCGCACCACCTCGGCGACTTCGCCGTGTCCGCCACCTGGGCCGCGCTGTGCAACGACCTCTGCGCGCGGGTCGCGGGCCTGTTCCCGGAGCGCTTCGCGCCGGCCGCCATGCTGCCGCAGTCGCCCGGCGTGGATCCGGCCACCTGCATCCCGGAGCTCGAGCGCGCGGTCACGGAGCTCGGCTGCGTCGGCATCAACCTCAATCCCGATCCCTCCGGCGGCCACTGGACCAGTCCGCCGCTGTACGACCGCCACTGGTATCCGATCTACGAGAAGATGGTGGAGCACGACATCCCGGCCATGATCCACGTGAGCACCAGCTGCAACGCGTGCTTCCACACCACCGGCGCGCACTACCTCAATGCCGACACCACGGCCGTCATGCAGTGCATCCAGGGCGACCTGTTCAAGGACTTCCCCACCCTGCGCTTCATCGTGCCGCATGGCGGCGGCGCGGCGCCCTACCACTGGGGCCGTTTCCGGGGCCTGGCGCAGGAGATGAAGAAGCCGCTGCTGGAGGACCACCTGCTCAACAACGTGTTCTTCGACACCTGCGTCTACCACCAGCCGGGCATCGACCTGCTGACCCACGTCATGCCGACCAAGAACGTGCTGTTCGCCTCCGAGATGATCGGCGCGGTGCGCGGCATCGATCCGCAGACCGGCCACCCCTTCGACGACACGCGCCGCTACATCGAGGCCAGCCGGCTCGATCCGGCCGCGCGCGCGCAGGTCTACGAAGGCAATGCCCGCCGCGTCTTCCCGCGCCTGGACGCGCGCCTGCGCCACCTGGAGGCCACCCGTCATGCATGAGCTCGGCATCGTCCATCGCACCATCGTGCGCACCGAGAGCACCGTGGCCGACGCCCTGGCCGCGCTCGGCTCGGCCACGGTCCACGAGGCCATGGGCCGGGTCGGACTGCTGGCCTCGTACATGCGGCCCATCTACCCCGGCCGGCAGGTCTCCGGCACGGCCGTCACCGTGCTGCTGCACCCCGGCGACAACTGGATGCTGCATGTCGTGGCCGAGCAGATCCGGCCCGGCGACATCGTCGTGGCGGCCCTGAGCGCGCCCAACGCCGACGGCTTCTTCGGCGACCTGCTGGCCACGAGCTTCCAGGCGCGCGGCGCGCGGGCGCTGGTCATCGACGCGGGCGTGCGCGACGTGAAGGTGCTGCAGGAGATGGACTTCCCCGTCTGGAGCAAGGCGATCAGCAGCAAGGGCTGCGTCAAGGCCACGCTGGGCTCGGTCAACATCCCGGTGGTCTGCGCCGGCATGCTGGTCGAGCCGGGCGACGTGATCGTGGCGGACGACGATGGCGTGGTCTGCGTGCCGCGCCGCCTGGCGGCGGCGACGCTCGAGCAGGCCCGCAAGCGCGAGGCCTTGGAAGCCGACAAGCGCGCCCGGCTGGCCAGCGGCGTGCTGGGCCTGGACATGTACGACATGCGCGGGGCGCTCGAGAAGGCCGGCCTGCGCTACGTCGACTGACGCTCGCCGGCGCGACTCCGGCCGGACCGGCACCGGAGCCGTGCCGGGCCGCGGCGTCGCCCGGACGCGACACTCCGGGTCGGTGCTTCCCCGCTTGCGTCGCCGCGCGCAAGGACTAGTCTGCGCAGACGTCACCCGCCCCGCCGGCAATCGACCGAGGCGTGGTGTCGACACCATGCGCAAACGCCCGAACGCCACCTCCACGAGGTACGCATCGCTGGCCCGGAACATCGAGCGGCAGATCGCCTCCGGTGTGCTGGGTCCCGGGGATCGCCTGCCTTCCGTGCGCCAGGCATGCGCCATGCGGGGTCTGAGCGCGAGCACGGTGTTCCAGGCCTACTACCTGCTCGAGTCGCGCGGCCTGGTCCACGCGGTGCCGCGCTCGGGCTACTTCGTCGCCACCCGCGCCACCGGCGCGCAGCTCGCGGAGCCACCGACCTCGAAGCCACGATCGGGCTGCCGGGTCGTCGATATCAACGACCTGGTCTACGACATCCTCGGCTCCGTGCGGACCCGCGACATCGTGCCCCTGGGTTCGGCCTTCCCGAGCCCATCCCTTTTCCCGCTCGATCGATTGCGTCGCGCGCTGGTCTCGAGCACCCGGCGACTCGAACCCTGGGACATGGTCGACGACCTGCCGCCGGGCAACCTGCAGCTCAAGCGCGAGATCGGCAAGCGCTACGCCCGCCTGGGCATGTCCGTCGCCACCGACGAGATCGTGCTGACCCACGGCGCCATGGAGGCGTTGAACCTGTGCCTGAACGCGGTCGCTCGGCCGGGGGACGCCGTGGTGGTGGAATCGCCGACCTTCTACGTCGCGCTGCAGGCGCTGCAGCGCCTGGGCCTGCGTGCCATCGAAGTGCCCACCCACGTCCGCGAGGGCATCGACCTCGGTCGCCTGGCGCAGGTGATCGAGCTCTACCGCCCCAAGGCCTGCTGGCTGATGACGAGTTTCCAGAATCCCCTCGGCAGCCTGATGCCGCAGGAGAAGAAGCGCGATCTCGTCGCCCTGCTGGCTCGCCACGACCTGCCGTTGATCGAGGACGACGTCTACGCCGAGCTCTACGAAGGCGCGGTGGCACCGCTGCCGGCCAAGGCCCACGACCGGCACGGCCTGGTGATGCACTGCTCGTCGTTCTCGAAGTGCCTGGCGCCGGGCTACCGCGTCGGCTGGGCCGCGCCGGGGCGCCTGGCGCGCGAGGTCGAGCGGCTGAAGCTGATGACCAGCCTGTCGGGCTCGATCCCCGTGCAGTCGGCGCTGGCCGCGTACCTCCAGGAAGGTGGCTACGACCACCACCTGCGCACCCTGCGCCAGACCCTGCAGACCCAGCGCGAGAGCCTGTTGGACGCCGTGACCCGGAATTTCCCCGACGGGACCCGGGTGGCGCGGCCGGCGGGCGGCTACTTCGTGTGGATCGCATTGCCCGGCGCGGTCGATGCGATGACGCTGCATCGCGCCGCGTTGGCACGTGGCATCAGCCTGGCGCCCGGACCGATGTTCTCGGCGCGCGGCGAATTCCAGCACCACATCCGGCTGACCTGCGGGCAGCAGTGGGACGCATCGCTCGAGCGTGCGATCCGGACCCTGGCGCGGCTGGTCGGCGACGCGGCGCGCGCCGGCGCACCGGTGGACCGGTGCAACCGGCCATCTGATAGGGTGGTCCAGGCCGGGGACTGATCACACCGCCGGCGCAGACCCGCCGAAATACTGCGGCATGCCCAAAGACATGCCGTCCCGCCCCTGCCCCGCCCCGGACACCGCGCCGGACACCGCGCCGGCGGCAGTGTCCCTACCCCTTCCCGCGCCACTCGACCCGGCCATCGCACGGCACGAGGTCCTCGACCGGCTGGGGCCGTCCATCTTCGCCGGGCTGCTCGATACGGACGGGGTGCTGCGCTACGCCAACCACGCGGCACTGCGCGCCATCGACAGCACGCCCGAGCAGGTGCTCGGCCGCCCCTTCGACGCCACGCCCTGGTGGCAGGCGTGCGATCACTCGCGGTGGCGGCTGCGCCAGGCGGTCGCGAGCGCGGCGCGTGGCGAGGCGTCGCGCTTCGATGTCCGCGTGGCGGTCAGCGGCGGCGCCACCCTGTCGATGGACTTCTCGCTGCTGCCGCTCCACGATCCGGAGGGCCGCGTCGTCTGGCTGATCCCGTCCGCGCGCGACGTCAGCGACCGCGAGCAGGCGCAGCGCCAACTGCAGCTCACCCGCCTGGCAGTCGAACAGGCCAGCGACGCCCTGATGCAGGTCGGACCCGATGGCGCCGTGCGCGATGCCAATGCCGCGGCCTGCCGACTTCTGGGCGTGGACCACGCGCAGCTCCTGCGACTGCGGGTGCCCGACATCGATATTCAGGTCGATGCGACGCAGTGGCCGCAACGCTGGCGCGCGCTGTGCGAACGGGGCGCCCTGCGTTTCGAGACCAGCATCCGCCACCAGGAGGGCCATGAGATTCCGGTCGATGTCTCCGTCAGTCTGGTAACCAGCGACGAGGCATCCTTCGCCCACGTCTGCATCGACGACCTGCGCGAGCGCCGCGCCGCCGAGCGCCGCATCCGGCAGCTGGTGGAATTCGACCAGCTCACCGGGCTGCCGAACCGTCGGCTGCTGTTCGAACGCCTGGGCGCGACCCTGCAGACCGGCAGCCAGACTGCGGTGCTGGTGCTCGAACTCGACCGCTTCAAGCGCATCAACGACGGCCTCGGCCCGCACGTCGGCGACGCGGTGCTGCGCGAGGCGGCGCGACGCATCGCCGCCGCCGTGCGCAGCATCGACCTGGTCGCGCGTCGCGGCGGCGACGAATTCGTGGTCGTGATGCCCTCCGTCCTGATGGAGGCGGTGCAGCTGGCACGGGCACTGCTCGCCGGCGTCGCGTGCCCGATGACGCTCGAGGGACACGAGGTCCACCTCACCTGCAGCATCGGCATCGCCATGGCGCCGGCCGATGGCGACCACGCCGACACCCTGCTGCGCCATGCCAACGCCGCCCTGCACCAGGCCAAGCGGCTCGGCCGCAACCAGATCAGCGTCTACGCCGGCGCTTCGCACGACGACGATCCCGAGCGGCTGGTGCTGGAGACCGCCCTGCGCCACGCGTTGCGGGACGATCAGCTCGAACTGCACTACCAGCCGCAGGTCGATCTCCGGCACGGCCGGATCGTCGGCGTGGAGGCCCTGCTGCGCTGGCGCCATCCGACGCTCGGCGGCGTGGCGCCGGATCGCTTCATCCCGATCGCCGAGGAGACCGGACTGATCGTCCCCATCGGCGAATGGGTGCTGCGTCGCGCCATGGAGCAGGCGTCGCTCTGGCAGCGGCTCGGCCTGCCGCCGCTGCGCATGGCGGTCAACCTGTCGGCGCGGCAATTGCTGCTGCCGGACCTGGCGCGGCGCATCGAGGACCTGCTCGCCGTGACCGGACTCGACCCCCGGCTGTTTGGCGTCGAGGTCACCGAGAGCATGCTGATCGGCAATTTCGAACAGGCGGTGGCGCACCTGCGAACGCTGCGCGCGCTGGGTGTCGAGGTCTCGCTCGACGATTTCGGCACCGGCTACTCCAGCCTGAGCTACCTGCGCCGGCTCCCCGTGGACGTGGTCAAGATCGATCGATCGCTGGTGCCCGACGTCACCGCGCCGGCCGAGGACGTGTCGATCACGCGCGCCATCATCACGATGGCGCACCAGCTGCGCATGAAGGCGCTCGCCGAAGGCGTCGAGAGCGAGGGCCAGGCGGCACTGCTGGCCGCCAACCGGTGCGACCAGATGCAGGGCTACTGGTTCAGCGCCGCATTGCCGGCGCCGAGGATCGAGGCGATGCTGCGCGAGGGCCGGCGGATCGACGTGGCGCCGTTCGGTCGGCACTCGCGACAGCGCGCCCTCTCCAGGTTCCTGGCCAGACGCTGGGATGTCGAGCAGCTGCGCTCCCACCTGCGCGAGGCCTTCGCGTCCAAGGACATGGCCGACCGCCACCGCCAGCTCGGCCAGGAGCTTCAGACCGCCCGCAAGGAAATCGACGACCTGAACCGGCAGCTGCAGAGACTGCTGAATGTCCGGCTCGAGCGCAACCGCTACGACATCGACCCCTGCGAGACGGCGCAGGACGTGCTCGACGCGATCCCGGTGCCCGTGCTCGGGATCGACGACGACGGCCAGCTGACATTCGCGAACGCATCGGCGCAGGCCCTGTGCGGACTCGACGGCGATCCTGCGGAGGTGCCGGCGACCGAGCGCTTGCTGCCCACCCTGCGCCAGGCACTGCACGACGATCTCACGCTGGTCACGCTGGCGAAGCGACAGTGGTGGGCGATGTGCCGGCCGCTGGGCGACGGCGCGCGGGGTCGCCTGCTGGTGCTGCTCCCGCAGACCGGGGAGTCGACGTGATGGTCGCTGCGTCCACGGACGCCCGGCCCTGGACGCTGCTGGCCGTCGATGGCGACGCCTATGCCCTGGCCGCCCTGCGGCGCGTGGTCCGCCCCACGGGCTGGCGCCTCCTGACGGCCGGGCGCGCGGCGGAGGCCCGGGCGCTGCTGGCCACCGATCCCATCGACGTCGTGCTGTCCGACCTGCGCCTTCCGGACGGTGCCGGCTGGGAGCTGTTCGAGCGGGTGGGCCGGGGATGGCCGGATGCCGCGCGCGTGCTGGTGACGGCGCGGCCCGATCCGGCGCTGCTGATCGAGGCGATCAACCATGGCCGGCTGCATGGCTGCATCGCCAAGCCCTGGAACGACGACGAGCTGGTGTCGACGCTCCGCCGGATCGTCCAGCGGCGGCGATTCGAGGCCGCCCGACATGCCCTGGCACGGCTCGCGCCGGAGCGGGACGACGCGAACCCGCATGGCGCGCTCGACGATGCGGCGGTGGTCCGGCCGCCGACGCCGCCGGACGACCCCGGAGCGCGTGGCACGCTGTGCCTGCGCACGTCCGACCTGCGCCGCGGCCAGACGCTGGCGCGGGATTTCAGGTCCCCCGCAGGCGCGTTGCTGCTGTCGGCCGGGCACCGGCTCGACGATGCGCTGATCGAGCGCATCCGAGACTTCGAGCGCCAGCATCGCCTGTCGCTCACACTGGCCGTGCTGCCTCCCGCTCCTGAAGCTCCTGAAGCTGCGGCATGAAGCGGACGGGCACATGACGACGGCCCGGCACCGTCGACCACGTCTGCCCCATGCGGCGTCCCCGGCAGGAGGAGCACGCCGCATCACCCTCGGATCGGCGCCTCCCCCGGCCGCTCGACGGCGACCGCCGCAGGTCCGGGCCGGGTCCGGCGCAGATACACGATCCCGATGCCGGCGACGACCAGGCCGGCGAGCGCGCCGACCCCCAAGGCCCAGCGCGGACCGAGGCTGTCGGCGACATGGCCGATCAGCGGCGCGCCCAAGGGCGTGCCGCCCAGCAGCAGGGCCAGCAGGATCGCCATGACCCGGCCGCGCATGGCCGGCTCGGTGCTCAGCTGCACCAAGGTGTTAGTGGTCGTGTTGAAGGTCTGCGCGGCCACGCCCAGGACCATCAGCACGGCGGCGAAGAGCCACTGGTTGGGCATCAGCGCCGCCATCACGCAGCCGACGCCGAACACCGCGGCGGCCGCCACCAGCAACGGGAAGCGCGGCTTCTCGCGGCCGGCCGACAGCAGCGCGCCGCTGACCGAGCCCACCGCCATGGCGGAGCTCAGCAGGCCGTAGGCGCCGGCATCGGCATGGAACACGCCCACCGCCATGGTCGAGATGTAGATCGGGAAGTTGAGCCCGAAGGTCGCGAAGATGAACAGCATCAGCAGCGTCGCCTTCAGGTCGGGCCGGGCCCAGACATAGCGCGCGCCATCGGCCAGGCCGCCGACGGCCCGGGGCGAGACCTCGCGCCGGTGCAGGTCGGTCACGCGCAGGCGCCGCAACGACACGATGACGGCGACGAAGGACGCCGCGTTGAGCAGGAACACCCAGCCCGCGCCGATGCCCGCGATCAGCAGGCCGGCGGCCGCCGGTCCGATCATGCGGGCGGCATTGAAGGACGCCGAGTTCAGTCCGACGGCGTTGGGCAGGTCGTCCTCGCCGACCAGCTCGGAGACGAAGGTCTGGCGCGCCGGCGCATCGAAGGCGCTGGTGCACCCGAGCAGGAACGCGAACACGTCGACATGCCAGAGCCGGACCGCCCCACTCAGCGTCAGCAGGCCCAGGCCGAGCGCCAGCAGGCCCATCACGGCCTGGGTGCAGCACAGCAGCTTGCGCCGGTCCAGCCGGTCGGCCGCCAGGCCGGTCACCGGCAGCAGCAGCATCTGCGGGCCGAACTGCAGGGCCATGACGACACCGACCGCCGTGGCGCTGTGGTCGGTCAGCACCGTCAGCACGATCCAGTCCTGGGCGGTGCGCTGCATCCAGGTGCCGATGTTGGAGACCAGCGCCCCGCCGGCCCAGAGCCGGTAGTTGCGCCCGCGCAATGAACGGAAGGTGGCCGCCATGCTCAGGGCTCGATCAGGCGTTGCAGCAGGCGGCAGGCGGCGATCAGCTGGGCCTGCTCGTCAACGTCGAGCTTCTGGCGCATGGCGCCGAAGAGCCAGTCCTCGCGCGCGCTGCGGTTCGCGCGCAGCGCGCGCTCGCAGGCCGGCGTGAGCGAGATCAGGGTCTGGCGACCATCGGCCGGATCGGGCGCGCCGGCCAGCAGGCCCCCGGCCTTCAGCACCGCGACCATCTCGCTCATGGACTGCGGCCGCATGCCCTCGGCCTTGGCGAGGGCGCTGACGGTGGCCGGTCCATCGCGCTCCAGGCGCAGCACCACCTGCAGCTGGTTGAAGCTGAAGTCACCCAGGGTGGCTTCCTGGCGCAGGCGCTTCCTCATGCCGACCAGCACGATGCGCAGGTCGGCCGCCAGCGCGTGCAGGTCGGCGTCGGTGACCTCGGCGGCGGGTCTTCTCATCACGGGGCTCCATCGAGTTATACAGGCAACCTGCGCAGTTTGCCTGTAAATCCGGCGGCCCGCCGGCCACCGGCGCAGAACCCCGACGCGACGCCCAGGATCCGTCGGTCGGTCGGTCGGTCGGTCGGACGTCGGCGCCGCCGGCCTAGCGCGGCGTCTTCCCGACCATCGTCGCGGCGCGCAGGAAGTCGAAGTCCACGCCCTGGTCGGCCTGCGTGACCGAACGCAGGAACAGCTTGCGGTAGCCGCGTTCCGCGGTCGGCTCGATCACCGGCGACGCCTCGGCGCGCCGGGCGAGCTCCTCGTCCATGACCAGCAGGCTGATCTCCCGGTTGCTCACGCTCAGGCGCACGCGGTCGCCCGAGCGGACATGGGCCAGCGGCCCGCCCACGGCCGACTCCGGCGTCACGTGCAGCACGATGGTGCCGAACGCGGTCCCGCTCATGCGACCGTCGGACACGCGCACGATGTCCTTGACGCCCGCGCGCGCCAGCTTGCGCGGGATCGGGATGTAGCCGGCCTCGGGCATGGAGGCCCCCTTCGGACCGATGTTCTTGAGCACCAGCACGTCGTCGGGCGTGACGTCCAGGTCGTCGCTGTCGATGCGCGCGACCAGGTCCTCCAGTCCTTCGAAGACCACGGCCCGGCCCTCGTGCTCCATCAGGCGCGGATCGGCGGCCGACTGCTTGATGATGGCGCCCCCCGGCGCCAGGTTGCCGCGCAGCACGGCGATGGCGCCTTGCGGATAGATCGGCTGGCTCATCGGACGCACGACGTCCTGGCGGAAGCCCGGACCGGCCGACGCCAGCTCCTCGCCCAGGGTCCGGCCCGTGACGGTCAGGGCGTCGAGCCTGAGCAGCGGCTTGAGTTCGCGCAGCAGCGTGGCCATGCCGCCGGCCCCATGGAAGTCCTCCATGTAGTGCTGGCCCGAGGGCTTCAGATCGAGCAGCACCGGCGTCTCGCGCCCCATGCGGTCGAGCGCCTCCATGTCGATCTCCAGGCCCATGCGGCCCGCGATCGCCGCCAGGTGGACGATGCCGTTGGTGGAGCCGCCGATGGCCAGCAGCACCCGGATGGCGTTCTCGAACGCATCGGCGGTGAGGATGCGGTCGATGGTGAGGCCGGTGCGGGCCATCCGGACGGCCTGCGCGCCGGTCTGCTCCGCGATGCGGATGCGGTCCGCCGTCACGGCCGGGGGCGAGGCGCCCCCCGGCACGGTCATGCCCAGCGCCTCCGCGACGCAGGCCATGGTGCTGGCGGTCCCCATGACCGAGCAGGTGCCGACGCTGGCCACCAACTGGTTGTTGACGTCGACCGATTCCTGGACGTCGATCTCGCCGGCCCGGAACCGGCCCCAGTAGCGGCGGCAGTCGGTGCAGGCCCCGACCCGCTCGCCGCGGTGGTTGCCGGTGAGCATCGAGCCGGTGATGAGCTGGATGGCCGGGATGCCGGCGGATGCCGCGCCCATGAGCTGGGCCGGGACGGTCTTGTCGCAGCCACCGATGAGCACGACGGCATCCATCGGCTGGGCGCGGACCATCTCCTCGGTGTCCATCGACATCAGGTTGCGCAGGTACATGCTCGTCGGCGCGGCGAAGCTCTCGTGCACCGAGATGGTCGGGAAGTCCATCGGCAGGCCGCCGGCCAGCATCACGCCGCGCTTGACCGCCTCGATCAGCTGCGGGACGTTGCCATGGCAGGGGTTGTAGGCGCTGCCCGTGTTGGAGATGCCGACGACCGGCCGGTCGAGCGCGCTGTCGGTGAAGCCGGCGCCCTTGATGAAGGCCTTGCGCAGGAACAGGGAGAAGCCCTGGTCGCCGTAGCTGGTCAGGCCCTTGCGCATGCCGGTACCGGTCGTCGTCGCGTCGGGCTCGAAGGGGGACTTTTCTTCGCTCATGGTGTGTGCTTTCCTGGTGGTGCGTGGGGGGGCGCGCGGGCCCTATTCATCCGCCTTGATGTCGACTTCCCTGATGAGTTTCTCCCAGCGGGCGACCTCCTGCCCGATGCGGGCGGCCGACTGCGTCGGACTGCTCGGCGCGGCGGCATAGACCCCCTGCTTGAGGAAGGCGGCCTTGGCCTCGGGCGACTCCACGATCTGAGCGAGCGCGGCATTCAGGCGCGCGACGATGGGCTCGGGCGTCCCGGCGGGCGCCAGCACGCCGAAGGTGGATGCGATCTCCAGCGACGGCAGTCCCGCTTCGGCCGTCGAGGGCACGTCGGGCAGCATGGAGATGCGTTGCGGCGTCGTCACCGCGAGCGCGCGCAACCGGCCCGAGGTGATGAACGGCAACGCGGCCGGCACGGTCTCGACCATCATGTTCACCTGGCCGGCCACCAGATCGGTCATCGCCGGACCGCTGCCCCGGTAGGCGACGTGCTGCATCCGGATGCCCGCGTCCTTGCGCAGGATCTCGCCGGCCAGGCGCTGCGGCGCGCCCGCGCCCGAGGAGGCGAAGTTCAGCTTGTCCGGATGGGCCTTGCCATAGGCCACGAGCTCCCTGAGCGAGCGCACCGGCAGGTCGGGGTTGACGACCACCACCAGGGGCACCGAACCCACCACCATCACGGGAACGAAGTCCTTGACCAGGTCGTAGCGCAGGGTCGCCTTCTCCAGCGTGGCCATCGTGGCATGCGTGGTCAGCGCGCCCATCAGCAGGCTGTAGCCATCGGGCGCCGAGCGCGCGACCGCCTCGGCGCCGATGTTGCCGCCGGCGCCGCCGCGGTTGTCGACGACGACCTGCTGGCCGAGCTGCCTGCCCAGTTCGAGGGCGACGATGCGGCCGATGACGTCGGTCGCGCCGCCCGGCGGATAGGGCACGATCAGGCGGATCGCCTTGTCCGGGTAGGCGGCCGAGGCGGCGCCGGCGCCCAGCAGGGCCGCGAGCGCGAGACCGGCGCGCAGGAGTTGGCGCCGGGACGCCGGCGCGAGGGATGAATGCATTCTTGTGTCTCCATCGGGTGGACTTCGCGTCCGGGTCTCGAACGGGTCGAGATCGAAGCCGCAGTGTGGCAAGCGCCGGCTTCGCCACGAAGTCGCCGCCACAGCGATAGAAGACAAAATTCTTGTGGTCCGGGTCCGCTAGGTGCGCCGTCGCGTGCGGACCGCCCCGGGGCTTCCCGTCGCGGCTGGCCTGGCCGTCGCGGCGTCGGAGGCGGCGAGCTCCCGGCGCTGCCGGCGGCTCGCCTCGCTGAAGACGGCCTGGGCCTCGACCAGCAGCGTCCGCGCCAGGGCCGCGCGGGGTCCCTGCCGGGCATGCACGATGCCCACGCGGCGCACGGGCGCGCGCGCCGGCAGCTGCACGCGCGCGATCTCGTGGCCGCTGTGCCACATCGGGCCCCAGTCGGGCAGCAGGGCCACGCCCAGACCCTGGCCCACCACCGATGCGATGGCCATCAGGCTGTCGATCTCCAGGCGCTGCCGCACCGCGATGCCATGGTCGCGCAGATAGCGGTCCGCCAGCTGGCCGCCCAGGACGGAGCGGTCGTAGCGGATGAACGGCTCGCGCCCCAGGAGTTCGTGCGCGCCCACCCGGGCCAGACGTTTCGGCGCGACCACCACCAGCGGTTCCTCGACCAGCGGGGTCCAGGCGCAACCCTTGCCGATGGCGAACTGCGGCTCGACGACGATGGCGGCATCCAGCGCGCCATTGGCGACCTGCCGGCACAGCTCCACCGAACTGCCCGGCGCCACGAACACCGACAGGTCCGGATAGCGCTCGTAGAGCCGCTTGAGCACCGGCGCCAGCATGCTGGTCATGGCCGAGCCGAAGACGCCGAGCCTGAGCTCGCCCAGCGACACGCCATCGCCCGTCGCGGCCAGCATGTCCCGCACGTCCCGCAGCAGGTGGCGCGCCCGGTCGAGCATCTTCAGGCCGGTCTCGGTGGGCCGCACCGACCTGCCCGAGCGCTGCACCAGCGGGGCGCCGACCTCGGTCTCCAGGGCCTTGACGCGCGCCGCGATGGCCGCCGGCGTCAGATCCAGGCGGCGCGCGGCCTCCGCCATGGAGCCCAGTTCCACGACCGCGACGAAGCTCTGCACGTAGCGCGTATCCATCGGCCGAATGTAAGGCCGACGACCGACCGGCCGGCCGGAGTGAAAAAATCTTGTTGTCTGACATTCCCTCCGGGGCTGGTTGCCCGTGCGGATGTTCGTGAAACTGCTCCGCCATCCCCCTCCATCTCCACCTCGACGAGCCCGACATGACACAGCGAATCCGTGGCGTCCTCGCCCCTGTATTGACCCCGTTCACCGACGATCTCGCGCCGGACACCGCCCGCTTCGTCGCCCACTGCCGGTGGCTGGTCGACCACGGCGCCGGCCTGGCCGTCTTCGGCACGAATTCCGAGGCGGCGTCGATCTCCGTGGCCGAGCGCCTCGCGTTGACCGACGCCCTGCTGGAAGCCGGCATCCCCGGCGCCCGTCTCATGCCCGGCACCGGTGCCTGCGCGCTGCCCGACGCGGTGGCGCTGTCGGCCCACGCGAGCCGGGCGGGCGCGGCCGGCCTGCTGGTGCTGCCGCCGTTCTTCTTCAAGGGTGTCTCGGACGATGGCGTGTTCGCCTATTACGCCGAGCTCATCGAGCGCGTCGGCAGCGGCTGCGCGCCCATCTACCTCTATCACATCCCCCAGTTCACGCAGGTTCCCATCACGCTGCCGCTGATCGAGCGCCTGCTGGCGCGCTATCCGACGGTGATCGCCGGCGCCAAGGACTCGTCGGGCGACTGGAACAACACCCGGGCGATGCTCGACAACTTCGCCTCCGCTGGCTTCGACGTCTTTCCCGCCAGCGAATCCTTCCTGTCGGCGGCGTTACCGCTGGGCGCGGCCGGCTGCATCAGCGCGACGGTGAACATGAATCCGGCCGGCATCCGCGCCGTCTACGATGGCTGGAACGGCGCGCGAGGCCCGGCGCTGCAGCAGGCCGCCGATGACGTTCGCAAGGTGTTCCAGGGCGCCCCCATGATCCCGGCGATGAAGCACGCGGTGGCGCTGCAGGCCGACCAGCCGCAGTGGCGCCACGTGCGTCCTCCCCTGACCCCGCTCGCCCCCCAGGTCGCGCAGGACCTCGAGCGCCAGCTCGACGCCATCGGCTTCTCCATGCCGGGCTATCCGCGGATCTGACGCCGCGCACCGGCCCTCCCGGTCGAACGTCCGCGGACCGCCCGCGCGGAAGAGGTCCGCCACGGCGCCATCGGCATCCACCACGTGGGCCCGCACCACCCGCGCGATGTCCCGGGCCGACGTCTGGGCGAAGCGGTCCTGCGGTCCGGACTCCCTGGTCGAGGCGAGGGAGCCAGGCGGCACGCCAGGGAGAACGAAAAATAACCCGAAATGATCATTTATTTTCTTTATGATTCTTTAACTGAAAATTTTTAGTCATTTCGTTCTTGTCTCTTCGAGCCATGTCTCCGTCTGCCTCCCACGATCCCGGGTCCATCGCCATCCGGATCGCCCATGCCCGCGTCAAGCTGACGCGGTCGCACCAGCAGCTGGCCGACTACGTGCTCGCGCATCCGCTGCAGGCGGCGACCATGCCGATCGACGAACTGGCGGCGGCGGTGGGCGTGTCGGTCGCCACCGCCAACCGCTTCGCGCGCGCCATCGGGCTGGACGGCTATCCGATGCTGCGCTCGGAGCTGGTGCGCGGCTTCGAGGCGATGCTGGCCCCGATCGAGAAGATGCGCATCCGGATCGAGAAGCCCAGCAGCGTGCGCGACGTGTTCGCCGCCGCCCTCGAGGAGAGCCAGCGCAACATCGCCGCCACCCGCGAGTCGCTGGACACCGCCGCCTGCGAGGCCGCGGTCGCGGCCATCGTGGAAGCGCGCCGGATCTACATCGCCGGCTTCGGCGCCAGCGGCTGGCTGGCCGGCCTGCTGCAGCGCAGTCTCGACGGCTATTGCGACAACGTGCATCTGCTCGCGAGCGTGGCCGGGGCGTCCTATGGCGCGCGCCTGCTGCCGCGCATGCGGCCCGACGACCTGCTGATCGCCATCACCTACCCGCGCTACCTGACCGACACGGTGATGCTGGCGCAGGGCGCCTTCGAACGCGGCGCGCGGGTGCTGGCGCTGACCGACGGCCCGCACTCGCCCCTGGTGCCCCATGCCCACGTCTGCCTGTTCGCCCAGACGGAGAACCAGTACGCGGCCAATTCCGAATCCTCCGCCCTGGCGCTGATCGAGGCCCTGGCCAGCGCGGTCGCGCACCAGGCCGAGGGGTCGGTCCAGTCGGCCGCGCGCGTGACCGAGGCGGTGCTGCCCTGGTTGCACGACAGCAGCCGCAACCGGCTGGGCGCCGGCGAGCCGGACAGGCAGGCGGTCGCCAGGGACGAATGACGCCATCGATCCCGGGCCGGATCGCCCGACACCCGGCGCGACACCGTCGCGTCCCGGGCGCCGCGCCCGCCATCCGACGTCCCGCCACCTCCTTCACCCTCACCCATTCCCACTCCCACTCGTCACCTCGCGTCCCTCGTCCATGTCCGCCGTTCCCCCTCCCTCCCCCGTTCCTCCCGTGATCGCGATCCACGGCGGTGCCGGCACGCTCAGTCGCGCCACCATCAGCCCCGGGCAGGTGGAGGCCTACCAGCAGGCCCTGCGGGACATCCTGAAGGCCGCCTCGGACCTGCTGGGCCAGGGCGGCAGCGCGGTGGACGCGGTGTGCCTCGCGGTGCGGCTGCTGGAGGATTGCCCGCTCTTCAATGCCGGCCACGGCGCGGTCTTCACCGCCGACGAGACCCACGAGCTCGACGCCGCCGTCATGGATGGCGCGAATCTGGCCGCCGGCGCGGTCGCGGGCATCAGCCGCGTCCGCCATCCCATCGACGCCGCGCGCGCCGTCATGCGCCATGGCCAGCATGTGCTGATGGCCGGTGCCGGCGCCGAGGCGATGGCGCGGGAGGCGGGCCTGCCGATGGTGGAGCCCGGCTACTTCTCCACCGATGCGCGACGCCAGCAGCTGCATGCCGCCCGCGCGCGCCAGGCCGGCGCGGTGCTCGACCACGATGGCGCCGCCGCCATGGGGGCGATGGCCCCGCTGGCCGAGAACACCAAGATGGGCACCGTCGGCGCCGTGGCGCTGGACGCCAGCGGCCATCTCGCCGCCGCGACCTCCACCGGCGGCATGACCAACAAGCGTCCGGGCCGCGTGGGCGACTGCCCGCTGATCGGGTCGGGCACCTATGCCGACGACCGCAGCGCCGCCGTCTCCTGCACCGGCCATGGCGAGGCCTTCATCCGCGTGGCCGCCGCGCACGACGTCTGCGCGCGCATGGTCCATGGCGGCGCCGACCTGCGCTCGGCCACCGACGCGGTGGTGCACCGGGCGCTGCCCGCCATCGGCGGCACCGGCGGCCTGATCGCCGTGGACCGCCTCGGCAACGTCTGCATGCCATTCAACACCGAAGGCATGTACCGCGGGTCGGCACGTCCGGGCGGGACGCCCGAAGTCTTCATCTTCGGCTGAGCGCCCGGCCCGTCGCCCCACCGGTCCTCCGCCGCCACCTCATGATCCCCGCTTCCGCCATGACCCTTCCGACGAATTCGTTCCTCCACGACCTGCCACCGCAGCGCGTGCTGGCGGTCGAAGACCTGACCGTTCGTTTCGCCAATTCGGAACGCACGGTGGATGCCGTGCGCAACCTGTCCTTCCACGTCGACCGCGGCGAGACGCTGGCCATCGTGGGCGAGTCGGGCTCCGGCAAGTCGGTCACCTCGCTGACGCTGATGCGGCTGGTGGAGCACGGCGGCGGCCGCATCCTCGACGGCCGGATCGCGCTGCGCCGGCGCGATGGCGAGGTGCTGGACCTGGCGCGGGCCCGCAACTCGGTCATGCGGCCGGTGCGCGGCGCCGACATGGCGATGATCTTCCAGGAGCCGATGACGTCGCTCAACCCGGTGTTCACCGCCGGCGACCAGATCGCCGAATCGATCCGCCACCACCAGGGCATGGACCGCGCCGCGGCGCGCGCCGAGGCCCTGCGCATGCTGGAGCTGGTGCGCATCCCCGAGGCGCGCAACGTGCTCGACCGCTATCCGCACCAGCTCTCCGGCGGCATGCGCCAGCGGGTGATGATCGCCATGGCGCTGTCGTGCAAGCCCCAGCTGCTGATCGCCGACGAACCCACCACCGCGCTCGACGTGACGATCCAGGCGCAGATCCTGCAGCTCATCCGCCAGCTGCAGGACGAGATGCACATGGGCGTGATCTTCATCACCCACGACATGGGCGTGGTCGCCGAGGTGGCCGACCGGGTGCTGGTGATGTATCGCGGCGACAAGGTCGAGGAAGGCCCCTCCGAGCAGGTCTTCGGCCAGCCCCGGCATCCCTACACCCGGGCGCTGCTGTCGGCCGTGCCCAAGCTCGGCGCGATGCGGGGCACCGACCTGCCGCGCCCCTTCGAGCTGCTGCGCGACGGCGTCGTGGTCCCGCCGGAAGGTGCGGCCGATGGCGATCGCGCCGCCGCGCCGGCCGACACCCGCCCGGCGGGCGAGCCGCCGATCCTGCGCGTGAAGGACCTGGTGACCCGCTTCGACCTGCGCTCGGGCCTGTTCAACCGCGTCACCCGCCGGGTGCATGCGGTGGAGAAGGTCAGCTTCGACCTCCATCCTGGCGAGACGCTGGCGATCGTGGGCGAATCGGGCTGCGGCAAGTCCACCACCGGGCGCTCGCTGCTGCGGCTGGTGGACAGCCAGGAAGGCGCCATCGAATTCGGCGGCCGCAACATCCTGGAGCTGCCGACCTCGCAGGTGCAGGCGCTGCGCCGCGACATCCAGTTCATCTTCCAGGACCCGTTCGCCTCGCTCGACCCGCGCCTGACGGTGGGCTTCTCCATCATGGAGCCCCTGCTGGTGCACAAGGTCGCCAGCGGCCAGGCGGCGCAGGACCGGGTCGACTGGCTGCTGCGGAAGGTCGGCCTGCCGCCGGACCACGCGCAACGCTATCCGCACGAGTTCTCCGGCGGCCAGCGCCAGCGCATCGCCATCGCGCGCGCCCTGGCGCTCAACCCCAAGGTGGTGGTGGCCGACGAGTCGGTGTCGGCGCTGGATGTCTCGATCCAGGCGCAGATCGTCAACCTGATGCTCGACCTGCAGCGCGAGCTGGGCGTGGCCTTCCTGTTCATCTCGCACGACATGGCGGTGGTCGAGCGCATCAGCCATCGCGTGGCGGTGATGTTCCTCGGCCAGATCGTGGAGATCGGCCCGCGCCGCGCGATCTTCGAGAACCCGCAGCACGCCTACACCCGCAAGCTCATGAACGCGGTGCCGATCGCCGACCCGGCGCGCCGCCACCTCAAGCGCGCCCTGCTCGAGGGCGACATCCCGAGCCCGATCCGCGCCATCGGCGACGAGCCGGACGTGCGGCCGCTGGTGCAGGTCTCGCCCGGCCACTTCGTGGCGCGCCATTCGATCGCCAACCTGTACTGACGCGCCGCGCGCCCCCGGGGCGTCCGGCTCGTCCTCTCCTCCCTTCCTCCTTCCCCCATCGCATCCGTCCTCTTCCCATCGGAGTTCCCCATGAAGAAAACCACCACCTCCCGTCGCATCGCAGGCAGCCTGCTGGCCCTGGCGGTCCTGGCTGCCTCCGGCTCCGCGCTGGCCGCCGGCAATGCCGTCCTGGCCATCTACCAGCAACCCGAGACGCTCGACCCCTACAACACCAACACGACCATCACCACGGCCGTGACCAAGAGCTTCTACGAAGGCCTGTTCTCGTTCGACAAGGACATGAAGCTCAAGAACGTGCTGGCCGAGGGCTACGAGGTGTCCAAGGACGGCCTGGTCTACACCTTCAAGCTGCGCACCGGCGTCAAGTTCCACGACGGCACCGACTTCAACGCCGCCGCCGCCAAGGCCAACCTCGACCGCGTGATGGACCCCGCCAACCGCCTGCTGCGCGCCAACCAGTTCAACCGCGTGTCCAAGGTCGAGGCCGTGAATCCGCAGACCCTGCGCGTCACGCTGAAGGAGCCCTTCGGCCCCTTCATCAACGCCCTGGCCCATGCCTCCGCCGCCATGATCTCGCCCGCCGGACTGGCCAAGTGGGGCAGCAAGGACATCGCCTTCCATCCGGTGGGCACGGGTCCGTTCGAGTTCGTCGAATGGAAGCAGACCGAATCGATCGTGGGCCGGAAATTCGCCGGCTACTGGAAGAAGGGCTATCCCAAGGTCGACCAGGTCACCTGGAAGCCGGTGACCGAGAACAACACCCGCGCCGCCATGCTGCAGACCGGCGAGGCCGACTTCGCCTTCACGCTGCCCTACGAGCAGATCGCCACGCTCAAGAACAGCGACAAGTTGGAGGTGGTGTCCGCGCCGTCGATCATCCAGCGCTTCCTGACCTTCAACAACCTGCAGAAGCCCTTCGACAACGTCAAGGTGCGCGAGGCCATCGGCTATGCCATCAACAAGGAGGCATTGGCCAAGGTGGCCTTCAACGGCCATGCGTTCCCGGCCCAGGGCTTCGTGCCGCAGGGCGTGGAATACGCGGTCAAGATGCAGCCCATCCCCTACAACGTGCAGAAGGCGCGCGAGCTGCTGAAGGAAGCGGGCTATCCCAACGGCTTCGAATCCGTGCTGTGGAGCCACTACACCAACACCACCAGCCAGAAGGTGATCCAGTTCCTGCAGCAGCAGCTGCAGAAGGTGGGCATCAAGGTCACGGTGGAAGCGCTGGAGCCCGGCAAGCGGGTCGAGCTGGTCGACTCCTGGCCGGATCCCAAGACCTCCAAGCTGCGCATGCACTACGTGGGCTGGTCGTCCTCCACCGGCGAGGCCGACTGGGCCTTGCGCCCCCTGTTCTCAACCGAGTCGTGGGCGCCGAAGCTGGCCAACTACGCCTTCTACAGCAACCCGGTGTTCGACGAGGCCGTCGCCAAGGCGCTGGTCACGACCAATGGCGCCGAGCGCGCCGCCTTCTACAAGACCGCGCAGGAGCAGCTCGCCAAGGATCTGCCGCGCATCCCGCTGGTGACCGAGGACGTGCTCTATGCGCACTCCAAGCGCCTGTCGGGCGTCTACGTGATGCCCGACGGCAACATCAACAGCGACGAGATCGCGCTGAAGTAAGCCCGCGGCCCCCATCCATCGGTGCGGGCCGCCTTCCGTTCCTTCCCGGTTTCCTCACATCGCTGCGCACTGCAGCGGCGCATCCATGCTGAACTACTTTGTCAAACGACTGCTGGGACTGCTGCCCACGCTGCTGATCGTGGCGGTGCTGGTGTTCCTGTTCGTCCACCTGCTGCCCGGCGACCCCGCGCGCCTGGCCGCCGGCCCGGACGCCGACGAAGCCACCGTGCAGACGGTGCGCCAGGAGCTGGGCCTGGACCGGCCGCTGCCCGAGCAGTTCGTGCATTTCTTCTCCCGCATCGTGCAGGGCGACCTGGGCACCTCCATGCGCAGCCGCCGCCCGGTGGCCACCGAGATCGGCGAGCGCTTCATGCCGACGCTGCTGCTGACGCTCTCCAGCATGGCGTGGTCGGTGCTCTTCGGCATGGGCATCGGCATCCTGTCGGCCGTCTATCGCAACAAGTGGCCCGACCGCCTGGGCATGACGCTGGCGGTCTCGGGCATCTCCTTCCCGGCCTTCGCGCTCGGCATGATGCTGATGCAGGTGTTCTCCGTGCAGCTGGGCTGGCTGCCCACGGTGGGCGCCGCGACCTGGCAGCACTACATCCTGCCGTCGCTCACGCTGGGCGCGGCGGTGGCCGCCGTGATGGCGCGCTTCACCCGGGCCTCGTTCGTGGAGGTGGTGCAGGAGGACTTCGTGCGGACCGCGCGCGCCAAGGGCCTCGACGAACGCGTGGTCATCCTCAAGCACTGCCTGCGCAACGCCCTGATCCCGGTCATCACCATGATGGGCCTGCAGTTCGGCTTCCTGCTGGGCGGCTCGATCGTGGTGGAGACGGTCTTCAACTGGCCCGGCCTCGGCCGCCTGCTGGTGGATGCCGTGACCATGCGCGACTACCCGGTGATCCAGTCGCTGGTCCTGCTGTTCTCGCTCGAGTTCATCCTGATCAACCTGGTGGTCGACATGCTCTACGGCTACATCAATCCCACCATCCGCTACAAGTGAGCGCAGCCCGACCTCGAGGTTCCACGGCATGACCACGCCTTCCATCCCCACCCCTCCCGACGCGACGCGGACCGCGGCCGCGTCCGTCGCCGCCACGGCGGTCGCCGCTTCCGCCGGCGCGATCCGCACACCCTGGCGCGAGTTCTGGCGCAAGTTCAAGAAGCAGCACGTGGCCGTCGCGGCGCTGGCGTTCGTGCTGCTGCTGGTGGCGGTCGCCGCCCTGGCGCCCTACCTCGCGCCCTTCGACGCCGAGAACTACTTCGACTACGACCGCCTCAACGAGGGCCCCTCGGCGCTGCACTGGTTCGGCGTCGATCCGCTGGGTCGCGACATCTTCAGCCGCATCCTCATGGGCGCGCGCATCTCGCTGGCCGCGGGCTTCCTGTCGGTGCTCGCCGGCGGCGCGATCGGCACCGTGCTGGGCCTGCTGGCGGGCTACTACGAAGGCTGGTGGGACCGCATCGTGATGCGCATCTCGGACGTGCTGTTCGCCTTCCCCGGCATCCTGCTGGCGCTGGGCGTGGTGGCCATCCTGGGCAGCAGCATGACCAACGTGGTCGTCGCGGTGGCGGTGTTCAGCGTGCCGGCCTTCGCGCGCCTGGTGCGCGGCAACACGCTGGTGCTCAAGCAGATGACCTACATCGAGTCGGCGCGCAGCATCGGCGCCTCGGACTGGACCATCATCGCGCGCCACATCCTGCCGGGCACCATCTCGTCGATCGTCGTGTACTTCACGATGCGCGTGGGCACCTCGATCATCACGGCGGCGAGCCTGTCCTTCCTCGGCATGGGCGCCCAGCCGCCGACGCCCGAGTGGGGCGCGATGCTCAACGAGGCCCGTGCCGACATGGTCAACGCGCCCCACGTCGCGCTGTTCCCCAGCCTGGCGATCTTCTTCACGGTGCTGGCCTTCAATCTGCTGGGCGACGGCCTGCGCGACGCGCTCGACCCCAAGATCGACCGCCAGTCATGACGCCGGCGCCCTCGACCGGCGCGGCCCGGCCGCCGCGCATCGGCGGCCTGGCCGGCGGCGCGCTCGACGCCATCACCGACGTGCCGGGCGTCCGGGTCGGCCACGCCACGCTCGACGACGGCGACGTGCAGACCGGCGTCACCGTGATCCGGCCGCACGCGGGCGACGCCTATCGCGACAAGGTGCCCGCCGGCCTGGCGGTCATCAACGGCTTCGGCAAGAGCATCGGCCTCCTGCAGCTCGAGGAGCTGGGGCAGATCGAGACGCCGATCGCATTGACCAACACCTTCGGCGTCGGCGCCGTGGCGCAGGCCCAGATCCGGGCCTGCGTGGCGGACAACCCCGGGACCGGCCGCCACCTGCCGACCGTCAATCCGCTGGTGCTGGAGTGCAACGACGGCTTCCTCAACGACATCCAGCGCATGGCGGTCGGCGAGACCCATTACCTCGACGCACTGGCCTGCGCCTCGACCACCTTCGCGCAGGGATCGGTCGGCGCCGGGCGCGGCATGTCGAGCTTCCAGCTCAAGGGCGGCATCGGCAGCGCCTCGCGCCGCGCCCCGGTGCGCGGCGGCGCGACCCACACCGTCGGCGCGCTGGTGCTGGCCAACTATGGATTGCTGCCCCACCTGGTGTGGGCCGGACGCCCGGTGGGCGCCGACATCGCCACCCGCATCGACGACCAGGCCCGGCGCCAGGCGATCGAGGCCGAGAAGGGCTCCATCATCATGGTGCTGGCGACCGACGCGCCGCTCGACGCGCGCCAGCTGCGCCGCCTCGCGCTGCGCGCCGCGGCCGGCCTGGCGCGCACCGGATCGGTCTATGGCCACGGCAGCGGCGACATCGCCCTGGCCTTCAGCACCGCCTACACCCATCCCCACCTGCCCGAGGCGACACCACCCTCGCCTGCGCTGGTCCACGAGAGCCTGCTCGACCCGCTGTTCCAGGCCGCCGCCGACAGCGTCGAGCAGGCCATCGTCCATGCCCTGTGGCACGCCACGCCGGTCACCGGCCGCGCCGGTCACCACCGCGCCGCCCTGCGCTCACTCCTCGCAACGACACCATGACCAAAATCCTCATCTCCGTGGACATCGAAGGCGTGGCCGGCGTCTACCACCCCGAGCAGGTGCGCCCCGGCAATCCGGAATACGAACGCGCCCGGCGCCTGATGGCGGCCGAGGCCAACGCCGCCATCGCCGGCGCCTTCGACGGCGGCGCCGACGAGGTGTTCGTCAACGACTCGCATGGCGGCTTCCGCAACATGCCGCCCGACCTGCTCGACGAGCGGGCCCAGGTCATCCAGGGCAAGCCGCGCTACCTGGGCATGGTGTCCGGCGTGGAGCTGGACGTCGACGGCGTGTTCTTCGTCGGCTACCACTCGCGCGCGCAGGGACGGGGCATCCTCGCGCACACCATCAACAGCTTCGCCTTCGCGCGCATCGCACTCGCTGGCCGCGAGCTCGGCGAGGCCGGCCTCTATGGCGCGCTGGCCGGCGCCTATCACGCCCCGGTGCTGATGGCCTCGGGCGACGACGTCTTCATCGCCGAGACGCGCGAGCTCTTTCCGCAGGCGCGCTGGGTGCGGACCAAGCGCGCCGCCGGCGCCCACAGCGGCACCAGCCTGTCGCCCGCGCGCTCCTGCGCCGCCATCCGCCAGGGCGCGCACGAGGCCATGGCGCTGTGCGGCGGCGTGGCGCCATTCGTGATCGAGGGTCCGATCGAGGTCGAACTGCAGACGCAGACCACCGCGCTGGCCGACCTGTTCTGCCAGTGGCCCACCCTGCGGCGCGTCTCGGGCGATGCCCTGCGCTTCGAGGCCGATGGCATCGAGGCGGCGGTGCGCATGCTCAACTGCCTGTCCGCCATGTCCAGCATGCTGCGCTGACCGCCATGGGCGCACTCCTTCGCGACATCCGGCCCGACGGCGGCCCCGACGGGTCCGGCGCGTCGTTCGAGCATCCCGCGATGGTCGGCATCCTGGGTGGCATGGGTCCGGCCGCCGGCGTGGATTTCGCGCGGCTGTTCGTCCAGGCCTGCGAGCAGTGCCTGCGCGACGCGCGGCGCCCGGTGAGGGACCAGGCCTTTCCGGCGCACTGGCTGGGGCAGTTGCCGATCGTCGACCGCACGACGGCACTGCAGGACGACCAGGCCGCGCAGCCGCTCGACGGCATGCGCCAGGGCCTGGACCAGCTCGCGCGCATCGGCGTGCGCGTGGCCGCCGTCTCCTGCAACACGGCCCATGCGTGGCACGACGCGCTGCGGCACGCGGTGCCGGGCCTGCGGCTGCTGCACATCGCGCACGAGACCGCCGCCACGCTGCGCGCCCGGGGCCACGGGCGCGCCATGCTGCTGGCCACGCGAGGGACCTATCGCATCGGGCTCTATGCCCGCGCCTTCGCCGACGCCGGCATCGACTGCGTGCAGCCCGACGAGGCGCAGAAGGACCTGCTGATGCAGGGCATCTACGACGGCGTCAAGGCGGGCGACACGACGCTCGCGCAAGTGCGCTTCGCGACGGTGGGCCGGGAGCTGCGCGAGCGGCACGGCGCCCTGCCGCTGGTCATGGCATGCACCGAGATCCCGCTGGCCCTGCCCTTCGCCGCCGAGGCGGCCGGCTGGGACCTGGTCGATCCCTCGGCCATCCTCGCCATGGCACTGGCGCGCCGGGCCTACGGCCTGGACTGAGGCGGCGCCGGCGGGAGGCCGGGCATCCTCACACCCCGCTCGCCGTGCGCTGGCGCTGGGCATCGATGCAGACCGAGGTCATCGCATCGCGCAGCACCCCCAGCGCGCGGTCGTCGTCGTCGGCCTTGCGGGTGACCAGCGACAGCTGCAGCACCGGCGCGCCGCGGCCGAGCCGGATGATGCGCACCGGATGGATCTGGCACAGCCTCGGGTCGGCCAGCTGCACCAGGGAGATGCCCAGGCCGGCGCTGACCATCGCGACGATGGCCGCGACCGTGTCGAACTCGAACTTGCTGCGCTTGTCCTTGAAGTGGGTGGCGACATAGCGCGCCGCCAGGACGCCGGTGACCGTGTCGCGGTCGTAGCGGATCCAGTCGTGCTGGCGGAACAGCGCGGCGATGCCGCTCTCGTTCACGCCCGGCGGCGCGATCAGCACCAGTTCGCGCCGCAGCATCGACTGCCAGCGCAGCCGGCTCGACGCGCCGCGCTCGGGCTGCGCGACCAGCGCGGCATCGAGTTCGCCCGCCTTGACGGCGGCCACCAGTCCCGTGCTGCGGCCGCGCGTGGGCCGCACCTCCAGCGCCGGATAGCGCTCGCGCAGCAATCCGAGCACGCCGGGCATCAGCACCGGCTGCATCGACTCGATCATGCCCAGCCGCACCACGCCCTCGATGCTCACGCCCGGGCGCTTGCGCAGCGACTCGATGCGCTGCAGCGCATCGCGCATGGCGGTCGCGACATCGTGGGCCAGGCGCGTCGGGCGCACCTGCGCGCCCGAGCGGTCGAACAGCGGCTGGCCCATGTAGACCTCCAGCTGCTTCATCTTCATGCTCACCGCGCTCGGGGTGAGATCCATCTCGGCCGCCGCGGCGGCGAGCGTGCCGCCGCGCAGCACGGCGTCGAGCGTGAGGAAGGCGTCGAGCTTCATCAAATTTCCTGACTTGAGACACCAAGGAACATCGCTATTTTCCTTGCGTCGGGCTGCCTAGACTGCGCCCATGAACAGAGACATCCCCGAACACCTCAGTGCCGGCCCGCGCGCCTGGCTCGCCGCCGACGTCCAGCAGGACGACTCCTGGGTCCAGCACCTGAGCGCCGAGGCCGTGGCCGGCTTCGATGCCGCGCTGGCGCATGCCCGGCGCGTCGACCAGCCCTTCCTGTCGATGACGCAGGCCGACTTCCCGCTCAACGAGGCCGCATCGGGCGCGCTGGCGCAGGCCATGGCGACCACGCAGGGCCGCTGGGGCATGTGCCTGCTCAAGGGCTTTCCGGTCGAGCGCTGGAGCGAGGACGAATCGCGGCTCGCCGTCTGGGGCATGAGCCTGTACATGGGCGTCGCGCGGACCCAGAACCGCGCCAGCCAGATCATGAACGACGTCCGCGACGAGGGCGGCAGCTACAAGGTCAAGGGCGGGCGCGGCTACAACACCAACGCCGGGCTCGACTTCCACCAGGACTCCTGCGACGTCGTCGGCCTGCTGTGCCGCCGCACCGCCAAGACGGGTGGCACCAGCAAGGTCGTGAGCTCGATGGCGGTGGTCGACGAGGTGCGGCGCGTGCGGCCGGATCTGGTCGACGTGCTGAAGCAGCCGATCCACCACAGCTACCAGGGCACGCAGGACCCGAGCCAGCCGCCGTTCTACAACTGCCCGATCCTGGGCAGCGACCCGACGCACTTCGCGATGCGCACCAACCGCAAGAACACGGTCGCGGCGCAGCGCGATTTCCCGGAGGCGCCGCGCCTGACGCCGGCGCAGGTCGAGGCGCTCGACCTGCTCGACGAGCTGCTGCCCGACCCGCGCTTGTGCTACACGATGTCGCTCGAACGCGGCGACATGCAGTTCCTCAACAACTACGTCACCCTGCATTCGCGCACGCCCTTCGAGGACTTCGAGGACGCGGATCGCAAGCGCCACCTGTTCCGGCTCTGGATGTCGATCCCGTCGTCCCAGCCGCTGCCGCCCGAGTGGGAGGACTACTACGGCGACGTGCGTGCCGGCGCGGTGCGCGGCGGCGTGCGCGGCAGCGCCATCACGCCGGAGTTCGTCGACTACGAGCGCCGCCAGGCGGCCGCCATGGGCATGCCGCTGAAGGCCTGGCAGACGGTCGCCGCATCATGAACCGGCGCCAGCTGATCGCACGGGCCAGCGCCCTGGCCATGCTGCCGACCGGCCTGCTGTCGCTCGGCGACGTCCTGGCGCAGCCGCAGGCCACCAGGCTGCTCGTCGGCGCCACGCCCGGCGGCGGCACCGACATCGTCGCGCGGGCCATCGCCCTCGAACTGGGCCGGCGCCTGGACCGCCCGTTCATCGTCGACAACCGCCCCGGCGCGGCCGGCAACATCGCCGCGCTGGCCACGGCCAAGGCCGAGCCCGACGGGCAGACGCTGCTGCTGAGCTACACCAGCCACGCGATCAACGCCTCGCTCTACGACAACCTGCCCTTCGACCCGGTCAAGGACTTCACGCCCATCAGCCAGATCGCGAGCTCGCCGGCGATCCTGGTGGCCCGCCCGTCGTTCAAGGCCAACAACGTCGCCGAACTGATCGCCCTGGCCAAGGCCCAGCCCGGCAAGCTCAACGTGGCGGTGGCCGGCATCGGCTCGGCCAACCATCTCGCCGGCGAGATGCTCAAGCGCGATGCCGGCATCGACATCGTCGGCGTGCCCTACAAGGGCACCGGGCCGGCGATCCAGGACGTGGTGGCCGGGCAGATCGACCTGGTGTTCGCGGGCGTGGCCACGGTGCAGTCGCTGGTCAAGGGCGGACGCCTCAAGGCGCTGGCCGTCACCAGTCCGAAGCGCCTGCCCGCCTACCCGGACGTGCCGGCGATCTCCGAGGTGCTGCCGGGCTACGAGTACAGCTCCTGGTATGGCCTGTTCGGCCCGGCCCGGATGCCCCGGGAGATGGTCGACCGGCTCGCCGGCGCCGCCCGCGCGGCGCTCGCCTCGCCCGAGATGGCCAGGCGCCTGGCCGACGAGGGACTGGTGCCGGTGGGCAGCTCGCCCGCCGAGTTCCAGAAGTTCGTCGCCACGGAGATCGTGCGCTGGGGCAAGGTCGTGACGGCGGTCGGGGCGAAACCCGAATGAGCGCGCCCCGCCTCCCGTTGCGCGAGCGCCTGATGCAGCCGCGCCCCCTGCTCGCGCCCGGCGTCTACGATGCCCTGACCGCCCTGCTGGCCGAACAGGCCGGCTTCGAGGCCCTCTACCTCTCGGGCGGCGCCGTCGCCTATTCGCAGCTCGGACGCTCCGATGTCGGCCTGACCACCGCCAGCGAGACCGCCGACGTGCTGGCGCGCATCACCGACCGCGTGTCGATCCCGGTGATCGTGGATGGCGACACCGGCTATGGCAACGCGCTCAACGTGCAGCGCACGGTGCGCTCCTTCGAGGCCGCGGGCGCGGCCATGATCCAGCTCGAGGACCAGGGCTTCCCGAAGCGTTGCGGCCACCTGGACGGCAAGACGCTGGTCTCGGTCGGCGAGATGTGCGGCAAGCTGAAGGCGGCGGTGGATGCGCGGCGCTCCGACCGCACGCTGATCCTGGCGCGCACCGACGCGGTGGCGATCGAGGGCCTCGAAGCGGCCTTCGAGCGCGCCGAGGCCTATCGCCAGTGCGGCGTCGACGCGCTGTTCATCGAGGCCCTGCGCAGCGAGACCGACATGGACGCGGCCTGCGCGCGCTTCGCACCGCATCTGCCGATGCTGGCGAACATGGTCGAGGGCGGCAAGAGTCCGGTGCAGAGCGCCGAGGCACTGGGCGCCCGGGGCTTCCGCATCGTCATCTTTCCCGGCGGCACCGCGCGCTTCGTGGCGGCGCAACTGCAGCGCTACTTCGCGAGCCTGCGTGCCCATGGCACGACCGCGCCGATGCAGGACGGGATGCTGGATTTCGACGGTCTCAACGAGGTCATCGGCACGCCCGAGCTGATGGCCCTGGGACAGCGTTTCGCGCCATGAGCACGCACCCCGCGCGATCGCCCGCCCTCGGCCGTGGCGTACGCCATCCGTGGGACGAAAGCGCCCGGCACCGGACATCCGGGCCCTCGGCCTGCTGCTCGTTTGAGCTCTAATGCACCGGGGCGAAGCGACTGCCCACGGCCTGGCCGGTGACGGCACCGCCAGGACGATCTGCGATACAAGGAGTGATCCGCGCCATCGCCGATCGATCGAGGGATCGGCATCGGCGCCCCGATTCTCTGCACTCTCAACTGGATGGAACCATGCTCGTCGACACCTACAGCAGCAACAAGCACTTCGGCAAACGCTTGACGGTTCCCGCGGGTTCCAGGGACTACAAGCTTCCGCTGGGCGTCGACCCCGACTTCGGCTCCATGACGCTGATCAGGGCGGGCTTCGAGATCCTCTCCGACACGCCGCATGCGGAGCTCGATACGGCGGACGTCATCGCGCAGATCGATGCCAGAGGGTATGCGTTCCATTCCTATCGCCGCTCGCAGTCCGCGGAGGCCGCGCCCGAGACGCCCGAGCTTTCCTAGGCGCGTCGGTCCCGTCGCGTGACCTCGACGAGGCCGCGGCGATCCCCGTCCCGCGCGACATCGGCCAGGATGCCCGGCCCACGGGGACCCGCCCCCGGAGCCGCTCGTCGCCACGCTGGCGTCAGCGCTCCCGAGGCCGATCGGGATCCGGCGCCAGCATCGGGAAGACCTGGGCGAGCGAGCGGGTCTCGGGCAGGATGTAGACCACGCCACTGGTGCCCGTGAACGTCGGGCTGACGATCCGCTCGTAGAAGTCGACGGGCACGTTGACGCAGCCATACGAGATGCGCCGATCCCGCGGCCGGGCGCTGGCCAGTCGCCGGGCCCGCTGCTCGCGGGGCTGGCCGGCGATGACGGGGTGCAGCGAGAGCGCCATGCCGTAATCGATCCACAGGATCTCCCGACCCTGGAGGTTCTCCCCGATCGACACCGTGAAGCGCCCGGCCGGCGTGGTGCGTTCCTCGGGACGGATCGACGACAGCCGACGGGTGCCGATGTCCGGCGTCGAATCGTCGCCACTGGCACTGCCCAGCAACGCCGGCGCGCCGCCCAGGGGCCGGCCTCGGGCATCGAACACCCGCACCTCGGCGGCGGTCTTGTCGACGATGGCGAAGGGCGAGCCGTCGTTGTCGCCCGATGCGACGATCCATCCGACCATCCGTCGCACGGCGCCGGACGCGACATCCGCGACGACGGCAGCCGCTTCGGGCGCCGCCGCGTGCGCGCCCGTGACCGGCAGCCCGGCGACGAGCAGCGCGCAGAGCGCAACGGCGGACACCGATCGCCGGCGCGGTCCTCCGGGGGCCGGCCAGGCCCTGCGCGGGTGGCTCAATGCCGATCCTGCTTGCGCGGATAGGCCGGCGCGACATAGGGCCGGGGCTGGGCCGCGCGGGCGGCCGGACGCGCCGCCGGCGTCGAGCGGGGCGGGTCGATGGGCTCGAAGCGCCGGACGTCGGGGATCGCCGGCTCGACGATGTCGAGCGCGACCGGGAAGCCAGCCCTGGACAGCGCGATCGGACCGCCGGGAACCTCGTTGAACCACCGTGTTCCCTGGAGCGGCACGGGCCGGCCGGCCAGGAGCGTGGAATCCAGGGGCGCCGGGTCGAGCACCACCAGGGTCGGCACGATCACGGGCGTCGGTCCCGCGACGGGGGAAACCACCACCGGCACGCCACCGACGACGGGCGTCGCGCCGGGCGTCACGGGCCCCGGTGAGGTGACGGGCGCGGGCGCCGGCGCTGGTGTCGGCGTCGGCGTCGGCGCGGGGGCTGGAACGGGAACCGGTGCGGGTGTCGGTGTCGGTGTCGGTGCCGGTGCCGGTGCCAGTGCCGGTGTCGACGTCGGGGGCGGCGCAGGCGCTGGAGTCGGCGCGGGTGCGGGTGCGGGTGCGGGTGCGGGTGCGGGCGCGGGTGCGGGCGCGGGCGCGGGCGCGATCGTCGCCCGCGTCGAGTACGCCGTGGGTGCGCAGCACGACGTGGCCAGGGCATAGCTCGCGGCATCGCTGCCGCCCAGGCCATAGCCGGAGAAGGTCACCACCTTGCCGGTGCCCACATCGGCGCTGTCGAAGCTCGCCGTGCTGCCCGGCCCGGCGACCAGGGTGACGCCATTGGGGTTGCCTCGCAGCGACGAGAGGGTCGCGGCCGTCGTGCCATCGAAGGTCTTGTCGGCGCCCTGCGCGAACACCAGCATCCGCTGCGTCAGGGCGGCGCCGCCGCTGAGGATGAGACGGCCCGAATAATCCGTCGGCGCCAGGTAGGAGGTCGGGTTGTAGAGCACCTCCACCCGCGCATCGGGACCGACGACCGTCATGGCCGGCGCCAGTGGCGCGAAGACCACCGTGCCGGCGACGGCCGCGGGATCGCCGGCCCCGTAGCCGCCCAGCAGCAGCAGGCCCGGCGGCAGGTCCAGGCTCTGTCCGGGCAGGGTGCTGCCGCGCGTCAACGTGAGCTTGGCGGCGATGTTGACGTTCTGCGCCGCGCACATGGCGATGTTGCCATCGGTGGTGGTGATGGCGGCGTCCATGTTGACGTCGCGCCCGGCGCTCAGCAGGATGCTGCCGTTGGTCGTCGTGAGCGGCGCGCGCACGTTGACGTCGCGGCCGCAGCAGGCCGTCAGGTTGCCATTCGTCGCCACGATGGGCGCATCGATGTTCACGTCCCGCGCGGCGTTCAGGGTCAGGGTCGTCGGTGACGAGCCGGCCGACCAGCTCACCGCCTGGTTGATGAAGATGTCGCCATTGCCCGGAGTGGCTGAATTCAGGCCCGTGACGGGCGGGGTGCCGGCGATGGTGGCGTCCGGGCCCGTGGCCAGCGTGCTGATGGTGACGCTGTTGGTGACCAGCAGCGCCGACAGCGTCGCGCCCGAGATGTTGTCGGTGGCGTTGCCCCCGACCGTGAAGTCCTGCGGATCGATCAGCCACTCCCCCGCGGCACCGCGCGCGGCCGAGGTGTCGATCCTCACGCCGTCGGCGATCCTCACGGTCGCCGCCGAGGTCTCGACGAAGCCGCCCCTGCCACCGGCGGGCGCGCTGGCATCGAGGATGCCGGCCACGTTCACGGTGCCCTCGTGCATGCCGCCCAGCAGCTTGATGACGCCGCTGACGTTCTCGATCGTCTGCGCCTGCACGACACCGGTGTTGTTGACCGCGTTGGCCAGCAGGCTGCCGGCGGCCTGCGTCGTCATGAGCACCGTGCCGCCATCCGCGCGGATCGCGCCGCCGTTGTCCACCAGGGCGTTGAGCGCCCCCCGGTCGATGGTCACGCCCAGCAGGCGGTCGCCCGCCATGTCCAGCGTCATGGCTTCCCCGCCGGCCAGGGCCACCGTGCCGAGCCGGGCCGTGATCACGCCCTGGTTGCTCACGGTGGCGCCCAGCAGCGCGACATATCCGCCCGGGCCGGCGGTGATGCTGCCCTGGTTGACGACGCCGCCGCCGGCACCCGGCGTGAACGCGAAGTCGCGCGCCAGGAAATCCGCGTCGCTGATCGAGAGCGCGGAGGCCACCAGGCCGCCGACGTTGACCGAGGCCCCCGGTCCGAAGAGGACGCCGTGGGGATTGACCAGGAACACGTTGCCGTTGGACGACAGGCTGCCGAAGATGCGCGAGGGCTCGGCGCCGACGACGCGGTTGAGCACGATGGCACCCGGACCGGGCTGGACGAAGCGCACGGACTCGCCGGCCCGGATGCCGAAGCTCTGCCAGTTGATCACCGCCTGCGGCGTCGTCTGGGTGACGACCGTGTGGGCGGCCGTGCCGCCGATGGCGGCCGCGCCGGCGGCCACCACGCCCCCCGTGGGCTCGGCGCGGACCAGGCCGCCGCAGGCGAGGGCCATCGAGAGCGCCAGCACGCGCAGGCCGAAGACGCCCCGATCGGCGGGGATCGCGGCAATGGGGGCGCGGCGGTTCGACGGGCTCGGGGCGGTGCGGTCCATGGAAACTTTCGAAGGCGGTCTGGAAGGTCGGAATGGATCCGGCCCGAGGTTCGGGATGCGCGGGCTCACAGGAACTTCACCGCCTGCACCCAGAACCGCCCCGAGCGGTCGGGTGCCGAGAGGGCCGGCTCGCTGCCGACCTTGCGGGCATAGAACGCGCGCACCAGGTAGTCGTTGGCCTGCGACCAGGAGACGCCGACGCCCGCGCCGCTGAGGGTGCGATGGTTGTCGCCGGCCAGCCATGGATTCTTCTGCAGGGTGGCGCCGGCGGTGTCGAAGAAGCCGATCAGCTGCCACTGGCCACGCTGCCCGGCCGGGAACGCGGGCAGCCTCAGGCGTGCCTCCAGGGTCAGCACATGGCCACGATCGGCATAGGCCTCGCCTTCCGGGTAGGCCCGCACGCCATACAGGCCTCCCAGCGCCATCTTCTCCGACACGTCCAGGTTCCTGGAGGCGAACTGGCCATTGACGCCGGCGAAGAGCGACAGGCTGTCGGTCACGCCCTGGAGCCGCGCGATGCTGAAGGTGATCTTGTCGAAATGCCCGCTGCTCTGCGAAGGCGCCTGGCGAAGGGCCAGTTCCGGGGTTCGCGGCTCGACGCTGCCGGTGCCCCAGGCCAGCGCGTAGCTGCTCGCGCCGCCGGCGCCCAGGGTGTCGCGCTGATCGCCGCGCAGGCTGGCGGTCATGACGCGGGCCGACTTGTCGGCCACCGGCATGTCGAGGTCGAGGCGGCTGCGGTCGGTATAGCGCTTGGCATCCAGCGCCAGGCCCGCATACAGGTTGGCATGGCGCGCGCGGATCAGCGGATAGCTGCCATAGAGGCTGGCGACGCGGGCGGTGCCGCTGGCGCCCAGCGGGGCGAACTCCCGGCCCAGTTCGTAATGCAGCCAGCTGTAGGCCGCGCCCAGGGTGGCCCGGCCGACCTGGATCTGGTAGGAGGGCCGGACGAAGCTGAGTCCGGAGCCCGAACTGAGCACGCGCAGCGAGGCCACGTCGCCCAGGCCGGCCGGGTTGTTCAGGTTCACCGTCGCGCCGACGCGGTAGCTCCCGGTGTAGCGGTTGCCGGCGTTGTCGGCATCGATGCTGCCGGTCACGCGCCGGCCCTCGGAGACATCGACCGTCAGGTCGGAGCTGCCCGGCGCGGCTCCGGGCGCCAGGGTGGAAGCCACGGCCACGCCGGGGAGGTCGGACAGCAGCAGCAGCCGGTTCTCCAGCGTGCCGATGGCCACCGCATCGCCCGGTTCGATGCCCGCGAGGAGGTCCGCGAGCAGGCCGTCGGAGAGCCGGCTCCGGTTGCGGGTGACGATGCGGCCGTAGCGGCCTTCGATCACGGCGATCGTCACGCTGCCATCGACGATCTCCTGCGGCGGCAGGTAGGCCCGGGCCACGATGTACCCCGCGGCGCGATAGCGTTCGGTGATGCGCGCGGCCAGCGCGCGCAGTCCATCCAGCGACAGGTCGCCGCCGCGTTCGAAGCCCAGCCCGGCGACCAGCTCGTCGGACGTGAACAGTTGCGCGCCGGTGATGCGCAATTCGCGCACGGTGATCTTCGCGCCCTCCGTCGCGGCGGCCTCCGGCGTCCTGGCGGGTTCGAGACGGATCGCCGGCGACGAGGGCTGGAGCGCGGGTGCGGGCGGGATCTGCTGGAGCTGGGTACCCGCACTGGGCACTTGCTGCGCCAGGACGGGGGGACTCCACAGCAGCAGCAGGAATGGCAATGCACCCGCCGGGATCGCAAAATGCTTTTGCATGGGCCAATGGATTTCATAGCGGTCAAAATCGACCGAACTGGCTGCAGAAGCGAATCAATTTAGTAGTTATAAATCGCTATATAAAATGTGCCGTATGCTGCAACGCGCACCCATTAAGCGCTCATATACAAATAATTACTGATAATTAATTTATTAATTATCGAATTAACTTTTATTACTTCTAAAGTTCGCGTCGATGGGCCCATCGACGAAGGGATCGATGGACTGACCGATGGACGACCCGGCGGTCCGGGCCTTTCCTTTACGCTCATTTGTCGCCACGCCCCTGGATCTTTGCACCGTCTTTTCACGGGCATCGAGACAATGGATTTCTCCTTTTTCCAGGCAAGAAATCCATGGCCTACGCCGCCTATCGAGACCATTCCATCACCGCCGAGACCACCCGCAGCGATGCGTTCCTGGTGCTCGATCTCACGATCCCGTCGGTCGACTCCTTCCGCGTCCGTCGCGCCTTGTCGTCGTGCGAGGGAACCGGTGTGCTGCGCTGCGAACCCTTGCTGCATCCGGGCGGTGCCTATGGCAACGACGCGCCGCGCGTGCGCCTGTGGGTCCGCCTTCCGTCGTCGAGCTATGCCAGCGTCCTGCATCGTGTCCTCGAATGCGTGCCCGATGGCGAGATCGGTCATCTGACCGACTGGCGCCGGTATCTGCGGCACCGGAACATCGCCCATGGCGGTTGAAGCGATCCGCCTCGACCGTCCGACCGACCGACCTCCCTTCTCCCCCTCCCCCCAGACCAGCCACCGCGTCCCCATGACCCCTGCCATGAACGACATCCCTCTCCGAGCCTCGCTGATCGCCGCCCTCCTCTGCGCCCCGATGCTCGCCGCCGCCCAATTCACGGGCAACGTCGCGCTGACGAGCAACTACAAGTTCCGTGGCCAGGATCAGGACACCAGCAAGAACCGCGCGTTCAAGCCGGCGATCCAGGGCGGTCTGGACCATGCCTTCGGTGAGACGGGCTGGTACGTGGGCAACTGGAACTCCAGCGTCAACTGGCTGCCGGGCAACAGCATCGAGAGCGACTTCTACGGCGGCTACAAGTTCGCCGCCGGCGGCATCGCCTGGGACGTGGGCGCGCTGACCTATGTCTACCCCGGCAACAGCACCGGCAACACGACCGAGCTGTATGGCGCGGGCACCTATGGCCCGGTGACGCTGAAGTACGCGGCCACCGTCTCCAAGGACTACTTCGGCTATGCCGGCTATCGCAACGACTCCGGCCTCAAGGGCACGGGCACGGGCTACCTGAGCCTGATCGTGGCCCAGGAGATCGCCCCTTCGCTGACGCTCAAGGGCGCCATCAACTACACGCGCTTCGCGAGCGACATCCGCGACATCGGCGTGCCCAGCTATGTGGACTACGCCGTGGGCGTGTCCTGCGACTTCGGCAACGGCCTGGCGCTGTATGGCGGCGTCCAGGGCGCCACCAAGAAGAGCTACTTCGGCGACATCAACAAGGCGCGCGCCATCGTCACGGTGAGCAAGACGCTCTGAGCCCTCCAGCGACGCGGGGGTCCGTCGCGCAGGTCGTCGACCAGCTGCGTGCATCGATCCGGCGACTCAGGAATTCCCTGAAGGCCCGCACCCTCGGACTGTGCTGCTCGCGATGCGCATGCACCAGATGGACAGGCTCGGGCATGGGCAGGTGGTGCTCCCGCAGGAGCGGGACCAGCCGGCCCGCCGCGATGTCCTCGCCGATGTGGAAGGCGGCCAGGCGCACGATGCCGGCACCCGCCAGGGCGAGATCGCGCAGCATGTCGCCCTGCGTGAACGAGGCCCGGCATTCGACGGGCACCACCACCACGCCGCCGTCGCGCCGGAACGCCCAGCTGTTCCAGGGACTGGCGAAGCTGAAATTGAAGCAGACGTGTCGCAGCAGGTCCTCGGGGGCGCGCGGCACGCCGTGCGCCGCGAGATAGTCCGGCGCGGCGCACACCAGCCAGTCCGATGCTCCGATGCGATGCGCCACATGGGAGGAGTCGGGCAGCACGCCGCTGTGGATGGCGATGTCGACCCCCTGTTCGAACAGGTCGACATACTGCGCCCCGACCGACACCTCCACCTTGAGTTCGGGATATTGCGCCAGGAAGTCGGGCAGCCAGGGCAGCAACTGGTGCCTGGCGAACGTGGGGAGGGCATGGATGCGCAGGACGCCGGCCACCCGCTGCGGCAGCGACTGGCCGATCGATTCCGCGGCCGCCACGGCATCGACCACGGCCTGGGCACACGGCCGGTAGGCGATGCCCTCGGCGGTCAGCCGATGCGCATGCGGCCCCCGATGGAACAGCTTGACGCCGAGCTTGTGTTCGAGGGCGGCGACGGCCTTGCTGACGGTGGAGGGCGCCAGGTCGTTGTCGCGCGCGACCGCCGAGAAATTCTCGGCATCGGCGGCCCACAGGAACATGCGCAGCTGGGTGTGGAAATCCATGGCGCGATGCTCCCCGGCCGGCTCCTCAGGCCGACGCGGACTCGTCCGTCCGCTGTCCGGGCGCGGGCTTGCCGAAGACCGCCGCCAGGCTGGCGGCGGCCCGCGCGAAAGCGGTCTTCATCTCGCGCAGCACGCCCTCGTGGTGGTCGAAGGACAGATAGAGACGGCCATAGGGCGAGGGCATGACGAGGACGCCGGCCTCGCGCAGGGCCAGGTGCAGCGCCTTCGAGAATTCCGGCGAGGCCATCCGGCTCGCCTCCTCGTAGGTGCGGGGCGCGGCCGCCGATGGCCAGATGCTGAAGACCGTGCCGAAGCCGGAGGTGGCCACGGTGATGCCCTGCGCGGCGAACGTGGCTTCGATGAACGCGCGCAGGTCCTCGCCCCGGGCCGACAGGGCCTCGTAGTCGCTCGCCTGCAAGCCCTCCAACGTGGCGAGCAGGGCGGCGCAGGCCATCGGGTTGCCGCTGAAGGTGCCACCCCGCAGCACGATGCCCTGCTCGAACCCGTCCAGCACTTCGGCGCGACCCACGACGGCCGACACCGGCACGCCATTGCCGATCGCCTTGCCGACCGTCGCGATGTCGGGCGACAGGCCTTCCCGCAGGCTGGTCAGGCCGGCGAACAGGCGGAAGCCCATGAGGACTTCGTCGGCGATGACGAGGGCCCCGTGCCGGTGCGCCACCGCCTGGACATGCCGCAGGTAGCCCGGCGCGGCCATGATGCAGCCGGCATTGGCGAGCATCGGCTCGACGATGACGGCGGCGATGTCGGGGTCTTCCTCGAAGAGCCGCTCGACATCGTCGAAGTCGTTGAAGCGCAGCAAGGTCGTGCGTTCCGTGCGGGGCCGCGCGCCATCCGCGAAGGCCGCCTCCGGACTCGACACGTTGCCGAAGCTGACCTCGTCGAACCAGCCGTCGAAGCCCGCCGCCATCTTGGCGATCCGGCGGCGCCCGGTGAACGCGCGCGCGGCCCGGCTGGCCAGGTGGACCGCCTCGCTGCCCGAATTGGTGAACATCACCTTGCGCATGTCGCCGGTGAAGCGCGCCAGGGCGGTCGCGGCGGGGTGCTCGCGCACATGCGCCCACGAGGGCGCGGCCGCGTCCTGCAGCGCGCGACCCACGCTCTCCAGCACCGCCGGCCGCGAATGGCCCAGCAGCACCGCGCCGAAGCCCAGCGCCGTGTCGATATAGCGGCGACCCCGTTCATCCCACAGACAGGCGCCCCGGCCCGTGGCGATGAAGAGCTTCTCGCCATTCAACGTCGGCAGGATGCGCGCCGCGCTCGAGACATCACCCACCAGATTGCTCATTGATTCCCCAGGACCGATCGCTCGGTCGAAACATCGGCCGTCCCGCGCATCGGCCCGGGCCCCGCGCGGCCGCGGGTCGGTACCGCCTCGGCCTGGAAAAACGGATCGTCGAGCGGATAGAGCGGACGCGCCTTCTCCAGCCCGAGCACGAACGGATCGAAGACGGTCAGGCCCGGTGTCTCGATGCACACGCATTCGCCCCAGTCACCGAAGGCCAGCTTGAAGTGGTAGCCGGACTTCACCACCACCACGTCCGCGTCGTCCAGGCCGATGCCGGCATCGAGGAAGCAGCCCGGATCCTGGCTCATCAAGGGATCGCGGGTGATGAGCAGCGTCACGCGATCGGCCTCCAGCACGGCGTACTCGCCGATCCGCAGGGTCGCACCGCGCATGAAGGCCCCCCGGTTGCGATACATGCCCACGCCGGTCGACCGGACCGTGCCGGTGAGCACCAGCGGGGGCTCCGCGCCGGTGATGGCGCCGCCCACCGCCACGGTGACCCGGGCGCCGGCACCGGCCCGGCCGCAGAGCGCGACCGCGGCGGGATCGGTCACCGGCGCCACGACGCGCCGGGGCGCGTGGTGGGCCAGGACCTCGCGCACCACATGCAGGCTGTCGCCCGGCGCGCCGGCCAGCACGCGGTCGCCGAAGTCGCCCAGGACGACCCGGCCGGCGACGCGCGCCAGCGTCTGCGCGAGCGTCGGCAGCACGTGCCGGAACTCGCCCCGGGCGGCCCACATGCCGTCCGCCAGCACGCGTGCCAGGGCCGCCGCGGGCTCGCGGCCGGCCTCGTGGCGGGCGTAGACGACGATGGTCTGCCCGACGCCGGTGCCGTCGATGAACGGATTGACATTGAAGATGGAGGCATCGAGCAATGCGGGGTCCGCGGCCACTCCTTCGCGAGCGGTCGCGTGCAGCTCCCGCAGCGGGCCGCTGCCCGTCTCGTCGTTGCCGCCGGTCAGCATCGGCACCAGCACCTTCATGCCGACGGGCGACAGCCGGCCCTGCAGGATGCCGGCGAGCACCATCGCCACGCGCTCGCCGGTGGCGCCGGCATCGCCATGCGGATTGGTCTTGTAGGCGGATGCGAAATCGAGGTGATCGAGCATGCCGCCGCCGGCATGACCATGCAGGTCGAAGCCGGCCACGATGGGCACGTCCGGTCCGACGATCTCGCGCAGGCGCCGCAGCAGGTCGGCTTCGGCGCTGTCGAGGCTCTCGGTCTGGATGCAGCCGTGCAGGCACAGCGCGATGGCATCCAGCGGAGCCGACCGCGCGGCGTCGAGCAGCGCGGACAGCAGGTGGGCATAGGCATCGTCGGTCACGCGGCCCCCCGGGCTCGCCCGCGCCGCGATGGAGGGCACCAGGTCCCAGCCTTCGGCGCTGCCGATGCGCAGGATGCCGCCGAGCACCGAGTCGGCTTGCATGTTCCGCGTCACGACCGCGTCGCCCCGCTCGATGGCGAAGGCGTCCAGCGGCGTGCGCAGCGGGGTGAACCCATGGGCTTCCTGGAAGATCTGGCCGACCAGCACGCGCGGTGCGCGACCCGTCGCGACGTGGGTGGGTTCCACGTTCATTCCAGGCGGATGTCGCCGGCGTCGGCGAGGGTCTTGAACTTCTTCAGCTCGCGCTCGAGCAGGGCCTTGAAGACCTCCGGCTTGCTGCCCACGCCGACACCGGCGAACTTGTCCATCGTCGCGACCATGTCGGGCGTGGCCAGCACCCGGGCGGACGCGGCCTGCAGCCGGCCCACGATGGCGGCCGGTGTCTTCGCCGGCGCGACCAGGCCGAACCACGAGCTGTCGTTGACCGGCTTCAGGCCGACCTCCTCGAAGGTCGGGACGGCCGGCAGTTGTGGGATGCGCCGGGGCGCGGCGACCGCCAGCGCCCGCAGCCTGTCGGTCTGTATGAAGGGCAGGGACGAGGGCAGATTGTCGAAGACCGCGTCGATCTGGCCCGCCATCGCATCCTGCAGGGCCGGGCCGCTGCCCCGGTAGGGCACGTGCAGGACGCGGGTTCCCGCGCTCTGGTTGAACAGTTCACCCATCAGGTTGGCTTCGGAGCCGGGACCGGGCGAGCCATAGGTGAATCGGCCGGATTGCGCCTTGGCCCCGGCGACGAACTCGGCCATGGTGGTGACGCCGAGCCTGGGCGAGACCGTCATCACGTTGGGCACTGAGACGAGCTGGGTGACCGGTGCCAGGTCCCGCAGGACGTCGTAGGCGAGCTTGGGAAAGACCGCCGGATTGACCGCGTGCGTGGTGACGGTGGCCATGCCGATGGTGTAGCCGTCCGGTGCCGCCTTGGCGACGAAGTCCGAACCGATGGCGCCGGACGCGCCGGCCTTGTTGTCCACGATCACCGGTTGGCCGAGCTCGCGGGTCAGGCGATCGGCCATCGCGCGGGCGATCAGGTCGGTCGTCCCGCCCGGGCCGAACGGCACCACGAGCTTGATGGGCCGGGTGGGCCAGGACCCGGTCTCTGCCCGGGCCGGCAGCGAGACGACGGAGGCGGCCAGCGCAAGTCCGAGGAGGATGTTGATCATTGCGGGATTCGGAGTTGAAGTCGGGGTCGGGGTCGGGGTCGGGACCGGATGCCCCTGCCGCGCCATCCAGCGCGATGCCGCAGTCTAGGAAGGGCATGCCGGGTCTGAACAGGGGTCGCGGACGCTGCGTCCACAAAAGTAGACCGGCGGGCGTCGAGCCCGGCCGCCGCGCCCACCCTGGTGCATCGATCCGCGCGCAGGACGGCCTGCCATCGATGCCCGGATCGGTGCGTCGCGCGCCGCCGCGACGCACCGATCCGGAGGATGCGCGCGGCCGGATCGGCCGGGAACTGGTGAATATATTCACCACGACCGCGCGGCCCCGTATCGCGGCCGGGCAAACCGCCGCACAGTTGGCCGGCCCAGCCCACCGTCTTCACCGGACCCCTCCCATGCACCCCATCGCCCGACGTTCCCTGCTCATCCTGACCGTGATGGCGATGACCGGTTCGCCGGCGTTCGCCGCCGATGTCTTTCCGAGCCGCCCGATCAGGATCGTCGTGCCCTTCGCGCCGGGCGGAACCACCGACATCCTCGCGCGCATCATGGCCGATGGCATGGGCCGGCATCTGGGCCAGTCGTTGATCGTCGACAACCGGGCCGGGGCGGCGGGCGCGATCGGCTCGGAGATGGTGGTGCGGGCGGCGCCCGACGGCTACACCCTCGGCATCGCGACGGTGACCTCCCACTCGGTGTTGCCACTGACGCGCAAGCTCAACTACGACGTGCGCAAGGACCTCATGCCGGTCGTCAACATCGCCAACTGCCCGACCGTCTGGTCGGCGGGTCCTCGCGTCGTCGCCAACAACCTCGCCGAGTTCATCACGCTCGCCAAGGCCGAGCCGGGCAAGTATTCGTTCGGCTCCTCGGGCACCGGCGGGGGTGGCCACCTGAAGATGGAGATGTTCCAGTACCGCACCGGCACGAAGCTGCTGCATGTCCCGTACAAGGGCATCAGCTTCGTCATCCAGGACGTGCTGGCCGGCCAGGTCGACACCCTGAGCGACGACCTGCCCTCCTCGCTGCCCTACATCCAGAGCGGCAAGCTCAAGGCCCTGGCGGTCTCCGGCACGCGGCGCGTGCCCAGCCTGCCGGACGTGCCGACCTATGCCGAGCAGGGCCTGCCGGAGCTGGGTCTGTTGTCGTGGTTCGGCCTGGTGGCGCCCGCGAACACCCCGCCGGAGGTGATCGCCCGACTCAACAAGGCGGCCAACGACGCACTGGCCGAGCCGCAGATCCGCGAGGCCATCGAGAAGCTGTCGGTGTTCCCGGCCGGCGGGACGCCCCAGGAATTCGGCCGGACGATGGAGAACGACCGCACCAGCCAGAGCGCGTTGCTCAAGGCGGTGAACGTCAAGCTCGATTGACCGGCGCACCGATCGCCATGCAGCAGGAACCGGAGGAAGCCATGCCCCACCAGACCATCCTGAGCGGCTCCATCTATCAGGAGTCGCACAGTTTCAATCCCATCCGCACCGGCCGCGACCAGTTCCAGATCGCCTTCGGCGAGGACGCGCTGAAGGGCTTCAGGGGCACCCGGACGACGCTGGGCGGCGTCATCGACACCGCCGAGGCGGCCGGCTTCGAGGTCGTGGTGCCGGCCTCGTTCCGGGCCTCGCCCTCGGGGATCGTCGACGACGCGGTGTATCTCGAATTCAAGGCCGTGATGCTCGAGGCGGCGCGCCGGGGCGGCTTCGATGCGATCGTGCTGGCATTGCATGGCGCCATGGTCACGACCGGCTTCACCGATCCGGAGGGCGATCTCATCCGCAGCCTGCGCGACATCGTGGGACCGCGCGTGCCGATCACCGCCGGCCTGGATCTGCATGCCCATGTCACGCCCTACACGTTGGCCGCCTGCGACTTCATCACCGGCTACAAGACCAATCCGCACGCCGACATGGCCGAGACCGGGCGACTCGCCATGCAGGCCGCGCAGGCGATGCTGGCGGGCACGTTCGAGCCCGTGTGCGTGTCGGTGCATTTTCCGATGCTGACGCTGGGCCAGGACCGCACCGACGAGGAGCCGCTGATGGGGCTGCATGCCCGCGCGCGCCGGCTGGTCGAGGAGACCGGCCTGTTCGACATCAGCATCTTCAACGTGCAGCAGTTCCTCGACATCGCGCATATGGGTCAGACCGTCCTGGCCTATGGCAACGGCAAGCTCGATCCCGCCTGGACCGCGGCCCACGAGATCGCGGATGCCCTGTGGCGGGCGCGCGATGCGCTGGTGGGCGTGCTGCCGGACATCCAGACCTGCCTGGCGCGGGCGAGCGAGCCGGGTCGGACCCGGCCGGTCGTCATCGGCGACCAGGGCGACCGGGTGGCGGCCGGTGGGCCGGGCGACAGCACCTTCGTGCTGACCACCCTGCTGTCCGATTTCCCTTCGCTCGCCGCGGCGGTGCCGATCCGCGACCCGGCCTCGGTCGACCGCTGCCAGGAAGCCGAGGTCGGCGACCTCGTCGAGCTGGTCATCGGCGGCCGCCACTCGATCGAGACGCCACCGGTGCGGGCCGTCTGCCGCCTGCTCGCCAAGGGCCCGAACATCGAGGCGGTGATGAAGGGCCCGGCGCATGGCGGCATGGCGGTGCAGATCGGCCCGTACGCGGTGGTGCGGCTCGGCCAGGTGTCGATCGCCCTGACGGAGCTGCCGCTGACCTACCTCGACCCGAACTTCTACGAAGCCATGGGCATCCGCGTGGCCCAGCAGCAGGTGGTGGTGGCGCGCTCGGGCTACCACTTCTCGTTGAACTATGCCGATGTCGGCGACTGCATGACCTGCGACACCGTCGGCATGACCGCCTACCGACCGGCCGAACAGCCGTTCACCGTGGCCCGGCCCTTCCATCCGGTGGACCCGGTGGCCTACCAGCCGGTGACCGCGGTGCGCCGACGCCTGGCGCCGTCGAACTGAGGCGCGGCCGCGGGGGCTGGCGGCCATAATGCCGGCCTGTCGACAGCGAGGGCACCATGGCACAGATCGGCATCCATCTCAAGCGTCTGCGCCTGCGCAGGAAGCTGTCGGTACGCGACCTGGCGGAGCGCTCGGGCATCTCCCACGCGACCATCTCCCTGGTCGAGCGCGACAGGACCAGCCCGAGCGTCGACACGCTGTCGGCCATGCTCGACGCCCTCGGCACCACCCTGGTCGGCTTCTTCGACGGCCTGCAGACCACGTTGACGTATTCACCGTTCTACGACGAAGAGGATCTGGTGGAGATCGGCGACAAGGACACGATCTCCTATCGCATGCTGGGCATGAACCACCCCAACCGGCACATCCTCATGCTGAGGGAAACCTACGAGGTCGGGGCCGACACCGGGGAAGCGTTCTCGCACCGCTCCCAGGAGACCGGCTTCGTGCTGAGGGGTCGGGTCGAGGTGACGGTGGGCGACCAGATCCGGGTGCTCGAACCGGGACAGGGCTACTACTTCGACAGCCAGACGCCCCATCGCTTCCGCAACGTCGGGCCGGACCGGGCGGAGATCATCAGCGCCGTGACGCCGCCCACCTACTGAGGCCGATGCGCGACCGGGGCGACGCTGTTCCGGACCGGCACACCCCCTGGTCGGGTCGACGCCTGGGCAGCCCGATGGCGCGGACCTAAGCTGCATGGACCTCGACGGTTTCGTCGCCTCCCCATCGCAAGAAAGCATCCCGACCATGAATGTCGCCGCCCCCTCGCCTGTCGCGCCCGCCGCTGCGGCCACCGCCGGACCCGACCAGCTGGCCATCCCCTATGCCCTGCCGCAGGTGCCCTACATGTCGCCCGACCTGGTGCACCTCAACGTCCTGGACCGATGGCTCGAGAACGACGAGATGTGGGTGCCGGTGACCGCGAGCGTGTCCTTCAAGCCCCTGCTGCTGTGCACGAGCGGTGGCTACTACGTGAACCTCCTGCGCGTGCGCAAGGCGGGCGTGCTGTCGCGCCATCGTCATTCCGGCGCGGTCCACGCCCTCGTGCTCAAGGGCCGATGGCAGTACCTCGAGCACGACTGGGTCGCGGAGGAAGGCTCCTATGCCCACGAACCCGCCGGCGAGACCCACACCCTGGTCGTGCCCGAAGGCGTCTCGGAGATGATCACCTGGTTCCATGTCACCGGCGGCTACACCTATGTCGATCCGCAGGGCGTCGCGGTCGGCTACGAGGATGTGTTCACGAAGCTGGAAGCCGCCCGCAGGCACTACAAGCAGCTGGGTCTGCCGGACGACTACATCGAACGCTTCATCCGCTAGCGCGGCGCCGCGATCGATGCGGCGGGTCAGTGCTCCAGCAGACCCTTGACCTTGTGGGCCAGGGCATCGATGGTGAAGGGCTTGGCCAGCAGGTCCATGCCCTCGGCCAGGAACTCGTCCTTGACGGCGGCATTGCCCGCATATCCCGTGATGAACAGGACCCTGAGGCCGGGGCGGCTTCCACGCATCATCTCGGCGAGCTGCCGGCCGTTGGTACCCGGCAGCCCGACGTCGGTGATCAGCAGGTCCAGCTGCGGCAGCTGCGCCTGGAGCGTCATCGCGCTCGGGGCATCGACCGCTTCGTGGGTGCGGTAGCCCAGCTCGTTCAGGATCTCGGCCAGCACCTGCCGGACACCGGCTTCGTCCTCCACGAACAGGACCGTCTCGCCCGTGCCCTGGGGCGACCTGGCCACGGACTGCTCGCGCGTGGCCGACGGTATCCATGGCGCCAGGTTGCAGGGCAGGTAGATGTTGACCGTCGTCCCCTCGCCCACCACCGAATGGATGCTGGCATGCCCGCCGGTCTGGCGCGCGAAGCCATAGATCATCGAGAGTCCCAGGCCGGTGCCCTGGCCGATGGGCTTGGTGGTGAAGAACGGGTCGAAGGCCTTGGCCAGCGTCTCGGGCGACATGCCCGTGCCGTTGTCCGAGACGCTCACCATCACGTACTGCCCCGGGGCGACCCCCGGATGCATGGCGGCATAGCCCGCGTCGAGTTCGCGCGTCGATGTCCTGACCCGGATCACGCCGCCCTCGGGCATGGCATCGCGCGCATTGATGGTGAGGTTGAGCAAGGCGTTCTCCAGCTGGTTGCGATCCGACCGGACCGCCGGCAGGCCGGGCTGCAGCGCCATCTCGAACTGGATGTTCTCTCCGATGCTGCGTCGCAGCATGTCCTCCATGTGGGCGATCAGGCCATTGACCTCGAACGATTGCAGGTCCAGCGTCTGCTTGCGCGAAAACGCCAGCAAGCGCTGGATGAGGGCGGCCGAGCTCTGCGCCGCCGTCGATGCCATGGTGATGTAGCGGCTCAGGTCGCCGCCCTTGCCCGCGGCGATCCGGCGGTTCATCAGCTCCAGGCTGGACGTGATCGTGGCCAGCAGGTTGTTGAAGTCGTGCGCGATCCCTCCTGTGAGCTGGCCGATCGCCTCCATCTTCTGCGACTGGCGCAACTGCTCCTGCGAGGCCTGCAGTTCCCTGGAGCGCTCTTCGACGCGCTGCTCCAGCGTCTCGGTGAGCGCGCGCAGCGCCGCCACGTTGCGGTCCCGGTCCTCCTGCAGCGCGCGGCGTTCCTGGACGTCGAGCAGCACGCCCGGGAACTGCAGCGGCGTGCCGTCCGCGGCATGGTCGACGCGCCCGTTGGCCTCGATCCAGTAGTACTGGCCATCGGTGCGACGCACCCGGTACTGGTGCGCGTAGGCGCCGCCACGCCGCAGCACCTCGCACATGGCGGCCACCATCCCGGGCTTGTCGTCGGGGTGGACGGCGGCGATGACCTCCTGGGGGCTCAGGCCCCCGTGGCCGAGTTCGGGGTCGAGGCCGAAGGCCGTCGCGAAGGCCTAGTCGACGGTGACGCGGTCGGTCGTCAGGTCCCAGTGCCAGGTGCCGATGATCGCGCCCGCCGCCAGCGCCAGCTGCACGCGCTCGGCGTTCTCGCGCGCGATCTTCTCGCTCGCGCGCAGTCGCTCCTCGGCCTTGCGCCGGTCCGTGACGTCGTTGAAGAAGATGGCGATCTGTCGTTCCTCGGGCTCGCCCACGCGGATGGCGCGCACGTCGAACCAGCGGCCGAAGGCCTCGGCATAGCTCTCGAAGTTCGCCGGCTCCCCGGTCAGGGCGACCCGCCCATAGGTGTCGAACCAGAAGCGCTCCAGGTCGGGCGCGAACTCGGTCACCCACTTGCCCTGCAGGTCGACGCCGGCCTGGCGCTCGAAGGCGGGATTGGCCTCGATGAAGCGGTAGTCCACCGGCCGGTCGTCGGCGTCGAACTTCACCTCCACGATGGCGAAGGCGGTCTCCACCGTCTCCAGCAGGGTCTCGAAGCGGTCCTTGAACTCGCGCAGCTGCTTGCCGGTCTCGTGCTGGCGCGTGCGGTCGCGCAGGATCTTGACGTAGCCCTGGTGGGCGCCCATCTCGTCGCGCAACGGCATCATTTCGCCCGAGGCCCAGAAACGGCTGCCGTCCTTGCGCAGGTGCCAGCGTTCGTCCTCGGCGCGGCCATCGGCGACCGAGAGTCGCATCTCCTCCTGGGCCCGCCGGATCGTCAGGTCCTCGGGCGTGAAGATGCATTCGATCGTCCGGCCGACGATCTCCTCCTGCTTCCAGCCGAAGACGTTCGTTGCGCCTCGGTTCCAGTCGGTGATGAGGCCATCGAGGTCCGTGACGACGATGGCGAAATCGATCGCGCTTTCGGTGATCTGGTTGAGATGGTGTCGTACCGTGGCTGCCATGCGTGGAAATCGGAAGAGTTGGGTTGGGGGGGCTGGCTCGGACAGCCACGTTCCCCGTTGCCGCAGATTGGACCGCACAACGAAAGAACGCCTGGTGCGCCCAGGATTGCCGGCCGGGCGACTGCAGGCCGCGACCGGCATGGTCCACATCTGCGCAACGCGACCCTGCGGGCTCCGGCGGATCGGACCCTAGCGACGCACCGCCGAGCGCCATACCGCTTCGGCCAGGGCGTGCATGCGTCGTTTGGGCCGGTAGAGCCGCACCTCGAAGCCCACGGCCGCGTTCCGCTCCCCGGCCACGGCCATGCGTCCGGCCTGGCAATCGGATTGCACCATCGACCACGGCAGCCAGGCGATGCCCAGCCCCTTGAGCACGTACTCGGCCAGGGCGTCGGCCGAATCGCATTCGATGCGCCGCGAGAGCGCGGGCATCGCCGGGTTGTGCGACAGGTGGTCCTCCAGCAACCGGCTCAGCGCCAGGCCGGGACCATAGGTCATGACGGGGGGCGGGACCGGGTCGGCCAGCGAATGGATCGGTTCGCCCCGCGCGTTCGCCCGCGCCACCGGCACCAGGCGGTCGGACGCGAGCGTGAGGTGCGCGAACTGACGGCCGTCCAGGCGCATGGTCAGGGCGGCGTGATGCACGACGAGCATGAAATCGCATTCGTTGCGTTCCAGCATCTGCACCGTGTCGAGCAGGGCCCGGGTGGCGACGCGGACCCGGCCGTCGCCCAGCACCGGCTGCAGGCGGACCAGCCAGTCCGCCAGCACCGTGCGCGCCAAGGTGCGCCCGGTGGCGATGGTGACGGTGCGGGCCTGCCGTCCCGCCTCGCCCAGCATCTCGATACGCGATCCCTCCAGGCCGCGGATGGTCTGCGACGCGGTCTCCAGCAGCAGCGATCCGGCCGATGTCAGCTGGACCGGACTGCGGCCGCGCTCGACCAGTGGCGTGCCCGCCCATGCCTCGAGCGCCCGGATGCGGCGCCCGAACGCCGGGTGCGTGACATGGCGGATCTCCGCCGCGCGGCTGAAATTCGCCGTCTCGGCCAACGCCACGAAGTCCTCCAGCCACTTGATCTGCATCCCGCGCCTTATACCTTGTCTTTTCAGACGGCAACTCATTGTGCTGAAACGGCACAACGTCCAGGGGTGGCGCATCGAAGAATGGCGGCTTCCTTTTCCCACCTTCCGGATCCATGACGCCATTCGCTCCATCGCTTCGCCACCGTGTCGCCGTGCTGGCCGCCTGCGCCCTCGGCCTGTCCGCCAGCGCGTTCGCCCAGGGGACGGCCTGGCCGCAGAAACCCATCACGCTGGTCGTCGGCTATCCGGCCGGCGGCAGCACCGACCTCGTCGCCCGCACGCTGGCGCAGGACCTGGGCGCCCGCCTGGGCCAGCCGGTCGTGATCGAGAACCTGGGTGGCGCCGGCGGCTCCATCGGCGCGCAGAAGGTCGCCTCGGCGACGCCCGATGGCTACACGCTGCTGGTGGGGGCCAACAACGAGATCGCCATCAATGCCCTGGTGCGCAAGTCGGTCAAGTACTCGCTGAAGAACTTCACGCCCCTCGGGCTGCTGGCCTCCCAGCCACTGGTCCTGACCGCCTCGGCGGGCAACCCGACCCGGACCACGGCCGACTTCCTGCGCGCCGCCAAGGCGAATCCGGGCCGCTATTCGTATGGCAGCTCCGGCGTGGGCACGTCACTGCACGTGGCCGGCGAGATGATCAAGCAGCAGGGCAGCCTGTTCATGACGCACATTCCCTATCGAGGCACCGGTCCGCTGACCAACGACCTGATCGGCGGCAGCCTCGACTACGGCGTCTATGTGCTCTCCAGCGCATTGCCGCTGATGAAGTCCGGCAAGATCGTCGCGCTCGGCACCACCGAGAAGAAGCGCTCCGCCGTGACGCCGGACGTGCCGGCGCTGGCCGAGACCCCGGCGCTCAAGGATGTCGACATCGGCGTCTGGTTCGTGCTGATGGGACCGGCGGGACTGCCGGAGCCCATCGCCGCGAAACTGAGGACGGCGCTCGCCGAGACCCTCAAGGCGCCCGACTACCGCAGGAGCATGGAAGCCTCCGGCTCGGTCGTGCCCGTGACGCAGCCCGACATCGGCCGCTTCCTCGTCGACGAGACCGAGAAGTACCGCCGCATCGTGCAGTTCGCCAAGATCCAGGACGAGTGAAACCATGACCTCCCCCATGACCCCCGTGACCCCCGTGACCCCGACCCCCTCCGTGTCCTCGACCGCTCGCTTCCGGCTCGCCAAGCCCGAACTGGGCGCCTGGCGTGCCGGCAACACCGGCGTCGAGGGCGTCTGGCATTTCGATTCGGGCCGGCCGGGCCGCCATGCGATGGTCGCCGCGCTGGTCCACGGCAACGAGCTGTGCGGCGCCCTGGCGGTGCTGGGCCTGCTGGAAGCGGGCCTGCGGCCCAGCCAGGGGCGGCTCACGCTCGCCTTCTGCAACCTGGCGGCCTTCGACCGTTTCGACGCCGCCGATGGCGATGCCTCGCGCTTCGTCGAGCAGGACCTCAATCGGCAGTGGACACCCGAGCGGCTGGCCGAGGGCGGCACGCTGGAGCGCCGGCGTGCCCGCGCATTGGCGCCATGGGTCGACCAGGCCGACTGGCTGCTCGACCTGCATTCGATGCACGAGGAGGCACCACCCCTGTGCCTGACCGGACTGTTCGACGAGAACATCGCCCTCGCCCTGGCGCTGGGCACACCGGCGGACATCGTGGTCGACGCCGGCCACAAGGACGGCGTGCGGATGCGCGACTTCGGCCGTTTCAGCACCGCCGAGGGCATGGCCGCCGGCGCGCGGTCGCTGCTGGTCGAATGCGGCTTCCATGGCGATCCGGCCAGCCTGGACGTCGCACGCGACCAGTGCCGGCGCTTCCTGGTGGCGAGCGGGGTGATCGACGCCGCTCGCATCGACGCGGCACTGCCCGGGTGGCTCGGACCGGACGTCCCGGGGCAACGCATCCTGCAGGTCACGGGCGCCGCGGTGGCCCGGACGGCCGATGCGTCGTTCGTCCAGGCATTCCAGGGACTGGAGACGATCGAGCATGCCGGCACGGTCATCGGCAACGACGGCATGGCACCCATCGTCACGCCCCACGACGACTGCGTGCTGGTGATGCCATCGTTGCGCCAGGCGCTGCCCGGCGTGACGATCGTGCGATTCGCGCGTCGCATCGACCCGGCCTCGACTTGAAACCGCGAGCGGTCCGCATCGCTTTTTCTCCGGATCACGACGCGGATCGCGCAATCACATGGATGTGACAGATCCGCATTGAAATGCCCACCATTCATTGCTTTATTTAATTAAAAAGTATTCTGAATTTGGTCAATTACCTTACTTCGTATAACAAATTGCGTTTTACATTAAGCTAATGAACTGAAAGTTATCATTAAGTTTTAATGTGATGTCCGTTCTTCAACGTCACAACGTCACGCGCGCCGGCACCGCCACTGGCACCGGCAAGACGTTGATCTTCACGCATGGCTATGGCTGCGATCAGAACGTCTGGCAGCCGGTCGCCCATGCCCTGGCACAGACCCATGAGGTCGTCCTGTACGACTGCGCGGGTTGCGGGATGGCGGATCCATCGCTCTACGACCCGGTGCGCCATGCCACCCTGGAAGGCCATGCCGACGATCTCATCGCCGTGTGCGAAGCCGCGCGACTCGATCGTCCCGTGCTGGTCGCCCATTCGGTGGGCACGATGATCGGCGTCCTCGCCGCCCGGCGTCGCCCGGACCTGTTCGATTCGCTGATACTGATCGCGCCCTCGCCCTCCTACATCAACGATGGCGCCTATGTCGGGGGCTTCGAGCGCGAGGACATCGACGACCTGCTCGACACCCTGGAGTCCAATCATTTCGGCTGGGCCCGGATGATGGCGCCCGTCGTCATGGGCAATCCGGACCGGCCCGAACTCGCCGGCGCCCTCGGCGACAGCTTCTGCCGCATGGACAGCCGCATCGCGCGCCATTTCGCGCGCGTGACCTTCCTCGCCGACCACCGCCAGGACCTTCAGGGTGTCACCGTGCCGAGCCTGCTGCTGCAATGCAGCGACGATGCGCTGGCGGCGCCGGAGGTCGGCGACTACGTGGCTCGACACATGACCGGCAGCAGCCTGATGCGGCTCGCCGCGACCGGTCACTGTCCCCACATGAGCGCACCCGACGAGGTCGTGCAGGCATTGACTGCATTTCTCGGACGACATCACTAGTCCCGGGGATGGCTCCTGGTCCCGGCGACAGCGCCGCGCTATCGAAAGTAGTGCTCGATGAATCCCCCGAGACGCCTTGGGGCCTGCTGACGACGAGCTCGGACGGCACGATCGTCGACACCAACGCGCGGTTCGCGCTCTGGACCGGTCGGTCGCGCGACGCCCTGTGCAGCGGCCTGCGCTGGAAACAGCTGCTCGCGCCGGCCAGCCGGATCCTGTACGAGACGCATTTCATACCGCGACTCGAAGCGCAGAACGCGGTCAGCGAGGTCTCGCTCGATCTGGCGCGCGAGGATGGAAGCCGCTTTCCCATCCTGGCGAGCGCATTGCGGCGGATCGATCCCGCCAGTGGCGATGCGACCGTCACCATCACGGTCTTCGATGCGACCGAGACCCGGCGCTTCGAGAAGGTGCTGCGCAAGGCGCGACGCGATGCCGAGGCGGCGACCGAGGCATTGGCCGTGTCGCACCAACGGCTGCGCGTGGAACACGAACAGCTGACCGTGATGCTGCGATCGATCGCCGACGCGGTGATCACCACCGACGCCGGGGGTCGCATCACGTCGTTCAATCCGACCGCCGAGACAGTCACCGGCCTGGCCGCCGGAGCCGCGATCGGCGCATCCATCGATTCGATCGGCCTGTTGCTGGAAGCGGCCTCCCGGCGGCCGGTCGATCTCGACGGCCTGCACCGCCGCTGGTCCCCACGGGGATCCTCCGATTTCCTGCTCGTGCGCGCGGGGGGTTCCGAGCGTCACCTGGAAAGCACGATGGCCCCGCTGCGCAGCGAGGCGGGACAGGTCGAAGGCTGGGTCTATGTCTGGCGCGACGTGACGCAGAAGCGCATCGACGACGCCGAGCGGCAGTTCGAGGCGACCCACGACCGGCTGACCCGGCTGCTCAATCGACAGGAGTTCGAACGCCTGATCAGCCTGGAGCTGACCACCGCGAAGGAGGTCGCCGCGCCACCCAGCCTGCTGCTGCACATCGGACTCGACCAGTTCAAGATCATCAACGACACGGCGGGTGCCACCGCGGGCGACGACTTCCTGGTCGCGGTGGCCACCCTGCTGCGCCGCAGCCTGCGCCAGACGGATGTGCTGGCGCGGCTGGGGGGCGACGAATTCGGCGTGCTGCTCCTTCAATGTCCCGTGGCCGCCGGCAAGACCGTCGCTGCCACGATCCGGCAGGACATCGAGAATTTCCGCTTCCGCCATGCCCGGGTCTTCCATACGTTGACGGTCAGCATCGGCCTGGCGGTGCTGCCCCAGACGGGGGGGTCGGCCGACGACGCCCTCGCCAGCGCGAGCATGGCCTGCCAGACGGCGAAGGAGGCCGGCCGCAACCGCGTGTACGTGGTGGATGCGCAGGACGCGGACATCCGCCAGCGCCGCGAACAGATGGGCTGGGTCTCCCGCATCCGGCGTGACCTCGACGATGCCCGCTTCGAGCTCTTCTTCCAGCCGATCGTCCGGGTCGACGGCGCATGGGAAGCGATGCGCCATGGCGAATTGCTGCTGCGCCTGCGCGACGAGGAAGACCAGCTGGTGCCGCCAGGCGCCTTCATCCATGCGGCCGAGCGTTATCACCAGATGGGCCAGATCGACCGCTGGGTCGTGCGCCAGGCCTTCGACTGGCTGGACCACGGCGCGCCCGTGCAGGTCTCGATCAATGTCTCGGGCCAGTCCTTCGGCGACGCGGGCTTTCTCGATCACGTCATCGAGCAGATGGAGGGGCGCCGCTGGAAACCGTCGCAGGTGTGTTTCGAGATCACGGAGACCGCGGCCATCGCCAATCTGCCGGCCGCCCTGCGCTTCATCGCCTGCCTCAGGCAACGAGGGTGCCTCTTCGCGCTGGACGACTTCGGCGCCGGACTGTCGTCGTTCGGCTATCTGAAGACGCTGCCGGTCGACTTCGTCAAGATCGACGGGAGCTTCGTCAAGACGATGGTCGAGGATCCGGTGAGCAGGGCGATCGTCGAATCGATCCATCGTGTCGCGGGCCTGTGCCATCTGAGGACCGTGGCGGAATGGGTGGAGGACGAAGCCATCCTGGCCGCCCTGCGGGAGATCGGCGTGGACCGCGCCCAAGGCTGGGGGGTGGGCCGACCGATCCCGCTCTCGGAGGTCGACATCGAGGCTCGGGGGACGGAATCGGCCCGGCGGTGAGGTCTTCGATGGCGCCGCGCAGGCTCCGCGGCAGGTGGCGAGCCGATGCTCAAGCGCTGTCGGGTCGATGCACGACCACCTGGTTGCGGCCGAGCGCCTTGGCCCGGTAGAGGGCTCGATCGGCCGCGTCGAGCAAGGCGCGGGCATCCTGGATATCGGTCTCGGTGTCGGGCGCATGGGCCGCGACGCCCAGACTCGCGGACACGTATCCCGGCGACTGGCCCGCGTGGGGAATGCCCATCGCCTCGAGCGCCGTTCTCGCGCTGTCGGCCACCACGGCGGCACCCGCCGCGTCCGTGTTGGGCAGCACCATCACCAGTTCCTCGCCACCATAGCGCGCCACGAAGTCCAGGGGTCGGCGCGCGGCCGACTGGATGGCCTGCGCCACCTGCTGGAGACAGCGGTCGCCGGCCGGATGACCATACAGATCGTTGTAGGCCTTGAAGTGATCGACATCGACCATCACCAGGCTCAGGGGCTGTCCGGAGCGGCAGGACTCGGCGAAGGCGCGCTCCATGGTCTCGTCGAAGAATCGCCGATTGGCGAGGCCCGTCAGCGCGTCGTAGCTGGCGAGCTGCGCCAGCCGGGCATTCGCCTGCGTCAGGGCGTCCCGCGTCCGGCCGAGGTCGAGTTCGACCTTCACTCGTCGACGCACGGAGCGGATGACCTGACTGCCGGCCAGCGCCGTGACGATGCACAGCAGCACGATCCAGAGCGTCTGGATCCAGGTGTTCTCCCGCCATTCACGCAGCATCTCGTGCTTGGACAACGCCACGGACACGAGCAGTGGATGGTTGCGCGCGTGCTGGAAACTACCCAGCCGCTCGATGCCGTCGAATGGCGAGATGTTCTGATACGTGCCGGCGGGCCGCGCCGTGAAGTCCTGGTGCAACTGGGTGCCCGCGATGGTCTTGCCGAAGTTCTCGACGTCGAACGGCCGGCGCATGAGGATCGCGCCGTCTTCCAGTGCCAGAGTCACCGCGCCATGCCGGCCGATCTCGAACTTGCCGAGGATTCGACTCAGATGGTCGACATGGATGGTCGCGAGGACGACGCCGGCGAATCGGCCCGATGCATCGTTGATGCGTCGAGAGACGGGAATGATCCACAGGCCCGTCGAGCGACTGGTGATCGGCTTGCCGACCTGGGTCCCGAGCGAGGGGTCGTCGCGATGACGGATGAAATACTCGCGATCGGCATTGCGCGTGCGGGACGGCTTCTCGCCCAGGGAATTGACGATCCACGCGCCTTGCGCGTCGAAGACGAAGACGCCGTGGATGTGCCGATTGCTGGCTGCGTGGTTCTTCAGGATCGGCTCGAGATGCGCCAAGGCCCGGGTCCTCGAATGCTCCAGTTCCAGCTCGAAGGCGATGCCATCGAGCAGGTACCCGACCTCGGAGACCATCTCATCCATCTGCTCGGACACCGCCGCCGCCAGGTTGGTGTTACTGGTGACGGCCTGGCGCAGTTCCTGATCCCTCGATCGCCACGCCAGCCAGACATCCACCGCCAGCAACGACAGGCAGACGAACACGACGAAGAGTGTCGTGACGCGCACGGTGCGATGTTGAGCCGATCGCGCCGTGGCGCCATTCCTATGCATGCGGGTGGGTTCGTCGATCAGACAACGCCTTTGAATGTCGTTCATCAGCCGGGATGGCGGGCGAGCCCCTCGGATGTGTCGTTCCCATCGTCGATCCGTAGATTCGCAGGGCCGACGAGGGGTCTGCACGCTCGATCTACATGACCCCCCTGCGCCGCTTCATCTCGTACATCCGCGCATCGGCTTCGGCCAGCAGCATGTCGACCGTGCGGAAGCCGGACGGGTCGGTGGTCGCCTGACCGACGCTGAAGCGAAGTTCCTGGCCGTGCCCCACGGCGTGGTTGTGGGCCTCGAGCGCGATCCGCAGGCGCTCCACGGCGCTCCGCGTATCGGCTTCGGAACAGTTGGAGAGCAGGACGCCGAACTCGTCCCCACCGAGCCGCCCGACCACGTCGGAATCACGGAAGACGGCCAGCAGCAATGCGGCGAAGGCGGTCAGGGCCCGATCCCCCTGCGCATGGCCCCACCCGTCGTTGAGGGTCTTGAATCCATCGAGATCGAAGAACAGGACCGACACGGGCAGCCGCAGGCGCCAGCACCGGTCCAGCGCCCGCTGGGCCAGGGCCTGGAAGCCGCGCCGATTGGAGACCTGCGTGAGCTCGTCCATGTGGGCCAGCTGCCCGATGGCGAACTCCTGTTCGGCCATGTCCGCCAGGTCCCTGAGCAGCCTCAGGTCCTCCTCGCCGAGCGAGCGTGGGCGGGTATCCATGACGCACAGCGTGCCGATGCGGCTGCCATCGGCCACCGACAGGGGACAGCCCGCATAGAACCGTACATGGGGCTCGCCGATCACGCCCGGGTTGTCGTGGAAACGCGGATCCCGCAGGGCATCGGGGACGAGCAGGATGTCGTCCGCGGCGATGGTGTGGCCGCAGAAGCTGATGTCGCGCGGTGTCTGCGTGATCGACGTGCCCGCGCACGACTTGAACCACTGTCTGTCCTGGTCGATCAGGCTGATCAGGGCCATGGGGACGTCGAACAGGCGCTTGGCCAGGCGCGTGTATCGATCGAAGCGCTCCTCCGCTGGCGTATCGAGCAGGCTGAGCTGGCGCAGCGCAGCCAGGCGAGTGACTTCATTGGCCAGCGGTGGAGCGACGTGCATGGGTACTCTGGGATTCTTGAAAACGCGGGAGGGACATACGAGAACTGACTTCGAAGCCCGGGTCTGCAATGAAAGAGTCGATGACCTCTCGAGATCCGGGAGGAGTGACGAAATGGGAAGGAAAGGGAGCACGCCCTTGAGTCACATCTTCAAGAAATTAGCCGCTTTAGAATAACTATTACATTCAGCCCTGTCTATAACACGTTCGTGTTATTCAATTAATGAATTAATTCACATCAGGGGCGCGCGGAGGTGTCGGCATTGACCCACAGGCCTGGCACCGCTGCCTGCATACCCTCGGGTCATGGCACACCCCGATCAACCCCTGTTCGACTTCGACAACACCTTCGCCCGCGATCTCCCGGGCTTCTACCAGTCCTGGAAGCCGGCATCGGTGCCGGCACCGCGCCTGGTCTTCTTCGATCGGGCGCTGGCCGAATCGCTCGGTCTCGACAGCACCGCCCTGGACGGCGAACGAGGCGCCGCGATCTTCGGCGGCAATCACGTTCCCGAGGGCGCCGAACCACTCGCCCAGGCCTATGCGGGCCACCAGTTCGGTGGCTTCTCGCCCCAGCTGGGCGATGGGCGCGCGCTGCTCCTGGGCGAGATCCTCGACCAGCGGGGTCATCGGTACGACCTCGCGCTCAAGGGGTCCGGCCGGACTCCCTACTCGCGCGGCGGCGACGGCAAGGCCGCGCTCGGCCCGATGCTGCGCGAGGTGCTCGTCGGCGAGGCCATGCATGCCCTGGGCATCCCCACCACGCGCGCCCTCGCCGTCGTCGGGACGGGCGAACCGGTCCATCGTGAGACCATGCTGCCCGGCGCGGTGCTCACGCGGGTGGCATCGAGCCATCTGCGCGTGGGCACGTTCCAGTTCTATGCGGCCCGCCAGGAACTCGACCGTCTGCGCCAGCTGGCGGACTACGCCATCGCCCGCCACGATCCGGACCTCGCGCAGCATCCGGCCCCGGGGCGCTATCTCGAGCTGCTGCGCCGGGTCTCGCAGCGCCAGGCGGCATTGATCGCCCAGTGGATGAACGTGGGCTTCATTCATGGCGTCATGAACACCGACAACATGACCCTCTCCGGGGAGACCATCGACTACGGACCCTGCGCGTTCATGGAGGCCTTCGATCCCGAAGCCGTGTTCAGCTCGATCGACAGGACCGGGCGCTATGCCTATGGCAACCAGCCGACCATCGCGCGGTGGAATCTGGCACGTCTGGCCGAGGCCTTGCTGCCACTGATCTCCGCGGGCAACGGCCCGGGCGACATCGACCAGGCGGTGGCGGAGGCCACGGCCGTGATCGAGGCCTTCGCGCCGCTCTACCAGGCGCACCTGCTGCAGGGTCAGCGGGCCAAGCTGGGCCTCGAACACAGCACGGACCCGGCCGATGCGGCCCTGGTCGATGACTGGCTGGCGCTGATGCATGCGCATGGCGTGGATTTCACGCTCGGCTGGCGACGTCTGGGCGATGCCGCGGCGGGAGACGACAGCTGGCTGCGCACCTTGTTCGAAGACGCACCGGCGCTGCAGGACTGGCTGGCGCGCTGGCGTGAGCATTGCGGCAGGGAGGACCGGGCGACCCGCACGCCGTCTTCCATCGAGCGCGCGACGCGCATGGCGCGGGTCAATCCCTGGATCATCGCGCGCAACCACCGCGTCGAGGAAGCCCTGGAGGCGGCTTCACAGCGGGACGATCTGGCGCCCTTCGAGCACCTGCTCGCGGCCTTGCGCCATCCCTACGAGGTCACATCGTCGAACACGATGTATGGACAGCCCGCGTCCCGGGAAATCACGGCCGGCTATCGGACGTTCTGCGGCACCTGAGATTCCACCGGTCGCGCCATCGGATCCGAGGATCGCATCGCCATCGACGGCGTCTCTCTCGACGCGTCGTGGTAATGGGCGATCCGGTCCAGGGCATGGTCGGCGCTGGCCTCGCGGATCTCGTTGCGCGTTCCGCGGAAGATCCGGGTCTCGGTGAATTCGCGACGGTCGCCCGTGGCGTCGCGGAAGATCCAGGCATAGCACTGGGTTCCCGCCGGGATCGCCGGATCGGAATCGTCGGCGACGCCGGTGTTGGAGATCGCCACGTTGGCGTCGCTGTTGTTCAGGGCCCCCCGGGCCATCTCCAGCGCGACGGGCTCGCTGGTCAGGTTGTGGCGTTCGAGCGTCTCGTCGAGGACGCCCAGGCAGCGTTTCTTGGCCTTGGGGTCGTAGACCACGAAGGCCGATTCCAGGACGCTGCCGGCGCCGGCCGTGCCCGCCAGGCGCGAGGCGATCAGCCCGGCCGTGCATGACTCGGCCGTCACGACGACGAGTGAATGCTCCTTGAGGTAGGCCACGGTCCGGTCGTGATGGGTTTCAGGGACTTGGGCTGGCATGTCTTTCCTCGTCGTTCCTGTTGGAGAGCGCCGTGGTGGATCGACGGCTGCCGATCGAGCCGACCTCGGGCCCATTGGGCACGCACGAGCGCTTGAACTGGCTGGTCTTGAAGAAGTGCCAGACGAAGGTGCGCAGGTGGGCGCGGATGGCCGCGAGTCCGTAGGCGTTGCGCTCCTCGCCCTCCAGCGCCTCGGACCAGGGACCGCGCTCGCGCTCGGTCGATCGCCCCCCTAGATGAAAGGCACGCCACCGGTGACGGCGATCGTCGCTCCGGAGATGTAGCTCGCCTGGTCGGAGGCCAGCAGCACATAGGCGCCCTGCAGTTCATGCGGCTGGCCAGGACGCTTCATGGGCGTCTGCTCGCCGAATTTGCCGACCTGATCGGCCGGCATCGTCGAGGGAATCAGCGGTGTCCAGACAGGCCCGGGGGCCACGCAGTTGACGCGGATCCCCTTGTCGGCGAGCAATTGCGCCATGCCACCCGACAGGTTCTGGATCGCGCCCTTGGTCGATGCATAGGCCACCAGACTGGCATTGGGCTTGTCCGCATTGACCGAGGCCGTGTTGATGATCGACGAACCCGGTGTCATGTGCCGCACGGCCGCCTTGCAGAGATAGAAATTGGCATGGACATTGGTGCGGAACGTGCGATCGAACTCCTCGGCGGAGATGTCCTCGAGGCTTTCGTGACTCATCTGGAACGCGGCGTTGTTCACCAGGATGTCGAGACGGCCGAAGCTCGCCATGGCTTTCTCCACCAGCGCACTGCAATGCGCTTCGTCGCGAATGTCCCCGGGCATCTCCACGCAGCGCTGGCCCGCGGCCTCGATCCAGCATCGGGTCTCGGCGGCATCACTGGCTTCCTCGGCGAGATAGGAGATCAGGACATCCGCCCCTTCGCGCGCGAAGGCCAGCGCCACCGCGCGACCGATGCCGCTGTCGCCGCCCGTGATCAGCGCGGCTTTCCCGACGAGCTTTCCGGAACCCTCGTAACTCGATGCTCCGAAATCGGGAAGAGGACTCATCTCGCTCTCGAGCCCCGGAGGCTTCTGCGGTTGTTCGGCGAAAGGAGGGGTGGCATTTCGTGTCGTCATGGTGTTTCCGGATCAGTGCCAAGCGAGCTGGCCTTGTTTCGCGATCAGGATCATCAGGTCGCGAAGTTCGAGGGGTTTGGGCAGCACATGGTCGAACAGGCTGGATGGCTCGATGCCATCGCCCTGCGGGTGGTTCGCCATGAGCGCGATCATCAGGGGCCTGGAACCCGCGCATCCGGCGAGCACGGCGCCCGCGCACACCGCGCCGCTTGCCGTCCGCCACCCCAGGTCGATGATGGCCACGTCGGGTCGGAACTCCTGCGCCAGCGCGGCCGCGGCGCGCGAGCCGTGCGCGCTGGCGGTCGTCACACCCGGTGAACTCAGCCGCAACAAGGTCGCAAGCACTTCCGAGGCTTGCGCATCCGCATCCGCGTCCGCGTCGACGAGCAGGACGCGTTGGGATCTGAAGGCCGCCGTGGGACTCTCGATGGACGACATGGGCATCTCCTTGGACTTGATGGATACGGCAGGCGATCGCGCCTGCCCGCACACATCGGGCAAATGGCATGCCCGTCCGTCCAAGGCATGGCGCGCATCGGCGACGAGGCATGTCACGTCGCTTCCGGGCGGGCCGTGCCCCCATCCCGGGTGGTCACCGCATCGCCGGCACGAGCGCCGATGCGTCCCGGGCGTCAGTCAGGGATCGGTAAAAAAGACGGCAGAAAAGGCGAGCGCCCGACGCGCGGCTTTTTCTTCAAGGACGAGGAATCGCCCCATGACGGATCACTGGCAGGTATCGCAGCCCGATCCCGTGCCCGGCCATCGGATGGAACGCGTACCGCACTCGATGTGCTGCCGATGATGTCGACGTGGCATCCAATCGTGGCATTCATGAATCGATCTCATGGGTCCTTGCGGTTCCCGACGGCTAGTGGCCGACGGCGGGTCCGCCTAACCTTGAGGCATCTTCTCAAGGAGGCGTCGCATGAAGCTCATCCGGGCAGGAACTCAACCATCGATCAAGGGACCAGCGGAATATTTCACCGGCACCGTCCGGATCGACCCCCTCCACAGTCCACCGCTCCCCGCGCGGACATCGTGCGCCAGCGTCACGTTCAAGCCTGGCGCGCGTTCGGCCTGGCACGGCGATGACGCACATCGCCATCCAGGAGGCCCTCGACGGCAGGAACGTCGTCCGGCTCGAACACGTCACGAACGAGGACTGCCTCGCGGGACCGCCCGATGGCCGCGGCCAGTGAATCCGACGCGTCCTGCGTCAACTACAGGAGACATGCACCCATGCGCGCATCCGTTCTGATCCTTGTCGGTCTGTCCGCGCTGCACGCCGTCATGGCCCAGGCGGCCGGCCCCGCCGTGGGGGCCCCGGCCAGCGGCCAGGTCGTCGTCCGCGTGGGGACCCAGGCCTCCGTGCCGGGCCCGGAGGCGTTCTTCACCGGCCATGTGCGCGTGGATCCGATCTGGAACGCCAATGACGACATCAATGCCGCCGGCGCCCACGTGACCTTCGAGCCCGGCGCACGCTCGGCTTGGCACACGCATCCGAAGGGGCAGCGTTTGCTCGTCGTCTCCGGCGTGGGCAGGACCCAGCAATGGGGCCAGCCGATCCAGGAGATCCGGCCCGGCGATTCGGTATGGTGTCCACCCGGCGTCAAGCACTGGCACGGCGCGGCCCCGACGACGGCGATGACCCATCTGACCGTGTCCGGCACGATCGATGGAAAGAACGTCGAATGGATGGAGAAAGTCAGCGATGACCAATACACCGCACGCTGACCCCGCGGCCCGACTCTGCGCCGCGCTGGCCCTCGGCGTCGCCTCCGCGCTCGGCCACGCGGCGACACCCCCAGGACGACCCGACTCCATGATCCAAGCCCCCACCCAGGCCCAGGCCGACACGCTATCGGCTCGCCAGCAGGCCATCGTCCCGATCGCAGCCCATGCCGCCGCCGGCGACATGCCTCGCCTCGCCGAGGCCCTCGACCAGGGACTCGACGCTGGCATGGCGGTGAGCGACGCCAGGGAAATCCTGGTGCAACTCTACGCCTATGCCGGCTTTCCGCGCAGTCTGAACGCATTGGGAGAACTGATGAAGGTGACCGGGGCGCGCAGGCAGCGCGGCATCCAGGATGCTCCGGGGCGCGAGCCGAGCCGCCCGATCCCAAAGGGCGATGCGCTGCTGGCCGCCGGCACCGACAACCAGACCCGGTTGTCGGGAGCGCCGGTGACAGGGCCCTTGTTCGACTTCGCCCCGGTCGCCAACGAGTATCTGCGCGCGCACCTCTTCGGCGACATCTTCGAGCGGGACAACCTCGACTGGCAGAGCCGCGAGATCGCCACGGTGAGCATGCTGTCCGCACTCCAGGGCGTCGATTCCCAGCTGCAGTCGCACATGGGCATCAGCATGAACGTCGGGATCTCGGCGGGCCAGCTCACCCAGCTGACGCAGGTGCTCGCCGACCGGGTCGGTCCGGAAGCCGCGACGCGGGCCCGGGGCGCGCTGTCCCGGCAGATCGCCGCGAGAGCCAAGCGCTAGCGCGAGGCGACCGGACCCAAGCCGACCCGATCCGATCCGACACACGTAGGCCACGACGCCCACATTGCTGCCCGTGGCGCAACGGTGCACTGCCCGGGCGCGACTGGTTTTCCCGGACCGCACTTGGGAGACTGGTTCTAGGCGGCCACGTCCAACCTGCCAGCCGCATGGCGGCGCGAGCAATCCCGATCACCCACGAACGAAAGCCCATGGAAGACACCAGCCATCCCAGGATCAATCGACGCGAACTCCTCGTGTACGGCGCGGGAGTCCCGGTCGTCGCCCATTGCGAAGCCGCGCCCCAGGAGACCAACGCCATGAATCCCGCTCCAGTCCCACATGTCGAATCGGCCCACCGTGTGAGCCTCCAGGTGAACGGCAAGGCTCGACACCTTGAACTCGACCCGCGCACGACCCTGCTGGACGCCTTGCGCGAGCACCTGCACCTCACCGGTACCAAGAAGGGTTGCGACCACGGCCAGTGCGGTGCTTGCACCGTGATCGTCGACGGGCGCCGGCTGAATTCATGCCTGACTCTGGCGGTCATGCACGGAGGCGCCCAGGTCGTCACCGTGGAAGGCCTGGGCACGCCCGCCGCCATGCATCCCATGCAGACCGCCTTCGTGAAGCACGACGGTTTTCAGTGCGGCTACTGCACACCTGGACAGATCTGCTCGGCGGTGGCCGTTCTGGACGAAATCAAGCAAGGCATTCCGAGCCACGTCACCCACGACCTCATGGTTCGGCCGATGTCCAGCGCCGACGAGCTGCGAGAGCGCATGACCGGCAACCTCTGCCGCTGTGGCGCCTACGCCAACATCGTCGATGCGATCTCCGGAGTCGCAGGGGGCACGGCATGAAATCATTCAGCTACGAGCGCGCGCGCACGCCGGCCGAGGCCGCCGCGCTGGCCGCCCGCGCACCGGCGGCCAGCCGGTTCATCGCCGGCGGCACCAACCTGCTCGACCTGATGAAGCTCCAGATCGAGACGCCGGCGCATCTGATCGACGTCAATGGCCTTGGGCTGGATCGGATCGAGGCCACGGCCATGGGCGGCCTGCGCATCGGCGCCCTGGTGCGCAACACCGATCTCGCGGCCGACGAACGCGTGCGACGCGACCATGGCGTGCTCTCCCGCGCGCTGCTCGCCGGCGCGTCCGGCCAATTACGCAATCGCGCGACCACCGCCGGCAACCTGCTGCAGCGCACCCGTTGTCCGTACTTCTACGATGTCAACCTGCCCTGCAACAAGCGCTCGCCTGGTAGCGGCTGCGCGGCCATCCAGGGCTCCAGCCGCTCGCTGGCGGTGCTGGGCGCGAGCGCATCGTGCATCGCCACGCATCCAGGCGACATGGCCGTGGCCATGCGGGTGCTCGACGCGGAAGTCCACACCATACGCCCCGATGGCGGGACGCGCACCATCCCGATCGCCGATTTCCATCGGTTGCCCGGCGACACACCACACCTGGAGACGGCGCTCGAACCCGCCGAGTTCATCACCGCGGTGACCCTTCCCCGCCCCCTGGGCGGCACCCACATCTATCGCAAGGTCAGGGACCGCGCGTCCTATGCGTTCGCGCTGGTTTCCATCGCTGCTGTGGTGCAGCGCGATGGAACGGGGCGGCTCGCCGCCGGTGGCCTGGCGGCCAGGCCATGGCGGACCGACACGGCCGACGCCGCGATGGCGAGCGGCTCGAAGGCCGCGGCCGAGGCCCTTCTGGCCGGCGCGAAGCCGACCCAGGAGAACGCGTTCAAGCTCGTCCTGACCGAGCGCACGATCGGCGCCGTGCTGGCGCAGGCGAAAGGATGACATCATGAAATTCGACACGCCCGCGGGCATCAATCCCATCGATCGCCTCCGCGTCGTCGGCCAGCCGACCGACCGCATCGAGGGCCCCTTGAAGACGACCGGCACGGCCCGGTATTCATACGAGTATCCGGAGCGGGAGATCGGCGGCGCGCCGGCCTATGGCTACGTACTGGGAGCCTCCATCGGCAAGGGCCGGATCACCGGCATCGACGACGCCCGGGCGCGCGCGGTGCCGGGGGTGCTGGCCGTCGTGACGGCCGCGAACGCCGGGAGGCTCGGCGTCGGGGCCTTCTACGTCGACCGCGCACTGGCGGGCCCCGAGGTGGATCACTATGGCCAGGCGGTGGCCATCGTCGTCGCGGAGACCTTCGAACAGGCGCGCGACGCCGCATCCCTGATCGACGTGCGGTACGTGCGCGCCGAGGGCGCCTACGACCTGGCTGCCGCGAAGGCCACCGCGTTCGCGCCGAAGCCGTCCGAGTTCGGCCCGCCGCCCCAGTCGTCGATCGGGGACTTCGATGGCGCCTTCGCGGCCGCGCCGGTGCGGCTCGACGAGCTCTACACCACGCCAGACCAGTCGCACGCGATGATGGAACCCCATGCCACGATCGCGGCCTGGAAGGGCGACCGACTGACCTGCTGGTGCCCGATCCAGCAGCTCAACTGGGGTGCGCGCGACCTGGGCTTGATACTGGGCCTGCCCAAGGAGAACATCCGCCTGGTGGCCGCCTACATCGGTGGCGGCTTCGGCGGCAAGGGCACGGTGCTCGCGGACACGGTGTCGGCGGCGCTGGCAGCCCGCGCCGTGGGCCGGCCCGTCAAGGTCGCGCTGACCCGCCCGCTCGTCTTCAACAGCACGACGCATCGCCCCGCCACGATCCAGCGCCTTCGCATCGGCGCGATGCCCGATGGCAGGATCACCGCCATCGGGCACGAGAGCTGGTCGGGCAACCTGCGCGGCGGCCGCACGGAAGCGGCCACGGCGTCGACGCGGCTGCTCTACGCCGGCGCCCATCGGATGACCCGGCTGCGTCTCGCGGTGCTGGATCTGGCCGAAGGCAACGCCATGCGCGCGCCGGGCGAGGCGCCGGGCATGATGACGCTCGAGATCGCCATGGACGAGATGGCCGAGAAGCTGGGGCTGGATCCGGTCGAATTCCGCATCCTCAACGACACCCGCGTCGACCCCGAGCAGCCCGACCGTCCGTTCTCGACGCGGCAGCTGGTCGAATGTCTGCGCGTGGGCGCGGCGCGTTTCGGCTGGGACCGCCGGCGGGCGACGCCCGGGCAGGTGCGCGAACATGACTGGCTGATCGGCATGGGCGTGGCCTCCGCCATCCGCGGAGCACCCATCGCGAAATCAGCCGCGCGAGTGCGGCTCGATGCCCGGGGCATGGTCACCGTCGAGACCGACATGACCGACATCGGCACCGGCAGCTACACCATCGTCGCGCAGACAGCAGCCGAGATGATGGGTGTCGCTCTCGAGCACGTCGTCGTGCGGCTGGCGGACAGCGACTTCCCCGAATCCCCGGGCTCGGGCGGGCAATGGGGCGCCGCCTCGTCGACCTCGGGCGTGTATGCGGCTTGCGTCAAGCTGCGGGAGGCCGTCGCGCGGAGGCTGGGCTTCCAGGGCCCCGATGTCGAGTTCGCCGACGGCATCGTCCGCGCGGGCGATCGCAGCCTGCCACTGACAAAGGCCGCCGAGCTGGGCGAACTCGTGGCCGAGGACGAGATCACCTATGGCGACCTGTCGAAGCGCTATGCGCAGCAGACCTTCGGCGCGCATTTCGTCGAGCTTGGGGTCCATGCATTCACCGGCGAGGTCCGGCTGCGGCGCATGCTGGCGGTGTGCGCGGCCGGACGCATCCTGAACCCCAAGGCGGCGCGCAGCCAGGTGATCGGCGCGATGGTGATGGGCGCCGGCGCGGCGCTGATGGAGCATCTGGTGGTGGACAAACAGGTCGGCTGCTTCATCAACCACGATCTCGCCGGCTACGAGGTGCCCGTGCATGCCGACATCCCCCAGCAGGACGTGATCTTCCTGGACGAGGTCGACCCCACCATGTCGCCCATGAAGGCCAAGGGCGTGGGCGAGCTCGGCCTGTGCGGCGTCGCGGCCGCCATCGCCAACGCGATCCACAACGCCACCGGAGCCAGGGTGCGGGACTATCCCATCACGCTGGAAAAGATTCTCGACAAGCTGCCCGCCCTGGCCTGAGGCGCGCGCGCCTTCAATCCGGGGCGCCGAGCAGCGGCCGCAGCTCGGTGCGCAGGAAGTCGACCACCATCCGGACGCGCCGCGGCAGATGCTCGCGCGAGGCGTACAGGAGCCAGACCGCATTGTCGAAATGGGTCGAGGTCACCTCGTATTCGGGAAACAGGACCACCAGGCGTCCCGCCTGGACGTCGGCCTCGACCAGCCAATCCGCCAACAGGACGGGGCCCAGTCCATCGACGGCCGACGCGAGCAGCGACATCGACGAGGATGCCGAGAGCCAGCCACCGATGGGAACGACTTCGACCTCGGCATTCGTGTCGCCCCGGCGGCGGAACGACCAAGCGCTGTTGAATCCTGGCAGCGCGATCCGCAGGCAGTCCCGATGCGAGAGTTCGGCGGGGATTTCGGGCCGTCCATGGTCCATGAGATAGCCGGGACTCGCGCAGACGCGAAACCGCATGGGACCGAGTCGCAGGCCGATCAGGGACTCGTCGATCGACGGGCTCTGGCGCAGCGCCACGTCCACCTGCTGCCCGACCAGATCGACGACGAGGTCGCTCAAGCGCAGCTCCAGCTGGAGGCCCGGATGCTGGCGATGCAGTTTCTCCAGCAGCGGCACGACCAGTCTCTGTCCAAGCGCGAGGGAAGCCGTCAGGCGCACCAGTCCTCGGATCGCCCCCGTGCTGGCGCGTGCGTCGTCGGCCGCCGCGTCGAGCTCGTCCATGAGCGAGCTCACCCGGCGAAAGTAGGCCGCGCCTGATTCCGTCAATGTCAGCTTGCGCGTGGTGCGATGCATGAGGCGCGTACCCAGGTCGGCCTCGAGCGCGGCGATGGCGCGGGTGACCTGCGAGGACGCCAGATCCAGACGACGCGCCGCGCCCGCGAAGCTGCCCTGCCGCACGACCTCAATGAAGGTTCTCAGATGCTGGGTTTCCATGAACGATGCGTGGGAGGACCATGCGGCGATTGTTGCGCAATCGACAGCGCTCCACTGCTCGGACGCGGCTTGGTGCCGCGCCGGGGCGGGCGGAGACTCGATGCATGAATCTCTCCTGCCTCTTCCATCCCACCATGCGACGCGCCGGCACTTGGCGACTGCTGGCCGTCGGCGCCGCCGGCGCGACCATCGCGCTGTTCATCGCCGCCTGCGCCTCGGTGACCTCCAGGCCGACACCCTCCGCGACGCCCTTCGTGCGATTGGCCGAGCTCCGGATCGACGGCGCGCGCTCGAAGGATTTCGACGCGGCGACGGCGACCCACGTCGCGGCGGCGATCCGGCTCGAACCCGGCATCCTGGCCTTCCACACGGTGGCCGAGAAGACCGATCCGACGCGCATCCGGGTCTTCGAGATGTACCAGGACGAAGCGGCCTACCGGACGCATCTGCAGTCACCGCATTTCCAGGCGTTCCTGGCCGCGACGCGCAGCATGGTGACCGAACGCCGGTTGTTCGACGTGGTTGCGGTGCACATCGGTTCGAAGAAGGCGTTGCCATCCTCGCCCGTCGTGCGAGTCGCCGATCTGGAGATCCTGCCCGCCCGACTGGATGCCTACCGGGCGGCGGTCACCGAGGAGATCGATGACTCCATCCGGCTGGAGCCCGGCGTCGCGGCCATCTACGCCGTGTCGCTCCAGGACGCGCCGCAGCAACTCCGTTTCTTCCAGATCTATGCCGACGACGCCGCCTACCGCCAGCACATCGCGTCCGCTCACTTCCGGAAGTATGTCGACACCACCAAGGACATGATCACCGGCCGACGCTTGCTGGAGACCGAGTCGTCGCGCCTCCACATCAAACCCTGAGCGCGACGTTCAAAGGAGCACACAATGCCGATTCCCAAGCACCTCCTCGTCGGCGCCATGTTGGGCATCGCCGCCCTCGCCGCGCCACTGCCGCAGCACGTCCACGCGCAGACCACACCGGCCACCACAGGTCCGGCCATCTATGTCTCGGAGTTCGAAGTGACCGACCCGGAGGGCATGAAGCCCTACAGCGCCCGGGTCGAGGCGAGTTTCGCCACGTTCGGCGGCCGCTACATCGTGCGGGGCGGTGCCGTCGTATCCCAGGAGGGCGCACCGAGCAAACGCATCGTGATGATCGAGTTCCCGAGCATGGAGCGAGCTCTCGCCTGGTACGACTCGCCCACCTATGCCGAACTCAAGCCCATCCGGCACCGGGCGGCCACGTCGCGCGTCTACACCGTCCAGGGCACCCCGCGCGGGCCATGAGCTTCCGCAAAAGCGGCTCGTCGCCGTGTCGCGGCAGATGCCGTGGGAGCATGGGCGATGCCCCGCGGGCGGCGCCACCGCAGAGCGATCCGCGCACCGCCGCCCATCGCGTGAGGCGCGTCGCCGGGATTGCGCGCCGTCTCGCTGGATGGCCGGCCATGGTCGGGCCGTCTTTCGGCTGTCGCCGATGCACGGCACGACGCCGACGCCGCGCTAGCGATGATGGCGCAAGGCCTCCACCACCAACGCGACGGCCCGGACCGTGGCGATGCGCCGGGCCATGGAGAGGTGCAGTCCCGGTACGGTGGGCGACCAGTCCTCCAGCACCCGGGACAGTCGTCCGGTGGCGATGTGCGCATCGACCAGGTCCTCGGGGACGAAGGCGAGACCGCAACCCGACAGTGCGGCCGCGATCATCGGATAGACGCCGTTGAAGATGGCCTGGCCCTCCACGCGCACCGAAAGCCTCCGGCGTCCACGCACCAGGCTCCAGGCGGCGATCTCGCCATCGGCTCGCCGCTGCGTGATGCAGTTGTGGCCGATGAGGTCCTGCGGCACGCCGCAGCGCGGACGTCGCGCGAGATAGTCCGGCGCGCCGACGATCGCCATGCGGCAGTCCGCCGCGATGCGGACCGCGACGCGATCCTTCGCCACCTGGTCGCCCCAGCGCACGCCGATGTCGTGCTGCTCGTCGGACCGGTCGTCCGGCCCATCGTCGATCGCGATCTCGACCCAGAGCGCGGGATGCGCCGAGAGCAGGCCCGCAAGCCGTGGGCGCAGCACGGTGTCGGCCGCGTAGTCCGTGCTCCGGATGCGCACCGTGCCGCTGCCCGGATCGCCCCGGGTGCCCACGGTGCCGAGCGCGGTCTCGATCTCCTGCATGCGCGGCCCCAGGGTGCGCAGGAGCCGCTCGCCGGCCTCGGTGGGCGACACGCTGCGGGTCGTCCGGGTGAGCAGTCGCACGCCGATCCTCGACTCCAGCGTCCGCACCGCGTGGCTCAGCGCGGACTGCGATACCCCCAGCCGCGCCGCGGCGCGCGTGAAGCTGTGCTCGCGCGCGACGGCCATGAAGGCCAGCAAGGGACGCAGTGAGTCGAGCGGCACGTGGGACTGAGGTCTGCTTCAATTCGCGCGGTGGCGCAGCGCGTCGATGACCAACGCCTGGGCCTTCGAGTGCTGGCGCTGACTCGGGTAGTAGAGGAAGAAGCCGGGCGCGGCGGGCCACCACTCCTGGAGCACCGGATGCAGCCGTCCGGCCTCGATGTGGGGACGCGCGAGTGGCTCCGGCGTGAACGCCAGCCCCACCCCGGAGAGGGCGGCCCCCAGGATCTGCTGCGTGTTGTTGAAGGTGTGTTGGCCCGCGACCCGCAGCGTCCGGGCCCGCCCGCCCTTGCGGCGCAGTTCCCACGGGAAGCGGCCGCCGCTGGTGGCCAGCCGCATGGTGATGCAGTCGTGCCGCAGCAGTTCGGCTGGCTCGACGGGCGCCGGATGCCGTTCGAAGTAGCGCGGCGATCCCACCACCGCGCGTCGGTAGTCGGCGGAGATGCGCACGGCCACCATGTCCTTGGCCACCTGGGCGCCGGCGCGCACGCCGAAGTCGAAGCGCTCGGCCACGATGTCGATCATCCGGTAGCTGGCATTGATCTCCAGCCGGACGTCGGGATAGGCGGCGAGCAGCGGCCAGAGCCGGGGCCAGAGGATGGTCTCGGCCACGAAATCGAGCGCTGTGATCCGAATGGTGCCCGCCGGACGTTGCGACAGTTCGCCGATCGAGGCGACCTCGGCATCGATGGCCGCGAGGCTCGGCGCCACGCCCTCCAGCAGCCGCTGGCCCTCGGCGGTCGGCGTGACGCTGCGCGTGGACCGATCGAGCAGTCGCACGCCGGTCTTCGTCTCCAGGGCCCGCACCGCGTGACTGGCGGCGGAGGCCGTCACGCCCAGCTTCTCGGCGCCGCGCACGAAACTCCGGGCCTCGGCGACCGCGACGAAGGTGAGGAGATGACTGAGCGGATCGTCGGGCATGGCGCCTATTTTGCCCATGCCGATGGTGACCGACGGAACGCCCCCGCGTTCATGGCATGCAGGTCCGGGTGGCGGGTCTCTCCGGGGTCGGCGACTCATCCGACGACGACCCAGCGCATGCCCCATCCGATCGATCCCGCTCTCCCGCCTTCCCTTCGTGAAAAGATGATCGAGCCTCTTGAAAACCAGGAAAGCCGCTGCCCGGATCAGGACGTGATCACCAGCCGCACGTTCGGCGGATCCGACATGAGAACCCGCCATGTCACCGCCGCACGCACGCTCTCCGGGATCCGCGGGAACATCTGCCGCGGGAGGCAGCGCCGCACACTCACCTGACGGGATCCGGAACGGCCTGGTCGCGCGCCAGGTTGTCGATCATGATGAGCAGCGCCCGGCGCACCGTGGCGACCTCGCGCTCGCTGATGCCCTCGAGCGCCAGGGCGTTGACCTCCTGGGCGAGCGGCACCAGCTCGCCTTCCAGTCGGCGCCCCAGCGGGGTGAGCCGGACATAGATGTTCTTGCGGTTCTCGGGGCGCTGCTCCAGGCTGACATAGCCGAGCGATTCCATGGCCCGCAACGCGATGACGGTGGTGGGCTCCATGACGCCGGCCTCGATGCTCAGCTCGCGCTTGGTGATGCCATCGCGTTCCCACAGGATGCGCAGGAAGGTCCAGTGACCCGGCAGCACCTGGTGCTCGGCCAGGCGCGACTGCAGCGAACGCATGAACCCGCGCGTGGCGTCCTTCACCAGATGCGCCATCCGGTCGTCGGGAACGGCATGGTGCCAGCGGCGCAGGACGCGCGCGGCGACTTCGGCTTCGTACTTCGCGGAGGATTTGGACAAGGGCGCGGGGGAGAAAGTGGACGATCGCCCCCATTGTGTCAGCCGCCCCGGGGTAGCGGTTCGACGTCCCGGTTCGAGCCCGCCGAATCCAGCAAGGCCAGGCAGACGGCGAGCGTCGAGCGGGCCCAGGTCCCGTCGTGCAAGGGCGCGCGACCCGACACGATGGCCTCGGACAGTTCGTCGATGACCTCGAAGCGCGGCACGGAGGGCGCGGCCAGGGGTCGCTGCGCCTTCTCGCGATCGCCATAGACCCAGGTGCCGTCGGGCAGGGGTCGCACGTCGCCGCGCTCGCACGACACCACCACCGGCCCGAAGTGCTGGTGCCAGGCGGCGCCGGCCTCCGGTGGCCGGGGCGCCGGGTCCGTGCCGCCATAGGTGCCGGCCGCCTTCAGGCGCGCCTCGTCCTGCGGCGATGTCGCCGCGGCCAGTCGCCGCCGCGCCGCGCCATGGGCCTCGGGCGACTTGGCCCGGCCCATCTCGCCGATCCAGCCGCACCATTCGTCGGAGTCGAAATGCCCGTAGCCGCTGTAGCAGAGGTTGGCGAAGGCACCGTCCTCGAACCACAGCAGCGCCGAGTAGGCGCCCTGCGTCGACCGCATCGGGTCCCAGTCGCCGGTGATGGCGCGCACCCGCGTCACCGGCGAGCCCGCCAGCAGTCGCACCACGTCGACCTGGTGCGCCGCCTGGCTGAAGACCACGCCGCCGCCCTCGGCGGTGCGCAGCTCCTCGGGGCGTCGCGGTCGATAGAGGAAGTCGGTGTAGTTCAGGGCCTGGATCATGCGCACCCGCCCCAGCTCGCCGCTGGCGATGATGTCGCGGGCCTGCAGATAGGGCGAATCGAAGCTGTGGCAATGGCCGACGATCAGCCACACGCCGGCCGCGCGGCAGTCCTCGATCATGGCGTCGCATTCGGCGAGCGACAGCGCCATCGGCTTCTCGCACAGGACGTGCTTGCCGTGGCGCGCGGCGATCCGGGTCTGCGCCGCGTGGAACTGGTGCGGACTGGCGATGTAGATCGCGTCGACCTCCGGCTCGCCGGCCAGGCCCTCGATGTCGGCATGGACCGGCGCGTCGAAATCGCGCGCGAAGCGGGAGCGCGCCTCCTCGCGCGGATCACAGGCGGCCACCAGCCGCACCCGGGGATCGCGCAGCAGCGTCGGCAGCATCAGCGTGAAGGCCCGGCCCAGACCGGCGACGCCCAGGCGGATCGGTCGCGGCGCGGCCGGGGGTGCGATCGTGGGCACGGTCACAGGTCGAGCACCAGTTCGGCGGACTTCGCGCGCGAGACGCAGATCATGATCTGGCGCTCCATCTCCTCGGGCATCAGCACCATGTCGCGGTGATCGGCCTCGCCGGCCAGCAGTCCGGTGCGGCAGGTGCCGCAGGTGCCGCTCTCGCACGACGACGCGGTATCGCAGCCATGCTCGCGCAGCACCGAGAGGATCGACTGGCCCACCGGCACCTCGTAATCGACGCCGCTGCGCGCCAGCCTGACCTTGAACGGCTGGTCGTCCGGCCGCACGCCGCCACCCTCGTTGAAGCTCTCGAAATGCACATGGGCCGGCGACCAGTGGCCGGTCATGTCGCGCACGGCTTCCATCAATGGTCGGGGGCCGCAGCAGTAGACATGCGCGGTGTTGGGCTTCTCCAGCGCCGGCCACAGATCGAAGGTGCGCGCGGGATCGCCCTCGTCGTGATGGATGCGCACCTGCTTCTTCAGCTCCGGCCGGCTCAGCTCGTCCAGGAACGCGGAGGTGGCCGGGGACCGGGTCAGGTAAAACAGCTTCCACGGCGCCGGCGGCAGTTCGCCGAACGAGCGGATCATCGACAGGATCGGCGTGATGCCGATGCCGCCGGCGATGAACAGATAGCCCTTGGCCCGGTCGACCAGCGGGAAGGCGTTGTCGGGCACGGAGGTCGGCAGGGTGTCGCCCTCCTCCACGTCCTCGTGCATGCTGATCGAGCCGCCCTGGCCCGCGTCGTCGCGCTTGACGGTGATCACATAGCGGTCCCGCTCGGCCGGGTCGTTGCACAGGGAGTACTTGCGCAACGCGCCACCGGGCGTCTGCACCTTCACGTGCGCGCCGGGCGTGAACGGCGGGAGTTCGCTGCCATCGGGCTGCACCAGCTCGAAGCTGCGGATGCCCTGGGCGACGTCGTGGACGCGGGCGACGCGCAATGGCATTGGGGTGTCGGCATGGGTCTGGATGTCGGTCATGGCCATCTCCTCACTCGGCCTTGAGCTGGGCGCGCCCGGCGGCATCGGTGACGCGCGCGGTCTCGCTCTTCAGGGCCTGAGCGAGCTGCTCGGGCGTGCCGCCGACCGGATCGACCCCCGCCAGGCGCAGCTGCTCGATCACGTCGGGACGCTTGACGATCCGGGCGATCTCGCTGCTCACGCGCGCGATGGCCGCGGCCGGCGTGCCGGTCTTGGCGAGCACCGCGACATTGAAGGCGAAGTCGAAGCCCGGGATCTTCTCGGCCAGCGCGGGCATCTGCGGCGCCAAGGGCGAGCGGGCCGTGCCATTGGTGGCCAGCAGCCTGGCCTGGCCGGCCTTGACGAAGCCCATGAGCGAGGGCGGCGAGGCGAACACCATGTCGACCTGCCCGCCGATCATGGCCGGCACCGAATTGGCGCTGCCCCGGAACGGCACGTGCGTCATGACGATCCCGAGCCTCGAATTCATGGCCTCGGTGGTCAGGTGATGGATGCTGCCGGTGCCCGAGGACCCGTAGTTCAGCGCGCCGGGCTTGGCCTTGGCCAGCGCGATCAGCTCGTCGAGGGTGTCGGCCTTGACGCTCGGATTGACGGCCAGGAACAGCGGCGCCTTGCCGACCAGCGAGACCGGCATGAAATCGGTGGTGGCGTCGTAGCTCATCTTCCTGATCAGGAGCGGCGTGATCGACAGCATCGGGCCATCGGTGACCAGCAACGTGTAGCCATCCGCCGGCGACTGGGTCAGCGTGGACGCGGCACCGGCGCCGCCGGCGCCCGGCTTGTTCTCGACGAAGACCGACTGGCCCAGCGCCTCGCCGAGCGGGCGCGACAAGATCCGCGCCACGGTATCGGGCAGGCCGCCCGGCGAGTAGGGCACGACCAGCTTCACCGGACGCGATGGGAAGGTGTCGGCCCGCGCCGGCGCGGTGAGGATCAGGCAGGCCATGGCGGCCGAGGCGGCCAGCCAGCCCAGCATTGTTCGTTTCATGGGGATGTGTCTCCGTCGTTTTCTGGATGTCAGCGTCAGATGCTGTAGGACTCGTAGGTCGCGGGATGGAACAGCTCCTCGACCGGCACCTCGCGCGCCGACAGGCCCTGCGCGTGGTGCGTGCGCACGAAGGCCTCGAGCGTCCGGCGGGCCGGTGCGACGCCGTAGGACCAGAAGTCCTCGCCCATGGTCTCGCGCGCGGCCTGCAGTTGCTCCTCGACGAAGGGCAATGTCACCTTGGTCGCCGAGGTGTCCGAGAGCAATTGCAATGCCGCCGCCTTCGACTGGGTGAAGGCCTTGACGAGGGCGCCCGGCAGCCACGGGTGGCGTTCGGCCAGTTCCTTGCGGACGGCCGCGACATGCATGATCGGAAAGATGCCGGTGCGGCGGAAATAGTCCTTGGCGACGGCCGTCGGATCGTCGAACAGCCAGCCGATGTCCGGGTTGGCCAGCGCCGCGCGGCTGGGGGGCCGGGGCGCCATGAAGCCGTCGATCTCGCCGCGATCGAGCATCTCGGAGATCGTCGTGTGCTCGGGCGCCTGCTCGATGCGGATGTCGCCCGGCAGCTGCAGCCTGATCTTCTCGGGCCGGCCGGGTGTCTCGATGCCGCCCCGCACCCAGACCACGTCCGAGGGACGCACGCCGTGATCGTCCTCCAGGATGGCGCGGGCCCAGACATTGGCGGTGAGCTGGTATTCGGGCAGGCCGATGCGCCGGCCCTTCAGATCGGCCGGCTGGCCGATGCGGTCCTTGCGCACATAGATCGACGTGTGGCGGAAGGCGCGCGACAGGAACACCGGCAAGGCGATGTAGGGGCAGTCGCCGCGCGCATGCCTGACCAGGTAGCTGGAGAACGAGAGCTCGGTGATGTCGAAGTCGACGCTGCGCATGGCGCGGAAGAACATCTCCTCCGGATTGAGCAGCATGTAGACCGGGTCGACGCCATCGATCTGCACGCGGCCGTCGTACAGCGCCCGGGTGCGGTCGTAGTCGCCCATGGCGATGGAGAGCTGGAGCTTGCTCATGGGATCAGGCCTTCACGGAATAGGAGTCCTCGAACTCGGGGTGGTCCACGCCGGCGTGCCAGATGAAGCGGGTCTCGTGGATGCGCCAGTCGGTGGTCTTGGGCACGATCGCCTGGAAGGCGCAGACCGCCGGCGTGGCGGCCTCGATGCCGGTGCCGATGGCGGGCGCTCCCTGCATGAAGGCACGCACGGCCTCCAGCATCTGCTTGCGGAATTCCACGATCGCCAGGTCGCTCGCGCCCAGCCGGTCGTGCGTGCGGTCGGCGATCGGGCCCATGGTCAGCCACATCGCCACGTCCTGATTGGGGAAGCCGGTGATGCCGGTGAAGTTGCCGGCCTTCATGGCGTTGCGGTCCTGCCAGAACATGTTGTCCATCGTGCGCAGCGGGCGATACCGGGCATCGAGGTCGACGCCCACGGTCTGCCGCAGAAAGCGTCGCCAGGTCTCGGTCTCCGGCGTCTGCGCGGGATGGCCCCAGGCGATGAAGTAGAACGCGGTGTTCGTGTCGTCCATCGGCACGTTGATGTTGGCCACGTTGTAGAGGTTGTTGGGCGGGATCAATGCGGTGGCCGGCGCCACGAAGACGGTCGAGCGCACGTAGTCGTTCACGGCGGCGTTGGTCAGCGGCCGGCGCAGCGCGGCATAGCGGAAGCCATAGCCGGTGCGCTGCACCTGCATGCGCGGCGCCTTGTCGGTCGACGGCCGCAGCCAGGTGTTGGCGGTCGCCTGGGCGCTGTCCACGCGGGCCGGCACCATGTCCGACGAATGCAGGCTGGAGCTGTGCGCCGAGTCGATGGCGCCTTCCAGGATCTGCGCCCAGTTGCAGGGCAGCAGCACCTTGGCGATGCTCACGCGGGTCTCGGCCGTGGGCGCCCAGGCCGGCGGCCGGAAGGCCGGCACGTCGTCCTTCGGACCCATGTAGGCCCACACCAGGCCGCCCCACTCGCTCGTCGGATAGGCCGTGTGCTTGACCTTCTCGGCCATGCCGCTGGCGGCCGGCTCCGAGGCCATCTCCAGCACGTTGCCATCGACATCCATCTTCCAGCCGTGATAGAGGCAGCGCAGGCCGCCCTCCTCGTTGCGCCCGTAGACCAGCGACGCGCGGCGGTGCGGGCAGTACTCGTCCATCACGCCGAGCCGGCCGTCGGTGTCGCGGAACACCACCAGGTCCTCGCCGAAGACGCGCGCCTTCACCGGCGCGCCATCGGGCTCGCTCACCTCCTCCACCAGGCAGACGGGGGTCCAGTGGCGTCGCATCAGCTGGCCCATCGGGGCAGCGCCTTCGACGCGGCAGAGCAGATCGTTTTCTTCCGAAGTCATCATGAAATGGGTCTCGTGGGGTGGTGAATGGGATCAGGTGGCGACGGCGTCGCGACGGTCCGGGCCCGCGCGGCGCCGGTCGTCGCCAAGGTGCAGCACGACCGGCCGGGCGCCGTGGCGCAACTTGCACAGCCAGTGCGACAGGGCCGAGTCGAGGTGCTGGACATGCGCCGGGAACCAGGCCGCCAGTTCCGCCGACAGGCGCCGCGCGACCTCGTGCTCGCCCCGCGCCAGGCGCCCGGCGACGCCGCGCAGCGTGGCGAGCACCGCGTCGTGCTCCTTGATGTGGCAGTCGCGGGGCGGGAAGGCGGTCGCCGTCATCAGGTCGTCCTCGGCCGCGAAATGCGCCATCGCCTCGTCCGACAGGGCCCGCAGCGCGGCGGGCAGTTCGTCGTCGGCGGCTTGCTGCAGCCGGGCGATGAGCGCGACCAGGTGCTGGTGCTCGTCGTCGATGCGCGCGTGTCCGAGCGCCATCGAATCGGACCAGGCGAGCGGCTCGTTCAGCGTGGGGTTCATGCAGGTCCTCGGGCGGTATCGACACCCGTTTTTAGTTAGCTTGCTAAGTATCTTAGACAGAACTCGTCAGCGTCGCAACCGGCCGGGATCGGTGTTTCCCCTGGATTCCCGGATCGGTCCCCCAGCGCGAGGGCCCGTGGCGCGACACTCCGTTCCTCCAAAATCCAGTCGTTCCGCTCCATGACACCGATCCCGACCCAGATCGCCATCCGCGCCACGTACATGCGCGGCGGCACCAGCAAGGGCGTGTTCTTCGCCACCGACGACCTGCCCGAATCCGCGCGCGTGGCGGGTCCGGCGCGCGATCGCCTCATGCTGCGCGTGACCGGCAGTCCCGACCCCTACGGCAAGCACATCGATGGCATGGGCGGCGCCACGTCGAGCACCAGCAAGGTCGTCCTGGTCGCGCGCAGCAGCCGGGCGGACTGCGATGTCGACTACCTCTTCGGCGCGGTGGCCATCGACCGGCCGGTGGTCGACTGGAGCGGCAACTGCGGCAACCTGACCTCGGCCGTGGGACCTTTCGCCATCGCGCGCGGACTGGTCGAGGCGCCCGCCGACGGCATCGCCGTGGTGCGCATCTGGCAGGCCAACATCGGCCGGCGCATCGTCGCCCACGTGCCGATGCGGCAGGGCCGGGTGGTCGAACTCGGCGACTTCGAGCTCGATGGCGTGGCCTTCCCGGCGGCCGAGATCCGGCTGGAGTTCATGGATCCGGGCGCCGATGGCGAGGGCGAGGGCGAGGGCGGCGCCATGTTCCCCACCGGCCGCCTGATCGACCGCCTGCGGGTGCCCGGCGTCGGCGACATCGAGGCCACGCTGATCGATGCCGGCAACCCGACCATCTTCGTCGACGCCGCCGCGCTGGGACTGGTCGGCGCGGAGATGCAGGACGACGTCGACCCCGACGCCGCCCTGCTGCTGCGCATCGAGGCGATCCGGGCCCACGCGACGGTCGTCATGGGTCTGGCGGCCAGCGCCGCGGAGGCGACCGACCGGCGCCCGCACACGCCCAAGATCGCCTTCGTCTCGCCGCCGCGGTCCTATGTGGCGTCGAGCGGCAGGATGGTCGAGGCGGCGATGCTGGACCTGACCGCGCGCATCCTGTCCATGGGCCGCCTGCACCACGCCATGACGGGCACGGGGGCGGTGGCCATCGCCGTCGCGGCGGCGATCCCCGGCACGCTGGTCAGCCGGCTGCTGGCCGGCGGCGCGCGTGGCGAGGTGTGTTTCGGCCATCCCTCGGGCAGCCTGAGCGTCGGCGCCATGGCCGAACCGGGCGCGGATGGCTGGGTCGTCACCCGGGCCGTCATGAGCCGCAGCGCGCGCCGCCTGATGGATGGCGAGGTGTTCGTGCCGGCCGAGTGAGTCGCGCCCGCCTCAGAGGACCGTCTTCTGGGCCACCAGCATGTCGTACAGCAGCCGGGCCGCGGCCGACAACGGCTTGCCGCGGCGCGAGATCAGGCCCAGCGTGCGACTCACCGTCGGCTCGACCAGCGCCACGGCCGTCATGCCGGCCTGGCCATCCGGTGGCAGCGCCATGCGCGGCACCACGCCGATGCCCAGACCGGCCGCCACCAGGCTGACCAGCGCCGGCACGTGGTTGACCTCCCAGATCCACCGGGGCCGCGAGGTCGAGTGCGCCAGCGCCTGGTCGATGAGGAAACGGTTGCCGCTGCCCTGGGCCAGCGCGATGTAGGGATGCGCGCCGAGGTCGCTCCACCGCACGGATTCGCGTTCCGCGAAGGGATGGCTCGAAGGACATGCCAGCACGAAGGCCTCCTCGATGAGCGGCAGGAAATCGATGTCGGATTCCTGCGTGCCGATGTAGGTGACGCCGAAGTCCGCGTCGCCGCGCGTGACCGCCAGCAGCACGGCGCTCGACGATTCGTCGTGCACCCGCATGCGGATGCGCGGATAGAGCCGGTGGTAAGCCTCGAAGACCGAGGGCAGGAAGTACCCGACCGCCGATGGGACGCAGGCCAGCGTGACCTCGCCCGACAAGCGCTCGGCGACGTCGGCGATGCCCAGCAGGGCGCTGTCGAGCTCGTTGAAGACATTGCGGGCCCGGTGCACGAAGGCGCGACCGACGGTCGTGAGCTCGACCTTGCGCGTGGTGCGGGTGAAGAGCTGCACCCCCAGGGCGTCCTCGAGCTTGTCGACCCGGCGGGACAGCGCCGACTGCGACAGATGGAGCGCATCCGACGCGGCGCGAAAACTGCCCAGGTCGGCGACCGACAGGAAAGCACGCAGATCGGCGAGATCGAAGTTCATGGAGTAACAGGGTTCCTGGATTGGCGCGTCCGACGCAAGAATTGAACGGATATTTGCACTTTACGCCTTCGGAGCCCACGCCGATCATTCGCGCCGATCCACAAGAACCCATCGGAGACCGCGCTTGAACATGACCTCTTTCCCTCAGACCGGCCGGGCCGTCCGGCGTGCCTTCCTGGCATGGGCGGCGTGTGCCACGCTGCTCGCATCGGGCCTCGCCGCCGCGCAGGAATGGCAACCCACGCGCCCGATCCGGCTCATCGTGCCCTATGGTCCCGGCGGCAGTTCCGACGTCATCGCGCGCGCCATCGCCGCGGAGATGGGCCAGGACCTGGGCCAGGCCGTCATCGTCGACAACAAGGCCGGCGGCCAGGGCGTGATCGCGATGCAGGAAACGGCTCGCGCCGCGCCCGATGGCCACACCATCGTGCTCGGTCATGTCGGCACCCTGGCGGTCAATCCGGCCATGATGTCCAGGCTGCCCTACGACGTCCGAAAGGACTTCCTGCCGGTGACCCTGCTGACGCGGGTGCCGATGGTCTTCGCCATCGGCACGAAGGTGAAGGCGACCACCCTGCCCGAGTTCATCGCCCTGGCCAAGGCCGAACCGGGCCGGCTGAACTATGGCTCGGCGGGCAATGGCAGCGCCGGGCACCTGGCCTTCGAGATGCTCAAGGCCACCACGGGCATCGATGTCACCCATGTGCCGTACAAGGGCACTGGCGCGCAGATGACCGATCTGCTGGCGGGCAACATCGATGCCGCGTCGGCCGGGCTGCCCGGATTCCTGCCGCACGTGAAGGCCGGCAAGATGAAGATCCTGGCGGTCGGCTCGGCGCAGCGCCTCGCCGCCATCCCGGAGGTGCCCACGGTGGCCGAACTGGGCCATGCGAACTTCGAGAGCTCGCAGTGGTTCGGCCTCCTCGCGCCGGCCGGGACACCCGATGCGATCGTCCAGCGTCTGAACCGGGAAGCCCTCAAGGCCCTGGCCTCGCCCGCCGTGCAGCGCCGGCTGGAGGAGGACTCCAGCACCGCCGCGGGCATGGGTCCGCAGGACTTCGCGGCCTTCATCGCCACCGAGCAGAAGCGCTGGGCCACCGTCGTGCGCAGCGCGCGACTCACGGCCGACTGACCGCGCGGCTCCGGGCCGCGACCGATCCCTCCCACTTCCATTCCCATTGCCCGCTCGACCTCCAGGACCCCATGGACACCCACACCACGACCTCCCCCCGCATCCCGGAGACCGAACTCCGCGACCTCGGCCAGCGCGCCTTCGAAGGCCTGGGCCTGACTGCCGGCCATGCCAAGGACGTCGTCGACGTCCTGGTGCTGGCCGACCTGTTCGGCCTCTCCACCCATGGCCTGAGCCGCATCGAGTCGTATGGCGAAAGGCTCGATGTCGGCGGTATCGCCAAGCATCCCGCCATCACGGTCGAACGCGTGGCGCCGGCCCTGGTCACGGTCGACGGCGCCAATGGCGTCGGCCCGCTGGTGGGCATGCACGGCCTGCGCGCCGCGATGGAGGTGGCGCGCGAATGCGGCATCGGCGCCGCCTTCGTGCGCGGCAGCAACCACTTCGGGCCGATCTCTCCCTACAGCTTCCTCGCCGCCGAGCAGGGCTTCGCCAGCATGATCGGCAGCAACGCAACCACCACCATCGCGCCCTGGGGCGGCAGCGACGCACGCCTGGGCAACAGCCCGCTGGGCTTCGGCGTGCCCGGCGCGGAGGGCCGGCACTTCATGCTGGACATGGCCATGAGCGTGGTGGCGCGCGCCAAGATCCGCAATGCGCTCAAGGCCGGCGAATCGATCCCCGACACCTGGGGCACCGACAAGTCGGGTCGCAAGACCACCGACCCCCGGGCCGCGCTCGATGGCTTCCTGCAGCCCATCGGCGGCCACAAGGGCTACGGACTCGCATTGCTGGTCGACCTGTTCGCCGGCGTGCTGTCCAACGCGGCCTACCTGACCCATGTCAAGTCGTGGGTGGATGCGCCGGACGAGCCACAGAACCTCGGGCATTTCTTCATCCTGATCGACACCCGGCGTCTGGGTTCGGGAGCCTGGCTGGCCGGGCGCATGCGCGACTTCGCCGAGATCCTGCATGGCAGCCCGGCGGCCGAGGAGGGGAAACCGGTCATCGTGCCGGGCGAGATCGAATTGCGCCGGATGCGCGAGCAACGCGCCCATGGCATGGACATCGAGGCCGACGTCCTGGCGCTGCTGCGCCGACGCGCCCCAATGGTCGCGTGAGCCATGACGCGGATCCCGAACCTCGCGCGCCTCGCGCTCCTCGCGCTCCTCGCCATCGCCGCGATGCAGGGCCCGGCACGGGCGCAACCCGGCTATCCCGACAAACCGGTTCGCATGATCGTGCCGTATGCCGCCGGCGGCGCGGCCGACATCACGGCACGCATCGTCGGCCAGAAGATGTCCGAGGGCCTGGGCGTGCCGGTGGTGATCGACAACCGGGGCGGAGCCAACGGCAACATCGGCACCGATGCCGTCGCCAAGGCGGCGCCGGACGGCTACACGGTGCTGCTCGTGGCGAGCGGGCCGATCGTGGTCAACCAGTCCCTCTATGCCCGGTTGCCCTACGACCCGCTGAAGGACCTGGCACCGGTCACGCAGCTCACCAGCTATCAGTACGCCCTGGTGGTGCCGGCCGCCTCGCCCATCACGGGCATCCCTGAGCTGGTCCGGGCGGCAAAGGCCGAACCCGGAAAGATCAGCTATGGCTCCACCGGCATCGGCGGTGGCGGGCACCTGGCTGGCGAGCTCTTCGCCGGCCTGACCGGCACGAGGATGACTCATGTGCCGTACAAGGGCGCGGCCCTCGCGCTGGCCGATCTGCTGGGTGGACAGCTCTCCTTCACCTTCGACACCGTCGTCACGGCAGCACCCCAGATCGCCAGCGGCAAGCTGCGCGGCTATGCCGTCACCGGCCCGCGCCGCGCTGCGGCCCTGCCCCGGTTGCCGACCATGGCGGAACTGGGCTATCGCGATTTCGACGTCACCCAGTTCCAGGGCATCCTGGTGCCCGCGAAGACCGATGCGGCCATCGTCGAGCGCCTGCATGCCGAGGCGGTCAAGGCATTACGGGCGCCCGATGTGATCAAGCGCCTGGCGACCGAAGGTGGCTACGACCTGGTCGGCAGTTCGCCGGCGGACTTCCGCCGCCTGATCCAGACCGAGGCCGCATCCTATGGCCGGCTGATCAAGACCTCCGGCATCAAGGTGGAATAGCCATGTACCAGATCGATGTGCTGGTGCAGGGCTTCCCCGGCAAGGCGGTGTGCCACGGCGGGCTGGGCTGGAGCACGGTGACGCTGCTGCGCGGCTTCGGTCGCGTCGTCCTGATCGACGTCGGTGCCTTCGGCGTGCGGCGCGAACTCGCCCGCCAACTGAGCGCGGCCGGAGTGGCGCCACAGGACGTGACCGATGTGGTGCTGACCCACGCGCACTACGACCATGCGGTGAACTTCACGCTGTTCCCGCAGGCCAGGATCTGGATCGGCGCGCGGGAGCTGGCCTGGGCCCTGGAACAACCACCGGGCTTCGACCCGTTGCCCGAGCTCTACGTGCGCGAGCTGGGCATCGACCCCCGCGTCGAGCGCCTGGAGGCCGACCAGGAGTTCCTGCCCGGCCTGCGCGCCATCGCGGCGCCGGGTCACACGCCGGGGCATCTGATCTTCCTTCTGAGCGCCAACCCGGTCCCGTTGCTGTTCTGCGGCGATGCCGCGAAGAACCGGGCCGAACTGCTCGGTGGCCGGGTCGACGCCAGCGTCGACCATGAGCAGAGCGAGGCCTCGCTCGAGCTCATCTGGCGCCACTGGCGCGCCACGCCGGGCACGATCGTCGTTCCCGGCCACGACCTCTGCATGTCGCTCGACGATACCGGCCGACCCGTCTACATCGGCGAGCGCCGCGCCGCCATCGAGGCCTGGTTCGGCGAAAGGCTCGGGGACGAGACGCGCATCGACCTCTGCGGCCCATCGTCCCCCGGCCTCTTCACCCACCTCCTGTCCACGCCGACACCGATCCGACCATGACCCAGATCCCCCACGCCCTCGACCCCTCCGTCATCCAGGCCTTCACGCCCACGGGCGTGCTGCGCGCCTCCATCAACCTGGGCAATCCGATCCTCGCCCACCAGGATGCGGCCACCGCTGCCCCCGGCGGCGTGTCGGTCGACCTGGCGCGCGCCTTCGCCGGGCGCCTGGGCGTCGAGCTCGAACTGGTGGTGTTCGATGCCGCCGGCAGGTCGGTCGAGGCGGTGGCCGACGAGCGCGCCGACATCGGCTTCTTCGCCATCGATCCGGTGCGCGGCGCGCAGATCGCCTTCACCGCAGCCTATGTCCACATCGAGGGTGCCTACCTCGTGCGCGAGGCCTCGCCGCTGCGCGCCAACGACGAGGTCGACCGCGCCGGCACGCGCGTGGTCGTCGGCAAGGGCAGCGCCTACGACCTGTACCTGACGCGCGAGCTGAAGCGGGCGGAGATCGTGCGCGCGCCGACCTCGCCGACGGTGGTCGCGACCTTCCTGGAGCAGCGGATGGACGTCGCCGCCGGCGTCAAGCAGCAGCTCGAGGCCGACAGCGCGCGCACCCCCGGGCTGCGCCTGCTGCCCGGGCACTTCATGGTGATCCGCCAGGCGATGGGCGTGCCGAAGTCGCGCGGCGAAGCGGCCGCGCGGGTGCTGGGCGATTTCGTCGAGGAGATGAAGGCCAGCGGCTTCGTCGCCGAGGCGCTGCGCCGCCATGGCATCGAGGGCGCCTCGGTGGCGCCGGCCGCGACCCGCCACGCCAGCCGAGATCGTTAGCGTTCGAGCAGGTCCAGCGAGCCCAGCAGCTTCGCCATCGCCACCTTGTCGGCCTGCACGAAGGCGGTCGTCTCGCGCGGCGACGCATTCAGCGCCTCCGCGCCCTGCGACACCAGCAGCTTCTGCCAGGACGCGTCGGCCTGCACCTCCGAGAGCGCGACGCGCAGCTTCTCGATCACATCGGGCGGCGTGCCCCTGGGCGCGGCCAGCGTGTACCACGTGGGCGTCTCCGCGCCGCCGAAACCGGCCTCCGCCAGGGTCGGGACCCGGGGCAGCAGGGGCGAACGCTGGCTGCCTCCATAGGCCAGCGCCTTGAGCCTGCCCTGCTCGATGAAGGCCTGCGTCGCCGCCAGGTTCAGCATGCCCATCTGCACCTGGCCGCCCAGCAGGTCCTTGAGCGCCGGCGCGGCGCCGCCATAGGGCACGTGGGTGACCTTGATGCGCGCGCGCTGGAGGAAGGCCTCGGCCCCCAGGTGCGTCGCGCCGCCGGTGCCGGCGGAGGCGTAGTTCAGCCGGCCGGGCTCCCTGGCGGCCAACGCGATCAGCGCCTGCAGCGAGTCGACGCCCAGGTCCGGATGCACCACCAGCACGCTGGGCTGGCTGGCGACCCCGCCGACGAAGGCGAAGTCCGCGATGCCGTCGTAGGGAATGCGCTGCATCAGGGGCGTCACCACGTGGCCGGCCGAGGTGCCCAGCAGCAATGTCTGGCCATCGGGCCGGGCGCGCGCCACGAAGCCCGTGCCGATGGTCGCCGAGCCGCCGCCCCGGGCATCGACGATGACGGGCTGGCCGAGCGCCGAGGCGAGCCGATGCGCCAGCCCCCGTGCGAGCGTGTCCGCCGGACCGCCGGCGGCATAGGGGATGACCAGCGTGACGGGACGCGTGGGATAGGCGGTCCGGCCCTGCGCCAGCGGCGCGACGCCCAGCGCCGCCCCCAGGGCGACGCAGGTGGCGATGGCATGCGCGAACGCCGCGCGGCGTGTGTGATTCATGACCGGGGTCCCTTCGAAGGTCGGTTGTTGCCATTGCCGTCGCCACCCGGCGGCATCCAGCCCTCGCCGCCCGGAGGCTTCTGCAGCATCGGGCGATGGAACACCTCGCCCAGCGCCGCGTAGAAGGGCCCGCCCAGGCGGGCGATCGGCCGCATGCCGACCGTGTCGACGCGCTGGCCGTCGTAGATCCGGTCGGACAGGTGGAAGGCGACGACCTCGCCGATGAAGAGCGTGTTGACGCCGCGACCCAGCACGATCGCCTGGTCGAGCCGGCACTCCATCTGCACCGGGGAGATGGCGATGCGCGGCGGCCGCACGTGCCGGCTGGGCAGCAGCGCGATGCCCAGCGCCTCGGTCTCGCTGACCTCCGGAGCGAACTCCTGCGCGCTGCGATGCATCAGCTCCATGTTGTGCTCGGTCGCGACATTGACGACGAACTCGCGGCTGCGCGCGATGTTGCGGGCGGTGTCCTTGGTGTCCCCGCCATCGGCGCGCGCGGCGATGTTGACGGCGAGCATCGGCGGACTGGTCGCCACGTAGTTGTACGAACTGAAGGGCGCCGCGTTGACGCGGCCCTCCTCGTCGATGGTGGTGATCCAGGCCACCGGGCGCGGCGCCACGCAGCCGACGATCAGGCGATAGACGGTGGCCGTGTCCAGGGCGTCGCCCTCGACGCAGCTGAAGGTGGGCAGGTCCATGGTCGGCATCCCGGATGGCGCGCGAGGGGCCTCAGCCATCGAGCGGCTCCGTGGCGCGGAAGGATTCGCGCTCCCGCGCGTCGGCGAACCAGTCGGCCAGCCGTGGCGCCAGCATCCGCCACCGCAGCGCCTCGAAGCGGTAGTCCAGGTAGCCCAGCGCGCAGCCGACGGCCACGTGGCCGATGGCGAACGGCGCGGCGCCGAGCGCATCGGCTTCCTGGTCGAGCAGCGCCAGGCAGGCGCGCGTCTTGAGGTCGAAGGCATCGAGCAGCGGTGGCAGGGGCTGGTCGCGCTCGCGCTCGTTGCGCCACAGGATCAGCGCATCGAGCAGGCCGTCGCCCAGCGCATGCCAGCGCAGCGCCCGCCAGCGCGCCTCCCCCGTCCCGGGAAAGAGCTCGCCCCCCGCTTCGTCGTTCAGGAATTCGCAGATGACGGCCGAGTCGAACAACGGCGGTCCGTCGGCGCGCACCAGCGTCGGGATCTTCGACAGCGGGTTGTCGGCCATGAGGGCCGGGTTGGGCTTGAGCATCGCCGCCACGGAGCGCACCAGCTCCAGCCGGTCGACCAGGCCCAGCTCGTGGGCGCAGACCATCACCTTGCGCACATAGGGCGACTTGGGCGACCAGTGCAGCCGCAGCATCGGCGCCGCCATCAGATGGCTCCCGCCGTGCGCAGCGCGGCGATGCGCCGCGCGTCGTAGCCCAGCTCGCCCAGGATGTCCTCGCTGTGCTGGCCCAGCAGCGGCGGCGCCGCCGGCACGCGCAACGGCGCCTCGGCGAAGCGCATCGGACTACCGACCTGCGGCACGTCGACGCCCGCGGGATGCGGCACCCGGCGCAGCAGGCCGCGCGCCTTCACCTGCGGCTCCTCGAAGACTTCGGCGACGTCGTTGATCGGCCCGCAGGGCACGCCCGCCGCGTCCAGGGCGGCGATCAGCCGCTCGCGCTCCCAGCCGGCGAACGCCGCGCGGATCAGGCCCGACAGCTCGGCGATGTTCCGCACGCGCTGCGCGTTGGTGGCGTAGCGCTCGTCGCTGCCCCAGCCGGGCTGGCCGAGCACGTCGCACAGCCTGGCGAACTGGCCGTCGTTGCCCACCACCAGGATCAGGTCGCCATCGGCGCAGGCATAGACATCCTGCGGCTGGATGTTGGGATGCGCGTTGCCATTGCGTCGCGGCACCCGGCCCGACACCAGGTAGTTCATGGCCTGGTTCGACAGCGTCGCGACCTGCACGTCGAGCATGGCGATGTCGATCGCGTCGCCGATGCCGCTCTCGTTGCGGCGCGCCAGCGCGGCCAGCACCGAGACCGCCGTGTACATGCCCGTCATCAGGTCGACGATCGGCACGCCGACCTTCTGCGGGCCGCCGCCGGGACGGTCGTCGCGCTCGCCGGTGACGCTCATCAGCCCGCCCATGGCCTGGATCAGGAAGTCGTAGGCCGGCTGGTCGCGCCGCGGCCCGGTCTGGCCGAAGCCGGTGACCGAGCAGTAGATCAGGCGCGGGTTGAGCCGGCGCAGCGAGGCCTCGTCGAGCCCGTAGCGCGCCAGCGTGCCGGCCTTGTAGTTCTCCAGCACGATGTCCGCGCGCATCGCCAGTGCCTTGACGATCTCCTGGCCCTCGGCCGAATCCAGGTTGACGGTGATGGAGCGCTTGCCGCGATTGACCGCCAGGTAGTAGCCGGCCTCCTTCGTGTCCTTGCCCTCGGCGTCCTTCAGGAACGGCGGGCCCCAGGTGCGGGTGTCGTCGCCGGCGCCGGGACGCTCGACCTTGATGACCTCGGCGCCCAGGTCGGCCAGGATCTGGCTGGCCCAGGGAGCGGCGAGGATGCGGCTGAGGTCCAGCACCTTGACGTGCGACAGCGGGCCTTGCGGGGTGGTCATTCGATGTCTCCTTGAGTGGCATCGATTCTCGAAGCGGGCCGGGCGCGGGGATAGCCGGGAAGCCGCAAGACTGGGATGCGCCCGGCGCATAGCGGCGGCGCGCGATCCGGCGCGCCCGCATAGCAGGTATGCGCCCGCGCGCGGTGGCAGGCGGGGCGGCCCTGCCTACAGTCGTCTCCAACAGAAACCTGGAGACGAAGAACATGAACCGATTCCTGAAACGTGCCGTGGCGCTGACGCTGGCCGCGAGCGCGCTGTCCGCCTGGGCGCAGGCCTATCCCGCCAAGCCCATCCGCGTGGTCGTGCCGTTCCCGGCCGGCGGCCCGGTCGACCAGACGGCGCGCGCGCTGGGCGCCAAGCTGAGCGGCTCGCTCGGCCAGGCCGTGCTGATCGACAACAAGGGCGGCGCCGGCGGCCTGCTCGGCGCCGATGCGGTCGCCAAGGCGCCGGCCGATGGCTACACCCTGCTGTTCTCGTCGGCCGGCGCGCTGGCCATCGTGCCGCACCTCGTGCCGTCGATGCCCTACAACCCGCAGAAGGACCTGCTGGCCGTGACGCAGGTGCTCAAGGTGCCGGCGGTGCTGGTGGTGGCGGCCCAGTCGAAGTACCGCAACTTCGCCGACCTGAAGGCGGCGGCCACCGGCGATGCCAGCAAGGTCAACTACGCCTCGGCCGGCAGCGGCACCACGCCGCACCTGCAGGCCGAACTGCTCCGGCGCGAGGCCGGGATCCAGATCAGCCACATCCCGTACCGCGGCGCCGCCCCGGCCCTCACCGACCTGATGGGCGGGCAGGTGGACATGGCGGTGATCGACATCCCGGTGGTGCTGCCCTTCATCCAGTCGGGCAAGCTGCGCGCATTGGCCGTGACCAATTCGAAGCGCATCCCGGTGCTCAAGGACGTGCCCACGGTGGGCGAGCTGGGCATGCCCAGGGCGGAAGCCTACAACTGGTATGGACTGCTGGCGCCGGCGCGCACGCCGGCGGACATCGTCGCCAAGCTGCATGGCGCGGTCGGTGCCGCGTTGGCCTCGCCGGACCTGAAGCAGCAGTTCGAGCAGCAGGGCGTCGAGATCGTGGGCAGCCGACCCGAGGACTTCGGCCCCTTCATCCTGTCCGAGTCCGAGCGCTGGGGCGCCCTGGCCAAGGCGGTGGGCGCCAAGCTGGACTGAGCCCGGCGCCCGGCCCCGGCCCGGCTCAGCGGCCGGTGAACACCGGCGCGCGCTTCTCGGCGAAGGCGCGCTGCGCTTCCCTGGCGTCGTCGGTGCGGGCGATCTGCGCGGTCATGTCCTGCTCGTAGCGATAGCCGTCGCGCAGGCTCATGTCCTCGATGACATTGAGCGTGTGCTTGCCCATGCGCGTGGAGACCGGGCTCTTGGAGGCGATCACCCCGGCCATCTCCAGCGCCGTCGGCAGCAGCTCCTCGGGCGTGGTGCAGGCCTCCACGATGCCCAGCCGATGGAGCTCGGCGCCCGGCACGCGCAGGCCGGTCAGCATCATGCGGCGCAGGCGCGAGTGGCTGAACAGGCGCATGGCGTGGCGGCAGCCGCCCAGCAGGCCGACATCGACCTCGGGCAATCCGAGCGAGGCCCGCTCCGAGGCGATCAGGATGTCGCTCGACGCCGCCATCGCCAGGCCCGAACCCAGCGCCGCGCCATTGAGGGCGCAGATCACCGGCTTGGCGCATTCGCGGATCGCGTGGAAGCACTCGCGCGTGCGGCGCGAATGGGCGGGCAGGTCGCCCGGCCCCCGGATGACCCCGGCGCGGCCCTTGAGATCGGCGCCGGCGCAGAACACCTTGCCCGCGCCGGTCAGCACCACGACGCGGACCTCGTCCATCTCCGAGATGCGGTCGAGCGCGAGCGTGAGCTCGTCGTTGAGCACGCGGGTCAGCGCGTTGACCGGCGGCGCGTCGAGCGTCAGCGTCGCGATGTGGTCCTTGAATTCATAGCGCAGTTGGGTGAGGTCGTCCATGGGTCTCCTTCGCATGCAGCGTTCGGTGTTGTCGAATCCGGTGATGACCCAGTCTAGGCAGGCCGACGCGCGCGGGCCTGCGGACGCCCGGCAGAACTGCTATTCCGCGACGCGCATCTCTCGGCCGGCCGGCAGGGCGGCGGCCCATTCGGCGATGGCCGCCGCGACCTCGACCGGCTTCTCGGCCGGCAGCGCATGGCTGGCGCCGTCGATCACCTTCACCGTCACCCGGTCGCCGAACTCGGCCTGGAGTTCGTCGCGCGAGGCGGCGGGACGGAACGGATCGGCCGCCGCCTGCAGGTCGAGCATCGGCGCATTGCCGGTGCCCCACCACGCGGCCTGGCGGGTGCGCGTGCGGGCGTCCCGCTGGCTGCGCGTGACCGCCGGATACCAGCCCTCCAGCCAGGATGTCGGGTCGTTGCCTTCGGCGAAGAAGGCCAGCCGGAGGCCGTCGAGCCGCTGCCGCTCGGTCGAGGCCGGATCGTTGATCATCGTGATGGCGTCGCTCAGTTCCTTCGGCCAGGTCCTGGCGCCGGCGGCGACGAGCACCACGCCCCGGGTCAATGCCGGATGGTCCGAGGCGATCACGCGGGCGATCCAGTTGCCATAGGCGTGGCCCGCCAGGATGGCGGGCGTGCCGCCTTCGCTGCGGATCACGGCGGCGAAGTCGCTGGCGAAGTCGTGGAAGCTGAGGTTCTCCATCGGCCCGGTGCTGCCTCCGATGCCGCGCGGCTCCGGCCTGACGACGCGATGGCCGCGCGCCGCCAGGCTGGCGGCCAGGGCGCCGAACTCCTCGGTGCCCCGGCCGGTGGAAGCGATGAGCACCACGAGCGGGCCCTGGCCCTCGACGCGGTAGCTGATGGTCGCGTCGCCATTCCTCGCCGTCCTCAGATCGACCTCCCCGGCCCGGGCCGGCGATCCGAGGCATGCCGCCACCGCCATCAGGCAGGCGATCCGGACTCCAGGCCGCCGACGGCCGCTCGCTGCGTTCGATTCCATGACTCGTCTCCGTTTCGTTGCGTTCCGATCAGGGTCTCGATCGTAGGGATCGATGCGCGGTCCCGGCTACGGATCGGGCGGCAAACCAGGGTTGTCGATCGCGGCATGCGATGGGGTGGTCGATGGGGCGATTCCAGGCAGGCAGGCGAAGGATGGAAAACAATGCATCGCCTGGCCGGGCCTCGTCGGATTCGATGGATCGCGCATCGATCGTCGGCTCGTCCAGCCCCGGCATCCCCCGACCCCCTTTCCAAGGACAAGCATCATGACCAGCAACATCGAGGCCGTCGCCACCCGCGACCACCGAGCCGTCATCTCGGTGGAGCGGAGACCTGGCGAACCGATGGGCGGCCCGAGCGCGGACCTGTCCGATGTCGTCAGGAGCAAGGAAGAGGACGCCATCGGTGCCGCCTGCCACGACGACCCGACCCCGCTCGAGGACGGGAATGGCTGGAAGATCATCGCCGGGGTGTTCCGCCCCCGCGAAGACTGACGGCGGGTCGCGCGATGGCATCGCCCTTCAGGCTGCTGCTGGTGGGAGCGACGGGTCTCGTGGGACGCCACGTGCTGGCGCTGGCGCTCGCCGATCCCAGGATCGGCCGCGTGGTGGCGCCGTCGCGGCGACCATTGGCGGACCATCCCCGCCTGCAGGCGCCACTGGTGGATTTCGAGCGACTGCCCGGGCAGGCCGACTGGTGGCGGGCCGACGCGGTGATCTGCACGCTGGGCACGACCTTGCGCGCCGCGGGTTCCAGGGCGGCCTTCCGCCGCGTCGACCACGACCATCCGCTGGCCGTGGCCCGCCTGGCGCGGGCGCATGGCACGCCCACCTATGTCCTCACGTCGGCCATCGGCGCGGATGCCGGTTCGCGCCTGTTTTACAACCGCGTCAAGGGTGAGATCGAGCGCGATCTGGCGGCCGTCGGATTCGAATCGCTCACCTTCGCGCGACCCGGCGTCATCGGTGGGCAGCGCGAGGAGTTCCGGCTGGGCGAGCGGATGCTGACGGCGACCCTCGACGTGATGGCGCCGGTGCTGCCACGGCGCTGGCGCCCCAACCCGGCGCCGTCGATCGCGCGCGAACTGCTCGAGGCGGCGATCCAACGGCCGGCCGGCATCCATGTCGTGGCCTCGGATCGCATGACCTGAGCCTCGTCGGCGCCCCCGTCAGTCGGCCTCGATGCCCGCCGCCTTGACGACCCGGCCCCACTTCACGAGGTCGGACCTGATCAGCGCCGCGTAGGCCTGCGGCGTGCCGCCCTGCACCTCGATGCCGGCGGCCTCCAGCTTGGCGCGCACGTCGGGCAGCTTCAGCGCGGCGTTGATCTCGGTGTTGAGCCTGTCGACGATGGCCCGGGGCGTGCCGGCCGGCGCCAGGAAGCCGCCATTGGTGTTGGCGTCGTAGCCCTTGAGTCCCTGCTCGTCGGCGGTCGGCACGTCCGGCAGCGAGCTGCTGCGCCGGGCCGTCGACACCGCGATGGCGCGCACGTTGCCGGCCTTCACCTGCGCCTGGATCGCGCTGATGGTGTCGATGAAGAGCGCGGTGCGCCCGGCCAGCAGGTCCGGGTGCGCGGCCGACGATCCCTTGTAGGGCACCAGCAGCATCGGCGCGCCGCTGGCCAGGCGGAACATCTCGGCGGCCATCTCCTGGGCGCTGCCACGGCCGGAAGTGGCGACCTTGGCATCGTCCGGATGCGCCTTCATCCAGGCCACGAATTCGGGCAGCGTGCGGGCCGGGATCTGCGGCGCGATGGCGAAGACCAGCGGCACCTCGTGCGTGTAGACGATCGGCTCGAAGCTCTTCTCGGGATCCCAGCCGAGGTTCCTGAACAGGAACTTGTTGATGTTGTGGCTGCCGCCGACGATGCCGATCGTGTAGCCGTCGGGCGTGGCCTTGGCCAGCACGTCGGTGCCGAGGTTGTTGGAGGCGCCCGGCCGGTTGTCGACGATCACCGGCTGGCCCATGGCCGCGCCGATCTTGTCGCCGACGACGCGGGCGATGGTGTCGATCGCGCCGCCCGGCGGCGCCGGCACGATGATCCGGACGGCGCGCGTCGGATACGCCTGCGCCGAGGCGGCGACCGGCACGGCGGCCAGGGACGCCGCGATGGCGAGGACCTTGAGCATGGAAGCGAGGGGCATGGATGTCTCCTTGTTGTGAGGGGCGAGGGTTCCCGGCGGGGGAAGAAGGAAGCTCGTCGCGATCGGCGATGGCTCAGGTCGTCAGGCTCATCGCCGGGCGCTCGCCGGCCAGCGCCTGGGCGATGCCCGCCAGCACCATCTCGCCCATCGCCGTGCGGGTCTCCCAGGTGGCGCTCGCGCGATGCGCCTGGAGCGTCACGCGCTCCGAACGGCGCAGCGCCTCGGGCACGTGCGGCTCGTCGACGAACACGTCCAGGCCCGCGCCGGCGATGCGCCCGGCGGCCAGCGCCTCGGTCAGGTCGGCCTCGTCGACCAGCCGGCCGCGCGCGACGTTGACCAGGAAGCCGCGCGGCCCCAGTGCCTCCAGCACCGCCGCGTCGACGATGCCTTCGGCCCGGTCGGCCGCCGCGCACAGCACCAGCGCGTCGACTTCCCGGGCCAGCTCCACCAGGTCGGGGACGAAGCGGTGCGCGACATCGTCCATGGCGCGCAGGTCGGTGTAGGCGATGTGGCAGCCGAAGGCCGCGGCCCGCACCGCGACGGCGCGGCCGACCCGGCCCATGCCGACGATGCCCACCCGCATGCCGCTGAAACGCCGCGCGAGCGGGATCGCGCTCGGCTGCGGGTGAAGCACCCATTGCCCGTCGCGCACGAAGCGGTCGCCGGCGCACAGGTTGCGGCAGGCCGCGATCAGCAAGCCCAGGGCCAGGTCGGCCACGTCCTCGGTCAGGGCACCCAGGGTGGCCGTGACGGGCAGGCCGCGCTCGCGGCAATACGCCAGGTCCACCGCGTCGGTGCCCACGCCATTGACCGCCACCACCCGCAGGTTCGGCAGGCGCTCCAGCAGCACGCGCGAGATGCCGGTGTGGCCCCCCGTGATCACGGCCTGGATCGCATCGCCGTGCGCGCGCAGCCAGGCCTCCGGGTCCGCCAGTTCGAAGAACCGGTGGACCTCGTACAGCGTCCCGAGCTGGTCGTTGATCGCCGGGATCAGGATCGGATTGAGTTGCAGGACGGAGGGTTTCATGGGCGATGGAGGGGAGTGGTCTCGAAGTGGGCCCATGGTAGTGATGAGTTGATTTAATCGTCAATATTGATGTATAAAATCAATATATAAATCAATCACCCGAAGAAGGATGGCGATGGGCGCGTGGATGTCGATGGACGAGGCCTGCGGGCTCCTGGGAGTGCGGCCGCAGACGATCTATGCCTATGTCAGCCGGGGCAAGCTGGAGGTCATGACCGACCCGGCGGACACGCGCCGCAGCCTCTACCGCGCCGAGGACGTCGCCGGCCTGGCGCGACGCAAGCAGGCCGGCCGCAAGCACGAGACCGTCGCCACCAACACGCTGTTCGGCGCCGAGCCCAGCATCCCGACGGCGCTGTGCGCCTTCTTCAAGGGCCGGCCCTACTATCGCGGCCGGGATGTCGTGGCGCTGGCGCGCACGGCCAGCCTGGAGGACGCGGCGCGACTGCTGTGGGACACGCGGGAGGCGGTCGACTTCTCCAGCGCCAGGCCGGCCCGGTCGCGCCGCGCCACGACGACCGGGCGCGGCGCGGCCTTCGCGGCGCTGGCCGGCCTGGCGGCGGTCGGGCATTCCACGCGCGGCCGGCTGACCCGGGTGCTGCACGTGGAGGGTCAGGGCCTGGTCGGCACGCTGGCCGAGGCCTTCGGTGCCGCGCCGGGCGACGAGGCGCTGCACCGCCGCTTCGCGCGCGGCTGGAACCAGCCCGACGCGGTCGCCGAGCTGCTGCGCACGGCGCTGGTGCTGCTGGTCGACCACGAGTTGACGAGCTCGGCCTTCGCCACCCGCATCGCGGCGTCGACCGGGGCCTCGCTGCCGGCCTGCCTCCTGGCCGGGCTGGCCACGCTGTCCGGCCCGCTGCATGGCGATGCCTCGGGCCGCGTGCAGGCCTTGTTCGGCGAGGTCGAGCGGCTGGGCGAGGACGCGGTGCTGGCGCACTACCTGTCGACCGGCTCGCCCCTGGCCGGCTTCGGCCACCACCTCTACCCCGATGGCGATCCGCGCGCGGCGGCATTGCTGGCGCTGTTCGATCCGCCACCGGTGATCGCGCGCTTCATCCGCAAGGTGGCCGACCAGACCGGCCTGCGGCCGGCCGTCGATGTCGCCCTGGCGGCGCTGGTGGCGCACCACGGGCTGCCCGCCGATGCGGCGTTCGGCCTGTTCGCCACGGCCCGCAGCGTGGGGCTGCTGGCGCATGGCCTGGAGCAGCTGGGCACGGCGCAGGTGATCCGTCCGCGCGGGCGCTATGTCGGCCCGCCGCCGGACGCGGCGCCCGGCGCGGTGGACGCACCGGGGTGACGCGCGGCCGGGCGGTGCGGCCGCGCAGCGTCGGCGCCCTGGTTCCTGGGGTCGCCCGATGCGTCCGGGACAATGCGGGCGAGCCCCCCACCCTCATCGTTCCCACCGGAAGACGGATGCCGTGAATCCCATCGACCGGCGCTCCGCGCGCCTCCACTTCGACCTGACGACCCTGCAGCTGTTCATCACGACGGCGGAACTCGGCAGCGTGACGCGAGCGGCCGAGAAGATGCACATGGCCACGGCGGCCGCGTCGCGCCGCATCCTGGAGATCGAGGCGCAGTTCGGCCTGCCGTTCTTCGAACGCCGGCCCCACGGGATGGCCATCACGGACGCGGGTCGCGCCATGCTCGCGCATGCGCGCAGCATCACGCACACCGTGCTGCGCATGCAGGACGACGCGGCGTCCTACCTGGGCGGGGAACAGGGCGTCGTGCGCCTGGCGGCGCCCAAGAGCGCGGTCATCCAGTTCATCCCCTCGGACATCGAGCGTTGCATCCGGCACTGCCCCGGCGTGCGCATCGACCTGCAGGAGATGAACAGCCAGATCGTCCAGCAGGCCCTGCGCCGGGGCGTCGTCGACATCGGCGTCTACGAGGCGGGCCTGGGCAGCATCGAGCTGCCCACCCTGCCCTACCGCAGCGACCGGTTGATCGCGGTCCTGCCGGCCGGCCACGCGCTGGCCGGGCATGCCGCGCTCACGCTGGACGACATCCTGTCGTGCGATCTCATCGTGCTGGGCGAAGGCTCGGCCATCTCGCTGATGCTGCAGCGGCTGGCCGACGACGAGGGCCGGTTGCTGCGCATGCGCATGCGGGTCAACGGCTTCGACAGCATGGCGCCCCTGATCGCCCAGAACCTGGGCATCGGCGTCATGCCGGAGGCCGTCGCGGACACGGTCGCCGGCGGCGAGGGCCTGGCGCGCGTCGCCATCCAGGGCGACTGGGCCGAGCGGCAGTTCCTGCTGTGCCACCGGCCGCTGGAAGCCCTGTCCGAAGCCGCCCGCAGCGTGGTGCGCGTGCTGTCGCCTACGAAAAATTCGAATCCTGCATCGCTGATTTAGCGCTGGCCGCCGTCCGCGGGATCGCCAACCATCGGCGCCTTCCCCAACAACGAGAGAGACGGCATGCAACGCAGACACTTCACGCTCGGCCTCGGCGCGGCCCTGGGCGCACCGGCCCTGTCACTGGCGCAGCAGGCCGGTGGCGGTGCGACGCGGATCGCCGGCCCGGTCCGCATCGTCGTGGGCTTCGCGCCGGGCGGCGGCACCGACGTGCTGGCCCGCGTGATCGGGCAGAAGCTCGCGACCCTGTGGGACACGCAGGTCTTCGTCGAGAACAAGCCGGGCGCGACCGGCGTCATCGCGGCCGACTACGTGGCGCGCCAGCCCAACGACGGCACGACCCTGCTGATGGCGCACGTCAACAGCAACGCCATCGCCCCCAGCCTGCTCAAGGACACCGTCAAGTTCGATCCGAACCGCGACTTCAGCGCCCTCTCCATGGTCGGCGTGACACCCAACGTGCTGACCTGCGCCACCACCCAGCCGGTGCGCACGCTGCCCGACATCGTCGCCCTGTGCAGGCAAAAGCCGGGCCGCGTCACCTTCGGCTCCTCGGGCATCGGCTCGGCCCAGCACCTGGCGTTCGAGATGTTCAAGCTCGCCGCGAGGATCGACGCGGTGCACGTGCCCTACAAGGGCTCGGGCGCGCTGATCATCGACCAGCTCGGCGGCCAGATCGACTTCGCCTTCGACACCATGACCGCGGCCACGCCCTTCATGCGGCAGGGCAAGGTGATCGGCATCGCGCAGACGCGCCTGAAGCGCGCGGGCAGTTACCCGGACCTGCCGACCTTCGCCGATGGCGGCTACCCGCAGGTCGACGCCGCCTCGTGGTACGGCCTGGTCGGACCGCGCGGCATGGCGCCCGGGCTGGTGCAGCGCATGAACGCCGACATCAACCAGGTCCTGCTGATGCCCGACATCCGCCAGAAGCTCGACGAGTTCGGCGCCGAGGACGCCGGTGGCCCGGCGCGCAGGTTCGCCGACTTCATCGCCAGCGAGAACGTCAAGTGGGCCAAGGTCATCAAGGACGCGAACGTGCGCGTCGACTCCTGAGACACGCACCCACCCACCGACCGACGACCGGCCGACCGATGCCACGCCGACTCCCCCGCCAGAACGAACCCGACCAGGACCGCTCCATGACCTCCGCCTCCACCACCACGTCCTCCTCCACGTCCTCCGCCGCCAACCCTGCGGGCCAGCCCGGCGCCCGCCCCCTGCCGCTGGCGGGCATGCGCGTGCTCGACATCAGCCAGGTCATGGCCGGCCCCTACGCCTGCATGCTGCTGGCCGACCTGGGCGCCGATGTCATCAAGATCGAGCCGCCCGAGGGGGGCGACCAGACGCGCGGCGCCATGGGCTTCAAGCTCAAGGGCAACGACAGCATGGGGTTCCTCAACATGAACCGCAACAAGCGCAGCGTCACGCTCGACCTCAAGACCGACGAGGGCCGCGCGGCGCTGCATGCCCTGGTCCTGGAGGCCGACGTGCTGGTGGAGAACTACCGCCCCGGCGTCATGAAGCGCCTGGGCGCCGACTTCGACACCCTCAGCGCGCTGAACCCGGCGCTGGTCTACGTGAGCATCTCGGGCTTCGGGCAGTCCGGCCCCTGGTCGCAGCGCCCGGGCTTCGACCTGATGGCGCAGGCGATGTCGGGCGTGATGAGCGTGACGGGCTATCCGGGCGGCCCGCCGGTCAAGGCCGGCGTGCCGGTGGCCGACATCGGCTGCGCGCTGTTCGCCGTCTACGGCCTGCTGGCGGCCTACATCGGCGCCAGGAGCACGGGCCAGGGCCAGTACATCGACGCCTCGCTGTTCGACTCGGCGCTGGCCTTCTCGGTCTGGGACATCTCCGAGTACTGGGGCACGGGCCGCCAGCCCGAGCCGCTGGGCACCTCCAACCGCATGAGCGCGCCCTATCAGGCGGCCAAGGCGGCGGATGGCTACTTCGTGATGGGCGCGACCAACCAGAAGCTCTGGCGGAAGCTCTGCGACCTGCTGGAGCGCCCCGACCTGCTGGACGACGAGCGCTTCGCCAACGTGTCCCAGCGCCTGGCCCATCGCGAGGCGCTGATGGCGGAACTGGAACGCTCCTTCGCCGCCCGCACGGCCGAGGCGTGGATCGAGACCCTGCTGGCCGCCGGCATCCCGGCCGGCCCGATCCTCACCTATCCCGAGGCCTTCGAGAGCGAGCACGGCCGCCACCGGGCCATGCGCATCGAGATCGACCATCCGGTGGAAGGCAAGGTGCCCAACATCGGCTTCGCCGTGAAGATGATGGGCACGCCCCAGCAGGTGCGCCGCCCGCCACCGCTGCTGGGCGAGCACACCCGCGAGGTGCTGGAGGAACTGGGCATCCCGCTGCCGGCGGCGCACCGGACGGCCGCGGCGGCCGAGCCCCGGCCGGCGGGCGCGAAGTGACGGACGCGCGAGCGCAGGGCCGGGTCGCGCTGGACATCCAGGGCGATGTCGCCACCCTCGCCTTCGATCGGCCCGAGGCGCGCAACGCCATGACCTGGACGATGTACGAGCAGCTCGGCGCGCACTGCGAGCGGCTGGCGGCCGATCCGGCCATCCGCGTGGCCCTGCTGCGCGGCGCCGGCGGCGAGGCCTTCGTGGCCGGCACCGACATCCACCAGTTCCTCGACTTCGCGGGCGGCGCCGATGGCGTGGCCTACGAGGAGCGCATCGACGCGGGCATCGCGCGGATCGAGCGGCTGCCGTTTCCGACCATCGCCGTGGTCGAGGGCTGGGCCGTGGGCGGCGGCCTGGCCATCGCCACGGCCTGCGACTTCCGCGTCGCGGCACCCGGGGCGAAGTTCGGCGTGCCGATCGCCAGGACCCTGGGCAACATGCTGTCGCCCCTCAACATGGCGCGGCTGCGGCAGGCCTGGGGCCATCAGAACGTGCGCCGCATGCTGCTGCTGGCGGAGATCCTGGATGCGGACGAGGCGCTGGCCTGCGGCTTCCTGCATCGCATCGCGGCGGCCGGGGAGCTCGACGCCGCCGCGCGCGAGCTGACCGACCGCCTGCGGAAGCTGGCCCCGGTGACCCAGTCGGCCTCCAAGGAAGCGCTGCGCCGCCTGACCATCGCGGGCGTGCCGCAGATGGACGACCTGATCTCGGCCTGTTATGGCAGCGAGGATTTCAGGGAGGGCGTGCGCGCCTTCACCGAACGTCGCGCGCCGGTCTGGCGCGGCCGCTGAGGCGCGACGGCCCCGGAGCCGTCCCGGGCTTCGAAGGCTTCGAGGGCGCAGGAAGGGAAGGCTGGACCTCGTGGCTGCCGGGGTCGATGCGGCGCGGGCCACGCCCGAGCAGATCGCCGTGCTCGAAGCCAGCCACCCCAAGGCCAAGACCAGCGACTACGACCTGCTGCCGCGAGGCGCGGGCACCGACGCCCGCGAACGCGCCATCGTGCGGCTGTCGATCGACCTCGCGTCGCGCCCGTCCGACTTCGGCGCGGCGCAGCTCGACGCCACGGTCGCGGCCGGACCGTCGCCGCTGGAACTGCTCAACGCGACCCACGCCGTGGCGATCTTCGCCTGGGCCAACCGCCTGATGCTGAACCTGGGCGAGCCGGTCTTCCCGGCCTGAGGCGCATCGGCGCGGGCGGCCGCCCGGGAGGGTCGCGAGCGCCGGATCGTCAGATGCTGATCCGGGTCCGATTCTTCTCGGCGGCCTCGAGATGCGCGAGCAGCATCCGGGCCGCCGGGGAAAGCGATTCCTTGTCCCGGTAGCAGACGACGAAGTGGCGTCGAGCCCAGGAATCGGTCAGCGGGATGACGCGGACCGACGGTTCGAGCAATGTCGGTTCGACCACTTCGCGTGGCACGACCGCGATGCCCAGACCAGCGCGCACGCATCGCAGGCTGGCATCGAACGTCGAGACCACGGCTCGGTAGTTGATCGAGCTGCCCACGAGCGCCGCCGCCCGCGCCAGCAGGGTGTGCACGGCCGTGGACGTCGGCAGCCCGACATGCTCGTAGCTCAGGGTCTGGGCGAACTCGCAGCGGGCCAGTCTGGCGATCGGATGCGATGGGTGCGCGACGATGGCCAGTTGATCGCTGCGATAGGGACTGCTCTGGAGTCCCTCGAGATCCATGGTGTCCCATCCCACCCCCAGCGGTGCCAGGCCTTCACGCACCGACCGACCCATCTGGAAACTCAATTCCTCGTCGATGTCGACCCGGATCTCCCGGTGCTCCTGTTTCCCGAGGAAATCCGCGATGTCATCGGGCAGGAACTCGGCGATGGACGACAGGGTCGCCAGCACCCGCACCTGTCCCTTGATGCCATGGCCGTAGGCGGTCATGTCCCGGGCCAACCGGTCGGAACCCGCGAGCATGAGACGGGCGTGCTGCAGCAGCAATTCACCGGCCGGGGTGGGCACGACGCCACGACGATGACGTCTCAGGAGCGGTACCTTGACGGCTTCCTCCAGCTGCGAGAGTCGCTTGCTGATCGCCGACGCGCCGATGTTTTCCTGCTCCCCGGCACGCGCGATGTTGCAGTGGTCGCACACGGCGGCGAACAGCCTGAGACTGGTCAGGTCAAGGTCTCGCATCTCGCAGGTCTCGCAGGTCTCGCAGGTCTCGCAGGTCTCGCAGGTCTCGCAGGTCCCGCAGGTCCCGCATTGAGAACTTCCATTTTGGAATGCCTAAGCGGAAATATTAGCGCTTTAGAACGCGCGAGGGAATGTCTATAGTTTTCCGATCGAGTCGGCGCGCCTGCCGACCCATCCATGGAGACATCACATGACGAGATTTCCCGGGCACGTGGTCGTGCGCGAGGTGGGCTTGCGCGACGGCCTCCAGAGCATCCAGCGGATCCTGCCCACGGCGCGCAAGCTCGAATGGATCGCCGACGCGTACGCCGCCGGCCAGCGCGAGATCGAGGTCGGCTCCTTCGTGCCGGCACGCCTGCTGCCGCAACTGGCCGACACGGCCGAACTGGTCGCCTTCGCGAAGACACTGCCGGGCCTGCGGGTGTCGGTGCTGGTACCCAACCTGAAAGGTGCCGAGAAGGCCATCGAGAGTGGTGTCGATCTGATGCTCATTCCGCTGTCGGCCAGCCACGCTCACAGCCTGGCCAACCTGCGCAAGACGCCCGACGACGTGGTCGCTGAAGTCGCCAGGATGCGCGCCGCGCGCGACGCGGCGGGCTCGAAGACCGTCATCGAGGGCGGCATCGGCACCGCCTTCGGCTGCACGCTCCAAGGCAAGGTGGAGCGCTCCGAGGTGCTGCGCTGCATGCAGGCACTGCTCGACGCCGGCGCCGACCGCGTGAGCATCGCCGACACGGTCGGCTACGCCAATCCGGCCGCCGTGCACGACCTGTTCTCCCAGGCACGCGCCATCGCCGGCGACCGCTTCTGCTGCGGTCACTTCCACGATACGCGCGGCATGGCGCTGGCCAATGTCTATGCGGCGTTGGAGACCGGCGTGGCGCGCTTCGACGCCACGCTCGCGGGCATCGGCGGCTGCCCGCACGCGCCCGGCGCCAGCGGCAATGCATCGAGCGAGGACCTGGCCTACATGCTGGCCGACATGGGGATCGACACCGGCATCGACATCGAGGCCCTGCTCGCTCTGCGCGCCAAGGTCGCCGGCTGGCTGGAAGGAGAGACCCTGCGTGGCGCCTTGTGGCAGGCCGGCGTGCCCAGGACCGGGGCCCGTGCCGACGCCCTCGCAGCCTGAATCCACGATCACGTGACCACGAACGAGAGACTCTCCCCATGACGACGTCCGCAGCTTCCTCCCCGGCCTCGGCCGCCACCGCCCCGCCCCTGCCGCTGGCCGGCCTGCGCGTGCTCGAGTTCACCCACATGGTCATGGGCCCGACCTGCGGGATGATCCTGGCCGATCTCGGCGCCGAGGTCATCAAGGTCGAGCCGCCCGGCGGTGACAAGACCCGCACCCTGCCCGGCCTGGGCATCGGCTTCTTCCGCTCCTTCAACCGCAACAAGAAGAGCGTGGTGATCGACATCGCCACCGAGGAGGGCCGCACCACCGCTGCCGAGCTCGCCGGCGAATGCGACGTGGTGCTGGAGAACTTCCGCCCCGGGCTGATGGCCGGCTTCGGCCTGGACTACGAGACGCTGTCGAAGCAGTACCCGAAGCTCATCTATGTCACGCACAAGGGCTTCCTGCCGGGCCCCTACGAGCACCGGCTGGCGCTCGACGAGGTAGTGCAGATGATGGGCGGCCTGTCGTACATGACAGGCCCCATCGGCCGTCCGCTGCGCGCGGGCACCTCGGTCAACGACATCATGGGCGGCATGTTCGGCGCCATCGGCGTGCTGGCCGCGCTGCGCGAGCGCGAGCGCACCGGCCGCGGGCAGGAGGTGCAGAGCGCGCTGTTCGAGAACTGCGTGTTCCTGTCCTCGCAGCACATGCAGCAGTACCTCATGACCGGCGAGCCGCCGCCACCGATGCCCTCGCGCGTGTCGGCCTGGAGCGTCTACGACGTCTTCACGCTCGACGAGGGCGAGCAGCAGCTGTTCATCGGCGCGGTCAGCGACAAGCAGTTCGCCACCCTGTGCCGCGTGCTGGAGCGCCCCGACCTGCTGGACCAGCCCGGCTTCGGCGACAACGCCTCGCGCGTGGCGGTGCGCCCGCAGTTGCTGGCCCAGCTCGGCGAGATCCTGCTGCACCACCGCGTGGCCGAACTGGCGCCGAAGCTGGAGGCCGCCGGCATCCCCTATGCGCCGATCATGCGGCCCGACCAGCTGGTCGAGGACCCGCACCTGATCGCCAGCGGCGGCCTGGTGCCGATGCAGACCGAGGACGGCGGCACGACCGACGTGGTGCTGCTGCCGCTGACCATGGGCGGCCAGCGTCCCGGCGTGCGCCGCCCGCTGCCCGGCATCGGCGAACACACAGAGGAAGTGCTCGCCGGTCTGAGAAGCCGCCATTCCACTCGATAGACGCCTTTTTTGCCTGCTGCACGGCACGTGCCGGGCAGGGTGTGACGACACGACACCGATCGAAGTCGCAAGCCAACCACCTTCCAGAACCCTCGAAGACAAACGACATGACTTTTTTCCTGAACCGTCGCCAAGGCGTTGCAGCTGCGCTTGCTTCGCTCGCGCTGTGCTGCGTCACACACGTGAATGCCCAGAACCCGGACAAGCCCTTGCGTGTCATCCTGCCCGTGGGCGCGGGCTCGGGCGTCGACACCATCATGCGGGCGGCCGCGCCCTCGCTGACCAAGGCACTGGGCGGCCAGGCGGTGGTGATAGAGAACCTGCCCGGCGCGGGCGGCATCACCGGCGCGTCGGTGCTGGTGCGGGCACCGGCCGACGGCCTGACCATCGCGGTGGTGTCCAACAACCACGTCGTCAATCCGAGCGTCTTCAGAAAGATGCCGTTCGACGCCGTCAACGACATCACGCCGATCTCGGTGGTCGGCGCCACGCCCTTCGTGCTGGTGGTCAACCCCAAGGTGCCGGCAAGGAATGCCAAGGAGTTGCAGGCCTTTCTCAAGGCCAGACCCGACGGCTACAACTACGCATCCTCGGGCAACGGCACGATCATCCACCTGGCCGGTGCGATGTTCCTCGACGCTGCTGGCGTGCAGGCGCGGCACATCCCGTACAAGGGCGTCGGCCCGATGGTGGCGGACATCCTGGGCGGCCAGGTCGAGATGGGCGTGGTGTCGGTTCCCGCCGCGCAGGGCGCACTCAAGGCCGGCCAGCTGCGCGCCATCGGCGTGATGGGCAAGTCCCGCGTGGCGTCGCTGCCCGACGTGCCGACCATCGCAGAACAGGGCTTCCCCGACGTCGACATCGCCGGCTGGTTCGCCGTCGTCGGCCCGCCGAAGCTGCCTGCGGCCATCGTCAAGCGCCTGCACGATGCCATCGTCGCCGCCTTCGAGATGCCCGAGACGGTCGAGGCGATGGCCAGGCAGGACAACGTCATCCAGCCGATGTCGCCGGAGGCCTCGCTGCAGTTCTTCAGAAGCGAGCAGGCGCGCTATGCGAAGCTGGTCAGGAAGGCGGGCGTCGAAGTCGAGTGACCGGCGCGGTCCGGACGCGTCATCTGCGCACCCGCTGTCATGACGCTTCCACATCCATGGAAGCCGATCCGCAATCCTGCCGATTGTTCCGTGGTTCGCGAAGCATTCCTCAATACTCCGCAGCGCCAGCCCGCTGGACCGTTCCGTTGACGACGGAACGAACCCCTTCCGGAGAAATTGAATGTTTGTTTTTCAAAGCTTGAGAGTCATGGGCTCGTCGGTGGTGGCGCTCGCGGCGCTGAGTGCCTGCGGCGGGAGCGACAACGACGGGCAAGCCTCGACACCTCCACCTTCCACGACGATCCCCGCACCGACCCTGGTGGCCTGCAACTGGAACACCAGCGTTGCCCTGGCGTACGAGGAGCAGCGTCTCCTCACGCCATTGCCCACCGGCACGGCCACGGCCGTCGGCAGCGACACCACGCCGGTCGCCGAGCGGCTCGTCAAGGGTGCCGCGTTCGACACATTCAATCCCGCCTTCGCCAGCGCGCTCTGCGCTGCGGACAACACCACGGCGATCTCCTCCCACGAGGCCGCGCTCGCGCTCGTCAAGCAGCAGGGCGCCGCACTCTGGCGCGCCGCGGTCGACCGCGTCCAGGGCCGCCGCGCCGGAGGCACGCTGCCCGCGAGCGACGATCGCGCGCTCTACTGGACACGCGTCTACATGACCAAGACATTGCGCCAGTGGGCGCCGTCCTTCGCCATGACCGATGCCCAGAGGGACGAGCTGCAGTGGGAGTTCGAGCGCTCGTCCCGTGGCCAGCACGATCTCAACCTGCCCACGGGCACCAGTGCCAGCTCGGCCAGGTACCGGCGCATCCTGATGAGCGGCTTCGACACTTTCACCCTCGGCACCCCCGGCACGCCCAACACCGGCCTGCGCAACGGCAATCCTTCGGGCGCGACCGCGCTGGAACTCGATGGCAGGGAGTTCGTGCTCGCCGACGGCACCATCGCGCACATCGAGACCTACCTGCTCCCGGTCAGCTACGACCCCTTCAACAAGGGCATGCAGGAAGACACCATCGGCCCCTTCTTCAGGCCGGGCGCCCAGCGCGTCGATGCGTCGATCACCATGAGCCAGGGCAGCGCCAACATCTTCAATCTCGAAGCGTTCAACGGCCGCTTCCACGGCTCGTCGGCCGGCAACGACGGCATCGTCTACTGTCCGGCGGGCGCGACGCGACTGCCCGCGTACGTGCTGCCCATCGGATCGCCGTCGACGGCGGGCGCGTCGCCCATCACCCTGCCCAACTCGGGCTGCAATGTGTATCCGCCTGCCCGATGGCTGGGCTATCAGAGCGCAGGCCAGTGGATGAAGGACTATCCGCCCCAGTTCAGCCATGCGAGCCTGCCCTTCCCCGCGATGGTGACGGGCCAGACCGGCACCGGCGTCACGCGCCCACCGGGAGCCACGAGTGCTGGCACGGAGGGTTTCGATGTCACCTACCACACCAACTACACTTATTTTCCGAATTGCGGCGCGCTCGAGACGCTGAGCAAGCCGTCCAATGGTGTCGTGAATCGCATGCCCGACTTCCTGCCCACCACGCTCGACCCCTACGATCCGACCAACACCAGCGTGGTGCCGCCCAAGCCGGAATGGTGCTCGCGTCAGGGCGGCGGAGGCGACTATCTCTCCAACGAGAGCGCCTATCGCAACACCGTGCTGCGCGACACCTTCGGCCTGGGCATCCCGGCGGGCCACATCCACACGCCGGTCATGACGAACTTCTTCGGTGGTACACCGACGACGGGCGGCAACACCCGCGACGACAACGCCATCACCGACGCGCGCTTCGAGGCCTACCGCACGGCCATCGTCGCCCAAGGCAAGAACCTGATGATGGTGGTGGCCAACAGCCTCGCCTACAAGTAATCAACCTGGAACCCCTTCATGAAACTCCAACTGACCCTTGCCACCTTGGCGCTCGCCGCCAGTTCACTGGTGGGCGCGCAGCCCAGCGAGTACTACGTGTGGAAGAACAAGACCACCGGCGCCACGATGTGCGAGCCGGACATGCCGGCCGACAAGTGGACCCGGGAATCCGGCCCCTACGAGGATTCCAACTGCAAGTTCAAGAAGCCGACCTGAGGCGGCGAGTCGACGCCGCGGCGGCCTAGGGACGGGCCACCGACGGCATCGGCCAGGGATCGACAGGTCCCCGGCCCGGCATGCCCTCGGCGTGGACCGACCACTCCTCGAGCATGTCCTTGAGCGTCTGATGCAGCAGCGTGAGCTTGGAATCCAGCCGCGCCAGCGGGCCGCCGATGCCCACGGTCAGGCGCCGGCTGCCCACGGGCCGCGACAGCGGCATCGCGATCATTCCCGCTCCCCACGTCACGCGCCCGCGCGACATGGCGAAGCCACGCCGGCGCACCTCGGCGACCTCCCGCTTGACGGCCGCCACCCGGACCTCCGGCGAGCCCGCCACCTTGTCGAGCCTGACCCGCGTGATCGCCTCGCTGAGTTCGCAAGGATCCATCTCGCTGAGCAGGGCCAGGCCCACCGCCGACGTGCACAGCGGCCTCAGCATGCCGGCCTGCACATCGATGAGCAGCGGGTGGGCCGCGCGGATCACGTGCACATAGCGGGCGAAGTTCCCCGTGCGTTCCGCGACGACCACCGTCTCCCCGGTGCGCGCGCGCGCCTGTTCGAGCAGCTGGATCAGATCGGCTTCGCTGGAGAGCTCCTGCGGACTGACCCAGGCACCGAGCTGCGACAACTTGCGCGTGGGCATGTAGCTGCTGCGCCTGCGATCGTGCATGAAGTAGCCGCGCGCGGTGAGGGTGGCGAGCAGTGCGGCGCAGCTGGATTGCGGATAGCCCGTCAACGCGATGATTTCACCGAACACGAGCGGGCGCTGGACACGGTCGAAGAGTTCGAGGAGCTCGAGCACCCTCAGCGCGCTTTTGACAGGAAGATCCATGGTGATCGGCACGCTGCCGCAGTGGGAGGTCTGGCTTGAACGGAGCCGTCGGTGCAAGGCATCACGCGGCGGCGGTGACAGGATGCCCACGCAGTTTCCGTGCCTCGGGTGTCCAGTGGGATTGTCTCGAGGCCCGTGCCGGTCGTGACGTCGGTCGCGACGCCGATCCGACGACACGCGCACGGGGCATCCATCGGGGAATCACAGGGTCCGGACGCGCGCACCGACCGTCATGGCGCCGCGATGGCGTCGTGGCACGCCATGCCGGCATGCGGAACACGTCTTCCGGACGAGCTTCAGCCCATCTCCCGGGACATCCCATCCTTGCTCTTCCTGCGACGCTTGCGGTTCTTGTACAGGGTCATGATGGGTGTCGCGGAAACCCCATGCAGCACCACGGATGCGGCGACGGTGAACAGCACGACCTGTGTGATGTGGTCCGCCACCGGGTCGAGTCCCAGGTCGTGGGTCAGGACGAAGGCCAGGTAGTACATCGAGCCCACGCCGCGCACCCCCATCCAGGCGCCGATGCGCCGCTGGGGGCCGGTCCAGTCGCTGCGCCACGTCACCAGGAAAACCGACAGGGGTCGGATGACGAACAGCAGGCTGGCCGCCAGTGCCGCGTTCGGCCAGGTCAGCATCTCGAGCGTCAGCAGGCTCCCGATGACCAGCATCGCCGCCATCTCGGCGAATTTCTCCAGGTCCTCGATGAAGTCCAGGGCGATGTTGGTGACCTCGGTCGCGGGCAGGCGTTGGGGCGAACGCACCTCCGGGCCTGGATTCGCCTTGACGACCTCTCCCACGACTTCCTGCTCGATGCCACGCATGCCCAGACCGGCGACGAACACGGCCAGGAACCCATAGACCGACGCATGGATCGACAGACCATAGGTGACGGCGATCAGACCCAGCGCCAGGAAGCTTTCCATGCCGATGGCCGAGCCCTTGTGACGCCGCAGGGCCATCACCGCGCGCGTGAAGCCGGCGCCGCACAGCCAGCCGATGCCGATGCCACCGACGACCGCCCAGAGCACGTCCACCCCGAACCAGGTCATTCCATAGGGGCCGAGTTCGTGATAGCCCATCAGGCCCAGGGCCAGCATGACGAACGGGAAGGCCGTGCCATCGTTCAGGCCGCCCTCGGCGGTCAAGCCGAACCGCAGGGCGTCGCGGTCCTCGCCATGGGACACCTGGACTTCGGAAGCCAGCACGGGATCCGTGGGCGCGAGCAATGCGCCCACCAGCAGCGACACGGCGAGGGACCCACCCAGCGCCACGCCGACGGCCGCGGTCAGCCCGATCGTGACCACCATGGCGACGGTGGCCAGCAGGATGGGCACCTTCCAGGGCGCATGGGAGGAACGCACGGGCAGTTTCAGTCCCACCGCGAACAAGGACACGAGCACGACCACCTCGGTCAGGATCTCCAGCAGATGGGCATCGTCGTGGATGCCCATGCTCAGGTCGAGCAGTTCCAACCCATAGGGACCCGCGGCCACCCCGAGGATCATGTAGACCGCCGCCGAGCTGAAAGGGATCTTCTTGAGCAGGCTGTCCGATATCGACATGATCAACAGCAGCAGGCCGAGGAACAGGCACCAGTTGGCAAAGGTCATGAGATCGATCGGTGAGCGAGAAGAGAGATGGACGAAGCGGGCGGATCGACCCCGGCGGAGGCCGGTCGGCATCGAGCCGGCATTCAGCCAGGGACCCGGACCCACCTTCGCAGGGATGGCCTGCGGTCCTCCAGTACGCCGCGTGGCGATGGGACAGCGTTCGCAGGGGCATCGCTCTCGTGCATGGAGAAGACCGATCGAACCCGAGGTACGGATCGTGACCATCGGCGCGGATCCCATTCCAGTCCGATGCCTTGCCGACTCGTCAGGAAAAATCGTTCAGATCACCCGATCAGCGAAATCCATGTCATTTGACATACGGTCGATCCGATCCTCGACGCGAGCAGGTCGAAGACGACCGTGGCCGGTCCGGATGGCGCAGCTTCGATGACAGGCCTCCGGATCACTCGTTCTGGTGGAGGCTCGCAGGAGGCGTCATCTCATCACGCCCCGTGGAGGAAGACCATGCACTGCGGGATCGGTCAGGGCGTGACCATGCCACCGTTCACGTTCAACGTCTCGCCCGAGACATAGCTCGACTCAGCGGAAGCAAGAAAGACATAGGCGGGCGCGATTTCCGCGGGCTGGCCGGAACGCTTGTAGGTGTTCTCGTCGTCGAAGGCTTTCATCTGCTCGTCCGACACTCCGCCCGACACCTGCAGCGCGGTCCACACGGGCCCGGGTGCGACGACATTGACTCGAATACCGCGCGAGGCGACCTGCTGCGAGAGGCCCTTCGAAAAATTGTTGATCGCCGCCTTGGTGGCCGCATAGTCCAGACGTTCCGGCGACGGCTTGTAGGCCTCCAGCGAAGCGGTGTTGATGATGCTGGCACCGGCCGACATGTGTCCCAGCGCGGCCTTGGTGATCCAGAAATTGGCGAACACGTTCGTGCGGAACGTCAGCTCGAACTGCTCGTCGGACAGATCCGCGATCTGCGCGACAGCCACCTGCTTGCCGGCGTTGTTGACGAGGATGTCGAGCCCGCCGAGTACACCGACGGCTTCCGCGACGAGCGCGCGACAGCGATCGGCGTCCGTGATGTCGGCGGCGATCGCGTGCCCCTTCCTGCCGGCTTTCTCGATCTGGTCGAGGATGTGCGCGGCATCCTCCTGCTCCGCAGGCAGGTGCACGATCACGACATCGGCGCCCTCGCGCGCGAACGCGATGGCGACCGCGCCGCCGATGCCGGAGTCGCCGCCCGTGATCAATGCCTTGCGCCCCGCGAGGCGTCCGCTGCCACGATAGGTCGCCTCGCCCAGATCGGGCACTGGAGTCATCCGCGCCTGGATGCCGGGTACCGGCTGATGCTGCACGGGCGGTTCCACACGGGCGTATTGCTCGATCGGATTCGCCAAGCTGTATTGATCACGGGACATGGTGTTCCTCACTCATCCAAAAAAAGACCCGTCACATCGCGAGTGCGATGGACGATGTGACCCCCCTGACGAGGCCCTTCAACTGATCAAGAGGTTTTCCGCCAAGGTCCCGGCGCTCAGGGCTTCGGACACCCAGGCTGGTTTCGAGCCGCGCCCGGACCACGTGTTGCCGCTGGTCTCATCGATGTACCTGGGAACGAGCACGGTCCTCGGCTTCCCCGGTCGCTGCTTGTGACTGGAGTCGAAGATCATCGCTTCGGTGAGTTCGTAGTGCTCGATCAACTGATTCAATTCGGCGATGACGGCGGGAAGTTCGAACTGCCGCACTCTCTCGGCCTCCGCGTTCAGCCGGGCGATCTCGGTTTTCAATTCTGGGTAGGTTTTGCTCATCAGTGCGTTTTCGGCCGTTGCTTGCTGTACTGAAGTCTAGTCAACGTGACCTTCGACCTTCGGCGTGCAGGACTTACATCCACGCGTCTTCTGCGGTTCCTTGCTGCGGGTCGGCTGCTGCCGTTGAAAGATCGCGGCATCCATCGACCTCAGATTCATCTTGAGGACTCAGATCTGGATGGCGTCAGGACGCTCGGCATGTCTGTCGTCGGCAGCCACCTGGTGAGTGCTCGCTTCTCAATAAGACTTCGGCAAACCAAGCGCCTTTTCGGCGATGAAATTCAAGATCATCTGAGGGCTGACTGGAGCAATGCGTGGAATGTAACTCTCGCGCAACAGTCGCTCGACGTGGTACTCCTTCGCATAGCCCATTCCGCCCAGCGTGAGCACCGCGTTCTGGCACGCGTCGTGCGCGGCTTCGGCGGCGAGGTACTTGGCGGCATTGGCCTCGATGCCGCAGGGCTGCCCGGCGTCGTAGAGCGTGGCGGCCTTGAAGACCATCAGATCGGCGGCTTCGAGATTTGCCCAGGCCCGCGCGAGCGGATGCGCGACGCCCTGGTTCTGCCCGATCGGGCGGCCGAACACGACGCGTTCGCTGGCGTACTGCGCCGCGAGGCGCAACGCCGCGCGGCCGATCCCGATGGCTTCCGCGGCGATCAGGATGCGCTCGGGGTTCAGCCCGTGCAGGATGTACTCGAAACCCCGGCCCTCCTCGCCGATGCGGTCTTCCTCGGACACCGGCAGGCCGTCGATGAAGAGCATGTTCGAGTCCACCGCCGCTCGGCCCAGCTTGTGGATCTCGCGCACCTCCACATGCGCGCGGTCGAGCGGCGTGTAGAACAGCGTGAGGCCCTGCGTCGGCTTCTTCACCTGGTCGAGCGGCGTGGTGCGGGTGAGGATCAACATACGCTGGGCCACCTGCGCGGTGGATATCCAGATCTTCCGGCCGTGCAGCAGGTAGCCGCCATCGGGCTGGCGCACGGCCTGCGTCCTGAGCTTGGTGGTGTCGAGCCCGGCATCGGGTTCGGTCACCGCGAAGCAGGCTTTCTCGGTGCCAGCGATCAGCGACGGCAGGAAGCGCTGGCGCTGCGCCTCACTGCCGAAGACCACGACCGGATTGAGCCCGAAGATGTTCATGTGTACGGCGGAGGCGCCCGACATGCCCGCACCCGACGCGCTGATGGCCCGCATCATCAGCGCCGCTTCGGTGATGCCCAGCCCGGCGCCGCCCTGGGCTTCGGGCATCGCGATGCCGAGCCATCCGCTCGCCGCCACCGCGCGATGGAATTCGTGCGGGAAGACGGCGCTGTCGTCGTGCTCGCGCCAGTACTCGAGCGGGAAATCGTCGCAGAGCCGTTCGATGGCGGCGACCAGGGCGCGCTGGTCTTCGGTGAGAGAGAAATTCATCGGGCGTCCTCGGGTTGCAATGTCACGCGGCGGGCCAGCAGGTCGGCGATGACGGCGTCGTCGTAGCCCGCCTCGCGCAGCAGCTCGACGCTGTGTTCGCCGATGCGCGGCGCGTGGCGGCGGATGCCGGCCGGCGTGGCGCGGTAGCGGCCGACCGGCGCCGGCGTGCGGATGCGGCCTTCGCTCGGATGGTCGCTCTCCTGGAAGAAACCGACGGCACGCAGATGCGGGTCGTCGAGCAGGCTGTCGGTAGTGTGGAGTCGCGCCACCGGCACATCGGCCGCCTCCAGCGCCGCCATCCAGGCGTCGCAGGTGCGCGTGGCCATCACTTCGGCGACGAAGGCATACACCGCGCCGATGTTCGCGGCGCGCGCAGTGTGGGTACCGAACATCGGCGCATCGCGCAGCTCGGGCCGGCCGATCACCTCGAAGAAGGACTGCCAGTGCTTGTCGTTGTAGATCAGCACGCTCAGGTAGCCGTCCGCCGTCGCGTAAGGCTTGCGATGCGGCGCCAGCAGGCGCGCATAGCCGGTCGGCCCGATGGGTGGCTCGAAGCTGTGGCCGCCGAGATGGTCGCCCATCACGAACTGCGCGAGCGCCTCGAACATCGGCACTTCGACCGCTTGCCCGCGACCGGTGCGCTGCGCGCTGAAAACGGCAGCCAGCAGCGCGATGGCCGCCTGCAGTCCGACCGCGCGGTCGGCCAGCGTGACCGGCGCATAGCGCGGCTCGGCACCGCTTTGCCGCGCGAACAGCGACGCCACGCCGACCGCGCCCTGGATCAGGTCGTCGTAGGCGGGCTTGCCGGCATACGGCCCCTCCTCGCCGTAACCGAAGGCGCCGATGTAGACGATCTTCGGATTGACCGCCGCCACGGCTTCGTAGCCCAGTCCAAGCCGGGCCATCGCCTGCGGCCGGACGTTGTAGACGAGCGCATCGCAGTCCGCCGCCAGCCGCAGGCAGGCGTCGCGGCCTTCGGGCTGCTTGAGGTCCAGCACGATCGAGCGCTTGTTGCGGTTCAGGTGCATCGCCATCGCGCCCATGCCGGGATGGCGCATCGGCCCGACGGCGCGCAGGTTGTCGCCGGCCGGCGGCTCGACCTTGACGACGTCGGCGCCCAGGTCGCCCAGCGTCTGCGTGGCGTAGGGCCCCATCACCACGGCGGTCAGGTCGAGGATGCGCAGGCCGTGCAGCGGACCCTTCGTCGCTCCGGCGGGCGTCGTCTCGGTTGTCATTCAGGCCTTCATTCGGGCTGGATGCCGGCGGCCTGGATCAGCTTCTTCCACTTCGCCAGCTCGTTGACCGTGAAGGCGCCCATCTCCTCGGGCGTGCTGCCGAAGGCATCAAAACCGAGCTTGCTGGTGCGCTCGCGAAAGCTGGCGCTGTTGGCCATCTGCGAGAGCGCGCGATTGAGCGTGACGACGATCTCCTTGGGCGTGCCGGCCGGCGCGAAGACGCCGTTCCAGGAGGTGATGTCGAAGCCCTTCAGTTCGGGCGTGTCGGCCACCGGCGGCAGCTCGGCGAACAGCTGGGTGCGCTCCTGGGTTGTGACGGCGATTGCCCGCATCCGCCCCGCCTGCACGGTGGCGAGGCCGGCGGCCAGATCGACGAACATGAACGACACCTGCCCGCCGATCAGGTCGGCGATGGCCGGCGGCGTGCTTTTGTAGGGCACATGCAGCATCGGCACGCCACTCATGCGCGACAGCGTGGCGCCTGAGACGATGCCGGTGCTGTTGCCGCTGGCGTAGGTCGTCTTGCCCGGATTGGCGCGCGCCCAGGCCAGCAGCTCGGCCGTGGTCTTCACCGGCAGCGCGTTGTTCACCACCAGCATGAAAGGCAGGTTGCCCATGCGGCTGACCGGTGCGAAATCCTTGACGGGGTCGTACGGCAGGCTCTTCATCAGGCTCGGGTTGGCCGAATGCGTGGTGTTGGTGGTCATGAACAGCGTGTAGCCGTCCGGCGCCGCCTTGGCCACTGCCTCGGCGGCGATGATGCCATTGGCGCCGGCCCTGTTGTCGACGATGACGGAACCCTTCAGCGCCTCGCCCAGCATCTGCGCGGTGATGCGCGCCACCGCGTCGGTGCCGCTGCCGGCGGCGAACGGCACCACCAGGCGGATCGGCTGGCGCGGATACGCGTCGCCCTGCGCGCGGACCCACGGCGCCACGCCGGCGGACGCGGTGCCCGCGGCGAGTGCGATGAAATCGCGGCGGGTGGGTGTCGAAACGGCGGTCGGCTCCTGCATGCTTGTCTCCTTCGTTGTTGATCGATCGGCGTCGCGAGGTCAGGCACGGATCACGCGTTCGGACGATTCCTCGTAGGGCGGGCTGTAGATCACCAGCACCCGCACCGGCTCCTCGCTCACCACCGTGAAGGTGTGCATGGCGTCCGCCGGAAAGAAGCAGCAGTCGCCCGGTGCGAGCTCCCGGCGCTGGCCGCCGACTTCCGCGACCGCGCGGCCCTGGAGCATGTAGCAGACCTGCTCGATGCCCGGATGGGCATGCGGCAGCGCGCCCTTGCCATGCTGGATATGGCCGACCAGCACTTCGAGCTGCCTGGCGCCCACGGTCTCCGGGCCGATCAGGCGCTTGTTGAGCGTGCCGACATGGTTGGCCGGGTGGTAGCCCTCGATCTCGTCCTCGCGCACGAAGTAGCGCGGCGCGTTCCGGGTGGTTTTGGTCATGGTGTTTCCTGGTCGATCGTGATGGTGGCGGTGTTCAGCTCTTGCGCTCGACCGAGATGCACGCGGCGCGCAGCATGGCGGCGATCTCCTCGCAGCGGGGTTCCAGCCGGTAGCGCGGACCGGCCACCGAGATGGCATAGGACTCGCCGCCGATGCGCAGCGGCCAGGCGAACCCGGCCAGGTCGGAGATGCTTTCACCGAGGTTCGCGAACCAACCGCGCGCCAGCGACCGCACGATCTCCCGCTCGACGGCGGCGGGCTCGGTGAGCGTGGCGTCGGTCAGCTTTTCCATCCGGCTCGCGGCGAGCAGCGCGTGGCGCGCTTGCGCATCCAGCGTCGAAAGCAGCGCACGGCCCAGCGAGTTGGCATAGGCCTCGCGCGTCTCGCCGGCTTCCGCGGCATAGCGAATGGCCTGCGGCGCATCGACCACCTCGAGGTAGACCACGCGGCCGGGCGGCTGCAGCTTGGCGAACACGACGGTCTCGCGCGCGGTGTCGCGCAGCTCCGCCAGCGTCGGCCTGACGCGGTCGAGGACCGGATCGTGTGCCGCGATCACCTGCGCCATCGCCAGCAGACGGTTGGTCGGGTAGTAACCCTGGCGCCGGCCTGTCTCGTAGAGGTAGCCACGCTGCTCCAGCGTGCGAAGCAGACCCAGGCAGGTCGAGACCGGCATCTCGAGCAGACGGGCCATCTCGCTCAGTGCGAGCGGCTGCTTCTCCTGCGCGAAAAGCTCGATCATCTCGACCACCCGCAACGCCATTTTCACTGTCATGAATTTATTTTCATGCAGTTGAATAATTTTGCAAGCCGGACTTGCCCTGAGTGGCTCCTTCCACACCGGACCCACTTCAATCCAAAACTCCTTGGGGCCTAAGATTACTTACATCGGCCATCTGTCCGTTGTGACCTGTAGAAGATTCGTTTAGGCGCGCCAAGCATCAGGTCATGCAGTACTGTCCGCCAGCACGCTGGCCAGCAGTTGCCACGCGAACACCGGCAACGCGTTGATGTCATTCGTGCAGGCGCCCAGCGAACGCGTTGCTCAGACATCGTCGAGCTCTATTGCCTTCACCCCGGCGGCACGCCGGCAACGAACGGCGTCTTACTGCAGCACTACGCCGACCGCAGCATCCTGTCCGACTATCCGACAGACCTCCCGGTAGTCCAAGTTTTCATCTACACCCCCAGTGGGTTAGTTTTACATCGGCGTCAACACATACTTGTCGCCCACCGCTGCACGGGCGCGGTGATAGAAGTACGAACTGCGCGCAAGACCCAACTGGGTGAGGAGCTCTGGCAGGCCATGGTGCTCCCTGAGGGCGTCAATCAGCAGTGTCTTCTCCCGGTTGGTCAGGAGCTGCAGGTCGACGCCCAGGCCTTTTTTTAACAGGGTGGATTCAAACTTGAAGCGCAACACCCAGAGATTCAATCAATGAATCAGGGTTGAGGGAGTCGAACTGCTGAGGAGCAGTTGTCGGTAGACGGCAAGTGGTGATCGTACGCCCAGTGCCTTGCGCGGCCGGTCATTGATCTCGTCTGCAATGGCGTCGAGCTGCTCCTGGCTGTAGCCCGAGAGATCGGTGCCCTTGGGCAGGTACTGGCGCACCAGGCCGTTGGTGTTTTCATTGCTGCCGCGCTGCCAGGGGCTGTGCGGATCACAGAAGTACACCGCCACGCCCGTGCGCTCGGTCAGCTTGGCATGCATTGCCATTTCCCGGCCCCGGTCGTAGGTCATGCTCTGGCGCATCGGCTGGGCAATGCTGGCGAGTTTGTCGCTGAAGGCTTGCAGCACATGTGCTGCGGTCGCTGGCTTGGGATGAGGCAGCTTCACGAGCATCAGCAGCCGGCTGCTGCGCTCCACCAAGGTGCCCACCGCGCTGGCGTTGCCCTCGCCCTTGATCAGGTCACCTTCCCAATGGCCGGGGAATTGACGGTCCTCGATCTCGGGCGGACGCACGTGGATGCTCAGCATGTCGGGGATCTGGCCACGGCGGTCCTCCCCCTTGCTGCGGGGCAGGCGCTTGTTGTGCGCATGGCGCAGGCAGGCGATCAGGTCCCGACGCAGCTCACCCACGGGCTGGGCGTAGATGCAGTTGTAGATAGTCTCGTGCGACACGCAGTACTCATGCCCTTTGGGGTACAGGCGAGCGAGCGCCAAGGCCACTTGCTCGGGCGACCAGCGCAGGCGAAGGAAGTGCTCGACGGCGCCAAACAGGATCGAGTCGACATGCAGTTTACGCAACGGGCGGGCCTGCGCTCGACGATGGCTGCAGGCTTGCTGCGCGAGGGCACTGCCGTACCGACCCGTGGGCGCGGTGTTGCGCTGCAACTCCCGGCTGATCGTGCTCGCATTGCGACCGAGCACGCGTGCCATGGCGCGGATGCCCAAACCCTGCTGCTTCAGACTGGCCAGGGTGACGCGGTCTTCGGGCTGGAGTTGGGTATAGGTGGCAGGATGAGGCAACATGACGGGACCTTACAGGGCCGGGTGTTGCACTTCAGGTTTGAATCCGCCCAGTTCGTTGGCCTTGTTTAAGAGGTCCTGCTCAAGGCGAAGTTGCCTGACTGCGCGGCGCAGCAACTCAACCTCGTGCTCGAGCTCGTCGCGCTCTTGCGACGGCAAAGATGGAGGGGTGCGTTTCATGGATGCGGGTGCCTCACGTCCCAGAAGTTGATTCTTCCAGTTGTACAGCGTTGGACGGCACACGCCGAGCTTGTCGGCTACAGCCTGCGCACTTTCTTCGCGCGTGCAAAGCGCCATGACTCCCGCCTGCATCAGCTCCCCGGAATACCTTCGTCGGCCCACACTGCCGACTACAGATCTCATAGCCTCAGGGAGGCTCTCGCGAATCCAAGCAGTCAGCGTCCCTCGGCCTGGATAGCCAAGCGCTCTGATGGTGGCCGCGATGCACTGGTCGTGAGTGACGTAGTGCTCGAGAGCCGCGGCTTTTTGCGCCTGCGAGAACTTGGGTCTCCGGCCTGCATAGCCCGTTGGCAAGTCGAGCTTCTGCTGGTATTCGCGGTACCAGCCCTTCAAAGCATTCTTGGTTGGGTAACCAGCTGCCTGATGGTGGGCCTGACCCGTTTGCCGAGCTTGATGTAGAGCTCGACGGCTCGAATTCTGTCTGGATACGAATACATGAACTACCTCCTGGTAGTCCAAGTTTTCGTCCGCACCCCCGAGTCAATAAGTTTATTCAGCAGCAATCGGAGCGGATGGGAAAAGTGATCCGCAATGGAAACATCCGTCCAGAATAAAATAAACGATATCAATCGCCAGTTTGCAACTCGGAAACTTAAGATTATGTGAGTTATCTATATCTTGCGCGCGCCACGGAGCCCAGCTTCGCGAACCCAGCGCCATGTGAGCACCCCGATGCATGCAAGGGCCAGCGCAGCGAATGCGGCTGTTCGGACCGGTGCAACTTTGCGCAGTGCCCGTACAAAGCTCTCGGCCATGGCCTCCGGCCGGTGCGGATCAAGCACATGGGTTTTGGCTAGCTCCCGGTCGGCTACCGACAGGGCGGGTGGCTTGAAGAGGACCAAGGTTTTTCCTTGTGGGCGCATCAAAATATCTAAAGTCCGAACAAGCGAGCCGTTCGCCACGCGCAGCGCCGCTTCGAACTCCGTGCGGCGTACCCCCAGGTGTTCCGCCATCAGGCTGTCGCGAATGCGGAGGATGGCGACGCGAACTGCTGACGCGCTGGGATCGCCCCGCTGCGCCTCCACGGCGAGGTCGCATTCTGTGTCCAAGCCCATCGAGCGGTTGTTGATGTTCGACGAGCCCACACGCAGCAGTGCATCGTCTACTACCAACACCTTGGCGTGAACGTAGATGTCTGCGCCGCCTGCAGTAACCGGTGTGCAAAAGCGCAGTCGATCGTAGCGGTCCGCTCTTTTGAGTTGCTCGAACAGCAGGGCCCGGGCGGCGCCCATGACCATTTCTTCAAGCCAGCCTTGCGCCCGCTTGGGGTTCACGATAACCACCTCCGGGCCGTCCGGCTCGGCAAGCCGCCGCTCTAAGGCTTCGCTGATCCGATGCGCGCTAAAGTATTGGCTTTCCAGATAGATGCTTTGGCGCGCCGAAGCGATTGCCGCGAGGTAGAGGGCCTCAATCTCGCGTATCTCCGGTTGGCCGTCATAGGCCGGACTGGTGCGCGCGATGGCCACGTTCACATCCCGGAACACCGGCGTCAGCTCTGAAGGCCAGCAATCGCGTCCGCTCGGTGGTGTTTCGGGTCGCCACCCGTTGGCCGCCGTCCAGCGGTCCCGGGCAAGTTCCCCAAGCGCTCGAGCTGCCGCACCGTCCACCGCGGTCGTCACGTCGTGCCACGGGTCGTGGCGGCTACCGCCCGGCCCGCGGCGTAGCGGCTCATCGTCACGATGCGCGGGCGTGTCCCAGCGGCCGTCGGTAACATCAATGCCTCCACAAAAGGCGATGGAATCGTCGATCACGACGATCTTTTGATGGTGACACCCCCCCGGAGGGTGCTGCTGGTCCAAGTGAAAGTGAAGACGATTGCCGCCCAGCCAATCCAGCAGGAAGAACGGCGTCGTGCCACGAAACGGCATTTTGAGGAAGGCCAAGTCCCAACGCAGAACGTAAATTCGCAGCGCCGGATTTTGGCGTATGGCGCGGTTCAGAAGCTGACCGATTCGGTTGGGCGTCGAGGTGTTGCCAGTGCGGTCCAGTTCGATGCGTGCGTCGAAATCCCAGCCAATCAGAAGGATGGAATGCTGCGCCTGCAAAATCGTCGTCTTCAAATGGAGAAAGTAATCTGAAGCGTCGATGATGACGGCCATGCGGTCGGCACTCGGCATTTGCCAGCAGGTTGTGCCTGGTTTCAGTACGCCCGAAATCGGTTGGGTCTTATCGAAGGATTCGTTGGCGGGCACGTCAGGCAATTTGTTGTTGAATTTTACCCAAGGGACGGGCGAGAAATAGTTGACGCCGGGCACCACCGTGACGGCAAACACGCAAGGTCCGGATATGGACGACAAGAAGAGGGCCCCATTCGGGGCCCTCTTCTATCTGCCAATGGGGCCGCTTTCGCCGTGAAACTACTCGCGCTGCTTATTTCTTTTTGCCGCCCGTGTCTTGGTGCCCGTGCTGATCCTTGTCGCCCGGTGTGTGGCCCTTGTGATCGTGGTGCTCTTCGGTTTGCTTCTTGGCAGGCACCGAGGTGTCGCGATGACCATGTTCATCCAGATCCCCGGGAGTATGGCCCTTGTGGTCGTGGTGGGGTCCGGGTTTTTCAGTGGGCTGCTTGGTACTCATGGC
>NZ_JBWXPH010000004.1:0-415442 GCF_056679935.1 Variovorax sp. PEI5
AAGACGGCCGATCGAATCCTTCAGTCCGTTGCAGAGTTCTGTATACGGACTTCCGGTTCACACCACTAGCCGTGAGCAAATGATGGCGCTCGTCCTCTGAAATTAATTGAGTATATTTTTTTGCAACCTATTCGAATTGGTTTCATTAAGCTTGGCCAAGTTGATGTCAGAAAATGTTGTGAAGACATTGCAAACTCAATAGAAGCAGAAGAAGCGAATCTATCGAAGATACGTTCCGTGCAATTTTTCACGGAGTTTATCTGGCGGCCGACGGTCGCTTTGAATCCCTTTGATCTGGGTTCCCGTATGCCGTGGGTAGCCTTCTTCCGAAACGGCAAGCGCGAGCGATCAATGTGCAATCATAATTATTTGGTACTACTGGTTTCTCACCATTCATCATTCTTTATCCGTACTGCATCGATTTCGATCACCAACGAAAAGACCCGGATCAACTATCAAGAACCTCTCGAGCTGACCGAAATTCAGGAATGAAGCCTTTCCGTTTCAGTGTTCGACGACACCGGTCCGGCGACGCACTCCGAGACGTTTGCTTTAAATGCCCTTCAACGAGACAGCCATCCGCCCAGCGACTTCGCTCGGGCGTCGGCCGTGCCCTCTTTCGCGCAACCTGATTCCGCCCGCACTTCCTCGACACCTTTCCATGTTCACTCTCCCCATCTCCCTATCGATCGCCCGGCGGATGGCCTGCGCGGCCCTGCTCGCTTGCTGCCTGCCATCGGCGATGGCTCAAACCACCACCTCGACGACCGCCCAGGCACAGCATTTCGAATTCTCTCCGGTCAACCAGTATGGTCTTCAGCTCACCGCCAGCTACTGGAATCCGATCATTAGCCATGTGTCGAAAGTCAGTGGCGTCGATCTGCGGCTGAAGATCGGCCGCACGTCCGCCGACACCACCAGCTACGTGCTGGCGCAGGAAGTCGATTTTGCATTCACCAACCACCTGTTCAGCCCGAGCCGGGCGCGCATGGGATGGTCGGTGCTGGCACGCCGCGATTCGCCGCCGGTACGCGGCCAGATCGTGGTGCTCGACGATTCGCCCATCCGGTCGATCGCCGAGCTGAAGGATCAGGAAGTCGGTTTTCCGGGCCCCGAGGCCTTCATCGCCTACAAGGTGACTCATGCCCGACTGTTGTCCCAGCACATCCCGGTACGGGTGGTGTTCGGAGGCAACATGGACAGCGCGCTGGCCCAACTGGTCAGCGGCAAGGTATCCGCCGTGGGTGGCAATTCGCAGTTGCTCGATGGTTTCACTGCCCGCGAGAAACGCAAGCTGCGTGTGCTCTGGAGCTCCGAGCCATTCTTCGACCTGGCGCTGATGGCATCGCCCCGCGTGTCGTCGGTCCAGGCGAAGGTGGTGCGCGACGCCTTCATCGGCATGACATCCGATCCCGTGGGGCGGCAGGTGCTGGAGAACGCATCGAAGACGGTGGGCTTGCGCGAGACGATCGGCTTCGTCGCTGCCGATCAACACGACTACGCCAGCTACTTGCGCTTCTTCGAGAACGCCCCCCCGGGCCAGCGTTGACACCTTCTCCGACCAGATCTGGATCGTCCTCGTGCAACTCCTTCCCCGCTCGCTGCTCAATCGCGTGTTCCTGCTCTATGCCGTGGTGCTCAGCGTCATGATGTTCGGCGGGCTCGGCCTGGCTCTGCGTGCCCAACTGTCGCGCGAGATCGAGGACGCCAACGACACCGCCACCATGGTCATCGAGATCACTGCGCAGGCGGTGGCCGACGCGGCGGTGGTCAACGACCTCGAAGCGATCAACCGTACGCTAGCCGCCGGCGTGAATCGCACGCCCTTTGGCAGCGCGCGCTACCTGGAAGTGGATGGCCACGAACTGCGATTCGATGCGCCACCGCATCGCTCCAAAGCGCCTGCCACGCTGCGTGCGCTGGTCGCCGAGCGGCTGCCGGACGTCAACCGCGTGGTGGAGGTGGGCGGACGCGATTACGGCGTGCTGCGACTGAGCTTCCTGGTCGACGGTGTGGCCGACCACCTTTGGTCCACGCTCTTCAACACCCTGCTGTTCGGCACCAGCACACTGGCGTTGGGCCTTCTCGTCACCCGGGCACTGCTGTCGCGCTGGCTTTCCAATCTGGGCACGCTGCAGCGTTTCGTCGAGCAGGTGCAGGCGGGCAAACTCGATGCCCAAGCCACCGTGTCGATGAATGCGCCTGAAGAGGTGCGTCGGACGCTGGAGCAGTTCAACTCGGTGGCCAACCAGTTTCGCGACAAGTTCGGCCGGCGCATTGGAACCCTCACCCACTCGCTGGTGCAGCACAAGCGCGCCACGGACCAGGCGGTAATCGTCATCGAACTGGATCCCGAGGGGCGGGTGGTGTATGCCAACGACCTGCATGCGCAGGTCAGCGGCTGGGACAGGGACGCCTTCGTCGGCCGCGGGGACGGCTGGTCGCTGGACATCGAGCTCTACCGCACTCACGCCCGTCAGTCACAGGAAGCGGTCATCTGGAAAGGCGAAGTAAGGTGCGCACGGATCGACGGCGCCACCGTGTGGGTACGGCGCTCGGTCGTTCCGATCCAGGACGAAACGGGCAAGATCGAAAAGTACATCTGTCTGGACATCGACATCAGCGCTGAAAAACTCGGCGAGCTGACGTTACAGCAGGAGAAGCAGCGCGTCGAGGTCACCCTGCATTCGATCGCCGATGGCGTGATCACCATCGACATGCAGCGACGGGTGCGCTATGCCAATGTGGCGGCCGAACGCATCCTGGGGATGGCCCACCAGGGCATGGAGGGCTCGCTCCTCGACGAAGTCCTGCAGATTCAGGACGGCACTCCGAACAACGTCACCGGTCTGGATCGACCGGGAGCCGCCACCGCCCACATCGGATTGCCCGACGGCCACTCGGCGGTCATCGAGCTTTCGCGCGCGCCGCTGCAAGACGAGCACGGGCTGTCGACCGGCGAGGTACTGGCCTTCCGGGACGTTACCCAGGACCATGCGATCCGTCGCGAACTCAAGCGCGCGTCGCTGGCGGTGCATCACGCCGCCAGCGCCATCCTCACCACTGATCACGCGGGCCACATCGAGTACGTCAACCCCAGGTTCACGTCGATGACCGGCTACGGCTTCCAGGAGGTCGCCGGTCGCACCCCGGGTTTCCTCATGGCGGCCAAGGTGCCTCAGGAGGCCTACGCGCAACTGTGGGTGGCCATCGAGAAAGGCGGCATCTGGCGCGGCGAGACGATGAACCGCCGCAAAGACGGCGCCGAGTACTGGTGCGGCATGACCGTGTCGGCGGTGTTCGACAACGCCGGCCGTCCGGTACAGTTCGTCCTGGTCATGGAAGACACGACCGAGCGCAAGCTGAGCGAGGAGACCATCCACAAGCTGGCCTTCTTCGATTCGCTCACCGGCCTGCCGAACCGCCGCATGTTCATGGAACACGCCAATGCCGCGATCGAAGATGCACAGGTCGGCGGCAGGACGCTGTTCACCTGCTACCTAGACTTGGACGGCTTCAAGAACGTCAACGATTCACTCGGCCACCATGTGGGCGACTCGCTGCTTGCCGAGGTCGCCCTGCGACTGGGCGAATGCATTGGCACTCAAGACTTCGTGGGACGCATCGGCGGTGACGAATTCGCCCTTCTACTGCCTCATGCGACCCCGCTATCGGCACGCTTGATGGGCAACATGATCATCAAGAAATTCGATGCGCCTTTCCTTGTCGAAGGCCACGACATCCGCATCAGCACCAGCATCGGCGTTTCGGTCTTTCCGGAGGACGGCGTCAATGTGGCCGACCTGCTGCGCAAGGCCGACATGGCGCTCTACCGTGCCAAGGAATCAGGCAAGCGCAAGCTGGTGTTTTTCACCGACGAGATTGAAGCCGCGAAGTTCGAGCGCACTCGACTCGAATCCGCCTTGCGCGGCGCACTGCAGCGAGGCGAGCTCCGGGTGGTCTACCAGCCGAAGGTCAGGCTGACCGACCAGGCAGTCGTCGGCGCCGAAGCATTGATGCGCTGGTGCCACCCCCAGCTAGGCCACGTGGCTCCCGACCGTTTCATACCGGTCGCCGAGGAATCGCGGCTGATCATCGCAATGGGCCGCTGGATTCTGGATGAGACCTGCCGCCAGATACGCGCCTGGACCGACATGGGCATACGCGATGTGCGGATCTCGGTGAACATCGCGGCGGTGCAGTTCAGGGCACCCGATCTCGCCGAAGAAATCGAGTGCATCGTGACGCGTCACGGCATCGATCCACAGCAGCTCGAACTCGAAGTGACCGAAAGTGGCCTGGTCGAAGACCCGGAAAATGTGGCGCGCATCTTGTTGAGATTGCGCAACATCGGCCTGACCATCGCGATCGACGATTTCGGAACAGGTTATTCGTCACTGGCTTATCTGAAGACTTTTCCAGTGAGCGTGCTGAAAATCGACCGCTCTTTCGTGCGAGACCTGGAAACGGATTTGAACGACAGGGGCATTGCGGAGGCCGTCGTCTCCATGGCCAGGGTGTTGCAGATGAGCGTAGTGGCTGAAGGGGTGGAGAATGAAAACCAAGCGGCCATCCTGCTGGGCATGGGCTGCAAGATGGCGCAGGGCTACTTCTTCGGGCGGCCCATGACCCCTGATTTGTTTGAGGCACAGTGGCGTGCAGGACGAGCCGCGCAAGCTGCCTTACTGGACAAGGAATCGGTCATTTCGATTTGAAGGATGCAGATCGAATGTCTGACCGTCCCATCTTGACATCGGGCAGGTAGTCATCGGCCGTGCCGGTCAGCGCGAGGGCTTACAGTCGTGCGGCAGCAGTTCGTCGATGCGACTGTTCAGGTGCGTGAGCAGTCGGGTCAGCACGTCATTGAGGTAGACGTGTGGGTCGTGACCGTTGAGCTTCATCGATCGAACCTGGCTCATGATGACGACCGCATACTGGTTTGCCTAGTCAATGTGATCGGTGGACTTTGCCGCGTGTGACTCGCAGTGGCCGACGAGCGCGCCGACATCGGCTTCTTCGCCATCGATCCGGTGCGCGGCGCGCAGATCGCCTTCACCGAGGCCTATGTCCACATCGAGGGTGCCTACCTCGTGCGCGAGGCCTCGCCGCTGCGCGCCAACGACGAGGTCGACCGCGCCGGCACGAGCGTGGTCGTCGGCAAGGGCAGCGCCTACGACCTGTACCTGACGCGCGAGCTGAAGCGGGCGGAGATCGTGCGCGCGCCGACCTCGCCGACGGTGGTCGCGACCTTCCTGGAGCAGCGGATGGACGTCGCCGCCGGCGTCAAGCAGCAGCTCGAGGCCGACAGCGCGCGTACCCCCGGGCTGCGCCTGCTGCCCGGGCACTTCATGGTGATCCGCTAGGCGATGGGCGTGCCGAAGTCGCGCGGCGAAGCGGCCGCGCGGGTGCTGGGCGATTTCGTCGAGGAGATGAAGACCAGCGGCTTCGTCGCCGAGGCGCTGCGCCGCCACGGCATAGAGGGCGCCTCGGTCGCGCGCGCTGCAGTCGTTTAAATCAGTATCGCGGATGTCGTTCAGTCAGCGCTATGGCTTGCCGAACGGGCTGATCTATAGCCTCTTGCTCCGGTTCTCTAAGCATCACTGCTGTTGATAAATCACATTTGGCTGATTTATCATCAACTTATACAAATAAGTCCAGCCTGAAAACGCTGGCTTATCAACCTTCTAGTCGGATTGGCACCCGAACTGCTTGATTAGATCAACCTTTATTCAGGTCGATCTGCCGAGCAATGGTAGCGCGGCGCGTAAAGTCGTCACGCGCCCTCGTCATGGCATCCGCCGGTGAATCGCCTACTGGCATCCAGCCACCTTCGAGCATTTTCTGACGCAACTCTGGCTACATCACATGTTTGGCGATTACCGCATTAAGCTTTTTAAAGATGGTCTGGGGTGTCGCGTTGAATTCGATAAGACCTAACCAGGCCAATACAACAAATCTTGGCAACTCGGCTTTTTCTAACGGCGGGCGCGTCCGACAATAAAGCGCTGAATTTTTAAATTGCGAAGCTCTCAGGGCGGTTCATTTTTCGCTGCGGTATGGCTTGCACGCCCATCAACTTGGGAGAAGTAAGTCCGCTCCAGCGCCCATCGTGCCAAAGACGCTGCTGCCATGGGTTTGGCATAAAAGTAGCCTTGGAGCTCGTCGCAGTCCACAGCGGTGAGTACGTCGCGCTGCGCCATGGTTTCTACGCCCTCGGCGACGACCTTGCTGGAGCTCGATGTTGGCCTTTTGTAGCGACGCGGCAAGCACGGCCGCCTTGTCCTGCAGCCGCGCATCGATGGCCGAGGTGAAGCTGGTTATGGCCAGCAGCGCGATCGTGGCGCCCGCCACCAGCAGGCCCAGGCTGTCGCCGCGCAACTCGCCGATGCTGCGGCATACGGCATTCTCCGGAAAGCCTGCAGCGACCATGCCGGTGTAGTGCATGCCGCAAATGGCCGCACCCATGACCAGTGCCGCGGTCAGCTGTCCCCAGCGCGCGGCGTTGCCTTGCAGGCGGCGTAGGGCGAAGAAGATCTGCAGCGCCACAGCCGACGCAACCAAAGCGACGCCGATCGAGACAACCACCCAACCAACAGACCAGCGGATACCTGGTTCCATGTGCATGGCCGCCATGCCAATGTAGTGCATGGAGCAGATGCCCGCGCCCATCGCCAAGGACCCAAATACCCACCGTCCCAACGAAAGGCGTGTGCGGCTCGCGATCGACAGCGCAATGGCCGAGACTGCAACCGCTGCCACCCAGGACAGCGCGGTCAACGCATAGCCAAACCCTACAGCGAATGGGAATGCGGCCGCTTGCATGCCCACGAAGTGCATCGACCAGATGCCGGTGCCCATGGCCGCAGAGCCGGCACCCCACCACACGCGGCCGAGAAACTGGTCGGTCGTGCGCACCCGCTTGGCCAAATCCAGCGCCACGTAGGAAGCAAAGCTCGCAATTGCGAAAGATAAAGCAATAACCCCAAAAGTTATAAGTGATATCTATCACGTACCAAGTCTCAGTGAAGAATTACAGGCGACGAAGATTCGCATTCGATCACATTTCCAAAGCTTATGGTTAGTTTTAACTTTGGGAGTATCTTCCACTCGTTTTCATTCAGCGGCCTGCAAGGTGGCATCTGACTAAATGACGCACTCGGTTGCGCAATATTGATAAATCAAAATCACCTGATTAATCAATAGAAGAATTGCAAACGCCTACATCTTCACGCAGGCATGTTGCAGTACATCACAAATTCGATAAAGCTCACTGACAGGTCTTATCCCGCTTCATCCACCAGCCGGGCGATGTGCTGCGCAGACATCTGTAGACGTCGATGATGACGTTCGTCCAATTCAGGCATGGGGGTTGATTTCAAGCAACACAAGACGCCATAGTGCCTTCCGCAACTCAAGACAACGGGTACTGCCATGAACGCCGCCGGCGCGACAGGCGTGGGCGGCACATCGTGTGTTTGTTTCAACGCGGCCATGTCCGGGATCACAGCTGGTAAGCGCCCTTCAAGCACTCGTTGGCAAATGCTGAGCTCCCTGGGATGCGAGAGCCCTTCGATGTTGCATTCTTCAGCAGCAGCGGCTGCGTGGCTCACCACCACTTGGTCATCGACGTGGATCGTGATGAGCACCATGTCCATGGCCAGATCCTCGCGGATGAGACGAAGGACGTCCATGATGCTGCGGTGTAGCAGGTCGGGGTCATCTTTGGCGGGCGCGCTGATGACCGGCATTGAAGTCACCAAAGCAACCGAATCAGATGCCAAAATCTCAGCGTCCTGTGTGTCATGCGATGAATGGCTGGTCATCTGCGGCCCTTATCCGGCGCGTTCTTAAAAACGGGCGTTTTCGTGCTCAACGGGTGCCATTAAGTCGTGCAGCAGACCGTTCATCTGGTCCAGCACGACCGAATACTGAACATCGTCGCCCATCAGGGCGTTCGAAGGCATGGACGTGAACGAGGCTTCGCTAGGACTTTGAACCACCCGAATGCCACCCACCTCGGTGATGGCCTTGAAACCCCGAACCCCGTCTTTGCCCAACCCGCTCAGGATGACTCCTACTGTTCCTGATCCATGCCAAGAGGCCGCGGATTCAAACAAATGATCTGCACTTGCCGGCTCGGTCGGAGGCCTGCAGCCAAGCGTGTTAACGCCTGTGAATGTCAATTCTTGACCCACGGGGGCAATGTAGAAGTAACCTGCTTGAATCTTCTCTCCATCGCGCGCGAACGCGACTTTCAACGTGAAAGACCCATCGAATTTTTGATGAATCAACCGCGCCGTCAAGTTGTCATGCATGCCGTGGACATAAGCGACCACAGGAGCGGGAAAGTCAGCAGGCAGACCATTGGTCAATCGGGCCAGGGCATCAATGCCTTCGATGGAACCTGCGATGACGACCACACGATGGTTTGAAGCCATGCTCACTCCTTGCCACAGTCAAGCTGCATAAAAGTGTTTTTAACCAAGTTCAGACGGCGAAGCCGCAATCCGAATCATCTGAAAACCAATGTACTACTTTTAACAAGTTGCTGAAGTGCTTTGCAATGTGCTGCATCCGGGATCAAACAAACAGGTTGTTTGTTTGGGTTTTGCCCGCGTTGCATCCGGATCCTTGAAGATGTTCAAGCCAAGTCGCCGAAGGTGCTGATCGCCTGCTCGTCATGATCGAGCACGGCTCGTACCGCACGGTGCAGGTCTTCAATCCTGAAAGGCTTGCGCAGCACCACAGCATTGGCAATGCCGTTGAGTGCCAATGTGTCTGAGTAACCGCTGACGAAGACAATCGGGAGCGCTGGATACTGCGCCTGCGCCGCTTTGCCCAACGCCGCACCGTTCATGCCGGGCATCAGGAAGTCGATGACTACGACATCAGGCTGGCGTGCCTGGATCGATGCCAGCCCGGCCTGTCCGTCTACCGCAGCCTGGACCTCGAAACCCAGGTGCTCCAGGCCGGCGACGATGCGCCCACGGGCGTACCGGATCAGACCCGCTGCCTGCAGCGCACCGGCTGCTTCGGTCACGGTCTCGCGACACACGCCCAGCATGGTCGAGATCGTTTCCTGCGTCATGGACAACTGCTGGTCGTCGAGCCGGTCAAACATCAACTGCCGGACTGTGTACTCCAGATCATCAGAACTGGGTCGCTCGCTGTTGAGCAGCGTGGCGGCGTTGATGTCACCCCGAGTGGGTGTCGTGGAACAGCGCAGCGTAACGATCGAGGTCGCTGCGATAGCAGCCACACGCAGCCTGCTCGAGGGCCCCTCGATCCAGTACCTGCAAATGTCCCCGGTGGTAGGCAATGACATAGCGATGCTGCAGCGCTGTCGCCGCAGCAGTGATACTCACTCGGCGTACCCCCAGCATGTAGCCTAGCGCCTCCTGCGTTACCTGAAAGCGATCCGAGCCGGTCCTGTCCTGGCCCATCAACAACCAACGCGCGACCCGTGGTTTTACCTCGTGGTGACACAGGCAATGTGCCAGGGTCGCGAGCTGGTTCAAACGGAACGTCACGTAGCGATCAAGGAGTTGCTTCGTGGCGGGATGGCGGTCTAGATGCCGCTTAAACACGTCCGTGGTCATCCGCCAAGCCCGCCCCTCGCCTTGCACCACGGCACGAAACGGCGTGCGATCGGAACCCAGCACCGCCTGCATCCCTAGCATCCCCTCCCGACCAATCATGGCAATCTCCAGACCTGAGGGGGGCGGGTCCGTCGCCGTCAGGCAGACAAAGCCCTGGCTGGGAAAATACACGTAGGCCAACGGTTCGCCAGGATGCCAAAGCACCTGCGACAGTGCGAGGTTGACTTCTTCGGCGCCAGACAGTAGATGTGCTCGATCGGACTCAGGCAGCCGCGCGATCAGGACGTTGTCGACAGTAGACAAGGAGAGATTCTGGAGTGAGGGTGCAGAGGATCGGCATCCTTGGAAGATGCCCAACAGCTCTCAACATGCCACCACAGAACCTGCGAGTCAGCAAAACGATTGAGCCATCATGGTGTCATGGCGGGCAGGCAGGCCGCAAGGAATTGAGTCTCCCAGGTGTCATGACAGGCAGCCTGCGTTGACATTGCTGCTTAGTTGTCATGGCATCTCCTAATGCACCTCAGGTTTGAAGCTCAAAGGTGTCTGGTACTGCTAAGGTGATTCAAGCAAATTAGCCAGCGCTGTATGAAATTCAAATCAAAGACCTATTTTAAGTCGCATTCTTCGTGTTGATAAAGTTAGTACTTAAATAATAGCAATCAACTGTTTCTGAAATATCTGATTGATCCTTTTGTATTCACTGAGTACCAACGACGTAGGAATTTGCCTTGCTCAGCTGTAGGCGATAAAGCTTTAATTAACAGCGGCTTGCTGATTAAGGTTCTTGTCAAATGCTTTGAGAATTGTGTCATCCCACCACGGGACTGCGGTCCTCAAAGGTACAAGATGACGAGCGAACAGATGCTGACGGAGATCCGGGAAGCCAACCTCACCTACCTCATGCTCTCCCAGAGCCTGATCCGCCAGGACAAGGCGCAGGCGCTGTTCCGCCTGGGCATCTCGGAGGAGTCGGCCCACCTGATCGCGACGCTGTCGCCCTTGCAGATCATGAAACTGGCCTCCAGCAACATGCTGCTGTGCCGCTTCCGCGCCGACGACGACATGGTCTGGAACCTACTGACCCAGCACAACCTGCCGGCCCGCACGGCCAACGAGTCCACCTCCCGCCTGCATGCGAACCTGCTGATGTCCAGCCGCTTCGCCGAAGCCTCGATCTGAACCGCCGCCCACATCGTTCCCACAAAAGAACCTGTCATCCATGCTCAACACTCAAGATCTGTCAGATCACGAGTTGGTGATCAGCGAAGTAGTCGTCGGTACTCTTGCGCAACGATGGCATGGCACTCGCACGCTCTTGCTTCCAAACCTCGTCGGTCCATGAGATCGATCCGTCCGCGGGCGTAGCGGATCAGGCCTGCTGCCTGCAGCGCACCGGCGGCCTCGGTCACTGTCTCACGACGCACGCCCAACATGGTCGAGATCGTTTCCTGGGTCATCGACAATTGCTGGTCCTCGAGCCGGTCGAACATCAGCAGCAGCCAGCGACACAGATGCTGATCCAACGAGTGCTGTCGATTGCAAACAGCCGTCTGCGAAATCTGGGTCAAAAGCGCCTGCACAAACAGCAGCAGTTGACGCAAGACAGGTCCGGCGCATGCCACCTCAGTTCGGAGCAACTCTGCAGGCAGCTGCCAGACCTGCCCTGAAATTTGCATGAGGGCTTGGTACGGCATGACATCCCCCCCTGTGACGACGGGCACGCCAACGAACCCTTCTCTTCCCGTCACTGCCACTTCTACGGTCGAGCCGTTTTCCTCGACATGGACCAACGAAACAATCGACGTGGTCGGAAAGTAGACATAGTGAGGTTTCTCATGCGCTTTCACAAGCACATATCCTGCGGGCAAGTTTAGAACACGCAAGTGAGGCAGCCAGCGTGCCATGCCATGCACGTCCATGGATGCGAGAAAACGATTCGTTGTCCATCCTGCGGAAGAAGGCGTCATGGCAAACCAGTCGTGTGCGAGCCAGGATTGTGCGGCGTCGCTCCGGGGGGCCTCCGAACGTGACGTTGCGGCCTCCTCCTGTTCCGAGGCCGAGAGGACATTGCCCTTAGGACTTTGGTCAGCCATGGTGAACGACAGCAAAACGTGACAGAGCAATTACAGGGGGTAGGTAAAGCGGTGAGAACGTTGTGGACTCAACGTCAGGACATCCTTTTGTGGCTTGCCCTCAGCATCATGTCTGACGTGTGCATAGGGTTTGCCTGCATAGCGTCCGTTATCAACTACACAGGAAATGTCATGAACGAAAACGTACCTCCGCGCCAAACTAGACCACGCGTCAACAAAAATGTCCTTTTGGGAAGCTTGACTCTTGTTATTTTGATGTTTGTTGTATCACTTGTTTATGCCTTATTCTTCAGTCCGGAAGACTCCAAACCACAGGAATTAGGTACATCAAGCCTTTCTCCTCGGGCAGCGCCAACGACAACGCCAACCTCGAAATAACATCGCATGGATTTGCTTAAAAATGGCATTTGTGCAGTCTAGAATTTAATTCTGAGTACTTGATGTCTCCTCGGCCGCTGCCTTGCGGCTGATTTGCCCTCGCTGGCAACAGCGGGGGCTTTTTTCTTGTCCATTGTGTTGACAATTAGAAGCAGGTAATAGTCTAGTGCTATCTCCTCTATTTCGTCAGGCCTTATGGGTAGACATCAAGCTCTCATCGCTGGTCTGCTTGGATGCTTCCGCAGCACCTGGTGTTCAGGCTTGCTCATATCGAGGTTAAAACGCGAGTCTCCAGCGCTGTGAACGCCCATGAAGTTCCAAGTCGCTGAAACTGGGCCTGCTGGCAGATGAACGTACCCATCCAGTTGGTTCGTGCACCGTCTTGTAATGTCTGTGACGGCTGCTCGAAATCCGCCAATTGTCAAAGTTTGTACTGAAGCATTAAGTTTGGCCATGTAGACATCAACGCAGGTGCTCGAAAGCACCAGCTTCGCAAGAAAGATGCCCACATTTTTCGGTGGTCTTGTGAACTTCGTATGAAGCGGTCTTCGCACAATCTTTACTTGGACTAGGCTCTTAAGCACGGCAGCCGATGCCCGATGCGTGCCCACTGCGCGCGGCTCAGTTCATAACGGCTGGGTCGTAAAGAGGATGCCCGATCGCTCGTCCCCCCAAAGCCTACGAGCTGAATGTAGATTCAGCCTAGTACACGCACTGGAAGGAAGTCGCGCTATCGACGCTGCCCGAGCCTCGGTACTGCGGCCGCTGCGGGTAGTCGCACAGCGGTCGCGTGCGCCCGGGCACGCCCGCCGTGTCGGTCGTGACTTGGTTGACCGGCGCGATGCCTTCGCCCGACCAGCGATCCAGCGCGGTGAGCGAGTCCCACGTCGCGTTGAAGACACTGCTCACGGCGTGGCCCAGCCCGGCGACCTCGTAATAGCGCACGAACGAATCGACCTGCGATGCGCCCATGGCCACCTGCAGGCGGCGGTAGTACTCCTCGGTAGCCCTCGAACTCACGAGCACGTCGGCCAGGCCGTGGGCCAGCAGCAGCTTGCCGCCGCGCGCGGCGAAGGCCGAGATGTCGGTGCTCGTGTCCAGCTGCGTGCTCAGCGCGCTGATGCGGCCTGCCCACGGACCGGGGTTCTCCGGGTCCAGAGAAAGCGAGTCGAACAGCGGGTTGCGCGTGACGGAGTACTTCAACCACTGGTCGGTCAGCACGCTGATATAGGGCGCGTTCGCGGGCATGACGCGCGCCGGCTGCGCGGTGCCGAAGGCGAGAAAGGTCACGGTCGGCTGCAGCGGCGACGTGCGACTGGTGATGCCGGTGTCGGCGCCCCAGATGTTGAAGCCGGGGTACTGGGTCTCGCCGCTGGCCAGCGAGAACCGGAAGTTGGCTGGCGTGTTGACCAGGTTCATGGCGCCGATCTGCGCGTCGGACAGGCATGAATCGCCGGTGTCGGCGCCGCCCGCGCAGCGCAGCGGAATGCCGCGCAGGGTGGCGGTCGACGGATCGAACACGGCGTTGCAAGCCTTTTGGTTGGCGATGAGGCCGTCGGCGACGCCGTCGAGCACATCGCACTTTTCCATCGCCGCGTCGTAAAGCGCGAGCCGCTTCGCGGGATTGGGGTAGGCGCCCGGTTGCGCGAGCGCGCGGCTCACGCGGTGGCCGGCCAGCAGCGCGGCGGCGTCGTTCCAGGCCGGATACCAAGCGACGGCGCCATCCCAGTCGGCCGGCCATCTCTGGATGGCGGCCAGCGCTTCGCGCCCGCCGGTCGAGCCGCCGGCAAAGTACGCCTTGAGAGGGCTTGCAGCATAGCGCGCCGCGATGATCGCGAAGGCCGCGTCGCGCGTCTTCTTCAGCGCATCGCCGCCGAAGTTGCGCACTGCCTCGTCGTTCAGGCCGAACAGGCCGTCCTGCGAACCCAGTAGCAGCGCCTGGTGGCCAGAGTCGCTCGCAAAGGTCGCATAGCCGCGTCCGAGCGGCGTCGCCTGATCGGTGGGGCCGTTGGGTACGTTGGAGCGCACGCTGGGAATCGTGCCGTTGAAGCCGCCGCCACCAAACATCACGACCTTGCGGTTCCAGTTGGCCGGCAGCCCGACCTGGAACTTGATCTCCGGCGCGAGGATATCGACGGGCGCGATAGTGCCCGAAACCAGGCAATGCGCCGGCACCGCCGTGACGCCCGACCCGCTGGCCGCGACCGAGTTCGCGGCCGTGACGGTCGCGCCCGATGTCGGCAAACCAATCGACGACGTCGGGATCGCCATGCCCACCAATTGCTCGCAGCCGAGCGTGGCCGGGGCCGCGGGCGTGGCGGGCTGCGTCGGCGCCGCCACGGCCTCGGGCAAGGGGCCGTCATTGTCGCTGCCGCCGCCGCACGCGACCAGCGCACCGCTCGCCGCCACGATGGATATGGTGGCCAGGGCCAACCGTGAGTTGCTGCTCTTCATTGCGAATGTCTCCTTGCGATTGATGGAACCGTCTTCCCGCTCGCGCCGCCGGCCTCAACCCGGCAGCGCCACGTCCATGCCGGCCTTGGCAAGTTCGAGCCGGTACTGCTCGAAACCGGTGGCCGGAACGGTCTCGTCCGTTCGGTCGTGGATCTCCTGCATCCGTGACCTCACCTGGGTGGCCACGTCTTTGCGGCTGTGTTCGTTCGGCCGACCCTCGTCGTCGCCAATGAAGATGCCGCGCGTCATCGTGATGTGGGCGCTCTCGAAGCTGCCCGCGCCGGCCAGCAGGATGGTGCGGGTCGGAGCATCGTCGCCCACGAGCGCGACCAGCCCCGGGCTCACGGCGTCCGGCTGCAGCCGCGCCAGCGCCTCGGGCGCGAGCAGGCCTTCGGTCATCGCCGTGGCCGCTGTCGGCGCCAGGCAGTTGACCCGGATGCCATGGCGCTCGCCCTCAAGCGCCAGCGTCTGCATCAGGCCCACCAACGCCATCTTCGCAGCGCTGTAGTTCGACTGGCCGAAGTTGCCGTGCAGGCCCGACGACGACGACGTCATCACGATGCGACCGTGCCTGCGCTCGCGCATGTGGTCCCAGACCGCCTTGGTGCAATGGACCGCGCCCATGACATGCACGTCCATGACCAGACGGAAGTCATCCAGCGACAGCTTGGAGAAGCTGCGATCGCGCAGTACGCCGGCGTTGTTCACCAGGATGTCGACGTGGCCCCACTGGTCGATGGCGCTGGCCACCATCGCCTGCATCTGCGCGAAATTGGTGACGTCGCCGCCGTTGGCGAGAGCATTACCGCCCGCGCGGACGATCTCGTCGACCACCGCCCTCGCGGGCGATCCGGCGTGCGTGCCCGCAATGTCGTTGACCACCGCGCGCGCGCCGTGGCTCGCCAGCGCCAGCGCATGCGCCCGGCCCAGGCCGCTGCCGGCTCCGGTGACGATGGCGACGCGTCCTTCGAGGAATCCGTGCATGTCGATCTCCCGCCTTCAGAACGCGACGGCGTCTCGTCCCTTAAGGCCGAGCATGGCACGCGCCTCGTCGGGCGTTGCGATCTCCAGCGACAGTTCCTCCAGGATGCGGCGGATCTTCAGCACCTGTTCGGCGCAGGATTTCGCCAGCTGGCCCTTGCCCAGATACAGGCTATCCTCGAGCCCGACCCGCACGTTGCCGCCCATCACCGCGCCCATGGTCAGCAGCGGCATCTGGTGGCGGCCGGCGCCCAGGATGGAGAAGCGGTAGCCGTCGCGGCCGAACAGCCGGTCCGCTGTCGCCCGCATGGTCACCAAGTTCTCCGGATCGGGGCCAAGGCCGCCGAGGATGCCGTAGATGCTCTGGATGAAGAGCGGCCCCTGGATCAGGCCCTCGTCGACGAAATGCGCCAGGTTGTAGAGATGGCCGACGTCGTAGCACTCGAACTCGAAGCGCGTGCCGCAGTCCTCGCCCAGCACCTTCAGGATGTGTTTGATGTCGCGGAAGGTGTTGCGGAAGATCAGGTCCTCCATGCCCTCTACGTAGGGCTGCTCCCAGTCATGTTTCCACTCGGAGATGCGCCGCGCCGCCGGGTGGATGGAGAAGTTCATCGAGCCCATGTTGAGCGAACACATCTCGGGCTTGGCCTTCAGCGGGTAGGCCAGGCGCTCTTCCAGCGTCATGCGCGTGCTGCCGCCGGTGGTGATGTTGATGACGGCGTCGGTGGCCTCGCAGATGCGCGGTACGAAGCGATCGAACACCGCCGGGTCGGACGAGGGCCGGCCGTCCGCCGGATCGCGCGCGTGCAGATGCAGGATCGCCGCGCCGGCCTTGGCGGCCTCGATGGACTGCTCGGCGATCTGGTCGGGCGTGAGCGCGAGGTACTCGGACATGGTCGGCGTATGGACCGATCCCGTGACCGCGCAGGAGATGATGACCTTGTCGTGTGGCTTCGTGGTTGCCATGTCGGCTTTCGATGGAAAAGAGAGAAATGGATGGAGAGGGAGACGCCGGCTCAGACGGCCAGCCATTGCGCGACGAGGGCCTCGTCGGCGGTCAGTTCCTGCGGCGTGCCCTCGAACACGATGCGGCCGTGGCCCATCACGCACACGCGGGTGGAGACCTTCAGCGCGATGGCGAGCTTCTGCTCGACCAGCAGCACCGACACGCCCTTGCGGTGCATGTCGCGGATGCACTCGCCGACCTGCGCCACGATCTTGGGTGCCAGGCCCTCAGTGGGCTCGTCGATCAGCATCACGCGCGGATTGCCCAGCAGCGAGCGGCACATCGTGAGCATCTGCTGCTCGCCGCCGGACATGCTGCCCGCGCGCGTGTTGCGCCGCTCCTTCAGGCGCGGGAAGTAGTCGAACATGTCGGCCACGCTCCAGCGGTGCGTGCCCGCCGGCGCGGCCTGCTCGCCCATGCGCAGGTTCTCGTCGACCGTGAGGTTGGCGAACACCTCGCGCTCCTCGGGCACGTAGGCGATGCCGGCGCGGCAGATTGCGTAGGGCCGCTCGCCGGCCAACTCGCGGCCCTGCAGCCGGACGTGGCCCGACGAGGGCGCTACCAGGCCCATGATCGCCTTCATGGTGGTCGAGCGGCCGGAGCCGTTGCGTCCCAGCAGGCTGACCACCTCGTTGCGCGCAACCCGCAGGTTGACACCGTGCAAGATGTGGCTCTTGCCGTAGTGGGCGTGCAGCTCGGCGACGTCGAGCAGGCGGTCGGCGGCGGCGGCGGCGGCGGCGGCGGCGGTGGCGGTGGCGGTGGCGGTGGCGGTGGCGGTGGCGTTCATGCGTGCGCCTCCTCGCCCAGGTAGGCTTCCTTGACGCGGGCGTCGTTGCGGATCTCGTCGGGCGTGCCGGTGGCGATCACCTGGCCGTAGACCAGCACGCTGATGCGGTCGCTCAGCGAGAACACGACGTCCATGTCGTGCTCGACGATCATCAATGTGCGGCCTTTCGTGACCTCGCGGATCAGCTGTGCCGTGTAGTGCGTCTCCTCCGTGGCCATGCCGGCCATCGGCTCGTCCAGCAGGATTAGCCGAGGGTCGGAGGCAAGCGTCATGGCGATCTCCAGCGAGCGCTGCTCGGAATACGCCATCTCGCCGGCCAGCGTAGCAGCGCGCGCCGTCAGGCGAACCAGTTCTAACAGACGCTCGGTCTCTCGACGGATGACGCGGTCGTTGTCGATGAACTTCCAGAACGAATACTGCAGGCCGTGCACGCGCATGACGGCCAGGCGGATGTTCTCGAACACGCTCAGCTTTGGGAACACGTTGGTGATCTGGAACGAGCGCGCCAGGCCGAGCCGGTTGATCGCCTGCGGCGTGCGCCCGCCGATCGACCGGCCGTCGAAGACGATCTCGCCGGCGCTCGGCGCCAGGTGGCCCGAGAGCAGGTGGAACAGCGTGGACTTGCCCGCGCCGTTGGGGCCGATGAGCGCGTGACGCTCGGCATTCACTAGATCGAGGTCGACGCCGCGCATGATCTCGGTCGGCCCGAACGACTTGCGCAGGCCGCGGATGCGGAGGACGGGTTCGGTCATGCGAGGCTCCGGGTGACGGGTACGTTGACGACGGTAGCGGAGGCGGAGGCGGAGGCGACGGACGGAGGCGCCGACTCGCCCTCCTCCAGCGCCCGGTGCAGGCGGCGGGCGAACCACACGAGCGCCAGGCCGACGGCGAACAGCGCGGCGGGCACCGCCCAGGTGGCCGGCGAGCCGGGCGACCAGGCGCGCGACAGCAGCGTCACGTCCGGCCAGGCGACGCCCGGGTTCATCTGCACAGCGGCGCGGTAGTCCTGCGAGAACACGCGCTGGAGCAATTCGACGGCGAACGTGCCGCCCAGGCTCAGCAGCGATGCCGCGCCTACGGACAGCAGCACCAACGGCAGCAGCCGCGCCAGGCCGAAGCGCCGGCGGAGTCGGCCCAGAGTGCCGGGCAGCCCCGCCAGGCCGGCGGGCATGAACAGCATCACCAGCACGAACAGGATGCCTTGATAGAGCAGCCACGACCGCGTCAGGTCCGACATCGCATAGCCGAAGAAGGTCATGAGCGCAGCGCCCAAGGCTGGGCCGAGGAACACGCTGACGCCGCCGATGAAGCAGTTCAGGATCACCGACGCCGACAGGGCCGGGTCAAACACCACGTAGTTCGCCGACTCGTTGGACAGCACCTGCAGCGCGCCGGCGACGCCGGAGAACATGGCCGAGATCGCGAACACCGCCACGCCCAGGCCGTGTACGTCGTAGCCCAGGAAGCGCAGGCGCTGGCTGTTCTCGCGCAGGCCGCAGGTCAGGCGCCCGAGCGGGGTGCGGGTGTAGAGGTAGAGCAATCCCACGCACAGCAGCGTCCAGCCCAGCACCAAGTAGTACACCTGCGTGGTCGAGCCGAAATCGAACCCCCAGGCCGGCATGCGCATGCTCGAGACACCGGCCTCGCCGCCGAACAGCCCCTTGAGGTGCGGCGCGAGCGAATGCACCAGCTCGGCGATGGCCAGCGTGATCATGGCGAAGTAGGTGCCGGTGCGCTTCGTCGCGAACCAGCCGGCGACGCCGCCAAACACCAGCCCGAGGCCGGCACCGACCAGCGGCAGCAGCGGCGTGGGCAGCAGCCCCGCGCCGCCCACCGCGTTCATGGCGTGCACGGTGGCGAAGGCGCCGACGCCGAAGTAGGCCGCGTGGCCGAAGGACAGCATGCCGGCCTGGCCGCAAAGCACGTTATAGGCGCTGGCGAACAGCGCGGCGATGAGCATCTGCACGGCCGCGTTGAGCAGGCCCTGCGACAGCAGCACCGGCGCGGCGAGCAGCAGCGCGACGCCGGCCGCGACGATGGACAGGGTGGTCTTCATGGTCATGGCGTCAGCCCTTCTCGCCCATGAGCCCGCCCGGACGCACCAGCAGGATCAGCAGCATCAATGCGAATGGAATGGTGGCCGACAGGCTGGAAATCTTCAGCGTCATCAGCCCGCCAACGCCCTGGGCCCAGTCGCCCACGCCCACCAAGGCCAACAGGTCGGCCAGACTGCGGTCGATGCCCACCGCCAGCGAGGTGACGACGCCGATCAGCAGCGAGGCAAGCATCGCCCCGCCCAGCGAGCCGAGCCCACCCACCACCACCACCACGAACACCATCACGCCCAGTTCGAGCGCCATGTTGGGGTTGGTCGTGTAGAAGGCCCCGGCCACTGCGCCGGCCAGGCCCGCCAGCGCCGCGCCGACGCCGAACACGCCCATGAACACCAGCGGCACGTTGTGCCCCAGGGCCTCGGCCATGCGCGGCTTGTGGATCGCCGAGCGCACCACGATGCCGACCCGGGTGCGCGTGAGCAGCACGTAGATGACCACGAACATCGCGATGGCGATGCCACCCATGAGCAGCCGGTAGACCGGGTACTGCGCGCCGCCAATGGTGAAGGCCGACACGTCGAGCGCCGCCGGAATGCGGTAGTCGACCGGGTAGTTGCCGAAGAACAGCTTGATCGACTCAGCGACGATGAACGACAGCCCGAAGGTCAGCAGCAACTCGTGCGCGTGACCGTACTGATGCACGCGCCGCAGGAAGAAGCGCTCCACCCCCACGCCCACCAGCCCAACCAGGACCGGCGATACGACGATCGCGGCCCAGAAACCGATCGCGCCCTGGAGCGTGTAGGCAAAGTAGGCGCCCAGCATGTAGAACGATGCGTGCGCAAAGTTGAGCACGCCCATCATTCCGAAGATGAGCGTGAGCCCGGCGGACACCATGAACAGCAGCAATCCGTAGACGACGCCGTTCATGAGCGAGACGAGGAACTGGTCCATGGCCGCTCTCCCGCCGCTCAGCCCGGTCGCTTCATGGCGCAGTTGGACTGCGCCGGGATCGAGGCCTCGGTCGCCGTGAAGCGCTTGACCGGCTTGAAGCCCATGTCGGTCTCGTCGGCCTTGTAGCGCGCGTCCTTCGCCACGGTGGAGACGACCATCGGCATCTGCACTTGGTGGTCGGCCGCGCGCATGCTCATCTGGCCCATTGGCGAGGTGACCTTCGCGGTCTCCAGCGCCTTGGCGAACGCGTTGACGTTGAGCTTGCCGCCCTCGGCTGGCGTGCGCTTGAGCGCGTCGGCCACCATCGCCATGCCGAAGACGGTCTGCGGCTCGATGAACGCGGGCGCGTGGCCGGTCCTGGCCTTGTACTCGTTCACGAAGCGTTCGCCCTCGGCGCCGCCGGCCTCGGCGTTGAAGGTGTGGACCACGAAGTGTCCGATAGCCAAGTCGCCGGCGTTGGCCAGATTGCCCGGCTGGTCGAGGAACACCGTGCCGAAACGCACCTTCAGGCCGGCCGACTTCGACGCCTTCATCAGCAGCAGCAGGTCGTTGGACCAGTTGCCCGTGAGCACTGAATCGGCCTTGGTGGCGGCTATCTTGACCACGTAGGGCGCGAAATCCTGCACCTTGTTGACGTCGTGCAGGGTCTTCTCGACCACCTGGTAGCCGCCGGCCGCCGCGTTGTCGGCGATGGCGCGCTCCATGTCCTGGCCCCAAGAGTAGTTCTGGTTGATCGAATAGACCCGCGTGCCCAGGGCACCGGCCTGCTTCATGGCGTTGACCAGTGCCTTGGTGCGCAACTGGGCGTCGCCGCTGAAGCGGAAGTGGTGGAAGTTGCACTTCTCGCCGGTCAGTTCCAGCGCCTCAGCGCCGACGTTGATGTAGACAATCTCGCGGCCGGGATTGCGCAGGTTGTGCTTGCGCACGTCCTCGGTGATCTGCCCACCGATGGCCGACGAGGCGCCCTGCACCACCATGTGCACGCCGTCGGCCGCCGCGGCCTTGAGCTTGTCGGCCGCGCCGGCCGGACCGCCCTGGTTGTCGTACTCCAGTAGCTGCACGGACTCGCCGTTCCAGCCGCCGGCCGCGTTGATCTGGTCGATGGCATAGCGCACCGCCGTGCGGTAGGCCTGGCCCGACGACGCCTGCGGGCCCGAGAGGGTCTCGAGCACGCCGATCTTCACCGGCGCGGCCGCGGCGGCGCCGCACACGAGCAGGCCCATTACCGGGGCGACGGCGAGGTGGGTGAGACGGTTGCGGGAAGAGGTGTCGCGTTGCTTCATGGATGTCTCCTTGTTCTGGAAGGTCTGGAAAGTCGGTGGGGAAAGTGCGGTCTCAGAGGTGTTCGAGGTTCCCGTCCACGCTGATCGCCTGGCCGGTCACGTTGCGCGCGGCCGGCGATGACAGGAACAGCGCCATGGCGGCGACGTCGTCGAGCGTGACCATGCGGCGCAGAGAAATCTTGCGCAGGTAGTCCGCGCGCATGGCGTCGAAGGACACGCCAGTGGCGGCCGCGCGCGCGCCGATCACGCCGTCCATGCGCTCGCCTTCCACCGTACCGGGCAGGATGGCGTTGACGCGCACGCCGCTCGGGCCGAGCTCGATGGCCAGCGACTTCATCAGGCCGACGATGGCCCACTTAGTCGCCGCGTAGGGTGTGCGGTAGGCGTAGCCGAGGCGGCCGGCCACCGAGCTCATCGTGATGAGCGAGGGGTTGCGGGTCGACGCCTGGAGCATCGGCACCGCGCGCCGCGCGAACAAGAACTGGCTGTGGAGGTTGACTGCGACCGTGCGCTCCCAGTCGCCGGAGGACATGTCCTGGATGGCGCCGGTGGGGCCGGCGATGCCGACGTTGTTCACCAGCACGTCCAGGCCGCCGAGCGCGCCGTGCATGTCCTCGAACACCATGTCGACGTCGGCGGAGGACGAGGCGTCTGCCATGCTCGTGGTGATCTCGGGCACCTCGGCGCCCAGGCGGTCGAGTGCCGCGCGATCAATGTCGCAGACATGGACGCGCGCGCCGGTTTCGCAGAAGGCGCGTGCAATGGCAGCGCCGATGCCCGAGCCGCCGGCGGTGACTAGCACGCGCAGTCCGGGCGCAGGCCGCAATGATTCGATGATGGAGCTCATGGGGAGGGGTTCGACCCGTGGGGTGTTGCGTTGGCATCGAGTGTCCCGGCGACCGGGAGCCGTGCCTATGTACGCTGCCCACACTCAGAAGGGGTCCGCGATGTGAGGTGACTCCGTGTCTGCTACCTTTCCCGACCATGCCCTCCCCGACCCGAACCCCGATGCGTTCTCCGCCATCGCCGATTACCGCCGCGTCCGACGACATCGCCGGCACTCTCGTCGACCTGCTGCATCGCGGCGCCTCGGCCGATGAGTTCGCACGTCTCTTGACGCAGGTTGAGGCCCTGCCCGACGGTGCGCCGGACAAGTCGGGCCGCGTCGAGCGGGTGCGCATGGCGATGGCGCTGCGCAACCGCATCGAGCTGCACGAGCAGCGCGAGCGCGGCATGCTGGCGGTGATCGAGTCGGCGCAGGACCTGTCGGGCCGGCTCGACCTGCAGGGTCTGCTCAAGGCGATCGTCAACCGCGCCCGCAACCTGATGGGCTCGCACCTGTGCTGGCTCACGGTGGTGGACGCAGCGACCGGCGAGTTCCAGGTGGTGGTGACCGACGGCGCCATCTCGCAGCGTACCGTGCGCATGACGGCCGGGCGCACCCTGGGCGTGGCGGGCGTCGTGATGTCCACGCGTCTGCCCTTCTCCACGCCCGACTACCTGCACGACACGCGCTTCGCGCATGACCCCGCGCTGGACGACACCTTCCGCGACGAGGGCGTGGCCGCGCTCGTGGGCGCGCCGCTGATCTGCGAGGACGAAGTGATTGGCCTGTTGTTCGTGGCCGACCGCTACCACCGCACGCACACCGCGCTCAACGTGTCGATCCTGTGCACGCTGGCCACGCACGCGGCGCTGGCGATCCACAACGCTAAGGCGTTCGAGGAGGCGCGCGCCGCGCTGGAGAAAGCCGACCACGCGCGCGCCGAGCTCGAGTGCCACGCGCGCGACGCCCAGGGCGCGGCCGAGGCCCACGAGCAGCTGACGTCGCTACTGGCCCGGGGGGCGTCGCTGCAGGCGATGTGCGAGGCGATCGCCCGGCAGTCCGGCGGCGACGTGCGGGTGCTCGACGAGTCCGGCCAGGTCATAGGCCGCGCGAGCGCGCCGGACCACACCGGCACGGCCGCGGGGGCCTACTCACCCAGCGGCGAACACAGCGCGGCGTTGAACGGCGCCCTGCGCGAGAGCCGCAAGGCCGGCCGCTCCGTCCCGGCCTACCGACACGGCGACGAACTGTGCCGCGCGATCGCCGTGATCGGCGGCAGCGACGTGCTCGGCGCCGTGCTGCTGTTCCGGCGCGACGACCTGCACGGCATCGCGCTGCGCACCTTCGAGCGCAGCGCGAGCATCGTCGGCGTGGTGCTGCTGTCGCAAGAGCGCGTCGAGGCCGAGCAGAGCCGCGACGTGGCCGCGCTGCTGCGCACGCTCATCGCCCCGCGCCAAGGCGAGCCGACGCTCACGCGCGCGCATGCCGTGCGCTTCGGCCTTGACCTCGCGCAGCCGCTGTGCCTGCTCGTCGTCGAGCTCGAGCAGGCGACGCGCACTGGCTTCTGGTCGCGCCGGCTGCGCGCCAACGCCGCCTTAGGCGAACGGGTGCTCGACGAGGTCGACGGCGCGCTGGTGCTGGTGTGCGGTGCCACGCTGGCGCAGGACGTGGCCGGGAAGTTCGACGCCTTCGCCCGACGCGAACTGGGGCAGGCCTTCCGGGGCATGCTGTCACGCCCCGTGTCGACACAAGAGGAGATCCCCGCGCTCTACGCAGCCGCGCGGCGCGGGCTGTCGGTGCTCGGCCGGCTGGGCATGCGCGCGGGCATCGTGGCGCAAAACGAGATGGCACTCTACTCGGTACTGTTCGAGACCCACGACCGCGCCAGCCTAGGCGCCTTCCTCGACGCCACCATCGGCGCCGTCACCGCGCACGACGCCCGCCGTGGATCGGACCTCACCGCCACGCTGCTGGCCTACCTCGACGGCCAGCAGAACGCCACTGTCACCGCCAAGCGCCTGGGCATCCACGTCAACACCGTGCGCCAGCGCTTGGCAACCATCGAGGCCCTGCTGGGCCACTGGGGCAGCAACGCCAGCCGGGCGCTGGAGATCCACATGGCGTTGCGACTGTGGCGGCTGTGTGCTGTTGATGCGATGTCAAGGTCGACCAACGCTTGAACGCGCACCGTGACCGAATCGATGCTGGCGGGCAAGCCGCAAGACCGGTCCAAGCGTCCCCGTCGTGTGATTCTCTTGGATTTGCGATTTGCGATTTGCGCCTTCGTTAATTTTCGTTTAAGGCCTTTCTTTCCATGTGTAGCAATCTTGTCAACACTTTCTTATGTTGATAGCTCACATCTCGCTGACTCACTATTACCTCAAATGGGCGCAGTTGCATAAACCAGATTTAGGCTGCAGTGCCCCTTACCCCAGACGGAGTTACGCCATGCACACTGTCTCGGGCGTGCCCGACTGGGTAAACCGGTTAAGGATCGAGACCCGGACTTGCAACTCGGTGACCTGACGTTCGAAGTCCCGCGCCATTACCCGTTCACCCAGTCTTTTGAAGCAGCCCATCTTGGTCTCCACCAAGCTGAGTCGGTGATAGCCGCTCCATTTCTTCCAGATCGAGCGCCCCAGTTCCCGGGTTGCTCTCAAGATCTCATTTCTTGCTCGAGCTCCTGCCCGGCTCTGGGCCCAGGGCTTGGCGTTTTTGTGCGTTGGGATGATGGCTATGGCGTGTCGGTAAGCAACGGCCTCGTGACAGGCCCTGGTGTCATAGGCACCTTCAGAGCTGACCGAGTGGAGTAGTTCATCCTGTGGAATCTGAGCGAGCAACTGAGGCAGCATCGGCGCGTCCCCGATGGCGTTGTCGGTGACCTCGATGGCCCGGATCTTCAGAGTCTGAGCATCCACGCCCAAGTGCACCTTGCGCCACTGGCGATCGGCAAGTCGGCACCGTGCTTTCTGATCTTCCATTCCCCTTCGCCCAGCATCTTCACACCCGTGCTGTCGACCAGTAGATGCAAACCACCTTGGCTCGGGCGTGCCGTAATGGCCACGCTCAGTGTCTTCTGGCGTCGTGACAAGGTGCTGTAGTCAGGCACGTTCCAGTCCAACTGGGCCAGCTTGAGCAGATTTTCGGCCAGGCCGGTGGCCTGCCTCAAGCCCAACATGCACTTCAATGTCAGGCAGAACTGGATGGCCGCGTCGCTGAAGACCGCAGGTCGGCCAGTGCGGCCACTAGGCACAGCCTGCCACTGGAGGTCGGGATCGAGCCAGATCATCAGCGAGCCGCGGCGCCTGAGTAAGGCGTTGTACGAAGGCCAGTTCGTTGTGCGGTATCTCGCCCGAGGGGGTTTGCTCATCACCTCAGGCTACCAAGATTACACCCTCAGCAGGGGCCTCGATGAGGAGTTATGCAACAACGCCAAATCAATCAGTCAATCGTATGAGCTGACCTTTTCAGACAGCGATATCGTTGCCACAAGCGCACCTCCCCTACAGTGCGGTATGGAACTGCGCACCCTCCGTTACTTTATCGCCGTGCTCGAGGCCGGAAGCTTGTCACGCGCAGCAGGATCACTCTTCGTAGCTCAGCCAGCGCTCACCGCTCAGATCAAGAAGCTCGAAAGTGAGCTCGGCGCGCGACTGTTCGAGCGGTCGCATGCAGGCGTCTCGCCCACCCAGGCCGGGCTGCAACTCTACGACGATGCCCGCCGACTACTGTCCGACGCCGATGCGATGCGCGAGCGCATGCAGCGGCTACCTCAGGGACCAGAGGGCTCCGTTACCGTGGCAATGCCTTTCCTGCTCGTTGCCTTACTGATGGGCCCGACACTGGCGCGGCTCAAAAGCGAGCATCCGCGCATCCGCGTGTTCGTGATCGACGACCTCAGCCTGATGGTCCGCAAGGCGATGCTCGATCGCCGTGCCGACGTGGGCATCCTCGTCAATACGCCGCAGGTCGAGGGGCTGCTGTGCCAGCCGTTGGCGCGCGAGTCGATCTACGTCTGTGGTCGCGACACGGACGGACAGGTCGAACCCTTGCTGCGCCCATCGCGGCGTCGTGCAAGCGGCCGCGTTCCTGCGTTCGACATTGAGTTCCGGCACGCAGCGGCGCTGCCACTCGTACTGCAATCGCGACGATTTTCGATCCGCCAAACGGTCGAAGAGGCTGCAGCGGAACGGCACCTGGCACTGAACGTGGTGCATGAACATGATTCCGCCCGGGTGATTCGCTCGTTGTACATGTGCGGTGCGGGCTTCACCTTCACGCCGGCCTGCACGCTGTCAGACATGCCGCATCTGATCGGCGAAGACTGGGTGATCGCCCGCATTGTCAAACCGCTGCTGCAGCGCAGCTACCAGCTTGCCATCCCAGCCGATCGACCCGCCGACGCTGCGACACAGATCGTGATCGCCACGCTGCAGCAGACCGTGACAGAGCTCATCGGTAAAGGCTACTGGGCGGCGGAATCGCTGAGCGCCGACAGCTGATCCCATCGCAGCAGAGACCATCAAGTGACGAATCCATCACTTTCGTTGATGGAGCAGGATCAGTAATCGGTATTTCCGACATGCGCGTGCTTCTGTGACAGTGAGTTGGCCAGCGAGCACAGCGCCGACTGGCCACCAGGAGACAACATGACAGCATCTTCCACACGAATCGCCAATGTCAGCGAACTCGTCTCGCGCAGCGCGCGTGCTTTTGCCCACCGGACAGCCGTTTACAGTCCCGAGCGCAGCGTCACTTATGCCCAACTGGAGCAACGCTCCAACCGTTTGGCTAACGCACTGCTGGCCGTTGGGCTACAACGCGGCGATCGCGTAGGCATCTACTTGCCCAACTGCGTGGAAATCGTCGAGGTTGAACTGGCTTGCTACAAGGCGGCGTTGATCAAGGCACCCTACAACGCGCGCCTGTCACCAACCGAAGTCGGCGACATCGTGGCCAACAGCGAGGCGACAGTGATTGTGACCACTGCCGAGCGTGCCGAGTCCTTTCGCCCGCACGTGAAGGGCCTCATTCCACGTCTGTTGCTGATCGGTGTGGATGACGATGCCGAAGACGGCTACGAGCGCGCTCTGGCGCAAGCCAGCGATCAATTTGTCTGCGCGGCAGTCGATGCGGACGAGGTTGCCGTGCTGCACTACACCTCCGGCTCGTCGGGCGTGTTGAAGGCTGCGATGCAGACCTTCGGCAACCGTCTTGCTCAACTGCGAAAGTTCCTCACGCGTCCCGAACACATGCAGACTGGGCACATCCTCGGCCTCGTCGGGCCAGTCACGCACGCATCGGGGATGCAACTCGTGCCAGCACTGTGCAGCGGCGTGACGATCCGGCTCTTCTCAAGCTTCGAGCCCGGGCGTTTCTTGGCTGACATGAAGGCCGAGCGGGTCACGCACACCTTTATGGTGCCGACCATGATTGGGATGCTGCTGGCAGAGCTCGATGGCCGCTACCGTCCCCTTCCCGACCTCGAGCGCCTGGGGTATGGGGCAGCACCGATGGCGCCCGCGCGCATCCTGCGTGCAATGGACGTGTTCGGACCAGTGCTCTCGCAGGGGTATGGCGCCGGTGAGACCACGTCGGGTGTCTGCGGACTGACGGTAGAAGACCACCTATTCGCACGCGCCGCTCGGCCTGAACGCCTTGCTTCTTGCGGACGGCCGTATTTGGAATCGGATGTCCAGGTCATCGACGACGCTGGCCAGCCCGTCGGTACTGGCGAGATCGGCGAGATCGTCGTTGGCGGACCGGACGTCTTCGCCGGCTACTGGCGCGCGCCAGAGCTTACGGCCGAGGTCCTCAAGGAGGGTCGCTACCACACCGGCGACCTCGCTCGCGTGGACGATGAAGGCTTTGTCTACATCGTCGACCGCAAGAAAGACATGGTGATCAGCGGCGGCTTCAACGTCTACCCATCGGAAGTCGAGGCTGTGCTCTATCAGCACGACGATATCGCCGACGCCTGCGTCTTCGCGATCCCCGACGACAAATGGGGCGAAGCCGTGGCGGCCCATGTGGTGCTTAAGCCTGGCGCAGCTGTTGACAGCCGCGCCATTGATGCCTTTTGCGCAACGCGGCTAGGTGGCTTCAAGCGACCACGGCACATCGAGTTTGTCAACGCACTACCCAAAAACGCCAACGGCAAGGTGGCACGCAAGGCGATCCAGAGCCTCTACTGGAGCGGTCATGAGCGCATGGTCAACTGAAGGAAGCCAGATGAGCGAAACATCCATCACCCGTCCTGCCATGCTGTTCAATCGGCCTTTCGAAGGATCTTCGCAAGCCGCTGAGCTCATCACGCGGCTCGAAGCCTTCCTGCATGGTGAGCTCGCTGATACCGTGCGCAAGGAGTCCATCGACCATGAGCACAGTGTGGATCGCGCCACGCTATCGCGCGTGTGGAAGCGGTCTCATGCACTGGGCTTCTATGGCATGACGCTACCAGTCGAAATGGGCGGCTTAGGCCTCTCGCTGCTCGACCATGTGCTGGTGAAGGAAGCGATCTACGCAAGCGGCTCGCCCTTGGCGCCACATGTGCTTGGCGAACTCAGTGGACCACCGCGAGTCGGCGCTTTGGCCCGCAAAGCTTCGCCCTATCAGATGGAGCGCTTCATCTTGCCGGTGGCCCAAGCCCAGAAGGCAATCTGTTTTGCGATGACCGAGGCTGAAGCCGGGTCGGATGCCGGCGCGATCCAAACGCGTGCCGTGCGCGAAGGCGATGAATACATCATCACTGGCCGCAAACGCTACATCTCCGGCTCGCCCTTTGCCGACTTCGCCGTGCTGATGGCGTCAACGTCGGAAGATCCGCAAGTTCGTGAAGTTTCGGCGTTCTTCGTCGACCTGAAGGGGGCAGGCGTGCGGGTCGAGTCGGGTTACAAGACCATGGCTGGCCAGACCAGCACGGGCGATATTGTGTTGGAAGGCTGTCGGGTGCCAGCGGCCAACCTGATCGGCGAGCTCGGTCGCGGTCTGGCGCTGGCGCTGGGACGCATCACGGTCAACCGACTCTTGCACTGCCCGGCGATGGTCGGCATGGCCACCGTTGCTTTGCGCGACGCACGCGACCATGCACTGCACCGGCGACAGTTTGGACGTGCGATTGGCCAGTTTCAAGCCATCCAGCACATGCTTGCCGACATGGCGACCGACCTCGCCGCCGCACGCGGACTGATGCTGGCAACGGCACGCCAGATCGATGCTGGCAGTGAAGCCCGCGCGGAAGCCTCGATGACCAAGCTGTTCTGTTCGGAGAAGGCTTTCCAGATCGCCGATCGGGCAGTCCAGATCCACGGCGGTGAAGGCATCGTTCAAGGCGCTCGCGTGGAGTTCTTGTTTCGAATGCTGCGGATGTACCGCATCGTCACCGGAACGAGCGAGATCCAACGCAACACCATTGCCAGAGAACTGCTTGGCGACCTGCGCTGAAGACACGCAGCCAAACGACCGCAACAAACAAAAAGAGACAAGAATGAGCCATCTCAATCGACGCCAACTGCTCGGAAGCGCCATGGCATGCGCACTGCTGCCAACCACTTCCTTCGCCGCCGAAACCTGGCCCGAACGGCCGATCAAATGGATCGTCCCGTTCTTGGCGGGAACATCGCCAGATACCACCGCCCGGGTGTTGGCGGAGGGTGTTTCACCCATCCTCGGGCAGCCAGTGATCATCGACAACCGCGCAGGTGCAGCCGGCAACATCGGTGCAAGGATCGCGGCCAAGGCTGCGCCTGACGGTTATACGTGGGTGTACTCCTCTGCACCGATGGCAGCGAACATGCGGATGTACAAGGTACCCGGTTACGACGCCATGAAAGACTTTCGCCACATCATGCGCACGACGTCCGCTGACGTTGCGCTGATCGTCAATGCAGCCTCAGGCATCAACAGCCTCGATGAGTTGATCGCCCGAGCGAAAGCGCAGCCGGGCAAACTTGATTATTCCTCTGGCGGCGTCGGGACACCGTCGCACATGGGCGTGGAACTGATGCTGAGCTCCGCCCATGTGCGTGCCACCCATGTGCCATACAAGGGCGCTTCTGAACTGGTCAATGCGGTGCTTGGCAACCAAGTGGCATTCGGCATGCCTATTCTCAGCGTTGCATATCCCCAGATCGTCTCTGGCAACCTGAAGGCTCTGGCCATCGCGGGCAGCACCCGCAATTCGCAACTCCCCAACGTACCCACATTTGCGGAGCTCGGGCTGTCTGGGGTTGAACTCACGTCCTGGGGGGGCATCTCGGTACCGGCCGGGACGCCCGATGCCATCGCCATGCGGATCCAAAGCGCTTTTGAGCAAGCTTTGAAACAACCGTCTGTCAGAACCGGCCTGATCAACGCTGGAGGCCAGATCACACCTCTGGCGCCGGAAGCCTACAGTCGCGGCTTTCTTGATGAGATGGCGCTGACCGAAGCGATGATGAAGCGTGCAGGCCTTTCAGCGCAGTAATCGATACTTGCCGAAAAGCACGACATTTGCCTGCCGTATCTAACGACTTCAATGACGCACACGATGTCGGCTCGGGTGAGCGTGCATCGAAGAGTCTGTCAATCGTTAGAAAACTGCCTCCTGTAAGACCTATCAGGCACCACCGGTGGCTTCGCAGGACGGCTACCGAATCGATGTATACGCCAAACTTCTTGTTGATAAACCACATAATCAATCGGCTCAAAGATATTCCAAAGGGTTCGGAAAATTCTTGATCGTTCACCCTGTTGCAGTTTCTTCTTCAGCAATATCCTGATAGCAAACTAGAGCACAGCATTGACTGCTTAGATTTGCTAACAAAACTGGGGCAATGAGCGGACGCAGATGACACTGCAAGCCAAGCTGAGCAATGCAAGATGAGTCTGGATACTGCGCTCGAAGCGCACTCGCAGTTTGCCGAATGCTGCCAGCCAGGCGTGCGTTCGCTCCACCACCCAGCGATGACGCCCGAGGCGGTCATTGCGCTCGATGCCCCGGCGGGCGATGCGGTCCTGAATGCCACGACGCTTGAGATGGTCGCGACAACGGTCGAAGTCGTAGCCCTTGTCCGCGTGCAGCCGCTCAGGCCAACGCCGTGGCCGGCTTGGCAGGCCCCCAACAGCAGGCAAATCGTCGATGAGCTCCTCGAAAACCACCGAGTCATGCCGATTAGCGCCTGTGACGCAGAACGCCAGCGGGATACCCGCTCAGTCGGTCACGAGGTGGCGTTTGCTGCCGAGCTTGCCCCGGTCGGTGGGGTTGGGACCCGTGTGCGGGCCCCCCGGGGGCTGGGCACGCTGGCCCCATCGATGCTCGCACGGCTGAAGTCAAGGCGCCCTGCGCCTCGCAGCTCAGCCAGCAGCATCAGGTGCAGCTGGTGCCACACCCCCGCGGCCTGCCATTCACGCAGCCGGCGCCAGCAGGTCATGCCGCTGCCAAAGCCCAGCTCCTGCGGCAAATCCTCCCAAGCGATACCTGTGCGCAGCACGAAGAGAATGCCGTTGAGCGCAAGCTCGTCATCCAGGCGGGGACGTCCTCCCTGAAGTGAGGGCTTCACTACCGGCGACAGTGGCTGCAGACGCTTCCAAAGCGCTGAATTGATCTCTTTCTTCCTGCTCATGCGACGTCGAACGCATTACCCGCTCACTGCGATGATAGGTATTGTTAAGCCGCTCTTAGTTTGCTACTTCACAGGACGCTCGAATAACAAGCAAGGTTCCGCATTCAATGCGATAGCCAGTTTCTCAATGTTATCAATAGAGACATTTATTCTGGAACGTTCGATCTGACTCACGAAGGTTCGATCCACGTCGGCGGCAAACGCCAAGCTTTCCTGCGACAGCCCACCTCGCACCCTCAGTCGCCTGACGTTGAACGCCAGTACATCCCGCAACGTGGTGAACGACTGATGAGGATCGGGGTGCTTGAGTGGAGCTGACACCCTTCGATCGTTGTAAAAAGATGCCTATGCATCCACTGCTTTTGCATCACACAACTCAAACTTTCGGTTACGATGTGAGACGCAAAAACATCACAACGGAAAGCCCAATGTCGAGTTCTTTCGAGGCATCCCATACGGCAGATCGATGGCTGGACCACCAAAATGCTGTCACGGCAACGGCCTGTTCCATTGGGATGGCTCGCTGTGCGCGCTTCTTTCTTGCGCTGAATCGCGCATTCCTGACAACGCATTCGCACCATTGCTCGATGGACTGTTCTGCAGATCCTTACCGGCGGCGAATGTGACCCCCGCGCTCTCAGCAAGCCGGTGACGGCCTGCTGAGGCGCGCCGCAGGATGCCGCTGCCACTTCTCCGGCAGCCCTCCTCGCCCGACGGCACTTCCACTTCTTTGTTGTTTCTTGTCGCAAGGCACGGCGATGACGGCGCTCGTCATCCCGGCCGGGGCGGCGCATGGCCAGACGACGGCGGGTGCTGCCCGTCCGAGCCCGACCACGCCCGCCTTGGAGAGGGGTTCGACCTTGACGTTGCACTCCTGCGCCCCCGCGAATGCCTGAGGGGCCGGCCGCGGAATGGGTCCGTGGCCCGGCCGGTTCGTTGAACTTTGACTCTCGTCTCGATTGGAGGATCACATGACTTCACATGCTGTTGGTTTCGCTTCGTCCCCGCGCTTCGGCTCGGGCTTCTTCTCGCTGCACGCACTGGGTACCCGCATCGTCACGGTGGCCGCCCTCCTGGGCGGTGCAGCCATCGGCCTTCCTGCGCAGGCCCAGGTGCAGGCCGCCGACGTGGCCGGCGTCCGCCTGGGATCGTCGCCCTCGGAGGTCGAAGCCGCCCTGCGCGCGCTCGACCCGCGATTCCAGTTCCTCAAGATCTACTACGCCGGACCCGACGGCAAGGCCAGCGGTGCGATCGGCGCGCTCAAGGCCGCCATCCAGACCGGCTCGGACCTGCGGGGCATCGACTGGAAACGCCTGGACGGGTTCGCCGTCTACTTCGGTCAGGACGATGGCAAGGCGTATGCGATCTACCGCCAGTCGTACAGCCCGGCGGGCTTCCCCCTGGCCCAGACCCTGGCCGACCTCGCCAGTAAGTACGGTCCGAGCACCGGCTTCTACCCCACGATCTACGTGCGCGCCGAGAGCAGCGCCGGCCAGGCCTCCAATGGCTGCATCGGCAGCGGCTTTGGCTGGACGGGAGGGCCCGGTGGGTTCGATCCTGGATGCGGCAAGTCGATCAAGGTCCAGTTCGATCCCAAGTCCGACACGGTGGCGGCGAGTTTCCAGACGTGGTTGTTCGATCACCGCCTGGCTGGCGCCGCCTTACGCGCGGCTCAGGCCCGGGGCCAGGCCGCCGCCCAGGAGCGAAGCCGCAAGCAGCTTGACGCGGTGAAGGGCAACCGCCCTGCCCTTTGAGCAAGGACAACAAGTCATGAACTTCAACTCCAACTTCAAGTACAACACCCACGGCCCCCTGGCAGCCCTGCTGATCGGCAGCGCCTGGCTGCTCGCGGGCTGCAGCGGCGAGCCCGGCAACGCCGACATCGAAAAAGCCCTGACGGTCAATGCCGCCCAGGGCAACGTCCAGATGGAGCAGCTCTCCAAGGGCTCGTCCCAGGCCTTCATGCCACAGGTGCATGCCGCGCGCAAGCTCGGCTGCAAGCCGGACACGACGGCTGCGTTCGTCTGCGACGTCGAACTCGATCTGACGCCGCCGCGGGGGGTGCGCACCCGCACGAACGCCTCGCTGCGTTTCGTCAAAGGCAGCGATGGCTGGTCGGTGTCGCGATGATGGTCACGGCTGCGAACTCAATCGCCACCGCCACCGCCACCGCCACCGCCACCGTGCGGGCTGTCCTGCTCAGCGTCATGCTGACGGCAGGTGGCCTCGCCGGGACGCAGCCTGCCGTGGACCTCGCCTACCCGGACCTGGTGCGCGAAGTCCGGCGGCTCGAGCCACTGGAAGGCAGCGAGTACCGGCTCTCGAACGAGGTGCTCGACCAGCGGGTCCGTCTGGACGTCAAGCGCTTCGGGGCGGACCGCAATGGCGGAGGCAGCGATGATGAAGATCGTGCGGCCTTCTATGTGCAGCTGGACGACGGTCTTGTCTTCACCTGTGTGCCGGCGCCAGTGAACTTCCGCTCGGGCGTGCTTGAAGCCCGGGTGGTCAGGCATGACCCGGGGGCGGCAAGCCGCCACTTCTTCACCTTGAGCGACTGCACACCGGCGAAGTGATCTCGCAGCGGGCGTCCTCAGGCCCAGGCGTCCACGACCAGCTGCGCCGAGAATACCTGCCAGTCACGCGCCCAATCCAGGAAGGCCTGTGGCGACATGCGCACCGCGCTGACCTGCCAGCCGCGCAGCCGGCCCAGGCGATCGGCCTGCTGGCGGAAATGCGCACGCAGCAGCACAGGGATCTGTGCCGGCGCGATGGGCAGGTTGAGCCGGCGCAGCAGCGCCATCGACTGCGCCAGACGCCGCAGGTCATGCTGGAGCAGCCAAGGCGCCGCGCAGCGCGGGCACAGCACGCTCGCCAGCTCGATGCAGCGGCCATCGTCATCGGTCAGATCGCTTGCCCGGCGCGGACGAGCACGCCGCCCGCAGCACTTGCACACGTGGTGCGAACTGCGCGCCATCTTCAGCAAGATGCCTTCGACGACATCGTCGGTCTCGTCGACGCCCACGCACCACAGCTCCGCGCCGCCGACGCACACCTGTAGCTGACCGACTGCAGCGCGGCGAGCGGGCCGGCCCTCGACGACCGCGAGCAGCTTGACCAGGGTCCGGGCGAGAAGCGGCCGCCAGCCCGGAGGGACGTGCGAAGCACATTCGGCCAGCGTCGCCGCAACCGCATCCGGCCGGTCCATCCAGTACCTGCCCGACGCCATTCGGGAGGCACTTAGCGCCTTCGATGGCGTCTCACTTCCATCAAGCACGGTGTGCGGATGGTCTGTCGCTACTGTCGTGTCGATCGCTGATGTCGCCATGAGAATCTCCTGCGGCTTGGTCATCACAAGAACCCCGCACTGCGGCGTGGAGCCAACGAGGGGAAATCCGAAGCCAGCAGGCTGCGCCGGCCTGCGATCGCTGCTTCTCCCAGCGCGTCGTGCAGCGCCCGGGCCATCGTGCGCGGTGTGTGCGCTGCCACGGCCTCGGCCACTGCATCGGACAACTTCGCGTCGAAGTGCCGTCCCCAAGGTTGGGCACGCAGCAAGTCGGCATACAGGGCTTGAGCGATGCCTCGCCCCTGCGCCGGCGTGGGCGGCGCGATCGAGAAAATCCGGCAGCGCGAGCGCAAGGCCTCGGGCAAGCGCTCCACCCGGTTGGTGGTGCCGATCCACTTGACCCACGACAGGTCCAGCGGCAACCGCAAGCCCTCGTCGACATAGCTGCGGGCCGCCTCGCGGTCCAAGAGCGTGAACAGCGGTCCGAGCGGGTCATGGCTCGAACTCGCGGGCGTCTTGTCCAGCTCGTCCAGAACGATCACCGGGTCGACATGAGAGCCCAGCGCCACCGTCCGCACGAGCTGGCCGGGCCCGCCCGAGACGAACATCGCATCGAGTCCGCCAAGGGCGAAGGGGCCGGTGGACTGGCTCATCTGCATCACCACCATCGGCACGCCGAAGACAGCAGCCAGGGCCTTGGAAAAGGCGGTCTTGCCCACGCCGGGTGGGCCATCCAGAAGCAAAGGAGGAAACACCATGGGACCCATCGGAGGCAGGCGACACAGCGCCGCACGGCGCTGCAGGTAGGTGACGACTTCGGAGAAATTGGGGAACTTCATCGACAGGGCTGACAGGGCTGCCTCCGTGGGCGGCCGGGCTAAGGCCCGCTCGATGGGCTCGTCGGACAGCCGGGCAAGGAAGGCCTTGACGCGGGGGTTATCAAAACCCTTGTCCTGGGCCGCGAGCAATGCCGCGTCCAGGGCCTGCGTATCGCACAGGCGCATGGCGAAGTGATTCTCTTCGAGCTTGTATGCCGTATGTACAGCAGCGACTTGGCGCAGCGAGCGGACATGCGCGGCGAGTTCGCGGGCATCGGCCGAAGGGCGTGGGGTGATCGTCATGCCGGGCCTCATTTCAAAGCACTCATGCGCTGGAAGAACGTCTCGCGCAATGCCATCTGCTCGGGCGGGTGCGGCGTGCGGCCCCGTCGCACGAACGAGACGCCCCGCGCGAACTCGATGCCGCACTGCGCCTCGGCCTTCTTGCGCACCAGGAACGGCTCGAGCCGCAGCAGCAGGTCAAGGCATTGCGCACAGCGGTAATTCAGCACGAAGACCGGTCGGCGCAGGTGAGGACCGTCGTCGTGCAGGCGCAGCGAGCCATGGAGGTCCGGAAAGATCGACTGGAAATGCTCCAGGGTCGAACGCATGTTCTGCGAGATCGAGAGCTCGAGGCTGTAGATGCGGTTCCTGCCGGGGCCGGGGTTGCGCCGCGCGATGCGCACGCACCCTTCTCCGTCGACAAAGCCTGCGGCCCATCCCAGCTGGCTCGCAGCTGGCAAACAAGCACTCAGTTCAACTTTCACAAAAGTCATCTCAAACCTCATTATGCGTTTTTACGCGACACATGAAGCATACAAGCGACTTTCGTTGAAGCAAAGCGTTATTTCGTCAAATGTCGCGCAAACTCTACAATCACTGCCAACACGCCACACCACGGGTACAACGTTGTGATCAGATTCAGATTGAAAGAACGGATGGCTGACCTGTCGTTCAAGTCAGGCAACAGGGTCACGCTCGACCATGTAGCAGCAGAAACAGGCATCCACCGATCCACACTGTCAAAGCTCAGCAGCAGCAGGGGTTACAACTGCGGCACCGATGTCCTCGACCGGTTGTGCCAGTTCTTCGGCTGTGAGCTTCAGGAGATTGCCGAGTACGTGACGGACAGTTCCATCGGAGAGACCCAAAGTTAGGGTCAACAGCTTCTTGATGAAAAGTCATCAGGGCCGTACTTTCTTTGTAGCTGTTTCCGGAGACTTTTCTTTGACGCCATCATCTTCTTCGGCGTCCTGACTCATCTCTAAGTCGCCGATCGCGCCAAAACGCTTCTGACTAATGTTTCCAGCGTCGGTGTCAGTGCCTCGGTCAGCTGCAACAGCAAGGGCTCCAGAAGCTGATCCAGAGCGGCCGAGACCACCTCCTGGATTCGAGGCTCCAAGGAGGTTGTCCAATGCTGCGCCCACTGCGCGTCGAGCTGCCTGGAATACTCGGGGGGCCAGGGTGTCGCGGACCCAGGCACCGATGGACTCGAGCAGGACTTGACCCAGCCCGGCAAGACCTGCTGCAGGTGTCGCTCCACCTGCAACGGGACCTGCTCCTGCAGATACCTGTCGACGGCCTCGAGTGTGAATTGGGTGATCGGCGGATGAAGTGGCGTCATGAGATGTTCTTGAGATGGGGATGGAGATGGAGGCGGGGACGGTGTTGGAAACGGGTTTCCAGATGCTGCGCAGCGTGGGCTGCTGGCGAAGCAGATCGATGTCGAGAGGGGCCTCGCTGACGAGCTCGCAAGCGATGCGGGTGACCAGGCTGTAACGGGCCCGGGCCCGTTTCACGGCATAGCGCTCTGCCAGAGCCTCGGCCCTTTTCTTGATGTCGAGTCGCATCCTGGCAAGGAGTACGTCGGCAAGACGCTGATCCTCGAGCGGCGTGTCGCGCCTCGTCAGCGCTGCGGGCAGTGGTGCAGGAGCGAGCGACCGCAACACCCCCGCTCGGTCGAAATCCCTGGCGTAGAGCAGTCCGCTGAATTTGACGCTCGCAATCTTTCGCGGCCCATTCAACGCAAGCCCTGCTACGTCCAAGGTGATCGAGTGCCGGCCCAGGCCCACCACCTCGCCCAGTGGTTGTAGCACCCGCACCATCTCCGCCTGGCTGGCCACCCGGTCTTCGAGCACTGCAGCGATGGCCAAGGCGCGCGCATGCGCGTGGACTCCTGTTCCTGATGGCAAGCCCGGACCCGTGAGGTCTTGCGACCACCAAGCCAGCCGGCCCCGGAACGCGTCCTCAGGATCGGCCCAGCCATGGCGCAGGTTCAGATACCGGCACAACTCCTTCAACGGCCGGAGACCTATTCCGTGCAGGCTGAACTGCAGGCCCGTCTTCAGGTCGACCTGGGCACAGAGGACGTGCAGATGGATGCTGGTGCCGTCGCTGTGAAGCTTCGCGAGCCAGCAGATCCGGTCCTGCCCACCCGGGAACATCACGGTCGGCAGCAATGCAACGACTTGCTGGATCTGGTCGTAAGAAGGTTTATCCAGCGGCGAGAACGCCAGGACGATCGAGTCATAGGCCGAACCCGGACCGGCGTTGACCAAGGGCGGCAGAGTGTTCACCAGGTCGATGAGTTGCTGCGCATCGCCGCGCAGCAGTTCGACCCGCTCACGCACCCGCTGCCGGGAATCGGCAGCGGCAAACAGATAGGGGACCGCCCGCGAGATCGAGCCCAGGACCGGGCTGTGCACGCACATCACGGGGTGGACTCCGCGACCGCTTTCCTGATGGTGGCCGAAGCTGGTTGCGCCAGATGCAATGGCCGCAGGCGGTCCAGCTGATCCTTCACTGAGTGCAGCGTCTCGGCCAGCCGCATCTCATCGACAACCTGGCGCTCCCGGCGACAGTGATCCACGACCCTCGCGATCTCCTCCAGATGGTGGGTGGCCCGGGCCAGCAGCGTCAGGTGCGCCAAGGTGATCTCGTCGAGGGTGTAGAGATCTACCGGCGCAGGTTCTGGCAAGTTCGAAGGTGATGCGCTGTGAAGGAGCGCTTCCTGGACTTCCTTGGACGCCCACAGCACACGCTCAATCCAGCGGGCTGGCGTCAGTCGATGGACCGCCGCACTGTCGTTGAGCAATTGCTTGAGCCGGGGAGCGACACGAACCGACATCGACTCGCGAGGCGGATTCTTGCGGGCGGGAAAAGCTTTCTTTTCTTTCATGCCACGAACAGAAAATGAGTGGAGGAATTCCTTCTTATCGTCTAACTTTTGAAATAATCAAGGACGTACCGAAAATTAAATGTCGAACACGTTTTTCTTGAACCCGCACCTACCCCGTCACGGCTCCCTCCTGGGAATCAGGATTCGACCAATGAATTCGTATACGGCTGCATGTGCTGGCTCCAACCCCGTTGATCGATCAAAAAATCCTGCCAAACGACAACGAAAAAGCGTTGCCAGCATCAAGTAAATAATCGGAAACGAAGCGATTCTCCAAGGAAAACATTGATTGCCACACGCAGAAACACGAAGCCAATCAGCTCAAAAACCCGCGAAGCGCTCGGAATCTCAAATCTTTTCGGTAACAGAAATTCGTTCCGAGCACGCCGATCAGACGAATCCGAAGAAGTTTTGCGGCCGGCCATGAAGAAAAGCACCAAGATTTCTTGCGATTTCCTGTGGCTTTTGAAGCTCTTTTGGTCGCTCAGACTCCCGATCGCCACTACTAAACTCAACGAAATCTGCCCAAATACCCCAAAGAAATCCAAATTTTTCGCAAAGAAAAGCGATGGAAAAGTAACGCTGGCGAACCATTTCGAGAGCGAAAAACTACGCATCCGAACGAATTCGCTTCAATCTCGATCTGCCCGTAGCTGGAATTTTCTCCGCCACATCGTCGATTTGACGACCGATTAGATCGTCGACTTACCTGCACAGATGCGACCGGTCACTTCGGCAATCGTCACTGTCACCGTGTAGAAAACCTCCGTGTGTTCATTACGACGTTGCATTTGATGCTCAACACCTTTATGGCCTTGTCGTGGCCCTTGAACCCGTCGTCTTCGCATTCTTCAACAATCCGTTGACGGTCATGCCGTGGATTCAGACACGTTTTGCCAAGACCACCAGCTTGAAACGCCAGCTATGACCACTGCTGTCAAAGTGAGGATCGATGGGGTTTTGAGTATAAAAAAACGATCAAATTGCATCCCATGCAAAATGTTCTGTGCCCGATGCAAAATCTATGGCGTTCATCACCAATTAATCTGCATCCGATGCAGTTTATGTTGCTTCTTTTTTGCATCGGAGCAGCTTCTCACCCATGTTTGGAACCACTAAGACGCATCGCGTCCCCAAAAATTGGGTGACCCAATTTCAACGGCCCACTTGCAGAATCATCTGGAAAAAACGCTGTCAATAGCCCCCCACCAGCCAAAAACGCTCGATTTCTTTGGTAAATTTCCTGGGTTGGCATATTCGTTTCACTCAAGGCAAACCCGCTGCGCGACTCGATGTCATTTCGGCTTTCCTTTTCGGACTGCCGACGCCGTTGGACAGCGTGACCCAAGCCCAAGCCAATCATCCTTAATCCGCAGTGCTCCGGGCGCTCTGCAAATTCCTTTTCAAGGAAACTCTGCCATGAGCCTCGATTCACCCTCTTTTTTTCATCCCCTTCTTGGTTCTGACGAGTCATCCCGTTGCGCCTCGTCAGGTCCTGAGCCACACCATCACCCGGCTCTGCGGGCGATGCCCGACAAAAAGGTCCAGCAGTTGTGCGCGACATTCAAGGACTGGTTGCCCGACCTGAGTCAATTGCAAGGGATTGCCGGCATGATCGACGTTTACTGGCTCGCACCGTCGCGCTGGTCGTGCCGCGATGGCGATCTTTTCCACCCCGGCACCGACGATGATTCCGACACCCAGCTCCCTGGCACGGACTCGCGCACGGTTCCGCTAATCATTCGTCCCTGGCCTGAAGGTGTCCCAGTTCCGGCCAATTTTCCACAAGCCCGCTACGAAGTGCTCTGTGGGTCGCGGCGACTCATGGCCTACCTGCGCTGCATCGAAGCAGCGGCGAACGCGCCCGGTGAGAAGGCGCCCTTCGCTTCAATGCAGAGCACCGAGGAACTCGTGGCAGAAGCCCTCATTTTCGTGGTCTTGCTCACGCTCGATGACCAGGAAGCCGCTCGCGTCGTCGTGCACAGCAACCAGAAGCACAGGCCATTGCGTCCTTTCGAGTTCGGTTGCACGTGCAGAAAGCTGCTTGCGGACGATGTCTTTGAAAGCCAGAAAGAGTTGGCCCAGGCGATGGGACGGCAGGAAAGTGAAGTATCACGGGGCATCGCACTGTCCCAACTCGATCCTGTGGTGCTCGGGGCCTTTCGCTCCGCGCTCGAACTGCATTACACCGATGGACCCGATCTGAAGCAGGCTTGGGAGAACGATGCCGAAGGACTCACCCACCGTGCCTTGCAGGCGACACAGCATCATGGCTTGCTGGACCGCAAGGCGGTGCTGGCCATTTTGTTGGGAACCGACAACAAGAAGTCTGTCAATGTCCCGTCCATGGATATCGAAGTCGAGATCGAAGGCGTGCTTTATTTCGTGATCTCGACGACCGCCACAGGCACGACGAAAGTAAAAGTGCTGCGCAAGCATCTCTGCGCGAAAGCTATCGATGCGTTGGTGAAAACGCTTCAGGCGATGGGAGAGAAGGACCGCCAGGATCTGTTCAAGCCAGAGTAACGGGGTGATCGGTCAGCCCGGCCAAAATAACCCGGGTGTTTGAGACAGGCCGATGGCGACCATTCGCCAAAGCATTGATCTGCTCATTCACCCTGGTCATCGGGTCTCGTGCCCTCTTCCAGTTCAGCAGCCATCCACACGGGTCCTGCCCTGTCATTCAGACCGTGAGGGAAAACCGCTGCCTGATGCTTAGCGCAAAGCGAAACCCAGGGCCCTTGGGCATTCGTGATGGTCGAGCGGCCACCGCAAATGATGCACAGCGTGCGGAGTTCCACCTCGGCCTGCAGGATTTGCTCCTGGATCGCTACGGCCACCGGATCGAAGTTCTCGATGGGCTCGCACGGCACGCGGGTGACTTCGGCCGGTCGATGCGAATTGACAGCAAAGCGTGCCTGCCCCTCCATTCGATAGGCCAGGCTGGGGGCACCGAATTTCTCTCGAACGTGCGTCCATTCGAAGCTCCGCTTGTCAGTCCCGAGCAGGGTATCGATGCGCTCGCACAGCCCTGCGAACGCAGGCGTCCAGCCCTTGAAGAACAGGTAGGCTCGTCGCCGCTGCACACCCTGGAGGGGAAACATGTGGTCGAACCGGGCCAGAAATGCACGCAGCTCGGCGGGATCGTTCCAGGCGTTCATGATTATGAGTTTCTCTTCCGTCATGGTCGGCGTAGCACGGCGACTGCGTCTTGAGCCAGTCGATGGGGCGGCCGAGAAAACGGTCGGTGTAGGCGATGGAATTGTCGTAGGCGTTGATCAGCTCGCCGTGGCTGCAGTCGGCCAGCAAGTTGATTCTGCACTCGGGCACAAAGCGCTTTATGTCGGCCGACGATCGCTTGTGATTGGCCGGGCCGTGGCTGGACATCTGGTGCATGAGCAGCAGCACGCCCTTGGCACGGCACTCCGGTGCCAGCGCCTCGATGCGACGGTCGAGGCCGACGAGCAGGGCGTTGTCGAGGCACCCGTCGTCGCTGCACAACGCGGCCTGGGCGGCGGCTTCCAGCTTGACGCGGGCGTCCGCGTTGGGCACCCGGTCGCACACGTCCTCGCAGCCACCGGGCTGGTTGTCGAGCCACAGCACGGTCAGACCGGCGGCCGTAAGCATTTGAATAGCGCGTGCTACCGGTCCTTATCGGTAATGTCCAAGCAAGGCAACTTTGTTCACTGTCAAGACTGGTGAATTACAAGGTGCCAGGGCCGCCAGGGCCGCCAGGGCCGCCAGGGCCGCCAGGGCCGCCAGGGCCGCCAGGGCCGCCAGGGCCGCCAGGGCCGCCAGGGCCGCCAGGGCCGCCAGGGCCGCCAGGGCCGCCAGGGCCGCCAGGGCCGCCAGGGCCGCCAGGGCCGCCAGGGCCGCCAGGGCCGCCAGGGCCGCCAGGGCCTATTTTATATAAAAACGCATTACTTGAACAAAAGTCATGTGAATATTAAACTTTGATGGCTCATGAACCAGTCCGACCACATTCTTGAACTGGCCCGAAGCCAGCGCATGCTCCGGTCTGCGGATGTGCGCGAGCGTGGCTGGTCGCCGCAGCTCCTGATCCGACTGCACCAGGCTGGCAAGCTGGAGCGGATCGCGCGGGGCCTGTATGGGCTGCCCGATGCCGAAATCACCGAACACCAGACATTGATCGAGGTGTGCCAGCGTGTGCCCAAGGCCGTGCTTTGTTTGCTGAGCGCACTGCAGTTCCATGGGATCGGTACGCAGATGCCGCACGACGTATGGATTGCGCTGCCGGAGGCGACGCAGAAACCCGCGCTGAGCTACCCGACGCTGCGCATCACTCGCCTGCGTGGCACGGCGTACAGCGACGGCATCCAGACGGTGACCGACCATGGGGCACCCATTCGCGTCTACAGCGCCGCCAAGACGGTTGCGGACTGCTTCAAGTTTCGCAACAAGATCGGTCTGGACGTGGCGCTGGAAGCGCTCAAGGCTGCTTGGCATGGCCGCAAGTTCACCATGGTCGAGCTGAGCCACTTCGCCAGGATCAACCGCGTCGAGCGGGTCATGCAGCCCTACCTGAAGGCGGTGACGCAATGACCGCCAACCTCCCGGCGTCCATCCTGGCCCGATTGCTGGTGCTCGCCAAGCAGCGCGGCGACGATTACAGCTTGGTGCTCAACCGCTTCGCCATGGAGCGCCTGCTGGCTCGCGTCAGCGTGTCGCTCCACGCCGAGCGTTTCCTGCTCAAGGGTGCGCTGCTTTTTCACTGTGGTACGACGCGCCCCATCGCCCGACTCAGGATGCCGACCTGCTGGGCTTTGGCCCGGACGATGAAGCCAACCTGATCGCCACTTTCCGTTAAATCGCCGCCCTGGAGCTGGGCGATGGCATCGTGTTCAGTCCCGGATCTGTGAAGGCGCAAGCCATTCGCGAGGACAACACCTACGGTGGCACCCGGCTCAAGCTGGAAGCACGCATTGGATCTGCCCGCTGCGTACTGCAAGTTGACGTGGGCTTCGGTGATGCCGTGACGCCGGCACCTCAGACCCTGGCGTATCCCACCCTGATGAGCGACTTCGAAGCTCCGACGCTGAGGGTCTACCCGGTCTACACGGTGATCGCCGAGAAGTACCAGGCCATGGTGATGCTCGGTCAGGCGAACAGCCGGATGAAGGATTTCTTCGACCTCGCTGTAATCGCTCGACGCACGCCACCGGAGGGCGCCACGCTGGCTGCCGCCATCGCAGCCACCTTTGCCCGGCGCCGGACCGCCCTGCCCGCCGAGCGTCCCTTGGTCCTGACCCGACGGTTCAGCGACGACCCGGCCAAGGCGCGCCAGTGGCAGGCCTTTTTGAGCAGGAACCGCATCGAAGCTGCCAGTCTGGGTGACACCGTAACGTTGCTGGACGAGCTGTTATGGCCACCAACTCAGGTCGCCGCCGCTGGCAGTCAGGCAACAGCCACCTGGCGTCCTGAATCGTTGCAACGGGTTTGAAATGGCTGACTTGCCTCCCTAAGATCCGTCGAGGCCTCAGTTAGTCGGGAGTGCCTCACTGCTCAGTCTGTGCCGAAAGTAGCGCGCCGTTTCTGCATCGGTGCAGTACACGTAACAGCCTCGCATGCCGCGCGTCATCAACGTGCGGTACGTGTTCTTGATGATCAAGTCCGTTTCGCGCGCCGTTTCCACAGGGTCACTCCGCATCCGGGTCTTGTAGCCACGGATCGACCGGTCATGGCGGTCACGCGCAGCGGGCACAGTCCGCACCTGCCCCTCCCGCACCACCAAGTCTGGGCCGATGATCACCCCGATGTAATCCACTTCCAGACCCTGGCAGGTGTGGATGCAACCCACCTGCGCGATCGAATGCTCTGCCATGATCCACAGGCTGCCGTCCTGGTCCAGGTTCCACTGCCGCCGGTAGGTCTCGCCAATGACGATGTCCGAGGCCTTGGAGTCCTTCTTGCTGTTCCACGGCCAGCAGTAGCCAGCAACCACGCGCGCTCGGTTTTGGGCGTTCCTGGCTTCGATGGCCGCATGCATCTCCTCCGGAATGTCGAACACCTTGAACTCGTAGCCTGCGGCGTCCAGACGCTCATTGGCCGTTTCCCGGACCTGCAAGGTGTTGTCGAGCCAGGCGAGGTAGCCGTCCGAGCCGCCACAGCGGAACTGGGAGACAAGCTCGAAGGATTCCACTTCGGCGCCCTGGCCGCCCTCCTCCGCTTGGCAGCTCCTGACTTTGGCAAAGCCGCGAATGGCCTGCTTCGACCCGATGTCGCTCAGCGTCACGCGCTGGTCCTCGTCGATGAAGAAGATGGTGCATTTCGCCGCCTGGATCAGTTCCTTGATCTGGTTCTCGCCCAGGTTGCCGTAGAGGCCGCCCTTCTCGGTGAGGCGGTGGGCCTCGTCCACGATCAGGAAGTCGAAGGTGTCAGGCGCCGTGTCGATGAAGCTGCTGGATCCCGTGAACAGGTTGGAGAAATGCGATTTCTTGACAGATCCCGCCAGTTTGGCCTCGTAGACGCGTCGCGGCGCCGCGTTTTTTGAGACGTACTTCCCCAGCAGGCCTTCAGCGGTCAGGCGCACAAGGAGATTGATCGCCAGCACGGTCTTGCCCGTGCCCGGTCCGCCCTCGATGAGCACAACCCGCGGGTGCACGGCCGATGCACTGCGGGCCGCCGCCAAGCAGGCCTCGAAGACCTCTTTCTGGTCGTCGATCAAAACGAACTCGGGTTTGCCGGCCATCAGCCCCTTAAGCGACTCGGCCAGCGCCTTGGACGGCCGGATCCTGCCTCGGGCCAGTTCGTACATGACCGCCTGGGCGTCGCCGAACTTCACATGCTGCTTGATGAACGCGCGCAGCTGCTCGCGCTCCTTGCCGCCTTTGGTGAAGAGCGGGGCCTTCTCGATATACGCCGCATAGTGCGGTGCGTCGATGACGCCGTCGCGCACGTAGTTGTGCAGGTAGGCACAGGGCTGGACCATGATGCCACCGTCGTAGACGGCCTCGTTGAAGCCTTCCAACAGTGCCGCATAGGACCACGCCTGGTAAGAAGGATGGACCACCGGCCGCAGTCCCTTGCCCAGCTGGGTCACCACGATGGCGTCCTTCGTCGTGGCCTGGACCTTCTGCCACTGCTTGAGTTCGACCACCACCGCCTTCTTCACCCTTGCAGCGTCAAAGCCGGTCAGGGTGATGTCGAGCCGCTTGGAAGACTGGGGAAGGTGGAGTTCCACCGCGACGCCGAGGTCGTCCGGGATGTCGGGGTCGCTCAGGACCCGGGCCATGTACCCCAGGGAGTGCTTCCAGGATTCCGACTCCGCATGACTTACCTTGCGGCCGGTGGCGGCCGTGTAGCGCTCCAGGATGACGTCTTCGATGTCGTGGTCATTGTTGTGGGCGAGGAACTGCTGCTTGTCGGCGGCGTAGACGATCACGGAGAGGCTTTCGGAGGCAGAGGCGTTTCAGATTCTGTCGTACTTCCTGCTCGACCCCAGCGCCCGGTCGACCGGGTAGCGCGCCGCGTTGACGGCGAGCTTCTCGGCCACGGCCTGGTTCAGGTCCACCTGCAGCACATCGGCCAGGCGGACCAGGTACATCATCACGTCGGCCAGTTCGTGACGTACGGCTTCGGCCGTGTCGGGATGCTGGCCGGCAGCGCGCGACGCGTCCTCGCCAAGCCACTGGAAAATCTCGTTGAGCTCGCCCACCTCCCCGGTCAGTGCCATGACGAGATTCTTCGGGGAGTGGAACTGGCCCCAGTGGCGTTCGTCGGCGAAGGCTTGGAGTCGGGACGACAGCGCGGTCGCATCCACGTAGACAGGATCACTCATGGTCATTAGCGTTGAGTTGGAAAAAGAGGAATGTTGACCGTCGGCATTGCGCGGCGTCGGTCCTGCAGGCTATGTTGGGAGACATCGACCTGACGCCGGTCTGCAAGCAGACGTGAGCTGCCTGCGACGATGACAAGTGGCAAAGGCGATCCTAGATGCAGTGCCTACGCACCTCCAGACCCAAATGGCAGTTCAGTTCAGATCCTGGTTGAAGCAGGTCGTGTAGGAGGCATCGACGACTTCAAAGGTGTTCGAGGCGACCCAGGCCGAGGCCCTGCCGGCCCGTGCACTGGCATAGCTCCATAAGGCCACACGTTGGCAGGTGGCGGCATCCACCACCAGCCCGGCCTCGGCGCCCACCTCGGCCACGTCGTCGGAGCGCCGGATCAAGCGTTCCAGCCAGCGCTCCAGATGCCGCCTGGCCCCCAGCATGGCCGACTTGCTGCGGTTGCACGCTGGGTGGGCCAGCACGAAGTTATGGGCCAGGTCGCGCGGATACTGCGAGAAGGGAATGAAGTGGTCGACGTCCGGCACCGCGAGTCCGAGGCCACAGTAGAAACAGGTCGCTCCGTCGATGCGCCGCAGTCCCTCGGCCAGCTTGAGCAGCGACTGCCTGGACGTCTCGAACAGAAACCGCTCGAGGTCGTCAGCCTCCCCCAGGATGGCGTGGTTGCGGCGGTTGCCCTTGAGGTGGCCGATCCAGTGGGAACGCGCGAGCTGCTGTACCAAAGGCTGGAAGCGGCGCAGACAGAAGGCCACCCCAGGACGCAGAAGAATCTGGCCTGGGCCCGCGCGCTCATAAAGAAACTCGTCGGTTTCGCCACCGAAGTTCTGCAGATAGTTCAGGGGCATGGCCGAGACGGTCTGCGTGACCCCGCGCAGCAGCCCCGGGTAGGCGGGGTGACGGGCGGCGACCTGCGGATTGGCCGCCGGCATGGTTTGGCGAACGGCCACGATGGCCGAAACCACCGCCGCCTGGGCACCGGTGTTCTGCACCAGGACACCGGACTCGGCGCCGGGGCGACCGGTTCCATAGGCCGCGGCCTGCTGCCAGTACAGATGGATGAAACGCTCGCCGATCTGACGGTTTGTCAGCATCAGTTCGCAACCATCGTCACGGCCCTGCTCTACCGCCAGGTCGGCCAATGCGATGAGCAGCGCAAACTTGTACGTGGCGGTGAAGTCGCCTTCGGCGAAGAGGCGTTGCAGCTTGGTCAGGAAGATCAACTGGGCCTCTGCGCTCGGGGGCGCTGTTCGATCCATGGTCATGCGTCGGGCAATGCCCAAGGAGGCGGCCGGATCCAGTAGTCGGCCTTGTCGGGAATCACCCAGCGCACGCCGCCGCGGGGATCAGCCTGGTCGCCCTGGTAGCGTGGAATCAGATGGATGTGCAGGGGCGGTACCGTCTGGCCAGCAGTGGCGCCATCATTGATTCCCACGTTGTAGCCGTCAGGCTCGAACTCTGCGTCGGCCACGAGCTTCGCCTGGTCCAGCAACTGGAACAAAGACTCTCGCTCCTCGAAAGTGATCGCAAAGAAGGACGCCACATGGCGCCGGGGGATGATCAGGCTGTGACCCGGCGAGACCGGGAAGCCATCGCGGATCCAGAAAGCATGATCGTTTTCATCGACGACACGTGACGCCGGCAGGCTGCAGAAGGGGCAAGGCTTGTCGCTCATGGTACGTAGACGACTATGCCCTCACTCACCCACGATCTGCACGACGATCTCCCGCACATGCCCGTGCAGTCGATGCTCCCACACGTAGATACCCTGCCATGTCCCGAGCGTCAGGCGGCCACCGCTCACCGGGACCAAGAGTTGAGTCGCAGTGAGCGCCGCTCGCACGTGCGCGGGCATGTCGTCGGGTCCTTCGCTGCGGTGGATGAACAGGGGATCGCCGTCCCCGACCAACCGCGCGAAGAAGCGCTCGAGATCACCGCGCACGTCCGGATCCGCGTTTTCCTGGATCACCAGACTTGCGGACGTGTGGCGGATGAACAAGGTGACCCAGCCCTCATCGACGCGGCTCGCCTGCAGTGCCTGAACCACGGACGTGGTGATCTCCACAAGGCCCCGTCCGGTGGTGGGAATCGACAGGCGATGCTGATGCTGGCGAAGCATTGGGACAGACTAACAGACGCAACCCATCGTGCGGAACAGGATGCTTGCAACATCAGCCTGAGGCAAGTGGCTCCGGCCGTCAGCGGCCTCAGCCTGGCTCGCCTACTCCCCGTTCTGCAGTCCGCAATGGGCCACGCGGGCGTCTCGCCCGTCGATAGGAACCCGTGCCATCGGCAGCAGTTTCAGTGACGGACACGGTCACACCTGGGAATGGGTCGATGGGAATGCCATCCCCCCAAACGAGCATTGAGGCCAATGCTAGACCCCGGCAACGCCGCACTGCAAGGCGAAGTCGAGCAGGACGCGGTCGGTCGGCTCGTCCGGCCAGAGGTCCTGGGCCAGCCACCGGAAAAAGGCCGTGCCAGCGAGGCGGCTGGAGGGACCGTTCTTGCGCCAGGCACGTGCGATGGGCATGGCCAGGCCGTCGAGTCGTTCGGCCTCGAAGCGAATCCGCAGATCCATCTGCATCGCGGACAGCATCTCCTGGAACACCGTCCGCGCCCGGCGCAGCCGGTCGTTCTCCCACAGCTCGCGGATCCGGCGCAGCCGGTCGGCCTCGGTCTGGACGGTCACTGGCGCGCTTGCCGGTGCCGCCGTCGACGCCAACGCCGTACTTGCGTAGCCTTTCCTGAGCGCATCTTTGAAGTACGCGGCCGGCGAGTTCAACAGGGGCATGGCGGGGTTGCGCAGGCGCTGGTCGACGTGATCGAGCGTCGCTCGCAACTGCGCTTCGGCATTGCTGGCATACAGGTCCTGCGCCTCGTCCTGTTTCAGGCCGAGCGAGATCAGACGGGCGACGAGTTCGAGGTCGAACACGTGGCGGCCCGGCGCGTCGATGTCATCCAGGCGCTGCGGCGTCTTGGCAACGATCCTGAACTGGATCTCCTCGATCTTGCGCCCCTGCTTGTGCTCGATCAGCTCCAACCCAAAGTCCTCGCACAGCGCATCGATCTCGGCCAGGGCCTTGTTGATCACGTCGCGCTTGAAGAAACGGTAGTCGACCTCCTTAATGTCGCTGCGGCCGGTGAGTACCGCCGCCCACCAGATCACATCCTCGCGCATCGACAGGCGGCCTGGCGAGGTGAGGTAACGTGCACCGATCTCGTAGAGCACCGCTGCCGAGTAGCTGCGCATCTGACTGCTCATCTCCAGCAACACCCGAGTGTACTGGTGCGGCTTGACCAGGCGTTCCCTGATCTCCTCGGGATAGCGCCAAGTCACCACGCACGCCCGCCCCCTGCCCTGTTCCTCGATCGAGACGGTTCCAAGCAACTGCGATGACACCCAGCGCTTGAGCGAGTTGCTGCTGGTGGACCATTCGATCGTGGTGGCCTGCATGTCGCGCAGGTGGGATTTCAGCAACTCAGTGTTGTTGGAGTTGAAGCGGGCATCGCAAATCAGCTCGTTCAAGGGGAGCTCGTACACCGGCTTGTCGACACCCTGGCACTGGGCGTGATAGAGCAATGCGTTGTAGATGCGGCGTGACAGCAGCGTGAGCCGGCCACGTTTGGGCCGGATGGCGATGGCTTCGTTGGCCTTCGCAACGGTCTGGTCCTCGGGGGCCACCAGCTGCCGCGATGGCGTCTTGGCCTTCCGGGGGCTGGCTTCAACCGCGATCGGCTCGATGGGTTTGGGAATCGGACTTTGCACGCCACCAAGTATCCCCCTGTCCTTGATCATTGTGATTTCGATTTTTCACAATTTCGACATTCCTGTGTTCTTGGTATTTTTGTTCTTAACACTTGAGAACATTGAATGTTTGAAGAGCTCATTTTCTGTTGCGTGACAAGCACTTGATGCAGTTTTTGTGAGAGCTGTTGGGATTTGACGTGAGAGATTTTGGGATTCGGTGTGAGTGAATCTGGGATTCTTGTGGACCTTGGGTGAGGACCATTGGGGTTTGATGTGAGTGGATATGGGGATCCATCGCTCCAATCCTGGAATGCTCCTTTCCATCAGCCTGCGATTTGGTGAAAAGTGCTCACTGCATCGGAAGGAGAGGCATTTCCAAAGCGTTTTCCGTCGATGGCGCTGCCCACGGTGTGGGAGGTCCCCAAAACTTCTCACACTCGATCCTGATGAGTCTTTCCTGCTTCTACAAATGCTGAACATTCATCGAAGACTCATAGAATTCACGGATTCCGTTGAATCAACAAACAAAACGACGCCATGTCCAGTCCTACGAGCCGTGGAAACCAGGTTTCCAGTGAATCCCTGATACCGACCCAGCCGGTCATCGACATGCAGCGGATAGCGGCGCTGGCCACGCGCGCCGGCTCGATGGTCGAGCAGATCCGCAGCATGCTGCTGGCGCCCGAGGCGCGCAAGATTTCGCCCACCTACTCCACCGCGCAACTGGCGTCGCTGTGCGGTGTCGACAAGGCCCATGTGGCCTATCGGATCACCAAGGACGATTTGCCGGGCGGGCAGCTCACGCCTTCGGGCGGCAAGCGGACTTTCAAGCTGGACGAGATCCGGCGCTGGACCCGCACCTACCGCGGGGACCGCATGCGTCCGCAGGGCAGCAAGGCCATCACGATTGCCGTGGGCAACTTCAAGGGCGGGGTGGCCAAGACGACGACGGCCATGGTGCTGGCACAAGGGCTGAGCCTCCGGGGCCACCGTGTGCTGGCCATCGACACCGATCCGCAAGGCTCGCTCACCACCTTGCATGGACTGCTGCCCGAAGCCGAGGTAACGGAAGACATGACCATCGGTCCGTTGTGCGATGGTTCGCAAAGCGATATCCGTTATGCAATCCGCTCCACCTACTGGGATGGCATTGATCTGGTAGCTGCCGCGCCATTCCTGTTTTCCGCCGAGTTCGCGTTACCGGCACGACAGATGCAGGAGCCTGGCGCGAAGTTCTGGGAGGTTCTCAACGACGGTCTCGAGACGGTGCGCGACCTCTACGACGTCATCCTCATCGACACGCCCCCTTCCCTGTCGTACGTGACCATCAATGCCTTGTGGGCTGCCAACGGGATCGTGGTGCCCGTGCCTCCTTCGGGACTGGATTTTGCCTCGTCGGCCCAGTTCTGGTCGCTGCTGGCCGACCTCGGCAACAACCTGGATGGCCAGAGCAAGGACCGTCAGGGCAAGGCCTTTGACTTCCTTCATGTGCTTCTCAGTCGTGTCGACGCCTCGGATCCCGCGATGCCTGCCGTCCGCCAATGGATCCAGGCGACCTATGGCGAATACACGCTGCCCGTGGAGATTCCCAAGACCAGTGTGACGAGCAACAAGGCCGCCGAGTTCGCGACGGTGTACGACGTGCAGAAATACGATGGCGCGGCCAAGACCTACAAGCGGGCTGCGGATGCCTACGACTCGTTCGTGGAACTCGTAGAGCAGTCGGTGGTGGGCGCCTGGGCCAAGCAGGGCAGGGGAGGGCCGCAGTGATGGCACATCCTGCCAGGGCCTATGCAGTACGTGGAAACCTGGTTTCCAGCCTGACTTTGCCGATAGAGCACGAGGAACTGGCGATTGCCAAGTCCTCGCTCACCAGAGAACGAGCGTGTGGGCCCATCGTCCTTGATGGCTGCCCGATCCCGATAGTCTCTGCGCTGACGCATAGCCAGATCTTCTCGACCTCCCTCGTCTCAAGGAATTCCCAGCATGGCTAGCACGCGCAAAAGATTGGAAGCGTTGACCGCCGGCTTGATGTTGCCGCAGCAAGAACCTGACCCACTGGCAGCTGCTCTGCCAGCCGCCGCCTCGCCAGCTTTGCCGTCGGCATCGACTGCGGTGGAAACCAGGTTTCCACCGGCCGTCGGCGGTGCGATGGCGCCGAGGACGGCACCGGGACAAATGATGGCTTTTCGCGGTCAGATCCAGCAGGTGGAAAGCGAGATGGCAGCATTGCGCGAGAAGCTCGCGCAGTACGAAGGTTCGCTGCCCACACGCAAGATCGACTCCCAGGTCATTCATCCGAGCCGCTGGGCCAACCGTCACGATGCGTCCTTCGCAACGGGCGAATTCGCCAGGCTGAAAGCCGACATCGAACATGCGGGAGGCAATGTACAGCCGATCCTGGTTAGACCGTTGAAAGAACGACCGGGACATTTCGAGATCGTCTTCGGGCACCGTCGCCACCGCGCCTGCAGGGAGCTCGGTATCAATGTGCTGGCGTCGGTCTGGACCGAGGAGCTCGGCGATGCGGCGCTGTTCGCCGCGATGGATCGGGAGAACAGGGAGCGCGCCGACCTCTCAAGCTACGAACAGGGCCTCATGTATCAACGCGCCCTGGAGGAGCACCTGTTTCCGACGCAGCGGCAGCTGGCAGAAGCCCTTGGAGTCAGCCATACGTGGGTGCGCAAGGCGTTGCTGGTTGCGCAGCTTCCTGCGGCAATCGTCGAATGTTTCCGCAGTCCGTTGGACATCAGTTTTCGCCATGCCGAAGCCATCAATGCGGCCATGGACAAGGACCGGCGCGGCGTGCTCAAGCGGGTGGAGCGGGTACGGGGCCAGGGGCTCGCTCCTTCCCAACTGGTTGCCCACCTTGCCGACCAAAAGGTGACTCTTGGTCGTACAGAAAAGATGGACCTGCACGTGGGTGACAAGAAAGTCGGCATGCTGGCCCGTGTCAAGGACGGCACCATCTCGATCACCATCTCGGCGGCCGCCGCCGACGGGGCGCCCGACGATGCGGTCGAGCATGCCCTGATCGAGGCCCTGCGACGTCTTCGTGCCCAGTAGTCGCGCTAGCACGACCCGCTGGCAGGTCTTAAATGTGAGACTCATTGGGATTTGACGAAAGCTTGCATAACGCGAACTGCCTGAGTGGCACTGGTGCGTACGGTCGAGCCAACCTGTACGAGACAAGGCAAGCTAGCTGCACTGCATTCCTGCTGTGCGAGATCGGCAGCAGGCGGATAAGGACGCGACTATAGGTCAGGCTTCAGATACAATAGGCTCACAATCCCTTCGTGGTGTCATTCAGTTGGCCTCGCTTAGGGCGGGAAAACCACCTTCGGGTGGTTTTTTCATTTCCAGGAAGCGCTATTGACAAGAACGATCGTCTATATCGACGGGTACAACCTGTACTACTCGCGGCTGCAGGGAACTCCGTTCAAGTGGCTCGATGTCGTGGCCTTGTTTCGAGACCAGGTTCTCCGGCAGCAGGATCCGTCTGCCGTGGTGGTGGCCATCAAGTACTTCACCGCTCCCGTGAAGGCGAACTACGCGCGGCATGGGCCGGCGTCCGAACAGGCCCAGACCCAGTACCTGCGCGCCCTGATGGCGCATGATTCCGGCCTCGTGGAAATCACCCAGGGCTTCCATATCTTCCAGCCCACCTCGTTGCCTGTGCATGTGCCCGACCAGATGCCCAGCAAGGACCAGCGCCAGCGCGTCTGGATGATCGAGGAGAAGCTCACGGACGTCCAGTTGGCCCTGACGGTGTACCGGGATGCCCTCCGTGGCGGGGTCGATCAGGTGGTCGTGTGCTCGAACGATTCGGACGTCGAGCCGGCGCTCAAGCTTATCCGGCAAGACGCATCGGACGTCCGGATCGGCTTGGTGATGCCTTTGCGGCCTAACGCGAAAGGGCAGGGCGTGGTCTCGAACAAGCGGCTGACCGCCCAGGCGACCTGGGTCCGCCACCACATCCTGGACGCTGAACTCGCGGCCAGCCAGTTGCCAACCCATGTGACTACCAAGAAGAAGCCGGCAAGCAAGCCGGCCCATTGGTAGCAAGCGTGCTCCAGGCCAGTCGGTGCCATAGGCCTGGCTCGACTGAGTCGCACAGCGCGGGGCGATCTGACAATGAAAACGCCGTCTTCATAGCTATGAATGGATGACAGGCCCGATTCAAACAACCGACTCGCTATGCGGTCCGGCGGTTCGTCCAAGTGCTTGTCAGCATTGGATTTTCCCATTCTTACGAAGAGTTGAGCCAATCAAAACGCAAAAATTTTGCATTGTTGATTATGTGATTTATCAACACTGATATTCGCATAAGTGTCGTGCTTAGACACAGCGGAAAACCGACAAGTCCATTGGACGCCGTGGTTGTCGAGGACGATGAGTTCACGTTGTCCATTGCCCTCAGCTTCCAAGCAGGGAGGCATCGATCTGTGCAAGGCTTGAGACGCTTGGACTTCACGTCGATGCCAAGTAACGCGGTATCAACGCTGTCTTTCCTTGCTAGCCAAGACTTAGAAATTCAGCGGCCTCGCAGGAGCGACGTTGTGGCCATGCCTGCGAAGGTCAGCAACAGCGAGCCGCCAAGGTGTAGCGTCATCGCGGCGCAGGCCATCCCAAGGCGATCGTGGCGCATCAGCTGGACCACCTCACCCGAAAAACTCGAGAACGTACTCAAACCACCAAGAAATCCTGTGATGACCAGCAGTCTCCATTGTGGTGGCAGTTCAGGATGGGCACCAAAGAACGCCAGCGCAAGTCCCACCAGGTAAGCAGCCAGCAGGTTGGCAACCAGGGTGCCCGGTGGAATCGCCGGAAAAATCATGTTCAGCGCCATGCCCAGCAGCCAACGTGAAACACACCCCAACGCTCCGCCGATCACCACTGCAAAAAATGAGATTGACGAGTTCATTCTTGTGCAGATTACGCCCAGGGATGTTCGCGCAGTTTGAGAAGGCTCCGGGGACTGGGCATGAACAATGTCAGCAGGAAAATGCGAAAGCTTGTGGCGTGCAAAACGCTGACCAATGGTGGGGGTCCGTGTCCATGAGAGCGGCGACTGTCGTGCTTGTCAGGGTTCGAGCCCGTCCATAGCCGATACCCATGTCTTCGCCCATCTTGGCACTGCCCACAAGCATGTCTAAGGATTGCAAAGCTGAATTCGATCTTCACGACGTTGCGGCTTTGTGGGCGGCCAGCAAAGCTTTGACCAGCGATGGATGCAGCGTTCCGAGCTTCGGGTTTTGGCCGTGCGGCGCCGAAGGCGGAACTGAAAACCAGTCGGTGTTGTAGGGCAGGTCCACGATCTGCTTCAGATCGAACTTGGTGTCGTAGCTCAGACCCGCCATCTCATAGGCGGCGAGGTTGCGCAGCCTCAGGATCGAGAACTCACCTTGGTAAAGGGTCGTGGTCCGCTGACTGGTCCCGTACACCACACTGACCTGGAACTGTGGCGACGCGTCGTCAAACACACTCAGAATCAGGGCTGGGCGCGGCTTGGGTCTTGGATGGATGTCGTCAGGGAAATGGCACCAGACAATGTCGCCGGCCGTGGGCTCTGCCCACCACACGACGCTCATTTGGGGTCAAGCAAGCTGGAGCGAACCGAGCGTTTGGCAGCGGGTGGAACGCGATCCTGGATCTGGCGGACCTGCGCTGTCGTCAGCGCACCCTCGTCGGCTTCGTACTGGGGGAGCACGCGCATGGCGAGTTCGTGCAGTGCGTGATGAATCGCTTGCGTCTCATCCATGCCCAACTGCTTGGCCAGGCGCTTGGCCGTCTCGCGCGTGACGCCCGATGCGCTGTCCACCAAGCGGTAGCGAAAAGCGATCTGTTCGACAGAGACACTCATGACCGAATCCTTTATCTGATATCTTAAAGATATCAAACCAGCCCGAGGTTGTCAAGTCTCGGACCCCATAGGCAAGGGTCGTGCGTTTCCGTCAAAGTGACGTCTGGCCTTACTAGATTCCTAGCTCACAAGAATCCAGAAAGCTCGATCCGGCCATGTTCAAGGCCGGCTGGATGGTGCTCGTGCCACCGCTGGTCGGCTTTTTCGATCTGGCGCCGCTGGGCTTGCCAGTGAGCGCCGGCGCCACGGTGGGCATCGTGTTGCTGCTGGCAGCTCCGGCGCGCGGTCCGATTGACACCCGCAAGGTTCTGAAAGGCGCACCTGGGCAGATCGTCGTGTCATTGCTGCGCTCTTTATTACGAATCCGATGAAATAACCTTTCGCCATCCTGGCCTTTGCCCTGGCGTCCGCTGCTGCGTTCGCCGCCTCTCCTTGCTGCGACAGCGACTGCTGCGACGAGGTGGCGAAGCCCTGCTGCGAGTGAGCAGCTCAGGCGCCAGTTCGACTGGCAAGTTTCTCAACCCAATGCGTTAACCAATGGAAGCCCATGACCGCCGCAGCGGCGAGCGCGCTCGTAACTGCAAGCCTTCATCTTCCGCGAAGCGTTTCGGCAGCCAGCCTCATGGTTCAAAGGCGCGCACGACCGCGTCTGGGGCCGCTACTTCTTCGGGAGGTTCATCGGCAGCCAAGGGAATTACATTTCAGGACGCTCGCAGTGCGCCATGAAGCGCTGCAAGTTGGCCGACAGGCGCTTCTGCCGATGGTGGACCAAGTAGAAGCGTCGCGTCAGGTGAGGCAACGTGGTTCGCAATACGACCAGTCTGCCGAGTGTCACCAGGTCCCGCACCGCGCACAGCGACAGGCAAGCCAGCCCCATGCCCTCGGCCGCCGCCTGCTTGATCGCCTCGGTGCTGCCCGGCTGCATGTCGCCGTTCAGATGGTGCAGGTGCGGCAGCAACACATGTTCCACTGCCTCGCGAGTGCCTGATCCCTGCTCGCGCAGCAACCAGCGGGCCTGCCGCAAGTCCTTGAGCGGAACGCGCGCCCGTGGATCGGCCTGTACCAGCGCATGCGTCGGCGCGGCCACGATGACCAGTTCGTCCCGCAGCCAGGGCGCGACGCTGAGTTCTGCCTCGTGGCATGGCCCTTCGATCAGACTGACGTCGACCTCCAGCCGGCTCACGGCGGCGGCGATGTCGCGGGTGTTGTCGATGACGACGTCCACCGCAGCGTTGGGCCACGTTCTGCTGTAGCCAGCGACCAGCGCTGGCAGCACATAGTTTCCGATCGTCGTGCTGGCGCCAACGCGAAGTCGCGTGACCAGCGGCGCGGTCGCAGCGCCCGCGCTTCCGAGCCCGAACCGGCTTTCGATCTCCTGCGCGCCGTCGAGCAATGACCTGGCTTGCGGGAGCAGCGCACGACCGTTGTCGTTCAGCAGCAAGCGCTTGCCGATGCGGTCGAAGAGCTGTGCGCCGAGCAGGCTCTCGAGCTCGTTCAGCGCGCCGCTGGTCGCCGACTGCGAAAGCGCAACGCGCTCGCCGGCGGCAGTGGTGCTGCCGGTATCGGCCACGGCCGTGAAGATCAAAAGTTGACGCAGTGTCAGACGCATCCAAATCCTCGCATTACCTGTTAGGTAGCTAGGTTATAGCGGAAGTATCCGTTTGTCTGATAGATCACGCCGGTTCAAAGTTCGTTCATGCCTTCCGAAAACGACGCGATGGAGAAATCGATGCACAGCGCCACTTCCGCAGCCCCCCTGACGCACACCCCTGCTGCCATGCAGCGTCTGCGCGAGTTGGCTCCCGGCCTCGCCCTGACGGGTGCCCTGGCATTCGCGTCGATCCAGCTGGGCAAGATCGGCTGGCTGCAATCCAACGGCATCAGCGCCCTGACCCTGGCCATCGTGCTGGGCATGGTGGTGGGCAACACCGTCTATCCGCGCCTCGGCGCAATGGCCGGCGCGGGCGTGACCTTTTCCAAGGCCAAGCTGCTGCGCCTGGGCATCATCCTGTACGGCCTGCGCCTGACCTTCCAGGACATCGGCAATGTCGGCTGGACCGGTGTCGCGATCGACGCCACGGTGCTGTGCAGCACCTTCAGCCTGGCTTGCTTCCTCGGCACGCGGGTGTTCGGCCTCGACCGCAAGACGGCCATGCTGATCGGCGCCGGCAGTTCGATCTGTGGCGCAGCAGCGGTGATGGCGGCCGAACCCGTCGTGCGCGGTCGCGCCGAGCAGGTGATGGTGGCGGTGGCCACGGTGGTGGTGTTCGGGACGCTGGCGATCTTCCTGTATCCGGTGCTGTATCACCTGATCGCTCAGTACCGCTTGTTCGACCTGTCGCCGACCGCTTACGGCGTGTTCGCCGGCTCGACCATCCACGAAGTGGCACAGGTGGTCGCTGCCGGTCGCGCCGTCAGCGAGCAGGCTGCGAACACCGCCGTCATCGCCAAGATGGTCCGCGTGATGATGCTGGCGCCGTTCCTGATCATCCTGTCCGCCTACCTCTCCCGCTCCGGTGCCAAGGATGCCGATGCTGTCGACGGCGGCGACGAAAGCAAAGCCTCGCCACGCGGCGGCATCGTGATTCCCTGGTTCGCCCTCGGTTTCGTGGCGGTCGCCGGGCTCAACTCGCTCGCGTTGCTGCCCCATGCGGTGGTGACGCAGGTGATCGACATCGACACCGTGCTGCTGGCGATGGCCATGGCCGGCCTCGGGCTGACGACGCACGTCTCGGCCATCCGCAAGGCCGGCATCAAGCCGCTGGCGCTGGCGGCCGTGCTCTTCGTCTGGCTGGTGTGCGGCGGCTTCGCCATCAACGCGGGCATCACTGCAATCCTCAACTGACAGGGTGGACCTGGAATAAATCGCCCCCGCCATTCGTCCATCCATCCAGACAACCGAAAGAATCTCATGAAACTCCGTCCTCTTGCACTCTCGCTGTGCCTCGCCACCTCGGCACTCGCCTCGATCCCTTCGACGGTCATGGCACAACCTGCGCCTGTCGCAGCGTCCGCAAGTGCGACGCAGCGCTGGACTTTCGACGGCGCCATCCACAACAACTCGCTGGCGCTGAGCCCGGACGAGGGCACGGCCGTGGTGTCGTACAGCGAACGCCCGGACGTCGTCGTTTACAACCTGAAGACCGGCAAGGTACGCAAGGTGCTGAATGGCTTCGTGACGCCGCGCAACATCGTGTTTACGCCGTCGGGCGAGTTTTTCTACGTCTCGGACAGCAGCCGGGGCACCGTGGCCAAGATCGCCACTTCCAGCCTGAAAACGGTCAGCACCTTGCCCGCGGGGCCCGGCGCCTTCGGCACCGTGTTGAGCAAGGACGGCGGCACGATGTACGTGAACAACCAGGCGGCCAGCACCGTCACGCGTTTCGATCTCGCGAGCGGCGAGCCGCGCGCCGTCATCACGGGATTCGCGCAGCCGCGCCAGGGCGTGCGCCTGAGTCCCGATGGATCGGCCCTGTACGTCACGAACTTCATGGGCGACAAGATCACCATCGTGAACACGGCGACCAACAAGATCGACGGCGAGATCACCGGCTTCAACAAGCTGCGCGCGATCTCTGTCACCGCCGACGGCAAGACGCTCTTCGGGGCGAACAGTGGCAGCAACACCATCGCGGTCGTCGACCTGGACAAGCGGGCCATCGACTCGACGATCGCGGTCGGCAAGGACCCGTACGGCGCGGCGCTGTCGCCCGACGGCCAGCGCATCTACGCCGGCAACCTGGGCGACAACTCGCTGTCCGTCATCGATGTTGCGAGCAGGACCGTGGTCGCCACCATCACGGGTTTTAAGGAACCGCGACAGGCTATCGTCTTCACGCGCGACGGCAAGACGGCCTATGTGCTGAACGAAGACTTGGGGATTGCCAAGGTCGACCTGGCGAGCAACCGTGTGGAGGCGACGCTGGCTGCGCCTGCGGCAAAGATGCAAAAGGCCGCGCCGTGAAGAAAGCGCTTGCGGACAACTGAAAGTCACTCTGCGGAGAAGCGATCCTCGCCGAACAGGGGCCGAAGACATGCTGAGCCGCCACCGTGTCATTCGAATAAGTGGAGACAACCCATGACATCAGATCGCAAAACCGTACCCACCGCGCAGCACGACGCCCAGCGCGCTCCATCCCGTCGGCGCTTCGTCCAGGGCGCCGGTCTTCTCGCGCTGGGTGCGTCGCCACTCGCCGCGCTGGCGGCTGGTCGCGATACTGGCGAAGGCGTGACCTTTGCCGACGGACCGCGCCCCATGGTGACGTACCCGCAAAAACGGCCGCTGATTCGCGTTCACACCCGGCCGCCGCATCTGGAAACGCCGTTCTCAGTCTTCAACGAAGGGCCGATCACCGCCAACGACGCCTTCTTCGTGCGTTACCACCTGGCCAACATCCCGCTGGCGGTCGACCCTGCCACCTATCGGCTCACAGTCAAGGGAAAGGTCAACACGCCGTTGAACCTGTCGCTGGCCGAACTGAAGGCATTGGCCGAGCCGGTGGAGGTGGTGGCGGTCAACCAGTGCTCCGGCAACAGCCGCGGGTACTCGTCGCCGCGCGTCTTCGGCGCCCAGCTCGCCAATGGCGCGATGGGCAATGCCCGATGGGTCGGCGTGCCGCTGCGCAAGGTGCTCGAGAAGGCGGGTGTGGCTGCGGGTGCCCGACAGGTGACCTTCAACGGCCTCGACACGCCGGTGCTGCCCGCGACCTCGGATTTTCGCAAGGCGCTGGAAATCGAACACGCGCTGCAGGACGAACCGATGCTCGCTTGGGGCATGAACGGCAAGGACCTTCCGTTCCTCAACGGCTACCCGGTCAAGCTCATCGTGCCGGGCTACTTCGGCACCTACTGGGTCAAGCACCTCTCAGAAATCGAGGTCATCGACCATGTGTTCGACGGTCACGACGCGCTGTTCATGACGACCGCCTACCGCGTGCCCGACAACGACTGCCAGTGCGTGGCACCGGGTTCCGCAGTGGCGAAGACGCGGCCGATCTCGACGCTGCCCGTGCGCAGCTTCATCACCAGCGTCCAGGCCGGTGGCATCCTGCCTTCGGCCAGATCGATCGAACTCAAGGGCATCGCCTTCGATGCCGGTGCCGGCATCAAGACGGTGGAAGTCTCCATCGACGGCGGCCGGAGCTGGAAGGCGGCGACGCTCGGCAAGGATCTGGGGCGCTTCTCGTTTCGCGAATGGCGGGTGCCGGTGAGCTTCGCGAAGAAGGGCCGAGCCGTGCTCATGGTCCGTGCGACCAACCAGAAGGGCGAAGGCCAGCCCGCCACGGTGGACTGGAATCCGGCAGGTTACCGCCGCCATGTGGTCGAGTCCACGCCGGTCACCATCGCCTGAAGACACGCCATGAAAACCACCATTTTTTTGGCCCGTGCCGTTCTTGGCTGCTGCGTGTTGATCGCGTTCAACGCGTTGGCCGCGCCGCCCGACATCAAGCTGCTGCCCGACACCTCGAAGCTGCGCCCGTCGAAGCTGCCGGGCTACGCCATCGCGATGCAGAAATGCGCGATCTGCCATTCGGCGGACTACGTCAACTACCAGCCGCCCGGGATGACGCAGACGCAGTGGACCGCCGAGATGGCCAAGATGCAGCACACCTACGGTGCGCCGATCAGTGACGACGAAGTCAAGCAGGTGGGTGCCTATCTGGCGGTCGCCTACGGGTCCGCGAAGGCCACAGACGCCAGTGTGATCGCCGCCTCCACACCCGCGCCAGCGCCGCCCGCTCCGCCAACGTCACCGGGTGCTGCGGCCACGCCACCAGCCAGTGGCGCGAGCGTAAACGTGCAGGCACTTCTTGCGAGCAACGCCTGCCTGAGTTGCCATGGCTTGACCCAGAAGATCGTCGGTCCGGGCTATCACGACGTTGCCGAAAAGTACAAGGCCGATCCGCAGGCGCAGTCGAAGCTGGAGGCCAGCATCCGTGGCGGCAGCGTCGGCAAGTGGGGCAGCGTGCCGATGCCGCCTTTCGCAGCGCTGAAACCCGAAGAGGTGAAGGCGCTGGCTGCGTTCGTCTTGAAGCAATAGACGCGTTCTCATCACCGTAGCAAAGATTCCGGCACCGACAAAACCCTCACGAGATCCAAAAATGACTCCCACGAATCGCCGCTTTTTCATCTTGCAAGTTGCCGGCGCGGCAACTGCGCTGTCCGTCTCCGCCGCCCACGCACAGTCCGGCGGCCCGAAGCTGGCCGAGACCGATCCTCAGGCCGTGGCGCTCGGCTACAAGGAAGACACCACCAAGGTCGACGCCAAGAAATTCCCCAATCACGCGGTCAGCCAGAATTGCGCCAACTGTCAGCTGTTTCAAGGCAAGCCCAAGGAAGCGACGGGCGGCTGCCCGCTGTTCGCCGGCAAGCAGGTCGCTGCCGCGGGTTGGTGCAGCGCATGGAACAAGAAAGCGGCATGAGCAGCGGCTTCGTTCGCGCGGGCATCCTCGGGCTGCTGGTCGCAGTGAGCACGTTGACGCAGGCGGCCGACATGCACGCGCACGGTATGAAAGCCGAGGGCGTCGTGCCTCCCAGCTTCATGGCCAGCACGGCCAAGCCCTTCGATGCGCTGATGGGTGATGCCATGGCCGTGATGGACCACGACATGCGCACCGCACCCATGAACGGCCAGCCCGCGCACGACTTCATGACCATGATGATTCCCCATCACCAGGGCGCCATCGACATGGCCAAGTCGATCCTGCTCAACACGCAAGACCCGGAAGTGCGCAACCTTGCGCAGGGAATCATCACCGAGCAGGCCAACGAGATCCGGCTGATGCAGGGCTGGCTCGCACGCCACGCATCACCCACCAAGTAGTCGCTCCAGACACGTCGAAGAAGGACCTTTCATGAATTCACTCAAACCCCTTGTCCTTGCCACGGCGCTGGCCGTTGCATCTTTCGGTGCATCGGCAGCTTCCAATCCCGGCGACCGCGTCTACACCGCAGACCAGAACACCAACACGGTGTCGGTGATCGACCCGAACACCAACGCATTGCTCGGCCAGATCAAGCTGGGCAACCAGCGCCCCGACGTGCTGTCGCCGATCTACAAGGGCGAGATCAACGTTCACGGCCTCGGTTTCTCGCCCGACCACCGCACGCTGGTCGTCATTGCCAACGGCTCGAACTCGGTGACCTTCATCGACACGGCGACCAACAAGGTCAAGGGCGTGACTTACGTCGGCCGCTCGCCGCACGAGGCCTTCTTCACCCGCGACGGCAAGGAGGTCTGGGCCGTGGTGCGCGGAGAGAACTACATCTCGGTGATCGACGCGAAGACCTTCAAGGAAAAACGCCGGATCGAGACCGCGCCGGGCCCCGGCATGGTGCTGTTCACGCCGGACGGTGGGCGCGCCTTTGTGGTGTCGAGCTTCACGCCCGAAGTGGCCGTGGTCGACACGCGCTCGTACAAGGTCGTGAAGCGTCTTCCGGTCGTGAGCCCGTTCTCGCCGTTCCTGCAGTTCACGCCGGACGGCAAGGAGGTCTGGATGGGTCACAAGGACGTCGGCAAGGTCACGCGCATCGACGTGAAGTCGATGGCGGTGACCGGCGTAATCGACACCGGCTTCATCACCAACCATCTTGGCTTCGCCAAAACCGCGCGCGGCACGCTGGCGTACATCGCCGTGGGTGGCGAGAACGTCGTGAAGGTCTACACGACCGATGGCGAGGCGAAGCTGCTCAACACCATCGCGACCGGCGCGCTGCCGCATGGCGTCTGGCCATCGGACGACGGCACGCGCATGTACGTCGGACTGGAGAACGGCGATGCGGTCCAGGTGATCGACACCGCCAGCGACAAAGTCATCGCGGCGGTGCCCATTGGACAGGCTCCGCAGGCGCTGGTCTACGTTTCGAACGCCGTACCATCGGGCGCTGGCACGGACAACCTGAAGCCGCTGGCGAACGCGGCACCGGTCAACATTCCGCTCATGCCCGATTCCGGCGACGCCAAGGGCTTCGTGGTGGCACGCAATTTCGGCGTGGTCGATGCGCTGGAACTGTTCCTCTACAAACTCAAGCCGGAAACGGTCTACAGCATCTACGTGGGCGATCAGAAAGTGCCCGTCGCCAGCTTCAAGACCAACCCGATGGGGATGGCCAACGGCACGGCCATCGGCGAGATCCGCGAGGTCGCTCGTCTGCAGTCAGAAGCCAATCCGAAGACCGCATCGATCGTGGTCATCGAAGGCGATGGGCCGATGGATGCGGCGAAGGTGGTGCTGCGCAGCCCGATGTGATCGGAGGCCCTCGCATCTTTCGTTACGTCGTGCGGCAAGACCGCGGCGGGTCGCCGAATCCTTGTCACGGCTGGTGCTCGCTCGCTGTGTGCAAGCCGCAGATTCGTCGCTCGGCACGTGTCGGCGACTGGATCGTCGGTCTGCGCAGCCGCCACAACGACCAGCTCGTCTACGCGATGCGCGTCGATGAAGTCATGGCGCTGGGCAACTACTGGGCGGACCCGCGCTTTGTCGCCAAGCGACCTGGCGGCGACGGCCCCCCGGACAACTTCTATCGGGCGATGGCGAACGGCTCGATGAAGCAGGTGGCCAACACGTTGCATGACGACAGCGAGGCCGCGCGAGACATTGCGGGCCTCAACGCCCTGGTGTCATGGCATTTCTGGTATTTCGGCGACCAGAGCCCACCGCTGCCGACCAATCTGGTGCACTTGGTGCATTCGGGCCAGGGGTACGCGCTGCACCGGCGGCGTCGAGCGAATGACGTCGCCGTGCTGCAACACTGGCTGGACCACTGGCCGATGGGCCGCAACGGAAATCCCGTCGATGCCTGGCCCATCGGGCGCCAAGACTACTTGCGCACTTCGAGCTGGCTGTAGACCGCCTCCGCAACCCGCAGCATTTCCTGCTTGCTGTCGCCTGAAGAGATGGCGTAGCCAAAGTCCTTGTCGACCCAGTAGAAGACATTGACTGGGCCGTCCTGGCCGAACTTGAAGGCCGTCTCGCGTCCGGCGTCCTCGCGAGTGACGTACAGCGTCAGACGCTCGCCCTTCGCGCCTTCGAACATGAACTGCGCGACCGGTCCCTTATCGCCCGGCAGCAGCCGCCCGCCGATGAGCCCGTAGCCCAGGGCGCGCAGGTCGGGCGGCTTCACTTCGGTGCCCATGCGCTTGGTCAGCCAAGTGACCAGCGCCTGCTCCTGGTCGGCGCCGACCTCAACCGGCCGGCGTACGTCCGGGCTGTAGACCACGTGGGCCACGGCCGCGCGGTGGGCAAAACCATTGAGCGTGCCCGCCCGCGCCGCGGCCAGCGTGGCACTGCGCTGCAGTTGCCCGTCGTAGGCGCCACGGCCCCACCAGGCCGACCCGGTGCTGACGACCGCGATCGCCACGCCGGCTGCCAGGGAGCGCCACGGCCATTCCTGCCAGCCCGCCCCCGGCGCCGGCTTCAGCGGCAGGCGCAATGGCAAGGGCTCGGACAGGACCGGATCGAGCAACTGCCTGAGCGCCAGGTTCTGCGCGCGCCAATCGTCCACGCGCTCGCGTTCGGCCGGATGCGCATCCAGGAATGCATCAATTTCGACATGCCGGGTCGGGTCCAGAAGGTGGTCCGCGTAAGCATGCAGATCGGCTTCGGTCACCGGCTTACTGCCGTCGGTGGAAATGGGTTTGAGTGGGGGAGAGTCCATGTCACTTGATCCTGCGCAGGGGTGCGACCGCTTGGGCTGCCGGCGCGCGGCCTTGCAGTTCCTGCCGCAGCTTGTCGCGGCCGCGCGCTAGCCGGGACATCACCGTGCCAATGGGCACGCCGAGCGCGATGGCGGCGTCTGCGTAGCTCATTTCTTCGACCGCGATGAGCAGCAGCACCTCGCGTTGCTCCACGGGCAGCCGCTGCAGGACGCGGTCCAGGTCGCGGACTTCGATGCCGTCGGACTGGCTGGCGCGCTGCGGGATTTCGGGCAGGTCGTCACCCGCGCTGTCCTCGGGTCGGCTGCCCCTGGCCCGTACGCCGTCGATGAAATGGTTGTGCATGATGCCGAACATCCAGGCCCGGACGTCTCCGCGTTTCTGCCAGAGCGAGAACCGGCTCCACGCCCGCTCCAACGTGTCCTGTACTAGGTCGTCGGCACGCGTGGCGTCCGACACCAGCCCGCGCGCGTAACGGCGCAGGCCGGGAATGCAGGCGACGATCGCGGCTTCGTCCTGTGCGCGCATGGGCTGGAAGTTCGTCCTCGTGCCGACCAGGCTGATCAGGGCTTGATGACGTGCCAGACGTTCTTGAAGTTGTCGCCGGTCATGTCGCCGGCCTTCATGTCGGACTTGTAGAGGTAGACCGGCTTGCCCTTGTAGGCCCACTGCTTGGTCCCGTCGTCTCGCGTGACAAGAGTCATGTCGCCTTCGGGCTTCGCGTCCGCTTCCGCCATCACCGGCGGCCACAATCCGGCGCACGGGCCGTTGCACGCGCTCTTGCCGCTGCCGGCGGTGTCGTTGTCGAAGGTGTAGAGCGTCATGCCGCTGGTGTTGACCAGCATGCCGCCGGCCGTCTTCACTGGGGCGGCAGCCTGGGCGAGGCCAGCCGACGCGGCGGCGATGGCGAGAACGAGAGTCGAGACGAGGTGCTTGTTCATGGGAGTCCTTTGAAGGAAAAGTGGAAAAGACACTGCATAGACGCACGGCAGTGCCTGTCTATTCCAATGATTTCCAACAATTTGCGGCGCGGACCGGCTCGGTCTTTGCGTTTACGCCTTGGGCAACACTGCACCGATGGAGCAACTGCACGCGCCGGTCGACGATAGGGCGATGATCAAGGGGCCTTCAAGGGTGAGGGGCCACTGGTAGTGATGGATCCGAGCTTCTCAGCCAGCGTCGATGCCGAAAGCTCGCCCGTTCGCGTGCTGATCAACCGTCCCGTGGCGTCGAAAAACAGCGTGGTCGGGAGTCCTCGCTGTTCAAATGCCTTCAGCGCCTGACTCACCGGGTCCAGGAAGACATTGCGCAGCGGCAGGTTGCGAGCAGCCAGCCAATGGCTAACCCGCTCTGCAGACTCACCTTGGTTGATGAAAACAAAGTTCACGGCCGGGTTACCAACCTGCGCCGCATGCAGCACCGGCATTTCACGCACGCATGGCGGACACCAGGTGGCCCAGAGGTTGACCACCGTGGGCTTGCCTTCGAACTGCGTGAGGTCAATGCTGGCACCCTGCAGGCTTGTGAGCGCCAACGCAGGAAGCTTGCGCTCCTCGACAGGCAGCGACACGGCAGCCAGACCACCTCCCCAGATTGCAGTGCCTGCAAGCAGGGCGGACAGCAGTGGTTTGCGCAGGACAGGCCTTTTGAACTGCCAGGCGATGGCAAACAGCCAAGCGGCGGCGAATCCCGCCAACGGCTTCCACCCGCCGTCACGGAAGTCCAGGACCGCCAGCGGCGATGCGCGGTAGGTCGTGCTGAACTGAAGAACAAACGCAAGCCGTGCCACCCCGAGGCCAACCACCAGCGACCAGAACAGCACGGGTTCAACGTCCACACCGACACTGCGAGCGGCGCGTCCGCCAATGAAAGAAGCCGCTGCGAGGGCAGCGAACATAAAGAGCAGCGCCACGGGCACGACAAGCGGCCCGATCTGGACGCTACTTGGCATCAAGCTGCTTTCGCCTGGGCATTGCGTTCAGTGGAATGCGCAGGTAGGCGATGCCGTTCTCGTCCGCGGGCGGCAGCTGGCCTGCCCGAACATTCACCTGGATCGAGGGCAGGATGAGCGTGGGCACCTCCAGCGTCGCGTCTCTCGCCTTGCGCATCGCGACGAACTCCGCTTCGCCGATGCCATCGCGCACGTGGATGTTGCTCGCCTTCTGCTCCGCAATGGTGGTCTGCCACCTAGCCTCCCGACCCTTGAGTGGGTAGTCGTGGCATACGAAGACCCGCGTCTCGGACGGCAGGGCCAGGAGCCGGCGGATCGACCGGTACAGCACGTGGGCGTCGCCACCTGGAAAGTCGGCGCGGGCGGTGCCGACATCGGGCATGAATAGGGTATCGCCCACGAAAACGGCGCCGTCGACCAGGTAAGCCATGTCCGCTGGCGTATGACCAGGCACCAGTAGCGCAGTCGCCTCGACATCGCCGATCTTGAACACCTCACCGTCTTGAAAGAGATGGTCGAACTGGCTGCCGTCGGGCAAGAATGTCCGTTCGAGGTTGTAAATCTTCTTGAACGTCGCCTGCACCTCGCGGATGTGCTCGCCGATCGCGATGCGCCCACCCACATGCTCTTGCAGGTAGCGCGCGCCCGACAGATGGTCCGCGTGCGCATGCGTCTCAAGAATCCACTGCACCGTGAGCCCTTCGGCTTTCACGTACGCGAGCACGGCATCGGCAGCGTTCGTGTCCGTGTGCCCGGACTTGAAGTCGTAGTCCAGGACCGGGTCGATGATCGCCGCTTGCCGGGTTCCAAGATCGGTGACGACGTACGAGACGGTCCAGGTCTTGGCATCGAAGAACGATTGAATGTGGGTTCGGGCAGCCATGCAGTACCTCATTGTTCAGTTTATTGACATTGATTATATGTTTGAGTATATTAATGTCAATCTTTCCAGAACTCATGAACGCCAAACCCACCGCCATCACGCCCGAGCTGCTGCGAAACGCAGCCACTGAAGCCGTGGCCGCACTGAAGGTGCTTGCCAACACCGACCGGCTGCTGCTGCTGTGCCAGCTTTCCCAGGGAGAGATGTGCGTCAGTGATCTCGAAGAAACGCTGGAGATCCGTCAGCCCACGCTGTCGCAACAGCTGTCCGTCCTGCGCAACGAGGCCGTCGTGAGCACGCGTCGGGACGGGAAGAACATCTTCTACAGCGTGGCCGATGAACGCCTGCTCGAAATGCTGTCGGTTTTGTACCGCTTGTACTGTCCCAAGGAGTAACCCATGTCCATCGATTGGAGCGTCTTCACACCCTGGTCGTCCCTGGCCGGCGGCGTGCTCATCGGCATCGCTACAGCGATGTTCATTCTTCTGAATGGCCGCATCGCCGGCATCAGCGGCGTGCTCGGCGGGTTGTTGAAACCGGTCAAGGGCGATGTCGCCTGGCGGCTCGCCTTTGTGCTCGGTTTGGTGAGCGCACCCTTGGCGTACCTGCTTTTCAACAACGTGCCCAGCCTCCAGATCGACGCCGGCTACGCAGCCTTGGTTGCGGCCGGACTTCTTGTGGGGGTGGGGACGCGGTATGGGTCGGGTTGCACCAGCGGCCATGGCGTGAGCGGCCTGTCGCGCTTGTCGCCGCGCTCGCTCGCTGCCACGGCATCGTTCATGGGCGCCGGATTCCTGACCGTGTACGTCGCTCGCCACCTGTTCGGGCTTTGAGGAGACCACCATGTACGTTTTGACATCCCTGCTCGCCGGCCTCGTGTTTGGCTTGGGCCTCATCGTCTCGGGCATGGCCAATCCGGCCAAGGTGCTTGGCTTCCTGGACCTCGCTGGCCGTTGGGACCCGTCGCTGGCCTTCGTGATGGCTGGCGCCATCGCCGTTGGGCTGATCGCCTTCGCCGTTGCACGCCGCAGAACGGTGTCTTTCCTGGGTGCCGAGATGAAGCTGCCCAAGGCCAACAAGATCGACCGTCGTCTGATCGGCGGCGGCCTCTTGTTCGGCATCGGGTGGGGGATTGCCGGCTTCTGCCCTGGACCTGCACTCGTTGCGCTGGGCATGGGGGAGAAAAAAGCAGTGGTGTTCGTCGCCGCCATGCTGATCGGCATGGGCGTGTTCGAACTGCTCGAGCGCCGCCAGCGCGCTGCCCAACCAAGCCACGCGTGAACAAATGAGCTTCGCCCTGAGTTGGCTTGCCGCGCTGCTGACCTTGGCGGTCCTGCTCGCTTACGAGACATCGCTGGCGATGGCGCAGCGCCGGCGCCCGGAGCGCATGGCCCGGACGGTGCACGCCAATCTGCGTCAGGACTGGTTTGAAGCGGTGTCGGCGCAAAAGGGCTCGGAAATCCTGGCTGTCCAGACCTTGCGTAACGCGGTCATGTCAGCCTCGATGACCGCATCGACGGCCGCGCTTGGGTTGATGGGAACCGTGACGCTTGCCGTGCCTTCCCTGCATGCGCAGTTCGGCGACGCGACATCGCCGCTTCCAAATTTCACGCCGCGCCTGGCGATGGAACTGGTACTCCTCGCCCTGCTGTTCGCGTCGCTGGTTTCCTCCGTGATGGCCGTGCGGTACTACAACCATGCCGGCTTCATCGGCGGCATGCCGGTCGATTCGGAGGCGAGGAAGCATTGGACTCGTGCGGGCACGGCCTATGTGCGCAAAGCGGGCGTGCTCTACAGCTGGGCCCTGCGTCAGCTGATCCTGCTGGCGCCTGTGGTGGCATTCATTCTTCACCCTGCAGCCGGCCCGATCGCTGCATTGGTCGTTTGCGTACTTCTCTTCAACTTCGATCGGTTCCACCCCAGGCCTTCTGAGGCCGGTTGAATCCGACATCCGTTCCCCCTACCTTTATCACCACAGCAAAGGAATGTGAAATGGCACTCGTTTTTGAGCAACTACTGACCCGTGAGCTGGGCGACGCGAGCTACCTCATCGGCGACGATTCCGCTCGCGTCGCCGCGGTGGTCGACCCCCAGGTGGATGTCGAGCAGTACCTGGAACTCGCGCGCAAGCGCGGCCTGACCATCAAGTACGTGGTGCAAACGCACATCCATGAAGACTTCGCCAGCGGTGCCTGCGCGCTGGCTGCGGCCACCGGCAGCGCTGAGGTCTGCGTCAGTGGTCATGACGCGCCGGAGTATGGATTTTCCCATCGGGCCGTCCACGACGGCGATGTCCTGGAGCTGGGTGCCGTCCGGTTGACGGTCAAGCACACGCCCGGGCACACGCCCGAACACATTTCGCTGTTGGTCGCAAAAACCGCGACGAAGGATGCGCCGTTCGCAGTGCTCTCCGGCGGCTCCCTGCTGGTGGAGACGGCGGGCCGCACCGACTTGCTTGGGCCGGAGCGTGTCGAGGAACTGACGTCGGCTCAGTTCCGCACGCTGTACGAGTTCTTCCAAGGACTGGATGCGGGCGTGTTGCTGTATCCAACCCATGTGCACGGCTCACCGTGCGGCGCGGCCATCGGAGACAAGCTCTGCTCCACCATCGGGTATGAGTTCGAACACAACGATCTGCTGCGGCAGTCCACGGAAGCGAAATTCCGAGAGATGGCGTTGAAGAATCTGCCGCCCAAGCCGCGCTACTACCCGCGCCTGAAGGACATGAACACCAGCTCGCCTGCGGCGGCGGCCGGCAAACTCATTGCACCGGCTCTACCGCCGGCGGAGTTCAGAAAGGCCGTCTCGGACCCAGCAAACGTCCTGGTGGACACGCGCCACATGCTCGCGTTCGGCGGCGGACACATTCCGGGCGCCCTCAACATCGGCGCTGGGGGTCCGCTGTCCATCCAGGCTGGGTGGATGCTGGAGCCGGACAGGCCGCTGCTGCTGGTGATCGAAAGCGATGCGCAGCTGCCCACCGTCCTGCATCACTTCGCACGCACCGGATTCAACCTATTCGCGGGCTATTTGGTGGGCGGCATGTCGGCGTGGGAAAACGCCGGGTACGAGCTGGAATCCCTGCCGCAGCTTCATGTCAAAGCGCTGGCCCAACAGAATGCGCAAACAAATGAGGTGTCAGTCCTCGATGTTCGATCGCCGCAAGAATGGGCCAAAGGCCATATCCCCGGTGCGCGACACATCTTTCTGCCGGACCTGCCTGGTCAACTCCAAACGCTGGACAAGACCAAGGCGATGGCTGTGCACTGCGACAGTGGCTATCGTGCATCCATCGGAGCCAGCCTGCTGCAGTCACATGGTTTCAAGGTGTCGAACGTGCCCGGAAGCTGGCAAGCGTGGAAATCGAGTGACCTTCCCGTGGAGATCAACAATGAGACTAACGAGCTAGGAGTAAGACAAGAGAATAAATAACTCAAAGCTAAAGCATGGAAAAAGCCGACATAGTGTCGGCTTTTTTCAATTGCCTTAATGATAAGTCAGTCATATGTGATTTATCAACAGGACAAGTGACCACGAGAGCGATGTTCATTGTTATGAGTTGCGCACCGCATGCTGTGGCCCTAGAGGTCAGGAGGTCGCTTCGACGCCGTATCCCCCCTCATAAAAATGGCGGCTGCGGTGGCCCTGGTCGGTTTCAAGATCGGTGTGCTGCTGCTGACAGCTTGCGCACTGGTCGGACTCTCAACCAACCTCCTGCTGGTGCGTTAAACCGAGGTCGTCCAGCGTTGTTCTTTCCGCAAACCGCAGCGCTTTATTAGGGCCTGCAACCAACCGGCTCCTAGCAAATCAACCGCATCGTTATGAGGTCGCCTCCACGGTGGTGCTGATTTTGGCAGGACAGATCGCAGTCCTAGGGATGGCCATCGGCGCCTCAGTGCACGTGCCGATGGTGCGCATCGGGCACATGCGCATGGGCGTGCGACATCGGCTCGTGCGTGTGAGCGTGGCTGTGCGAGCCCGAGACGAAATCGCTGTGCACATGGTCGTGGTGTCCGTCGCCGTGCGTGTGCGCATGTTCGTGCGTGAGCTGGTCATGTCGGTGCTCGTGACCGTGCGACTCCATCAGGTGGAGTGCCACGCCCAGCAGCATCAGCATCCCGCCGACCGCCATCACCCAGGAGCCACTGCGGTCGCCCAGGGCAATGGCCAAGCCCGCGCCGATGAAGGGCGCGAACGCGAACACCGATCCTGTCCTGGCCGCTCCGAAGGCACGCTGCGCGAGCAGGTAGAAGCGCAGGCTCAGACCGTACCCGGTGGCACCGATGAGCAGCAGGATGCCCGCTGCCTCAAGGGATGGCCACGGTTCCGCGAAGGCACGCGCCAGGACCAGCGTCGCTGTAGCGCCGATCGCTGCCTTGCCCAGCACGACCTGGCCGGGATCGCGCTCGGCCAGCGCCCGCGAGAGCGTGTTGTCCGTTCCCCAGGCCGCGGTCGCGACCAGCACCGCGAGCAGACCCCAGAGCTGGGTCCCGCCGCCGCGTCCCTGGTCGAGCACCAGCGCCACGCCGCCTGCGAGCAGCAGCAGCATGGCGGTCCAGACGCGCCGGTCCATGGTCTCCTGGTACAGGTAGCGCGCCAGGATGGCCGTGAACAACGCCTCCAGGGTCAACATGAGCGAGGCGCTTGTGCCACTGGTGTGCTGCAGACCCCACACCAGCGCCACCGGACCCAGGACGGCGCCGAAGGCGGCCATCGCCGCGAGGCGTGGCAGATCGCCGCGCATCAGACGCGCCTCGCGCTCGATGCGCTGGCGTGACAACGCGCCCACCGCTGCGGCGCCGGCGTAGAGCAGGCAGGCCGTTGTGAACGGTCCCATTCCTTCGCTGAAGTGTTGAACCAGCGGCGTGCTCACGCCGAAGAGCGCAGCCGCCAGCAGAGCGAGCAGCCCACCGCGCACGGCAGGCAGGGCCAAGTGACGATGCCTCATCGATGGCAACTCACATCAGGCTCAAACGACCGCCGACAGGTGCTCGTAGAGGATGGCACTGCCGATGCCGATCAGCAGCACGCCACCCAGGACTTCAGCCCAGCGTCCAGCGACGCTGCCCAGCACACGGCCCACCATCACGCCCAGCGTGACCATGGTGAAGGTCGCCAGTCCGATGGCAAGCGCAATCTGCAGGATGTTGGCATCGAGGAATGCCAAGCCGACCCCCACCACCATCGCGTCGATGCTGGTGGCAAAGCCCGTGATGGCCAGCAGCCAGAAGCCGTGCTTCGTGGGCTTGGTCTTGTCATCCTCGTCCGAGGCGTTGGCAGCCGCCAGGATCATGCGAACGCCCAGGACGGCCAGAAGCACGAACGCGATCCAGTGATCCCAGTCCTTGACGTAGCTGGCGGCCGCGAGTCCCAAAGCCCATCCGGCCAGCGGTGTCAGCGCTTCGATGACGCCGAAGATGGCGCCGGTTCGCAGGGCTTCCGACCAGCGCGGCTTCTGAAGGGACGTGCCCTTGCCAACGGCGGCGGCAAAGGCATCGGTGGACATTGCCAGTGCGAGGATGGCAGTGGATGCGAGGTTCATGGGGTCGATCGTTCTTCGCGTCGGGCAAGCACAAAGACATGCTTCCGCGGCCCGACTTGCATCGCGGAGGACATGCCAATGGTCTCGCCAACCGAGAACGGTTGCCTTCGCCACAGCGTGTGAGACGCCGAGTGTGTTGACGAAAGGCGTTTCCACGTACGTGGAAACTGGCTACTCCCCAAGAGGTGGCGCGATGATAAACGCTGCTACGCGGAAACCCTAAGTAGTGCCTGAGCCTCTAGAGCGGGAAACCCAACTTCGAGAACTTTGTTGCGTTTCTGTTGCTCAAGACAATCTCAGCGCTCATCACTTCCAGCATCCAGCCTCTTGGGCAGCAAATTGCGCTCGGCCCGGTTTCTACGGACAATCAAGGCATGGACCACCGGCCTCTTGTCACCTCTCATGCACCTGTGCTGGACATCGAAGATGCCCAGGGCAGTGCTGTGGCGCGTCCGGAGCCGCCTCGGCGCATCCGCCGTCAAGGTCCACCGTCTGCGCAGCACCTGTCCTTGGCCCGCAACCTCCAGCGGGACGTTTGGGAGGCATCTGATGCCGACGAACGCGCACGCCGCATCGAGGACACCTACGGTCTCCAGAAAAATTGAGCTCGCCGCAAGAAGCTGCGGCTGTCTTGAGCGTGCACTTTGACCCTGAGCTTGCAAGGAAGATCGGGTCCCGGGAAGACCTACAGGAACTTGCCTCTCTGATCCGCGAGTGGAAGGTCATTGACGCTCAGGGCAGGATCGCAACGCAAGACCATTGGTTCTTCGGCAGAGACAAGCCCAACCGGCCAGTCAGTGGCAACAAGGTCAGTTTCGCGTTCCACGTCCACCTCCGGCCGTTCGACCCCGTCGATCTTGCAGCCTGGGACCAGCAGGCCGAGGACGAACACGCGACCCCCTACGGACGCACCAGTGACCGCTTGGCGGTCTACTCGCTCAAGCATGCCGATCCTGCAGCGGGCCTGCTGCTGCTGGACATCGTGGGCGACCCGGGTGGCCATGCCATCTTCGATCGAGACCATCCTGTCTATGCGCGGCTGCTTCGAGCCTGGGACCGGGCTGCGTATCGTCATCAGGACACCGGCCTGGGCGCTCTGCCTACCGAGATCGTCACGCTCTGACGAAAATTTCGCGCCCGCGAAACTCGGCCTTTGTTTTCTCACTTCCTTGCTTTTATCCAATCATTCAATAAAAATTGAATTATGGAAGAAGAAACCGTTGTCAAGTCTCTCGCTGCGCTGGCCCAATCCAGTCGTTTGCGCGTTTTCCGTGCCTTGGTCGTGGCAGGTCAGGAAGGCCTGACGCCTGGTGCGCTCAGCGAAGCCTTGGATCTGCCAGCGACCAGCCTGTCTTTCCACCTCAAGGAACTGACGAACGCGGGCTTGGCCTCTCAGGAGCGACAGGGCCGTTATCTGGTCTATCGGGCATCGTTCGACCAGATGAACGCACTCCTGGGCTACCTCACCGAGAACTGCTGTCAAGGCGAGGCCTGCGCAGTGGACGGCAAGACCCTGGCCTGTGACTGCTGATGCATGCCAGCGTTGCTTGCCCATTCCTCCCCCTCCCTGATCCCGCTGACTGCTTGACGAGATGAACACCAACATCCTGATCCTGTGCACCCACAACTCCGCACGCAGTGTGCTCGCCGAGGGCATGCTGAATCACTTGGCCAAGGCCGCTGGCAAGAGCGTCCAGGCCTTCAGTGCCGGCAGTGCACCCAGCGGCCGGCTCAATCCGTTCGCGCTGGAGGCGCTGACGCGTGCCGGCGTGGATGTGTCGGGCTACCGCAGCAAGAGCTGGGACGAGTTCGTGGGAGAAGAGGTGCCGACCATGCGCGTGGTCATCACCGTCTGCGACAGTGCTGCGCAGGAGACCTGCCCGTATTGGCCGGGCAGTCCCGTCAAGGTCCATTGGGGGTATCCGGACCCGTCCAACGCGCCCGGTGGCGATGAAGGCAAACGCGTGGCCTTCGAACTGACGCGTCAGGCCATCGGCTACCGCATGGTGCAGTTGCTCGCGCTGCCGCTGGACACGATGACCGATGCCGAACTGCAGCGCGCTCTGAACCGCATCTCCGAGAGCTGAGCTGCAGCGCTGCCCGATCGGGCGCTGATGGCATCACTCCCCAAGCGCTGTCCCCACAACACCTCCAAAAACCACTGACATGCTTGTCGCTCTTTCGATCTTCGTCTTCACGCTTGTCCTGGTGATCTGGCAGCCGCGCGGCCTGGGCATCGGCTGGAGTGCATCGCTGGGTGCAGTACTCGCTCTGCTGACAGGTGTGGTTCAGCTCGCCGACATCCCGGTGGTGTGGCACATCGTCTGGAACGCCACGGCGGCCTTCATCGCCGTCATCGTCATCAGCCTGCTGCTGGACGAGGCGGGCTTCTTCGAGTGGGCCGCGCTGCACGTCGCGCGCTGGGGTGGTGGAACCGGCCGAGGCCTCTTCGCATGCATCGTGCTGCTGGGCGCGGCAGTTTCGGCCCTGTTCGCCAATGACGGCGCAGCGCTCATCCTCACGCCGATCGTGCTGGCGATGCTCGTGGCGCTCGGGTTCTCACCGGCCGCGACGCTTGCCTTCGTCATGGCGGCGGGCTTCATCGCCGACACCGCCAGCCTGCCGCTGATCGTCTCCAACCTCGTGAACATCGTCTCGGCCGATTTCTTCAAGATCGGCTTCGCCGACTATGCCTCGGTCATGGTGCCGGTGAACATCGCCTCGGTCCTGGCAAGCCTGGCGGTCCTCCTGCTGTACTTCCGCCGCGACATCCCGGCGCGCTACGACATGGCGCAGTTGAGGGCTCCCCGGGATGCGATCCGTGATCCGGCCACGTTCAAGGCCGGCTGGGTGGTCCTCGTGCTGCTGCTGGTGGGCTTCTTCGGCGTCGAGCCGCTGGGCGTGCCGGTCAGTGCCGTCGCCGCGGTGGGCGCGGTGCTGCTGCTGGCGGTTGCGGCGCGCGGTCCGATCGACACCCGCAAGGTCCTCAAAGGCGCGCCCTGGCAGATCGTCGTGTTCTCGCTGGGCATGTACCTGGTGGTCTATGGCTTGAGGAATGCCGGACTGACCGACCAGCTCGCGTCCCTGCTCAACGTCTTCGCCCGAAGCGGTGTCTGGGGAGCCGCCCTGGGCACGGGTTTCCTGACGGCCCTCCTCTCGTCGGTCATGAACAACATGCCCACCGTGCTGATCGGCGCGCTGTCCATCGATGCGTCCGGCGCCACCGGCGTGGTCAAGGAAGCCATGATCTACGCCAACGTGATCGGCTGCGACCTGGGTCCGAAGATCACGCCCATCGGCAGCCTCGCCACGCTGCTGTGGCTGCACGTGCTCTCGAAGAAGGGCATCACGATCGCTTGGGGTGCCTACTTCAAGGTGGGCATCGTGCTGACCGTGCCGGTCCTGGCCATCACCCTGGCCGCGCTGGCGATCCGACTGAGCACCGGCTGAACGCCTCCTTCCCCCCCTTTCCATCATCGAGACCGATCCATGAGTGACATCACGATCTATCACAACCCCGACTGCGGGACCTCGCGCAACGTGCTCGCGCTGATTCGCAACACCGGCGCGGAACCTGCTGTCGTCGAGTACCTGAAGACGCCGCCCGACCGTGCCACCCTGAAGCGGCTGATCGCGGCCATGGGCGTGCCCGTGCGCGAGGTGCTGCGTCAGAAGGGCACACCCTATGACGAGCTTGGCCTGGGCGACCCGAAGTGGAGCGACGAGCAGCTGATCGACTTCATGCTGCAGCATCCCATCCTCATGAACCGGCCGATCGTGGTGACACCCGTCGGCACCCGACTGTGCCGGCCCTCCGAAGCGGTGCTCGACCTCTTGCCGGCGCTGCAGCGAGGTCCGTTCACCAAGGAAGACGGTGACGCCGTGCTCGATGAGAAAGGCCAGCGTGTTGCCAAGCCCTGACCTGCCAAACCTCGATGCGGACCAGTTCCACCTGCCCGATCCTCAACGCCTGTTTTCTCCGTCACGGGCGACCCACCCACCCCGCATCCTGCTGCTCTACGGGTCTTTGCGTGAGCGTAGCTACAGCCGGCTCCTGACCGAGGAAGCGGCCCGCCTGCTGCAGGCCCTGGGGTGTGAAACACGCATTTACGATCCTCGAGACCTGCCGCTGCCTGACGCGGCGCCTGAGGACCACCCGAAGGTGCAGGAGCTGCGCGACCTCGCGCGGTGGGCCGAGGGCATGGTGTGGACATCCCCGGAGCGCCACGGCGCGATGACGGGAATCCTCAAGGCGCAGATCGACTGGATTCCGCTGGCGATCGGCTCGGTGCGACCCACGCAAGGCAAGACGCTGGCGGTGATGGAGGTCTCAGGCGGCTCGCAGTCCTTCAACGCCGTCAACCAGATGCGCGTGCTCGGGCGCTGGATGCGCATGATCACGATCCCCAACCAGTCGTCCGTGGCCAAGGCGTTCCTGGAGTTCGAGGACGACGGGCGCATGAAGCCCTCGCCGTACTATGAGCGGGTGGTCGACGTGATGGAGGAGTTGGTGAAATTCACGCTGCTCACGCGCGACTGCGCGGATTACCTGGTGGACCGCTACAGCGAGCGGCGGGAAAGCGCAGAAGCCCTGTCCAAGCGTGTCAACCTGCGTTCCATCTGAGACCACCACGTTCACACTGCCGGTCGAGCGGCTGCCCGACCACCGGGCACGCGCGCCACACACGGCTCAGGGCTTCCCATGCAACACCTCCGAGACCGCCTAGAAACCCATCAGGTCGCCATCTACTTCTGCACCGTCGCCCTGGCGCTGGGCCTGTCCACGCAGGTCGTGGGCACTCAGAGGCTGGAAAACGCCATCAATCCGGCCCTGGCCCTGATGCTGTTTGTGACCTTCCTGCAAGTGCCGCTTGCCGAGCTGGGTCATGCGTTCTCCCGGGTTCGGTTCCTTGCGGCCCTGCTCGTCACGAACTTCGTGCTGGTGCCGCTCCTGGTGGCGGTGCTCGTCCAGTTCCTGCCACCGGACCCGCTGATCCGCTTGGGCGTGCTACTGGTGTTGCTGGCACCCTGCATCGACTACGTGGTGACCTTCGCGCACCTAGGCCGCGCCGATGCCCGGCTGCTCCTGGCGGCCACGCCCACCTTGCTGATCGCGCAGATGCTGCTGCTGCCGGTCTACCTGCGCCTCTTTCTTGGTGACGCGTCAGCCGGTCTGGTGCAACTGGGTCCGTTCGTGCATGCGTTCGTGTGGCTGATTGCCGTGCCGCTGGTCCTGGCCGCTGCCGTGCAGCTGTGGGCCACGAAGAGCCCGGTTGGCCTCCGAGCGTCGAGCGTGCTGGGTCTTCTGCCAGTGCCAGCGACAGCCCTGGTCTTGTTCATCGTGATCCTCGCAGTGGTACCGCAACTCGGCTCGGCCATCGATGCCGCCTTGAGCGTGGTGCCGGTCTACATCGCCTTTGCGCTGGCAGCGCCGCTGATCGGCTGGGGAGTCGGCCGGCTGTTCCGCCTGGACGCGACGGCTGGCCGCGCCGTGGCCTTCAGTGCCGGAACGCGCAACTCTCTGGTGGTCCTCCCGCTGGCCCTGATCGTTCCGGGTGCGATTCCGCTCCTGCCGGCCATCATCGTCACGCAGACATTGGTCGAGCTCGCCGCCGAGTTGGTCTATGTGCGGTGGCTGGCGCAGTTCGGCAGGAAGAGAGGACTCGCTTCGAGCAGGCCTCCCTGAGAGCGACATTCAGGGTCTGCGCTCACAACCGGCGTCACCTTCAAAATACGCCAATCGAATCAAACCACTCCTTATAGAACTGCTGATTTTCATGAATCAAAAAATCAAGACGCTGCTAATCCAAGCCACGGAAATGAAGGAAGCAAAAGACCACTGCACGGGTCAAAGCAATACCTGGACAGAGATCAATCACGAGACGTTTGCACGACTGGTCGTCGAACAGTGCATCGGCCTCATCGAGCAGGACAGCCAGAGGGACGCGCAAGCGGCGTCACGCGCGAAGGCCTTGGCCGACACCTTACGCAAGCATTTTGGTTTCTAGAACTGGCGATCCGATCGCCGTTGCGGTGGCTGGCTCAAGCTCGAAATGAAAAAAGGCTGACGCCTTGGCGCCAGCCTTTTTGTGTTGAGTTCGGACCCTGAGCGACTTATTCGCAGCAGGGCATTACGGTCTCGCCGCAGCAGTCGGCGCCGTCACAGCACGGTGCAGCTGCCAAAGCAGCCGTAGAGACGAGCATGAAAGCGAGGATGGAAAAAATCTTCTTCATAGAGACTTTCGGTTGTCACAGGGTTGAGTGACGCAGGCAATGCGGTTGCCAGCTGCGCGCTGTCTCGATTCTCACTCACAGCCGGTGCCGGATGCCTCAGCGTTTCGTAACCTCACGGGGGTTTTCGACGCTGGTGAACGTCTGGAGCACCATGGCAATCACACCGCCCACGATCGCCATGTCGGCGATGTTGAACGCCGGCCAGTGCCAGCCGTGCAGGTGGAAGTCCAGGTAGTCCACCACCGGTCCGCGAAACGCCCGGTCCACGGCGTTGCCGAGCGCTCCACCCAGGATCAAGCTGTAGGCAAGACCTTCGAACTTCGGGAGTGGTCGGGACAGTACATACATCAGCCCGGCCGACACGCCGAAGGCAATGGCGAGGAAAAACCACCGCTGCCATCCGCCTGCACCCGCCAGGAAGCTGAAGGCCGCGCCGGGGTTGAGCACATGCACCAGATTGAAAAACGACGTCACGGGGTGTGACCAACCCAGTGGCGTGGTCCAAACGATGGCGGTTTTGGCCACCTGATCGGCAACCAGGGCCAGTGCGGCGATCGCGTACCACCGCAACGGGTGGGATGACGGATTCATGAGTGCCAAGGGCAAGGTGTCCTTTAGAAAAAGTGCGCGCCCGACGGCAGGACGTGGAGGCCCGCACGTCAGGGCTAGCAATATGGAGGTTGCCAACCTGCGGAGGAATTAACCCCTCTCAAGGGATCGACAGATGCCTCAGACCACCTTGGGACGCAGAAGCCGCAGTCCGTTGAAGACGACGAGCAGGCTCGCACCCATGTCAGCAAACACGGCCATCCACATGGTGGCGTGGCCGGTGAAGGTCAGCACCAAGAACACGGCCTTGATGCCCAGCGCCAGCACGATGTTCTGCGTGAGGATGGACGCCGTGCTGCGCGACAGCCGGATGAAAGCGGGAATCTTGCGCAAGTCGTCGTCCATGAGGGCAACATCGGCCGTCTCGATGGCCGTGTCGGTGCCGGCCGCACCCATGGCAAAGCCGATGTCAGCGCGCGCAAGCGCGGGTGAATCGTTGATGCCGTCGCCGACCATGCCCACCTGGGCACCGTTGCCAAGCAGGCTCTCAATGGTCTTGAGTTTGTCTTCGGGCAATTGATTACCTCGCGCCTCCGAGATTCCAACCTGCCCGGCAATCGCAGTGGCGGTGTGCTGGTTGTCTCCCGTGAGCATCAACGTCCGCACCCCCAGGGCCTGGAGTTGTGCAATGGCTTCGCGGCTGGTTTCCTTGACGGTGTCAGCCACGGCAAAGATGCCCAGCACCGCCGCATCGCTCATCAGCATCACGGCGGTCTTGCCCTGACGCTCCAGCGACTCCAGTTGGGCTTCCAGCGCCGCATCACTGAGCCCATGCTCCTGGGCGAGCCGATGATTGCCCATCTGCAGGGACTGACCCGCGACACGGCCGCGCACGCCACGTCCTGGCAGCGCCTCGAAGTCACTAACCTCCTGCAGGGCCATGCCGTCGCGTTGCGCCTTGCGTGCAATGGCCTGCGACACCGGATGGTCCGAGCGCGCAGCGAGGCTGGCAGCCCAGGCGGCGACCGCCTGGGCATCGGTGCCGCCCACCGGCACGAAATCGGTCTGTTCGGGCTTGCCGTGCGTGAGCGTGCCGGTCTTGTCCAGCGCGAGCGCCTTCAACTTGCGGCCGCCTTCGAGGTAGACACCGCCCTTGATCAGGATGCCGCGCTTGGCCGCTGCCGCCAAACCGCTCACGATGGTGACTGGCGTGGAGATGACCAGCGCGCAAGGGCAGGCGATCACCAGCAAGACCAGCGCCCGGTAGATCCAGTCGAACCATGCGCCGCCGAAGGCAAGCGGCGGGACCACCGCGATCAGCAGCGCTACCGCGAACACGGCCGGGGTGTAGACGCGGGCGAACTGGTCCACGAAGCGTTGCGTGGGCGCGCGGCTGCCCTGCGCCGATTCCACCGCATGGATGATGCGAGCGAGCGTCGAATTGTCAGCCGCCGCGGTCACGCGGTATTCGAACGACCCGGTCTGGTTGATGGTGCCGGCGAACACCGGGTCGCCTTCGGCCTTCTCCACCGGAAGACTCTCACCAGTGATAGGCGCTTGGTTGATGGCTGAGCTGCCGGCCGTGATCTGCCCATCGAGCGGAATGCGTTCGCCGGGACGCACCCGCACCACCGCCTCCTTGAAGACTTGCTTGGCCGGCACGTCTTGCCAAGTGCCGTCGGCTTGTCGCACGGTGGCGGTCTCCGGTGTCAGGTCCATCAGTCCCCGAATGGCATTGCGCGCCCGGTCGAGCGACTTTGCCTCGATCACCTCGGCCAGGGCGAACAGGAACATGACCATTGCCGCTTCAGGCCAATGCCCGATCGCCATGGCGCCCGTGACCGCGATGGCCATCAGGGCGTTCATGTTCAGGTTCACGTTCTTCAACGCGATCCAGCCCTTTTTGTAGGTACTCAGGCCTCCGGTGAGGATCGAGACCAACGCCAGTGCGATCACGGCCCAGTGATTGCCATCGTTGACCCAGTACACGCCTTCGGCCATCACGGCGGTGACGCCGGAGACGGCCATGGGCCACCAGTTGGCCTTCTCGACCGACGCCTGGGCATCGCGCGGCTCATCCGTCGCCTGGATCTCGGCGGCCATGCCCACCGACTCAATGGCCGCGACCGCTGGCGCGAGGGCAGTGGGCGTATGCCGCAGCGTGAGGGTGCGCTGCATCAGGTTGAAGTCCAAACCTTCGACGCCCGGCATGCCCTGGAGCTTGCCTCGGATCAGCGTTTCCTCAGTCGGGCAGTCCATCTTGGCAATGCGCAGCACCGTCGTGACGGCCTGGAGGTCCTGGCGCACGGCCTGCATGCCGATTGACGTCAAGGCTTGCTCGATGGGCGCGGTGGACGGCAGGTCGTGCTGCACGCCCAGAACCCGTTGCATGAGGTTGAAATCCAGGGCGATCACGCCCGGCTCCTTGCCCAGCCGATTGCGGATCAGCGCCTCCTCGGTCGGGCAATCCATGTTGTCGATGCGGTAGGTCACGCGCGTGCCGGCCGCAGCGTCGCTGGCCTTGGGTGCGGCAGGTGGCGGTGCGACCGGTAAAGCGACAGCAGCAACCGGTGAGGCCACGGCGGCCACCGCAGGCGTCGGCGCTGAGCCGATGGCGGTCTGCGCAACCGCACGCATGCCGATCGATGTCAAGGCTTCCTCCATCGGCGCCCGCACGGTCGAGAGGTGCCGCACCGACAAGGTCCGCCCGGGCAGATCGAATCGGAGTTCCCCCACTCCTTCGATGGCACCCAGGCGTGCGCGGATGAGTTTTTCCTCGCTCGGGCAGTCCATGTTCTCGATCCGATAGGTCGTGGCGATGACCGCGTCCTCGATCGCTCGGGCCTGCATGCCCACGGCGTTCAGGACCTGCGCCAGGGTGTCTGGCGAGACGCCACGGTGCGAGACGCTCAGCGTGCGTTGCGGAAGGTCGAAAACCAACTGCTCCACACCTGGGTGACCCTCCAGCGTGCGGCGCACCAGGGCTTCTTCATTGCGGCAATCCATGTTGCTCACTTTGAAAATGGTGGTCTCTGGCTGGTCCTGCGCGGGCGCGCAGCCACTTGGCGCACCCTTGCCTTGGGAGCAGCCGCACGAAGAGGAAAGGTCGGTGTTCATTGAATGGCTTTTCTGGAGCAGGGAGTACCTGCATGGGGTGATTGCACAACCTCTAGTCACTGTAGAGTCAAGGCTTTTGGGAAGGAATCAAGATGCGGATCGGCGAATTGGCCAAACGAACCGACTGCCCGGTGCAGACCGTGCGTTTCTACGAGACCGAAGGCCTGCTGCCTGCGCCCGCGCGCACCGAAGGCAACTTCAGGGTCTATGACGACGGCCACCTCCAGCGCCTTTTTTTCATCCGCCGTTGCCGCGCCAAGGACATGACGCTCGACGAAATCCGGCAGTTGCTGAGTTACCGCGATCATCCCGATCAGGACTGCGCAGAGGTCAACACGCTGGTGGATTCCCACTTGGCACAGGTGCGCGCGCGCATCGAAGAGTTGCGTGCCTTGGAGCGTGAACTGATGGACTGGCGACGCGCCTGCGACAGCGCCCGGACGACGCGCGAATGCGCCATCCTCAACAGCTTGGCCGAGCCTGCCTGAGCGCCACCCCGGCGTCGCCTTGATGGACTCCCGGCACCTGGCTCAACGACACGGCAGGTCGTTGAGCGGGTGACGGGGAGGCCACACGATCAGGCCGCTTGCAGTTGGCGTGCGCGATAGCCGTTCATGGCAAACCCCGACAGGGCGATCAGCAAGACAACGACCTGGGCCAGGACGGTTTCCGCTGAGGGGTACATGCCCAGCAGGTCGATGCGGGGTGCGAGGATGGGCGTGGCGCCGATCCAGCCAGCTTCCTGCAGGCCAGCCATGCCCTTGCCCGCCAGAACCACCGCCAGCACGGCCACGAGCACGGAACTGATGCTGAAGAACTTGCCAATGGGCATGCGGGCGCTGGTCTTGAGCAGCACCCAGGCAATGCTGGCCAGCAGCACGATGCCCAGGCCCAGACCCGCCAGCAGCGCGTTGGTGTTGCCATCGGCCGAGAGGGCCGAATAAAACAGGACGGTCTCGAAGATCTCGCGGTAGACCGCGATGAACGACAGACCGAACAAGGCCCAGGCCGAGCGCTTGGACAGGGCCGAGGACAGCTTTTCCTTCAGGTAGGCCTGCCAGCGACCGGCCGCGCTCTTCTGATGCATCCACAGGCCCACGCTCAGCAACACAATTGCCGCAAAGAGCGAGGACAGTCCTTCGGTGACTTCCCGGCTCGCGCCGCTGACGTTCACCACGTAGGTGGCCACGGCCCAGGTGAGGCCACCGGCGACGAGTGCCACCACCCAGCCGCCATGGACATAGCGCAGGATGTCGGGTCGCTGGGCCTTTTTCAAGAATGCGACCATGCCCACGACGATCAGCAGGGCCTCCAACCCTTCGCGCAGCAGGATCGTCAGAGAACCCAGGAAGGTGGTGACCGGGCTGGCCGCATTGCCCGCAAGCTCTCGCTCCACGTCGGCAAACAGGTCGTCGAGCTTGCGCGCGGTGTCTTCGGCCTGAGCGAGCGTGCCATTGCTGATGGCCGAGCGGTAGGCCAGCATGCCGTCCTCCACACCCGTCAGGAGCGCCTTGTTGCGCGCGCCCAGGGACGGCTCCAGCGGCTCAAAACCATCGAGGTAGGCCGACAGCGCCAGTTTGATCGCGCCTGGTTTGTCGCCCTTGCGAATGGCCGTGAGGCTTTCTTGCAGGCGGGTGCGCGAGAGCGCCAGACCGCCGGTGTTGCCCGCTGCAGCGGCCACTTCGGGCTGACTGCGCAGGTACGCCGTCAGGTCGCGGGCCGCATCAGGACCGATGCGGCTGGCTGCGGCTGCCTCGGTCACGGTCGTCACCGCCGCCAGATCGGGAAATTCCTTGCGGGCCGCCGCATCGCTCTTCCAAAGCTGCTCTCCGCGATCGCGCATGGCGCCATCGTGCGAGAGCGTCCCAGCAAAGAACGACACCGCCCACCGATCTTCGTCGGACAGCGTGGGGAAGCTGGGCATGGAAGTGCCCTCCACACCCTGGGTCACCACTTGGTAGAGCGCCATGAGGCTGCGCGCGCGTGCGCGATCGCGATCCGTGAAGGCGATGGGCGGCGGGTCGAGGCTGGCCGCGAGCGGGCCATCGCCAGCGCCCGTCGTGCCATGGCACGCGATGCATTGCGCTTGAAAAATGGCAGCGCCACGCTTCAGGTCAGGCAGAGCGCGAGGCGCAACGGGAATGGGATAGGCGGCAACCAGCAAGGCCTCGGCGGCATGGGCCAAACGCGCCACCTCGGCACTGTCGGCCTTGACCGCGACGGCCTCCTGCAGCTTGCTCGCAGCGGCGATCAGGTTGCCCTTGGCGGGATGGACCGGCAAGGCGTTGGCCTGGGTCACGGCATTGGCCGTGAAGTCGCGCATCTCTGCATACTCCGACTCGCTGATCACCGCTCCTTTGTCGACCGCACCCCCGTAATCGACCGCGACATAGTCCAGGAGCTGCCAGAGTTGATGCGGGCCGGCAGTGGCCTCGGTGGAAGGGGTTTGCGCAAGAGCGGGGGTCAGGGCGCACAACCCGATCCACAGGGTAAGAAGCAATCGTTTCATCTTGGGAATTTTGTAAACGAGAGACATTCTCGTCTAGAAGGCAAGACCCGTCGCGACGCGCGACCGCTCAGACGGCCCCACAAGATCCGCATGCACCGCAGCGCCAACCCGTGGAACCTCCTTTGAAGCGACACCCCAAGCAAAAAATCAGCTTTGGGAAAAATTGAGCATCCAGACGCTTGACCGCCAACAAACTCAGCGCTCACGACCCAAGCAGCTTTCTGGTTGTCACAACAAGCGTTTTGTACAAGAACAAAGAATCAAAAAATCGCAGCACACAGCCAGCACATCCAGACAAAAAAGGCTTGAATTTGAAGATGGAGAAAATCTTGTGGGCGTCAGGTTGCCAAAGCCTTTGCGTCACTTTTCCATCTCCACAGAGACACATGGAAATTTCCGCATTCGATCGAATGAAATCGTTTTCATGGCCATTTGAGAAGTGACAAGCGAACGACTTGTTCCACGGTGTTCGCAACCAGTTGTGACGCCCGCGACATCGCGTCATTCATGGAGCATGGTCGGTCGATGATGCTGAAGTAGGCATTTATTCCAACGGCGTGCATTTTTTCCGCGCCGTCTCCGATCGAACCGACAATTGCAACCACCGGCACGCCTGCTTTTTTTGCTCGTCGCGCAATCTCCGCAGGCAGTTTTCCGAACGAGCTGAGTCCGTCCATGCTGCCCTCTGCAGTCAAAACAAGGTCAGCGTCGTCGAGGAGCGCATCGAAATCAAAAAAACGCGAGAGTATTGCAAACCGAGGACACAAGCGCGCATCCAGAAAAGCGTGCAGACCTGCACCCAATCCTCCTGAAGCACCGGCTCCTTGCATGGGACGCACGTCAATCTTGAGATCGCGCAGAATCACGGCGGCAAGATTTGCCAGGCCTGATTCCAATTTTTCAATATCGTCGGGTGAAGCGCCTTTTTGCGGCCCGAAAGTTTGCGAAACACCACACGGTCCCAACAGTAAATTTTCCCAGTTCACGGCCACGTCGATGTGGACGTTTTTGAGTCGTGGGTCGCGCCCGGACAGATCGACATGCGCAAGACCAGCCAATGCCGTGCAACCGTGACCAAGCGCTTGCCCTTGGTGATCCGACAGTCGGATGCCCAACGCCTGGGCCAGTCCAGCACCACCCTCGTTGACACCGCTGTCGCCGCAACCGATCAGCAGCCGCTGCACACCCAGATCCAGTGCTTTTGCAATTAGTTCGCCAACACCGTAGCTGGTGGTATTGAGTGGATTTCTCTGGGCAATCGGCACATGCCGCAGACCTGCAGCCGCTGCGATCTCGATCGCTATCGTTCCTTCATGCAGGCCGCCCAGCAACCCCAGATGCGCCACCAGCGGCTGACCCAATGGACCCGACACTTGCACCGGTTGCAGCCTGCCGCCTGTCAGTTCCACCAGCGTCTGAGTAAAGCCTTCCCCGCCATCTGCCATTGGTGCACACAGGATCTCAGCATCTGGCACGGCCTTCCTCACGCCCTTGGCCATGCTGGTCATCAATTCAGCGACGCTCAAGCTTTCCTTGAAACCACAGGGTGCAAGCAATATTCGAGGACGCTTTTTCGAATCGCTCGATGGCATGTAGTTTTACCTGTTAAGACAGTTTTTTATGACCGTTTTGCCGTGAAATGCAACGCGGTGACGTGTTGTTTTCAAATTTTTTTGACCGAAACGCCGGGACTGCCAAAAGCCACACTGGCCAATCTAAGCTGCATGTTTCATCTCGCCACGGACTGAGGCAGTTGGCAACTCGGTTTGCCAGACATTGACATAATTTTTTGACGACTTAACCACAGCGTTTTGCATGAATGTTCATCAAGCTTGGGCATTTTTACGATGGTGACGCATGATGGACCCTGCGCTGCTTTCGATGTGCTTGGCCGTTTTTTTGTTTAAGGACAAACTCTCAGATCTTCAAATCGACACATCATGGGTGGTGTGCCAAGCAGACCATTTTGCTGTCAGCCATCGCGCTGGTCCACCAGTCACCAGCACGCAAAACACGCCCAGTAAAAACCCAGCGACCACGTCGGCCGGGAAATGGGCGCCGAGTGCGATGCGCGACCAGCCGAGGGCCAGGCCAAAACCCAGCAAAATGAGCTTCCAGGGCCACGACACCAGCGGCCAAATGACGGCCAGCGCAACGCCTGTATAGACCGAGTGTCCGCTGGGAAACGAATTTAAGCTGTCGAGGGTGCCAACGACCCACCTTAGCTTGTCGTTGAGTACGTCCATGGGCCGTGGAAATCCGAAAGTGACTTTGGCCAAAGCCGCAGTGAGCATGGCTGCGCTCAAGGCCACCATCAAGCGAAAAGGTGCAACGGCAGAGGCGGCCGTCTGAATGCGCAAGCGCCATTGAAACATGGCCAGCATCAGCAAGGGCGTTCCCCAGTAACTGCCCAGCGCACTGACCACCCGGGCGACATCAATCGCTCCCGGTGGAGTACGCCAGTTGATCCAAAGCATCAATTGCGTGTTCACGCCTGCCCAATCGTAGAGCCAATATCGCAAAAATTCCCCGTTGACACTCAGCATGAATTCAGGCTCGCAAAGATGTTGGTGGATGATCGGGGGACCGACGAACTTGATTGGAAAATGGAGCAGACAAATGCCTTGGCAACCAGAATGTCAAGCATGATCCAATCAGCACCAACAGCCACAATGGCCATATTCCAAATCTTGAACTCCACCAGACAAAAGGCGTGATGCCACTCGCACCTTGGACATATGCAATCAACACACCGCGGGTGTACGGCGTCAGCATGTTTGTGACTTGACCATAAGCATTGATGGCAGCGGTCGCTCCGGTGTTTGTAGCGCGCACGACTGGACGGCGGAATTCCATGGCACGCATGCGGCTGATTTGCAGGTGCTGGTCGATCGCTACGGTATTGCCAAACCATGCAATGTTGCTCAGATTGACCAAGATGGTTGGCGAACCGCTGACGTCAAGAAATCGTGTTGCCAGCTCTTCGCTGAACAGATCTTCGAAACAGATGTTTGGTGCAAGACGCTGTCCTTGCCACGCAAATGAACTCTGTGTCACCGGGCCGCGAGAAAAATCTCCCAGCGGAATGTTCATCATGCGTGTAAGCCAGCCAAACATGTGCGGGCTGAACTCACCGAAAGGCACCAAATGGTGCTTGTCGTACTGGTATTCTTTGGTTTTTGACCCTGGACCCAAGGCAACGACTGAATTTGTATAACGCCCTTCCATGCTTCCCAATGGCATTCCCACCAGCGCCGCCCGGCTGGGTTGAGAAAAAGACATTTGCAGATCGGACAGGTACTCATCGGGCAGGTCCTGCGGCAAAAGCGGTATTGCCGTCTCCGCCGTCACCAGAAGGTCAGCGGTGGTCTCGCGCAATGCTTGTCCATACCAGTCAAGCGCTGTTGCGACGCCAGTGTCTAAATCGAACTTTTGTTCTTGAGCAATATTGCCTTGCAAGAGTGCGATTCGCATCGGTTGCCCATGCGGCTGAGCTTCGATGCGCCAGTGGCTTGAACTCCAGACGACAACGCTCAGCAAGACAGCGCATGCCAAGGTGGCAAATCCGTGGCTTTGCGGCACGTGAGCGATGGCTCGCACCAAGGCGGACAGAAGACCCGCGCTCAAGGCAGCAAACGCCGAGATGCCATAGACACCCACCCACGGTGCCAGACCGCTCAACGGGCCTTCGGTGTGCGCGTAACCTGCTGCCGCCCAGGGAAAGCCTGTGAGCAAGGTACCGCGCGCGAGTTCTGCGCCCAACCACAGCGCTGCGAAGAGAAAACTGTCCCAGACCGAATGCCCTCTGGCCCCTGCGAAGAACAAACCACCGGCAACCCCGTAGTACACGGCAAGAAGGCCGGCAAGAGCCAGGACGCCCAAGCCTGCCAGTGGCGCAGGCAAGCCGCCATGCTCATGCATGGAAATGAACAGCCACCAAAAAGAGCCTGCCAGCCACGCGATGGCAAACAACCAAGTCATCCCAGCCGCGCTGCGCCAAGACGTTGCGCGCCGAACGAGGGCGCACAACGCAGCCAGTGAAGCGAACTGGAGCCACCACGCCGGAGTGCCTTCCCCCGGCCAGGCCATTGAGAAAGCATGGAACAAGCCTGCAAGCGCACACAAGGCGAACAGGCTTGGTGGAATGCGCGCTTGCGCTGCGAATTTATCGAGCATCTGGGCCGACATGAAGTTGCTGTAACAGCCCAGAGAAAAAGAATCTAATCAACACGCTTGGCAGCGACGTAGAGAAAAAATCTTCTTCAAGCTTTGCTTTTGATTTGAGGAATCCGGCGCGCCAGGTAGACGTTGCGATGATCAGAACGCAACTTGTTTTTCAATGACACGTGTCATTCATGCGGTAGCGCTTGCTGATATCTGCACAGTTGGACAATCACGGAATCAGCTATTTTTTCAGATCACCTTCAGACGATTTATTTTCAGCCTTGCGGGCATGCTCAAGAATTTCGCGCCCTCCATTGGCGGCAATCAGCGCAGACACAATGCCCAGCACCAGATCCGGGATGTTCGAACCCAGCCAAATCACAAGCAGTCCGCTGACCAAGATGGCGAGATTGATGGCGGAATCATTGCTTGTGAAAATGGAAGATGCTTTGAAATTGACGTCCTCACCCTTGTGGCGTTTGAGAAGACGAAGACAAAACACGTTGACGGAAAAATTGATTCCGGCCACAAGCATCATGGCTGGCCCGATGGGTTCTTCTGAACCCAGAAAGCGTCGAAACACTTCGACGGCCAGGAGCAACGACGAGCCAATGAGCAGATAACCAGACAAGCGTGCAACAGTGACCTTGGCCTGTGCGCTGCGCCCGATCGCGTACAGGCCAGCGGCATAGACCGACGCATCAGCGAGGTTGTCCAAAGCCGCGCCAATCAACGCCGTTGAAGAGGCCCACGCACCGACTCCGATGCCAAGCGCGCATTGGACCAGATTGATCCAAAGCACGATCCACAGGATTTTTCGATCCTGTTCGTTGCTGGACATCTGGTCCACTTCACCAACCTCGTCGTCCACGACTATCCTTTGCGCGCCAGACCGATCAGGTATTCGGCGACATCGAGCGATCGAGAATGTGATCCCGCCATCGATCCCGAAGTCAGCCATCGGCCATTGACCCCAATCGATGGGGTACCTTCAATGGCGTAACCTTTCACGAGTGCATTTGCCTGCTTCACCTTGGTCATCACACTAAAAGATTCCATGGTCTGGATGAATTGATTTGGATCCACGCCTTGGGTTGCGGCAAATACCCTGATTTGCTCAACGGTATTGAGGCGTTTGCGCTCGCCGTGAATGACCGAAAAAACCTTGTGATGCAACTGCTCGACCAAGCCAAGGGCTTCAATTGCATAGTAAAGTTTTTGATGGAAAACGAAATCTTCACGGAAGGCAACTGGAATGCGGCGGAAAACCACATCGCGCGGAAGCTTCTTTCGCCACGGATCAACGATCGATTCAAAAGCGTTGCAATGTTCGCAACTGTAGGTAAAAAACTCCAGGACCTCGATCTGGTTCGGATTGAGCGTCGGCTGACGGGTTTGCAGTGTGTAGTACTGGCGGTTTTCGGCAGGTGTTTCTTGGGCTGCGACATGCGTTGCCGCGATTGGCAATGAGGACAACAGGGTTAGGGCAAAGAGTCGTCTTTTCATGGCAGACCAGAGTGATGGAAAGTTGATGCAACTTCTGATTAAGAACCATCAAGTTGGTAGAGAGTCAAGCGATGTGGCGTTGCGACGCAACCTTGGGGTTGTACTTCCTCATGCCCTGGGCTTGAACAGGTGCGGTGGCTTGCTCCTGGTCACCGAACATCGGGTGCGACGCGTTCGCCGGGCTTGGCCGGGCCACGGCGTCCTGGGTCATATCCCGGGCTTCAGGTTGGCACCAACGGCCATGACGCTTGATTCAACACATCGACTTTGTCGTGCATCGAGTGGGTCGAGCGCTTCATGATGTTGTGGAGCATGACGGTGGCTCGCGCTCAACCTTTCCAGTGATGGCGCACGGTGTGATGACCATGGCTGCCGTCGCCTATCGGTCAAGGTTAAGCGCCGCGAAATGCCGGTGCAGCACTTGGCGCGTCGCCTTCTTCGGTGATCGGGCACCTTGTACCTGCTGGAAGGTCATGCGACTAAGATGAGTGTTCGCAAAGCATTGGAGGGCATGGCATGAAGATCGGTGACTTGAGCAAGGCCACGGGCGTGGAGGTAGGGACGATCCGGTTTTACGAACGCGCGGGCCTGATTGACTTGCCCGACCGTCTCCCCAATGGCTACCGCAGTTATGGGCCTCGGCACCTGGAGAGTCTCGCGTTCGTGAGGCACTGTCGTGCACTGGACATCCCTATGGCCGACATCCGGCGCTTGCTGGATCTCGCGACGCTGCCGAGTGGCGCATGCATCAACGTCGATGAACTGGTTGATCAACAGATCGAGCGCGTGCGCACGCGCATCACGAGCCTGAAGGCGTTGCAAAAACAGCTTACGGTTTTGCGTGCCAAGTGCTCGAAAAATCACCCCGATGACGGATGCGGCATCTTGGGCGAGTTGGTTTCTGCCGCTCATGGCGAAGCCTGCGTGTGCCATTCTTGAAACCCTCAGACATCGGATGAGAGGGTCCTGCAGGTCGAAAACGATCGACTTGTGTTTGTGTCGCTGGACTGGGCCTGATCGCCAATGATGTCGCTTTTTAGTCCAACGTTAGGCGCGTGAGCGCGGGGACAACAACCGAGCGATGTCGTGTTTGCAAAAGACAGGAGATCAGCCGTGGCGTCCAACGTGCTTCACGTGCTGAGACGTTGAAGCTGTCTTTCACCAGTCTTCCCGTTTTCAATAAACACTTAGGAGCCGTCGCTCGATTTTTGATCAGCGTGGCATCACTCACGGATGGGCATTACTTAATGGCGCTGACTTGAACGGCAGGAGGGTCAACGTTTGAGGGTGCGGCTGGCTTTCACCGTGGCTTTTGCTTTTCTTTAGTTTTCGATGGCTTTTTTCTTTTTTGTCCCTGACTGAACCGATTTTTTAATTTCTCCGAGCACGATTGATGACGCGGATTCATTCGGCCTGGGCGCCGCTGCCAGCGCCAGACCAAATAAGCAATCAATCCGAAGCAGCAGCCAAAGACCAAGCACGCAATGAGGATTCTCCCTTCATCTTGAGCTGTGAATTGATTTTTTTCTTTTTCGAACCTGATTGAACCGAGTCGTCAATTTCTCTGAATACGAATGACGGCGAGGAATCACCCGGCCCGAGCGCTGCTGCCACCGCCCGCACAAATAAACCACCAACGCAAAGCAGCAGCCAAAGACCAAGGAAGCGACGAAGATTTTCACTCCGACTGAATCACTTGGGACGTTGGCACTCATGACGTTGCTTTGAATTGACTGAAAAAAGTTCTGTTTTTGCCTGGAGTTCACAGGCGCCTGAAGCTTGAAAAGCAAAAACTCCGACCGAGTTTCAAGCCGACGGCATATGAACCCAGGGATTTTGCTTGCACTCGACAGCAAGGACAGCAGATTACAAAAATGTAATCCTGCGGTCGGGAAATCGCAGGTCTTCAGGCTTAGCATCGGCCTCCTGCGTGTCCACTGTCACGCAAGACATACCCAGGCATAACGCTTCAAACGGCGTTCATGCGAGGTTGTTAGGCTCGCGGTCTGTTTCGCATCAACCTCATACCCATGTCCTCTGGCCATTCACACTCTCACGCGGTTCAGCCGACTGACGCCAACCATGCGCGATCGCTGTGGCTGGCCCTGGGCCTGACCACCACGTTTCTGATCGCTGAAGTGATCGGCGGCGTCGTGACGGGGAGCCTGGCCCTGATTTCGGACGCGGCGCACATGTTCACAGACTCCGCCGCGCTGGCCATCTCGCTGGTGGCCATCCGCATCGGTCAACGTGCGGCCGATGGCAAACGCACGTTTGGCTATCACCGTTTCGAGATCCTGGCTGCTGCCTTCAACGCGCTGCTGCTTTTCGCCGTAGCCGCCTACATCCTCTACGAAGCCTACCGCCGCTGGAGCCAGCCGGCCGAAGTCCAATCCGGCGGGATGCTGGCCATTGCCGTACTCGGCCTGATCATCAACCTCATCAGCATGCGCCTGCTGTCCTCGGGCAAGGACGCCAGCCTGAATGTCAAGGGTGCCTACCTGGAGGTCTGGAGCGACATGCTGGGCTCCGTCGGTGTCATTGCTGCGGCAGCAGTCATCTGGTTCACCGGCTGGGTCTGGGTCGATTCGATCATTGCCGTGCTCATCGGCCTGTGGGTGCTGCCGCGCACCTGGGTGCTGCTGCGCGACAGCATGAACATCCTGCTCGAAGGCGTTCCCGCCGATGTGGACCTGGACAAGATCCGCATGGCCCTGACGGCTTTGCCAGGCGTCGATTCGCAACACGACCTGCATGTGTGGGCGCTGACCAGTGGCAAAGCCAGCCTGACCGTGCACCTGGTCAGCACGTCGGCCGACCCGATAGCCCTGATGATTGCGGCGAGAGACCTGCTTGAGGAACAATTCGGGTTGCACCACACCACGGTGCAGGTCGAACGCGTGCCTTGCGAAATGGCCTCGGGCGATCACCGCTTCACCCACACCGCTGCCTGAGTCCTTCGTCACCCATATCCCATGACCCGCTGGTTGCTCATCGTTTTGATGGTTCTGCTGCCGGCCCAGTTCAGCTGGGCGGCGGCGGCGCCTTACTGCGCGCACGAGAGCAATCCCACTTCGTTCCACATCGGGCACCATGCCCATGTGCATCAAGGCTTATCGGCCGAGACGCAGCACACGTCCTCGGAGCCAGAAAAAGAGACTTTCAAAAATTCCCTGGCGTCAGACCACAGCGACTGCCACTACTGCCATGGGGTGGCGGGCCAGCTTGCGTCTCCTGTCACGCTGCAGTTGGAACTGCCTGCACGCCACGTCTTTGTCGCTTTCGTCATAGCGAAGCTCGAAGGCAGTCGAGCGACTAGCATCGAACGCCCTAAATGGGCACGCGCCGCCTGAGCCGGCGCGTTTGCTTCCAACCCCCACACCCTTGCAGATGATGGTTTGACAGACAACGCGTCGGATTTCTTGGTCTCGTTCCTATGACTGGAGAATTCGATGTGCAGGTTTTTCGTGCCGTTCGCCTTGGCGTTGACGGCCTTCGCGGGCAGCCACGCGCTGGCCCAACCCCAAGGCATGGGGACCGCGGCGCCCATGGCGCCACCGTCTGGTGGTTCGCTCCCGCTGTCCGCTCCCTTAGCTCCCCCGGTGGCGCCAGGGTCGGTGGCCTTGCCACCGCTCACGCTCGCCGGTGCGATTCGCACCGCGCTCGACAACAACCCTGAGATCCAGGTCGCACGGCGCGAGATCGATGCGGCCCAGGGTGCGCGCATCCAGGCGGGTGTGTTCCCCAATCCGACCTTGACCGCGCAGATCGAGGACCCCCGGCGCGACAGCCGCACCAACACGGTCCTGCTGAGCCAGCCGTTCGAGCTCGGCGGCCAGCGTGCCGCGCGCATCGAGGCCGCCGAACGTGCGCTCGATGTGGCGCGTGTCCAGCTCGAAGCCCGCCAAGTCGAGTTGCGCGCCAGCGTCACGGCGGCCTTCTTCGTCACCCTGACGACGCAGGATCGGGTCCAGCTCGCGCAGAGTTCGCTCGAACTGGCCGCGCGTGGCAGTCTGGCGGCGAGCAACCGCGTGCGCGCGGGCAAGGTCTCGCCGCTGGAGGAGACCCGCGCCCGGGTGGCGGAGGCGGGCGTTCGCCTGGAGCTGGTTCAGGCCCAAGGCGAACTCCAGACCCAACGCCAACAACTCGGTGCCTTGCTTGGACGCCCAGCGCTGGACCAGACGCTCGATGGCAACGCGTTGACCATGCCTGGCTTGCCAAGCATCCAGGACGTCGAGGCCCGCTTGCCCGGCGCACCGGCCAGCCGCGAGGCGCAATTGCAGGTGCAGCGCTTCGCTGCCTTGGCCAATGTCGAACGTGCGCGACGCATCCCCGACATCACCGTGACCGCCGGCGGCCAGCGCGACCAGACGCTCGGGCGCAACCAGGCCATCGTCGGCATCTCCATTCCGCTGCCGATCTTCGACACCAACCGCGGCAACATCGCCCAGGCGGTAAGCCGGCGCTACCAGGCCGAGGACCAGGCCGCCGCCACGGCGCTGCGCCTGCGCTCGGACGCCGCCACGGCGCGCCAGCGTTATGCCAACGCGCTGGCCGAGGTCGACACGCTGCAAAAAGATATCCTGCCCGGTGCCCTGACCGCCTTCAATGCGGCCACCACCGGCTTCGAGCTGGGCAAGTTTGCCTTCCTCGACGTCCTGGACGCCCAGCGCACGCTGCTGCTGGCACGCGCCCAGTACCTGCGCGCGCTGGCCGAAGCGCACCGTTCTGTCACCGACATCGACCGCCTGCTGGGCGATCCGGCCCTGTCCAGCGGCCTTTCCCTCTCCAATCCCTGAAGGACTCATCATGGTGCAACCACGGTCCACGGCCTCCGGCCGACCCAACCGCAAGCAACTCATCGTCATTGCCTGCCTCATCGCGCTCGGCGTCGTTGCCGGCGCCTTCATCCTGCGCAGCGGGTCCACGTCCAAGGCGGGCGATGGGGCCGAAGTACAGGCTGAGCGCAGCGAAACTGGTAAATCCGAAGGCAAGGACGATGGCCACGGACACGGTGCAGAAGGGGCAGGCCACGAGGAAGAAGCACCCAAGGGCCCGAACGGCGGACAGCGTTTTACCGAAGGCGACTTCGGCCTGGAGTTGCTGCTGACCGAGGAGGGAGGCACCCCACGCTTCAAGGCCTGGATCTACAACAAAGACAAACCGGCCTCCTTGGATGGCAATGAGGTCGTCCTCTCGCTCACACGCCCGAACGGCGACACGCAGGAGATCAAGCTCACGCCCAAGGGCGGCGTCCTGAGCAGCGACCAAGCCGTGCCCGAGCCGCACGTCTTCGAGGCCACGGTGGCGGTACAGACGCCCACCGAACCGCACCTGTTCACCTTCAGTCAGCAGGAAGGCAAGGTCGAGATGACCGAGGCGCAGATCCAGGCGGCCAGCATCTCCCTGGAGACCAGCCGGCCGGCGAGCATTCGCAGCGCCCTGCAGTTTCCCGGTGAAATCAAGTTCAACGAGGACCGCACGGCCCACATCGTGCCGCGCGTGGGCGGTGTCGTGGAGAGTGTGAGCGCCAACCTGGGTCAACGCGTCAAGCGCGGTCAGGTGCTGGCGGTCGTCTCCAGTGCCATGGTGTCGGAAACACGCGCTGAACTCCAAGGCGCACAGCGGCGGCGTGAACTCGCCAAGACCACTTACGAGCGCGAGAAGACCCTCTGGGAGCAAAAGATCTCGCCCGAGCAGGACGTCTTGCAAGCGCAGCAGACACTGCGCGAGGCGGAGATTTCCGTGGCGAATGCCACGCAGAAGCTCCTGACCCTGGGCGCGTCCACCAGCAGTTCGTCCCTGGGCCGGCTGGAGTTGCGTGCGCCCTTCGACGGCATCGTCATCGAAAAACACGTCGCTTTGGGCGAAGCCGTGCGGGAGGACACCACGGTTTTCACCATCTCCGACCTGTCCAACGTGTGGGCCGAACTCAACGTGCCGGCGCGCGACCTGTCGCAAGTCCGCGTGGGTGAGCGGGTGATGGTGCGCGCGGGCGCTTCGGACACGACGGCGAACGGGACGGTGTCCTATGTCGGTTCCCTGCTGGGCGAGCAGACGCGCACCGCACGTGCCCGAGTCGTCCTGCCCAACCCGCAGGACGCCTGGCGTCCGGGCCTGTTCGTGACCGTGGAGGTGGTGGCCAACGAGGTGAATGCGCCCGTGACCGTGGCGTCCTCGGCCATCCAGACGCTGGATGAGAAGCCGGTCGTCTTCCTGAAGGTCGAAGGCGGTTTCGTGCCGCAGCCAGTGCAGCTCGGTCGCACCGACGGCAAGCGTGTCGAAGTCACGAGCGGGCTGAAGCCGGGCGCGAACTACGCTGCCGCGGGCAGCTTCGTCGTCAAGGCGCAGCAGGGCAAGGGCTCTGCGACGCACACCCACTGAGGCATCGACCGACCATGTTCGAACGCATCATCCGATTCGCCATCGACCAGCGCTGGCTGGTCATGCTGGCCGTGCTGGCCATGGCCGCCCTGGGGGTCTACAGCTACCAGAAGCTGCCCATCGACGCCGTGCCCGACATCACCAACGTGCAGGTGCAGATCAACACTGCCGCACCAGGCTATTCGCCGCTGGAGACCGAGCAGCGCGTAACCTTCCCGATCGAGACCGTGATGTCGGGCCTGCCCGGCCTGCTGCAGACGCGCTCGCTCTCGCGCTACGGCCTGTCGCAGGTGACGGTCGTGTTCAAGGACGGCACCGACGTCTACTTCGCGCGGCAGCTGGTCAACGAGCGCCTGCAGTCGGCCAAGGCCGGCCTGCCCGTGGGCATCGAGCCCATGGCCGGGCCGATTTCCACCGGCCTGGGGGAAATTTACCTGTGGACGGTTGAAGCCAAGGACGGCGCGAAAAAGCCGGATGGCACCCCCTACACCTCGACCGACCTGCGCGAGATCCAGGACTGGATCATCAAGCCGCAGCTGCGCAACGTCCCCGGCGTGACCGAGATCAACTCAATCGGTGGTTATGGGAAGCAGTACCAGGTGGCACCGGACCCGGAGAAGCTGTTGGCTTACGGGTTGTCCTTGGCCGACGTGGTGAAGGCGCTGGAGCTGAACAACGCCAACGTTGGCGCCGGCTACATCGAGCGGCGCGGCGAGCAGTACCTGATCCGCGCACCGGGCCAGGTGCGCAGCATGGAAGACCTGCGCAACGTGATCCTGTCGAACAGCGGCGGCACGCCGGTGCGCGTGCGCGACGTCGCGACCGTGGGCATCGGGCAGGAGTTGCGCACCGGCGCGGCCACCGACAACGGCCGCGAGGTGGTGCTGGGCACGGTGTTCATGCTCATCGGCGAGAACAGCCGTGTCGTCTCGCAGGCCGTGGCGAAGCGGATGGAGGAGATCAACCGCACGCTGCCTGCCGGGGTCGAAGCGATCACGGTCTACGACCGGACGGTGCTGGTCGACAAGGCCATCGCCACCGTCAAGAAGAACCTGCTCGAAGGCGCGGTGCTGGTGATCGTGGTGCTGTTCCTGTTCCTGGGCAACCTGCGCGCGGCGCTCATCACGGCGCTGGTCATTCCGCTGTCAATGCTCTTCACCTTCACCGGCATGGTCAACCAGAAAGTGAGCGCGAACCTGATGAGCCTGGGCGCGCTCGACTTCGGGATCATCGTGGACGGCGCGGTGGTGATCGTGGAGAACTGCGTGCGGCGACTCGCACACACGCAGGCTCATCACGGGCGACCTTTGACGCTCAAGGAGCGCTTTGACGAGGTCTTCGCCGCGTCACAGGAAGCGCGCCGCCCGCTGCTGTTCGGGCAGGTGATCATCATGATCGTCTACCTGCCGATCTTCGCCCTGACCGGCGTGGAGGGGAAGATGTTCCACCCGATGGCCATGACCGTCGTCATCGCGCTGCTGGGCGCGATGATCCTGTCGATCACCTTCATCCCGGCGGCGGTGGCCCTGTTCATCGGTAACAAGGTGGCGGAGAAGGAGAACCGTCTCATGCTCTGGGCAAAAAAGGGCTATGAGCCCTTGCTCGAGCGTGCCCTGGGCGCCAAGGCGGTGGTCGCCACCATCGCGGTGATCGCGGTCGTGCTCTCCGGCCTGCTCGCCACGCGCCTGGGCAGCGAGTTCATCCCCAGCCTGAACGAGGGCGACTTCGCCGTACAGTCGCTGCGCATCCCCGGCACCAGCCTGACCCAGTCGGTCGCCATGCAGCAGCAGCTCGAACGCACGCTGAAGGCCAAGTTCCCGGAGATCAAGCGTGTCTTCGCCCGCACCGGCACGGCCGAGGTTGCCTCCGACCCGATGCCGCCGAACATCTCGGACGCCTACGTGATGCTCAACCCGGAGAGCGAATGGCCCGAGCCGAAGCGAACGCGCCAGGAAGTCGTGGAGGCCGTGCAGGCCGAAGTGGCGAAGCTTCCCGGCAACGCCTATGAGTTCTCGCAGCCGATCCAGCTGCGCTTCAACGAGCTGGTCTCGGGGGTGCGCGCCGACGTGGCCGTGAAGGTCTTCGGCGATGACATGGACGTGCTCAATGAGACAGCGCGCGACATCGAGCGTGTCCTGAAGTCCATCGACGGCGCCGCCGAGGTCAACGTCGAGCAGACCACCGGTCTGCCCATGCTCACGGTCAACATCGACCGCGAGAAGACCACGCGCTATGGCTTGAACGTCGCTGACGTGCAAAGCACCATTGCGACCGCGATTGGCGGCCAGGAAGCAGGCACGCTGTTCGAGGGCGACCGGCGCTTTGATATCGTGGTGCGTTTGCCCGAGCGCCTGCGCAGCGACATCGAGGCCATTCAGCGCTTGCCCATCGCGCTGCCGGCCGCTGCCGCAGCCGCGTCTACGGGTGTGCCAGCAGTGACTGGCGTCACGCCCGCCGGTGGGAGCAGCAACCGGGTCAGCTTCATTCCGCTGTCCGAGGTGGCCACGCTGTCGCTGGCGCCCGGGCCCAATCAGGTCAGCCGCGAGGAAGGCAAGCGCCGCGTCGTGGTCAGCGCCAACGTGCGCGGGCGCGACCTGGGCTCGTTCGTCACCGAGGCCGAGGCGGCCCTGGCGCAGCAGGTCAAGGTGCCCACCGGCTACTGGACCACTTGGGGTGGCCAGTACCAGAACCTGCAGTCGGCCACGCAGCGCCTGCAGATCGTGGTGCCGGTGTCGCTGCTGCTGGTCTTCGTGCTGCTGTTCGCGATGTTCGGCAACCTGAAGGACGGCCTGGTCGTCTTCACCGGCATCCCGTTCGCGCTCACCGGCGGCATCCTGGCGCTGTGGCTGCGCGACATCCCGCTGTCGATCACGGCGGCCGTCGGCTTCATCGCCCTGTCGGGCGTGGCCGTGCTGAACGGCCTGGTGATGATCTCCTTCGTCCGCCACCTGCGCGAGGGCGGCGCCACGCTGGACCAGGCGGTCCGGGAAGGCGCGCTGACGCGCCTGCGCCCGGTGCTGATGACCGCGATGGTGGCCTCGCTGGGCTTCGTGCCGATGGCCATCGCCACGGGGACCGGTGCCGAGGTCCAGCGCCCGCTCGCCACCGTGGTCATCGGCGGCATCCTGTCGTCCACCGCGCTGACGCTGCTGGTGTTGCCGGTGCTCTACCGCTTCGCGCACCGGCGCGACGAGGACGCAGAGGAAGCGCAGGAGCAAGGCGAACGCGTCAATGGCGCACTGCTCCTGCCGGCCCAGCACCCCGCCTGAACCCGTGCCGTGATCGCCCTCGCACGGCGGCATGGCCGAGGGCAGATTTCTTTTCTCCAACCCCCCATTCACACGAGGTACCTGCATCATGAAAACGTCTTCCCTCATCGCTGCTGCCACGCTCGCGCTCAGCCTGTGCGGCCTGACCCAGGCTGCCGAGGAACACAAGGGCCACGGGCACGACGACAAGGCCGCAGCGCACCCGCACGAGGCCAAGGCGCAGCACGGCGGCGTGGTGTCGGTGGTCAAGGACACCAACTACGAACTGGTCACGCGCGCCGGTGAAATCCTGCTCTACGTCACCGACCACGGCAAGGCCGTGGACCTCACGGGCGCGACGGCCAAGCTGACGCTGCTCTCGGGCAGCAAGAAGGAAGAGCTCACGCTCACGCCGGGCAAGGACGCCCTGCAGGCCAAGAGCGATTTCGCTGTGGCCGCTGGCACCAAGGCCGTGGCGCAGGTGGCGATGAAGGGCCAGCCGGCTCAGGCCGTGCGCTTCTCAATCAAATGATCTCTATTTGACGCGATTTCGATCGCAGTTTCTAAAGGCGCGATGAGATGACGTTCATGGCGCGGATTGAATGTCCGCCATAAGTTCAATTCTGAACATAAGTTTCATCACCAATCCGTCACAGGATGAGACAGTCACTTCGAATAGCGCGCGGCAGGTTTAAATATGAATATCAACCGCGCTGCTGCGTGGTTGAGTTGCTTAATAAATTTTCTTTACGGCCAGGAGGTTGCTTATAGTGCTTGAATGAATTCAATGTGATTTAAATTTAGTTAACTTAAAGGACATCATGGAAAACACAAACACCAATCTGCACGCGGATTGCATCAGAATCTGTCTCGAATGTCATCAAATTTGCACCGCAACGGTTGCCCACGTGCTTCACAACGGTGGAAACCATTCCGAGACGAAGCATTTGATAGCTCTTTTGGATTGCGCTCAATTTTGCGCTCTCTCTGCAGATTTCATGAGCCGCCTGTCACCTCATCATCATCACATCAGCAAGGAATGCGCGGAAATCTGCAACGCTTGTGCTGACATGTGCGAAGCACATGAAGATCCTGATGGCCAAATGAAAAGATGCGCAGAAGCATGCAGGCGCTGTGCTGAAAGTTGCGCTGGCATGAGCGCTTAAACACTCAGGTGGGCGCTGTCGCAAATATTAATTTCTCGCTGCAGCGCTCTCCACAAAACAATGCCGCAAGCACGATTTCGCGCAGGATGACTTGATACGCCTATCAAGGGTGAATGAATCAGATTCGAAGTTTTATTTTTAGTAACCCACCGATCAAAATCTCTAACCACCTCCGTTGATCAGTCTTCTGGAGCCGTCCGCTTCGCTCATTGCGCGCCCATTGCACCGGCGGTCGTTTCTTCTAATTGACTGATTCGGAAAATTTCTAGATGGCTTTGGCCATCTGTGACTGAGCCATCAGCATTAAAAATGCATCCGTATATAAAATTTCAGGAATTTTTGAAATTGCCTGAGCGAAAAAGTCTACTGGCATTGCTTTTGTTGTGGGGCTGCTTGATCGCACTGGTCGTTTTGGGGCACGATGGCTGGCGCATCGGGCAGATGCTTTGGCTGGCGATGCCCGGTGTGCTGTGGTATAGCTGGCCAGTGCGCAGTCTTTCATGGCATCGGATGCGCACAATTGCATTGACTGCGTGGGCTGTCATTTTTGTCGCTGACGCAATGACACGCGCCTACTTGTTGCAAGCTTATGGTGCTGCGCCGGACAGTGCACTGGTACTTGGTGCAGTCGCGAACAGCAATCCTCGAGAGCAAGCCGAATATTTTTCGAGCAATTGGCGGTCGATCGGGCTGTGGTCAATGACACTGATCTTGTTCAGCGTTGTTGCTTGGAAATTGGCTGATCAAGGCCGTAGGAGTAAGGGTGTTCGCCCGAAATGGACCACGATCGCAATATGTGGACTGCTGATCATCGGTGGCATCGCGTATGCCAGCAAGCCGTGGCGTCGACTGCATCCAGTGGTGTTTTGGACTCACTGGATCACCTCGGCTGGGGAGCTGCGCGCCGGATGGAATGATCAGCAGAAAATGCGTGATGATGCTTTGGCACGCGCTGTGGCAACTGCTCCAATCATCACAGCTACCAAACCATCGACGGTCGTTTGGGTCATATCGGACAGCGTCAATCGTGACAACATGTCGCTCTACGGCTATGGACGAGCCACGACGCCAGCACTACAGGCGCAGAAGGACCAGGTGGGCAACCAAATGGTGGTTCTGCGTAACGCGTGGTCGACCGAAGCGAGTACCTTGCCTGCGTTGCGAAGCATGTTCAACTTCGGTGTGCCGGATCAGGAAGGATCACAGCACGTGCTCGCAATGGCGCGCGCTGCGGGCTACAAGATCTGGTGGATGAGCAATCACGATGACATTGCCGTCGAACAGCAGCATGCGCGTTTTGCAAATGTTGTGGAGATGGTGAACCGCACGCCAGGGCGATCAGGCACGTCACTCGACGGTGAATTGCTGGATCATTTGAAAATCGCATTGGAAGATCCCACCGAACGCAAATTGATTGTTGTTCATTTGCTGGGAGCACACCCGCATTACAGTTTGCGCTTTCCCGCTCAAAGCAATCCTTTCGATAAGGCAACTGATAATGTCGAACGCCAGCTAATCGAAAGCGGAAAATCTTCTTGGATCAGGCAATCCAGAAAAGAATATGACGGCGCCATACGCTATCACGACACCGTGGTCGCCCAGACATTGCAACTCACCCGCACGATTCCTTCCTCAACAGAGGATCGAGCATGGATGTATCTTTCAGATCACGGGCAAGAAGTGGGTCACGTGAGCAACCGGGCTGGGCACAGTCCCATGACCGAATCAGGCTATCGAATCCCTGCGTTAGTTTGGCGCAATCGTCAGCAAGACATAAAAATCGGTCTTGATGAGCGGCCGTTCCGCTCCGATTGGGTCGGTTGGACGATGGTCGATTTGTTGAAGATCGATTGGGACGGGCGTTCGGAAGCCCGAAATGTTTTGGATCCTTCATATGTCTGGCAACCTCCAACATTGCAATTTCCTATAAAGTCATTTTTTAAATAAAACCGGCTTTCTTCAGAACTCTGCGCAATGCGCCCGGCAACCAAGAATAATTCAGAAAAAGACGCCATGACTGACAAGCTTGAACTTGATATTCCCATCCTGCTGCCTGAGGTGGGTGACACAGCCGATGCCTGTGTCGGCCGCCTTATATCGACGCTGAACGCGAAGACTGGCGTCGCGCATGTGCATGTACGCGCCGCCGATGGCGATGCACCGGCGAAGCTCTGCATCCATTTCGATAGCGGGGTGCTCCCGCTGCATCGCGTGCGTGAGATGGTGCGCGCGGCTGGCGCGGAGATCAGCGGGCGATACGGCCATGCGACATGGCAGGTCGAAGGCATCGGGCATGAACGCCGCGCCCGCAGCGTCGGCGAGACCTTACGCCAAGTACCCGGCGTGCTGCAGGCGGATGCCAGCGCCTCAGGCAGTGTCCGCGTCGAATATGACAAGGGACACGTCGATGAGGCGACGATCATGGCGGCGATGAGCAAGCTCAAAGTCATGCCAAAGAAGCAGACTGACTCGGATCATGCCGGCGCACGTGCCGCACACCTGCACAGTGCTGACAACCACGCCAGGCACGATCACGGACTTGATGGCCATGCCGAAGACGCGGAGAAGCATGGGCCGAATGATGGACATGATCACGCACATGCAGGGTTTCTCGGTCCCAACACCGAATTGATTTTTGCTCTCACTTGTGGTGCGCTGCTGGTGATCGGTTTCGCTGTGGAGAAGCTGGTTGCGGGTGCACCTGACTGGATTCCGATCGCCCTCTATATGGGCGCCTATGTCCTCGGAGGCTTCTTCACTCTGCGCGAGGCGATCGACAACCTGAGGCTGAAGAAATTCGAGATCGACACGCTGATGCTGGTTGCGGCTGCCGGGGCTGCTGCACTCGGAGCCTGGGCGGAGGGGGCGCTCTTGCTTTTCCTGTTCAGCCTCGGTCATGCGCTCGAACACTATGCAATGGGACGGGCCAAGCGCGCCATCGAAGCGCTGGCCGAACTCGCACCTGACAAGGCGACTGTGCGTCGCAACGGGCAGATTATGGAGATTCCCGTCGAAGAGTTGGTGGTGGCCGATGTGGTGATCGTCAGGCCCAACGAACGCTTGTCCGCCGACGGCTTCATCATCAAAGGGTCGAGCGCAATTAATCAAGCTCCCGTCACCGGCGAAAGCATTCCCGTTGATAAGGAACCGGTTGCCGATGTAGAGACGGCACGCGCGAAGCCCGATGCGGTCGAAGCCGCATCACGTGTCTTCGCCGGCACGATCAATGGCGGCGGCGCAATCGAGATCGAAGTGACACGGCGTTCCAGCGAGAGCGCACTTGCCAAGGTCGTGAAGATGGTGAGCGAAGCGGAGACGCAGAAGTCGCCCACGCAGCGCTTCACCGATCGGTTTGAACGCGTCTTCGTGCCTGCGGTGCTGGCCCTCTTCTTTATTCTCCTTTTCGCCTGGGTGGTGGTCGATGAACCTTTCCGCGTGAGCTTTTACCGCGCGATGGCAGTGCTGGTCGCTGCCAGCCCGTGCGCACTGGCGATCGCCACTCCCAGTGCAGTCTTGTCCGGCGTTGCGCGCGCCGCACGCGGTGGGGTATTGGTGAAGGGCGGTGCGCCGCTGGAGAACCTTGGCTCGTTGAGGGCGATCGCGTTTGACAAGACAGGCACGCTGACAGAAGGGCGCCCGCGCATTACCGATGTCGTCCCGGTCGACGGTGCAAGCGAGGAAGAACTACTGACCCTGGCCGTTGCGGTTGAAGCTTTGAGTGATCATCCGTTGGCACAGGCGATCGTCAAAGATGGGCGCGAACGCTTAGGCAAACGGGAACTACCGAGCGCGACAGACCTCAAAAGCCTGACTGGACGGGGCGTCACCGCGACCGTCGATGGCGAGACAGTGTGGATCGGCAAGGCTGAAATGTTCGGCGTGGACAACATCCCGCCGCTGAACGCTGCTGCGACCGGGGCCATCGCCACCTTGCGCGAGGGCGGCCGCACGACCATGGTTGTACGCAAGGGCGACCGGGACATCGGCGCGATCGGCCTGATGGACACGCCGCGCGAGGCAGCCAAGGTCGCGCTCAAGCGCCTGCGCGACATGGGCATCACCCGAATGATCATGATCTCGGGAGATCACCAGAAGGTCGCCGATGCCATCGCAAAGGAGGTTGGACTCGACGAGGCGTGGGGCGATTTGATGCCGGAAGACAAGGTTGCCTCGATCAAGAAACTTGCTGGAGAGGACAAGGTCGCTATGGTCGGCGATGGCGTCAACGACGCGCCGGCCATGGCGTCGGCAACGGTTGGCATCGCTATGGGAGCAGCCGGATCGGACGTTGCGCTGGAAACGGCAGATGTAGCTCTGATGGCCGACGATCTCGCGCATCTGCCATTTGCAGTGGGTTTGAGCCGCCATACCCGTGCCATCATCCGGCAAAATGTGTTCGTTAGCCTTGGCGTCGTGGCATTCCTTGTGCCCGCTACGATCTTCGGCTTAGGCATCGGCCCAGCGGTCGCTGTGCATGAAGGGTCGACGCTTCTGGTCGTCTTCAACGCTCTTCGCTTGCTCGCCTATCGCGATCCCGCGAAGGAGATCGCATGACGACGGATCGCTACGACGCATTAGTCGTTGGCGGCGGACCGGCAGGCCTCACGGCCGCGATCTATCTCGCGCGCTACCACCGCCGCGTCGTCGTGGTGGATGACGGGAACAGTCGCGCTAAATGGATACCGCTCTCCCATAATCACGCCGGCTTTCCGGACGGGATCACGGGCGACGAGTTGCTGCGACGGATGCGCGAGCAGGCCGAACGCTATGGCGCCACAATTTTGACGGACCGCATCAACAAGGTCAGCGGTGAAGTCGACGCTCTGCAAGCGCAAGGATCAGCCGCGACTATCTACACGCGCGCCATCCTGATCGCAACCGGCGTCAAAAATCGCAGTCCCGTGCTCGATGCTGATATGCATCGCGAAGCCCTGCAGCGAGGAATGATGCGTTACTGCCCCATCTGCGATGCCTACGAGGTAACCGGACAGGCGATTGGAGTGATCGGCGCGAATTCGCACGGCGTCGCCGAAGCCCTGTTTCTGCGCACCTTCTCGGACCGAATCACACTTGTCGCGCATAAGGTGATTGATCTTGATGCCAATGATCGCAAAACACTCGCAATGGCCGGTATAGCAGTTGCACCGAGTCCGTTGGATCGGATGGATTTTTCGGGCGATCGGGTTTTGCTCCACTTGAACGATGGCAGTGAATTGAATTTTGACACGATTTATCCCGCACTTGGGTCGGATATCAATAATGCTCTTGCGCAACAGTTGGGGGTTGAGTTAAGTGACGATCATTGCATCGTCGTTGATGCCAAGCAGCGCACCAGCGTCGCGGGTGTTTATGCCGCCGGCGATATAGTTATGGGGCTTGATCAGATCAGTGTCGCGATGGGCCATGCGGCCTCAGCGGCGACAACTCTCCATAATGATCTTCGCAACCGTGACAGCGACAGCAAAGACACTGCAGCATGAAAGCCTGCTTATGCTCAACTCGTTGCATGGATTCATGAGTTGCATCCGAAGCTCAGGAAACGCGTTAGCGGCGGAGTCTTAGCACTATCCCGGCCTGCTGCGTTAAAGCAGACGGTGGTGATCGCATTGTGCACGCTGGAGCAGAGCGATAATGTCGTGGCAAAAAACACGGTTGTGCAGGCCAACCCAGTGCAGTTGTAAGCATCACCTATTCGTTCAAAAAGCTCTCGCATCCATTAAATACATTAAGAAATTGCCGTTTGAGCGTGCGCACAGAGTGGAAACGCCAACTTGAAGTGATTCTGCCTTGATTTCATGCATAGCGAGAAGTTAAAAGATTTACTTGTACGTAAAATTGAAATCCAGGAAAACAACCTGCTCAGGTTATGCTACAACATCCGGGGTCAAGCCCGATTAAAAAAGCGATTTTGTCGATGCAGTCAAGTCATCAGGAACAGTGGGTTTGGATCCCTTCGCGGCTTGGCTGCAATTGCATTTCACTCGCGACTGAACGGATGCGATTCAGATCACAACCTTGACTGGCCTGCCAAGCGGGTAAAGGCCCAGATAACCAAAATGTAATCTGACAGTCGGAAAGTTGGCGGGTTGGACTTTTAAAGTTGCTTCATGCCACCGATGAGGTGGGTCTATCAACCAACTAACTTCGAAAGACACCGACATGAACACCGTTTCGCTGCGCGCTCCCTTCCTCGCCCTGGCCGTCGTTCTGGCCGCCGTCGCCACCCCGGCCCTGGCCTACAAGGGCACGAACTACAAGGAAGGCGACCCGACGCCCATGACCGTGCGTGGGGAGCGCTCGCCTGCCGCCGTGGCCGCCGAAGCCCGCGAATGGACCCGCACGGCGCCGACCCTCGGCTACCCCGAAGGCCAGCCGCAGGCCATCGCGCCGGTCAAGGCCAATCAGCGCGCCCAAGTGCGTGCCGATGCCCTGAACTGGATGCGTTCGGGCCTGGGCGACGTGCAGTACAAGGAAGCGGGCGCCGACCGTGCGCAGCGACCGTACCGCCAGGCCATGCAAGCCTACGTGCAGCTCCAGCAAGGCGTCTCCGCCGCCGCCGCATCCACCACCGGCGTGACGGGTTCGGTGGCTCGCTGAGCCACATCCCGGGGGAACCGATCCCCTGGGCCGCGACTGCCGATGACCTGTCACCAAAGCCTGCGCCCGATGAAAGATCGGCCGCAGGCTTGTTGCTTGTCTGGGCTTGGCAAAGTTTTCACATCGAGGATCGATTCCATGGTTCTTGCATCACCCACCTCCCTCGGCATCCCTGTACCGTGAGAATCCTTGTCATCGAAGACGAGCCCAAGCTGGGCGACTACCTGCACAAGGGTCTGAGCGAGAGCGGCTTCACCGTTGACCTCGCGCGCACCGGCACCGAAGGCCGGGCCATGGCGCTCGATGGCGCCTACGACGCCTTGGTGCTGGACGTGATGCTGCCGGGCATCGACGGCTTTGCGGTCCTGGAAGCCGTGCGTAAAACCAAGACGATGCCGGTCCTGATGCTGACCGCGCGCGACGAGGTCGCCGACCGGGTGCGCGGTCTGCAAAGCGGCGCCGACGACTACCTCTCCAAGCCCTTCGCGTTCTCCGAACTGCTCGCGCGGCTGCAGGCCCTGCTGCGCCGCGGCCAGCTGCGCGAGGTCACGCACTACGCGCTGGGCGACCTGACGCTGGACCTGACGACCCGCCGCGCCACGCGCGCCGGGCACCGTCTGGACCTGACGGCCAAGGAGTTCGCACTCCTGACGCTGCTGCTGCGCCGCCAGGGTCAGATCCTCTCACGCACGCTGCTGGCCGAGCAGGTGTGGGAGATGAGTTTCAGCACCGAGACCAACGTCGTCGAGGTCGCCATCCGGCGCCTGCGCGCCAAGATCGACGACCCGTTCGAGGACAAGCTGCTCCACACGGTGCGCGGCATGGGCTACGTGCTGGAGCGCCGGCTGGACGACGGGCCGTGACTGCGGTCGCGACCCCAACGTCGATCCAGGCCTCGCTCTCGCGCTGGTTCGCCTTCCAGACGCTGATCGGGCTGAGCGCCGTCTGCGCGGTCATCTATGCCCTGACGGCCTGGAGCTTCCAGCTCAAGCAAGAGAGCGAGTTCGAGCGCCATGTCGAACTCGTGGTGCATCTGCTGCAGGAGCCGCGCAGCGATTCCCAGCAGCTCGCACTCAAGCACAAGCTGGATGATTTCTTCCGCTCGCACAAAGACATCGGCATCGTCCTGTATGCCGACGCGCGCGCGGTCTACGAATCAAAACCCGCCGATTCATCGACCCGGTGGCGCTGGATCTCGACCAACCTGAAGGACGTCCCGCAACTGGGCGCCGACCCGACACTGTGGCTGGGCGTCGATGTGCGCGAGGACGACAAGCTCCTGCATCGCCTGGGCCTGACGCTCCTGGGTGTGGCCGTGCTGGGCTCGATGCTGGTCTCGCTCACGGGCGTGCTGCTGGTGCGCCGCGGCCTGAGGCCGCTGCAGCAACTGGCAATGCAACTCAGCGCGACCGGGCCGGAGTTTGCCGGCCGTCGCATCGACCCGGCCACGTATGCCCTGGAACTCGTGCCCTGGATCAACCAGTTCAATGCGGTCCTCACCCGTGCGGAGCAGGCCTACCAACAGCTTGAAGCCTTCAACGCCGATGTCGCGCACGAACTGCGCACGCCGCTGGCCAACATGATCGCCGAGGCCGAGGTCGAGCTGGCCCGGCCGCGAACGCCCGAGGCCCTGCAGGACGCCTTGATCTCCAGCCTGGAGGAGACACGGCGCCTGTCGGCCATCGTCACCGACATGCTCTTCCTGTCGAAGGCCGACCGTGGCGCGACGGCCCGGCGCTCCGAACCCGTCAGCCTGGCCACCCAAGGATGGGCGGTGGGAGAGTTCCATGAAGCGGAACTGGAGGAGGTTTCACTGCAGTTCAGGGTTCAGGGCGATGCGATGGTCCGCATCGATGTCTCGCTGGTTCGTCGAGCCCTGTCCAACCTGCTGAGCAATGCGATCCGCTATGCAACACCCGGGACGACCATCGACATCCGCATCGAGGGCTCGCAGGACATGGTCTGGCTGCGGGTTGCCAATCGCGGTGCCGAAATCCCGGAAGACGCCTTGCCGCACCTGTTCAAGCGGTTCTTCCGTGCCGAGCGCTCCCGCTCCCGGTCCTCGGCCCACCATGGCCTGGGTCTGGCCATCGTCGCCGCCATCGCGCGCATGCATGGCGGGGAGACGTCGGCCCGCTCGGCAGGTGGCGTGACCGAAATCTCGTTTTCATTGAAAGACGACCGTGACAGCTTTCTCTGAATTGCCTCGCAGGCTCAAGACTTCCGAGCGTGGTATTTCCGCTGTCTGGGCCTGCGTCGCTGCATCGAGCTGGATCGTTGCTATCGACAACCTGTCCTTTTGGCGCACGTTCATCGGAGCTCAACAAAGCACATCGTTTTTTGTCGGCGTTGCCGCGTTGTCATTGGGCCTCGTCCTTGTCGCGCTGCTCAGCACGGCGCTGCGTGCACTTTGCCTTCATCGCCTCGGCACTGCAGTCATCAGCGTGGTTCTGCTTGTCTCTGCAGGGGTGGCTCATTACGTCGACAGTTGGGGAGTTCTGTTCGACAAGGCGATGATTCGCAACATCGTCGAAACGGATTTTCGCGAAGCAAGAGAGTTGTTCTCCTGGCCAGCGCTCACCGATCTCGCGCTGCGCGGCCTGTTGCCGGCAGGCGTGATCTGGTATGTCGGCGTTCGTCGAAGCACCGCCACTCAAACGTTGTTGCAAGTCACCGGTTTCGCAGCCAGCGCCGCCGTACTGACAGGCATCGTTGCTTTCGTCTTCTACGGGACCTTGGCCACCACATTCCGGGTTCACCGAGAGCTCCGATTTCAACTCGTGCCAAGCAATTATGTCAATGCAGTCTACGGCTTCTTGAAAACAAAAAAAACCAGCGCAGCGACATTGGCAATTGCGCCGGTTGCCGACGATGCGATGCGCGAACCTGCGCCAAACCAAAAACCGCGCGTTTCGATTCTTGTTGTGGGCGAAACAGCCCGTGCCGCAAACTTTTCGCTCGGAGGCTATCTGCGTGACACCAATGCGGCGCTCGCTGCCAAAGATATTTTTTATTTCAAAAACGTCACGGCATGTGGAACGGACACAGCAACGTCGCTGCCCTGCATGTTCTCAAACCTCGGTGCGAACAAATTTTCGGTGAGCGCGGCACAAGCAAGAGAAAACGCACTGGATGTTCTCAAGAAAACCGGCGTTGACGTGACTTGGTATGACAACAATTCCGGCTGCAAAGGTGTTTGCGACCGCATCCCTTCGACGCAAATGCCAACCATTGGGGAGCCCGACTTGTGCAGGGATGGAGCCTGCCAGGACGGCATTCTGATAAAAGCCCTTGAGAACAAGTTGGCCAATGTCACCCAGGACATGATGATTGTGCTGCATCAACTCGGCAGCCATGGGCCATCGTATTACAAGCGATACCCGCCGCCGGGTCGATTTCAACCAACCTGCGACACGAACCGCATCCAGACTTGCTCACGCGAAGCACTTGTCAACACTTACGACAATTCGATCGACTATACGACACAAGTTTTGGCTCAGGCCATCGAAGTCGCTCGTCAGAAACAGTCTATTTTTGATATCTCTTTGTTATATATTTCAGACCACGGAGAAAGTCTGGGTGAAAAAGGTCTCTATCTTCATGGGTTGCCGCCAATGCTGGCGCCTTCCGAGCAGCGATTGGTCCCCATGATTGCCTGGTTTTCGCCGGGAGCAAGTGCACGGATGAAATTGACTCAGAAATGCATGGCTGCGATCATCGATGCACCCTATTCACACGATAATTTGTTTCACACGCTGCTGGGCATGCATGCTGTCATCACGCGTGCCTACCAGGCTGATTTGGACGTGTTCGCAAACGCGCGGTCAAACCCAGCTTGCCTGATCGATTGATTTAACGTTTTTGTCCCAATGCTTTGGAAAAATCGGCAACGACGACAGTTTTTGTCTGATCAAAGCAATGCGACCTTTTTCAAAGACAAAAGTAAAGGCTGATATCAAATCAGCCTTTATTCAGGTGTTCAGCGGTACTTGGACTTACTTTTTCTTGCCGGCCGTGTCTTGATGGCCGTGTTGATCCTTGTCGCCCGGGACATGGCCTTCATGCGCATGGTGCTCACCGGTCTGCTGCTTTGTAGGCACCGAGGTGTCGCGATGACCATGTTCGTCCAGATCTCCCGGGACGTGTCCCTTGTGATCATGATGGGGACCGGGTTTTTCAACAGGTTGCTGCGTGCTCATGAATTGTCTCCAGTGGTTGAAGACTTCATGTTCGTGGCGGTGACCGGTGTGGCCGTAGGATGTCTCCTTGAGCACAGGGAAGGCAAAGTCCCTAGGTTTCGGCTAAGCCGGCAGCATTGTCGGAACATCGGGAAAATCAGGTTGACTTGAACTCGATGGCCGATGACGGCGGCTGCTCGCGGGTTGCATCAAGCAAACATTTCTTGGCTTGATTTGCCACGGCGCATTCGTCAGCGCACCGCCTTACTTCCACCTCCACTGAAGATCGCCTGCGTCCGTAAGATCAAAGCAATTCTTCGCCCATGATGGGCAAAATCAGCCAATTCTTCAAACGCAACCAAAGAAATTTTCCGGGAACATCTTCATGCACGATCTGGCTTCCATCAATGCCAGGTATGACCCACTGAGTCCGCTTGCCATCTTCTGTGAGACGCAGTCGATAACTGAGTTCGATGTGTTCAGCAGCAATCAAGGAATTGAATTCCTCGACCATGGCAGGACTTTCGATGAGCAAGCCAAGCTCGGTGTTGATGGCAGCGGAACGATGATCAAGGTTCATGGAGCCGATGAAGATCTTGCTGTTGTCCAAAAGGGCAACTTTGGCATGAAGCCGGCTGATCGATTTGCCAAACTTTCGGAACTTTTCATTGCTGGGCAACCCACTGGGCGCTATCTCATATACAACAACTCCGATTTTCAGCATTTCAGTGCGGTATCTTTCATACCCGGCATACGCCAGCGGTTCGTCTGTGGAGCCCAGAGAGTTGGTCACGACCAACGCATGTCCACCGCTTGCAACAAATGATCTTGCCCCCGTATTTCAGGACACGGTCTATTCGCAATGTAGCGTCTGCTCGACTTGAGCAGAACACTGTTGGGCAGCACGATGCTGCCTGAACTCCCTGGGTGATCTCATCTTCAGCGCCGAGTGCGGATGGACTTCGTTGAAGTGCTCGAAGGCCGTGGCCATCTGCGCCATTACCGTCCTTGCATCGACCAGGTCCATGCGGCTGACGTAGTCGCGCTTGAAGGTGTTGACGAAGCTCTCGGCCATGCCATTGCTTTGCGGGCTGCACACGGGCGTGTTGACCGGCCGCAGGCCCAACTGCCTGGCGATCTGCCGCGTCTCGGCGGCAATGTAGGCACCGCCGTTGTCCGAGAGGAACTCCAGAGCGTGCCCCTTGGGAATGCCTTCTACATTGCCGAAGCGTTTTTCCACCGCCTCGATGAGCATCTCGCGCACCGGCTCGCCCGGCAGACCTTTGCCTTCCCAGGCCCGGTAGGCCAGGATCTCCCGATCGCAGCAGTCTTTCGTGAAGGTCGCCGTCACGGTCTGACCCGAGTCGCACCTGATCTCGAAGCCGTCCGAGCACCAGCGCACGTCGCTGTGCGCAACTGCCACTTTCCCTTCATGAGGCCGACTGGACTGGCGTCGTCGGGGTGCTTTGGGAAGCAGCAGTGCATGACCGGCCATCACGCGGTAGACCCGCTTGGCGTTGACTCGCGGCGCGCCGGCGTCGGCCCGCTGGCGGTTCACCAGCGCGCAGGCACGGCGGTAGCCGTAGGTCGGCAGCTCGGTGATCTGCGCCCTGATCTCGTCGAGTAGCACGGCATCATCAGCCCGCGCGGTACGGCAGGTCCGGGCGTCTATCCAGTCGTCGCTGCGTGCGCGCAGCCGCTGAACGTTCGAGCGCGCCAACCCCAGGGCCTCGCAGGCGGCCTTCACAGGCCATCCCCGTCCAGCCAGGGTGAGCGCGCAATCCACTTTTTTTCGGCGGCATAGCCCACGGCCTCCTTGAGGATCTCGTTCTCCAGCGTCTTCTTGCCCAGCACACGCTGGAGCTTGGCAATCTCGGCCCGGGCCGCGGCGAGCTCGGAGGCCGGCACCACGGCCTCGCCGGCGGACACCGCAGTCAACGCGCCTTGGCGCTCGAGCTTGCGCCACTGGAACAGCAGACTGGCCGACACACCCTCTTGGCGAGCAACGAGCGATACGCTCATGCCCGGCTCGTAGCTGCGTCGAACCAGCGCGGCCTTCTCTGCGAGGGACCAGCGCCTGCGGCGCTGGTCCCTCATGATCACCTCGACGGTGGTATCCGTATTCCTAGTCGTATTCACAGTCCTACTCCTATCCTGAAAGATAAGCGACAGACCGTGTCCTGTCATTCAAGGGGCCAGCTCACAAAATTTTCCAATATGGCCATGCCTTGCGGACCAGGCACAAAGTAAGGGGACAGGATTTTGACTTCGCGACGAGATGCAGCGATGCTGGAGAGGGCTCCCTCGGACACGCTTCCGAGGTACGCTGCATCGTGCTGCATGGTCAGTTTCTGGGGAATATCGGAAAAGAACCGCGCCGATGCCCAATGACGATCCAGGGTGCCTTTCAAGATCTCCTGGCCTACCGGGGGTCGCCCGAAAACATCGAGAGGTCCGGTGGCCATGTCGGGCACTGCAGCACGAACCCGCTCATCAAACTCACGCTGAGCAAGTTGTGGATTTTCGTCATTCAAAACAATTTCTTGGATTGGCCGGACCTGATCGCTGTTCCAAAATTGATCAAACGATCGGGACATGTCGTGAACCACGGGACCGCTCGACAGTATGTCCAAGTCGATGAAGTTTGCTGCCGCATCGCGCATGAAATACTCGTTGCCGATGTTGCGCCCACCGGTGATGGCCCAACTGTTGTCAGCCACGAGCAGCTTGTTGTGCATGCGATGGTTGATTCTCAGCAATTCGAAAAAAGACAGTGCCAGCCGCATCGACAATGAGCGGACACGCGAGGGCAACGGATTGAACAGTCGTACTTCGACCAAGGGGAATGCAGCCAGTGTGGAAAAAAGCCTGTCTTCTCCTCCTGCATAGAGATCGTCGACCAGCAAACGGACCCTGACACCTCGGGCTGCCGCATCCCGCAATTCCTTGAGAAGTAGCAGACCCGCATCATCATTGCGAATCAAATAATATTGCATGTCGATGGTTCGCTCGGCATGACGCAATAATGCAACCCGCGCTTCAAATGCGAATTCTGCTTCAGGCAATAGCCGGAAGCCTGACAGTGATTGGGCATCAGTGGGCATGCCTTTGGCAGCCAGTGCGCCCAGTGATGTCGTTGCGCCACTGTCGATCGCAAAAGAAGCGGGTCGCTCTTTAACGTCAGGCAAGCTGGCACAACCGACCATCACCATCGTCACGAACGTGCCCAGGACACAGGTCATGGCTCTTGTCGCAACCCATGCCTGCGCCCTCAATTTTCGATATAAAAACAGAATTTTTGCAGATCGATTTTCGTTCGATTTGATATTGATACTGGAGATGCTTGCTGCAAAGTGACCCGCTCTCACAGCATCGACTCTTCAATCATCAACAATGCGAGGAAACCGACAAAGAACATGGATGCAACCAGCGGCGTGTCAGGTTGCTCATGGGCTTCGACAAGCAATTCCTCAGTGACAAGATAGAGCAGAGCAATCAATGCGAATGCGTAGAAGGCGGTCAGCACTGCAGGGGACAGCATGCCGATCGGCCCACCAAGCAAGGCACCCAATGGCAATCCCAGCCCGATGGCTGCAGTGAGGCCGATCACTCGCCAGCGCGATTTCATAGATTCAGCCAGTTTGGAAGACAGGGCAAGTCCCAGGAAAAGCACTTCGATCGTGAGCGCGATGGTCAGCAGCAGTCCTTGGCGTGCCCCTGCTGCAAAGCTGATGCCCAACACCAGGCCATCGATCAAGATATCGACGCCAGTGATGGCGGCAATCGAAACAGGACCTTGAACGCGGCTGCTGAAATGCTTGATCATCAGCATGACCAAGAGGCCTGCCATGCCTCCTATGAACACCGACCATGCCGCGCCATCATGCTTGAGACTGGGTAGTATTTCACTGGCCGCTGCGGCAAAGACGACGCCGGCTGCAAAATGCTGTACCGCACTTTTAAACAACGGGCCGGGTTTGAACCAGACATTGGCAAATGCACCAATGATCATGGCGGCGAAAGGAACCAGGGTAAAGCTAAGCGCTTGCATGCGAAATTGATCTCGAACTGATTTTTTGCAATTTAATTGTTGCAAGTGATTTTGCGCGATCGCACCTTTCGCACGATCGATGCGTGAGCTTCAACTCTAACTGGCCACTTTTGCAGTTTGCGATCCCTTGCGGTCCAGTTGGTGTCGCAGTCAGTCCTTGTGCTTGCGCAGCAGCCGCAACCCGTTGCCCACCACCAGCAGGCTCGCGCCCATGTCGGCGAAGACGGCCATCCACATGGTGGCGCTGCCAAAGACCGCCAGCACGAAGAACACCGCCTTGATGCCCAGGGCCAGCGTGATGTTCTGCATCAGCACCGCATGCGTGCGGCGGCTGAGGCCAATGGTCTCGGCGATGCGGCCTAGGTCGTCGTTCATGATGACCACGTCCGCGGCCTCCATGGCGGTGTCAGTGCCGGCGCCGCCCATTGCAAAGCCGATGTCGGCCTGGGCCAGGGCGGGCGCATCGTTGATGCCGTCGCCCGTCATGGCGGTGGCGCCATGGCGCTCGCGCAGTTCCTTGATCGCTGCCAGCTTGTCCTCGGGCAGCAAGCCACCGCGCACCTCGGCGATGCCGGCCTCGCGGCCCACGGCCTGCGCCGTGGCGACGTTGTCGCCCGTGAGCATCACGGGCACGACGCCCAGCTTCTGAAGCCGTGCCACGGCTTCGATCGAGCTGGCCTTGATGGTGTCGGCCACGGCAAAGATGCCCAGCACGCCGGTCTCGTCGGCCAGCAGGGTGACCGTGCGGCCTTGTGCCTCATGGCCGGAGAGTTCGGCTTTCAGGCGGGCATCGGATTGTTGGCGCTCCTTGATCAAGCGGTGGTTGCCCAGCACCATGCGCTTGCCTTCGACGACGCCTTCCACACCGCGTCCGAGCAGCGCCTGGAACGCGTCCACCTCCGCCACCGCACCGTCGAGGCCGGCCACGATGGATTGGGAGACCGGGTGGTCCGAGCGCGAGGCCAGGCTCTTGGCCCACCGCTTCGTTTGCGCCTCTGTCGATGGGTTCGACGGCACGAACGCCACCAGCTTCGGCTTGCCCTCGGTGAGCGTGCCGGTCTTGTCCAGCGCGATGGCCTTCAGGTGCCTGGCTTCTTCCAGGTAGGTGCCACCCTTGATCAGGATGCCGCGCCGTGCGGCGGCGGCCAGCCCGCTGACCACCGTCACCGGGGTGGAGATGACCAGCGCGCACGGGCAGGCGATCACCAGCAGCACGAGCGCCTTGTAGATGGCAGTCATCCACGTCCAGTCCAGCAGCAAGGGCGGCAGCACCGCCACTGCCAGCGCCAACACGAACACGGCCGGCGTGTAGATCGCGGCGAAACGGTCCACGAAGCGCTGCGTGGGCGCCCGGGTGCCCTGTGCTTCCTCCACCGCATGGATGATGCGTGCCAGGGTCGAGTTGCTGGCCGCCGCAGTCACCTGGAACTCGAGTTCGCCGTTCTGATTGATGGTGCCGGCGAACACCAGGTCGCCCGGTTCCTTGTCCACCGGAATGCTCTCGCCCGTGACGGGCGACTGGTCGATGCTGCTGTTGCCCTTGGTGACGCGGCCGTCGAGCGCGACGCGTTCGCCGGGCTTGACCCGGGCGATGGCGTTCAGGGCGACGTCCGTGGCCTTTACCCGTTGCCAGCGGCCATCGGCTTGCTGAACATCGGCCTCGTCCGGCGCGAGGTCCACCAAGCCCTTGATGGCGTTGCGCGCCCGGTCCACGGCGCGTGCCTCGATGAGTTCGGCGATGGCGTACAACGCCATGACCATGGCCGCCTCGGGCCACTGACCAATGACGAAGGCGCCGGTGACGGCGACCGACATCAGGGCGTTGATGTTGAGCTTGCCGCGCCGCAGTGCGATCAGGCCCTTGGTGTAGGTCTCGATGCCCGCCAGCCAGATCGCCACAGCGGCGACGGCCATGCCCACCGCCTTCCACGCCATCGCGTCCGGTGCGAAATAGGACAGGCCTTCGGCCACGATCGCCAGACCCAGTGCGGCAGCCAGCCGCACATAGCTCGGACCTTCAGCGTGGTCGTCCCCATGGTCCTCGGTAGCGCCGGCTGCGGCGGCTGCACGCACGGGCACCGGCACGGGCGCGAAACCGGCCTTGCGGATCGCCACCAGCGCGGCTTCCACCGCCGTGTCGGTGCCATCAATGCGCAGGTTGCGCTGGGCGAGGCGGAAATGCAGGCCACGAATGCCGTCGATGAGTTCGACCGCGCGGCGGATCTCCGACTCCTCCACCGCGCAATCCATGGTCGAGATGCGGAAGGTGTTGGGCGCGACAAGCTCGGGCTGGGCGTCCTTGGTCGCCGAGAAAGACGGTGGCGCGCAGCACGAGTCGCCAGCGGTTTCGGTGACGGCGCTCGCGCAGCACGCGTCGTTGGTTTTGGCGGATGCCTTCGGCGCGCAGCAACTGCTCTCAGCCTTCGCAGCCGGACTGGGCGCGCAGCACGCGTCCACGGCGGGCTGGGTGGCTTGCCCAGCACAGGCGGCGCCTGCCACGGGTTGGGCCGGCTTCACCGCACAGCAACTGGATGCTGCAGGGTCAGGCGCAGGACTGGCCACGCGCGGGTTCAGGTCGATGACGGGACTTTGAAGGCGCGACGCGCTGGCGGGCGCGGTCGAGCAGGTCGAGGTGCCACTGCAGCAGCTCGTGCGGTCGTCGTCGGGGAGTTTGGCCATGGATGTTGTTCGCTTTCTGAGGACGATTGGACACCTTGCACCTGCTGCAGGGTCAAGCGCCTAAACTGGGTGTCCGCGAAGCAAACAAGGGCATGGCATGAAGATCGGCGATTTGAGCAAGGCCACGGGCGTCGAAGTGGGCACGATCCGTTTCTATGAACGTGCGGGCCTAATCGACTTGCCCGACCGCATGCCCAACGGCTACCGCAGCTACGGACCCCGGCACCTGGAAAGCCTCGCGTTCGTGCGGCACTGTCGGGCTTTGGACATTCCCATGGCCGACATCCGGCGCCTGTTGGACTTGGCGACGCTGCCCATGGAGGACTGTGGCAACGTCAACGAGCTGGTCGATGAGCAGATCGAGCGCGTGCGTGCGCGCATCAAGAGCCTGAGAGCGCTGGAAAAGCAGCTCACCGTGCTGCGTGCCAAGTGTTCCGAGACCCACCCGACCAAGGAATGCGGCATCCTAGGCGAACTGGTGTCGGCTGCCCATGGCGAAGCCTGTGTGTGCCATCCCTGAGGCCACAAGACAGCTTCAAGCTGCTCCCAAGACGCCAGGCCGACCCGAGCCGGCGTTAAGCAATCAAAGGCGAGCCAGCAACCGTCAGAACCACCACGATGGTTGGTTCAACGCTTGACCTGAAGGTGCGTCACGGTCGGTGTGCCATTCATGAGTTGAATTTGAAATCGAACCGCCTCTCCCGCCTTGGCCACGCTGAGCAGGTTTTTGTCCGCCACGTCAAAACCCATCGTCATGGCAGGCATGGCCAGATTGGGGATGTCGCCATGTTTGAGCACGATCATCTGCTTGTTGGTGTCGATTTTCTGAACCACTGCGTCGGTCCAGGCAACCGCTGACGGCTGACTTGCGGCAGGCATTTTCATGCCCGACATGGCGTCTTTTGAGGTCTGCGCGTGCGACACCACTGCGGATGTAACGAGCATGGCCAATGTGAGGGAAGGCAAAATTTTCATGAATCAACTCCTTGGGTACGTTAGGCGGAATGCTGAGGAAAAAGGGAACGGGAAGGGGAACGTGGGCTTTGCTTGCGGCGGTGCATCAGATACCAGGCGGCAGGGACGACCAGCATGCTCAGCAGCGGCGCGGTGACCATGCCGCCCACCATCGGCGCGGCGATGCGGGTCATCACCTCCGAGCCCGTGCCGCTTCCCCACAGAATGGGCAGCAGGCCCGCCATCACCACAGCCACCGTCATGGCCTTGGGTCGCACGCGCAGCAGCGCACCTTCGCGGATTGCCGCGAGCAGGGTGTCGTCATTCATTGGCTCGCCTGCCTCGAGACGCCGTGCCAGCGCGTTCTTCAGGTAGACCAACATCACCACCCCGAACTCGGCGGCCACCCCGGCCAGCGCAATGAAACCAACGGCCGTCGCTACCGAGATGGCATGACCCAGCACCCAAACCAGCCAGAAACCGCCGATGAGCGAGAACGGCACCGCCGCCATCACCAGCGCCGCATCGCCGAACGACTTGAACAGCAGGTAAAGCAGCACGAAGATGACCGCCAACGTGCCGGGGATCACCAGCTTCAGCCGTTTGGTCGCACGCTCCAGGTACTCGAACTGACCGGACCACGACACGGCATAGCCCGAAGGCATCTTCACGGCCTGATCGACCGCCGCCTGCATGTCGTTGACGGCCGAGCGCAGGTCGCGACCGCGCACATCGACATACACCCAACCTGACAGCCGTGCGTTTTCGCTGCGCAGCATCGGCGGCCCGTCCTCGATCGCGATCTTTGCCACATCACCCAGCAGCAGCTGCGCGCCCTTGTCGGTCACGAAGGGCAACTGCCGCAACCGTTCCAGCGAATCGCGGATCTCGCGCGGATAGCGGACGTTGATCGGATAACGCTCCCGGCCCTGGATCACCTCGCCGACGTTTTCGCCACCGATGGCCGTGGCGACCACCGACTGCACGTCGGCCACCGAAAGCCCATGGCGTGCGGCGGCCAGCCGATCCACATCGACATCGATGTACCGCCCGCCCGTCAGGCGCTCGGCCAACGCCGACGACACGCCGGGCACGCCCTTGACCGCCGATTCAATCTGCGTGGTCAGCGCATCGATGGTGGCCAGGTCAGCGCCTGCCACCTTGATGCCCACCGGGCTCTTGATGCCGGTGGCCAGCATGTCGATGCGGTTGCGAATTGGCGGCACCCACACGTTAGTCAGGCCCGGCACCTTGACGGCACGGTCCAGCGCTTCGACCAGCTTGTCTGGCGTCATGCCCGCACGCCACTGCGCTTTCGGTTTGAACTGAATGGTGGTCTCGAACATCTCCAGCGGCGCCGGGTCGGTGGCGGTGTCCGCACGGCCGGCCTTGCCGAAGACGCGCGCGACCTCCGGCACGGTCTTGATCAAGCGGTCGGTCTGCTGCAGCAGCTCGGCGGCCTTCGATGCCGACAGACCGGGCAAGGCCGAGGGCATGTAGAGCAGGTCGCCCTCGTCGAGCGGTGGCATGAACTCGCCACCCAATCGCATCAGCGGCACCGCCGTCAGCGCGAGCAGCACGGCCGCGATGGCCAGCGTGCCCTTGGGAAAACGCAGGACCAACTCCAGCGCGGGCCGATACACCGCCGTCAAGAAACGATTCACAGGATTCGAGGCTTCGTGGGGAATGCGTCCGCGGATCAAGTAACCCATGAGCACCGGGATCAGCGTCACCGACAGGCCCGCTGCCGCCGCCATTGCGTAGGTCTTGGTGAACGCCAACGGCGCGAACAACCGGCCCTCCTGCGCTTCGAGCGAGAACACCGGCACGAAGGACAGCGTGATCACCAGCAGCGAGAAAAACAGGGCCGGCCCGACTTCCACGGACGCCTCGGTGACCAGTTGCCACCGCTGCGCCACCGTGGGTGGCCGGTCGTGCGCCGTCTCGAAGGCTTCGATGTGCTTGTGGACGTTTTCCACCATCACGATGGCGCCGTCCACCATGGCACCGATCGCGATCGCGATACCGCCTAGCGACATGATGTTGGCGTTGACGCCCTGCCAGTGCATGACGATGAACGCCGACAGCACGCCGATCGGCAACGCCACCACGGCCACGAGCGCCGAGCGCAGATGAAACAGGAAGACCGCGCAGACCAGCGCCACCACGACGAATTCCTCGATCAGCTTGTCACGCAGGTTTTCCACGGCCCGATCGATGAGCAGCGAGCGGTCGTAGGTGGGCACGATCTCGACGCCCGGCGGCAAGCTCGACGTGAGCGCTGCGAGCTTGGTCTTGACGGCTTCGATCGTCGTGCGGGCGTTCTTGCCCGAGCGCATGACAATGACGCCACCCGCCACTTCGCCTTCGCCGTCCAGCTCGGCGATGCCGCGACGCATTTCCGGGCCGATCTGCACCGTTGCCACGTCACGCAGGAGCACCGGCGTCGCGTTTGTCGTGCTCAAGGCAATCGTGCGGAAATCATCCAGGGAGCGCAGGTAGCCGCGCGAACGCACCATGTACTCGGCCTCGGCGAATTCGACGACCGAGCCGCCCGAGGCCTGATTGGCCGCTTGCAGGGCCTTCAACACCATCGACTGTGTGATCCCCAGGGCACGCATGCGGTCGGGGTCCAGCACCACCTGATACTGACGCACCATGCCGCCGATGCTGGCCACTTCGGCCACGTCGGGCACGGTCTTCAGCTCGAACTTCAAAAACCAGTCGTTGAGCGCACGCAACTGCCCGATGTCGCGCGTGCCAGTGCGGTCGACCAACGCATATTCGTAGACCCAGCCCACACCGGTCGCATCCGGACCCAGTGAGGCATTGGCGCCTGCGGGCAGGCGGCTTTGAACCTGGTTGAGGTACTCCACCACGCGCGAACGCGCCCAATAAGGATCGGTCTTGTCGTCAAAGAGCACATAGACAAACGAATCGCCGAAGAACGAGTAGCCGCGAACGGTCTTGGCACCGGGCACGCTGAGCATGGTGGTGGTCAACGGGTAGGTGACCAGGTCCTCCACGACCTGAGGGGCCTTGCCGGGAAACGGCGTGCGGATGATGACCTGCGTGTCCGAAAGATCGGGCAGCGCATCGAGCGGTGTCCGGGCAACCGACCACCCGCCAGCGATCACCAGGAACAGGGTCGCGATCAGCACCAGAAAGCGGTTGCCGACCGACCAGCGGATCAGGCCGGCGATCATGGCTTGGCGCCTGGTTGCACGCGCTCAACAGAGACCAGTTCGTAGCCTGTGGGACCGCCTTCCTTGAAGACGAAACGAACCGTCTCGCCCGGCTTGATGCTTGGAAAAGCATCGGGCGCCGCCTTAGCGAAGCCCATCGTCATGGAAGGCCATTTGAGCGTGGCGACTGGGCCGTGCGAGATCGTGAGGCCATCGGGCGCCACGCTCTCGACCTTGCCTTCAGCGGTATGCAGCACGGTGGCCGCTGGCACGGCCGCGGCGGATGACGGTGCGGCTGAAGCTGAGGCTGAGGCTGAAGGAGACGGCAACATGCTGCCCAACACCGAGCGCAGCCGTGCTTCCGAATCGATCAGGAACTGCCCGCTGGCCACGACCTGCTCTCCATCGCTCAGGCCCGAGACCACTTCGATGTCGTCTCCCATGTCCGCGCCGAGTGACACCTCGCGCGGTTCGAACGCGCCATTGGCCTGGCGCACGATGACGACCGCGCGCTTGCCAGTGCGGATCACGGCTTCGGCAGGCACCACCAACCGCGAGCTGCTGGCGCCGGTCACACGCAACCGCAGCAGCATGCCCGGCACCAGCTTGCCGCTCCTGTTGTCGACTTCGAAGCGTGTTTTGAGGGTACGCGTGGCGGTATTGACTTCGGGAAGGATCTCGTCGAGGGCGCCATCGAAGGCCTGCGTCGCGTCGGCCTGGAGCATGGCCTGGACCTTTTGGCCACGCGCCAAGCGCACGGCCTGCGCTTCGGGAATCTCAGCCACCGCCCAAACCTTGCCCAGGCCAGCGATGCGAAACAGCGTTGTGCCAGGCGTGACCGCAACACCCTCGCGCACGTTCAACTCGGCCACGATCCCATCGGCCGGCGCCACCAGAACGTAGCGTGCTTGTGCAGTCCCTGTTTCTTCGCTGTGTCGGATCAGTTCTGCCGGAATGGACATGGCACGCATGCGATCGCGCGCCGCCGTGACGAGGTCTGAGGAAACGCCAGAGCGTTGGAGCGCCAGCCACTCGTTCTGCGGCCCGAGCCATTCCGGCGCAAAGACCGTGGCCAAGGCCTGGCCTTTGCGCACCCGCTCCATTGGCGCGCGTACTGACAGACGCTCGACATAGCCCGCCACCCGCGTCTGCACGGCAACACTGAGCCGTTCATCGAACTGGACGCTGCCCAGGGCGTCGAAGGAGGCGGCGATATCGGCCTTTCTGACGGAAGTCAGGCGGATGCCCAGATTCTGTTGAACCGTGGGACTGACCTTGACGCCCGTGTCGCCGGGGGTGCCCGTTGCAGCGTCTGCGTACACCGGGACCAGCTGCATGTCCATGAAGGGTGACTTGCCGGGCTTGTCGAAGCGCTGGCCAGGGACCATGGGGTCGTGCCAGTAGAGCACCTTGCGGGCTTCAATGGCGCTTGCAGTGGCGGAAGCAGCCATCGGCGCTTCGGTGGACGGACCCGTTCTGCGTCCCAGGTAGAAGGCACCGGTGGCAAGCAACAGGGCGCTCAGCACGGAAAGGGTGATCACATGGGTCCTGTTCATGGCGACACCTCGGCGGTGAGCGGCCGAAAGGCCAGTTGGACTTGGGTTCGGGCCAGGTCACGTTGCAACGTCAAGAGCTTGCGCTGCGCTTCGACCTCGGCACGCCGCGCTTCGAACACGACGGCAAGGCCGCCTTGGTTGGATCGGAATGCCGCCATGGCGGCAGTTGTTCTTTGACTGGCCGGTGCGACGACAGCAGAACGGTAGCCATCGATGCGCTGCACCAGCCGTTGCGCTTCACCGTGCAGTGAACGGTATTCGGCGGTGGCCGCGCGGATCGCCTCGGCCAAGTCGGCTTCCGCTTTCTCAGTCAGCGCCAGCTTGGCGGCTGTGTCCCGGTCCTGACGGTCCCCGGGCGCGATGGCCAGGGGAATGCTTACACCCACCGACACCATGTCCGAGTAGCCCGTGCGCTGGGCATAAGCGACCTCCCAGGTCCAGTTGGGCTTGCGGTTGGACGCGGTAACGCTTGCCGTCTGCTTGGCCACCTCCACGTCGCGCTGCATGGCCGCGACGGTGGGGTGTGTGGCCACATAGGTCTCTTCGGCTGGAAGCATGAATGCATCAGGCGGCATCAAATCCTCGGGCGGTCTGCCGACCCAGCGCTGGAAAGCGATGCCAGCGCTGCCTTGCTGCTGCAGGAGGTCGGCCGTCTCGTCTTGCAAAGTTCCTCGAGCACCGGTGAGCGCTAGCACCTCTTGGCTGCTTCCCGTGGCCGAGGAAAAACGTGCACGGGATACCTCTTGTTCCTCATGCGCATGATGTTCCATGAGTCTCGCAAGCTTCAGGCTCTCGCCGAGGTAAAAAGCATCCAGGTAGGCAAGTGCGGTTTGCCGGCGGGTATCGGCCGCGGCGACTTGTACCTGCACCATCTCGCGGCGGACTGAGGCGTCGGCGGCAGCCTGCCGCGCGTCGCGCTTGTCGGCGGACAGCCATTCCTGGCTGATCCCGACGCGTTTCATCGTCATGAAGTCGCGATTGGCATTGAAGCGGTCAGGACCTGTTGCCGGCAGATTGTCGACGCCCATGCGCAACATCGGATCGGGAAGCTGAGACGCTGTTTGCGCCGCCTCGGAAGCGCTGAGGACGCCCGCACGGGCGCTGCGCGTGGTTTGCGAACGCTGGGCAGCGAGCTGAAGTGCCGCCTCCAGAGACAAGGGAGCCGCTGTCGCCACACAGGGCGCCAGTACAACGGTCCATGCGACCGCGCGAGAACAAAAGAAGGACATCAAAACTCCGAAGACGAACGAGTGGATCGCTGGCCAGCGGACGAGCCGCACCAGCACCGGTCAGTCGACGGAAATTTCAGACGCGAAATCGGCGTGTGGCGAGAAAAACAGGATTAGGCGGCGGATGTTGCCGCTCAGGCACGGCTTGCGCTGGAAAGGCATGACCCTCCGACACAAGAACCAAAGGCATCACCACAAGCTGCACGATCGCAGGCAGCGAGGGAGTGGCCAGCTTGACAGGCTCAAAGGACAGCGAGAGGTCCGCAGCATGCTGAAAGCACAGCACAGGCTGCACGATGTCCATGCTCTCACAGGGCGTGCCAACGGCCATCTTCTCTGCCATTAATTCGGCACTCGGCGTGCCCGGACACACGTAACTGGCCAGCGCCAACTGGGAGAACAGCAGCGCCAAGACCACGAAAAACGCGGTAGTGCAACGATGGAGATGGCGACGGCCGAACATGTGAACCATCAGTGTATCCGCGAACCCTGGACAACCGATGTCACGGCGCTTGCAGCGCTTGGCCGGCTTGCACGTACATATTCAAATATTTCACAAATGCCTGTGATTTTTTATTCAACATTTGCAAATTGCTATCCGAATATCAAGGTGAACGTGGTTTCGCCCTTGTTGGATTTTACTTTAATTGCTCCATTGTGTGCGAGCATAATTGCCTTGGTTATGGACAGGCCCAAACCAACGCCATCTGAATCTGGTCGCGTGCGCGATTTGTCTGACCTGAAAAAACGATCGAATATCGACGCGATTTGATCCATCGGAATCGCATCACCTGCATTGGTGATATTGACAATCGACTTGGAATTTTCTTCAAAAATTTTAACTTGAATGCATGTGTGCGGGTGGGCGTGACGCAACGCATTGGAAAGCACATTACTGATTGCACGTCGAATCATGAGTTTGTCGCCACGAATTACACTGGCTCCTGTTGCACTCAAAGTGACGGTTTTGTCTTCCGCAAGCGCCTCGTAGAATTCAAAAAGAGCGTCAATCTCCTTGGCCAGAAAAACATCTTCGGAACTGGGAAGATTCAATCCGTTTTCGGTTTTGGCCAAGTACAGCATGTCCGAGATCATCCGCGCCAGCCGCTGCATCTCCTCGGCATTCGACGCCATGATATCCCGGTATTTCTCGTTGGATCGAGGTTGTGTCAATGTCACATGCGTCTGCGTCATCATGTTGGTGATGGGTGTGCGCAGTTCATGGGCAATGTCCGATGAGAAGTCCGACAGCCTTTGGAAATCTTGCTGCAGCCGTGCCAGCATGGCATTGAGCGTGTGGGCCAAGTCTGCAATTTCTACAGGCACGGACTCGACTGGCATGCGTTCATGCAGATGACTGCCCGTGACTGTTTTTGCACGACTGGACATGGCTCGCAACGGCTCCAAGCCTCTTCTTGCCGCCCACCATCCCAATAAACCACAAAGGACGGTGGCTCCCAAAACAAACGCAAACAGGGTGTACGTGAAGCTTCCCATGAAATGCTCGTGAATCAAGGTACTCAATCCCACCAGGATGGTGAGATCTCCCGGATTACGCGAGCCAGGTGGATTGCGGTACAGGACGCCTCGGTACCTCTGGCCGTTTTCAGTCCATTCAAACCTTTTATTGGTTTTGGCTATTGCGTTCGGCAGGACGAAATCAAAGTTTTTAGTGGCATAGACAATGCCGTGGTCGCGAGAGGTGACCTGCGCAATGAAACCCGGATAATTTTTGAGCGCTGTTTCCAGTTTCGCGGGGAGCGTTTCAGCTGTCGACTCAATGCTGGTTGTCTGAATGAGTTCGATACGTTCTTCCAGTGCCGAATAATCTTCACTTGCAAAATGTGCATCGAGCGACTTCGAAATCAGAATGCCCAGTCCCAGCAGCACAGTTGCCGATGTTCCGGCAAAGAGAAGCGTCAGCCGAGTGGTGATTGAGACTTTTCTCATGCGGGCGCATCGATCTCTGGTTCGTCGATGAGGTACCCCATGCCGCGCACCGTCTGAATGAGCTTGGTCTCGAACTGATCGTCTATCTTGGCCCGCAGCCGGCGAACGGCCACATCGATGACATTCGTGTCGCTGTCGAAATTCATGTCCCACACCTGAGACGCGATGAGCGAGCGCGGCAGCACCTCACCGCGCCGACGGACCAGAAGTTCGAGCAGGGCAAATTCCTTGCTGGTCAGCGTGATCCGTTTGCCCGCTCGCGAAGCACGTCGGCGGGAAAGATCCAAGATCAAGTCTCCCACCTGTACCCGGTCCGGTGCAACGGCCTGGCTGCCTCGACGCAGCAAGGTACGCACCCTTGCCAGCAGTTCTGCGAAGGCGAACGGTTTGACCAAGTAGTCGTCCGCTCCCAACTCCAGCCCTTTGACGCGGTCGGCCACGCTGTCGCGCGCCGTCAGGAAAAGCACCGGCACCGACTTGTCTGTCTTGCGCAGCGTCTCCAGGATTCGCCAGCCGTCCACGTCGGGCAGCATCACGTCAAGAATGATGAGGTCGTAGGCCTCGCTCATGGCCAGATGGTGACCGTCCAGTCCGTTGGTTGCCAAGTCCACGACGAAGCCTGCTTCGGCCAGGCCTTGACGCAAATATTCGCCTGTCTTGACCTCGTCCTCGACCACCAGCAGCTTCATCGCATCGCCTTGATTGCCCAGTGCTTGGGCGTTCGGGTCACTGTAGACGTACCCAGCCAACGTCAACATGACGGCTTCATTACACGAATGTAATGAAGCCGTCAGACGCCTGTTCGTGCGGGATTTCTACGCTACAGCCATTCTCCCAACCGGTGTCTCACCGGCCAGCCGAACCCTCACCTGAGAGCCCTATGAATCGTTACTCTGTCGCTTCTGCGCTGCCGCCCTTGCCTCGTCGTCGGTTTGTGCAAGGTCTGGTGGCCGGCGGTGTGATTTCCGCGCTGCCCGCATGGGCGTGGAGCGCTGCGAACGCGAGCGCCGGCACGCAGTCGCCACCCGTGCTGTCAGGCACTGAATTTGACCTCGTCATCGACGAGTCCCCAGTGAATTTCACGGGGAAGCCGACGACTGCGACCACCATCAACGGCAGCCTGCCCGGGCCGACGCTGCGTTGGCGCGAAGGCACCACGGTCACGATCCGCGTGACCAATCGGCTGCAGGAACACACGTCCATCCACTGGCACGGCATCATCCTGCCGTTTCAGATGGATGGGGTTCCGGGCATCAGCTTCGACGGCATCGCACCGGGGGCGACGTTCACGTACCGGTTCCAAGTCAAGCAGCACGGCAGCTACTGGTATCACTCGCATTCGGGCTTCCAGGAGATGACCGGGGTGTACGGCAGCCTCATCATCGATCCTGCCGATGCAAGCAAGGACATTCGTGCAGATCGTGACTACACGATGCTTCTCTCGGATTGGACCGATGAAGATCCGATGCGCGTTCTCAAGAAGTTGAAGGTTCAAGGCGACGTCTACAACTACAACCAGCCCACCGTGCCGGATTTCATCCGGGATGTTTCCAAGGACGGTCTTCGCGCAGCGATCGACAAACGGAAGATGTGGAACGAAATGCGCATGAGTCCCACCGACTTGGCCGATCTTTCCTCGGCGACCTTGACCTACCTGGCCAATGGCACAACGCCGGCCGGTAACTGGACGGGCATTTTTTCCAAGGGTGAAACCGTTCGTCTGCGGTTCGTGAACGGATCGGGCAATACGTTCTATGACGTTCGCATCCCGGGCGTGAAGCTCAAGGTGGTCCAGGTCGATGGGGTGAATTGCGAGCCGGTCAGCGTGGACGAGTTCCGCTTCGGGCCGGGGGAGACCTGCGACGTCCTCGTGGTGCCCAGCGACGATGCGCACACGATCTTTGCCCAGGCGATGGAACGCACAGGCTATGCCCGCGCGACGCTGGCGGTCCGTGCAGGACTGGAAGCGCCGGTGCCTGCCTTGGACAAAATCCAGTGGCTGACCATGAAGGACATGATGGGTGGCATGGACCATTCGGCCATGGGTGGTATGGGTGGTATGGGTGGTATGGGTGGCATGGGTGGCATGGGTGGCATGGCAGGCATGGATCATGCGGCCATGGGCCATGGTGCACCTGCCAAAAACATGTTGGCAACGCCAAGCACGCAGGCTCGTCATGCCCGAACCGAGTACGGTCCCAGCACCGACATGCGGGTTGACATGGCTCGCACGAATCTGGACGACCCGGGCATCGGATTGCGCGATACCGGCCGGCGTGCGCTCACCCTTGCCGATATTCACACGATCGGTGGCGCGTTGGATGCACGCGGCCCTGGCCGTGAGGTTGAACTCCATCTCACCGGAAACATGGAACGGTACTCGTGGTCGTTTGATGGGGTGGAGTACGGCAAGTCCACGCCTGTGCACTTCAAATACGGCGAGCGGGTGCGGGTGATCTTGCACAACGACACCATGATGACCCACCCCATGCACCTCCACGGTGTCTGGAGCGAATTGGAAACACCTGAAGGAGCCTTCCAGGCACGCCGCCACACCATTCCGGTTCAGCCTGCGCAACGCATCAGTTTTCTCGTCACGGCCGACGCGCTCGGACGTTGGGCCTGGCACTGCCACCTCATGATGCACATGGATGCGGGCATGTTCCGCGAGGCGATCGTGGCATGAGCGCCAAGCAACCAGGAATGAACATGAAAAAAAACGCTGTCTCGATTCTCGTTGGCCTCCTTACTGCAGGTAGCGCGTTGCCCGCTTTTGCCCAGTCGCATAGCGGGCACGGCATGGTCAAACCGCCAGTGGCAGACGCAGCTCCAGGCAGCAAGATGCAATGCATGGCTCAAGGTGACATGCAACAGTGCATGGCTTATTGCAAAGCGCAGGGCATGGATTCAAGCAAGATGAAATGCATGGAACCTGGCAAGAAGCCGGGCGTGGACCAGGGCGGCATGCAGGGCATGGACCACAGCAAGATGCAGGGCATGGGCCAAGCCGGCATGCAGGGCATGGATCACAGCAAGATGCAGGGCATGGACCAGGGTGGCATGCAGGGCATGGACCACAGCAAGATGCAGGGCATGGACCAGGGTGGCATGCAGGGCATGGACCACAGCAAGATGCAGGGCATGGGCCAGGGCGGCATGCAGGGCATGGATCACAGCAAGATGCAGGGCATGGACCAGGGTGGCATGCAGGGCATGGATCACAGCAAGATGCAGGGCATGGGCCAGGGCGGCATGCAGGGCATGGACCACAGCAAGATGCAAGGCATGGACCAGGGCGGCGGCATGCAGGGCATGGATCACAGCAAGATGCAGGGCATGGACCAGGGCGGCATGCAGGGCATGGATCACAGCAAGATGCAGGGCATGGACCAGGGTGGCATGCAGGGCATGGATCACAGCAAGATGCAGGGCATGGGCCAGGGCGGCATGCAGGGCATGGATCACAGCAAGATGCAGGGCATGGACCAGGGCGGCATGCAGGGCATGGATCACAGCAAGATGCAGGGCATGGACCAGGGTGGCATGCAGGGCATGGACCACAGCAAGATGCAAGGCATGGACCAGGGCGGCATGCAGGGCATGGATCACGGGGCGGGAGGCATGAAGATGCAGGGTGGCTCGGCGCCGCCGGACGCACGTGATCCCCACGCCTACGCGGACGGCTTTGTCATCGGCAGCGGTTTGTATGCCATCGGTCCGAACCGTAGCCTCCACATGGCCGACGAACACAGCTTTGCCACGGTGCTGGTGGACCGTCTGGAAGCCGTCGACACAAATTCAGGTCGTTCTACCTCCTACGAAGCGCAGGCCTGGTTTGGTAACTCATACAACAAACTGGTGATCAAGACAGAAGGGGAAGTGGAAAAAGGCCGGGTCCATGAAGCCAGAAACGAACTCCTCTGGAGTCGCGCCGTATCCACATATTTCGACACCCAGCTTGGTATTCGAAATGATTCGGGCAGTGGCCGACCGTCGCGCAATTGGTTGGCGTTTGGTATTCAAGGACTCTCGCCCTACTGGTTTGAAGTTGAGGCGACAGGATATGTTTCGCAAGATGGCCGGGCCGCCGCCCGATTTGCTGCCGAATACGAATTGCTTCTGACTCAGCGCTTGATTTTGCAGCCGCGCGTAGAAGCAAACATCTATTCAAAAAATGACCCGGACGCGGGAATTGGCAGTGGACTTGCCAATGCCTCTGCAGGCTTGCGGCTGCGTTACGAATTCAGTCGGCAATTCGCTCCTTATATCGGACTTGAGAAGTACTCGACTTTCGGGAAAACGGCGGACTTGGTGCGTGCTTCAGGGGGACGCGCAAGTGAGACGCGTGTCGTTGCCGGTGTTCGGATGTGGTTTTAATTTAAATGGAGTTAGTCAAAATGGTTCAAATGCGTAACGTTGTCCGCGCTGCAAGCGCATTGGTGATGGTCATGGCAAGTGCCGCAGCCTTCGCGCATCCGAAATTGTTGTCTTCCACCCCGGTCGAGGGCGCCATGGGAGAAGCTCCCCAGAAAATCGAACTAGAATTTTCTGAGAATTTGGTCAAGCAGTTTTCTGGCGCCACGTTGACAATGACTGAGATGCCTGGAATGCAAGGCACCATGAAAACCCCCGCTTCCGTTTCATCTGCAGCAGATCCCAAGGTCATGCTGATCACTCCCACGCAACCTCTGACAACCGGGACCTATCGAGTCGACTGGCGTGCGGTGTCGGGCGATACGCACCCCATCACCGGCAACTTCAGCTTCAAGGTCAAGTAAGTCATGGATCTGGACTGGTCGAGTGTTCTTCTCAGATTCGGGCTGTATGCTGCTTTGATGGTTCTGTTCGGAATGCCATTGTTCAGCATTTATGCCTTGAAAAATGACGAGCGCTCAACTTTTCCGGGTCGAGTCCTGCCAACAATCATTCTGGCAAGCATTTTATTGGGCATGGCGTTGTCGGTGGCAAGTTTGGTTCTAATGACCAAGAACATGACCGGCGCAACTGATTTTAAAACGATCGAGAGCCATGCGTTTGGAATGATTCTTGGCGAGACTTATTTCGGTACCGCTTGGATTTCTCGCATGATCGCGCTGGCTGCATGTCTGATTGGCCTGATGAGATTTCGCAACGAACCCACGCAAGGTTGTTTCATTGTTTCCTTGGGCGGTGCCGTCGCGCTGGGTTCACTGGCGTGGGGTGGTCACGGCGCCATGGATGAAGGGGTGCGCGGCTTTCTGCACTTTACGGCCGACATTCTTCATCTGCTGAGCGCTGGCGCTTGGGTGGGTGCTCTCGCTTCATTCGTTGCCTTGGCCAAGCCAGGCTCAAGCGAGAAGCACTTTGCCGTTCTTGCTAGAACGTCCGTGGGTTTTGCCATGGTCGGAACGATCATTGTGGTCACGCTGCTCGTGACCGGAATCATCAACTTCTATCTGATTGCTGGGACAAACCTGAACCTGCTTTTCCAGAGTGCCTATGGCAGGTTGTTGCTGCTCAAGTTGGCATTGTTTGCCGGCATGCTACTGATGGCCGCCCTCAATCGCTATCGCCTCGCGCCACGCATTGAAGCAGCTGTTTTTTCGGGTGATACGCAAGCGGCGTGCATAACTCTCAAGCGCAGCCTCAACATCGAATTTTCACTGGCTGTTGCCATACTTTTTCTGGTGGCTATTTTCGGCCTGCTGTCGCCTGAAATTCCAAAGTAGAAAACAACCTTTCAGCTTTCAACACGGTCTCAAACATGCCAAATGAAATCAACCCTACGCGCCGCGACTTCATGGTGGCAGGCGCCTTTTCCGCTCTAGCGCTGCCTGTGCTGGCAGCCACAGAGGCGAAAGGCCCGCTGATCGAGGTGTGGAAAACGCCAACGTGTGGTTGCTGCAAGGAGTGGGTTTCGCATTTGGAGCGTGCGGGTTTCAAAACAACGGTGCACGATGTTGAAGACACGTCTGCGATTCGTGCCAAAAAAGGCATTCCGCTCGCATTGGCATCGTGTCATACCGGCGAGGTCGCTGGGTACGCCCTGGAAGGGCATGTGCCGGCTTCGGAAATCAAGCGTTTGCTGGCTGAGCGCCCTCAGGCGGTCGGACTTGCCGTTGCAGGTATGCCCATGGGGTCCCCCGGCATGGAAGGCCCCCCGGGTACCGCTCAACCACAACCCCGTTTCGATGTCTTGTTGGTTTCAAAACAGGGCGCGCCGACCGTCTATCGAGCCTACCGGTAAGCGCAGGTGTCCCCTCGTCAGCCGCAGCAGCAGCCACCTTTTTTCGGTGCCGTTGCCACTGCTGCCGAACTGGCGATGGAAGGGCTGTACCCGGCGTCTCGGATACATCGGCTCAAGGCTTCTGCGCTGGCCGTGCTGGACTCGATCTCCACCCTGTGGCTCGCCAGATCGATGCGAACGTCTGCTTGCCGATCGACGTTCGCCACCGCTTGGGTGATGGTGGCGATGCAGTGCTTGCAGGTCATGTCGTTGACTTCAAATGTGATCATGGATTCTTTTGACAGAAGGGTTTGAAAAGCTCATGTTCATCCTTGCCTCAATGGCAAGGTCAACAAAAAAGCTGTCTTGTCCCTGATCCCGAAATGTTCATGCACACAAGCTTTGACCTTGCCATTGTGTGAACCTTGAAGATTCGTTGTTGAACCGGGCAGGTTGATGTGATCCGTTGACCAAATCTTGGCAACGTTGCCTTCGGTGCCACTGGCAGTCCGCGTTGCTAAGCATCACTTTCAAGAAAGAAGACGCATGGGTCCTTTCAACATCGGCGAAACGGCCAAGGCTTCGGGCCTGTCAGCCAAGATGATTCGTCACTACGAGAAGGTGGGTCTGTTCCCCGAGGCGTTGCGCACCGAGGCCGGCTACCGCCAGTACACCGACAAGGAAGTCAGCACGCTGCGGTTCATCCGCCAGTCGCGCGATCTGGGTTTTTCGATCGAGCAGATCCGCGAGCTGCTGGGCTTGTGGCAAAACCAGCGACGTCCCAGCCGACAGGTCAAGGTGCTGGCGCAGGCCCACCTCCAGGAACTCGACGCCAAGCTCCAGGAACTCCAGGCCATGAAGGCCACGCTGGCGCATCTGGTGGACCACTGCCATGGCGATGACCGACTCGACTGTCCGATCGTCGACAACTTGGCAGACGAGCAGCGTCCAATCCCCGATGCGACACCGCATCGCTTTCGTGGCAGTGGCCTCCAGCCAGGTCGGCACTGATCCACTGCATTTGCAACCCCCACCGCTTGGACAAACCGCATGGAACACACACATTCACCTTCCCATGGGGGTCCTCGCGGAACTGACGGCTCGCATCCTTCAGTCCTGGGTGAAAAGGCATCCTCCCCTCACACGGACCCGCCGCTGAAGGACCCGGTGTGCGGCATGAGCGTCACTGTCCAGTCGCCTCATGTCCTGCAGTACGAACAACGGCCGGTCTACTTCTGCAGTGCAGGATGCAAGGCCAAGTTCCAGGCCGACCCGGCCAAGTACATGAAGCCTTCGCCGGTGTCGGCTCCGACCGTCGATGTCCGAGCTGCGCATTCGTCCCAGATGGCACAGCCAGATGCCATCGGTGCCATCTATACCTGTCCCATGCACCCGGAGATCCGTCAGGATCATCCGGGCAACTGTCCCAAGTGCGGCATGACGCTGGAGCCGGAGATGCCGACGCTCGATGAGGGCGAAGACCCGGAACTGCGCGACTTCAGGCACCGGTTCTTCTGGACCTTGCCGCTGACCGTCGTCGTCACCGTGCTGGCGATGGCCGGCCACCGCCTGCAGTGGTTCGAGATGGGTACCCAGAGCTGGATCGAGTTGGTCCTTACGGTGCCGATCGTGCTGTGGGCAGGCTGGCCGTTTTTCGTGCGTGCCGTGCAGTCGGTGACGAACCGCAGTCCCAACATGTGGACGCTGATCGGCTTGGGCACGGCCGCAGCCTTTGTCTACAGCGTTGTGGCGACGGTGGCGCCGGGCGTGTTCCCCGCGTCTTTCGTCTCCATGGGCAGGGTTTCGGTCTACTTTGAGGCAGCCGCTGTGATCATCTCGCTCACGCTGCTTGGACAAATCCTGGAGCTCAAGGCCCGCTCGCAGACCTCGGCCGCTATCAAGTCGCTGCTTGGCCTGGCACCCAAGACAGCCCGTCGGATCAACCTAGACGGCGCCGAAGAGGATGTGCCGATCACGCACGTCCACGTGGGCGACCGCCTGCGCGTGCGGCCCGGCGAAAAAGTGCCGGTGGACGGCGTGGTGCTTGAAGGCGGCAGCGCGGTCGACGAATCCATGCTCACGGGTGAGCCACTACCCGTGACCAAGCGGGTGGGCGACCCGCTGATCGGCGCGACGCTTAACACCAACGGTGCGCTGGTGATGCGATCGGAGAAGGTCGGATCGCAGACCGTGCTGGCGAACATCGTGCAGATGGTCGTGCAGGCCCAACGCTCGAAAGCACCCATGCAGCGCATGGCGGACCATGTTGCCGGCTACTTCGTCGTGACCGTGATTGGCGTAGCGGTCTTGACGTTGTTGGCCTGGGGGTTCTTCGGCCCGGAACCCAGCTGGGTCTACGGTCTGATCAATGCAGTGGCCGTGCTCATCATCGCTTGTCCCTGTGCCCTCGGTCTGGCCACGCCGATGTCGATCATGGTGGCGACCGGCAAGGCTGCTACCCAGGGCGTGCTGTTCCGAGATGCGGCAGCGATCGAGAACTTCCGCAAGGTCGATGCGCTGATCGTCGACAAGACAGGAACGCTCACGGAGGGCCGGCCCGTGTTTGAACGGGTCGTGCCTGTGCAGGGTTTCACAGAGGACGAGGTTCTGCGTCTTGCCGCCAGCCTGGATCAGGGCAGCGAACATCCTTTGGCCGACGCCATTGTCCGGGCGGCGCGCGAACGAAACCTGACGTTGACCACGCCCGAGGGTTTTGAGTCCAGCAGCGGCATCGGCGTCAGCGGCAGCGTGGACGGCAAAAAGCTCGCCTTGGGCAACACCGCGCTGATGGCGCAACTGCACGTGCCGGTCGATGACCTGAAGTCGCAGGCCGAGGCCATGCGCACGCAAGGCGCCAGCGTGATGTTCCTGGCGGTCGGGGGTCAGCCTGCAGGTCTGGTAGCGGTTTCCGATCCGATCAAGGCCACCACCTTAGAGGCACTGGCCGGCCTCAAAGCCTCCGGTCTGCGCGTCATCATGGCCACGGGCGATGGCCTGACGACGGCCAAGGCCGTCGCTGAACGACTGAGTATCGATGAGGTGCACGGCGAAGTCAAACCCGCCGACAAGCTGGCTTTGGTGACTCGGCTCCAGCAGGAAGGCCGCATCGTCGCCATGGCAGGCGACGGCATCAACGACGCGCCGGCACTGGCCAAGGCCGATGTGGGCATCGCCATGGGAACAGGGACCGACGTGGCCATGAACAGCGCTCAGGTGACCTTGGTCAAGGGCGACCTGCGCGGCATCGCGCAGGCCCGCCTGATTTCCGAGCAAACCATCGCCAACATGAAGCAGAACCTGATGTTTGCTTTTCTCTACAACGCGCTGGGCATCCCGCTGGCGGCGGGGGTGCTGTACCCGTTCACTGGATGGTTGCTCTCGCCCATGATTGCGGCGCTGGCGATGAGCCTGAGTTCAGCCTCCGTCATCACCAACGCCTTGCGCCTGAGGTCCAGCCGTGTCAAAGAAATCGGCCGCGCAGATCATGCACATCCAAAGGCATGAGCTGGCGGCCGAAATTTACCGGACCGTTGCGAAGGAAGCATCAATTGCTTCCTGAATGCTCAACGCTGTGCAGCCTTCACGCCACGGATTTGCTGCGCACGTTCCATACGCTCCACCGTTGCGTTGAACTCAGCACCGGAGCGTGCCGTGGCATAGGCTGCCGTGGCCTGGCGGTAAGCCGGGCTCGACGTGCCAGCACCTGCTTCACCGGCCTGCAGGGTCGCGAGACCGGAACGCATCCACACCGCCGTGTCGGCGGCAACGAACGCCCGGCTGTTCGCGCTGACGGCGGGAGCGGGTGCGGCTGTGCCGTCGGAGTGCTCCAACCGTGTCCACAGATTGGACTGCGGCTCCTCACCGGACACGCTGGCCCGGCTCAAGGTGGAGGCAAACGGCGCAGGCTGCAGTGCGGCGGGCGCCTTGTCATCGGCCATGACCAGACCGGCGAAGCTGCTCAGAAGAGCCAAGGACACGAGGGACGTAATGCGGTTCATGAGAGTGAATTCCTAGTTAGTTCAATGTTCAAGATGTCCATGACGTCGGTACCTTGTTCAAGCACCTCATCGCGTCATGGGGTGAACTTTAAAAACCTGTCGACGTCCGGAGGCTGACGGGGGGATGACAAATTCGTCATGGTCGATCGGGTACATCACTGCGCCACGCGTCATGGCAAACATGCCGACTTGGTAGCATGTGCATGTCGAAAAGTGCCAACAAGTTCGTCAGGTTCAAAGTAGGGCCTGCGACTTCTCAAAATGACGCAGTAGGCCAAGGTTCATCGCGAAAGAGGACGTGCACCTCCACTTGCTAAAGCGCCTCTCTATCGCACCAAACGTCAGTCTGTATTTCTTACACCGCAACGCGGCGCAGTCAGGTAGATCTGAAAGCACTGCTAGAGGCTACTCAACCTGTCACTTCGATCTTTATCAAGGAAACCTCATGAACCTCACCTCCCATGCGCGCCAGCCCAAGACCCTTCGCGCCGGGTTTTTGAACGTCTTGTGTGCGGCCGGTCTGCTCGGCAGTCTGGTCGTGCCGTTGGCCGTTCATGCGCAACCCGCCAAGACCGAGGCACCCATGGCCAGTCATACCATGTCCGCTGGTGGCATGAATCACGGCGGTGACATGAAAGCCATGATGAAGGGCATGAACGACAAGATGGCCGGCATGACGATGACTGGCAATCACGATGTCGATTTTGCGCAGATGATGCGCATCCATCATCAGGGCGCCATCGACATGGCCGAGATGGAACTGAAGAACGGTAAGGATGCCTCGATGCGCAAGATGGCCCAGGAAGTCATCAAGGCGCAGAAGAAGGAAATTGCGACCATTGATCGTTATCTGGCCAAAAACGGCGTTTCTACCAAAGGTTCTTGATCCAGATCTTCAAAACCGCAAGCTCGGCGAGCACAGTCAAATCGTTACGCTGTGCTGCCAACGCCCTTGGGTGACTTTTATCGAAGTGGGCAAGCATGACCACTTGCCGGCGTCCGACGCCGGCTTTTCTTATTTGGCTTGGCGAGACGAACAACATGCAAATCGGACGCGGCATTGACCGCGATGCCAGCTGCTGTGGCTTCACGATCAACCACGCTTTTCCGACATTCGAAAGCTGCTGTCTCTAAGCTGGGGGGCGTTGCCCTGGCGCCTGGCAAAGGGAGTGCGAACCTCGGTCAGCTCAGACTGCCTGAATGAACGAAAATGAGTGTTGTTCTTGTTTGAGTCGTGTGATGAAACGTCTGGTCTGGGTGCTGTGGTTGAGTGTGTGTGTTTGGGGTTCTGCAGTCGCGCAAACTGCGCCTGGGCAGACGGAGGAAGGGCCACGCCAGCTGTGGCAGTTGCTCGACTACGTGGCCGTGGACTATGGCGGCGCCGTGGACAAGGGCGCCGTCGTCAGCGAGTCCGAGTACGCCGAGATGCGCGACTTCACCGCCAACGCGGTCACCCAGGCGCAGGCGCTGCCTCCCCATGCGTCCAAGCAAGCCGTGGTCGATGCGGCCGTCCAGCTGCAGCAAGCCGTCGCCGGCAAGGTCGATGGCGCCCAAGTGGCCCGTCTGGCTCACCAAGCCGAAGCCCTGCTCGTGGCCGCCTATCCGATCCCTGTGGCGCCCAAGGCGCTGCCTGACCTGCAGCGCGGTGCCGCGCTCTTCCAGGCCCAGTGCGCGTCGTGCCACGGCACCACGGGCGGCGGCAACGGCCCGTTGGCCGCCAACATGGACCCGCCACCGATCGATTTCACCGACCGGGAACGTGCTGGCTCGCGCAGCCTGATGGCGCTCTACCAAGTCGTTTCTCAAGGGGTGCAGGGCACCTCGATGCCGAGCTTTGCCGCGCTGTCGGAGGAAGACAAGTGGGCCGTGGCGTTCTTCGCCGGCACGCTGTCCCATGACAACGCGATGCGCGAGCGTGGCGAGCAACTTTGGAAGGGCAACGCGCCCGCCCGTAGGGAGTTTGCGGACCTGTCCGCCGTGACCACGCTCACCGAAGCGTCGATAGCCACCCGAGTCGGCGCAGAGTCGGCCCGAGACGTGACCGCCTATGTGCGCTCGCAACCTGCGGTGGCCGCGGCCAGCGGCAACAGCAACGGCCTGGCCCTGTCGCGCCAGCGCCTGGACGAGAGCCTGAAGGCCCTCCACCAAGGCGACAAGTCTGCCGCCACACGCCTCGCCCTCTCGGCGTACCTGGACGGCTTCGAGCCGCTGGAGCCTTCGCTGGGCGCGCGCAACAAGGCACTGTTGACCGAAGTGGAAAACGGCATGTTGGCCTATCGCTCGGCCATCGCCAACGGGACCTTAGCCCAAAGCGAGAGCGCCGCGCAGCGGCTGGACTATCTTTTTGCCGAGGTGGAGCGCGAACTGGGCGGCAAGGCGGCCGAACCGCTCACCACCTTCCTGGGGTCGCTCACCATCCTGCTGCGCGAGGGCCTTGAGGCCTTGCTGATCGTCGTGGGCATGATCGCCTTCCTGAAGAAGGCCAAGCGCCCGGACGTCTTGCGCTATGTGCATGGCGGCTGGATCGTGGCATTGGCCGCGGGCGGACTGACCTGGGCCGTGGCCACCTACTTCGTGAACATCAGCGGTGCGAGCCGCGAGGTGACCGAAGGCCTGTCCTCGCTGTTCGCCGCGCTGGTCCTGCTGAGCGTGGGCATGTGGATGCATCAGAAGAGCGCGGCCGGCCGCTGGCAGGCCTACCTCAAGGAAAAGCTGTCCTCGGCGCTGTCCAAGCGCTCGGCCTGGGCCTTGTTCGGTCTGTCGTTCGTGGCGGTCTACCGCGAAGTCTTCGAGACGGTGTTGTTCTACTCGGCCCTCTCGGCCGATGGCAACGGCAACGCCTTGCTCGCGGGCCTGGGCGTGGGCGTCGCGCTCCTGGCCGTCCTGACGTGGGTGCTGCTCAAGACCAGTGCGCGCATGCCCATTGGCAAGTTCTTCAGCATCACGTCCGTGCTGGTCGCCTTGCTGGCCGTGGTCCTGGTGGGCAAGGGCGTGGCGGGCCTGCAGGAAGCCGGCTGGGTGGGTGCGACGCCCATCCTGGCGCCACGCATCGAGCTGCTGGGCATCTACCCGTCGATGGAGACCGTCATGGCGCAGGTCATCATCCTGCTGGTGGCGTTCTCCGGCTACGCCATGAACGCCTACCGAGGCCGTCGCCTGCAGGCGGCCTGACCTTCATACCCGCATCAAGCGCGACCACTTCCCATGCAAGCCATCAACTCCACGAATCCCAAGATCAAGGCGCTGGCCACGCGCGCCATGGACTTCAAGGAATCCAGCGACCACTGCACCGGCAAGACCGAGACCTGGACCGAGATCAATTTCGACACCTTTGCACGGCTCATGATCGAGGAATGCATTGGCGTGGCTGGGAAAAATGCCCAACCCGACGATCCAGATCGGGTAAGCATCGAGACCCTGAAGTCCTCGCTGCGCGCCCACTTCGGACTTTGACCAGCCACCTGGACGTTCCTCGGCGATCCGCGCGACACCCGCGCTGAACCCGTCAGGAATCAGTCCTTGTGCTTGCGCAGCAGCCGCAGTCCGTTGCCCACCACCAGCAGGCTCGCGCCCATGTCGGCGAAGACGGCCATCCACATGGTGGCGCTGCCAAAGACCGCCAGCACGAAGAACACCGCCTTGATGCCGAGCGCCAGGGTGATGTTCTGCATCAGCACTGAATGGGTCCGACGGCTCAGGCCGATGGTCTCGGCGATGCGCCCGAGGTCGTCATTCATGATCACCACGTCGGCGGCTTCCATGGCCGTATCGGTGCCGGCGCCGCCCATGGCAAAGCCGATGTCGGCCTGGGCCAGGGCCGGCGCATCGTTGATGCCGTCGCCGGTCATGGCGGTGGCGCCATGGCGCTCACGCAGTTCCTTGATCGCCGCGAGCTTGTCCTCGGGCAACAAGCCACCGCGCACCTCGGCGATGCCGGCCTCGCGGCCCACGGCCTGTGCCGTGGCAACGTTGTCGCCCGTGAGCATCACGGGCACGACGCCCAGCTTCTGAAGGCGCTTTACGGCGTCGATCGAACTGGCCTTGATGGTGTCGGCCACGGCGAAGATGCCCAGGACGCTGTCCTCATCGGCCAGGAGGGTGACCGTGCGGCCTTGCGCTTCGTGGCCGGCGAGTTCGCTCTCCAGGCGGGCATCGGATTGCTTGCGCTCCTTGATCAGGCGGTGGTTGCCCAGCACCAGGCGCTTGCCTTCGACGACGCCTTCTACGCCACGGCCGAGCAGCGCCTGGAACGCGTCCACGTCCGCCACCGCACCGTCGAGGCCGGCCGTGATGGACTGGGAAACCGGGTGGTCCGAGCGCGAAGCCAGGCTCTTGGCCCAGCGTTTCGTTTGCGCTTCGGTGGATGGGCTCGATGGCACGAACGCCACGAGCTTCGGCTTGCCTTCGGTCAGCGTGCCGGTCTTGTCCAGCGCGATCGCTTTCAGGTGCCTGGCTTCCTCCAGGTAGGTGCCGCCCTTGATCAGGATGCCGCGCCGGGCGGCGGCGGCCAGCCCGCTGACCACCGTCACCGGCGTGGAGATGACCAGCGCGCACGGGCAGGCGATCACCAGCAGCACGAGCGCCTTGTAGATGGCCGTCATCCAGGCCCAGTCGAGCAGCAGCGGCGGCAGCACCGCCACCGCCAGCGCCAGTGCGAACACGGCCGGGGTGTAGATCGCGGCGAAGCGGTCCACGAAGCGTTGCGTGGGCGCGCGGGTGCCCTGCGCTTCTTCGACCGCATGAATGATGCGTGCGAGCGTCGAATTGCTGGCCGCTGCCGTCACCTGGAACTCGAGTTCGCCGTTCTGGTTGATGGTGCCCGCGAACACCAGATCGCCCGGTTCCTTGTCCACCGGAATGCTCTCGCCCGTAACCGGCGACTGGTCGATGCTGCTGTTGCCCTTGGTCACGCGGCCGTCGAGCGCGACGCGCTCGCCGGGCTTGACCCGGGCGATGGCGTTCAGGGCGATGTCCGTGGCCTTCATGCGTTGCCAGCTTCCATCGGCTTGCTGGATGTCGGCCTCGTCCGGTGCCAGGTCCACCAGGCCCTTGATGGCGTTGCGCGCCCGGTCCACGGCGCGTGCCTCGATCAGTTCGGCGATGGCGTACAGCGCCATGACCATGGCCGCCTCGGGCCACTGGCCGATGAGAAAGGCGCCCGTGACGGCCACCGACATCAGCGCATTGATGTTGAGCTTGCCGCGCCGCAGCGCGATCAGGCCCTTGGTGTAGGTCTCGATGCCCGCCAGCCAGATCGCCACGGCAGCGACGGCCATGCCCAGGCCCTTCCACACCATCGTGTCAGGTGCGAAGTACGCCATGCCCTCGGCCACGATCGCCAGACCCAGCGCTGCGGCCAGCCGCACATAGCTGGGACCCTCGGCATGGTCATGCCCATGGTCGTCGGTGGCACCCGCTGCGGTGGCAGCGCGCGCCGCCACCGGCTCCGGCGCGAAACCGGCCTTGCGGATCGCCACCAGCGCGGCTTCCACGGCCGCGTCGGTGCCATCGATGCGCAGGTTGCGCTGGGCGAGACGGAAGTGCAGGCCACGGATGCCGTCGATGGGTTCGACCGCGCGGCGGATCTCGGACTCCTCCACCGCGCAATCCATGGTCGAGATGCGGAAGGTGTTGGGTGCGACGACCTCGGGCGTACTGTCCTTGGCCGCCGAGAACGACGGGGGTGCGCAGCACGAATCGCCCGTGGTGTCGGTCGCTGCGCTCGCGCAGCACGTGTCGTCGGCCTTGGCCGATGCCTCCGGTGCGCAGCAAGCGCTTTCCGCCTTCGCAGCCGGGCTGGGCACACCGCACGCATCAACGGCTTGTTTGGCGGTTGACCCGGCGCATCCTGCGTCTGCTACGGTTTTGGCAGGCGTTGCAGCACAGCAGCTGGACGCCTTGGTTTCGATCACCGGACCGACCGCTTGCGTGTCGAGGTCGATGACAGGAGCCTGGCGGGTGGGCGCGGTCGAGCAGGTCGAGGTGCCAGCGCAGCAGCTCGTGCGGTCGTCGTCGGGGAGTTTGGCCATGGGTGTTGTTCGCTTTCTGAGGACGATTGGACACCTTGCACCTGCTGCAGGGTCAAGCGGCTACGATGGGTGTCCGCGAAGCAGACAGGGGAATGACATGAAGATTGGCGACTTGAGCAAGGCCACAGGCGTCGAAGTGGGCACGATCCGGTTCTATGAACGCGCGGGCCTCATCGACTTGCCCGACCGCCTGCCCAATGGCTACCGCAGCTATGGACCCCGGCACCTGGAAAGTCTTGCGTTCGTGCGGCACTGTCGTGCCCTCGACATTCCCATGGCCGACATCCGGCGCCTGCTGGACCTTGCGACCTTGCCCACTGCGGACTGCGGCAACGTCAACGAACTGGTGGATGACCAGATCGGGCGCGTGCGCGCGCGCATCAAGAGCCTGAAGGCGCTGGAAAAACAGCTGACGGTGTTGCGTGCCAAGTGCACTGACCATCATCAGACCAACGAGTGCGGCATCTTGGGCGAACTGGTGTCTGCCGCGCATGGCGAAGCCTGTGTGTGCCACCCTTAAGGCGATTACGCAAAAACACGTTGTTTTTGAAGCTCAGACTCCATCGGCTTTATAGGTTGAGCTTCCCAATCGGTTCAGGTGTGGAAAATGACAAATTTTTTGACCAAGTAAAAATTTGCGACCATGAAACGCAGTCTCATGGACAGAAACTTAGAGACATCGTGCATTGCCAGGGTTATTGACATGCGTTGCAGGCACCTTTTTGCTGTTTAAGCAGTTCATAAGAACCCCCATAAGAAGACTGCTGGCGATTCTGGCCATTGCACTGGTTTGGACCGCAGGCCGCGCAGCCACACCTCTATGCAACAGTTGCTGCGATGAGGACAAGATGCTTTGCTGGGAGCAAACAAAATCACAGCACCCCTCACTGGCACACGAAAAAGCCAGCAACACCCTGCAAGTTTGCGTGCCTTCCACTGCACCGCAAACCTGAAAAATAGCTTTTTTCTACCAGTATTAGTTATGACAATTTTCGATAGGATGATGGCCAGCAAGAATTGGGATTCAAGATTGCTTCGCGCCATCAGCGATAACATCGAATGCAAAAAAATCAAGTTCGTAAAGCCAATTGCTTATGACGAGATTTTTCAGGATATAAATGAGGACTGGATTGTCAATTTTGCAGTGAATGCAATGATTACGGGGTGCGTTGATAAAAGTGGAAAATATTTAGAAACTTCGAAAGAGTTTGAAATTGAAGTACGCGCGCACATCCTTTTGATTCCTGAGAATTTTCCGCTTGACTCTCTAGATGCGCATGTAGGCAGCATGCCCATGAAAATAAACTTTCATGCCCTAAGAGCGGTTTGAAGATAATAAATCAAAGTAAAAATGAGACCAAAAGGCAAGTCACACGGCTTGCAAACTGATCAGGGTCTATATCAGCGCGACTGGCCCCGTGCGCCGCCATGAAGAGACATCCTGCCTTGCGAAGACCAATGGCGTAAGCTACAACCGTCTTTCAGCCCACCGAGTCACCCACCAAGCACCCCTATGAAGAAACTTCTGGCTATCCTGGCCTTTGCCTTTGCTTCGACCGGTGCACTCGCCGCCGCACCCTGGTGCGATGAGGACTGCTGCGACGAGGTCACGATGCCCTGCTGCGAGTAAGCAGCGGAAAAGCCAGCCTGACTGGCAAATAAAAAAACCGGCATTCTCATGCCGTTTTTATTTCAAGGCGCAGCGGAGTTCAACTTATTTTTGATGACAAATCAGCAAAATGTGGCTGATCATTTATTGCTGTAGTGCCTTAAGATTATCTTTATATTCTTAGGGGAATAGGTTTGTGACGGGACGCAGTGCGGTATCGGACTAAGTTGGTTTGAACAGCCGATTACCTTGCGTGTTCGAGTTAAGGTCAAGGTTGTAGCCTTCTAGCGCGTGGCGCTTCATCCCATGCCCCGCATCGCCCTGATCTCCGACACCCACGACCTCCTGCGCCCCGAAGCCCTGGCCTTCCTCGCCGGCTGCGATCACATCGTCCATGGCGGCGACATCGGCGGGTCGGACATCCTGGCGCGACTGTCGGCGATCGCGCCCATGAGCGTGGTGCGCGGCAACAACGACCATGCGCCGTGGGCGGCCGACATTCCCGTGTCGTTGACGGTGGTGCTGGACGGCGTCGCGGTGCACGCGGTGCACGACATCGCCGATCTGAATCTGGCTGCGGCTGGTACGAACGTGCGTGTGGTGGTGTCTGGCCACTCGCACAAACCGTCGATGGCCGAGCGCGATGGGGTGCTGTTCATCAACCCGGGTAGCGCGGGACCGCGTCGCTTCAGCCTGCCGATTTCTGTGGGCGAACTGTGGATCGACGACGGCCAGGTGACGCCGCGGCTGGTCACGCTGGACGGTTCGCCTCCACGTTGAGCCAACGGTCGGCAGCGTTCGTATTTGCTTTGGGACCCTCGGAGCAAACAACACACAGACTGGACGCGCGCATGACACTGGAAAAACCGTTCGAGCCGACCTTGCCGAGGTCTTCTTGCTGACCGTGGCATGGCGCTTCCTCATACCCGTGGCCACGCTGTTCTTCACTGGCTGCGCGCAGCGCACACAGGACACCGCGTTTCTCGCTCGGCTCGAGCGGCAGGTGGCGGTTTGAAGCAGACCGAGCCGTCGAAGGTGCGGAGGCCCACGATCTGATCGATGTCCAGCCAGTGCAGAACGCATTTGGATCGATCTGCCAAGCAGCACTAGACGGCTTGCCGGTGGATGGCCAGTGGCCCGAAGGATTGCGTCACGGGCATGACCTCGAGGAAATTGATGTTCATGCGCGCGGGCAGTGTCCCGGTCCAGAAGACAGCTTCCGCAATATCGTCGGGGGTCAGGGGGTTGGCGTCCTTGTAGATCGTCTCCACCCGGGCCTGGTCGCCCTTGAGGCGCACCGACGAGAACTCCGTGCCGCCGACCATGCCCGGCGCGATGTCGATCACCCACACGGCCGTGCCCAGCAGGTCGGCGCGCAGGTTGAGAGAGAACTGCCGCACGAAGGCCTTGGTGGCCCCATACACGTTGCCGCCGGGGTAGGGATACGCTCCCGCCGTAGAGCCCAGGTTGATCACGTGGCCGCGATTGCGCGCCACCATGCCGGGCAGCACCGCGTGGGTCATGTACATCAGCCCCTTCACGTTCGTGTCGACCATGGCGTCCCAGTTGGCGAGGTCGGCTTTCTGGGCTGGCTCCAGGCCCAGCGCCAGACCGGCGTTGTTGACCAGCAGGTCGATGTCGCGATGGTCCGCGGGAAGACCATTCACGGCAGCGGACACGGCATCCCGGTCGCGGACGTCCAGGACCAAGGGCAGCACGCAAGCTCGCCCGAGCTCGTCGGCCAGGGCGTTGAGACGCTCCTTGCGGCGCCCGGCCGCGATCACGCGGTGGCCGGCCGCCGCGAAGCGCCGGGTGATGGCCGCGCCGAACCCTGAAGAGGCGCCGGTGACGAACACGATCATGCTGTTTCCTTAAAGTGGAAAGCGCACTGGTGGGGTGCGATGGAAAAGGACGATGATCATCCCAGGCAAGCACTGAAAGCTTGCTGACGGTCGTTGACTGGCTCTTGGTGCAGGCATCTGACGTCGTGTCCGAGCAGGTTCAATGGCTATCCCAATTCACCCTCGAACGAAGAAAAAGCCCTTTGGCTTGTCCTCGAAATTAACATAATTAAAGTTGTATTTTGTACAGCATGATTTGCAAATGTTGGATCCACGTCCAAATGCTAATCAAGCTCGCATAAAGATCAAACTGTGCTCGTATCAAGGCAGTTTGCTTCAGTAGTGCATGCGGTGCTGCTGTCCAGCGGCAGCACTTTCAGCTTGGATGCGGATACGGGTGCGCAAACGTGGTCTTGAGGCTTTCGAGCGCTGGCTGCTTCAGACGCGTTTGGGTACAGCGCCTGACCTGTGACGCTTCGCATCCTGTCGCACCAACCTCCACGATCTCTTCCAGAGAGCGTCCGGCTGGTCGGGGTTGGCATGTTGACGCGGTCGGCCGCCATGCTTTACGGGCGTGCCGTTGGGGCGAAGGCGATGCGGCTCGAGAATGCCTGAGCGACGAGTTCGCTGGTCGTGTGTACCTGGGACGTCGATGCACTGCCGCTGGTCGCGTGGCACCTGCTTGCCAGAGTCCTGGCGTGCAATGCTGCATGACCTGAAGCTCGACGCGCCTTTGTGAACCTCATATAGGTCACGCCGAACAGATGGCTGATGTGAATAATCTTAGGGCCTCTGCGCCGTTCTATGCTGGATCGCTACCTGCTTCCATAGGCAACGACCCGGTCGCGGCCCGCAGCCTTGGCTTGATACAGCGCCACATCCGCACGCTTCACCAGCGACTGCATGCTCTCGTGAATGTTGTCCGATGTGTGAGACGCGACGCCGACGCTGATTGACACCTTGCGAAGCGGTCGATCGGAGGAGTGCGTGAGTTGGAGTGCTTCGACCGCACTGCGTGCCAGTTCGGCAACTACCAGCGCGCCCGTGGCATCGGTTTGAGGCAGCAGCATCGCCATCTCCTCGCCTCCATACCTTGCCACAAAGTCCAGCGGCCGACGTGCCGCCGATTCAATGGCCATAGCGACTTGCTGCAGGCATCGATCACCTTCCGGATGGCCATGTAGGTCGTTGTACTGCTTGAAATGATCGACGTCGATCATGACTAGGCTCAGCGGTTGGCCTGACCTGCAAGACTGCTCGAAGTCGCGCTCGAGGGTCTCGTCGAAAGACCTTCGATTGGCCAGGCCGGTCAACCCATCCAGATTTGCCAATAGCGCCAGACGTTCATTGGCCTTGGTGAGTTTGTCGCGGGTTTCACTCAGGTCGAACTCCACCTTCACCCGTTGGCGAACAAGTCGAACGACGAGGCTTCCTGCTAGAGCGGTGATAGCGCACAGCAGGAAAATCCAAAAAGTCTGTATCCAGGTCGTCTCGCGCCAGTCGCCAAGCAATTCATGTTTGGACTGCGCCACCGCCACCATCAGTGAGTGACTGTCGGTATACCGGAAACTGCCGACACGTTGAATGCCGTCCATAGGCGAGGCAAACTCGAAATTGCCCGAAGTTTGGGAAGTGAGCTGCTCCTTCAACGCACTGGGCGGTATTTCCTTGCCCAAGTTCTTCTCGGAAAACGGGCGTCTCACAAGAATCGCCGTACTCGCGAGGGCCACACTGAGGGATCCGTTATCCCCGATCTGGAAGTGGTCAAGCATGCGCCGGACATGGTCGAGGTCGATCGTCGCCAGCAGCACTCCGGCGAACTGGCCCTTTGCATCATTGAAGCGGCGTGACACCGGGATGATCCAGATTCCGGTTGAACGGCTCACGATCGGCTTGCCCACGCGTGTCGCCAGCGAGGGGTGATCACGATGGTGGATGAAGTATTCGCGGTCGGCGTTGTTGGCGCCTGGGGGTGAAACGCCCTGCGAATTGATCAGCCACGCGCCCTGCGCGCTGTATACAAAGAGGTCATGGACATGTTGGTTGGAGTCGGCATGGTTCTTGAGGATAGGTTGCAGGTGGCTCAATTCCCGTTTGTCCATGCCACCCGTCGGCAGTTCGAAGGCAATGCTGTCGAGCAGGTACCCGACCTCCGACACCATGCCGTCGACCTGCTGAGCCACTGCAGCAGCCAGGTTGGTGTTGCTGACGACGGCTTGGCGCAGTTGCTGCTCCCGCACTCTCCATGCAAGCCAGGCATCTACGGCCAGAAGCGAAACGCAGACGAACACGACGAAGAGAGTCGTAGCGCGGATCGTCCGATATTGGATAGACCTTGCTTGTGCACTGCGGCGATACATAGGAGAAATCTTGATTGAGTAAGAAAAGTTGGAGGATCAGGAAAAAGGTTCCCAATTTTTTCCAACGCACAGATGATGTGTTCGTACCCAGTGCTGTCGAACGAAAAGAACCGTTTGTGACGGTAAACGTTGCTGCAGGATCCAAAGCTCTAAATACAGTGAGTTCGGCACGGCAGTTCTTCGAAGTACAAGCCAAGTTGCCGCGGTGCTAAACGGACCAGCGGTGGAACAGCCCGATACCTAATGAGACTAATCTTGGGGCATAACAGCAGTGGATGACTATCTGAGAATTTCAATGGAACGGTCAGCTGTCGCTTGAACAGCCAAAGTGAGTATCCGCCGATTCGTTAAAGGCACAGGCGTATGACACGCAATGCCAAGTTTCTTTCCGTCGAGATCGCGGAAATATGCGCCGTAATAATGCATGTGATACTGCGGTCGCAATCCAGGGGCAAGGTCGCACGGGGATCGAACATGCCTTCACGGCCCACTATCGCAATGGGCAGTTCCGGAGTGTCAGGCTGGTGATAAAACCAGGAATGGCAACCCATCACTTTTCCCCCGCGTCGTTGACCAACCGTGCGATCTGGCGTGCCGACATCTGCAAGCGCTCATAGTGGCGTTGACCGAGCTCGGGTGACGTGGCCCAGCTAAGACAACACAAAGTCCCATACAGCGTGCCGCTGCGAAGCCAGACTGGCGCGGCCATGTAGGCGCCGGGAGCGACAGATATGATGGGCACCTCGTGGGTCACGCGCAAGGTTGCAACGTCCGGGATGACCGCGGGGAGGCGCCCGTCCAGCACACGTTGGCAGAGGCTTTGGTCCTTGGGAAGTGACATGCCTTGAATATCAATCCCGCCGGGGGTGGAGGCTACGTGAGTAGTCATCACAACATCACCCACTGCTTTTGACACGAACACGATGTCCATGGCTAGTTCCATCCGCATGAGCGCTAGGATGTCAACGACGCTGCGGTTCAGCGACTTGGTCCTGTCCTCTTTAGAAGTTGACAGCAGTCGTATCAGCTCGGCCTGCACTTCGGAAGACAGTGATGCTGCTGGATCGGGTCGAGCAGTCAGGGCTCTCAAAAGCGGCACCAACTGGTCGATCATGACCGAGTATTGGACATGGTCACCTCGCAAGGCGCTCGAGGGCATGCCAGCAAAGGTCGCTTCGACTGGGCTCTGAACTATGCGTATGCCTTGGGCATCCGTAATGGCTCGCAAACCGATCGTGCCATCCGTGCCCAGCCCATCAAGCACAACACCGATAACCCCGGCGCCATACCAAAGTGCTGCAGATTTGAACAGATCGTCAGCGCTGGACTTTGAACCGTCCGATCCATAGCCCAACACCCCACGGGCTTTGAATACTAAGCCATTTTCCGCTGGGATCACGTAAACGCAGCCCGCTTCAAGGTGCTCTCCGTCCAGGGCATACGCCACATCCACTTTGGAAGTGAGCTGCCATCGGCTGCGGGTCAGCCGGCGGATGGACTGTCGCCGGGACCCGTGGAACTGCACGACCACGGGCAGGGGGAAAGACGCGGGCAACTGGTTGGCTACACGTGCTAAAGCATCAATGCCTTCGACTGAACTTGCAATGACGACTACGTTGCACGGCGTGCTCACACCGAGCTTTTCATCAAGCTCTGCGTTCGGGTTGCGGCATCGCGGGCAACCAGATCGAGTGCTCTGAGGAGGCTCACGCCCAGGCCAAAGGCCTGACCAAGTCCCTCCAGCGCTTGATAAGCCATCAGGTAGGAGACCATCAAGTCATCGGATGTGCGGCATGGTCTGATTGCATCGGGATGCAGGTCATGTCGCAGGCGCTTGCTGGTCGTCTTCCAAATTAGCTGGGCACGAAGCTGTGCATGAGTCCGCATGTCGCCATCCTTGGCAAAGCTTGCAGTTCCAGACCCTTGACGCAGGAACAGCGAGACAGATAGAAAAGTTAGCTACTATGCCAAATCCATCCGATTTACCTAGGATTTTTTTGCAGTTCTATCGAAAGCGCTTGGTGAACTCGCGCACAACACCGATCACCTGGGCCTGATCCAGCAACTTGATGGGGTAGCGCGTGTTCAGCGGCTTCGAGTAAAGGTCTCCCCCGTCCTTAATGAGTTGCTTGAAGGTGGTCTCGCCTTGCTCATTTACGGCAATCACATAGTCGCCAGGAAGCGCCTCCATTTCCGGCTCGACGATAACGATGGAGCCTCCGGGAAAGGAGTCAGCCACTTCGCTGACCATGCTGTCGCCATGCACACGCAGCGCGTAGGTGTGGCGTTTGACAGGGATGGACACGGCGACCATTTCGTAGTCGCCCTTGCGCTTGAAGTTGTCAACCTCTGTGTAGTTGCCCGCCTCAACCTGGGAGACCAGCGGCACTTCAGCACGCATTTCGTACCCCGGGCTGGTATTGGAGCCACCCGAGACAAGCTCTGCCACGGAGATTCCGAGCACCTGAGCGACGCGGTGCTGGGAACTGCGCCTGGGCGCAGTGCCACCTGGTTTTTCCCATTGCTGTACGGCTCCTCGACTGACCCCGACAGCGTCGGCGAACTCACGCTCGCTCAACCCTAGGCTCAGTCGTCCTTCCTTGATCAGTCGATGAATGCTCATAGCCATGAGGCTAAGCGCGACGGGATGCCAGAAATCTGAGCATGGATAGCGAATCACTCCAAGCTGGCGGACCTTACCAAAAATTCTTGACGTTGTGGTTTATCAACATCCAGTTCAAGAGTTTTAGTCTCTCCGTGCTGGCTGTTACTGTCTGGGCTTACCCCGGTTTCCCGGACACATCGAATAACATGGTGAGCTTAGACCCGCTCACCCAATCTTTTGAAGCAGCCCATCTTAGTCTCTACAAGGCTTGGCAAGTTGTTTTCTTGCATTTCGATTTTTCGTGTAGATGAAGTTTTCAACTTCTTGCTGTAAGTGCAGTTGAGGCAGGGTCACCGACGGTCTGGCGGCCTCGCAGCGATGCATGGGCTTATGGACTGTCCGACTACCGTGCAACGACCGGGGTCGGTAGGCCATGGTCATCTTCCACAAGTCCTCGCGGGAGCATTGATTGAGGTTGTTTATATAGGTCACAGCGTGGCGGCATGGCCAGTCGCAAGAGCTGCCGGCAGTCATGTTGTGTGCAACCTGTTCACCGGTGTCACTGCGGTAAAGAGAGCCCGACTAGGCCGAAGTCTGAAAAAGCACGACAACGGCGAATTTGCCCTACGCTGGCATCACCTTGGCGGTTATGAGCTGGCCCCTTGAATGACAGGACACGGTCTGTCGCTTATCTTTCAGGATAGGAGTAGGACTGTGAATACGACTAGGAATACGGATACCACCGTCGAGGTGATCATGAGGGACCAGCGCCGCAGGCGCTGGTCCCTCGCAGAGAAGGCCGCGCTGGTTCGACGCAGCTACGAGCCGGGCATGAGCGTATCGCTCGTTGCTCGCCAAGAGGGTGTGTCGGCCAGTCTGCTGTTCCAGTGGCGCAAGCTCGAGCGCCAAGGCGCGTTGACTGCGGTGTCCGCCGGCGAGGCCGTGGTGCCGGCCTCCGAGCTCGCCGCGGCCCGGGCCGAGATTGCCAAGCTCCAGCGTGTGCTGGGCAAGAAGACGCTGGAGAACGAGATCCTCAAGGAGGCCGTGGGCTATGCCGCCGAAAAAAAGTGGATTGCGCGCTCACCCTGGCTGGACGGGGATGGCCTGTGAAGGCCGCCTGCGAGGCCCTGGGGTTGGCGCGCTCGAACGTTCAGCGGCTGCGCGCACGCAGCGACGACTGGATAGACGCCCGGACCTGCCGTACCGCGCGGGCTGATGATGCCGTGCTACTCGACGAGATCAGGGCGCAGATCACCGAGCTGCCGACCTACGGCTACCGCCGTGCCTGCGCGCTGGTGAACCGCCAGCGGGCCGACGCCGGCGCGCCGCGAGTCAACGCCAAGCGGGTCTACCGCGTGATGGCCGGTCATGCACTGCTGCTTCCCAAAGCACCCCGACGACGCCAGTCCAGTCGGCCTCATGAAGGGAAAGTGGCAGTTGCGCACAGCGACGTGCGCTGGTGCTCGGACGGCTTCGAGATCAGGTGCGACTCGGGTCAGACCGTGACGGCGACCTTCACGAAAGACTGCTGCGATCGGGAGATCCTGGCCTACCGGGCCTGGGAAGGCAAAGGTCTGCCGGGCGAGCCGGTGCGCGAGATGCTCATCGAGGCGGTGGAAAAACGCTTCGGCAATGTAGAAGGCATTCCCAAGGGGCACGCTCTGGAGTTCCTCTCGGACAACGGCGGTGCCTACATTGCCGCCGAGACGCGGCAGATCGCCAGGCAGTTGGGCCTGCGGCCGGTCAACACGCCCGTGTGCAGCCCGCAAAGCAATGGCATGGCCGAGAGCTTCGTCAACACCTTCAAGCGCGACTACGTCAGCCGCATGGACCTGGTCGATGCAAGGACGGTAATGGCGCAGATGGCCACGGCCTTCGAGCACTTCAACGAAGTCCATCCGCACTCGGCGCTGAAGATGAGATCACCCAGGGAGTTCAGGCAGCATCGTGCTGCCCAACAGTGTTCTGCTCAAGTCGAGCAGACGCTACATTGCGAATAGACCGTGTCCTGAAATACGGGGGCAAGATCAGTTATCGTCCAGTGCTCCGTTCCTTCCTACTCAATTTTCCTCATCGAGTTACTTTTTCTATGCAAGATTCAGACAGTGATTCGATCGACATTCCGATGGGCAATCCACGCGCTCTGTTCACCGACGCGGCCGTGCGCACGGGTCTCAGTCGCTCGGCTGACCCTCTCAATCAGATGCAGGTCGACTTTGCCATCGAGATCGTCACGCTGTGTGCACAGATTGTCGACTGCTTCCCTGATCCCGGACGTGTCCAGGACACGGTGGGAGATGTGCTGCGCGCACGCTTGTTTGAGCTTTGAACCTGCGAGAGTTAAGAGTCGCTAACAAAACTGTGCCAATGAGCGGACGCAGATGACGCTGCAAGCCAGGCTGAGCAATGCAAGATGAGTCTGGATGCTGCGCTCGAAGCGCACACGTAACTTGCCGAATGCCGCCAGCCAAGCATGCGTTTGCTCCACCACCCAGCGATGACGCCCGAGCCGGTCATTGCGCTCGATGCCCCGGCGAGCAATGCGATCCTGAATCCCACGGCGCTTGAGATGGTCCCGGCAGCGATGGAAGTCGTAGCCCTTGTCGGCATGCAGCCGCTCAGGCCAACGCCGTGGCCGGCCCGGTAGGCCTCGGACAGCAGGCAAGTCGTCGATGAGCTCTTCGAAGACGACCAAGTCGTGCCGGTTGGCTCCCGTGACGCAGAACACCAACGGAATGCCCGCTCGGTCGGTCACGACGTGGCGTTTGCTGCCGAGCTTGCCACGGTCGGTCGGGTTGGGGCCCGTGTGCGGGCCCCCCGGGGGCTGGCCACGCTGGCCCCATCGATGCTCGCGCGGCTGAAATCGAGGCGGCCTGCGCCTCGCAGCTCGGCCAGCAGCATCAGGTGCAGTTGGTGCCACACCCCCGCAGCCTGCCATTCGCGCAGCTGGCGCCAGCACGTCATGCCGCTGCCAAAACCCAGTTCCTGGGGCAGGTCCTCCCAGGCGATGCCTGTGCGCAGCACGAAGAGGATGCCGTTGAGGGCAAGCTCGTCATCCAGGCGGGGACGTCCTCCCTGAGGTGAGGGCTTCACTACCGGCAACAAAGGCTGTAGCCGTTTCCATAACGCTGAGTTAATCTCTTTCTTCCTGCTCATGCGACGTCGAACGCATCACCCGCTCAATGCGATGACAGGTATTGTTAGGCCGCTCTAAGTCAAAAGGAAAACGCGTGCCACTCCATGTCCATCGGTTCAAAATCTCGCGCGCGATCCGATCGGTCGCAGGCATGACAGCATGCTTTTGGCATTGAGCTCGATGATAAACAAGGGATGGTACTGACTCGTAAAACTGCCTCAGGAGAAAGTCAGTCGTTTGTCAAGATTGCATTGAGCTGATCGCGACAATGCTTTCGAACTCCTTTAACACCTCTTCGTAATGTGTGCCGAGGTATTTGCGCACCCGCTCATTCTCAACCAACTTGCGCAGATAGCCCTGTGCTAACACCAAGTTCAGCGTGTCTTCACCGAACGACCGCTCAGCCGAACGGTACTGGTCTTGCAAATTCGACATCTCCCGTTCCATGCGGCAGATCTGTTCGTGTGTAATGTGCCTCGAAGGCGCCGGTTTCATGCCACTTATCAGGAACTCGACTGGCGTGGCGACCAGCAAGGCTTTTGCATAGTTGACCGTCAACATGTTGGCAGCAAGCATCAATTCGGCACATTCGACCTGTCGCGCCGGCTTCATCTTCCTGAGCGTTGAACACACCTCGGGAGAGAATTCATGCTGCTTGAGAAGCATGGTGGCTTCTTCGCACAGGCCATCGAGCAAACGCAATTTCTTGCCGATCAAGGAAAGATCCATGCACAACGCGCGCGCTAGGCGCTCCTTCGACACCCCGCGCTCGATCGCCCGAAAGATCATGAAATGCTCCTGGATCGTCGACAACCGGTTGACCCGGTTGTTATAGGTATAGGACTCATTGTCTGTGGCGATGATGCACGGCACTTCCAGTCGACCCAACTGCCGAAGCACCAGCAGTCGCAGATGACCGTCTAGCAACAGATGCCGGCCCGTATGTCTATCCACGGCGCAGACCGACAACGGCTCAATGATGTCGATCTCTTCTATGGAAGCCCTGATCTTCTGGACCTTCTTAGTCTCTATCACAGAGTCCCGCCACAATCGCGATGGCAATATATTGTCGACTGCAATGGAAAGCGGCTTCATCAGAAATGCCAGGGTAACGGCCATGGCTACGCTCCCACGATCAGTCGGTCGGCCAAGTATTTGGGAACGGTGTCCAGTCCTTCGGCACGCAGCAGGTTGCAAAAATTCTCGTCGGTTGCCAAGTTGCGCAAGGCACCCAGCACGAAAAGCAAACGCTGCTGTGACCAGGATGCGCGCCGCACCAGAAACTTTTGTCGCTGAACTTCTTTTTGATAAACCCGAATCATGGACCCCGGTGTCACGGCGGCATCGCGCGAAGTTTTGGAATTGGTGTTATTTTTCAGAGCAGGGCCGTACGTCATCCTTTTCTGAATGAGTTTGTTAGCCTGGATGAGTTGTTGACCTCGCAGATCTCCTGCCTCGTAGGCCTGCTGCAAGGTCGTCTGAACCGTTTTGTCGTCATTACCTGCCCGCACAATCGACAAAGCCACGCGCATTGGCAAGGCACCAGTCTTCACGGCGCCGATGAGTCGCTCTTCGCCTTTTTCCAGCAGCAGTCCGATGTCTCTGACATAGTCTTCGCTCAATCCGGTCTTCGCAGCGATCTGCCGACCTCCTAATCCTTGCTGTTGAAGTGCGGCGATACCGCTGACCAACTCCATGGGGCGATAGCGTCGTCGCGCGACGTTCTCGATCAAACCCATGATGAAGGCGTCATCATCGGTCGCTGTCACAATCAAGGCGGGAATGCGACTCTCTCCCAGTCGTTTAAAGGCCTTGAGCCGTCCCTCCCCGCAGACCAGGAGAAAGCATTCATTGCCATCTTCGCCTTGGCGGGGCGACACAGTGATGGGCTTCTTCAACCCGATCTTTGCGATGTTGTCAACAATCTCGTCGAACGTCTCTTCATTACGTTCGCGTGGATTCAAGACCTCGATCCGATCGATTGGGATCAAACGAAGCTCTCGAGTGCTTTCGGTCATGCTGCTTTCCTCAGTCGTACATGCTCCGCCATGCCATAGAGATAGTCCAAGGTGTCAAAACGGAAACTCTCCAGCTCGATCGGATTTTGTTCCATCAGGCTGAGCTTGTTCTGTTCGAAACACAATGAAGGCAACAGGTAGTAGTCCAGCGGACTTTCATTGTTGCGGGACAGTCGGATGACCAGCGTGATGTCAGGTGTCAGGCTGGCTTCTAGGCGAACTTTCCAGCGTCGAGAGCCGCTGTCGAGCAGTTGGCAGCGGGACAGCACAAGGGACACACTGAACTCGTGGTTGACATCAAGCAGGTCGGTGTCGCTCCGTCGATAAAGTCGTCCTCCCAAATGCTCGATCTGGGCTTCCACATCGGCCACGATCTTTGGATGTAGCCGCCGCAGGTAGCGGTTGGTTTCGATGTAGCCCAAGTCGCGCGCAGGCGTGAATCCGACCAACTGATAGGCGCGAAGCAAGCTGCCAAAACGATGTGCGTAAACGCTGGATGAGGCCATACCCTCGGCTTCGTCGATGACAAGGCCAGAAAGGTAGCCCCGGTGCTTGAAGAGGCTTCGAAGCTGCTCGACCAATTCGACGTCGCTGAAGCGTCTTGAACGTGCCCGAATGATGCCTTGCGCGGTGTAGAAAAGTGCCTGAGGTACCACCGCTTCAAACGCATCGCTTTTGCGAATCCACATGTCTGGTGTGTTGGACACACGCAGTTTCTTTAGTTTAAAAGAACAGCGGTTGTAGACATTGGCGCCTACGTATTTCTCGTTGGTCAGCACGCCGTGCACGCTGGCTCGCGTCCAGGCCCGGCCGAGATCGCTGGCGATACCCATGCCATTCAAACGCATGGCAATCGCCCCTTCATTCCAACCGTCGTCCGTGAACCACCGGTAGATTTGTTGCACGATGTCCAGCTCCTCTTGGGGTCCAGGCTTCAGGATGACCCGGTCGGTCTGCAGGCTCTTGTGCTCCCCGTAATTCAGTTCAGCCTTCATGGTGCCGGCCTGGTCCAGCAGAACCCGACGCAGGCCAAAGCCTGCGTGACCGCCTTGGCGGAACCCCATCTCCACGAGGCGGCATTGGCCTGCGAAGACTTTAGCCGATAACTCGCGGCTGTATTCCCCTGCCATGGCACGTTTGACGCTCTTCACAATGGTCGAGACGGGAGAACCATCGTTTTCGAATTGCTCGGCACAGTAGGCAACTTGGATGCCGGCGCGTCGGCACACATACTCATAGTAGGCACTCTCGTCAGCATCCTGGAACCGCCCCCATCGGCTGACGTCGTAGACCAGGATCACTGAGAAATTGGCACTGTACGACTCGACATCCCGAAGTAATTGTTGCAGTCCAGCCCGGCCGTCGATGCGCAGCCCGCTTTTTCCCTCATCAGCGTAGGTACGAACGATCTCAAGGTTGCGACGCGATGCGTACTCTTTGATCTTCTCGGCCTGATTCGACGTTGAGTACTGCTGGTGCTCGGTCGACATGCGAACGTACTGGGCCGCCCGGCGAACGAGTTCGCCATCTCCACATGTCGGAACCATTGAATCGATGTACTTCATGATGCCTCGCACACGGTGTCAGGACTTGCCTGCGTGCATGGCCTGAAGCTATCAGCATCGGTAGCGACCAACGATCAGGTCGTCTCTTTGCAATCCACGCAATGATTCACGGCTTGGTCGAATGGTCAGAGATGACTTGCAGATGGACGGTCCAAACGGTCATCTTGCAATCTTGCCGTTCTGGATCGGTTGCAATTCATCCAGGCCTTCATGGAGGTCGGCAACAGCCATCGTGGCCAGAGCATTACGGTTTCGCCGGGCATTGCGGACCCGCTGCTGATCGCGGTTGCGCTCGACATAGTCCTCATGGGATTCCCGGTAGGCTTTCCAATAGTCCGGATTTCGTCGTGCCCAGGCGCTTTGCGCATCGGCTTGGTTCTTCAGGTAGTCCGGATCGGAGAGACGACGGGCGACTTGCCACAAGCGTCGACGCTCGCGCTGGCAAGCTGGATCGCTGCAGTAGGTCTGTCGGGGAACCTGCGGGGCTGGGTCGAATGCCCTCGCGCAACATGCGCACCATCGAGCAGTCATCGGTTCCTCCAGCGCGGTCGATGTCACCATGGCAGGCCCAGCAACCAATGTCGCCTGCCTTGAAAGACGCGTGCGGTCACAGCATGGCGCGTGGTCTCGGCAAATTCAAGGGCTGATGGGGTCTGCCTCTCCTACTTAATGCCGATGCCCAGAGCCGCCAAACCTACAGATCACATCAAGGCCACAGTGCCACTCGTGTGGATACGCTGGTGGGCTGGGGCAGTTCCATGGCTGTTTCGCGTACGACCACAGGCAAGCTAGGCAGCACATCGATGCCCACGGTCTGTGTGAGCGCAGCGATGCTTACGACCTGGTAGGCCACTGAGTCGTCGTTGCGAATCACATAGGCTCCGGCCTGCTGGGTGGCCGGCCGGTAGATGACCTTCCACAGGTGTGTAGGCACCAGTACGCGCCCAATCTGCTTGATATCGCTGCCGAGGAAGGCTGGTCCCGAGACCACATACACCTCTCCATCGTCAGTGGCCAAGCGCCGAGCAACCTGCTCCATACTCGACCAGATGCCCGCGTTGTTGGCATGCACCTGGGGCACCATGTTGGCCAGACTGAAGGACTGGGCCTGTGCAGCGGGAGTGGGCATGTCTGCATTGGGTGCCAGGTGGCCGCGGTCATAGCCCGAGCGCACGTAGTCAGTGAGCTCGGCGCGCTCTGTGACGGGTAGGCCGACCTCGGCATGGAAGTTGTCGACCCGCTCAAGCGTGGCGGCTAAGGCCAGGTTGAACCGCGTGAGGTGCTCGGCGGCATAGAGCGGCGTACGGCTCACGCCCGAGTGCAGAATGGCGAAGGCGTCGTAGCACAGTTCGCGGGTCAGCGGACGAAGGCTCTCGCGAGTAACGGCCGGTGTCGTGGCCAGTGCGTAATGCTGCGGGCATGAGCTCGCTGGCGTCGCCGAGGTGGCATCGGCGGACGGGGCGACTGCAGGAATCGTCGCGGTAGCAGCCGGCGTCGTCGAGCCTGTGCCAGGTGCGGTGCCGCCCGGGCTGTCGCTCCCGCCGCCACCGCATCCGGTCACGAAGACGACAGCCGCAGCGACCACGCTGCACAGACGCCAGCTTGGGATCCGGATAGTGAATCCGGAGCATTGGGAAAGCGGGCGTAACAGATCGATCATGAGAAAAGCAAAAGGCTAACAACAAGGAAGAAAAAACTGCAAATGCGGTATCGGGCTCGACCGGTCCGATGTCAGGACGGTCCGGCCATGACCGGGCAGGGGTTGCGTGGCCGGTCAGGCGAAGGGATTCTTGACTGTTTTGGCGGCCAACACCTCGATCGCTTCGGGCAATGCCTTGTCGGACTCAAGCGTCTGAATGACGCTGGCCAGCAGTGCCTGCAGGTCCTTCGCCAGCGCCAAGCCCAATTGGTCCCGGGTGAGCACCACGTCGCCCGTGAGGCTGACCCGGTCGACACGGTTCTCGATCTCCAGGTGTCCGATGCGCAGCACAGCGCTCTCGTTGGCATAGGGCTCAAAGGCGGCAGCTGACTCTGCGTGTGTGGTGGTCATGGTCGTTGACTGGAGGGTGGAGGAATCAAAGAAGCTTTAGTGGGTGGCTCGGCGCAGCGCCTTGTCGACACTGCGGGCAAGATCCTGCAACGTGAAGCCGCCTTCCCCGGCCGCCTTGGCGCCAGCGGCGCCGTCATCGCGCGCCTCCCGCCGCTGGGCGTTCCTGCTTCCCTGGGCCCGCGGCAGTGGCAAGGCCATGCCGGCCTGCTGCACCTGAGCAGGCAAGGTTGGCAGGGCCTGCACGCCGACCATGCGTTCCAGATCGCGCAGGCTGATCGCCGAGTACGCGCGGGTTTCGTCGTTGGTGATGACATAGGCGCCGGCGCGTTGCTGGCTGGGGCTGTAGACCACCTTCCACAAGTGAGTGGGCACCAGGACCCCACGGCCGATCTGCTGGATGTCAGCGCCGAGGAAGGCGGGGCCGGAGACCACGTAGAGTTCGCCCTCGGTCACGGCGAGTTCGCGCACTGCCATCTCGATGCCAGCCCAGACGCCCGCGTTGTTGGCGTGGAGCTGCGGCACCATGTTGGCCAGTGAGAACGACTGGGCTTGGGCCTTGCGAGTGGGCATGTCCCCATTAGGGGCCATGTGGCCCCTGTCGTAGCCCGAGCGGGCGTAGTCGCCGAGTTCAGACCGATCGGCCACTGGCAGGGAGGCCTCGGGATGGAATGCATCCTTGCGCGAGAGCGTGCGGGCCTCTAGCAGGTTCGACCGCGTCAGATGCTCGGCGGCGTAGACCGGCGTGCGGCTCACGCCCGAGTGCAGTACGGCATAAGCCTCAAAGCACAGTTTGCGGATACGGGGTTGGAGTTGCGCATTCGTGAGAAGGGGAGCCACCCCGAGAGCGAAGTGCTGCGGGCAGGCAGTGACGGCCCAGGCGGGTGTGGCACATGCCATGACCGACAGGAGGACGAGAAAGCGAGACATGGCGCGCAGTATCGGGGATTGCGGGGACCGTGCTCCAACGTCCTGGCGGTTGTTCCGGACCTGGTTGCGGATGCTTCGATGGTGGGTCCGAGCGACAGTGACCCCCCTTGGGGCTGCCCTGTGCCGCGCCAAGCTAAGGTCGGTTTCGCGCGTCGAAAAGTCGATCATCGGCGTCGCTTGCAACAACGGCTCGGTCAGCAGCAGTTTCCTCCCAGCGGATGGTCGCTCGCCGGGTGGATCTTCACATCTACCCGACATCGTGCCCCTTCGCAGGCGCTGCACACACCGGGCTATGGCCCCGCGCCCTGGGTTTATCAGAGACAGTCTTGCAGACATTGCATTTGCAATGCCTTCAGCATGAAAATGAAAAACATGCTAAGTTGCCGCCATGGCATCCACCCCCACCCTTCCAGGCCGCAAGGCCAGCAACGTCACCGCCCGTCCTGGCATGGGCGCCGTCGCCGGCGCAACGAAAAAGTCCAGGTCGCAGGACACCTTTGCGCAAACACTGGCTCGAGGCATTGCTGAGGTGGTGCAGACCAACATGGTGGACACCACCTGTGCCACGGTGCACATCTTCCGCATGGTTGGTAGCAGTTCCCGACTCGATACACAGGCCGCCGCCTTTGTGGCCCATCATGGGCTCAAGGTGCAGGCGGTCGAAGACTGGTTGCAGGTGGCGAACCTGCCCAAGCAGGGCTTCTATGGCGGATTGCGTCTAGCGCCGTCCACGCTGTCGAGGAAAAACAAGGATGACACGCTCGACGCCGCGGTCACCGAGCGTCTGGTGCGCCAGTCGGAACTCATGGTGAAAGCCGCCGAGGTGTTCGGTGACGGTGCGGGCACATGGATGACCAAGGCGCACCCCCTGCTGGAAGGCCGCACGCCGCTGGATGCGGCATCGAACGAATATGGCGGCGTCAAGGTGCGGCAGATCCTCAACGCGATCGAGCATGGGGGCGTCGTTTGACGCCCACCGTCTACCGCATCGGCACGAACAAGGCCCGCACACTGCAAGACCTCAGCTACGGATCGACGCTCGAAGCGGGGCGCTGGCACCTTACCGCGCCCGATGGCTTGCCGGTGGTCTATGCCGGAGGCTCGCGTGCCATCTGCCAGCTGGAAAAACGTGTGCACTGCAATGGAGTGCCACCGATCAACCTGATCATGCTGGCGCTGCAATTGCCCGCGGGCGCCCCGTTGCAGACGTTAACGGACCTGGATACGGCGTTGTTGATCGACTGGATCGATCGGCCGACCTCGACCCAGGACATCGGGGTCGCCTGGCGTAAGTCTGGGTCGGGGCTGGGACTGTGGGTGCCTTCGGCTGTCGAGCCCGACGAGCTCAACCTGATTCTCAATCCGTCTCATCCGGCATACGGGTCGATCGTCCTGACAGTCGTGCGCGATCCCTTTGCGTTCGATCCACGGATGTTTGATTGAAAGCGAGACGGCCGACGATGGGGGATATCCGACCAGCGTCCCGAATGACAAAGGTTAGTCGGTCTTGATGCCGGCGCGATCTTTGCGATATCGCAATCGGGCGGCGTGCTAGGTTGCGTCTGGTGGGGCTATGTATCCGATCGGTGGCTTGGCGCCCGACGCATGTTCATGGTCCTGGGTGCCTTGATGAGCGCCTCGGCTCTGGCGACCGCATTGCTGTATCCCTCGGTGTCTACCGTGCTGGTTACTGGCGTGCTGTTCGTCTTCGGCGAATCGGCCATCGGATGGAATGGCGTCTAGACGCACAGCCAATCGCAGATAGAAGTACCGTCGACATTGAATCTAAGCGTGGGTACACGGAGAGCAAAACGCAAAGTTCTGACTAACTCTCAGTTCACAAAAAAGTGTTTATTTATCGTTACTTTGTGCCGGGCTTCGGTGTTGCAGTGCAAAGGGACGCATTCTGCAACCGTCAATGTGAGGATGACAGGTCGGATCTGACATTGCACATTGCTGCCGCGTCCTCGCCAACATGATTCGACGAAAGGACCCACGCGCCTGTGCTTGAGCGTCGGGAATTTTCGCGTAACAAAGAATACCGATCGCAAAGGAGTGCGTGCATCGCAGTTTGAAAGGCGTGCATCGCCGCCGCCGATGTGCCTGTGGCTGGAATATGGACGCTGTCTTAAGACACACACAGTTACTCTCCTACAGATCTTTCAAAAGTAAACCTTTCGTACTAAATTGGCCGTAAATTCTCACAACCACGCTAGGAGGTGGAAATGGCGGCTCGATCAGTGGTCCTTTGCATGGGCACGCGCCCGGAGATCATCAAGATGGCACCGGTCCATCGAGCGTTGCGGGCTTCCCGGGTGCCCACGCTGGTGCTCCACACGGGCCAGCACGACCAGATGGCCTGGCCGCTCTACGAGTTCTTCGGCATGCGACCCGATCACGTGCTGCCACTGGAGCGCAAGTCCGACTCCCTGGCGCATCTGACGGCGGTGCTGGTCGAGCAGCTGCATGGCGCGCTGACCGGGATGCGGCCGGCCGCCGTGCTGGTGCAGGGAGACACCACGAGCGCGCTGGTCGGCGCGCTGACCAGTTTCTATCTGAGGGTGCCGGTCGGGCACATCGAGGCCGGCCTGCGCACCTTCGACATCCAGGATCCGTTCCCGGAGGAGGCCAACCGCCAGCTCATCGGCCGACTGGCGCGATGGCACTTCCCGCCGACCCGCATCGCCGCGGCCAACCTGCGCCGCGAAGGCATCGCGCCCATGACCATCCATCCCACCGGCAATACCATCGTCGATGCCACCCATTGGGGCGTGGATTACCTGAAGGCGCTCCCGGACGCTGCGACGGCCGTGCTGCCGCCCGGCCTCGCGACTCTGCCGGCGGCGGTCGGGCATCAGCGCATCGTGCTGGTCACGGCCCATCGCCGCGAGAACTGGGGCCATGGCATCGAATCGATCGCACGCGGCGTGCGGCGGCTGCTGGAGTCGCAATCCGGCCTGGTGGTGGTCTGGCCGGTGCATGGCAACCCGCTGGTCAAGGAGGTCGTCGAACGCGTCTTCGAGGGGCTGGTGTGCGGGCAAGGGTCCCGGCTCCTGCTGACCGACCCCCTCAACTATCCGGCGCTGCTGTGGGTGATGTCGAGGTCGTGGCTGATCCTGTCCGATTCCGGCGGCATCCAGGAGGAAGCCGTGTCGGCCCGGGTGCCGATCCTGGTGCTGCGCGAGACCACCGAGAGGCCCGAGCTGATCGCCGCGGGCGCCGGCAAGCTGGTGGGCACCGACGCCGACCGGCTGTGCCGGGAGTTCCTCGCGCTGCAGCACGACCGCGATCTGTACGAGCGCATGCGCAAGGCCAGGAATCCCTTCGGCGACGGCCACGCCGCCGCGCGCATCGTCGATGTCCTGCTGCGCGATCTGCCCGCGCTGCGGCCAGCACCGGCACCGGCGCTGGCGCCGGCACCCGTGGCGGCGGTCGAGACCGCCGAAGCCGGCATGTCCTGAGCGGGATGCCGCCATGGAATGGGTCGACGTCATCGCGGCGGCACTGGTCGCGCTCAAGCTGCTGTTCGTCTTCGTGAGCCTGGTCTTCCTGGCCTGTGGCCTCGACGATCTCTTCATCGACACCTGTTATGGCATCTGGCTGGCGCGCCGCCGCTGGTCCGGCATGGCCGCGGCGCAACCCACCGAGCGGCAGCTGCAGGACCGGCCCGAGCAGCCGATCGCCATCATGCTGCCGGCCTGGGACGAGTCGGCGGTCATCCGGCCGATGCTGCTGCGCCTGCTCAAGACGCTCAACTACGGCAACTACCACGTCTTCGTGGGCACGTACCCGAACGACGTCGCCACGCACGTGGAGGTGGAGCACGTGCGCGCGGTCTCCGACCGGGTGCACCGCGTGTGCACGCCGTCGAATGGCCCGACCTGCAAGGCCGACTGCCTCAACTGGATCTACCAGGGCATCCGCCGCCACGAGAAGGAGACGGGCATCCGCTTCGAGATCTTCGTCATGCAGGACTGCGAGGACGTGATCCATCGACTGGCCTACAAGGTCTTCAACCACCTCATCCCGGCCAACGACATGGTGCAGCTGCCGGTGCTGTCGCTCGACCGCAAATGGAACGAGTTCACTGGCGGGCACTATCTCGACGAGTTCGCGCAGCTCCATTCCAAGGACCTGGTGGTGCGCGAGATGCTCGACCGCAGCATCCCGGCTGCGGGCGTGGGCTGCGCCTTCAGCCGCCGGGCCTTCGAGACCGCCGCGGCGGGCAACCGCAACGAGCTCTTCAACATCGACTCGCTAACCGAGGACTACGACTTCGGCTTCCGCATGAAGACGCTGGGCATGAAGCAGGTGTTCGCCAAGTTCGTCGTCGAGCGGCGCGTGGTGCGCCGGCACTGGTTGACCGGACGGCCGCGCGAGACCACGTTGCGCGACTACGTGGCGATCCGCGAGTACTTTCCCTCCGGCTTCGGCGTGGCTGTGCGGCAGAAGGGGCGCTGGGTGGTGGGCATCACGCTGCAGGGCTGGAGCAGCCTGCGCTGGCGCGGCGGCCTCTCCACCAAGTACATGCTCTACCGCGACCGCCGCGCCCTGGTGACCAATTTCTGCAACGTGCTGGGCTATGTGGTGGTGCTGGGCGTCGCCGCGCTCTGGCTGCTCAATGCGATGGTGCCCGAATCGCTGCACTACCCGCCGGTGGTCGAGCCCGGCAGCTGGCTGTGGGACCTCACGCTCGCCAACGCCGCGCTGCTGGGATGGCGCGTCGCCCAGCGCGCCTACTTCGTGCAGCGACTCTATGGCTGGGCGCAGGCCTTCTGGTCGATTCCGCGCATGGTCTGGGGGAACTTCATCAACTTCGCCGCCACCGGGCGCGCGCTGCGGCTCTACCTGCGCTTCCTGCGCACCGGCAAGCTGATCGCATGGGACAAGACCACCCACACCTTCCCGTCGGAGGACGACCTGCCGCCCGAAGCCGGGCTCCCGACGGCGGCGATCGTCGACGCCGCCACCTTCACCTCGCATCCCCAGCATCCTTGAAGGAGATAGGCATGAACCAACGAAACCTGCTCGCGGTGGCGATCCTCTCGCTGTCGGCCCTGCACGCGGCGGTCGCCGCACCGGGGCCTTCGCAGGCGGCCCGGGCGCCCAAGGTCGAAGACGCCCACGTCGATGCCGCCGCGGCCCTGCGGCGACCCGAGCCGCCGCCCGTGCGCGCGGTCGTGGCGCCGCCCCGGCCCCTGGTCGAGACGGTCGTGCAGCCCGGCCTGCACAAGATCGAGAAGCACGAACGCCTCACGGACGTGCTAAAGGCCCGCAAGCGCGCCGGACGTTCCGATCGCGTGACGGCCGACTGAGATCCAACTTCCGGGAGACGACACCATGACCCATTCGAACTGGATCCGGCGCCTGCTGTGTGCGCTCGCCCTCACGCTCGGCCTCTGCGCCGGCGCCCAGGCCCAGACGACGCCGATCCGCGCGCTCGTGCTCTACGACCAGCCCGACAGCGGGCCCTATGCCAAGCTCGGCATGGCCTACGCCATCATGCTGCGCAACCTGCTGGGTCACTGGAACACCACGGTCGACATGAAGTCGGTGCAGAGCTACACGGCCGGTCAGGTCGAGCAGTACAGCGTCACCTTCTACCTCGGTTCGTACTACGACCTGCCGATCCCGCCCGCCTTCCTGGCCGACGCCTATGGCACCACCAGAAAGATTGTCTGGTTCAAGAACAACCTGTGGCAGCTGGCGTGGCATCCGAGCTACGCGGGCTTCACCGCCAAATACGGCTTCACCTTCGCGAGCCTGCGCGGGCTGGACGCCTCGCCGACGGCGACCAACCCGAAGCCGGGTTTCTTCGACACGGTGACCTACAAGACGCGGCCCCTGACCAAGTACTACGTCTACGACGCGGCGACTGGCGCCGTCAATGCCGACCCCGATGTCGGCGTCGTGCAGATCTTCGACACGGCCAAGGCGCAGCAGCTCGTGCCGATCAGCAATTCGCGCACCGGCGAGGTGGTGCCCTATGTCGTCAAGGGCGGCAACTTCTGGTATTTCGCCGACCTGCCGTTCTCGTACATCGGCCCGCGCGACCGCTATCTCGTGATCTGCGACATGCTGCACGACATCCTCGGCGTCGACACCCCCACCCGGCAGCGCGCGCTCGTGCGGCTGGAGGATGTCAGCGCGCTGGTCAACCAGAACAGCATGACGGTGCTGTCGAACTACCTGAAGTCGAAGTCGATCCCCTTCGGCGTCGCCACCATCCCCTACTACTACGACCCACTGGGCGCCTACAACGGCGGCGTGTCGCAGACCGTTCGCATGACCCCCACCGGCGTGCTCGCGCGCTCGCTGAACTACGCGATCCAGAATGGCGGCAGGATCGTGCTGCACGGCTATACCCACCAGTACAGCAACTGGAAGAACCCGCACACCGGCGTGAGCGGCGACGACTACGAGTTCTGGGACATCGTCAACAACCGGGTGCTGCCGATCGACACGGTGGCCGCCCACAAGGCCCGCATCCAGGCCGGCGTCGACGAGCTCAGGCGCGGCGGCTTCACCGCCTTCGCCTGGGAGCCGCCGCACTACCAGATGTCGCCCAACGCCTACACGGCGGCATCGCAGGTGCCGATGAATCCGCTGAAGCCGACCAACTTCACCACCTGGCAGCGCGCGGTCTACTACACCTCCACCACGCCCAACCTGAGCCCGACGGCGGCCAACCGCGACTTCGCGGTCGGGCAGTTCTTCCCCTACATCATCCAGCGCGACCACTACGGCCAGCGCATCCTGCCGGAGAACCTCGGCAACATCGAGTACGACATCCGCGAGGTCGATCCCTCGTCGAACTTCAACTACACCTGGCAGGACCTCAAGCTCAACGCCGAGAACGCCAAGGTGGTGCGCGATGGTTTTGCGTCGTTCTTCTTCCATCCGTTCTGGCTCGAGCCGGAGATCAACAAGCCGGGCTTCCAGGACCTGCAGTCGATCATCAACGCGATCGAGGCGCTCGGCTACCAGTGGGCCGACGCAAGCACGCTGTGATGCCGACGCCACTCCCTCCGCATCGATCGGCGTCCCGCGCCCCCACGCGCCGCCACGCGGCGCCGCCGGCGGCGCGGCGCGAGGTCGCGGCGGCCTGCGCGCTGTGCCTGGTGCTCGTCGCCGCGTCCGCGACGGCCGCGCCCGGCACCCCGGGTGCGACCGAGACGCCCGGCGCCGGTGTCGGTGCCAGTACCGCCCCGATCTCGCCGGCGGATGTGGTCGGCTTCATCGGACGCGAGTTCAACCGCTTCCGGGCCCACGCGCGCTTCGATCGCGCCTTCCGGCTGCTGGCCAGTCACCAGCTCGATGCCGCGGCGCGCGAGTTCGCCGACGGCCTGGCGCTGGAGCCCGACCACCTGGCCGCGCGTCTGGGCTATGCCCAGCTGCTCGGCCAGCGTGGGGCGTATGCGGCCTCGGCGGCGCAACTCGAAGCGGTGCCCGCGCGCGACGCCCGCGCGTTGCCGGCCCTGCAGTTGCGCGCCCAGATGCGTGCGTCCGCCGGCCAGCTGGCTGCTGCCATCGCCGATCAGGAGGTCGTCTGCGCGCATCCGGCGGCGAATGCGGCCGAGCGCCGCTTCGCCCTGGAGACGGTGTCGGATCTGCAGCTGCGTCTGGAGCATTTCGATCAGGCCCTGGCCGCGCTCGACCGCCTCCCGGTCGCGCAGCGCGACGACACGCCCACGCTGCTGCGGCGCGCGCTGGTCTACGAGAAGATGCAGCGCTTCGACGAAGCCGCCGCCGCCTATGGCGAAGCGGCGACGCGCGCCGACGCGGCGGCGCGGCGCGCGCAGTGGAGCGATGCCGCGCGCGTCGCCAGCACCATGGCCGAGGCCCGGCATGCGCGGACCGTCGCCTTCGCGCTCAACCTGCCGACCACGGTGGCATCCCCGGCATCCCCGGCGGCGATGGCCACCGATCCGCAGGCCGTCCTGGCCGCGGTGAGGCGGATGCCGGCGCGCGATGCCGCGTCGTCCTCGGCCCCGGCGCGGCGGCTCGCCTTCGCGCAGGCGAAGGCGGGCGACTGGGCCGCCGCCGCCGGCACGCAGGAACGCCTGCTGGCCCGGCCCGGCCTGCCGGCCGCCGAGCGCATCGAGGTGCTCGGCCAGCGTGCCTATGCGTTGAGCCAGCTCGGCCGTCACGACGACGCGGCGGCGATGCTGGAGCGCGTCGTCGCCGAGCCCGATGGCGCCACCCCGGGCGCCTACGAACGCCTGGCGCATGCCTATGCGCAGGCCGGCAGGTCCGAAGACGTCGCCGGAGCCCAGCGGCGCGCGCTGGCCGCGCCGGGCTGGCCGGCCGCCGACTGGCTGTCGCTCGCGCGTCGTCTGGCCATGCTGCAGCAGACGCTGGGTCGCACCGAGGACGCCATCGCGACCCACCGCGCCCTGCTCGAGCGCGAACCCGGCGATGCGCAGGCGCACCTCGCGCTCGGCATCCTGCTGCGCGGCCAGGATCGGTGGAGCGAGGCCGAACCGCACCTGACGGCGGCACTCGGCGACGGCAGCGATGCCGTCGCGGCGTTGGAGCTGGCGCGTGGCCTGAAGGCCCAGGGACGGAGCGCGGCGGCGATCGACCTGCTGGAGCGCGTGCGCGGCGCCGCGGCGACGGCGACCGTGACGCCGCTGGCGCTGCGCAAGCAGGTGCTCGACGAGCTCGGCTACCTGTACGAGGCGAAGGTCGACCTGCCACGCGCCGCCGCCCCCTGGTCCGAGTCGCTGGCGCTGGCGCCGGATGCGCGCATCGCCCTGGCGCTGGCGAACGTGCAGTTGCGCGAGGGCCGGGGCGATGCCGCGCGCGACACGCTCGACGCCCTGGCGGCCGCCGTGCCCCTGGACGACGACGCGCGGGCCGAGCGGCTGGACATGCACTGGCGGATCGAGACGGCCGCGCACCGTCACGCGGCCGCGCGCGATGCGGCCGAGCAGGCCCTGGTCCTGCGGCCTTCGGCCCTGCGGCAGTTCCACGTCGGACTGTCCGAGCGCGAACTCGGTCGCCTGCCGCAGGCCGTGGCGCGGTTCGAGCAGGCCGTCGCCGAGGACGACCGCGCCGAGTACCTGGAGGCCCTGGCCTATGGCCATCGCGCCGCCGGCGCCTACCTCGAGGCCGCGCGCGTCTTCGAGACCCTGCTGCTGCGCGAGCCCGGACGCGACGCCCTCTATGCGGACCTGGCCTACACCTACATGCGCGCCGGCGACAACGACCGCGCGGCCGAATGGTTCAAGCGCGCCATCGACCGGCGCATCGAGCGCGACGAGACGGTGAAGCTGGTGCAGGCGCCCGGCGCGCCGCTGCCGGCGCTGGAGCCCCGGCGCGAGGACGACCAGTTGCGCGCGATGCGCGACGAGGTGCGCAAGCTCTCCGAGCGTTGGAGCCTGAGCGCCTACGAGTCGCTGCGGGGCGGCAACGCCGATCGCGCCAGCACCATCGCCGGCGCCGAGTCGACCGGCCTGATCCCGTCGCAGGGTGGCGTCGAGGTGTCGTGGCGTCCGCCGGTGGTGGGCCTGCGCGACGAGCGCACGCTCGATGTGTTCGCGCGCGTGCTGTGGTCCAACCAGCCGGGCTCGCTGCGCGTCGACAACGCGAGCCGGCAGGGCGGCATCGGCGTGCGCTACAAGCCGCTGCGCGACCAGTCGTTCTATCTCTCGGCCGAGAAGCTGGTGGCCATCGGCGACAACGCGCAGAACGACTGGCTGGTGCGCGCCTCCTATGGATGGAGCCATGGCTACGAGATGCGCGCCAACCAGTCCTCATGGAACTACACGACGCTGTTCGTCGACCTGGGCGCCTTCAGCGACCGCGACCACACCCGGGCGCTCTATGTCGAAGGACGGCAGGGCCGCAGCTTCCGCATCGGCGATCGCTGGATCCTGACGCCGCATGTCGTGGCCGACGCCCGGCGGCAATGGCCCGACCCCGGCCGCTTCAACTATGCCGAGGTCGGCGGCGGCGTCTCCGCGCGCTATGTGTTCAACGAGACCCGCTACACCACGCCGCGCTCGAGCGCCGAGATCCTGCTGCAGTACAAGAAGGGCTTCGAGGCCGCGCGCAGCGGTTGGCTGCTCACCACCGTGCTGAGGTTCTGATGCGGAGCCCGGGCCCTCTCGGCGCGAGCGATCGGGGATGGCGCACGACGGCGAGGGCCTGCCTGCTGGCGGCGGGCTGCCTGCTGGGCGGCTGCGCGTCGACCGCGTCGCAGGACCCGCCGCGGGTCGCGCCTCGCCTGGGCGGCACCATCGTCCAGTTCAAGCCGTCGGACAACCTGCGCACGCGCGCCGACTGGGCGCGGTCGTTCCGCTCCCTGCGCGCGCTGGGCATGACGCAGGTCGTCCTGCAATGGACCGCCGATGGCGAAGCGGCGTACTACCCCTCGCAGCGCCTGCGCACGGGTCCGATGCCGCCGCTGGACACCCTGGTGGACCTGGCCGAGGCGGCCGGCATGCGCGTGCTGGTCGGGCTGTCGCACGACCCGATGTACTGGTCGCGCATCGCCGGCGAACCGGACCAGGTGGCGCGCTACCTGGGCGAACTGCGATCGCGTTCCCTGCGCGTGGCGCGCGAACTCGTGCCACGCCTGGCGCATCGTCGCGCCTTCGAGGGTTGGTACCTCAGCGAGGAGATCGACGACCTGAACTGGCGCGATCCGGCGCGCCACGCCATGGTCTCGGCGCACCTCAAGGCCTTGACCTCGGAACTGCGCACGCTCGATGCGCGCGCGCGCATCGCGATCTCCGGCTTCGCGAACGCCGGCACCGATCGCGTCGTGCTGCAGGCGTTCTGGGAGGATCTGCTCACGGAGGCTCCGGAACTGGGCATCGTCATGTTCCAGGACGGCGTGGGCGTGGGCAAGCTCTCGCTCGAGGAATTGCCCGGGGTGCTGGCGGCGGTGAAAAGGGCGGTCGACGGCCGGCAGCGCGAGTTGCGCGTGATCGTCGAGGTGTTCCGGCAGACCGCGGGCGCGCCGATCGACACCCGACCGTTCGCGGCCGAACCGGCATCGATCGAGCGCCTGCGCCAGCAGATCGCGATCGGACGGGCCTTCTCGGCCGATCTCCTCGCCTTCACCGTGCCCGACTACATGAGCCCCGGCGATACGGCGGCCAAGGCCCGGCTCTTCGAACAGTACCGGCGCGCCTGCGTGGAGAGCGATTGCATCGTCCCGTAAGGATGTCTTCGTTGCCATCGCTCGCGGCGGCGGGCCAGCGGCGTCCCATCGTCATCTTCAGCCGCACCCGGCTGCCCGCCTGTCCCGACGCCCTGGCGTGGCGATCTTTCTTGACGATCGACCTCCGGCGCACGTCACACGCCGACGGCAGCCACGCGGTCGTCGGTCGTGGCGGTGATGGGCGCCACCCCTGCGTGAGCCGCTACCAGGCAGTCCGCGAACAGCTGCGTCGTGCGCGAGGGATGGGGTGACTGGCGCAGCAGGCTCACGAAGCGGCAAGCGTAGTGGAAACGGCGCGGCGAGATGGCGCGCAGCTGGCCGCGCGCCTCGAAGCCGCTCGCATAGTGGTCGGGCAGGAAGCCGAGGAAGCCGCCCGACAGGATCAACGTGACGATGGCCTCCTGGTCGTAGCCGGTGGCCCTGCGCAGCAAGCCGGCCCGATGGCTCAGTTCCATGTTGGGCGAGTGGTAGCCCAGTCCCGCGAACGCATGCAGTCGCAGCTTCGCCCAGGTCAGGCCCGTGTCCGGTGCCGCGAACAGTGGATGACGCATGCCGCAGTAGAGCAGCATCGTCTCGCCGAAGAGGTCGGCATAGGCCAGCGTCCTCGACGTGCGATGGGAGGGAATGACGCCGATGTGGAAGTGGCCATCGAGCACGCCGCGCTCGATGGCATTGATGCTCGCCACGTGCAGGTGCAGGTCCACGCCCGGGGCCGCCTGCGCGAACAACGCCACCGCCTCGCTCACGCGCGCCTGCGGGTTGGTGATGGTCTTGTCGAACAGCGCGATGTCCAGCCGTCCGCCCAGCCGATGGTGAATGTCGTCGATGCCGCTGCGGAACTCATCCACCGACGCGAGCAGGCGCAGCGTCTGCTCGTAGACCTGCTGGCCGTCGGCCGTCAACGCGAAGCCGGCCCGGCCACGCCGGCACAGCACCAGTGCCAGGCGGGTCTCCAGGTCCTTCACGTGCCGGCTGATGGTCGAGGTGCCGATGTTGAGCTCGAGTTCCGCCGCGGCCATGCCGCCGCATTCCACGACGCTCTTGAAGACCTTGAGCAGGCGCAGGTCCATGTCGCTGAGCTGGCCCAGGACGGAGCGCTTCTCGATGGTGTTCCTTACTTTCATGAAGCGGCAAGTAAACAACGACATCGCGCCATTTGCAACACTGAGGGCAGCACCAAGAATCGGCACCATCGCAACCCACCCGACCGCGTTTCCCGCGCACCGCCCCATGCTTGCTTCCCTGGACACCCTCGCTGCTTCCGCCACGCCGGCCGCCGGCGCCGCCCGCCACGACGCCTACTGGATGCCCTACACCGGCAACCGCCACTTCAAGGCCGACCCGCGCATGATCGTGGAAGCCAAGGGCTCCTACTTCACCGACGCCGACGGGCGCAAGGTGTTCGACGGCCTGTCCGGCCTGTGGTGCAGCGGCCTGGGCCATGGCCGCCCGGAGATCACGGAAGCGGTGAGCCGCCAGATCGCCAAGCTGGACTACGCACCGGCGTTCCAGTTCGGCCATCCGCTGGCCTTCGAGATGGCCGAGCGCCTGAAGGAACTCACTCCGGCGGGCCTGGACCGGGTCTTCTTCACCAACTCCGGCTCCGACGCCGCCGACACCTCGCTCAAGATGGCGCGCGCCTACTGGCGCGCCAAGGGCCAGGCCAGCAAGACGCGCCTGATCGGTCGGGAGAAGGGCTACCACGGCGTCAACTTCGGCGGCATCTCGGTGGGCGGCATCGGCGGCAACCGCAAGCTCTTCGGTTCCGGCGTCGAGGCTGACCACCTGCCGCACACGCAACTGGCCGAGAACGCCTTCAGCCGCGGCATGCCCGCGCATGGCGCCCACCTGGCCGATCGCCTGCTCGACCTCATCGCCTTGCACGACGCCTCCAACATCGCCGCCGTCATCGTCGAGCCGATGTCGGGCTCGGCCGGCGTCGTGGTGCCGCCGGTGGGCTACCTGCAGCGCCTGCGCGACATCTGCACGGCGCATGGCATCCTGCTGATCTTCGACGAGGTCATCACGGGTTTCGGTCGCTGCGGCGCTATGACCGGCGCGGATGCCTTCGGCGTGGTGCCGGACATCATGAACGTGGCCAAGCAGATCACCAACGGCGCGCAGCCGATGGGCGCGGTGCTGGTCAGGGACGAGATCTACCAGACCTTCATGGACGCCGGCGGTCCCCACCACATGGTCGAGTTCCCGCACGGCTACACCTACTCGGCCCACCCGGTCGCCTGCGCGGCCGGCCTGGCCGCCCTGGACGTGCTGGAACGCGAGGACATGGTCGGCCAGGTGCGGGCCCTCGCGCCGCACTTCGAGAACGCCGTGCATCACCTCAGAGGCAGCCGGCATGTCACGGACATCCGCAATTTCGGTCTCGCCGCCGGCATCACGCTGGCCGCCGTGCCGGGCGAGCCGGCGCGTCGTCCGTTCGAGGTCGCCATGGCGTGTTGGAAGAAGGGCTTCTATGTGCGCAGCGGCGGTGACACCGTGCAGCTCGCGCCCGCCTTCAACACCGAGAAGGCCGACATCGACCGTCTGGTCAACGCCGTGGTCGATGCCCTGGCCGAGACCGCCTGATCCTCGCCCTGCGGATCTCCGCGTCGCCCGCCGATGACCCCTTTCCAGCCGGCCGCCGGGCGTGGTCGCGGGCATCGCGCCGTGCCACGTCCCCGTGATGGCGCCGAGTTCGTCATGCCGAAGGCGAAGCCGTGTGACCGATCAGACCGATCAGACCGATCAGACCGGGTCCAGTGGAAACACGGGCCGGCGCACGTTCCGGAACGGGAACAGCGCGTAGTTGGAGGTGGTCACGCCCGTGGGGCTGTCGCATTCCACCAGTGCGTGTGACAACGGCGCGAACACCGGACGACAGTACATGCGCGACTTCAGCAGCATGAAGCGGTGGGTCGTCGGATCGAGCCCGACGCACGAGAACACGCCCAGGTCCCAGGGCTCGTGCGTGCGTTCGGTCACCACGATGCGGGCATGGCCGGTGTCGAACAGCACGGTGTGGCCCATCGCGCAGCGTTGACCGGTGTAGATCGGACCCGTCACGGTGTATTCGCCGTCGCTGATGGCCCGCACCGTGCCTTCCAGTGTGACCGGCTCCTTGATCACCGCCAGCTGGGTCAGCGGCACCTTGTTGCCCAGCCGCACGCTCAACCGCGCGCCGATGCCAGCGGCGACCAGTTCGGCCACGGCTTCGGGGTCGCACAGCGGCCCCACGGCGATGTCCGACAGCCCCGCGGCCAGCGCGGCCTGCAGCACGTCCATCGCATCGCAGGTGCCGCCGGACATGCAGTTGTCGCTGTGGTCGAGCAGCAGCACCGGCCGGTCGTCGGCTTCCTTGGCGTCCTCGGCCAGTGCCAGCGCACGCCGCAGCGACGCGTCCAGCGGCTCGCTGTCGTAGACGAATTCGGCGCGCTCGCGCCAGATCGCGGCGGCGATGCCGTCGGCCGTGGCCTGGGCCGCTGACGGGTCGTCGGCGCGTCCCGTGACCACCACGCTCATGAACGGTGCCTCGATGTCGGCCAGCGAGAAGCCCGCGAACACCGTCACCGCCGGCATGCCCTCGGCTTCGGCCGCGCGGGCCGCATCCACCGCGCGCAGCATGGCACCCTGCAGCGTGGTGCTGCGCAGGGTGTGGCCCATCATGGGCAGCTGATGCCAGCGCACCGCGTAACGCTCGCCGTCCCGCAGCATGGCCAGCAGCAGGCGTCCGGCATGCTCGCCGGTCTCGTACATGTCGATGTGCGGATAGGTCTTGAAGCCCACGATCACGTCGGCGTTGGCGATCATCCTGGGGGTGATGTTGCCGTGCAGGTCGAGCGCCACGCCGATCGGCACGCCGGGCGCGGCCGCACGCAGTCGTTCGAGCAGGTCGCCTTCGCCGTCGGCGCTGTTCTCGGCCACCATCGCGCCGTGCAGGTCCAGCAGGATGGCATCGCAGCCGGACGCGGCCTCGACGATGCGGCGCGTCAGTTCGTCATAGGCGGCGGCATGCACTCGACCGCTCGGGTTGGCGGTGGCCGACACGGGCGTGACCGGCGTCGCGCCCAGGCGGTGCGCCAGGTCGATGAAGGCCGACATGGCCGTGCGCATGCCCTGCTGCTCGCGCAGGGCCGCCTCGCCATAGGTCGGGGCGAACGCCTCCAGCGGCGTCGGCACGGGCGAGAAGGTGTTGGTCTCGTGGTTGAGCCGGGCGATCAGGAGACGCATCGTCATGCCGCCACCTCCGCGCTGCGCAGCATGCCGTGCAGCAGCACGTTGCAGCCGGCCTCCAGGTGTTCGGGCCGGGCATCCTCGATCTCGTTGTGACTGATGCCGTCGGCACAGGGAACGAAGATCATGGCCGTGGGCGCCAAGCGCGCGAGGTAGACGGCATCGTGGCCGGCACCGCTCACCACGTCCATGGCGGTGTATCCCAAGGCCCGCGCGTCGTCGCGCACGCCGTCCACCAGCGCCGGGTCGAACGGCTGCGGCGGGAAATAGACGACCTGTTCCACGGCGATGGGTGTGCGGCCCGCCGTACCGAGGCGCTCGCAGGTGGCGCGCAGGGCGGCGTCCATCGCCAGCAGCACGGCGTCGTCCGCGGCGCGCAGGTCGACCGTCATGCGCACGCTGCCGGGAATGACGTTGCGCGACGCCGGGAACACCTCCAGCACGCCCACGGTGCCCCGGCCATGCGGCGCATGGTCCAGTGCGATGCGATTCACCTCGGCCACCAGCGCACTGGCGGTGAGCAAGGCGTCGCGGCGCAGCGCCATCGGCGTCGGGCCGGCGTGGGCCTCCATGCCCTGCACGGTCACGTCGTACCAGCGCTGGCCCAGCGCGCCCTGCACCACGCCGATCACGCGGTCGTGGGCTTCCAGCACCGGCCCCTGCTCGATATGGGCTTCGAAATACGCGCCCACGGGCGGTGTGACGCCAGCCGCGCCGGCATAGCCGATGGCAGCCAGCGCATCAGCCACGCTCACGCCCTGGGCGTCGCGCTGTGCCAGCGCATGATCCAGGGTGAAGGCATCGGCGAAGACGCCCGAGCCCATCATCACCGGCACGAAGCGCGACCCCTCCTCGTTAGTCCACACCGCGACCTCCAGCGGTGCTTCGGTCACGATGCCGGCGTCGTCGAGGCTGCGCAGCACTTCCAGGCCGGCGAGCACGCCATAGTTGCCGTCGAACTTCCCGCCCGTGGGCTGGGTGTCGATGTGACTGCCGGTCATCACGGGAGCGAGGGTGTCGTCGCGTCCGGCGCGACGCGCGAAGATGTTGCCGATGGCGTCGACGCGCACGGTGCAGCCGGCCTCGCGTGCCCATCGCACGAAGAGGTCACGCGCTTCGCCGTCGAGTGCGGTCAGCGCCAGGCGGCAGACGCCGCCCTTGGGCGTGGCGCCGATGCGCGCCAGCTCCATGAGGGACCGCCACAAGCGGTCGCCGTCGACGCGAGGCCATGCGCGCGCGCGGCTCGTGGGATCGGCAGGGGAGGGCGAGGGGCGCGGGGAAGTCGTCGTGTTCACGATGGATGGGTCCTGAAGTGAAGGGGGTCCTGGAGGTGCTCAGGTCGCCAGACCCACGCCCAGATAGCGATCCTTGACGGCATCGTCGGCCAGGAAGGTCGCGTTGTCGGCCTCGTGCACGATGCTGCCCTGCTCGATCACGTAGTGCCGTTCGGCCAGCTGGGTGCAGACTTCCAGGTTCTGCTCGACCAGCAGGATCGCGACGCCCGCAGCCTTGATGGTCTTGAGTTGGGCGACGATCTCCTCGACGATCACGGGCGCCAGGCCCTCCACCGGCTCGTCGAGCATCAGCAGGCGCGGGGCGTTCATCAGCGCGCGGCCGATCGCCAGCATCTGCTGTTCGCCGCCGGAGAGCTGGCCCCCGCCATTGCCACGCCGCTCCTGCAGGCGCGGGAAGATGCGGTAGATGTCGGCGAGCTGCCAGGGTGAGCGCTTGCGCTGTCCGAGCAGCAGGTTCTCCTCCACCGTGAGCAGCTTGAAGATGCCGCGGTGCTCGGGCACCAGGCACACGCCGCGCCGGGCGATGGCATGCGCGGGCATGCCCTGGAGTTCCTGGCCGTCGAAGACGACGCGACCGCGCGTGGGCGGCACGACGCCGCAGATGCTCTTGAGCGTGGTGCTCTTGCCCGCACCATTGCGCCCGAGCAGCGTGACCAGCTCGCCGTCGCCGATGTGCAGGTTCACGCCCTGCAGCACGTGGCTCTTGCCATAGTGGGCGTGCAGCCCTTGGATGTCCAGGATCATGACGCGGCGCCGCCTCCGGTGATCATGTTGCCCAGGTAGGCGCTGCGCACCCGGTCGTCGTTGCGGATGGCGTGCGGGTGCCCTTCCGCCAGCACGCGACCCTGCTGCATCACGGTCACGGTGTCGGAGATGTCCATCACGATGTTCATGTTGTGCTCGATCAGCACCACGGTGTGCTCGTCCTTGAGGCCCTGGATCAGGCGCTTCATGTCGTCGAGGTCGTCGATGCCCATGCCCGAGGTCGGCTCGTCCAGGAAGATCGCCTTGGGTCCCGCGGCCAGCGCCATGCCGACCTCGAGGCGGCGTTGCTGGCCGTGCGACAGGTTGCTCGCCGGCGTGTCGGCGTGGCGCTCGAGCCCCAGCCGCGCGAGGACGCGGGCGACCGCCTCGTCGCGCGCTCGCGCTCCCACCGGGGGATGCCAGGCGTCGAAGGCCTGGCGGGGACGGGTGCCTTGAGCGGCCAGGCGGAGGTTCTCGCGCACCGGCAGGGTCGGGAACAGGCTCGTCACCTGGAAAGAGCGTGCCATGCCGCGCTGCACGCGCCGATGGTCGGGCTCGCGCGTGACGTCGTGACCATCGAACACGATGCGGCCACCGCTCACGTGCTTGGTGCCCGTGAGCATGTGGAACAACGTGGTCTTGCCCGCGCCGTTGGGGCCGATCACCGAATGGACGGTGTTGGCACGCACGCGCAGGTCCACGCCGGCGAGCGCCACGAACTTGTCATAGCGCTTCTCGATGCCCATGGCCTCGAGCAGGAAGGCCTGCGTGGTCATGCCCGGCCTCCCTGCGAGGCCGCGTCGTCGCCAGCGCGGCGCCTGCCGGTCAGGCGGTTCCAGGCCGATTCGCCCAGGCCCCAGAGACCGCGCTGCAGGCCCAGGCTCACGACCATCAGCACCACGCCCAGGATCAGCAGCCAGCGCGGCCACAGGGTCGACAGCCAGTCGCCCACGAGCAGGTAGAAGGCCGAACCCAGCAACGATGCCAGCAGGTTGCCGGTCCCACCGATCACGGTCATCACCAGGATCATCTCACTCGTGTGGTACTCGGCGTTGGCCAGCGGGGCGATGCCGGTCATCATCGCGTGCAGCGCACCGGCCAACCCGGTGACCGCGCCGGAGATCACGAAGGCCTGCAGCTTGAGCAGCCGGAGGTCGTATCCGATGGCGCCGGCGCGTTCCTCGTTGTCCCGCACGGCCAGCAGGGTCCGTCCGAAGATCGAGGCCGAGACCTGCTGCAGCAGCCAGAAGGCCACCAGGAAGACCATCGCCACGAAGCCGTAGTACTGCCACGGCGACGCCAGCGGCCACAGCGTGACCTTGCCGACGGCCAGCGAGGGCCTGGGGATGTCCATCAGGCCGTTGTCGCCACCGGTGAGGCCCGGCATCGAGTAGGCGATGAAATAGAACATCTGGGCGAACGCCAGCGTGAGCATCACGAAATAGGTGCCGCGCTGGCGGATGGCGACCCAGCCCACCAGCGCCGCGCCCAGCGCACCCATCCCGATCGCCAGCGCCAGCGCCAGCGGCATGGGCAGCGGCCAACGCGTCAGGGTGAGCGCGATGGTGTAGCTGCCCAGGCCGAAGAAGATGCCTTGCCCGAAGGACAGCAGTCCCGTGTGGCCCAGCAGCAGGTTGCAGCCCATCGCGGCCAGGCCGTAGATCAGCACCTCGCTGGCCAGCGAACCTGACTGCATGGTCAGTGGCATGGCCAGCACCACGGCCAGCGCCAGGAGCAGGTGGAAGTGCCGGCGCAGCGGCGTCGTCGTCTTCGTCGTCATGGCAGTGTTCATCCCTTGCGACCCAGCAGTCCGTGCGGGCGCAGCAGCAGCACGGCCGCCATGGCGACATAGATCATCAGGCGCGCGCCCTCGGCCCACACGGTGCTCATCACGCTCTGCACCACGCCGATCAGCAGGCCGCCGATGAGGGCCCCGCTGAAGCTGCCCATTCCGCCGACCACCACGACCACGAAGGCCACGCCGAGGGCCTCGATGCCCATGAAGGGCTCGGCACCGCGCATGGGCGCGGCCAGCACCCCGGCGATTGCGGCCGTGGCCGCGCCCAGTGCGAACACCAGGCTGAAGATGCGGAACACGTCGATGCCCAGGAGCGACACCATCTCGGTCGATTCGCTGCCCGCGCGCACCGCGCTGCCCAGTCGCGTGCCTTCGAGCACGTACCAGAGGCCCAGCGCCAGCACGGCGGTGAAGCCGATCACGAACAGCCGGTACTTGGGATAGACGAAGCCGCCCCACATCACCACGCCCTGGAGCATGTCGGGCACCGGCACGTTCTCACCCAGCGGCCCCCACTGCAGGATCACCAGTTCCTGGATCACCAGGGCCAGGCCCACGGTCACGAGGATGTGGAACTCGTGGGCCTTGGCATACACATGGCGCAGCACGAGTTTCTCCGTCAGCCATCCCAGCGCACCCACCACCAGCGGCACCACCGCCAAGGCCAGCCAGAAGCTCAGGCCCCAGCGCATCATCTGGAAGCAGAAGTAGGCACCCAGCAGGTAGAACGCGCCATGCGCGAAGTTCACGAAGCGCAGCAGGCCGAACACGATGGACAAGCCGACGGCCAGCAGGAAATACAGCATGCCGATGCCGATGCCGTTGATGACCTGGAGGAGGTAGATGCTCATGGCGCGGGCGATGGGGCCGCTCAGGCGAGCTTGCAGCCCGTCTGGTCCAGTGGCAGGAAGGACTTGCCGGAGCTCACCACCTCCACGTAGTCGTCCTTGTTGGCCATCTTCGCCTTGGCCTTGCCCTTGAGCAGGTAGTAGTTCTTGAGCACCTGATGGTCGCCCTTGCGGATCTCCTCGTCACCCGTGAGGCCCGCGTACTTCATGCCCTCGAGTGCCGCGACCACGGCCTTGGGCTCGGCCGTGCCGGCCTTGACGATGCCGTCGATGAGCAGCTTGGTGCAGATGTACGAACCCGCGAGGCTGTAGTTGGGGTTGGACTTGAACTTGTCGTTGCTGCGCTTGACCAGCTCCAGGTTCAGCGGCGCCTGGGTGGCATGCCAGTACTGCGCGCCGAAGTACACGCCTTCGCACAGGTCCGCGCCCAGCGACTCGAACTGTTCGAGGCCGGAGGCCCAGGCCACCAGCACGATCATGTTCTTGTTCATGCCGAAGCTGACGGCCTGGCGCAGCGCATCGGAGGACTGCGAGCCGAAATTGAGCAGCAGCAGCACATCGGGCTTGGCGGCCATCGCGTTGGTGAGGTAGCCGCTGAATTCCTTCTCGGTCAGGGAGTGGTAGCTGTTGCCCACATGCTCCAGACCCTTCTCCTTGAAGATGTTCTTGGCCGCCGACAGCAGACCGTCGCCGAACACGTATTGCGGCGTGATGGTGTACCAGCGCTTGGCCTTGGGGTGCGCATCGATCAGCGGACGCACCGTCTGCTCGATCGCGCCGAAGGTCGGCACCGACCAGCGGAAGGTGGATGCATTGCAATCCTTGCCCGTGATCTCGTCGGCCCCGGCGGTCGTGATGAAGATGCCACCCGCCTTCTCGGCTTCCTTGCCCATGGCCAGCGACTCCGACGACAGGATGCCGCCAGCGAAGAACCGCGTGCCCTGTTGCTGCGAGGCCTCCTGCACCTTGCGCACGGCCGTGGCGGGCTTGCCTTCGGTGTCGAGCAGCGTGTAGGCCAGCGGGCGGTTCAGGGCCGTGCCGTACTGCTCGATGGCCAGCTTCATGCCCAGGTCGGCGAACTTGCCATTGGCCGCGAAGGCGCCCGACATGGGCACCGGACAGCCGAACTGGATGGCACCCGAGGCCTGCGCCCAGGCGTCGCGGTTCATTCCCAGCGAGGCGGAGAGCGCGCCCAGCGCCGAGAGTTGCAGGAGTTGACGACGATGCATGGAAGGGGGCTCCTTGGATGTGTGGGGCCGCGAGGCCGTGGCGGGGATGACGGATACGGCGGGTACGTAGCACAGGGCGTGCCATCGGATTCCTTCTATTTATAGTGATAAATATGAAAAACGATTCGCGCGGAAACCCTGTGTCGTGCACCATCGCACGGCCCTGGTGCATACACTGCACCGCGAAGCGACTGCCGGGCCATCCGGCAGTCCCTGGCGTCCTCCGTCCAACCCAACAACGCACCATGGCTACGAAACCGTCTGCCGGCAAGCCGATCCGATCCCTCAAGCGGCCCGACCTGGTGGCACAGGAAATCAAGCGACTCATCACCGAGAAGAACCTCAGTCCCGGTGATCGGCTGCCGCGCGAGAGCGAGCTGCAGGCGCAGTTCGAGGTCAGCAAGGGCACCATCAGGGAAGCCCTCAAGTCGCTCGAAGTGCAGGGGCTGATCACCATCTCCACCGGCCCGTCGGGCGGCGGCACCATCGTCGAGGTGCCGCTGGATCGCACGCTGCAGTTCATGCAGAACTACCTGTTCTTCCAGGACGTGACGATCGACAGCATCTATGCGGTACGCCAGCTGCTGGAGCCCGAACTGGCCGCCGGCGCCGTGGCGCACCTGACGGAGGCGGATTTCGAGGCGCTCGAGCACAGCATCGCCTGCTGCAATCCAGCCTCCAGCAGCGAGGACCTGGTCAGCCAGCGTCGCGAGGACGTGAACTTCCACGACATCCTGGCTGCCGCCAATCCGAACCCGTTCCTGCGCTTCACCTGCGAGCTGATCAACGAGATGCTGCGCCAGCTCATCGTCTACGGCAATCGCACGCCCAAGGCCGAGCATCGACGCTTCGGGGAGGTGAACGCCGATTTCCACCGGCAGATCGTGCTGGCCGCGCATGCCCACGACGTGGTGCGCGTTCGCGAGCTGATGACCCTGCACATGCAGGACGCGGCCAACAACGTCAAGCGCATGAAAGGCCGCCTCCAGGGCAAGCTGATACTGGATGCCGACACGTTGCGCCGGCCACGCTCGACGCACGTGCGTCCGTGAGGCGGTCCTGGTCGTCGGTGCCGGTCGAACGAGGCTCCCGCACCGCCCGGAGGCTCAGAGTGCCTTGCTCGCCGCGACGATGGCACGCGCCTTGTTGATGTCGCCCTCGATGCGGTTGCCCGAGCATCGGAGCGCAGAGGAGGGCGGCGATCGGCGAGGCGGCTCGTCGTTGGGTCCGATAGGCACGGTCTTCGTTCCAGACCATTTCGTGAGGCATGGTGGATCCCGACACGGCCGTCCGCACGACCTGTGGCCTGTCATCACTAGGCTGACATCGAGAAGCGAAGATGGCTTACAAACTTTCAATGTTGCAATCAGAATCGTCTGTTGGCATTCCGGACACCTGGCCTACGCGCAGGGATGATGGATGTGAGTGCGCACCCCATATCGACAACAACACTGGATCGAGCATGACCCGAAAAATCCGTACGCTGGCGGCGTTCGCCCTGACCCTGGTGGCCACAGCGGTCATGGCATCGAGTCATCGCGAGGCACCCTTCATCTCCGGCCAGGCTAAGGTCGACGCCACCGACCTGTATCTCTTCAAGAGCTACGAAGCCGGCCGTCAGGACTTCGTGACCGTGCTGGCGAACTACCAGCCCTTCCAGGACCCGCAGGGCGGCCCGAACTTCTACATGTTCGATCCCAATGCCCAGTACGAGATCCACATCGACAACAACGGCGACGGGGTGGAGGACCTGACCTTCCAGTTCCGGTTCCAGAATACCTCTAAGACCACCGCGCTCAACGTCGGCGGCAAGTCGGTGAAGATCCCGCTGATCAACAGCGGTCCGATCAATGGCGTGAACCCGGCCGCGCTAAATGTGCGCGAGACCTTCACGGTCGACGTCGTGCGCGGCGATCGCCGCGGCGGCACGCGGACGTCGATCACGAACGCCGCCAATGGCCAGGCCCAGTTCGACAAGCCGGTCGACAACATCGGCGAGAAGGTGTTCGGCGGCGCCGGTGGCTATGCCGCCTATGCCGCCCAGCATGTCTACAACGTCGCGATCCCCGGCTGCACCACGCCCGGTCGCGTCTTCGTCGGCCAGCGCAAGGAGCCGTTCTACATCGCCGTGGGCAAGATCTTCGATCTGATCAACCTCAACCCGCTGGGCACGGAAACCGGGGGCAACAACAACGACCTCGAAGGCAAGAATGTCAGCACGCTGGCCATGGAACTGCCCATCGCCTGCGTCACCGCCGGCAACGATCCTGTCATCGGCGCCTTCACCACCGCCAGCGTGCGCCAGGGTCGGCTGATCAACGGCAAGCCGGCGACCGGCTTGGGCAAGGCCTCCATCGAGGGTGGCCCGTGGGCGCAGGTGTCGCGCCTGGGCATGCCGCTGGTCAACGAGGTCATCATCGGCATCGACGACAAGGATCGCTTCAATGCCTCCAAGCCGAAGGACGACGTCGCCAACTTCGCCGACTACGTGACCAACCCGGCCCTGCCGGCCGTCATCGAGACGCTGTTCCCGAGCGCCAAGGCGCCGACGAACTTCCCGCGCACCGACCTGCTGGCGGCCTTCCTGCAGGGCATCGCCGGACTGAACCGCCCGGCCAACGTGGTGCCGGCTGAAATGCTCCGTCTCAACACCTCGATCGCGGCCAAGGCAGCTGGCGCGCAGAACCCGCTGGGCGTGGCCGGTGGCGACAACGCCGGATTCCCCAACGGCCGGCGTCCGGCCGACGATGTGGTCGACCTGTCGTTGCGCGTGAGCATGGGCGCGCTGTGCGTGCTGACCGGCGCGACCGACGCGTTGCAGGTGGGCTGCAAGCCGGCCGACGCACCGGCCGGTGGCCTGGCGCTGACCGATGGCGTGCGCAAGACGGCGGCCAACTACGGCACCACCTTCCCGTACCTGACGACACCGCTGACGGGCAATTCCAACCCGGTGGCCGCCGCCGGCACGACCTACCCGTGAGCAGAAGGAACGGCAGGATCATCATGACCAACAGACTTCAGACACTGCGCTCCGTCGCGGCCTGCATCACCACGGCCGGCGTGCTGGCGCTCGCGGGTTGCGGCGGGGGCGGCGGCGATGGCGGCCCCACGAACATCGGCGGCGGCTCGGGCGGGGCTGCCAGTGGCGGCACCATCCCGGCCTCCGCGCTGCAGAGCAGCGACGGCTTCATCGCCTATGTGAAGCAGGTGGTGGCGAACCAGTTCGACACCAGCGAGCCGATCGAGCTGGGCAACGTGGTCGCGCCCAAGAACGACACCGCCGAAGCGGTCGGGATCTAGTCGGGGTCCCTCCGGATCATCGATCCTCACATTCCGAAAGTGCGACCCCGCCCCGGGGCCATGCCAATCGCGTGGCCCCTTTTCCTTTGTCATGCGCGTGCGTGGATGCTCGTCTGGCTGGCCTTCGTCGGGCCGGCCGATGCGCTGCCACTCGTGCCCGCGAGCGACGATGTCGTGGTCGAGAAGCTGCCCTTCGTGGCCGGCTGGGCCAACGACGAGCGTCGCCTGCGCCGCGAGCTGGCGCAGCGCCCGCGCGATCCCGACACCGCGATCGCCGTCGCCCGGTCCTACCTGGAGCTGGCCCGCTCGCAGGGCGATGCGCGCTATGCCGGCTACGCGATCGGCGCCTTGCAGGCCTGGCAGCCGATCACGGCGCCAGGGACGCCAGCCTCGGTCATGGTCATGCACGCGACGGTGGCCCAGTTCCTGCACGATTTCGATGGCGCCGAAGCGACCTTGAGGGCGGCGCTCCGGCGCGAGCCCGAGAACCCCCAGGCGATCATCACGCTGGCCACGATCCTGCGCGTGCGGGGTCGCTATGCCGCCTCCGACGAGGCCTGCCGTGCCCTGGGCCCTGCCGGGCAGCCGCTGTACCAGGTCGCCTGCCTGGCGGAGAACGCGGGCCTGCGCGGCGCGCACGAGGAGGCCCGCACGGCGCTGCAGGGCCTGCTCGCCTCGCCCGCGGCGCAGGGCTCGCGCAACGCCGGCACGCGCCAGTGGCTGCTGACCAGCATCGCCGAGGTGGAGGAGCTCGCCGGTCGCCCGGCCGCGGCCGAAGCCGCCTACCGTGAGGCACTGAAGGCCGAACGCTCGGGTTACGTCCTGCTGGCGCTGAGCGATTTCCTGCTGCGCCAGGACCGTCCGGGCGAGGTCGCGGGACTGCTCGCGCGCGAACCGCGCAGCGACGCCGTGCTGCTGCGCCTGGCAAGCGCGCGGCCCCGGCCCCCGGATGCCGCCTCGGGCCGGGCCGAAACGCCCGAAGCCATCGAATTGCGCGCCCGCTTCAAGGCCGCCGCACTGCGCCCCGGCACCACCACAGCGCATGCGCGCGAGGAAGCGATGTTCGCGCTCGACGTGCAGGGCGATGCGACCCGCGCGCTGGCGCTGGCCCGCGCCAACGTCGGACTGCAGCGCGAGCCGATCGACCTGCTGCTGTTCGCGCGCGCGGCCGTCGCGGCGCGGGACGATGCGGCACGGCGGGATGTCGGGACGCTGATGAAGACCATCGGACTGCGGGATGCACGCATCGATGCCATCCTTTGAGCCGCGACGTCTCGCGCGCTGGTGGGCCTGCGTGGCCTGGGCCGTCTGTTTCGCCTGGCTCGGCCTCGCGCCGGTGCCGGCCCTAGCGCACAAGGCGAGCGACGCCTACCTGCAGATCGGCCGTGTGGTCGCTGGTGGCACCGGTGGCACCGGCGGCGATACGCTCGACCTGCGCCTGGACATCGCCCTGCGCGATCTCGACGCTGTGCTCGACCTCGATCGCGATGGCGATCGCAGGTTGAGCTGGGGCGAGGTGCGCACCCGGCTGGACGACATCCAGACCTACGCGCTGGCGCGGCTGCGTCTGCAGCAGGGACGCTGCGCGCTGGCATCCGGCGCACCGGCGGCGGTCGAGGACCGGGTCGATGGCGCCTATCTGGTGCTGGCATTCCGGTCGCGGTGCGAACCGGCATCGACGCTGGAGATCGAGTATCGGCTGTTCCGGGAGGTCGATCCGACGCACCGCGGCCTGATGCGGGTCGCCGGCACCGAAGCCGCAGCGGGCGGCGCGGCGCCGTCGCTGCGATCGCTCGATCCGGCCGCCGCCGCCGTCGTCGTCGACTGGCCCGGCGTGGCGACCGCCGCCCCGGCGACCGAGACCGCGCCGTCGGCCGCGACCCGCGCCCCCGGCGCCGGCTTCTTTCGGGATGGCGTCCATCACATCCTGGTCGGCTACGACCACGTGCTGTTCCTGGTCTGCCTGCTGCTGCCCGCCGTCCTGCGCCGTCGCGCCGATGGCGTCCGCGAGCCGGTCGCGCACTGGTGCGAGGCCGTTTGGCCGATGGTCGGACTGGTCACGATGTTCACCATCGCCCACTCGATCACCCTGGCGCTGGCGAGCTTCCAGCTGGTCACGATCTCGCCGCGCGTCGTCGAGCCCGCCATCGCGCTGACGATCATGGTCGCCGCGCTCGACAACCTCCATCCGGTGTTGCGTGGCCGGCGCCGGCTGTTCTCGTTCCTGTTCGGCCTGATCCACGGCTTCGGCTTCGCCAGCGTGCTGGGCGAGCTGGACCTGCCGGCGCTGGGCTTCGCCTCGGCGCTGCTGCAGTTCAACCTGGGCGTGGAGGCCGGGCAGCTGCTGATCGTGAGCGTAGTGCTGGCGCTCCTGCTGATGCTGCGGCGCTGGCGTGCCTACCCGGCCATGGTGCTCGGCGGCGGCTCGGTGCTGGCGATCGCGCTGGCCACGCTATGGCTAGTCGAGCGCGTGTTCGACCTGCGGCTGATCTCGTCCTGACCGGCCACCGCCGCCGATGCCGCCGATGCCACTGGAACCGTCCACCGACCTGCCGCAGGCCCTGGCGCGCACTCTGCGCTGGGTGGCGTCGTGGGCGCTGCTCGTGGGCCTGGCATTCGGTCTGCCGCTGCAGGCGCTGTCCTCAACGCTGGCCGCCATGCTCGGGTCGAGGCACGCGCACCAGGCGGTGGCGTCCTCGCCGTCGCCGCACCGGTCCGACGATCCGATGGCAGGCTGGACGGATTTTCGGCGCGCCAACTACGAGCACCCGGAAGCGGCGAGGGCGGCGGCGTCATCCGACGCATCGACGCATCGCCGTGCCCACGAGGCCGGCCTGCGCCATCGCCATGGCCCGGACGACGCCGACGTGGTCGACCTCGAGGCACCGGCGGATGGCGACGGCGTGCCGACCGGATCGTCGGCCACCGGCGTGGCATTCGCCCCGGCGGCCGAGGCCAGTCGCCTCGAGCCGTCGCCACGGCGCGCGGTGGCAGGCGACGAGGTCTGGCGCACGGCCAGCGCCCGGTCGTTCGCCACGCCGTTCCCGCGCCGCATCGAGCGGCCGCCGAGCCGCGACTGATCCGTACCCGCCCGAGCGCGGGTATCGAGGCGCCTCGCCCTGGCGCCGCATCGCCGCATCGCGTCCTTCGAGGCGCGTCCGAGCCCTGCTCGCCCCCCATCATCCCATCGCCTCATCGATCGAAGCCGGCCGTCGCGTGGCCGCCTTCCGGAGAACCTCCATGCCTTCGAACACGTCCCGCATCCATACCCGCATCCACCGCCGCCGCGGGGCCGGTCCCACACCCGGCGCTGCCTCGGCCGCCGCGCTCGTCGCCATGGCACTGGCCGGTGCGGCCCAGGCGCAGATGCCACGGCCGGCAGATGGCGCGGAGCCCGCGACCCTGTCCGCGGTCGACGTCGAGGGCTCGCGGACCAGCCAACTGGGCATCGCCGATTCCGCCAACGTCGGCATCGTGACGCGCGAGCAGCTCGAGGCCCGCACCGTCTATCGGGCGGCTGAATTGTTGGAGGTCACGCCGGGGCTGATCGTCAGCCAGCACAGCGGGGAGGGCAAGGCCAACCAGTTCTACCTGCGCGGCTTCAACCTCGATCACGGCACCGATCTGCGCACGACGGTGGATGGCGTGCTGGTCAACCAGCGCAGCCATGCCCATGGCCAGGGTTGGACCGACCTGAACTTCCTGATGCCGGAGCTGGTCACGACGCTGGGCTATCGCAAGGGGCCATACGACGCGTCCGATGGCGATTTCGCCTCGGCCGGGGCTGTGTCGCTGCGCTATGCCGACCGGCTCGACCGCGGCATCGCCAGCCTGGGCTTCGGCCAGCGCGGCCATCGGCGGGCCTTCATCGCCGACTCGCCCCAGGTCGGACCCGGCGACGGCCGCCTGCTCTATGCCCTGGAGGTGATGAAGAACGACGGGCCCTTCGTCCATCCGGACGACTACCGCAAGCTCAACGGCGTGCTGCGCTACAGCCGGGGCGACGCGGCCAACGGCTTCAACGTCACCGCTATGGCCTATGGCGCGAAATGGAATGCCACCGACCAGATCCCGGCGCGCGCGGTGGCGAGTGGCGCGCTGTCGCGCTTCGGCGCGGTCGACCCGACCGACGGCGGCACGGCGAGCCGTCACAGCCTCTCGGGCGAGTGGCGCGGCACCACAGCGGCCGGCACGACGCGCGTCAATGCCTACGTGGTGCAACAGCGACTGGACCTGTACTCCAACTTCACCTACTTCCTCGACGATCCGGTCAACGGCGACCAGTTCAACCAGCCCGACCGGCGCCTCACCACCGGCCTGAAAGTGGCCCACAGCTGGCAGGCGCATGGCATCGGGCAAGCCTCGCAGACCACGGTCGGACTGCAGCTGGAGAACGACAACATCCGCAACGCGCTGCATTCGACCGTGGCGCGCGAGCGCCTGTCGACCACGCGGCGCGACCACATCGTCGAGGGCAGCCTGGGCGTCTACGCCGACAACACCACCTACTGGAGCGACTGGTTCCGCACCGTTGCCGGCCTGCGCGCGGACCACTATCGCTTCAAGGTCGCCAGCGACGAGGCGCTCAATTCCGGCCGGGCGCGCGATGGCATCGTCAGTCCCAAGCTTGCCCTGGTCTTCGGGCCATGGGCGAAGACCGAGTACTACCTCAATGCCGGCACCGGGTTCCACAGCAACGACGCCCGTGGCACCACCATTGCCGTCGACCCCAAGACCGGCGATCCGGCCGATCGCGTGCCGCCGCTGGTGCGCTCGCGCGGCGCCGAGGTCGGCGTGCGGAGCGAGTTCGTGCGCGGCCTGCAGAGTTCGTTCTCGCTCTACCGGCTGGATTTTGCCTCGGAGCTGGTGTTCGCGGGCGACGCCGGCACGACCTTCGCGGGCCGCCCGAGCCGCCGCACGGGCGTCGAGTTCTCCAATTACTACAAGCCGACCGACTGGCTCACCGTCGATGCCGACGTGGCCTTCGCGCAGGCTCGCTTCCGGGGCTTCGACCCGGCCGGCGACCACATCCCCGGCGCCGTGGAGGGCGTGGCGTCGATCGCGCTGGCCGTCGACCGCGTCGGTCCGTTCTACGGCGCCCTGCAGCTGCGCTACTTCGGGCCGCGTCCGCTGGTCGAGGACGACAGCGTGCGCTCGTCAGGCACGGCAACGCTCAACGGCCGCATCGGCTGGCGCATCGATAGGTCGACCCGCATCGAGCTGGAAGGCTTCAACCTGACCAACCGGAGGAATTCGGCCATCGACTACTACTACGAGTCGCGTCTGAGGAACGAGACCGCCGCCGTCGGCGATGTCCATTTCCATCCGATCGAGCCCCGCTCGTTCCGCGTGACCCTCGTCACGCGATTCAACTGACATCCACCCCGCGGTGCGATGGCGGCACCGCCGCCGGGCCGCCGCCCCGGGGCCGTCGATCTGATCCGGTCGCCCAGGCCCGCGACTGAGCCGTCTGTGGGCGCGAGATGCCGACGAAACGAGCGCCCTCGCGCCCGGACGGATGCTCGGCCGACGCCACATCAACGAGTAGAAGTGAGCCTGCCAACCCATGCCCACCCTCAATCAGCTGTCCGCCATTATCAGTCTCGCGCGCCGATCCCCGGTGGCCGGACTCACCGCGGGTCTCGAATGGAGCCGCCTGTGCGGAGGCGGTTGGATCCCGCAACCCGCCACCCTGGAGTTGCCGGTGCGCGGCGCCGCGCCGAAAGCCGCTGACTTCAACGCCGACGTGCTCCGCCGAGTCCTGACGGCCGCACCGTGGCCGATGCCTTGCTCGACGCCCAGGACCAGGGCTGTGTCGACCTGTTCGAGCGGGTCCATGCGACCGAGAGCGCCCTTCGCGGCCGACGGATCGCGCGATGCCGTGCATGCGACGCCGAGCGGCCGAACGCCTCAGGGTGGCCCTCGTCGACCTTGCCGACATGCTCGACGCCCTGGGGACTCGGTGGCCGGCATCGGCGACGCGGCGGCGACCCCGCTGGACGAGAGCCTGCACGTCGGTCACGCGGAATTCGGCACCATCGATGCGGCGACCGGTGTCATCACCATCGAGTGTGAAAGGATCGCGTGCGGGCTGGCTTCGATCGCCGACGAACCGAGCGTGCCCGGGTACCGGCATCTCGCTGCCCAACCGGGGCATGGGATTCGTCACCACCGCAGGCATTCCACTGAAGTGGCCGGCGGCAAGCGGCCGATGCCCGGCATCATCACGGCATTCATGATGCGTGCGGGTCGTCCGCACATGGCCTTCGGCGTGATGGGTGCTCAACCCGCAGGCCTGCTCCGATGCGCCGCGCTGGCGCATCAACGGCGATGGCCGTGTTGACGATGGAGCACACCGTGCCGGCCGACGTGGTCGAGGAACTGCGGCGGATGGGGCACCAACCCGAGGTGGCAGCGGCCGACAGCCTGGACTTCGGCGGCGCGCGACTCATCCGCCGGCTCGATGGCGCCGCAGTGGCTTGCGAGGCGGGATCAGACCACCGCACGGACGGTCAAGCTGTCGGCAGCTGAGCCTGCCCCTGCGATCCCAATGGTCGAGCCGAAGAAACTCGGCTTGAAGAATCACGAGGCCGTCCAATGGACCGAGAGCCTATCGATGGTTACATCGTAAAGCCCCACACATCGAGATGACCACCGAGTCAATGCATGGAGCCCAAGAACTCATTGATTTCGAATGCAGTCATTGAATGATTCGCTCGATGACTCATCATCAGAAAGAATGAGATCTTTTCGATAATGGTAAGCGTGCCGGCGGCCCACTCATGGGCTCGTTACATCCAGGAGACACGCTCCGATGCTGTAGCAGTCGGCCATGGAGTCATCGCGGAACTCCCGTGCGGGAATGCTGCATGACCTTACGAGCAGTGACAATGCACTGGAAGCATGGCGCGTATAAGCAATTCGCTGCCAATCGAATACGCATTGGCATGCAAGAGTGCCTTCCTCAAAATCTGAGACAACATCGCAATCAGGAAAAGCCATGCTCCATCAAACACACGCCCTCACCGCCGCGGCCATTGCCTGCACATTGCTGCTCGCCGCCACGCCGGCCACCGCCGTCGAGATGTTCAGGTTCGATCGAGGCATCGGCTCCGAGCCATTGCGTGCCGGTCCCGCCGGCGTGCCACCGGTGCCCAATCCATCACCCGTGGCCAACGTGGTCGCGGGTGTCGCCCCTGGAGGCGCGCCCTGGCCGGTCGAATCGCTCAAGGTCGACATCGGTTACGACGGTCGCATCCGCGCGGTGGTACAGGGGCTGGTATTGGGTGGCACCGACAACGTCGGCACGCGCGGTGGTCCGAGGCGGATGGTGATCTCGCTGTTCTGCCGCGATGCCCCGGCTCCGGGCGCGGTGGCGGGTGCGCTGCAGACCATTCCCTACAACTCCGAGTTCGTCGAACTGGATCCGGATGGAAACTTCAGGCTGGACAGCGCCTTGACCAATGCGAGTGGTGCCACCCCGCAGGCCAATTGCGGCGACTCGATCGACAATCGGCCCGTATTGCTGGTCCGCACCGTCACGGCCGCGAATGCCGGCACCGGCGCGCCGGCGGCGCCCGGCGCGTGGTTCGCGGCGGGCGTCCTGAAGAATGTCCAGCATCGCGATGACGACAATGGACGTGACAACCGCGGCAGGTAGTGCGACACCATGCCGCGATCACGCGGCACTCCACTCTTCAGATGATGTGTCGTCGCATCGGATGCAATTAGACTGATGTCCTTCTCCATGCATCGCCACCCGCACGGATCCGATCCGTCCTGGCACGGCGGTGCCATCCATCGTCTGAGGCTGTACCTGCGCCTGTGGAGGGTCGCAGTGCGGACGGAGGAGGGAGTCGATGTCATTGCGGACATGGATCGAGTTTTCCGCGGCGGTCGGACCCGGGCCGCGCGCGAGGATCATCTCTCTGCTGGAGGAGGCGGGCATCGGCCTCTGCGCGCCCGGCAGTTCGCCGGGTGGAGGCACCGGTCCCCTGGGTGTCGTAGTGTTCGATGTCGTCGACGAGCAGGTGCTCGCCACGGTGCGCCGTGCCGACGAGGGCGCGGGCGTCCTGGCACTCTCGGTGGGACCCGGCCGTCTGCCGAGTCCGGTGATCTGGTCGATCATCGACGCGGGCGCGCTCGACGTCCTGCAGTGGCCTTGCCTGCCAAGGGCGGCCGACGATGTCGCCTGCCGTCTCCGACGCTGGTCGGCCGTGGCGCAGGTGCTCGACTCCGTGCGCGTGCGCGAGACCCTCATCGGTTCGAGTCCGGCATGGCGTCGCATCGTGCGGAGCATCGTGGAGGTGGCTGCCTTCACCTCTTCGTCGGTGTTGATCACCGGCGAGAGCGGCACCGGCAAGGAACTGGTCGCCCGCCTGATCCATGATCTGGACACCCGCGAGGACAAGAGCGACTTCGTCGTGGTGGACTGCACGACGGTGTCGCCCGAGCTCTCCGGCAGCGAATTCTTCGGTCATGATCGCGGCGCCTTCACCGGTGCCATGAACGCGCGCGAGGGCGCGTTCGCACTGGCGGACAAGGGGACCCTGTTCCTCGACGAGGTCGGCGAGTTGAGTCCCGCATTGCAGGCGCAACTGCTGCGCGTGGTGCAGGAGCACAAGTACAAGCGCGTGGGCAGCAACACCTGGCAGACCACCCACTTCCGACTGGTGTCGGCGACCCATCGCGATCTCGAACGCGGCATGGTCGATGGCAGCTTCCGCGCCGACTTCTTCTACCGGATCGCGGGCTGGCAATGCCGGACCGCCACCCTGTCCGAGCGCAGGGACGACATCCTTCCGTTGGCGCGACACTTCGTCGAGCAGCATTTCCCACCCGGTGCCGACATCGCCATCGACGACACGGTGCGGGAGTTCCTGCTCACGCGCGACTATCCGGGCAACGTGCGTGACCTGCGCCAACTGGTGACGCGCATCTGCCATCGCCATGCCGGCAGGGGTCCCCTGACGATCGGCGACATTCCCGAGGACGACCGTGTCGGCCACGATGGCACGACCCGGCCCTGGCCGGAGAGCAGTTTTCGCACCGCCGTGCGCGTGGCGGTGGAACTGGGCATCGGCATGAAGGACATCGGCCAGGCGGCGACCGAGCTCGCCATCGAACTGGCGCTGGAGCGCGAGGGCGGCAACCTGCAGCGTGCCGCGGCGCGCCTGGGCGTCACCGACCGTGCCCTGCAGCTGCGCCGCGCGAGCCAGCGCGAGGTGGGCGCATCGGGCCCCCCGGACTGAGCGGTCCGCGGCCGTCGCGCGCTTCAGGTCCAGGCGCCTTCGGCCTCCCATTTGAAGTTCGACGGCAGCTCGAGCCGCCCGGGCGCGATGGTCGATGCCGATGGGAAGGCATCGCCCTGGTCCTTGCTGGCGCGCAATGCGGTGGTCAGGAGGTCCGCCTTCAGCAGGCCGGGCAGCCGGGGCGGCAGGACGTTGGCGATCCGGACCGGGCCGCTGGTCGTCACGGGCGCCCTGGGCAACTGTCGGCCCGTCAGGTGGCCCGATCGCCGCAGGAGCCGGGCTAGCGCGAGCTCGACCATCTGGACCACGCCGCCGATGCCCTTCGCGCCGCGTGTGCCGCGCACTTCGGCGAGGTAGAAATGCAGGTCGCGCGGGTGCTGGCGGTTGAGCTCGACATACTGCCGATCCGTCATGCGGCGCGCGAAAGTGCCCGTGTGGCCGACCTTGAGGATGCTGATCCTTCCGCCCGGCGGCTTGAGCAGCGCGATGTAGACGCCGCCATGGTCGCGAACCCGGGCGACCTGGGCGTAGGTCAGCGGCCGGTCGGACCACCGCAGCGTGGCAGTGACGGGGCCGAGCCAGGTTTCCTGTTCGGTCTCGCCCGATCCGCCCGATCCGCCCAATTCGCCCAATTCGCCCAATTCGCCCAATTCGCCCAACTCGCCCGATTCACCGGATGCACCGGATTCACCCGCTTCGGCCGACTCGCCGGACTCGGCTTCCTTCGCCGGCGCCGCGAGCCCGGGGCGGCCCCAGGTGCGCCACGCGTCCGGGATCGGATGGCCATTGCCGACCTTGAAGCCGGGACCACCGTCCTTCAGGCCCAGCGTATCGACCGCCCATTGCCCGACGCCGGACCAGATGTCCGGCCCGGGATCGTTCTCGCGCGTTGCGCTCGACTGGCGGTGCGCCAGCACGGTGTGCAGGCCGATCGTGCGGACCAGGTGCCGCACGAGCCGCCGACCGGCCTCGATCTGCGCGGGCGTGACGCGGTTGCGGCCGTACTTGTCGCCCTGCCACCACCGGCCCCGGACATCGGGGAAGTTGCCCGCGAACTCCACGGCGACGCTTGCGGCATTGAAGCCGTTCGACGCCCAGATCAGCTGCTCGAGCGGATGGATCTTGAGGATCCTGCCATCCGGGAGGATCGCGAAATGGGCCTTGAGCCCGAGGTAGTCGCGCAGGGGCTGCTTGCGCTGGAAGCAGCACGCCATCTGGTGGAGCACCAGGGCCCGGACCTTGGTCATGTCGCGCGCGCCCTTGCGCACGGACTTGTCGGATCCGGCGGTGAGGTCGACGATGCCGTCGCCGATGCGTCCCATCGCATCGCCCGGTCCCGACTCGCCCTGCAGGGGCGGCATGGCCGGTGGCAGGATCTCGAAGCGGGTGTCCGGCGAGTTGAGTTTCTCGATCATGATGTTTCCCTTCGACGGGGTGGAGGTGCCGCTCGCCGCTCAGGCGCCCAGCACGAGCAGCCTGCCGCCCTGGCGGACCCAGGTTCCGCTCATGGCCGCCGCTGGCGATCCGCGCTGCGACCGGAAGCCGGGGAGGTGTTGGCGTGCCGCGTCGGTGATGGCCGACTGCACGGCCGCCTGGATGTCGCCGCCGGGGGGCGGCGGCTGGAAGTTGCGGGCCGCGGTGCCGGCGATGCGCACGACACTGCGGGCCATCTCGAACTCCCTGTCCTCCGCTTCGAGCGTGCCGTATTCCAGTTCGAGGGCCTTGCTCAGCGCGCCGCCGAGCGCGGTGCCCACGGCCGTGCCGACACCCGGTATCGGGATCAGCGAGCCGAGCGCGCCGCCCACGAACGGCAGCGCCGCCTTGGTGACGGAGCGGAGCACGCCCGCGAACGGCCTGGCGGCCCGTGCCACGGTGGAGCCGACCTTCCGGATCCCCTTCCACAGGCTGCCCATGAACTGCTCGAACTCGGCTTCGTTGGTGACCGAGAGCAACTCGGCGGCGAGCGCGATCTCCTCGCTCTCGCTGAAGAGGCCCTCGGGCCGCCCCGCCTCCCGCCAGGGAAAGCCACCTTCGTATTCACTTCCGCCCTCGTCTTCCCCTTCTTCCTCGTCTTCTGCCTGGGCTTCTCCCTCGTATCCGCCTTCCTGTTCGCCAGGACCCTCGTACTGGCTCTCGTCCGCCAACGCTTGCTCGCCTTCCTCCTCGAACTCCTGCTGCCCGCCTTCGCCCTCGAAGGTCCCGGCTCGGCGCGGCTCGAAATTCATGAACTCGAATGCCCGCGCGTCCGGAGCGCATCGGGGGCATTGGCAACTCGGCTTGTGCATGGTCATCTCCTGGTCTGGGGAACTGGAATCGGCAGCGTCGTCCGTGGCGCCGTCGCTGGTCGCGGCCGTCGCCGCGGGTCCGGGCTCGGGCACGGGCGCGTCCGGCGGCGCCGCGGCGCTCGCCGGTGCGCCGGCCGCGAGGCAGCTCTGGACGCAACGTCGATAGAGCGCGCCCTGGCCGAACGGCATCGGATCGATGCCCCAGGGCCACCATGCCGCATGGGCGCCACGGGAGCGCGGGGATCGCGGTGGTCGCGCGCGCCTCGGGGGCGGGGTGTCGGGCAGGCCTCCGCGTGGTGGCGGGGCCCGGCGCAGTGGCGTGGCGGCCCGGCGCGGCGGTCCCTGGCGGGCCCGGCCCTGGCGCGACGCAGCGCCACGGCGGAACCCGGTCCGCTCGAATTCCTCGGTCGCGGTCTCGAACTCGGCGCCGACGGGCATCGGATCGAAGGCGGTGGGTGCGTTCATGATGTCTCCAGGAAGGTGCCGGCGCTGGCGAGGGCGGGGGGTCGCAGGGCCCGCAGGGCTTGCGCGAGCGCGTCCACGGCACGGTCGATGCAGTCGCTGGTGTGCGCGGCGGTGAAGATGAAGCCCAGACGCGCGGCCCCGGTGTCGGCATCGCGCTGGAGCACGGTGCGCACGCGGCGCCGCAGCAATCCCGCATGGAGTGCCGCCGCGTCGATGCCCCGGGCGGCGACCAGCGACTGGACCGGGAATTCGTTGCCGGTCGCCGACAGCGGGAGGCGGGCGATCCGCTCGCGGAACTGGCGCACGCGCTGCAGCAGCCGCAGCCGCAGCGCATCGCCGCAGCGCCGGTTGATCGTCAGCGCGTGCCACGCCGCATGGATCATCGCCACCGAGGGCGGGCTGGTGTGCACGCGGGTCTGGCTGCGCGCCTCGAAGAACCGCACCAGCGCCCGGCTGCCCGAGAGTGCGGCCATCGGCACGCCGAAACCCTTGGCGAGCGACGCGCCCACGATGATCCGGGGCCCCGCCAGGCCGTGGTGGCGCAACGATCCGCCGCCGCCGATGCCCCAGGGGCAGCCGTGCCGGGCCCCGTGTCCGAACACGCCCAGGCCCTGGGTGTCGTCGATCACCAGGAAGCCATCGTGGCGCGCGGCCAGCGCGGCATAGCGCGCCAGGGGCGGTTGCCGGTCGCAACCCGGCCGCATCGCATCGCACACGATCAGCGGCCGGTGCCACCGCGCCGCCGCGCGCGTGATGAGCCGTTCCAGCTCGATGGCGTCGCCGGACGGGAAGGTCCGCACCGGCGTGCCCGCGGGCGCCCCGCGCTGGACGCCCCACTCCGCGATCGGATAGGTCGTCGCCTCGATGTAGATGGTGGTGTCCTGCCGGCCCAGCATGCCGAACAGGTCGAAGAACAGGTGCAGGGTCGAAGGCAGCAGCGTGCTGGCCTCGCAGCCCTGCAGGTCGGCGAGCCGGATGCCGACCTCGGCGGCGCCGGGCGGCGGGCGCAGGGCGGCCGGACGTCCGAGCGTCAGGGCCTCCCAGGGCCGCAGACCGGCGCTCGGGTGGCGCAACCCGAGGTACAGCGAGGAGGTGAAGTCGAGCATGGCACGGCCCGCCTCAGGCACTGCGCTGCTGGGCGGCCAGGCGCTTCTGCAGCAGCAGGGAGGGCAGCATCGCATCCGCCTCCTTGTCGCTGGTCTCGCCGCTGAGCTCGACCCCGGTGGCGGCCCGGTAGGCGTGGTTGTAGCCCTGGATCTGCGGCCGCCAGAAGCGCGCCCAGTTGAACGCCTGACTCGACTCGAAGACCTCGCTCCAGGCGCCATAGCGGATGCCCAGCAGGAGCTGCTCGCCGAAGATCGCCAGGTTGCGGAAGTGCACCACGCTCGTGTCGGTCCATCCCTGCAGCTTCTTCATGGCGTCGACGCGGTCCATCCAGGGTTCCGGATAGGCCACCATGATGCGCGTCGGCAGGAACTCGCGGAACTCCGGGCGCGCCAGGAGCCACTGCTGCATCAGCATCTCGATGCGCGCGGTGGAGGGCAGGTCGCCGAACTGGTTGTGGGCGCCCTGGGACATCACCAGATGGACCTCCTTGAGCGCGTTCAGCACCGGGAAGGCATCGGCCTTGACGGTGGTGTCGTCGTCCTGCTTGAAGAACACCGTGCACAGCCGCAGCAGGTGGTGGAAGGACTCCAGGAACTGCGAGCGCGTGTCGGCCATGCGCATGGTGCGGATCGCCCGGCCCTGCAGACGGATGCCGTAGTGGTGGTCGTACTCGTAGTTGCGGCGGTTGACCGTCAGGCGGTGCTGCTCGTCCTGCAGGTAGCCCCACAGCATGTTGTTCAGCGGCCGCAGCGGATCGATCTCCAGGTTGGCCAGTGGGTCGGGCGTGGACGGCGAGCGGATGTTCTGGAAGCGCCGCGTGACCGCGTTCATGGTCTGCACCAGCATCCCTTCCTCGAGCCAGTAGGACCAGATCAGCTCGACCAGGCACGGGTTGCCCAGCTTGTCCTGCAGGAAGCCCACGCGCAGGTTGTCCGAATCCTGGTCGTCCTGCAGGACGGCGATGTCGGGCAGCTTGCGGCGTACCAGCGCGAGGTAGGGCAACACCCGCCGCCGGCCCTGCGCGCCCAGGGGTTCGAGGTAGTGCTCGAAGGCGGCGTCGATGCCGCCGTGCTCCTCGAAGCCGGGCAGGTCGCGGCGGGCGAGGTAGTCGTTGTCGTCGACCTGATCGAAATCCGGCGACCGCAGCACGGCGCAGTTCACCATCACGAAGGCCTCGGTCGCCGCCTTCAGGACCCGGTAGGCATCGGTGTCGGAGAACGGCAGGAGTCGCTTGTTCTTGATCTGATGGAACAGTTTCCTCTCGGCCGAGAAACGCCCCGGTGCGGCCTGCCGGTCGTCGCCGAACAGCAGGTCCATGAAGTGCAGGTAGTTGTTGAACTGCAGTGCTTCGGTGCCGCTGCGGATGGCCGTCCAGAGCGACAGGTCGCCGGTCGACGCGGTCTCGGTCCGCGTGAGGGAGACGCCGATGTGGCCGCTGATGGGCACGGGCAGCTTCTGCGCGACGTGCAGGTCGTCGTCGTGCTCGATCTCGGCCAGCGCGTTCGTCGGCGGCGTGCCGTAGTCCTTCGCCGGGTGGTGCCCGCGGTCCAGGGGCAGCCGGAAGATCCACGTGCGACGCAGGTGCCCGGCATTGAAGAGGAAGGACGAGTAATGCGCCGGCCAGCCCTCCTGCAGTCGCACGGCCCCGGGAGGCGGCGAGACGAGCACCGTCGCATGCAGGTTTCGCGCGATGTCCAGCGTCGACACCGCGACATCGCCGGCCCGCGGCGGCCGGGAGAGCCGCTCGGCCTCCTCCGACTCGATGGCCGTCGCGACCCTGGCGCGGATGTCCGGCGCGAGATGCACGGTGGCCGTGCCACCGGCATCGACCCGCACCAGCCTGCCGGCGGTCGTGGGCACGTGCAGGTACGTCAGCAGGTAGTGGCCACCGCGCAGGCCGCCGAACGAGCGGCGGCCGTGCTCGTCGGTCGGCTGCTGGTCCAGGAGCTTGAATCCGGCCGGCAGGCCGCCCGCCGCCTCGAAGCCCTCCGGATCGAAGTCCCTGGGCGCCTGGTGGAGCGCGATGTGGGCATGCCTGACGGCCGCGCCCTGTTCGTTGCCGTCGTTCACCTGGACGACGATGGATGCCTTGCGCTCGTCGCCGGGATTATCGAATTGCGTGCTCATGGCGTTCTCCTTGGGTGGGGGTCGATCGACGATCGGGATGGAAGAGGTCGGGCGTCGGGCCTGCGCGACCGGCTCCCGTCGCCGCGGCGCAGGCCGACGAGGTGTCGAGCGTGCTGGCGAGTGCCCAGTGCGTCAGCAATCTGCCTAGCAGCACCGCCTCGTCCTGCGGACTGAGCCGGTCGTCCGAGCGGGCCTGGCCGATCACCGCGAAGACCAGCGTGGGTGGCGCGTCGTACATCCGCTCGGGAGCGCGGCACCACAGCCGGTACAGCGCCATGAGGCGCGCGGGCTGGCGCTCGCCGACCCGCAGGGCCTGGGTCAGCGTCCGGCCGCGCAACGCGGCCGGGCGGTGCTCGGCCAGCACCGTCACGAAGGCCGGCAGGATGGCCTGCAGGCGCTCCAGCAACCGCAGCGATCCGGCGTCGAGCCCGCGCGGCGGATAGAAGGCCTCCCACAGCGCGGCGAGCCGCCCCCACTGCGGATGCGGATAGAGCGCCTCGCCCATCGCGCAACTGAGCTTCACGCGGATCCATGGCACCGGATGCGGATCGTCGACGTTGAGCCGGAACACGAAGGCGCGCGGCAGGCTCACGACGGCGATCAGGCCAAGCGGTGCCGCGATGCCGATGCGGGCCACCGACCAGAAGTCCGCGACGATCTCCGACAGCCAGCGCTCCAGCAGCTGCCAGCCCAGCGCGTTGGGTCCGGCGCCGTGCTGCAGGCCGCGCAGCACCGGCCGCAACGAGGCCACAAGGTCGAGCAGGGCGGCGGCCTGGTGGCCGACCTCGTGGACCAGCGACGACGCGATGCCGCTGCCGATCATGCGTTCGCGCGGCACGCGGATCACCGCGACCGGGTTCTCGCCGCCGCCGGGCAGGCGCGTGCGCGCGCGGCGGATGGCCGCGCCCGGCCCACGATCCAGGTAGCAGACGATCGGCGGTGCCTCGTAGTACGCGCCGGGCAGCGACAGCGCATCCGCCGACACCACGTCGAGTCCCGACAGCCACACGCCGCTCTCGCTCTCGCTGCGCTGCGTGATGACGTCGTTGAACAGGTCGAATTGCGTCAGCACCGCATTGAACTTGAGCCGCAGGTAGGTGAAGCGGCGCTGCGCCTCGGCCGCCGTCGCCCGTCCCGCCGCCGGGCCGTGGAGCCAGGCGATGAAGGCGCGCACCATGCGGCGCAACTCGCGCCGGCCGCTGATGAGATGGGTGTCGATGGCCATCTGAGCGGCCGGCAGGAGGTTGGCCGCCGGCACCATCGGCTCGACCAGCGCGAAGGGCCGGACGCGGGCGAGCCTCGTGAGGAGCGCATGCGCTTCCTGCGACAGCATCGAGGTGGGGTAGGCGCCGATGGCCATGGCGTTCATGCGCCGTAGAGGACGATCTTGTTGCCGCGCCGCAGCCAGCGGCCCGAGCTCGCGCCGCCGGCCGCACCGGCGCCCGCGCCGGGGGACGGCGGCCTGGACGGCGTGCCGGCACCGGCGCCTAGCAGGCCCGGGGCATGCCGCATGGCGGCGGCCAGGGCGGCCTGCTGGGCCGCCGCGCGCGGGTCGGTGCCCGGTCGCGCGCCGGCGGCGCCGGCCGCGGTCTGGCCCGCGATGCGGACGAATTGCCTGGCGCCTTCCAGCTCGCGGTCCTCGCTCGCCATCTCGCTCTCCAGTCCGAGCGCGTTGCCGGCCGCGTTGGCCACGCCCGCGCCGATCCTGGCGCCCAGCGGTCCGCCGAAATAGGAACCGATGGCCGTGCCGGCCAGTGGCAAGGCCTTCTTGGCGACGCCCTTGAGCACGCCGCCGACGGCCTGTCCGGCGGGCGACCGCACGAAGCCGTCGGCGGCCTGGGTGGCGCGGCTCAGGAGGGCGCCGAGGAACTGGTCGAGTTCGCCCTCGTTGCTCACCGACAGCAGTTCGGTGGCCAGCTCGGCCTCCTCGTTCTCGCTGAACGTGCCCTCGGGCGACCATTCGTTTTCTCCGAACTCGGACTGTTCGTTCGCGTGCTCCAGCTGGGTCCGATCGATGTCGTGCATGGTGGGCTCCTTGCGGTGGTTGGAAAGAGGATGGCGAGGGTCGAGCGCCGGGCGCAGCAGGCCCGGGGCGTGACGGGAAGCGGCCCTGGCGACGGCCCGCGACGCGATGTCGCGCGGTCGCTGCGATCCCGGCGCGGCCGCCGCCTGGGCGACCGCGTCGGAGGTCAGGCGCACGAAGGCCTTGGCGAGCTCGAACTCCTTGTCCTCGGGACTGAGGCCTTCGAGTTCGAGACCGAAGGCCCGCGCGGCGCCGGCGATGGTCTGGCCCGCGGGTCGCGCGACGGGCCCGGACGACCCGGATGGCATCGGGTCGCCGGGCGGCACGCCGAGCGTGCGGCCCGCGAAGGGCAACGCACCCAGCGCGACCTCGAGCAGCCGGCCCCGCAGCGCCTGCGTGACGCCGGGCGCCGGTGAGCGCGACGAGGACGGGGTGGCGCGCAGGATCAGGCGCCGCAGCGCGTCGTCGAACGCCGGGGTGCTGCCGGCCTCCAGCAGCTCGGCGGCGAACTCCATCACCAGCCCCTCGTTGAAGGTCTCCGCGTCGGACGCGAACCGGATCGCCACCGCGCTGGGTGGATGGTCGGAAGCGTCCTCGCCGCCTTCCAGCTCGGGGCTGTACTGCACCAGTCGATGGTTCATGGAAGCCGTGTTCATGGGCTTTCCTTCGCAATCGCCATGCCATGCGCGGATGCGTCCGGAATGCCGGCAAACCCGTGCTTCGCAGCGAAGGGCGCTTCGTTGCGTGGCCGGCGCGGGATCGTGGCGGCGAAGCATGCTTCGGCGGCGCGGCCCCGCGCCGGACGAGCGTCGAGCGTTGTCGCGAAGCCCGTCCGGGAGTGTTCGACGCGATCCGTTTGCCGCAGGGCGTTCGGGTACGAACGTTGCGAAGGCCCCCGAGGACCAAGGATGCGCGCCATGAACTCCACGACCCGGCTCGACGATGGATTCCACCACCCGCCCTTCGACCAGGCCGAGCTCGAACCCGACCTGTTCCTGGGCGGCCTCGGCCGTGGCATCGCGCGCGGCACTGCCCACGGCGCTCGGCCGGTTCGCCTTCGATGCCGGACGGTCGGTGTTGCGCGGGGACCGGCTCGCCAGCGCGCTCGACGGCGCGGCGCGGGCGGGCATCGCCGACGTGCGCGACCAGCTGCGGTTCGTCCAGATGGTGGCGCCCTTCGTTCCCGGCGTCGGCACGGGGGTCGCCGCCGCGCTGGGTGCGGCGCATGCCCTCGCCGACGGCCGTCCCATCACCGACGCGGTGGTGGCCGCCGCGCGCTGCGCGTTGCCGGGGGGCGCGCTGGCGCGTGCCGCCTTCGACACCGCGCTGGCCATCGGCCAGGGCCGGCGTCTCCAGGACATCGGCCTGGCCGCGGTCCGCTCGTCATGGCCGGGAGGCGCGGCTGCTCAGCGGGGCTTCGACCTGGCGGTGAGCGTCGCACGGGGAAGGCATCCGACCCGTGCGGTGCTGGCGAGGATCCGGCGTAGCAGGGCACGCCGACTGAGATAGTCTCCCCGGACCCGATCCGGGCGATCCCTGCCCGGGGAAGCGAGCCTCGAGTGCTCGCCCACCCGGTGCCCCCCATGAGTTCTTCCATGACGTATCCACTGTCTTCGCCTCTGCGCCGTCTGAGCCCCGCGCTCGTGTCCCTGTCGCTCCTGGCCTGTGGCGCGAGCTGGGCCCAGCCCGCGCCCTCCACGCCCGTGGCACCGACCCCGAGCGGGCATGTGCTGGCCGAGATCCAGGTGATTCCCCGGCCGGCGGGCACCGCCGCCGATCGCTACAAGCATGTCGATGCCGCCATCGCCGTCATCCAGTCGTCCGGCTTGCGCTACGAAGTCCATGGCCTGGGCACGGTGGTGGAGGGCCCGCCCGAGAGGATCTGGCCGCTCCTGCAGGCGGTCCATCAGGCCACGCTCGAAGCCGGCGCCGAGCGGACGTTGAGCATCATCAAGGTCTCCAGCGGCGCCGAGGCCGGCGGGCCCCGCGTCGAGGACCTGACCCGCAAGTTCAGGAACTGATCGCGCGCCGTGGCGGTTCTACCGGATGCCGGTGTGCCGCTCGAAGACGCCGAAGTCGCCCTCCTTGCGCCGTGCGCGCGTGACCAGCAGCGCGCCGATCCAGCCGAAGTAGAAGAGCACCTGCAGCACGCTGCGCATGAGCAGGGCGCGCATGCCCTCGGCCGTCTCGCTGCCGGTCCAGTGCAGCTGCAGGCCCACCAGCCAGCCGAAGGATTTGGCCCAGTCGGCCAGCATGGATTGGCCCTCGATCGAGGGACGGACGGCCTGTCCCATGCCGATGACCGCGGCCAGTGCCCAGACGATGGCCACCACGCGCAACGCTTTCATCCAAACAGACATGGGGTCCCTCGATTGTGAAAAAGGTCGATCATAAGAGGCGCCCGTTCCGGCGACGCATCGCGTTGCCGGGACGTGACGCGAGCCGGGATCGGACACCGGACCCCCTCCCATTCGAAAGGAAGACATGACAAGATAACCTGCCACATCCCGCCGCCCCGCCAGCCTGCTGCGCCCGTTGTGGACCGTCGCCCTGGCGTCGTGCGCCACGGCCGCCATGGCGCAGGGCGCGGGCGCCACCGATGCCGCGGCATCGCTGCAGGCGCAGATCGACACGCGCGCCAAGGCGGTCGAGGCCCAGCTGATCGCTTGGCGCCGCGACATCCACCAGCACCCCGAACTCGGCAACTACGAGACGCGCACGGCGAAGCTGGTGGCCGACCACCTGCGCAAGCTCGGCTTCGACGTCAGGACCGGCGTGGCCAAGACCGGGGTGGTCGGCTTGCTGAAGGGCGCCAGGCCCGGGCCGGTGGTCGCGTTGCGCGCCGACATGGACGCGCTGCCGGTGAAGGAGCGTGTCGACGTGCCCTTCGCATCGAAGGCCAAGGGCCAGTTCCTCGGCAAGGAGGTCGATGTGATGCATGCCTGCGGGCACGACACGCACGTGGCGATCCTGATGGCCACGGCCGAGGTGCTGGCGGGCATGAAGGCGCAGCTGCCGGGATCGGTCAAGTTCATCTTCCAGCCGGCCGAGGAGACGCCGGCCGACATCGAGCCCGACGGCAGCAACATGTGGGGCGCCAAGCAGATGGTGGCCGAAGGCGTGCTGGACGACCCGAAGGTCGACGCCATCTTCGGCCTGCACGTGAGCAGCGCCATCGAGTCGGGCAAGCTGGCCTGGCGCAGTGGCGCGGCGATGGCGGCCGCCGACCAGTTCTGGATCGACGTGAAGGGCCGCCAGACGCATGGCGCGCGGCCCTGGGGCGGCATCGACCCGATCGTGGTGGCGTCGCAGATCGTGATGGGGCTGCAGACGATCCAGAGCCGCCAGGTCAACGCCATGCTGGAACCGTCGGTGATTACCGTCGGCACGATCCACGGCGGCAACCGCATGAACATCGTGCCCGAGAAGGTGGAGATGATGGGCACGGTGCGCACCTACGACGAAGGCATGAAGAAGGACATCCACACGCGCATGAAGCGCACGACCGAGTCGATCGCCGCCAGCGCGGGCGCCGAGGCGACATTCAAGGTGGTGGAGCTGTACAACGCGACCGTCAACCAGCCGGCGCTGACGGCGCGGATGGCGCCCACCCTGCAGCGCGTGGCCGGCGAGGGCAACTGGATGCTGGGCCCCAAGGCGACGGCATCGGAGGACTTCTCGTTCTACCAGGAGCGGGTCCCCGGCCTGTTCTTCAACCTGGGCGTGACGCCCAAGGGCGTGGACGTGACCAAGGCGGCCTCCAACCATTCGCCGGAGTTCTATGTCGACGAACCGGCTCTGGTGAACGGCGTGCGCGCGCTGGCCCATCTCACGGTGGACTACCTGACGACCTCGACCCCGTAGGGCCGCCCGCCCACGGCTCGCCATGCGATGCCGACGGCGCCCGATGCGCCCGATGCACCCCACCGGATGCTGCCGGACATCGTCGAGGCGGGTGAGGACGGGCGCGATCCAGGGCGCCCTCGATCCCTGGACCGGACACGCGGCTTTCACAAAGCCTGCCTAAGCTGGGTCGCTGGCCCGACCCCCCCTGTCCCGAGGATCACCCCCTTGAACGATCGACGCAATTTTCTCCGCAGCTCCCTGGCTGCCACCGCCACCCTTGGAATGGCGCACGGCCTGACCGCATGCGGGGGCGATGGCGGCGGCAACGGCGTGATGTCCGAAGCGACCGCCGCCACGCGGCCCAGCCCGCTCGGCGCGCAGTTGAAGCAATTCAACGCATCCACCGTCTGGACCAAGGTGGGCGAGACCCGACTGGCCGGTGCCGCCTACCATCCCCAGGGCCTGGTGCGGATCGGGGATGCCTACTATGTCTCGACGGTCGAGATCCTCACCTCGCCGACGAAACTCGATCCGCTGGTGAGTGGCTACGACCGCACGCCTGGAACCGGCAAGGGCCACGTCCTCAAGTTCGACCTGAATGGCAATCTGCTGGCCGACCTGCAGATCGGCGAGGGCACCATCTATCACCCCGGCGGCATGGACTTCGATGGCACCCACCTCTGGGTGCCGGTGGCGGAGTACCGCCCCGACAGCCGGGCGCTGCTCTACAAGATCGATCCGGCCGCCATGCGGGCGACCCAGGTGTTCGGCTTTGGCGACCACATCGGGGGGCTCTCGCGCAACACCGACGACAACTCGCTGCATGGCATCAGCTGGGGGTCCAGACGCTTCTATCGCTTCTCCCTGGACGCCAGACAGACCGGCAGCCCCGAAGCGCTCGTTCCGACCAAGGACCTGCGCCGGTTGAACCACGCCTTCTATGTCGACTACCAGGACAACCAGTACCTGGGCAACCACGAGATGCTCTACACCGGCCTCACGTCCTTCGCCGCGACGTCCAACAGCAACGCCTTCGCCCTGGGCGGCTTCGAGATCGTGAATCTCGAGACGGGCCTGCCGGTGCACCAGGTGCCCGTGAAGCTCTGGGCCGCGAGCCGCCGGCCCATGACCACCAACGCCACCTGGTTCGAGTCGATCGCCACCGGCGTGCGCGCCCATTTCGTGCCCGACGACGATGTGGCCTGGGTCCACATCTACGAAGTCACGGTGTAGGAGGTCCCCGGCGTGCGTCGTGGACCCGTCGAGCCGGGCCCGTGACAATCGCGTCATGGTCCATGGCACACACATCTCGAACGACATCATCGACGACACCCCGGTACTGCGCGCGTTGCCCAATGGCGCGCGGCTGCTCGCCATTCCCATGCCGCAGGTCCGCAGCGTCAGCGTGGGCGTGTTCCTGCGCGTCGGCTCGCGCGACGAGACACCGGCGACCAACGGCATCGGCCACGTGCTGGAGCACATGGCGTTCAAGGGCACCCGCACGCGCTCGGTGCAGGCCATCAACCTGGACGCGGAACGATTGGGCGCCGAGGTCAATGCCTTCACCGGCAAGGACATGACCGGCTATTTCATGACCGGGCTGGGGCGCCACGCGCAGCAGCTGCTGCGCATGACCGCCGACATCGTCCTCGACAGCACCTTCCCGGAAACCGAGCTGCGACGAGAGCTGGAGGTGATCCGCCAGGAGGCGATCGAGTACGAGGAGGACCCGCAGGACCATTCCAGCGACCTGCTCGACCGGGCCATCTGGGGCGACGACCCGATGGGCATGCCGGTGATCGGCACCGTCGGCAACATCGAGGGCTTCACGCGCGAGGACCTGGTGCGCCACGTCCGGGCCCACCACGTGGCGTCGCACACCGTCGTCGTCGCGGCCGGCAATTTCGATGTCGAGGCCTGGCTGGCGCTCGCGGGCGAGCTGTTCGCGGCCATGCCGGCGGCGGCCGATCCGGCCGCACTGGGCGCGGCGCCGCCGGCGCCGGTGCCGGCGCCCTATGTCGGCCAGGCCCTGGCGCAGCGCTTCACGCAGGTCTCGCAGGTGTTCCTGAACCTGGCCTATCCCCTGGCGCCGTCGTCCCCGGAGCAATTGCCCGAGCGACGCTGGCGGGTGGCGGCCGCGCTGGCGGCCCACGTGTTCGGCGAGGGCATGTCCTCGCCGCTGGTCGACACCGTGCGGGAGCGGCTCGGCCTGGCCTACACCACCCATTCGCTGATGGACAGCGGCGACGTCTGGGCCCATTTCATGGTCCAGGCCGTCACCACGCCCGACAAGCTCGACGCGCTGGTGGCGGCCACCGGCACGCTGCTGCGCGAGCAGGCCCGCGCCATCGATCCGGTGCACCTGGAGCGCGCCAGGAACCAGCTGAGCGTCGCCCGCGTGCGCGCCGGCGAACGGACCTACGCGACCATGGAGCAGGCCGTCGAGGAGCTGTTCGCCAGCGGCGGCGTGACGCCGCTGGCCGAGGCGCTGGCACTGATCGACGCCATCGACGCGCAGGAGGTGCGGGCGGTCTTCGAGCGCATGCTGGCGCATCCGCCGGCCCTGGCGATCACTGGCAAGGGCGCCAGCGCGCGCACCGCGCGGCGCCTGGCCACGACCCTGGCCGCCGGCTAGCGGCGTCGAGCGCCGGGGTCGGCGACATCCGCCCCGGCGCGCCGGGCCGGGCCCGGTCAGTCCGCCCTGTCGTCCATGCCTCGGGCATCCGCCAGGAACAGCGCCGCCTGGCCGCGCAGGCCCTCGAAGATCGGTGCCCGGATGCGCTCCGGGAAACCCTTGGGCAGCTCGCGCCCGACGCGGTCGAGGGCCGGCGCGACCCGCTCGACCAGCTCCCGCATGGCCTGCCAGACCCGGGGTCCGCCCTGGCGCAGGGCCAGGTCGTGCCAGTGGCGGGCCCGGATGGTGCGGATCTCATAGTGCGCGTTGCGCGAGCGCAGCGCCATCGCCAGCCGCACCTGGCGCGCATGCAGCTGGCCCCGGCCCCGCCCCACATACGGCCAGACCGACAGCACGTCGTACAGCGGCGCCAGCTCGTAGGCATGGCCCTGGCGCAGGAAGATCGAGAAGTTCTTGGCATGGCCGTCGGGCGCCGCCAGCAGCCAGAACGCCAGCTGGGCGAGCTGGAAGGCCAATCGGTCGGTCCCGGCATCCGTGCTGCCGGCCAGCAACGCCAGCCCGGCGGCGACGGACGGACCGCCATCGCTCTCGTACTTGAGATGCGGCGGCAGGCCCAGCGCCTGGCAGAAGTCCTCCTGGGGCAGCCGGGCGATCCAACGCCCGTCATCCATCCAGGCGCGGTCGAAGCGCTCCACGACCAGGGCGCGCTGGTCGCCGAAGGTGGCCATCTCGCTCGTGGCGATCGGCAGGCCCAGCGCCCGGACGATGCGCGCGCAGAGCCACTCGTTCTCGACCGAATCGAACATGTCGACCCGGGTCGTGTTGGCGATCACGCCCAGCGGCAGCTTGAAAATGTGGGTGCTCGGGGTGGCGCCGAGCGGCCGGCACCAGCGGCCATCGACGCGCGCGAAGGCGGTCTTCTCCTGCGCGCCGGCCAGCGAGATGCGGAATGGCGGCGCGTCGTCGCCGGCACGCGCCAATGGATCGTCGGGCACCGCCCGCAGGGCGTCGGCAACCTGGGTGTCGGTCAGCGGTTCGCAGTCCACGCGGTCCCAGCCCTCGGGCGCCGCGCCCTCGGGCAACAGCTGCACGGCACCGACGCAGTCTCGGCCGATGGCCCGCAGCAGGGCGAAGGCATCCAGCGTCCGGGTGCCGAAGCGCCGGCCGATGCGTTCGCGGATGCGCTCGTTGTCCGGCAGCAGGTTGTCGAAATAGTGGGCCACGACCTCGCCGCGCAGTTCCAGGGTGCGGGTCAGCGGCAGCGACAGGGACAGCGGCCGGGACTTGCCGGAATCGCGCCACGACGCGGCATACGAGAAGGCATGCACCCCGCGTCGCACGCGCCAGGTGCCGACGAACTCGCCATTCATCCAGGCATCCAGGCCCGCCGTCACCACGAGCCCTTCCTGGGCGGGATGACGAAGCCTCGACCACCCGCCGGGGCGGCATCGGCGCCGGGAGCCGCTTCCCGGGACGCGGGCGCCGTCCGCCGCCGCGTGGGCGGCGCCTCGGCCACGCGGAGCACGCCAGCCGCATCGGCCGCAGCGGCCGCATCGGGGTCGGTCGGGCCGCTGGCCGCACCGGTCGCCTCGTCCCGCAGCACCAGCGTCGCCTGCAGCGCCGAGACCAGTCGCATCAGCTGGTCGACGCTCACGGCGCCCGGGTTGCTCTCGATCTCGGCGATGCGCGCCTGTCCGACGCCGAGCAGCCGCCCGAGCCCGGCCTGCGTCAGGCCGCGCGCCTTGCGCAGCGAGCGCAGGTGCTCGCGCAGCTGGCGGGTCAGGTGCAGGGGGAAGTCCATGGAGAGATCGGAAGGAGGAGCGGCGGTGCCGAGATATATGCCAGGACCGATTATTGCAGGATAACGGCTTTGGTACATGAATGCGAGATATCGGATATCGCCGATTTGGCATCCGATGGATGCGCCGGGTCGCGCGGTCGATGACGTACGCTCATGCCCATGTCGCAACCGCTCTCCAGCTCGCCCCCCTGGTGGCCATCCCTGCGCGATCGCGCCCACCAGCAACCCGCCTCGCCCCGCGCCGACCTGCGGGTCGATGGCCGGGTCGCCGGCTCCGTCGCCTGGCCCCTGGTGGAGCTTCTGGTCGAGGCCGGGCTGCCGCTGGTGGTCGACCATCGCGCGGGCCATGTCGCGCCGCGCGGCGATGCCTCGGACGCGTTGGGCGAGGTGGCCGCATGGCTGCACCGGGCTGGTCATGCCGGTCGCTGGCGCGACGAGCCGATCGCCGTGCGCGCCATGGCCGACGTCGAGGGCCCGGTGCTGGCGGTGGTCGAGCGCGCTGCGGTGCGCAACCTCGGCATCCACACCCGGGCGGTGCAATTGCACGCGCGCGAACCGCATGGCGGGGGCTGGTGGCTGCAGCAGCGCGCGCTGGACAAGGCGACCGATCCCGGCAAGTGGGACACCATCACCGGCGGGCTGGTGGCGGCGGGCGAGTCCGTGGAGGTGGCGCTGGAGCGGGAGAGCTGGGAGGAAGCCGGCGTGCGCCTGCGCGAGCTCGCCGCTGCGCCGGTGGCGGCCGGCCGCTTCACGGTGCGCCGGCCGGTGGACGATGCCGGCAGCCACGGCTATCTGGTCGAGACCGTGTTCGCCTTCGTCTGCGCGCTGGCGCCCGGCCAGCTGCCGCGCAACCAGGATGGCGAGGTGCTGCGCTTCGAATGCGTCTCCGACGCCGGGATCGACCGCATGGTGGCGACCGGCGAGCTGACGCTGGAGGCCGCCGTGGCGGTCGCGCTGTGCCGAGGCGTCAGGGCCTGAGGCCGCGCGCGAGCCGGCCGGCGATGTCGTCGACCACGCCGGGCAGGTCGGCCACCGAGTCGACGACATAGTGCGCGCCGGCGGCGCGCAGCGCAGCGCCGGCGGCCTCGCGGCGCGCCTGCTGCTCGGCCGGCGGCAGCGCGTTCCACTCGTCGAGCCGCAGCCCCATGGCGTTGCCGCTGACCGCCACGCCGACGGTCCAGGTGCCGGCATGGCGGCCTTCCAGGATGCCGACCCCGGTGTCGTCGACCTTGATCACGGTCGCCGGCCACCAGACGCCGAGATCCGCGAAGCAGCGATACATCATCAGCGGCGAGGGCCGACCCGCGACCAGGTCGCCGGCGCACACCAGGTTGTCCGGCCGGTAGCCGGCGGCGGCGGCCAGCGGGCCGAGGACCTCCATGATCGGCCGGTTGTAGCCGGTGGTCGAGCCGATCGCCAGTCCGCGCGCGCGCAGGTCCGCCACTGTCTCCAGCGCGCCGGGGACGAAGTCGGCGAAGTCGGCCACCACCGCCGCGTTCAGCGGCGTGAAGACCTCGTAGAGATGATCGACGTCGGCATCGGAGAAGGGCCGGCCATGGCGGCGTTCCCATTGCGCCGCGACCTCGGGCAGCCGACCCAGGGCCTGGATGTGGTCCCACTTGGCCATGCCCATCGGCCCGCGCGCCTGGGCGATGTCGATGTGGATGCCGAACTGCTCGAACAAACGCACGAAGGCGCCCATCGGCGCGCAGGAGCCGAAGTCGAGGATGGTGCCGGCCCAGTCGAAGACGACGGCCGAGAGTCGGGTGGGGGAGGGTGGCGTGGTCATTGGAGAAGATGTGGGCAGGAGGCGCCGGTCACCAGCCGGCGAAGGTGTCCTCGGCGATGCCGAAGGCGGTGCTGGCGCCGGTGCCGCTGGTCACCAGCACCAGGCGGGTGGCATCGTCGGGCCGGTCGATCAGGCAGTCGGCGTGGTCCGAGGAGGGATAGATGCCGACCCAGCGTTCGGTCACCGTGGCGGCGTCGAGCCGCAGGGTCTCGCGCAGGTGGCGCAGGATGAGGTCGTCGACCCGCTCCTGCGCGAAGGGCTCGGGCGCGGCGCCATAGTGGTGCGAGTCGCCGACCACCAATGAGCCGTCGGCGCTCTGCACCACGATCAGGTGGATGCCGTGGGCCAGCGACTCCGCCTCCTCCTCCCGGATCTGCGCCAGCAGCGCGGCAGCGGCCGGCAGCCGGCTGTAGCCGTGGTAGCGCACCAGGCTGAGGTCGGCCATGACCGAGCCCGGCAGCCGGAAGCCCGGCTGCGGCCGCACGCGCAGCATGTGCAGCAGGCACAGCCGCAGGTCGTGGGGCGTCAGCCGCTCGGCGAACAGGCCGTGGAGGTCGGTGTTGGTGCAGACCGCCACGCGCTCGGCGTGCAGCACGGCGCGCGAGGTGCGCACGCGCGGCGTGGCGACCTCCAGCACGGCCTCGCCGAAGCGGAACACCACGCCATGGGCCTCGGCCAGCCAGCGTGTCAGCAGGCCGATGGCGGTGCGCGATTCGACCCGCATCTCGTGCGGGCTGTACAGCACCCCCCGGGCATCGTCGAGCCGCAGCGCCGGCGCGCGGCGCGCGGCCTCGGCGACGTCGAGCAGCTCGCAGCCCTCGGCCATCTCGGTGCCCATGAATTCCCGCAGGACGTCGAGCGCCCGGGGCCGGAAGGCCGTCAGGTAGAGGCCGTGGTGCACCGTCTCGATGCCGGCCCGGGGTGCCACCTCGCCCCACACCTCGCGCGCGCGCCGGGCCCGGCGCCAGGTGTCGCCGGCGCCCTGGCCGGTGACGGTGATGAAGCCGAAGTTGCGGATCGAGGCGCCGACGCAGGCGGCGTCGCGCTCGACCACGCAGACCCTCAGGCCGCGCCGCGCGGCGGTGTAGGCATGGGCCAGGCCGACGATGCCGGCGCCGACCACGATCAGGTCGAAGGAGTTGCGGGTGTCCATGGAGCGCGGGAAGGAAGTGGGAAACGAGGGCGGGAGGCACGGCTCGCGTGGTCGCGCGGGTTCAGCGGGCCGGGGCCCGCCAGGCCTGCGTGCGCCGCTCGACCAGCCGGCCGACCACCAGGTAGAGCAGCGTGACGACCGCCGACGTGCCGGCGATCAGCACCGCCATCGCCGCGGCCGGACCGGTGTCGCCGGCCTCGTCGAGGTTCAGGATGGCGACCGAGGCCAGCCGGGTGTCGGGCGAATACAGGAACACCACCGCCGAGATCGTCGTCATGGCGTTGATGAAGAAATAGCGCGACACGTCCAGCAGGACCGGCAGGCAGATCGGCAGCGTCACGCGCCAGAAGGTCTTGTAGAGCGGCACCTTGAGGGAGGCCGACACCGCCTCGAACTCCGCATCCAGCGCCTTCAGCGCCGTCACCATGGTGAGGTGGCCGGTGGTGTAGAAATGCACCACCGTGCACAGCACCATCAATGGCAGGGTCTGGTAGAGGCCGTTGAGCGGATTGCCCGGCGCGTTGAAGAAGAAGATGTAGCCCAGGCCCAGCACCAGGCCCGGCACCGCCATCGGCAGCATCGCCACCAGGCGCACCACCGGCCGCAGCGCGTCGAAGCCCCGGGTCTTCTCCAGCAGGTAGGCACCGGCGAACACCACGGCGGTCCCGGCCAGCGCGGTGCCGGCGGCCAGCTTCAGGCTGTTGACCAGGGCCTCGGCCAGCGCGGCGTCGATCAGGCCGGCGACATAGTGGTCCAGGCCCGGCGTCAGGTTGTAGGGCCACAGCCTGGCGAAGGAGGCGAACACCGCCATGCCGAACACCGCCAGCACCAGCGCCACCAGCAGCAGCGCGTAGAGCGTCATGGCAGCATCGAAGCCGGGCGAGCGGCGGGGCACCAGTGCCACCGCGCGCGCGGTCAGCGTGGCGGTCTGCCGGCGCTGCACCAGGCCGTCGATGGCGAAGGTGAGGACCGCCGGCGCCAGCAGCAGCAGCGCCACCACGGCGCCGCGCTGGAAGTCGTGCTGGCCGATGACCAGCTTGAAGACATCCGTCGCCAGCACGTTGAAGTTGCCGCCCACCACCTTGGGGATGCCGAAATCCGTGATGACCAGGGTGAAGCACACCAGGCCGGCGGAGATCAGGCCGTACCTGGCGCCCGGCAGGGTGATGGTGAGGAACTTGCGCACCGTGCCCGTGCCCAGCGCGTCGGCGGCCTCGTAGAGCCGCGCGTCGGCCAGCGAGAGCGCGGTGACCAGGATCATCAGCACGTGCGGGAACACCGCGAAGCACTCGGCCAGCACGATGCCCGGCGCGCCATAGATGCCGGAGAAGCCCAGGCCCAGCCAGACGTCGCGGGCCAGGCCCTGGTTGCCGAACCAGTAGATCAGCGAGATCGCCGACAGCAGCGATGGCGCCAGCAGCGGCAGCAGCATCACGGTGCGCAGCAGCCCCTTGGCCGGCATGCGGCTGCGCGTGAGCGCATAGGCGAACCCGAAGGCCAGCGGCAGCACGATGGCCGTCACCGTCAGCGAGACCCGGATGCTGTTCCAGAGGCTCGACCGCAGCGCTGTCGAGCCCAGGTAGGCGGCGAAGGCGCCCGGCCCGGAGACCGCCGAGCCCGTCGGCGCATCCAGCGCCTTCGACAGGATCAGCGCCAGGGGTGCCACCAGGCCGAGCCCCAGCACCAGCAGCACGCCGAGCAGGCCGAGGCCGGCCAGGCGCCCGGATGCCTGCGCCGGCCGCCGCAACGGCGGCCGGGGGCGCAGGGTCGCCGCCACGGTGTTCATGCGGCGGCGCCGGCGGCGAAGACCCGCAGCCGGTCGGATCGCAGGGCGAAGCTCACGGCGGCGCCTTCGCGGACGCCGAACTCGTCCATCTGGTTGAGCGAGTACTGGATCTGCAAGGCCTGTCCGTCCAGGCCTTCCACCGCCACCTCGGCCAGGCAGTTGCCGCCCAGGAACTCGATGTGGCGCACGGTGCCGGTGCAATGCAGCGGATCGCCCGCCGACGCGCCGCCGACCACCCGGTCCTCGGGTCGCAGGTACAGCGCGACGGCGCTGCCGGAGCGGAAGTCGGCACCGGCGCCGGGCGCGCAGCGCAGGCGCTTGTCGCCGCAGCGGAACCAGTGGTCGCCATCGGCCACCGCCCGCAACCGGTTGACCTTGCCGACGAAGCCGGCCACGAACGGCGACGCCGGCTCGCGATAGACCTGCAGTGGCGTGCCGACCTGCTCGATCACGCCCTGGTTCATCACCACGATGCGATCGGCCACCGACAGCGCCTCCTCCTGGTCGTGGGTGACCATGATGGTCGTCACGCCGAGCCGGCGCTGCAGCGCGCGGATCTCGTTGCGCAGGTGGACCCGCACCGTGGCGTCGAGCGCCGACAGCGGCTCGTCCAGCAGCAGCAGCCCGGGCGAGGTGGCGAGCGCGCGCGCCAGCGCGACGCGCTGCTGCTGGCCGCCCGAGAGCTGCGCCGGGAAGCGGCCGCCGCTGCCCGGCAGGCCCACCAGGCCGAGCAGCTCGTCGACGCGCGCGGTGATCCGGGCCCGTCCCTCGCGCCGGTTCACCAGACCATACGCCACGTTCTGCGCCACCGTCAGGTTGGGGAACAGCGCATACGACTGGAACATGATCCCGTAGTCGCGTCGCGCCGGCGGCGCCACCGAGATGTCCCGCCCGGCCTGCACGATGCGCCCGGCGCTCTGCGTCTCCAGCCCGGCGATGATGCGCAGCAGGGTCGTCTTGCCGCAGCCCGAGGGGCCCAGGAAGCAGACGAACTCGCCCTGGCGGATCGACAGGTCGATGCCGCCGAGCGCATCGAAGGCGCCGAAGCGCTTGCGGATGCCGCTGAGCGCGAGGTAGGCGTCGTCGCTCATGGCTGCTTGCGCGCCTCGCTCTTGCCGTCGTAGCGCTTGGACCATTCGGCCAGGGTCGCCTCGCGGCTGGCGGCGGCCTGGTCGAAGTCGAGCTTGATCAGGCGCGCCTCGTAGTCGTCCGGGATGCCGGCCAGCTTGGGTGCGATGCCCGGCTGCGCCGTGATGGCGAAGTTCCTGCCATACAGCCGCATCGCGTCCTTCGACGAGGCCCAGTCGGCGAGCCGGCGGGCCGCCTGCGGCTTGCGCGTGCCCTTGTAGATGGCGAAGCCCTCCAGGTCCCAGCCCAGGCCCTCCTTGGGGAACACCAGCTCGATCGGCGCGCCCTTGGCCTTGTTGGCGTGGGCCCGGTACTCGAACGAGATGCCCGCCACGTATTCGCCGGCCGCGGCCATGTTGCAGGGCTTGGAGCCGGAGTGGGTGTACTGGGCGATGTTCTCGTGCAGCGCGTCCATGTACTTCCAGCCGCCACCCTTGCCGGCCTCGTCGCCCCACAGCTGTAGCCAGGACACGACATCGAGGTAGCCGGTGCCGGAGGAGGCCGGATTGGGCATCACGACCTGGCCCTTGAACTCGGGCCGGGTCAGGTCCTTCCAGGTCGTGGGCATGGGGATGTTGCGCTTCTTCGCCTCGACGGTGTTGAAGCAGACCGTGGCGCCGAAGACATCCATGCCGAACCAGGCCGGCGGGCTCTTGCGGTCGCGGTAGGCCGGCATGATGGCGTCGAGGTTCATCGGCGCGTAGGGCTCGAGCATGCCGTTGCGGTCGAACAGGGCCAGGCTGGTGGCGGCCACGCCCATGATCGCGTCGGCCTGCGGATTGGCCTTCTCGGCCAGCAGCTTGGCCGTGATGACGCCGGTGGAGTCGCGCACCCACTTGATCTCGATGTCGGGGTTCACCGCGTTGAAGGCTTCCTGGTAGGCCTTGAGCTGATCGGTCTCCAGGGCGGTGTAGACGATCAGCTGCTGCTTCTGCGCCCATGCGGGAGCGGCCGTGGTGGCGGCGAGGACCAGTCCGGAGATGGCCGCGAGAAGCTGCCGTGTCGTGCGTTTCATTGAACTACTCCAAGTGGGGACGGGCGGGACTGTGGTGGCCGCAGATGTCATCCGCGTGACATCGACCGCAAGCAAAATGGAGGCCAGCTTTGGTAGATTGTTTTTTCCAGATCGTAGACAATCTGGAAAATTGCCTGTTTCAGGGAGCCCCCAATGAGCATCGAGACACCCGCCAGCCTGGCCATCGCACAACTCCAGGGCAACTCGCTGGCCGGATTGGTGCAGAACGAGATCGAGCGGATGATCCTGTCGGGCGAACTGCCGCCGGGCAGCAAGCTGACCGAGGCGACGCTCGCCACGCGGCTGGGCGTCTCGCGCGGCCCGGTGCGCGAGGCCTTCCGCATGCTCGACGAGGCCGGCCTGGTGCGCACCGAGAAGAACCGGGGCGTGTTCGTCCGCGCGGTCGAGCTGCACGAGGCGCTGGAGATCTTCGAGCTGCGCGCCGTGATGGAGATGTACATCGGCCGCAAGCTCGCCGAGACCTGCACCGCCGCCCAGGTCAAGGGACTGCGCCAGCTGGTCGACGCCATGGATGGCGCGACCCGCGCCGGCGACGGCCAGGAATTCCACCGCTTCAACCTCGAATTCCACGATGCCCTGCTGCGGCTGGCCGGCAATGCCAAGTTCACCGCCACCTATCGCCGCCTGATCAAGGAGCTGTCGCTGATCCGGCGCCGCAACCTCACCGTCGAGTCGATGGCCATCTACACCCGCGAGCACCGCCAGATCGTCAAGGCGATCGCGGCGCGCGATGCCGAGGCCGCCGGCCAGGCCATGTTCGACCACGTCATGAACAGTCGTGAACGCACCCTGCACAACGATGGCGGCGCACCGGCCGTGGCGCCGCTGGCTGCCGGTGCCGCGCCCATCGCGCCCGCCAGCCGGCGCGCGAGCCGCTCCACCGCCGAGGCCTGAGTCCCCATGGCGCTCTCCCTCGACGACATCGAGCGGCTGTTCGAGCGGCGCGGCGGCGGCCAGTACAGCGGCGAGCCCGTGACCCAGACCGAGCACGCATTGCAGAGCGCCCGGCTGGCCGAATGCGAGGGCGCCGACGAGGACCTGGTCTGCGCGGCCCTGCTGCACGATCTCGGCCACCTGCTGCACGACCTGGACGGCACGCCGACCGAGCGCGGCATCGACGACCGCCACCAGTTCGCGGTCGTGCCCTTCCTGCGCGGGCTGTTCTCCGAGCGCGTGCTCGATGCCATCCGCTGGCATGTCGATGCCAAGCGCTACCTGTGCGCGACCCGGCCGGGCTACACGGCCGCGCTGTCGGCCGATTCCAGGCGCAGCCTGGCGCTGCAGGGCGGCGAGTTCACGGCCCGGCAGGCGCGCGCCTTCATCGAGCGGCCGCACGCGTCGGATGCCGTGCGGCTGCGCCTGTGGGACGACCAGGCCAAGGTCAGGGACCTGCGCACGCCCGGGCTCGACCACTACCTCGCCATCGCCCGACGCTGCCACGCGCGGCGCGTCCGAGATGGCGCTTAGCCCGCCGATCCTGCTGGCGATCCTGTTCGCCGCCCTGTTGCACGCCGGCTGGAACGCGCTCATCAAGTCCGGCGGCGACAAGGCCCTGGACACCGCCCTGATCCACGGCCTGGGCGCGCTGTTCGCGTTGCCGGCGGTGCTGTGGTTCGGCCCGCCGCCGCCCGCGGCCTGGCCGTACCTCGCGGCCTCGGTCGTGATCCACGTCGGCTACTACGTCGCGCTCGCCGGCGCCTACCGGCATGGCGACCTGGGGCTGACCTATCCCATCATGCGCGGCTCGGCGCCCTTGCTGGTGGCGGTCTCGGGCGCGGCGCTGGTGGGCGAACGCCTCTCGTCTCAGGCCTGGGCCGGCATCGGCATCCTGTGCGCCGGCGTGCTGCTGGTCGGGCTGGCGCGCGCCGGCGGCCCGCCGGCCGATGCCGCCGGGCGCCGCAAGGCGCTGGCCTTCGCCCTGGCCAATGCCTGCATCATCGCCGCCTACACCGTGGTCGACGGCCTGGGCGTGCGGGTCGCGGGCGAGGCCTTCGCCTATGTCGCGACCCTGTTCCTGTTCGACGGCCTGCCCTACCTGGCGCTGGTGCTGTGGCGCGCCGGGCCACGGCGGCGGCAGGCGCTGGTCTACATGCGGGGTCGCGTGCCGCTGGCCCTCGGCGGCAGCGCGGCATCGCTGGGCAGCTATGCGATCGCGCTGTGGGCGATGACGCAGGCGCCAGTGGCGCTGGTCGCGGCGCTGCGCGAGACCTCGGTGGTGTTCGCCGCGCTGATCGGCACCTTCCTGCTGGGCGAGCGCTTCGGCTGGTCGCGCGCCACCGGCACCTCGCTGGTGCTGGCCGGCGTCGTCACGCTGCGCTTCAGCTAGCCGCGTTCGCCGCGCCAAGGTGGAACGTCCTCCCATGCATCACGGCCTGCCGCTGCACCGCCTGTTGCGCCGCTGCGTCGACGTCGAGGCCGGCGAGGTGCGGGCCACGCTGCTCGGCTTCTGCTGGTTCTTCTGCCTGCTGGGCGGCTACTACCTGCTGCGGCCATTGCGCGATGCCCTGGGCCTGGCCGGCGGGGCGCAGGAACTGCAGTGGCTGTTCTCCGGCACCTTCGTCGCCATGCTGATGCTGGTGCCGCTGTTCGGCGCGCTGGTGGCGCGCCTGCCGCCACGGCGCTTCGTGCCGCTGGCCTATCGCTTCTTCACGGCCAGCATCGTGGTCTTCGGCGTGCTGATCGCGCGGGACGTGCAGAGCGTGTGGGTCGGCCGGGTCTTCTTCGTCTGGATCAGCGTCTTCAACCTGTTCGTGGTCAGCATCTTCTGGAGCGTGCTGGCCGACCGGTTCAGCAACGCGCAGGGCCGCCGGCTGTTCGGCTTCATCGCGGCGGGCGGCACCGCCGGCACCTTCGCCGGTCCGGCGCTGGCCGCCACGCTGGTCTCGACGGTGGGACCGGTCGCGCTCACGCTGGGCGCCGCGCTGCTGCTGGAGGCCGCGCTGCGGTGCTTCCATGGCCTGCATCCGCGAGCGACGGGGTCGGCGGCCCTCGACGCGGGTCGGGGGGCGGGCGAGGGCGAGGGCGAGGGCGATGCCGCGCGCCCGCTGGGCGGCGGCGTGTTCGCCGGGCTCGGACTGATCGTGCGCTCGCCCTACCTGCTGGGCCTGTGCGGCTACCTGCTGCTGCACACGGCGGCGTCGACCTTCCTGTACTTCGAGCAGGGCCGCATCGTGGCCGACGCCTTCGCCGACACGGCATCGCGCACGCGCTTCTTCGCGCTGGTCGACCTGGGCGTGTCGACGTCGACATTGCTGCTGCAGGTCTTCGTCACCGGGCGCCTGATGAAGCGGCTGGGCCTCGGCACGGCGCTGCTGCTGCTGCCGGTGGCCTCGGCGCTGGCCTTCGTCGCCGTGGCCTGGTCGCCGGCGCTGCTGGTGCTGGCAGGCGCGCAGGCGCTGCGCCGGGCCTGCGACTACGCCATCGCGCGCCCGGCGCGCGAGGTGCTGTTCACCGTGGTCTCGCGCGAGGCCAAGTACAAGGCCAAGAACGCGATCGAGACCGTGGTCTACCGGGGCGGTGATGCCGCCAGCGGCTGGCTGTCGAGCGGCCTGGGCGCGCTCGGCATCGGCTTCGCCGGCCTGGCCGCGATCGCGATCCCGCTGTCGGCGGCCTGGGCGCTGTTGTCGCTGTGGCTGGCGCGCGAGCAGGAGCGGCGGCTGCGCGACCGGCCCGCCGATCCGCGGGCCTGAACCCGCGAGCCCCCCACCGGTCAGCCGTCGAGTCCGAAGAAGGTCCGGTACAGCGCGATCTGCGACGCCAGCATGTGGAGGCCCGGCTGCGTCGCCAGGCCGCGCCGGGCCGCCGCCTCCAGCAACGCCGTCCGCGCCGGCTTCATGATGACCTCGGCGACCAGCGCGTCCGCGCGCAGGGCCGCCACGTCGAAGGGCAGGGGATCGTCGGCCCGCAGCCCCAGGGGCGTGGCATTGATCGCCAGGTCGACCTCGCGCCAGTCGATCACCGGCTCGAAGCGGGCCACGCCCGGGCGCAGGGTGTCCAGGCGCGCGACCAGTTCGATCGCCTTGTCGGGCGCCAGGTCGGTGACCGCCAGCGAACGCACGCCGGCCGCGACCAGGGCCGCGCCGATGGCCACGCCCGCGCCGCCGGTGCCGACCAGCGCCGCGCGCCGGCCCTCGGTGGCATGGCCCTGGTCGTGCAGGCCGGCGACGAAGCCGCGGCCGTCGAAGTTCTCGCCGGACCAGCCACCGTCGGCGTCGCGCCGCAGCGCATTGACCGCACCGGTGAGGCGCACCATGTCGCTCGGGCGGTCGACGAATTCGCGGACCGCGAACTTGTGCGGAATGGTCACCAGGATGCCATCGAGGTTGCGGATGTCGCGCAACCCGCGCATCACGCTCGCCAGCTCGCACGGGCCGACATGCACCGGCAGCATCACCGCGTCGCGGTGCTCGTCGTGGAACAGGCGGTTCATGAGACGCGGCGCCTGCACCTGCGCCACCGGATCTCCCAGGATGACGTACAGGCGGGTAGCGCCGCCGGAGATGGCGAGCGGCACGTCGGCGGTCTCCGGGCGATCCCGCTGGAGATGGGGCATGGGCATGGATATCCTTCGGTCATATCGTCGATCGCGGCGGGCGCGACGACGCGTAACACGACGTTTCAATTGCGTCCGACCTCGATGGGAATCGCCGGACCTCTTGGTTCAAACTCGGGTCCGGACGTTGTTTGGCCCTTATAGAACATGATGCTCTCAAGCACAGCAGATCCCGAAGAATTCGACGTCGCCAAGAGCCATCTCAACTTCCCCGTCATCGGCATCGGTGCCTCGGCGGGCGGTCTGGGCGCGCTGCAGAAGCTGCTGCAGAGGATGCCGCCCGCGCCGGGCATGGCCTTCGTCGTCGTGATGCATCTGAGCCCCGAGCACGAGAGCATGCTCGGCGCGATCCTGCAGCGCGCGACAGCGCTGCCGATCCGGACCGTCACCGAATCCGTGAGGATCGAGGTCGATCACATCTACGTGATCTCGCCCGCGCTCAAGCTGATCATGAGCGACGGGCACCTGCACGTCGCTCCCCTGCTCACGCTGCAGGCGCGTGGCAGTTCCATCGACCTGTTCTTCCGCACCCTGGCGCAGGCGCATCGCGAGCGGTCCGTGGGCATCGTGCTGTCGGGCACCGGCAGCGATGGGGCGCAGGGGCTGCGCCGGGTCAAGGAGCTGGGCGGCGTCGCGATCTCGCAGAGCCTGGAGGACGCCGAGTTCGACGGCATGCCCGGCGCCGCCATCCAGACCGGCGTGATCGACTTCGTGCTCACGCTGGAGGAGATGCCGGCCCAGCTGGTGCTGCTCTGGGAAAACGCCCGCCGGCTGGAGCTGCCGCATCCGCCCGCCGAGCTGGAAGTGCTGTCCTCGACCGGCGAGGCCGAGGTGCTGGCCGAGGAGGCGCTGGTCTCCATCAAGGCGATCCTGCGCGAGCGCACCGGGCACGACTTCTCCGACTACAAGCGCGGCACGGTGCTGCGGCGCATCGAGCGGCGGATGCAGGTCAACGCCGTCCCCGACCTGCCCACCTACCGCAAGCTCCTGGACACCCAGCCACGCGAGACGCCGGCGCTGCTGCAGGACATGCTGATCAGCGTCACCAACTTCTTCCGCGACCCCGACGCCTTCGAGGCCCTGCGCAAGGCGCTGGGCCGGCTGATCGAGGAGCGGCCCGGCATCCAGCCCTTCCGCGCCTGGGTGGCCGGCTGCGCCACCGGCGAGGAGGCCTATTCCATCGCCATCCTGCTGCACGAGCTGCTGGGTCCGCACGGGCCGCAGATCCAGGTCTTCGCCTCCGACATCGACGAGCGCGCGGTGGCGTCGGCGCGTACCGGCGTGTTCCCGCTGTCGATCGCGGCCGACGTCGAGCCGAGCCGGCTGCAGCGCTTCTTCATCCAGGAGGACGCCGGCCTGCGCATCAACAAGGAGCTGCGCGACAGCGTCATCTTCTCCGCGCACAACCTGCTGAGCGATCCGCCCTTCACGCGGATGGACCTGATCTGCTGCCGCAACGTGCTGATCTACCTCAACCGGTCCGCTCAGGCCCAGGCGCTGCGCAGCTTCCACTTCGCGCTGAAGCTGCACGGGCTGCTGTTCATGGGCAGCTCCGAGACCGTCGATGCCGCCGAGGGTCACTTCGAGGACGTCGACAAGATCCGGCGCATCTACCGCGTCAATGCCAAGTCGACCAAGGCGCGCGTGCTGCCGCCGATCCCGACACGCATCCCGGATGTCTACGTGGGGCCGGTAGGCCTGGTGCGCGAGGTGGCGCCGAAGCCGCCGCTCGAGATGCTGCACGAGCGCATCCTGCGCGAGTACTCGCCGCCGACCGTCCTGGTCGACCAGGACGACACCGTGCTGCACGTCAGCGAGCGGGCGTCGCACCTGCTGCGCGTGCCGGAGGGCGCGCCGACCAACAAGCTGCTCAAGCTGATCCGGCCGGAATTGCGGGTCGAATTGCGCACCGCCATCCACCGGGCCGCGCAGACCGGTTCGAGCATCGAGGCCTCGCGCGTGCGCCTGGTCGTCAACGGCGTGCCGCATGCCGTGATCATGACCGTGCGGCCGGCCCTCGACGAAGCGCCGGGGCGGATGATGCTGATCGTCTTCAACGAGGTGCGCAAGAGCCTCAATCTGCCGCTGGTCGAGCGCGCGGAACGCGATCCGGTGGTCGAGGCGCTCGAGGCCGAGCTGCTGCAGCTCGAGGCCCGCCTGCGCAACACGGTCGGCGAATCGACCGCCTTCACCGAGGAGCTGCGCGCCTCGAACGAGGAACTGCAGACCATCAACGAGGAACTGCGCTCGACCACCGAGGAGCTGGAGACCAGCCGCGAGGAACTGCAGTCGGTCAACGAGGAGCTCACCACCGTCAACACCGAGCTCACGCTGCGCGTGGAGGACAGCACCAAGCTCAACGACGATCTGCAGAATCTGATGAACTCGGCCGAGATCGGCACCATCTTCATCGACCGCGACATGAAGCTCAAGCGCTTCACGCCGCAGGCCGCGACCCTGTTCAACCTGCTGATCGCCGACATCGGGCGGCCGCTGCTGGACATCACCCATCGGCTGGACTATCCGGAGCTGTCGCGCGCGGGACGTGCGCAACGTGCTGCACAACCTCACGCGCAGCGAGCGCGAGGTGCGCAGCAACGACAACCGCTGGTTCCTGGCCCGGGTGGTGCCCTACCGCACCACCGAGGACCGCATCGAAGGCGCCGTGCTGGCGTTCTTCGACATCAGCCTGCGCCGGCTGGTCGAGGACCGGCTGCGGCAGAGCGAACAGCGCATGCGGCTGGTCGCCGAGAGCATGCGCGACTACGCCATCATCACCATGGACGGCGCCGGCGTCATCGTCACCTGGAGTCCCGGCGCCGAGAAGATCCTGGGCTACACCGCCGACGAGGCGATCGGCCAGTCCTTCGGTCTGATCTTCTCGCAGGAGCACCGGCGCGCCGGGCTGCCGGAGCGCGAGCTGCAGCGCGCGCGCGAGTCCGGTCGCGCCGAGGACGACCACTGGCACGTCCGCCGGGATGGCGAGAAGGTCTTCTGCAGCGGCATCACCGTGCCACTGGAGGGCGACGGCATCGTCGGCTTCGCCAAGATCTGCCGCAACTTCACCCAGGAGGAGCTGCGCGAGCGCCAGCGCGAGATCGCGCTGCAGACCGAGCGCGCCACGCGCGACCGGCTGCAGGAGGTGAGCACCATGAAGGACGAGTTCCTGGCGGTGGTCTCGCACGAGCTCAAGAACCCGCTGTCGGTCATCAAGATGAACGCCCAGCTGCTGGCCCGCCTGCCGGCGCTCCAGGGCCACGAGCGCGCGCTGCGCGCGACGGCGTCGATCGACACGGCGGTGACCAGCCAGCTGCACATCATCAACGACCTGCTGGAGTTCTCGCGCGCCAACATGGGCAAGCTGGTGCTGACGCCGTCGTTCTTCGACTGGGCCGAGACCATCGCCAACATCGTCGAGGCGATCGGCGACGACGCGGCGCAGAAGTCGCAGCACCTGCGGGTGAGAACCGTGCCCGCGACCATCCATGCCGATCCGGTGCGGGTCGAGCAGATCGTCTGGAACCTGGTCACCAACGCGGTCAAGTTCACGCCACCGGGCGGCACGATCGAGGTCGAGCTCACCACCGCCGACGGCATGGCCTGCCTCGCAGTCAGGGACTCGGGCATCGGCCTCGACCTGGAGCACCTGCAGGGCGTCTTCGAGATGTTCCGGCAGGTCGACACCGGCCTGAACCGCCGCACCGGCGGCCTGGGCATCGGCCTGGCGCTGGTCAAGCAGCTGGCCGAGTTCCATGGCGGGCGGGTGGCGGCGGAGTCGCCCGGGCTGGGACGGGGCGCGTGCTTCAAGGTCTGGTTGCCGCTCCAAGACTCGCCTTCGGCCATCGCGGCGCAGGAGCGCGGGGCCCATCATCTCCTGGGCGACCTGCGCGTGCTGGTGGTCGACAACGAACCGCAGCTGCTGCAGGCCTTCGGTGCCCTGCTGGAAAGCGAGGGCGCACGGGTGACGCTGTGCGGGGATGCCGAGGAGGCGGTCCGGCTGGCCCTGGCGGGCGGCTTCGATGCCGTCATCTCCGACCTCGCCATGCCCGAGCGCGATGGCCACTGGCTGGCCCGGCAGCTGCGCCGGCACGATGCCACGCGGCAGCTGGCGCTGATCGCGGTGTCGGGCATGACGCGCGATGTCGATCGCGCCGAGGCGCAGGCGGCGGGCTTCGATGCCCATCTCGACAAGCCCGTCGACCTCGGCCTGCTGGCCGAGACGCTGGTCGGCGTGCTGGGAAGTCCGCGCCAGGCGTGAGGCTTCCACGGGTGGCGATCCACTCGGGACGAATCGCAAGAGTGCACGCATCCAGGCTGGCGTCACCACCGCTGCCCCGGCCCGCCGCCGGCACCACGACAGGCCGGCGGCATCGCTCGCCGGTCATTGCATGGCTGGGCGAATCCCGCATCACTTCCTGGTGACGGGGGGGTCCGGTCATTGGTGATCGACCGACGAATCGCGAGGCAATGCTCGCGGCGAGCGAATGCCGGTTCAGGTCGGGCATGTCGCCAGAGTCATCGGCAATTTCAATGACCGGCAGCATTGTCAGGATGCATGCCCGCATCCATCACGTAAAATGCCTGCAATTCAATTCGGACGTGCATCAATGCCACATCCTTGATCTCGATAAATTAATACTTATGGAGAGGGCGAGTAAGTGAATTTCAATAAAAGAATACTTTGGTTGAGAAACATGAATGTCGGACTGCGGCTATGTGGAGTCAATGCAACGTCCTCATGAAATCCATTGCGGCTGATCTCCTGTGCGCCTGGGTCTTTTCCGAGATTCGTTGCGGGACCATGACCAGGGCGGCTCCGGGCGTCGGCCCCATGGGCGTGCGGGTTGCCGCGACGACGACACCCATCATCGATGCTGGATCAACCATCGATGGGTCGGCATGCGGCAAGAAGCGCATGTGGTTCGATCAGGGTCGCTGGGCGATGGAATGCAATCGATCGAGAGGCAGCGCATGAGTCGCAATGGAATTGCATCTCGAAGGACGAGCGAAATTCGATGCGAATCCACTCATCCAGGATCATTGTGGAAACGTTGTCTTGAAGGCAATGGCAATTGCTGACTTATGGGTCTTCAGGAGATGCAGATGACTCTTTTCCATGCCCCCCGAGCCTTGACGGTGCGAAGCGCGGCGATCCCCGAAGTGGCTGGCACGCCGGCGCTGGTGCCGCTGAAGCTGCAGGGCCGCGAGGGCGTCAACAACCTGTTCGAGTACCGACTGATCCTGCAGACGCCCGACGCGTACAACTTCAAGGCTGGCGAGGGGGCGAACTTCGATCTGGATGGCTTCATCGGCCTGGAGCTCACCTGCGGCATCGAGCTCGAAGGCCATGGCAGCTTCGTGCCCGGGATGCCCGGTGGCGTTGGTGCCAACCAGGGGGCGGGCGAGCGTGAGATCTCCGGGCTCATCACGCGGGCTCGCTTCATCGGCGAGAGCAGCCGCCACGCCTTGTACGAACTCACGCTGCGGCCCTGGCTGCATCTGGCCACGCTGACGACCGACTGCCGGGTCTATCAGGACCAGAGCCCCGTCGAGATCATCGAGGCGGTGCTCGCGCGCTATGCCTTCGCCGCCGACCGGCGGCTCATCGAGACGTATCCGCGCCGCGACTACACCGTCCAGTACAACGAGAGCGATTTCGAGTTCGTCACACCAACATCCCGCACGAGGACACGGCGCACTACTTCGTCACCTGGCACTTCATGGGCTGGCCGGTGGCCCAGCGGGTACCGCAGGACTGGCGGGCCCGGGTGGCTTGCGAGTCAGGCTTCGACACGCCCGTGACGGACTGAACCGTCGCGGACAAAGACGAAGACGAAGACGCAGGCGAAGAAAGCAGAACGAAGAAAGCGGTGATCAACGCCCCTGCGGCCGCTGCGACGACAGTCCGCGACCCGCCGGCGTCGCCTGCGCGCGCGGTGTCGATGCCGCGAGCCGCTGGATCTGCCGGTCATGGAAGCGGGGCAGCGCCACCAGCATGCAGATCGCGCCGACGAGCGCGCAGGCCATGTCGGCCTGCGCATCCCAGGGATCGCCCTGCATGCCCAGGAAGTCCTCCGCGCCCGCGCCCACCGTCACGGCAGCCATCCATTCGACGAGTTCGTAGGTGGCGCTGAACGTCATGACCACGCACACCGTCAGGAATGGCAGCAGGTACCGCGAGCGCAGGTTCGTGCGGCGGACGAACAACTCGCGTACCGCCAGCGCGGGCACGAAGCCCTGCACGAAGTGGCCGATGCGGTCGTAGGGATTGCGGGCCAGGTCGAAGGCTTCCACGAGCCACTGGCCGAGCGGCACGCGCGGAAAGGTGTAGGCCGCGCCTGCCACCAGCCCCACGCACTGGATCGCGATGCCGAGGTAGAGGACGGTGGTGAGCGGGAACGGCTTCCAGGTGAGCCAGAGCAGCGGCAGGACGAAGGCCAGCGGGGCGATCTCCATCAGCCAGGTCAGCCGGTCGTGGGGTTCGATGCTCGAGAGCAGGATCGCCGCCAGGACCGCGGCGTTGAGAAAGACCAGGGGGCGCGGCATGCGTGCCGCAGACGAGCCATCGAGTGGGTTCATGGGATCGGACGGACGGACGGACGGAGGGAGGGGTTGCGGGTCGGACGCGGTGTCCGCGGCGCCGGATCGATGGCGCCGGGGCCGCGCGACATGACGTCGTTTCGCTTTTCTTGCCGGAAGCGAGCGCACGCCACGCCGGACAGGGGCTCGTCTGGACGTCCGTCCCACCGGCGGCGCGGCATCGGGGCCCGTTCCGGCCGCAGAATCGATGCTCCGTCACGACCACGCACCCATGGACCCGACCGCTCTCATCATCACCCTGCGCATGGAGGACTCGGCGGCCGAGCACTTCACCCGACTGCGCCAGGCCCATTTCCCGGCCCACCGCAACTGGCTCGATGCCCACGTCACGCTGTTCCATGCCCTGCCGGTGACCGCGCTCGACGAGGTGCTGGCCGATGTCGCGGACCTGGCCGGCCGGACCGAGGCCTTCGCGCTGGCGGTCGATCGCGTGCTGTTCCTGGGCGGCGGCGTGGCCTATGCGATGACGTCCGAGCCGGGCCTGGCACTGCGCGATGCGCTGGTCGTGCGCTGGACGCCGCTGCTCGGCCGGCAGGACCGCGCCTGGCACGGGCCGCTGCACGTGACGGTGCAGAACAAGGTCGAGTCCGCCGTCGCGCGGCAGCTGCATGCCGAGCTGGCGCTGGAGTTCGTGCCCCATGCCGTCCAGGCGACGGGCCTGCAGGTCTGGTACTACGTCGGCGGCCCGTGGGAGCACGTCGCGACGTTTCCCTTCGCCGAACCCGGCGCGGCCGCGAACGCGCCGGCGCCCAGCCCGGCCAGCCGCTCCAGCGCCGCGTCGTAGACCGCCTCGCCGCCGCCCAGCGCGGCGCTGGCCTTGCGCGCGGCTTCCAGCAGCAGCGCGCAGCCATCGCGCAGCGCCTCGGCGCCGCCCAGCCGCGAGGCCGGCCCGGACAGGGTCAGTGCGCCCTGGAGCCCGCCGCCAGCGCCGAACAATGGCACGGCCAGCGAAGCGGTCTCCGGATCGCGTTCGCCATGCGAGACGCGCCACAGCGGCTCCGGGCCGCCGCTGGTTGGCATGCCGCGCTCGAAGGCCACCAGCACCTTGCCCGAGGCACCCTGGTCGAGCGTGAACTCCTCGCCCACGCGGATCGAGAAGCGGATGGCGCGCGGCGGCTCGGCGCGGAACAGCACCACGCGCCGGTCGCCGCGCCGGATGTAGAACGAGGCGGTCTCGCCCCGGCCCATGCTCAGCTGGTTGAGCAGCGGCTCGACCACGTGGGCGACGCTGAACGAGCCCTGGTAGATCGCGGCCAGGCGCAGGGGCTCGGGGCCGATGGCATACAGGCCCTGCGCGGTGCGGCGGATGTAGCCCCCATGCTCCAGCGCGCCCAGCAGCCGCAGCACCGTGCTCTTGTAGAGGCCGGTGCGGCGCGCCAGCTCGGTCAGGCTGAGCCCGACATCGGCGCTGCCGAAGGCGCCCAGCAGCGCGAAGGCGCGGTCGAGCACCGCGACGCCGCTGGTGGCGGCGCCGCCGCCGGATGCCTCGGCGGCGGGAGACGGGTCGTCGGTGGCGGTGTCGGGGTTGGGTTCGTCGGTCATTGACGCGAGTCTGTAGTTGTGGAAGAGCGCCTGGCACCTCAGACCGGGCGGCCCGGCATCCGGAGGAGCGATCGGTCGATGGCCGGGATGTCCGGCGTGCCGCACAGCTTCATGGCGCGCTCCAGTTCGTCGACCAGGATGCCGATCGCGCGATGCGCCCCGCGCTCGCCGGCCGCGCAGGCACCGAACAACACCGGCCGGCCGAACGCGACACAGCCTGCGCCCGACGCCAGCGCCTTGACGATGTCGACCCCGCGCCGGATGCCCGAGTCGATCATGATCTCCGCGCGGCCGCGCACGGCATGCGCCAGCGCCGGCAGCGAGTCGACCGCGCCGGCGGCGCCGTCGAGCTGCCGCCCGCCATGGTTGGAGACCCAGATGCCATCGATGCCCATGCCGGCCAGGCGGTCGGCGTCCTGCGGGTGCTGCACGCCCTTGACCACCAGGCGGCGCGGCCAGCGGTCGCGGATGCGCGCCAGGTCGTCCCAGGTGAAGGCGGCATCGAGCATCTGCCCGACCCTGGCCGCGATGGTCAGGCCGGCATCGCCATCGGCGGCGAGGTCGCGCACGTTCTCGAAGCGGGGCGAGCCCTGCCGCGCGGCGCGCCAGGTCCAGCCCGGGCGCGCCAGCATCTGCAGCAGCTGGCGCGGACCCAGCCGTAATGGCACCGAGACCCCATTGCGCAGGTCGCGCTCGCGCTTGCCGCCGGTCACCAGGTCCAGGGTCACCACCAGCGTCTCGTAGTCGGCGGCGGCGGCGCGGTCCACCAGCGCGGCGGTGAAGGCGCGATCGCGCAGGGTGTAGAGCTGGAACCACAGCCGGCCCGGCACCGCGCGGGCCAGGGTCTCGAGCGATGTCGTGGCCATGGTCGAGAGGGTGTAGGGGATGCCGTGGGCCGCCGCCGCGCGGGCGATCGCCACGTCGGCATCGGGCCAGCCGAGCGCGCACGAGCCCATCGGCGCGACCACCATCGGCGCGGCGCTGGGGCGGCCCAGGATGGACGTGGCCAGCGACGGCCGCGCCACATCCACCAGCACGCGCGGCAGCAAGGCGATCTCCTCGAAGCCCCGGCGGTTGCGCGCCAGGGTGATCTCGTCCTCGGCGCCGCCGTCGATGAACTCGAAGACGAAGCGGGGCAGTCTGCCGCGCGCCAGTTCGCGGAGGTCCGCGATGGACAGCGCCCGGTCGATCGCGGCGGTCATCAGGAACTCTTGGGCGGGCGCACCAGCGAGGCCATCAGGTTGTCGAAGGGCAGGTCGCAGAACTGCTGCCACACCACCTGCTCGCTGCGGAATTTCGACCACTCCTGGAAGATCTTCCTGAAGGCCGGGCTCTTGGTCGACAGCTCGTCGTAGAGCTCGGTGGCGGCCTTGAACGAGGCCTGCGTCACGTCCTTGGGAAAGGCGCGCAGCTGCGCCCCTGCGCCCACCAGCCGGCGCAGGGCCTGCGGGTTCTCGGCGTCGTACTTGGCCGTCAGCCACTGGTTGGCCTCGGCCGACGAGACCTTCATGGCCGCCTGGTACTGCGCCGGCAAGGCGGCCCACGCCTTCTGGTTGACGAGCAGCGACAGCGTGGCCGAGCCTTCCCACCAGCCGGGGTAGTAGTAGTACTTGGCGACCTTGCTCAGGCCCAGCTTCTCGTCGTCCAGCGGGCCGACGAACTCGGCGGCGTCGATCACGCCCTTCTCCAGGGCGGGATAGATGTCGCCGGCGGCGATCTGCTGCGTGACCACGCCCAGCTTGGACAGCACCATGCCGCCCAGGCCGCCGACGCGGAACTTCAGGCCGTTGAGATCGGCCGCGCTCTTGATCTCCTTGCGGAACCAGCCGGCCATCTGCGCGCCCGTGTTGCCCACCGGCAGCGCGAAGACGCCATAGCGCTCCATGAACTGGTCGATCAGCGCCTGCCCGCCGCCCTGGTAGAGCCAGGCGTTCTGCCCGCGCAGGCTGAGGCCGAAAGGCAGCGCCGTGGCGAAGCCGAAGGCCGGGTCCTTGCCGATGTAGAAGTAGCTCGCGCTGTGGCCGGCCTCGATGGTGCCGGTCTCCACCGCGTCGAACACGCCCAGCGCCGGCACCAGCTCGCCCGCCGCGTGCAGCGAGACCTTGAAGCGGCCGCCGGTGAGCTCGCCCACGCGCTTGGTGACCATGTCCATGGCCGCGTAGATGGAGGTGAGGGATTTGGGATAGCTGGAGGCGATGCGCCAGCGGATCTCCGGCGTGGCCGAGGACTGCGCCAGGGCCGGTGCCGTCACCGCCGCCACGGCGCCGCCCGCGACCGCGCGCCGCAGCAAATTGCGTCTCTGCATGGATGTCTCCGTCGTTCTTCTTCGAACTTGATAGGGGCAAGGATCTGCCGATCAAATTGTAGGGAGACGCGTGTCCGTGGCCCGATCTTTCGAGTCGTCAAGGTGTCAATCCGCCATGGCGCTCCGGTGGGGTCGCTCCCCATAATCGAAATCCTCCGTCTCCACGATCGAACGCGATCACTCCCACGCCATGGCTGTTGGTGCTGCTGCTCCTTCCCCGTCCCACCGTCTCCGAGTCGCCGTGATGGGCGCTGGCGCCGTCGGCTGCTACTACGGCGGCCTCATGGCCCGCGCCGGCCACGATGTCGTGCTGATCGGCCGGCCGGCGCACGTCGAGGCGATGAGGGCCAACGGCCTGCGCATCGAGACCCGCGCCTTCGACGAGCACGTGAAGGTGGAAGCCAGCACCGAGCCCGAGGCCGTGGCCGGCGCCGACCTGGTGCTGTTCAGCGTCAAGTCCGGCGACACCGAGACCACCGGCGCCGACATCCGCCCGCACCTGAAATCCGACGCGCTGGTGCTGTGCCTGCAGAACGGCGTCGACAACGCCGACCGGCTGCGCACCGTGCTGCCGCCGGAGCACGTCGCCGCCGCCGTGGTCTACGTCGCCACCGAGATGGCCGGCCCCGGCCACGTCCGCCACCATGGGCGCGGCGAGCTGGTCATCGAACCCTCGCCCACCAGCGACGCCATGGCCGCCGCCCTGACCGCCGCCGGCATGCCGACCCAGGTGTCGGACAACGTGCGCGGCGCGCTGTGGATGAAGCTGATCATGAACTGCGCCTACAACGCCCTGTCCGCCATTACCCAGCTGCCCTATGGCCGCGTGGTCGAAGGCGAGGGCGCGAAGGACGTGATGCGCGACGTGGTCGACGAGGTGCTGGCCGTGGCCGCCGCCGATGGCGTGACGCTGCCCGGCGACGCCCATGCCGGCGTGGCGCAACTGGTGAAGAGCATGCCCGCGCAGTTTTCCTCCACCGCGCAGGACCTGGCGCGCGGGAAGCGGACGGAGATCGACTACCTCAACGGGCTGGTGGTGCGACGGGGCGAGGCATTGGGGATCGCGACGCCGGTGAACCGGACGCTGTGGGCGTTGGTGAAGTTGCTGGAGGGGAAGCAGACGGGACAGCAGACGGGGAAGCAGGAGGGTGCGGCTTCCTCATGAGGGTCATCGACGCCGCCGCCACCCGCGATGCGCTGCCATTCGAACGGCTCATTCCGGCACTGCGCGCCATGTTCGAGAGCGGGTGCGAAGTGCCATCGCGGCACGTGCACGCGGTCGCTGGCGCCGATGGCGAGCTTGCCGGCACGCTGCTCGTCATGCCGGCGTGGCAGCCCGGCGCCTACCTTGGCATCAAGACCGTCGGCATCTTCCCTGGCAATGCGAGCCAGGGCCTGCCCGCGCTGCATTCGACTTACCTGCTGTACGACGCCCGTACCGGCATGCCGCTGGCGATGATGGATGGTAACGAGATCACGTCGCGCCGCACGGCTGCCGCATCGGCGTTGGCGGCGAGCTACCTCGCGCCGAAAGATGCGCGGCATCTGCTGGTGGTGGGGGCGGGACGCGTGGCGCGGTTGCTGCCGGCAGCCTACAAGGTGGTGCGGCCGGGGATCGAGCGGGTCACGGTGTGGAGTCGGAACCCGGAGGCTGCGCGTGGGCTGGTCGATGAGTTGCGCGCGGGTGGGTTCGAGGGTGTTGTCGATGCCGCCATCGATCTGTCATCGGCGGTGAGAGAGGCGGACATCGTCAGCACGGCCACGTTGGCGACGGAGCCGCTGATCCACGGTGCGCTGCTGCGCGCCGGGACGCATTTGGATCTGATCGGTGGCTTCACGCCGGCGATGCGGGAGGCGGACGATGCTTGCTTTGGCTGGGATGTCGGTCTATGGGTTGATACGGGGGAGGCGTTGATGAAGAGCGGTGATCTGTTAGGGCCGATGTCTCGGGAGGTGTTTTCGGCAGGGGACGTGCGTGGCACCTTCGCAGATCTGGTGCGGATGGCGGTAGGAAGTGTCCACGATCGCGAGGGAATACGTCGCACGGTTTTCAAGTCGGTCGGTACGGCGCTGGAGGATCTCGTGGCGGCGCGGTTGGTCGTAGAGCACGTGGAGTGAGCATTAACCTATCTGGATTCGCACGGGGCTTCATGAGCTTGTCTGAAACCAACCCACGGTGGTTGTCTTACCTAAACAGACGTTTGGTGTTGAGCTTCGATGACTGCTTCAGACTGAGAGCTTCCGGTCACCGTCGGTCAATGAACGACCGCTGCGGTCAAAAGCGGACGGCCGGTGGTATCAAGTCTGACACTGCTCGCGTGGTCGCGTACAGCAAACCCGAGCAAGTTGACGCTACCGCGAAGCGCTGAAGCGCAATGCCTTCACTACCAGCGAGAAGGCCGGAGAAGGCTGGCGCTTGCTGGGGTAATACAGGTGGTAGCCGGCAAATTTTGGGCACCAGTCCTGCAACACGCGGACAAGCCGGCCCGCATCCACGTGAGCCATCAGTTCATCTTCCGGCAGCAGCGAGATGCCGAGCCCAGCCAGCGATGCGTCGACTTGCGGCGGCGCCGTGTTGAAAATGAGCGGCCCATCCACGCGGACGTTGACCTTGCGACCACGCTTCTCGAAGTCCCAAACATAGAGTCCGCCCGATGTTGGCATTCGCTGGTTGATGCAGGCGTGCTTCGTCAGATCGGCCGGCGTCTTGGGGATGGGATGCACAGCGAAGTAGCCGGGCGAGGCCACCACCGCCATTTGCAACGGTGGCCCGATCGGCACCGCGATCATGTCGTTGTCGATCGTGTTGCCCATGCGCACGCCCGCATCAAAGCGGTCGGCCACGATGTCCCGAAAGCTGTAGTTCATGTCGAATTCCAGCTTGATCTCCGGGTACTCGCGCAGCAGCGGAGTGAGCTTGGGCAGCAGCACGGTGTGCAGCACGTTGTCGCCGCAGGTGATGCGCACGGTGCCTGCGGGCTTGTCGCGCAATTCTGTCAGCGCATCGAGCTCGGCCTCGATCTCGTCAAAACGGTGGCCGATCGCTTTCATGAGCCGCTCGCCAGCCGAGGTCGGCGCAACACTGCGCGTGGTGCGCGTAAGCAGCCGGATCTGCAGCCCTTCTTCCAGCCCGCGGATCGCCTGGCTGAGCGCCGACTGCGTGACGCCGAGCGTGCCGGCCGCCTTGGTGAAGCTGCCTTCGCGGGCTACCGTCACGAAGGCCAGAAGGTCGTTGAGATTGCGTCTTGGCATGTGAATCTCCAGCGTTGATTGATTAGTGTAACTAATAAATTTATTAAGTATTCATTACCTAGTCAATTTCCTCCTTGGTCGGCAGACTTGCTCTCAAGGAACATCGACCATGAACACCGACGCAGGCACCCTCTCCGATTACAGCGAGAACCCTTCCTCGTTCTTCCAAATGCACGTCGCCGCGAGGAGCGCCTGATGACGGCACAAGTTATTGGTACGCTGGCGGGCAGCGCCGTCATCGACGAACGACGCGACGCACAGCCTGCCCACTGGGGCGGTGTCTTCGCGATGACGCTGTGCGTCTTCGCGCTGATCGCCTCGGAGTTCATGCCCGTCAGCCTGCTGACGCCGTTGGCCGCCGACCTCCATGTCACCGAAGGCATGGCCGGACAGGGCATCGCAATCTCCGGTGTCTTCGCGGTGCTCACCAGCCTGTCAGTCGCGGCGATCGCCACGAGGATCGACCGCAAGAAACTTCTCTTGTCGCTGACTGCGCTGATGTGCCTGTCCGGGGCCATCGTCGCGCTCGCGCCGAACTACCTGACCTACATGGCGGGCCGGGCGCTCATCGGTGTCGTGGTCGGTGGCTTCTGGTCCATGTCGGCGGCCACTGCTATGCAGCTCGTGCCGCCGTCCAAAGTGCCGCGTGCACTCGCGATCTTCAACGGCGGCAACGCGCTGGCCACCGTTGTGGCAGCTCCGCTCGGCAGCTTCCTCTCCTCGATCATCGGCTGGCGGGGTGCCTTCTTCTGTCTCGTGCCGGTCGCTGTGATCGCCTTCGTCTGGCAGTGGTTCAGTCTGCCGGCCATGAAGGCGCAGACACGTGCCCAGGGCTCGGGCAATGTGTTCAGGCTCTTAAAGAACCGGCTGATCGTGCTCGGCATGTTGGCGGTGGGCGTCTTCTTCATGGGGCAGTTCGCACTCTTCACGTACTTGCGGCCCTTCCTGGAGACAGTGACGCGGATCGATGTTTCGACGCTGTCGCTCGTGCTGCTGACGTTGGGGGTCGCGGGCTTCGTCGGCACCACGGTCATCGGTCGGTTTCTGAAGATGGGGTTCTATCGAACGCTAACGATCATTCCGATGTTGATGGCGGCCATCGCGGTGACGCTGATCGCCGTCGGCGGCTCAGTGTCCGCCTCTACGGTCCTGCTGGGTGTTTGGGGCTTGGTGGCCACCGCAGCGCCGGTCGGCTGGTGGATGTGGATCGCACGCACGCTGCCGCAAGACGCCGAGGCCGGCGGCGGGCTCATGGTGGCAGTGGTGCAGCTTTCCATCGCGCTCGGCTCCACGGTGGGCGGCTTGCTGTTCGACAGCAGCGGCTACCGGGGCACCTTCGCTTTCAGCGCCGGCTTGTTGCTGGTGGGCGCGTTCCTGGTTTTCCTGACAGCGCGTGCCGACCGCACGACATCGACATGACCCCCAGCCGAAATCCTTCTGCCTCGACGGTCAAACCTCGCCGGCCGTGGCGCCTGCACCTCGCGGGTTTGTGCATCGGCCTGCTCGCCGTCGGCGCTAGCCACGCCGAATCACGCCTGTGGATGACCGTCGGCGAACGGCGCATGGCCGTGACCCTGGCCGACACGGAGGCCGCGCGCGCGTTCACTGCGCGACTGCCGATGACGCTCGACATGACCGATCTCAACAGCAACGAAAAGAAGTTCGACTTGCCGAGGGAGTTGCCTGCGAACCCCGGCCGACCGGGAATGATCCGCAACGGTGACCTCATGCTGTTCGGCGCGAACACCGTGGTTCTTTTCTATCTGACCTTCGATTCGCCGTATGCGTACACGCGCCTCGGTCGGGTGGATGACCCGAACGGTCTGGCGCAAGCGCTTGGACAGGGCAGCGCATGGGTTCGGTTCTCAAGGGACTGAACGCTAGTTGCCAAGCATCCCCATTTTTTGAAAGGACACCGTCCATGCCCCACGACATCCAGAACGACACGCCGGCCGAGCTCAGTGCCGACGAAGCGGCCTTGCTGCGAGAAATGCCCGCGCTGAGCGACGTCGGGCACGCGCGCCGCACTTTCATGATGCAGACCGGTGGCAGCGGCATCGGCCTTTTTGCCGCGAACCTGCTGGCCACCGAGTCCGCGCTCGCGCAGCTGGCGCCCGTGTCCGGCGCCGCCTCGGCACCTTTCGTGGCGCAGAACGTCGTGACGATCAGCTTCCGGGTCAACGGCACACCGCTTGCGCTGGACATCGACTCACGCGTCGTGCTGCTCGATGCGTTGCACGAGCGACTTGCGCTGACAGGCTCCAAGAAGGGTTGCGATCAGGGCCAGTGCGGCGCCTGCACCGTGCTGGTGGACGGACAACGCGTGCTCTCCTGCCTGACGTTGGCCGCGACGCTGGACGGCCGCGAGGTCACGACCATCGAAGGACTGGCGAAAGGCGATCAGCTGCATCCGATGCAGGCGGCGTTCATCAAGCACGAAGGCTTCCAGTGCGGCTATTGCACCTCGGGCCAGATCTGCTCGGCCGTCGGTCTGCTGGGCGAGGCCCAGCGCGGCCAGGTCAGCCACGTCACCGAAAACGTCGGCAAGACCACCACGCGGCTGAGCGACGACGAGATCAAGGAGCGCATGAGCGGCAACATCTGTCGCTGCGGTGCGTACCCGGGCATCGTCGCAGCCATCCAGGAAGTGCATTCGGGCCGCCAGGCCGCGCAGACCTGGGGCTTCGCTACCGAGACGCAACTGGCCACGACCATCGATGGCAAGAAGGAGGACGGCCATGCGACCGTTTGAATACGTCCGGGCGACGGACGCAGCCTCCGCGACCGCCGCCATGTCGGCCATGCCGCAAGCCAAATACCTCGCAGGCGGAAGCAATCTGCTGGACCTGATGAAGGAAGACATCGAGCGCCCGACGCGCCTGGTCGACATCACCCGCCTGCCGCTGCGGGACATCCAGCGCACGCGCGCTGGCCTGTCCATCGGCGCGTTGGCCACCAACACCGAGACGGCCAATCACCCGCTGGTCCGCGAGAACTATCCGTTGCTCACCCAGGCCATCGTCGCGGGTGCCTCGGGGCAGTTGTGCAACATGGCGACCAACGGCGGCAACCTGATGCAGCGCACGCGCTGCAACTACTTCTACGACACGGCCACGCCGTGCAACAAGCGGGAGGCCGGCAGCGGCTGCGGGGCGCGCGAGGGCCTCAACAAGATCAGCGCGATCCTCGGCTGGAGCGAAGCTTGCGTCGCGACCTACCCCGGCGACATGGCCACCGCGCTGTACGCACTCGACGCCAAGGTGCGCGTGCGCGCGTCGGACGGCCGCGAGCGGCTCATCGTCATCACCGACTTTCACCGTCTGCCGGGCGACACGCCCGAGCACGACAACAACCTCGCACATGGCGACCTCATCGTCGCAATCGAGCTGCCCGTGTCTTCAGGCGATTTCGCGGGCCACTCGCACTACCTGAAGGTCCGCGACCGTGCCTCCTACGCCTTCGCCATGGTGTCCGTGGCCGCCGCGCTGGACATGGACGGCAACAAGATCCGTCAGGCGCGCGTGGTGTTGGGCAGCGTCGCGCACAAGCCCTGGCGCAGTGCCGAGGCCGAAGCGTTGCTCGTGGGCCAGCGTGCCGACGAAGCGACTTTTCAACGCGCCGTCGAAGCCGCGCTGCGCAATGCGCGACCGCTCGCGCACAACGCCCACAAAGTAGAACTTGGTCATCGTGCTGTGGTGCGGGCGCTGATGTGCGCTTCGCGCCTGGCGTGAGAAAGGAGATCAGATGGCACGCTATCTAGGCAAGGAAACGACCCGGGTCGACGGGCTCGCGAAGGTCACCGGCAAGGCGAAGTACACCGCCGAGTTCCAGATCCCGAACGTCGCCTACGGCTTCATCGTGCTGAGCACGGTGGCCAAGGGCCACATCTCGGCCATCGACACGCGCGAAGCCGAACAGGCAGGCGGCGTGATCCGCGTCTTTACGCATTTGAACGGCGGCAAGCTCGGCCCGGCCCCTGCAACCGGCGCGCTGCCGGCATGGTCGTGGCCACTGCAATCTGACCGCGTGTTCTTCAACGTTCAGCCGATCGCACTCGTCGTGGCTGAGAGCTACGAACAGGCCCGGTACGCAGCGCGGCTGGTGAAGGCCACCTACGAGACCGAGCCGCACAACACCGACTTCTCGACGGTGCTGGCGCGCGCAAAGCCCGACCCCGCCACGGCGAAAGGCGCACCCCGAGGCAACCCTGTCGCCGCGATGCAGGCCGCGGCGGTCAAGGTCGAAGCGGAGTACCGCATTCCGATCAACCACCACAACCCGATCGAGCCGCACGCGGCCATCGCCTTCTGGCAGGCCGATCAGCTCACGATCTTCGACAAGACCCAGGAGGTCTTCGGCGTGCAGAAGCATCTGGCAGAAAGCCTGGGCGTGCCGGCCGGGAACATCCGCGTAGTATCGCCATTCGTCGGTGGTGCGTTCGGTGCGTCGCTCAAGCCGAACTACTACCCTTCGTTGACGGCGATGGCGGCACGCGAACTCAAGCGCCCGGTCAAGGTCGTGTACACGCGCACGCAGATGTTCACCGGGCACGGCTACCGGCCACACACCATCCAGAAGATCGCGCTCGGCGCCGATCGAAGCGGCAAGCTGTCGTCGATGATCCACGAGGCGTTCTACAACACCTCGTCGTTCGAGGTCTTCTCGGACGCGACCACGAGCTTCACGCGGCAGGTTTACGCCTGCCCAAACCTACACGCGCCGCTCAAGGTCGCGGCGACGGACCTAGCCACGCCCACCTGGATGCGCGCGCCGGGTGCGGTGAGCGGCATGTTCGCGCTCGAATGCGCGATGGATGAGCTGTCGTACGCGCTCAAGATCGATCCGATGGAGCTTCGCCTTGTCAACTACGCCGAAGTCGATCCGGAGAGCGGCAAGCCCTTCTCCAGCAAGGCGCTGCGCGAGTGCTACCGCCTGGGCGCCGAGAAGTTCGGCTGGAAGCACCGCAAGGCCGAGCCCCGGTCCATGCGCGACGGTCGTCTGTTGGTCGGCTGGGGCATGGCCTCGAGCGTCTGGGGCGCGATGCAGATGCCCGCCAGCGCACGCATCACCTTCCGCGCCGATGGAACGGCGGGCGTGACCAGCGCAACCAGCGACATCGGGCCGGGCACCTACACGGTGATGACCATGATCGCCGCCGAGTTCCTCGGTCTCCGGCTGGACCAGGTGCAGTTCGAGCTGGGCGATACGAGGCAGCCGAAGGCGCCGGCGCAAGGTGGCTCATGGACGACCTCCAGCGTGGGTTCGGCGGTGCTCGGTGCGGCGCTCACCATCGTCGCGAAGCTGCTCGATCTGGCGAACCAGGACCCCGCGTCACCGCTCAAGGGCTCGAGCGCCACGGATGTGGAGATGCTCGATGGCGTCTTGCGCCGCAATGGCGATCCGTCGCGCTCGGTCGTCATCGCCGACGTCATGCGCCGCACCGGCACCCGAGAGATCACCGAGACCTACGATTCGACGCCCTCCCCCGAGCGCGCAAAGTACGCCTCGCTCGCGCACGGCGCGCAGTTCGTCGAAGTGAAGGTCGACCCGGACCTGGGTACCGTGAAGGTCACCCGCGTGATCGAGGTCACGGCCTGCGGCAAGATCCTGAATCCGCTCGCTTCCCACAGCCAGGAAATCGGCGGTGTGGTCTGGGGCATCGGCATGGCGCTGGAAGAAGCGACCGAGATCGACCACCGCTACGGCCGCATCATGAACGCCAACCTGCAGCATTACCACGTACCGGTGAACGCCGACATTCACGCCATCGAAACCATCTTCGTCGAGGAGGAAGACACCATCGTCAATCCGCTTGGCGTGAAGGGCATGGGCGAGCTGGGCATGGTGGGGATTCCCGCCGCCATCGCCAACGCGATCTATCACGCGACCGGAAAGCGGGTGCGCGATCTGCCGATTACACCTGAAAAACTCTTGTAGCAGTGCGCAGTTTGGAGCGAAGCCTAGGGTTGCCACTCGCTGGAACTTGAGTGGCTACAGCTACTGCGTCATCATCCGAACTGCGCGCTCAACGTCGTCACCTGCGGCGAGCCGCTTCACTCCTTGGAGGCGCGGCGGTTCAGCGCTTCGCTGTTGCAGAGAGGCGCTCAGGGGGGCGGTACCTGAGCGCTTCGATGACCAACGTCAACGCCGGCGCGATCTGTCGCCGGTTCGCGTAGTAGAGGTGATAACCGGGAAAGGTCGGCCACCAGTCCTCCAGCACCGGAACTAGGCGCCCTGCGTCGATGTGCGGCTTCATTAGGTCGAAGGGGACGTAGGCAAAGCCCAGGCCGTCGAGCGCTGCCTGCAGCATCAGAGCCGTGTTGTTGAAGACGGTCTGCCCTTCAACCTTCACGTTGACCGACTTTTTGCCCTTTTCGAAATCCCATGCGTACAGGTTGCCGCGTGTTGGGAGGCGCAGGTTCACGCATCGGTGCTCGGTCAGGTCCTGCGGCTTCCTGGGCGGCGTGTTGCCCTGCAAATAGTCGGGCGAGGCTGCCACCGACATCCGCATGTCTGGCGAAATGCGCACGGCCACCATGTCTTTGTCGATGCGGTCGCCCACGCGCACGCCGGCGTCAAAGCGCTGTGCCGCGATGTCGGTGAAGCCGTAATCGACGCTGAACTCAATCTGGATGTCGGGGTACTGCTTGAGCAAGGGCATCAAGCGGGGCCAAAGCGCGGTGCCGATGGCGTGGTCATGCGCGGTGATGCGCACCATGCCGGCCGGCTTGTCGCGCATCGCGCTGAGCTGGTTAATTTCTACCTCGATCTCCTGCAGGCATGGCGCGACTGTGGCGAGCAGCTTGGCGCCGGCTTCGGTGGTTTCAACACTGCGAGTGGTGCGTGTGAGCAGGCGTACCCCCAAGCGCGCCTCCAGCGTCAACATTGCGTGGCTCAACGCCGAACGCGACAGGCCAAGGTGCGCAGCGGCTCGGGTGAAGCTGCGCTCGCGCGCGACCACCACGAAGGCCTGCAGGTCATTGAGGTTTGCTTTGGGCATTGGTGAGTGGTTTGCACATGAGCATCCCGATTTTGCCATCTTCTCGAACGAATCAGTTCTCCATAAAGTCCAGGCACTGATGCAAGGAGTTGATGTGAAAACATGTTTACGGCGGGTTGTTGGCAGCCTCGCGATCGCGCAGGCTTGTATGGCCGGCGCAACCGAACCTGCCGCTCTACAGTCTGGCGGGCAGCAGCTCGTTCGAGCAGGCAGCACACCTGCTGCGGTCGGACCCGACGCAACTTTCACGGGTCGTGTGCGAGTCGAGCAACTGTGGCCTGCCAATCCGCAAATTACTGCGAGCGGGGCATATGTCACTTTTGAGCCCGGTGCCCGCTCTGCATGGCACACGCATCCGGCCGGGCAACGTCTGGTGGTGGTGTCGGGTGTCGGTCGCATCCAGGAATGGGGTAAGCCTGTTCAGGAACTTCGTGCTGGTGATGTCGTGTGGTGTCCCCCCCGGGGTGAAACACTGGCATGGCGCCGCGCCCACGACCGCGATGACACACCTTGCTGTGTCGGGGTCGCTCGATGGGAAAAATGTGGAATGGATGGAGAAAGTCAGCGATGAACAGTTCACGGCACGTTAAGCGCTTGACCCAGGTTGGCGTGGCAATGGCATTCGGTCTTCTGGCTGCTCAAGCCACCACCGTTGCGTCAGCTCAGGGCACGGCCGCGCCACGGCAAGAGGCGCCATCGGAAACCCTGTCCGTTCGCCAGCAGACCATCGTCCCGATCGCGGCATTCGGCGCAGCCGGTGACATGGCCGGTCTCTCTACATCGCTGAACCAAGGGTTGGATGCAGGACTGACTGTGAATGACATTAAGGAGGTGTTGCTTCAGCTGTACGCCTACGCAGGATTTCCACGCAGCTTGAACGCCCTGAACGAGTTGATGAATGTGCTCGAAGCACGCAAGCAACGTGGCGTGCAGGATCAGCTGGGCAAAACGCCGTCACGACCCATTCCGCAGGGCGACGCACTGCTGGCAGCAGGTACCGCCAACCAGACCCGAATTTTGGGGGCCCCTTCGAAGTCGGCCGTTTATGAATTCGTGCCTGCGGTGGACCAGTATCTGAAGCAGCATCTCTTCGGTGCTATTTTCGAACGTGACAATCTCGACTGGCAAAGTCGCGAGCTCGCCACCGTTGGCATGCTGTCCGCGCTCCCTGGCGTCGAGGCGCAGCTTCAGGCGCACCTGGGCTTTAGCATGAACGTCGGCATCACCACTGCGCAGCTCAAGCAGTTGACGCAAGTTCTGGTTGAAAAGGTCGATGCAGGATCGGCAAGTCGGGCTCGGGATGCACTGGCCCGGCAGTTGGCATCGCGGTCTCAGGCGCTACCGCGCTGACTGGCGAAGGACTTGCGGACAGATTTCGGCATGCTGCTTGCTCAGACACCCTCATAGGGCAGCAGGCGCTGTGATCAGATCTGCCGGCAGGCGTACACCTGTTGCACTAAAGCAGTGGCAGGTCGTACCGAACGCCGGTAACGATGGGGGGCAGATACAAGCTTGGTCAAAGCTCCAAAAGCCTGCAGGCGGCTCCCGGACTGCCCATGGCGGGCCAGAATGGAGCTGTGGCGGCTCGGGCAGCCGAAACCCTCGCCACGGTCCTCTCTGCCACTTTTGGGGGCTGGGTCGATGCTCTTGCTGATCGCCCAGCCGTCGCGTGGGTTGGGCGGTGAACATGCCCGAGGTGTAAAGAAGACCGCGTCTGCGACGCTCAGTGACCGCACGTAAACGGCGGTGACCTTGGTTCTCACGGATGTCCGGTTGCAGGCTGCTCAGAGTCATTCATCAGGGCGACTTCAACGACAGCTACCGCTGCAAAGCAGACACCGGTCATGGTTGACCTAGAGCAGCTTTGTGTTCGATACCGGCGGTATGCCCAATTCCCTTGGGCAGCAACTTGCACCGTCTGATCGTTGTGCCGTCACCAGCGCCACGGCAACGCTGGATCAACGCGCTTATGGCACTTTACGGGCGGCCACGTCATTCGCCCGCGTCGCTATCCAGATCCCAGCAATCACTGCACCGACGCCGATGCACACATTCCACCGAAGCATCTCCCCGACAAGAAGCGCACCGACAATCGCAGCAGCAACAGGGTTCACCGCAATCGAGATCGCCACCCGCGTCGGTGTCGTGCGCTGCAACGCAAAGGCCCACAAGAAGAACCCCAGCGCCCCACCAAACGCCCCCAGAAACCCCAACGCCGCCCACTGACCCAGCCCCAGCCTCGCGACCGGCTCGAAGCTGCCACGCCCCAGCGAGATTAGCACCAACGCCAGCGCCCCCACGCCCATCGCCATCACCGTGAACGAGATTGGATCCGAGCGACGGATGAAAGACCGGGAGGCCACGCTGTAGACCGCCATGCACAGCGCAGCCAGCACCATCAGCCCGTCGCCGCGCCAGGCATCCGCAGGCGCAGCCGCAAAGCCGGTGAGAAGCGCCAGGGCCACACCCGCCATGGCGATGAACACACCCAGCGACTTGCGCCGGGTCAAGGGCTCGACCTTGAACACCGCCGCCACGACCATCGTCAGCAGCGGCAGCGTGGACAGTGCCAGGGCGCCGCGCACGGCGGTGGTGTAGGTGAGCGCGGCATTGAACAGGACCGGGAATCCGCCGAAGAAGAGGAGCCCCAGCATGGCGACGCCAAGCCAGTCGTCCCGTCCCGGCCAGGCTCGCCGGCCTGCCAAGGCGATCGGCAGGAGCAGCACGAAGCCGATGCCGAAGCGAAAGGCGCCGATGGCAAGAGGATCCAGGCTCCCGGCGATGAATCGCGTCACCCCGACCGACGCACCGCCGATGCCGCTCGACAGCACGGCCGCCAGAACACCTGCACCTTCGCCCACTGGAACACCCCCGCGTTGAAGCCGCAGCATCGCACTCGCAGGATCGATATCGTGGGAGCGCTGGTGCGGGATGCACGAGTATCGAGCGCGGGTCTCATTGCATCCAATCGCATTTGGCATGCGGATTGATATGCCGGACGTATGAGCCGACATGCCCACCAGACGTCCTGCCTATGATGCGACCCTTTGCTTCGGAGCACGCATGCAGGTTTGGCAACGTGGGTTGAGTAGGGTGGCGGCCGCAACGGCGGCTTCGATGGTCTGGCTGCTGACCGCCATGCCTGCCGCCGCAGCGGCACCGCAGGTCGATGTCAAGGGAGGCCGCGACCATCCGCTGGTCCAACGCTTCACTGGCTCCTGGCTGGTCGGCTACAAGGCCAACGACTGGGAACAGGCGCGGTTTCCGGCGAGCGCGACGGTCAAGGATGGCAAGTGGGTCGATCCGGTCGTCGTCGAGGGCCGCCTGACCAAAGCCATCTATGTGGCGCCCGCTGGCAAGTCGCCGCTCGAGGTGTTCCGGAACTACGAGCAGGCGCTGGTCGGCGCGGGCTTCCAGCGCCGCTTCTCCTGCGAGAGCCAGTGCGGGCCGATCTACTCGGCCATGCGTGGCGGCGATCGCTATGCCTCCGGGCTCCAGTGGGCCGATGGCAGCGTCGTCAATCCGGGTGGAAGCCGCTACAGCCTGGACGCGGGCGTTGTCAGCAATGAACAGGGTCGCTTCTGGTACGGCACGCTGCCGCGCGATGGGCAGGAGGTCCATGTCCTCGTCTACACCGCCGCCGCCAGCAACGAGACCACCCAGATGGCGGCCACCTATCTGCAGATCGTCGAACCCAAGGCGATGCCCACCGGGCAGGTCAAGGTCGACGCCCAGGCGCTCGACCAGGGCTTGAAGGCAGACGGCAGGATCGCGCTCTACGGGCTCTATTTCGACACGGGCAAGGCGGACATCAAGCCCGAATCCAAGGACCAGCTGGCCGAGATGGCCAAGCTGCTGCAGGCGCAACCCGCGCTGCGCGTCTACATCGTCGGCCACACCGACAACCAGGGCGCGCTGGAATCGAACATGACGCTGTCGCAGCAGCGAGCGACGGCGGTGGTGAATGCCCTGTCGGGTGGCTACAAGATCGATGCGAAGCGGATGGCGGGGCGCGGCGTCGGCAGTCTCGCGCCGCTGGCCAGCAATGCATCCGATGCCGGCCGGGCCAAGAATCGCCGGGTCGAGCTGGTGCTCCAGTGAACGAGCGGGCCGGGCGGTCCGATCAGGACCCGCCGCTCGCCATCCACCCCCCACCCATCGCCTGATACAGCGACACCGCCGCGTTCAGCAGGTCGGCCCGCGCCTGCAGCAGCGACAACTCCGCGCCCAGCAACCCGCGCTGCGCATCCAGCTGCTCCAGGTAGGTCGCATACCCCGCCCGATACCGGCTGGTCGCCAGCCGCAAGGTGTCGCTCAGCAGATCCCGCTGCCGCACGAGGCTGGCGCTCTGCTCGGCCAGGCGATCCACGCCGGCCAGCGCATCTTCTACTTCCCTGAATGCGATGAGTGCCGTGCGCCGGTAGGCGAGGGCGGCCTGGTCGCGGCGGGCGACGGCGGTGTCGACCTGGGCCTGCAGCCGGCCGCCGGAGAACAGCGGCGCCAGCACGCTGCCGCCCAGGGTCCACAGGGTCGTCGGGTCGGAGAGCGAATTCAGCAGCAGCACGCCGGCGGTGCTGGTCAGGCGCACGGTGGGCAGGAACTGCTTGCGCGTGGCCGACAGGGTGGCGTCGGTGGCGGCCAGGGTGTATTCGGCCTGGGCGAGGTCGGGGCGGCGGCGCAGCACGTCGGCGGGCAGGCCGGCGGGCACCGAGGGCAGGCGCATGGCCAGCAGCGTGGCGCCCCGGGGGATGTCGCCGGGCACGTCGCCCAGCAGCAGGCGCAGGGCGTTCTCCTGACGCGCGACGGCCAGTTGCAGTTGGGGCACCAGCTGCACGGCGGTTTCGTATTCGACCTGGGCCTGGCGCAGTTCCAGCTGGGAGGTGTAGCCGGCCTCCGCGCGTGAGCGGGCGAAACGCAGCGCTTCGACGCGTGCGGCCAGGGTCTGGCGGGCGATCTCCAGCCGGGCGTCGAGGCCGCGCAGGGTGAGGTAGCCGCCCGCCGTGGACGCCGCGACCGCCAGCGCGGTGGCGTCACGAGCCGTAGCGCTGGCCAGGTAGGCAGCGCGCGAGGCCTCGTTGAGGTCCGCGAGGCGGCCGAACAGGTCGATCTCGTAGGCTAGGGTCAGTTGCGGCTGGGCCGACGAGCTCTCCACCGGCTGGCCGGTGACGGCGCTCAGGGTGCGGGTGCGGCTGGCCGTGGCGCCGACGTCGAGCGATGGGTTGAGCTGGGCGCGGGCCAGCGCGGCCTGCGCGCGGGCCTCGGCCAGGCGGGCGACGGCGGTGGCGATGTCGGTGTTGCTGGCCATGGCGAGCTCGACCAGCTGCGCCAGCGTCGCATCGCCGAAGCCGCGCCACCACTGCGGATCGGGTGGCGGGCCGACGACGTCCGAGGCGCCGCGCCAGGCGATCGGCGGCGTGACGGCGGCGGCATCGGGCAGCGGCGGGGAGGGCGGGGCGGCGCAGGCGGACAGCAGCAGGCTCGCGACGATGGTCGATGCCATCGCCCGCATGGCGCGGCGCATCAGCGCGCTCCCTCGGCGGGCGCCGTGCCGGTGCCCTGTGACTGCGGCGCGCCCTGCGCGTCCGGATTGCCTGCACTGCCGCCCTGGCCACCCTGACCGGGAGTCACGCCAACAGCACCGGTGGCACCAGCGACACCTGGAGCGCCAGCAGCGCCGGAGTCACCCGACCCGCCCCGGCCCGCCGTCGTATCTACCCGCGTCTCCACCGACATCCCCGGCCGCAGCCGTTCCACGCCCTGCTGGTCCGGGTCGATGGCGATGCGCACCGAGATCCGCTGCGCGACCTTCACGAAATTGCCGGTCGCGTTGTCCGGCTTCAGCACCGCGAACTCCGAGCCGGCGGCCGGCGCCAGCCGCTCGACGCGGCCGGTCAGCCGCGCCTTGCCCAGCGCATCGACGCGAAAGCTCACCGGCTGGCCCGGCGCCATGCCGGCGGTCTGCGCCTCCTTGTAGTTGGCGATGATCCAGAGCCGGTCGGGCACCAGGAACATCAGCTGCGTGCCGGCCGTCACGTACTGGCCGGCGCGCACGCCGACCTCGCTGAGCCGGCCGTCGTTGGGCGCCCGGATCACGGTGTTTGCGAGGTCGATCTCGGCCAGCTGCAGGGCGGCGCGGGCGCTCTCGACGGCGGCCTCCAGCCCGGCGCGGTTGACGCCCACCGAGCGCACGTCCTGCCGCGCGATCTCGGAGGCGGCGCGGGCCTGCTCAACGGCCGCCTGGGCCTGGCGCAATGCGGCGCGCGTCTGGTCGCGCTCGCGCAACGAGACCGAGCCCTCGGCCACCAGCACGTCGACGCGGTCCATGTCGGCCTGGGCGCGCGCGAGCTGGGCGCGGGCGTTGGCCACGCCGGCCTCCTGCGCCAGCACCGTGGCCTCGCGCGAGCGCCGGGTCTGCGCCGAGTTGGCCAGGCTGGCCTGCTGGCCGGCCAGCGTGGCGCGCGCCTGCTCCACGCGCTGGCGATAGATGCGGTCGTCGATGCGCGCGAGCACGTCGCCGGCGCGCACGCGCTGGAAGTCCTGCACCGGCACCTGGGCCACGTAGCCGCTGGTCTGCGGGCTGACCACCGTGGTCTGGCCGCGCACATAGGCGTTGTCGGTGCTCTCGATGGCGCTGGTGAAGGGCGGCAGCTGCCAGGCATAGAGCACCACGCCGATGCCCAGCAGCGCGACCAGCAGAGTCACCGTGGTGCCGATCCAGCCGTTGCGCGGCGGCGCCCAGCCGGTGGGCGCGGCCGGCGTCGGCGCGACCGGGGCGGCAGGGGCGGCGGCAGGTGCGCCCGTGGATGCGGCGACCGATGACGCGGTGGCTGGCGTCGCGGCCGAGGTGGCTGGCGAAGCGGCCACCGGCGCCGGGGCGACCGGTTCACGCACGTCTGCCGCGCGGTCGATGGCGCTCTCGACCGGATCCTCCAGGCGGCGGGTCGGCGGGGGCGTTGGGGTGGAAGCTGAAGGCGGGCTCGGATCGGGCATGGAAGTCGGAAGCATCAACGGGAGGGCGCGGCGGCGGGCGCGGGCGCGGCAGCGGGAGCGGCGGCCGCCCGGCGCCGGCTGCGCACCACCAGGAAGCTCAGCCACAGCACCGCCACGCAGGCGAACACGCCCACCACCAGGAACACGTCGTTGAAGGCCAGGACGTTGGCCTCGCGCGTGACCTGCTGCGCCAACAATGCCCCGCCTTCGGCCTGCCGCAAAGCGGTATCTCCCAGCACGCGGCCGTAGGCGCCGGCGCCGGATTGCACCCGGGTGGCCACCAGCGGATCGACCAGGCTGATCGACTGCACCAGCTCGTGCGAATGGAATTTCTCGCGCGTCACCTGGAAGGTGCCCAGCAGCGCGCTGCCGGCCAGCCCACCCAGGCTCTGCGTGATGCCGAACAGCGCCGAGAAGCTCACCAGGTGCGAGGGCCCCTTGCGCAGCGCCTGCGTCAGGCCGAACAGCAATGCCGGCCCCACGAACAGCGCGGCCGCGAAGCCCAGCAGCGACTGGCTGAGGAAGAAGTTCTGCGGCCGGTACAGGCTGGTGGCGCGGGTGTCCAGGAAGCTGCCCACCGCGATGCAGACCAGCGCCACCACGATCGGCGTGCCCAGTTTCTGCGGGTCGATGGTCAGCGCGCTGACCACGATGCCGGCCAGCGTGGCCAGCGTGACCCAGGTGAACAGGCCCACCAGCTGGTCGTTGTTGATGCCCAGCGCGGTCAGCAGGCCGACCACGCCGAAGCTCTGCTCCGACAGCAGCAGCCGCATCAATGTCGCCACCAGGGCGAAGCGCACGATGTCGCCGCTGCCCAGCCAGCGGGTGTTGAGCAGCGGATTGGCCCGGTTGTGCTCGATCACCATCGCCACCGACAGCAGCGCGATGGCGCCGCACAGCGCCCAGCCCAGCCATGGCACCTCGGTCCACCAGACGATGCGGCCCTGGCCCAGCACCGCGCACAGCAGCGCCATGCCGGGCGCGAAGAGCGCGAAGGTCACCAGGTCGAGCTTCTCGAAGACCTTGATGCGCTCGCTCGGCGGCAGCCGGAACAGCGCCACCGCTGCCAGCGACAGCATGGCCAGCCCCAGCTCGAAGTAGTAGAGCGAGCGCCAGCCGCCGAACTCCAGCAGGTCCGACGAGAACAGGCGCGCCATCGGCGTCGCCAGCTGCGGCACGCCCACGCCCAGCACGATGGCCTTCATGCGCCAGCGCGCCGGCAGCGCCTGGATGAAATAGAACAGCGACAGCGAGCTCAGCACGCCGGCCGAGACGCCGCTGGCCGCCCGCACCGCGATGGCGCTGGCGAAGCTGTGCACGAACAGGTGCCCCAGCGTCAGCAGCACATAGGCGCCCAGGAAGATCCTGATGAACACGTTCAATCCGAACTGCTGGCGGAACTTGATCAGCAGCATGTTCATGCAGACGTTGGTCATCAGGTAGGCCGTCGCCAGCCAGGCCGCCTCGTCGCTGTAGAGCCCCAGCGTGCCCTGCACGTTGACCAGGTTGGCCGCGATCAGCGCGTTGCCGAAGCCACCCGTGAGGCCGACCAGGATGGCGACCAGGAAATAGGCGACGCGCCGCCCGGTCGGGTGTTCCGGCGTCGCCGGCGAGCCCGGCATGGCCGCGCGCTCGTGCGGCTTGAATTCATAGGCCGGCGCCGCCGGGGCGGTCGGGTCGCGGCGGCGGCGCCAGGGCGGCGCAAGGGAGGACGGAGCGGTCGGCATCGGCGCCGACTCTAGCAATGCGGACGCTCCGCCGTGCGATGCGGGGCACTCGGCGGCCATGACCCATGACTAGAATCGCGTCCATCGGAACGGTCTTAAAAAGAGTCGTCGCGACTCGAATCAGCGAGCGAAAAAATTGACTACAAGGCTTCTTTCCGATTCCGGCGCCGCCCAGGGAGTCGACATGGAGGCCCTGCGACGGGCGGCCTGCGGGCTGCTGTTCCAGCACGCGCAGGCGGCCCTGTGCTGCTATGACGCCGGTGACCGCGTGCTGTTCTGGAACGCCGCCTATCCCGCCTTCTTTCCCGAAGTGGCCGCCCACCTGCGGGTCGGCATGCATTTCCTCGACAGCGTGACCGCGTTCCTGCGCGTGCAGCACCCCGACGTGGACGCGGCGGAGATCGAGGCCGGCGCGGCCGCCGCGCTGGATCGCCATCGGCGCCTGGAGGGGCCGCTGCGCTACCAGCGTGGCGACGACGGGCGCTGGCTGGAACTGCGCATGTTCCCGCAGCCCGATGGCAGCCGCATCAAGATCTGGAACGACGTCACGACCGCGCAGATGGCGCCGTCCGAGGACCTCGGCATGCTGGAGCTGCTGACCGTCGGCCATGTCGGGCTGATCGTCCACGACGCGCAGGGCCGGCTGGTCTACACCAATTCGCGCTACTTCTCGGAGATGTTCCTGCATGTGCTGACGACCCTGCCGGACATCCGCCAGCGCGATGCGCACGCGACCTACTGGCCGCGCTTCCACGAGATGTTCGACGACGCGGCCGACTATCGCGCCCTCTGCGAGCGGCCCGACGCCGGCGCCCTGGCCGCGCCCGCCACGCTGAAGGCGCGCACCGGTCGCTGGTTCCGCATCGCCGAGCAGGCCTGGCGCGGCGGCATCGCCTCGGTCTGGACCGATGTCACCGACCTGCTGGAGCGCGAGCAGGCGCTGAAGGCGGCCTATGCCGACATGATGGCGCTCAACATCCAGCTGCGCGACCGGGCCGAGACCGACAGCCTGACCGGCCTGCCCAACCGGCGCCGCTTCGATGCCGTGCTGTCCGATGCGCAGGCGCGGGTCGACGACGGCGCGGGCCGGGTCGTCGGCATCGTCGATGTCGACCACTTCAAGTCGGTCAACGACCGCTTCGGCCACGACATCGGCGATGGCGTGCTGATCGAGGTCGCGCGCTGCCTGCGCCAGGGCCTGGTGCCCGGCGACGTGGTGGCGCGCCTGGGCGGCGAGGAGTTTGGCGTGGTCCTCGCCGATGTCGATGGCGGCGCGGCCTTCGAGCGCGCCGAGGACCTGCGCCGCCGCGTCGAGGCGCTGGCCTGCGGCGACGGGCGCGGTGGCGTGGTCCGGGTGACGGTGTCGATCGGCCTGGCGCCGATGGCGCGCGACGTCGCCGTCACCGACACCGTGCGGACCGCCGACCTGGCGATGTTCCAGGCCAAGGCCGACGGCCGCAACCGCGTCCGCGCGGCCTGAGCCGGTCGGGGCCCGCCGACGCTACGCGGCGACGAAGGCGTTGCGCAGCCGGCCCAGGCCGGTGATGTCGATCTCCACCACGTCGCCCGCGCGCAGGTGCGGCGACTGGCCGTCGGTGCCCATCCAGATGACGTCGCCCGGATGCAGGGTCAGGTAGCGGCTCATGCGGCTGATGAAGGTCGGGATGTCGAACAGCATGTCGGCGGTGTGGAACCGGGTGCGGATCTCGCCATTGAGGCGCACCGTGGTCTCGGCCCGTCCGAGGTCGAAGTCGGTCTCGATCCACGGCCCCATCGGCTTGAAGGTGTCGCTGTTCTTGGCGCGCCAGAAGGTGCGGTCGGATTTCTGCCACAGCCGCTCGCTGACGTCGTTGCCGATGGTGTAGCCGAAGACGCAGTCCAGCGCCTGCGCCGGACTGACGTCGCGCGCCGGGCGGCCGATGACCACCACCACCTCGCCCTCGTACTCGACCTGGCGCGCATCGGCCGGGATGACCACGTCCTCCCCGTGCGCCACCAGGGCGTTGACGGCACGATAGCCGATGTCGGCCTGCTGCGGCACGGCCACCGTGGTGCCGCTCTGCGCGGCGTACTCGTGGATGTGCTTCACGTAGTTCAGGCCGGCGGCATAGAAGGTGCGCGGCAGCAGCGGCACCTCGATGCGCACGTCGGCCAGCCGCAGCACCTGGCCGCTGTCCTCGTGCGCGCCCCAGGGCGTGCCGCGCACGGCGTGCACGCGGTCGTCGTCGTCGAGCCGGGCATGGCCGCCCGGCTGGCCGTCCCGCATGGCGTAATGGATCCAGCGCATCACTCGGCCTTGATGTTGGCGCTCTGGATGAGCTGGGCCCAGCGGGCGCGGTCCTGGCCGAGCCAGGTGCGGTAGTCGGCCGGTCCGCGGTACCTGACCTCCGCGCCCAGCGATTTGAGGCGCGCCTCCGTCGCCGGCCTGGCGAGCGCGGCGGCGATGGCCTTGTCGAGCTTGTCCACCACCGGCGCCGGCAGGCCGGCCGGGCCGATGAAGCCGATCGGCTGCGCATAGTCCTCGAAGCCGGCATAGCCCAGCTCGGTGGTGGTCGGCACGCCCGGATAGTCCGGATGCCGCTTGGCGGCGGCCACGGCCAGCACGCGCAGCTTGCCGGCGTTGACATACTCGGCCGCGCCGATCATGGGGAAGAACATGAAGTCGACCCGGCCCGACATCACCTCGGTCAGTGCCGGGGCGTTGCCCTTGAACGGGATGTGGTTCATGCGCGCCTTGCTGCGCTGCTCCAGCAGCACGGCCGCCAGGTGGGCCGAGCCGCCGACCCCGGCGGTGCCATAGGTGACCGCCTCGGGCCGGGCCTGCGCCTTCTTCACCAGGTCGTCGAGCGTCCTGTAGGGCGAGTCGGCCCCCACCACGATGATCTGCGGCAGCACCGCCACCTGCGCGATGGGCGTGAAGTCCTTGACCGGGTCGTACTTGACGCGCTCGGGCTGCAGCAGCGGATTCACGTTGTGCGAGATGGTGTTCATGATCACCGTGTAGCCATCGGGCGCGGCATGCTGCACGAACTCGGTGGCGATGTTGCCGTTGGCGCCGGGCTTGTTGTCCACCACCACCGGCTGGCCGAGCGCCAGGGCCATGTCCTGGCCCAGCACGCGCGCCAGCACGTCGGTCGGGCCGCCGGCGCTGTAGCCGACCACCAGCCGGACCGGGCGGTCGGGATAGGCCGGCTGGGCCAGCGCCAGCGGTGCAACGGCCACCAGCGCGCTCGCCAGGCAGGTCAGGCGCAGGACGGCACGGCGCGAGGCGTGGCGGGGAGCGTCGGGGGATGTGCGATCTGTTCTCATGGGTTGTGTCTCCTCGGGGATGGGTGGATCAGGAAGCGACGAACAGTCCCGCGCGGCGCGGCGCTTCGGCCTCGGCGGCCGGCGCGGCTGCCAGGGCCGGCACCACCGGCAGCGCGGGCACCGCCGGCCAGGGCCGCAGCAATTCGGGGCCGAGGTCGTTCAGGGTCGGGGCGCCGCACAGGCGCTGGGTGCGCAGCAGCTCGTCGTGCAGGATGTGCAGCGCCCGCTGCGCGCCGGCCTCGCCGGCCGCCACCGCGCCATACAGCGTGGCGCGGCCCAGCAGCACGCCCTGCGCGCCCAGGGCCAGGGCCTTGGCGATGTCGCTGCCGCGCCGCACGCCGCCATCGACCAGCACTGGCAGCCGGCCGGCCACGGCGGCCAGCACCTGGGGCAGGGCCTGCAGGGTCGGGATGGCGCCATCGAGCTGGCGGCCGCCGTGGTTCGAGACCACGATCGCATCGACGCCCAGGGCCAGCAGGCGCTGCGCGTCGTCGCCCCTGCTCACGCCCTTGACGATCAGCTTGCGCGGCCAGCGCTTGCGCACCTCGGCCAGGCGCGCCCAGTCGAAAGACGGGTCGTAGCTGCGGCCGACCGACGATGCGATGGCGGTGGCGCTGGTGGCCGTGGCCTCCAGCCCGCGCAGGTTCTCCATCACCGGCATGCCGTGGCGCAGCATGTCCAGCGCCCAGCGCGGGCGCGACGCGAAATCAAGCACGTTGCGCGCCGAGAAGCGGAACGGGATCGAGAAGTGGTTGTGGAAGTCGCGCTCGCGTTTGCCGCCGACCGGCAGGTCGACCGTGATGACCAGCGCCTCGTAGTCGGCCGCGCGGGCCCGCTCAACCAGCTGCCAGAAGAACTCGCGGTTGCGCAGCACGTAGGCCTGGAACCAGTGCCGTCCGGGTGCCTGGTCGGCGATGGTCTCGATGGCGGTGGTGGCGCTGCTCGACAGGGTGTAGGGCAGGCCCATGCGCGCCGCCGCGCGCGCCAGCGCCAGGTCGGCGCCCCGGTGCCCGAAGCCCGCGGCGCCGGTCGGCGCGATGACCGCCGGCATGCCGGCCTCGGCGCCGACCAGCTGGCAGCGCGTGTGGGCCTCCGAGACATCGACCAGCACGCGCGGCGCCAGGCGCCAGTCGCCATAGGCACCACGGTTCTCGTTCAATGTCAGCTCGTCCTCGGCGCCGCCATCGTAGAAGTCGAACACCGCGCGCGGCAGCCGCCGGCGCGCCAGGGCGCGCAGGTCGTCGATGCTGTAGCAGCCGGCGGGGTCGCGCGGCGTCGGGGTCCGGCGGGCGGTCACGCGGGCTGGGCCTCGGCTTGCGTCACGCCCTGGGCGCGCGGCGTGCCGTCGTCGTGGAAGAAGCGGGTCGCCATGACCTGGCAGCGCTTGATCAGCCGTGGCTCGTCGGGGCGGTAGTCGGGGATCGCGTTGTGGATCGTGCCCATGTTGTCCCACATCAGCACGTCGCCGACCTGCCAGCGATGGGCATGGCGGTACTCGGGGCGGGTCTGGTGCTCGAACAGGAAGTCCAGCATGCGCTGGCTCTCGGCCTCGTCCAGCTCCTGGATCCGCACCGCATAGCCCGGGTTGCAGTACAGCACCTTGCGCCCGGTGATCGGGTGCGTCAGGAACAGCGGGTGCGGCACCGGCGGCTTGGCCGCGCGCTGCGCCGCCGTCAGTGGCGGGCGGGTGCTGCCGCGCTCGCGCCGCATCATTTCCCAGAACTTGTCGAAGTCGTGCAGCACGGTCATGCCGTCGAGGCGCTGCCTGAACTCCTCCGGCAGGCCGTCGTAGGCGGCGTGCATGTTGCAGAACTCGGTGTTGCCCAGTGGCTGGCCGTCGCGGTGCGGGATGCGCAGGCCATGGAGCACGTTGGTGAAGGCGATCATGCGGCTGTACGACATGTCGGTGTGCCAGTCCTGGCCGGCATCCGACAGGCCCAGCGGCTTGCCGTCCTCGACGATGTTGGACAGGACCATCACCTCGGGCAGGCCGGCTTCCTGGTAGAGGCCGGAGACGTTGATCTCCAGCTCGCCGAAGCGGCGCGAGAAGTCGCGCAGCTGCGACGGCGTCAGGTCCTGCCTCGGATAGCTCAATACGCCGTGACGGCCGAGGGCCTGCAGCAGGCCCTGGAAATCCTCGTCCGACAGCGGCCGGGACAGGTCGAGGTCCTCGATGCGGGCGCCGAGCGTGGCGCCGGAGGGAACGATGCGGAAGGTCATGGATGCCTCTCTCGGGGAATGGGGAGTCGGGAACGGGGGTGGATCAGAAGGCCGCGTCCAGCAGGGCGCGCAGTTCGTGCGCGCCGCTCACAGGGCGCGGGTTGTAGTGGAGGCCGCGCTCGCCCATCGTCTTGGCGGCGATGCGGTCGAGCGAGGTCGCCGGCACGCCGATGTCGCGCAGGCGGGTGGGCACGCCGGCCGCCGCCTGCAGGGCGACCAGGGCCGGCGCCAGCGCATCGGGTTCGGCCGGCGCGCCCAGGCTGGCGGCGGCGCGCGCCAGGGCCCGGGCGGTGTCGGCGGTCGCGCCATCGGCGTTGAAGGCCACGCTGTGCGGCAGCAGCACCGCGTTGGCATCGCCATGCCCGACACCGGCGACGGCGCCGATGGCATGGCAGATGGCGTGGTGCAGGCAGGTGCGCGCGTTGAGCAGCACCCGGCCCGACAGGTGCGCCGCATACAGCAGGCGGGCGCGCGCGGCCGCATCGGCGGGGTCGTGGTGCACCGCCGGCAGCGCCTCGGCGAAGCGGGCGGCGGCATCGAGCGCCAGCGTCTCGGCCAGTGGCGAGCGCTCGCGCGAGTACAGGCCCTCGATGCAGTGGGCCAGGCCGTTCATGCCGGTGGCGCACATCAGCGCGGCCGGCACCTCCAGGTTCGCCTGCGGATCGATCAGCACCAGGCGCGCGGCCAGGCGCGGGTCGGTGAAGAGCAGCTTGGCGCCGAGCTCGTTGTCGCGCACGCCCAGGCTGGCCGTGACCTCGGCGCCCGAGGCGGTGCCGGGCACGGCCACGATCGGCAGCTTGTCGGCGCGCAAGGGCGGCACCACCAGCGTCGCCGGCGGCGTGAAGCGCACCGCGTGGTCGGCCAGCCGGCCGCCCTCGGCCAGCAGCAGCGCCACGGCCTTGGCGGTGTCCGAGGCGCTGCCGCCGCCGACGGCGATGAAGCCATCGACACCGGTCTCGCGCGCCAGCGATGCCAGGCGCTCGACCAGCCCGCTGCTCGAATGCGCCGGCACCGCATCGGCCCGCACGCAGGCCGGGCCGTCGAGGGCCGCCAGCACGCGGGCGAACAGGGCCGAGGCCTGGGTGCGGGCACCGGCCAGCAGCATCGGCCGGCGGATGTGCAGCAGCGGGAGCTCGGTGCGCAGGGCGTCGATGGCGCCATCGCCCAGCACCAGGCGGGTCGCCGGCGTCTGGTGCGCGAAGGCCGGGGGCAGGGCGGGGATGAGGTTCACGAGGCCGATCCCGCCAGGTCCAGCGCCGGCACCAGGCGCTGCTCGGCGATGCGCCAGTCCTGGCCCGGATCGCGCCGGAACACGGTGGTGGTCCGGTTCAGCCGCAGCGGTCCGGTGCTGGTGGGCAGCACGCCCTCGGTCGCGGCCGGGTAGCGGTAGGCGGTCATGCAGGCCTCCAGCACGGCGTGGTCGCCATCGAGCTCGGCCACGTGGGCATTGCTCATCAGATGGCGCGTGTCCTGGTCGGCCGGCCGGGCCCGCAGGGCGGCCTCGATGGCCGGCTTGCCCACCAGCCACTGGCCCTGGCGCAGCCAGCGGGCGTCGTCGGTGAACAGGGCCAGCATGTCCTCGTAGCGGCGCGTGTCCATGCCGTGGAAGAAGCGGTGCAGCTGCTGGGTCAGCGCCGGCAGCACGGCGGCGGCGGCGCTGCTCCACGGTGGGCGGGGGGTGTCGGGGGTGGGGGCTTGTTGCATCGGAACCCAGTCTAGGAACGCGCTTGGCAGGCTGAGCACCCGATACGAGAATCCGGGGTTTCCATTCTCGAAACCAAGACCGACGCCATGGACCGCTTGCGATGCCTCCAGGTCTTCACCGAAGTCGCCCGCTGCGGCAGCTTCTCCCGAGCGGCGATGCAGCTGTCGCTGTCGAAGGCGACGATCACCAAGCAGATCGCGGCGCTGGAGGCCGAGATGGGCGCGCAGTTGCTCAAACGCAGTTCCAGGCAGGTCGCCCTGACCGAGGCCGGCGCGCGCGTGCTGGCCTCGGCGCGCGAACTGCTGGAGCGCTACGAGGCCATGGAGGGCGAGGTGCGTGACGCCGTCCACCTGCCGCGCGGCGCGATCCGGGTCGGCACGCCGCCGTCCTTCGGCACGCACCACCTGATGCGGCTGGTCTCCGAGTTCACGACCCGCTATCCGGACATCGAGGTCACGGTGGTGCACGACGACGGCCGCTCCGACCTGGTGGCCGAGGCGCTGGACCTCTCGATCCGCATCGCCGCCTCGCTGGAGGACGCGAGCTACGTGGCGCAGCTGCTGATGCGCTCGCCGCAGGTGGTGGTGGCGGCGCCGGCCTATCTGCGCCGCCATGGCCGGCCGCAGTCGATCGAGGAGCTGGCGCGCCACAACTGTCTGGTGCACACCGTGAAGTCGGAATCGGGCCTGTGGAAGTTCCAGGGCGAGCCGCCGCGCGAGATCCGGGTGCGCGGCACCGTGCGCTCCAACCTGGGCGACGCGCTCAAGCAGGCGGCCCTGCTGGGCACCGGGATCTCGGTGCATCCGCACTACATGGTGTCGGAGGAACTGCGCGCCGGCAGCCTCGATGCCCTGCTGCCCGGCCAGGAGCCCGAGGCCATGGACATCCACGTCGTCTTCTCGACCCGTCGCAACATGCCCACGCGGGTGCGGCATCTGCTGGAATTCCTGAAGGAGTGGGCCCGCCATCCGCCGGCCTGGGCGGCGCGGGAGCCATAGCAGACGATCGAGTCGATTTCTTCCACCCGACGGGTGAGTTGCAAATTCGCCATGGCCGATCGGCGAAGTTCCGCAATTGCCAATTGTTCAAATTCATTCTTGAGCATTGCGCCTAAAAACCTCCGCTACGGCATCGGAATACCGATGAATCTTTTGGGCGTGACGGACAACAGAATGAATGAATTGAGAGTTGCGGGATGGCGGTGGGTTGATAAGTTTTTATTTATAGAAAAAAGGAGATTGGGTTTTCTTGGAAGAATAAATGGCTCATCGAACGGCTCATTGAAAAGTGGCTCTTTTGCAAGGAGCTCTTTTGCAAACAGCTCCGTTCTTCCGCACTTCCTTGTCTCGATCCTTCTTTCCCTTCGCGCTCTTTTTCTCTTTCGCCCCCGCGCCCTCCTTCTCGCCCTGCCCCTGCTCACCTGCGGCGGATCCCCCACCGCCTGGGCCCTGCCCGCGCCCACGGACGGCTTCGCGAACTACCCCACCAAGCTCTCGGTCCTCCTGGGCAAGGTGCCGGGCAACGTGGCGGCCAATGCGTCGGCCTATTTGCTGCCCTATGGCACCCGCGCGACGCCTCAGCTGGCCTGCCAACAGATCATCGGAGACGGCGGCGCTGCGCTCTTTTCGGCCCAGACCGGCGCGTCCGTCACTCCAACCTCCACCGTCCTCTCGGGCCAGGCCCCGGAGTTCCAGTGCGCGGCCAGCCGCCGCAAACGCCGCTGGTCTTTGCCGGCCCCTACGGGTACGCTGGGTCGCATGAACGATCCCTACCGCCGTCTCGCCGTCTTCGTCGACCACCCGAGCAAGGACCATTTCCTGTGGGTCATCATCGAGAGCACCGACGATCCCTCCGTCTGGCTCGACCTGGAGACCGGTGACAACACCTACGACTCCTGGATCGAGGCCCACGAGGCCGGCAACGAGGCCCTGATGGCCTATGTCGACGACGAGGCCGTGGGCCCGGTGGGCAACGGCGGCAGCGACGACGCCGACGACGCCGACAACGACGACTGACGCCGCCGCGACGCGTCTCAGGGAATCGCCGGTACCCGGCACCGGCCCGCGTCGCCATGATGGCGCCACGACAACGATGCGTGGAGACACCATGACCCGATTCAAGCCGACCCGCCGCGACGCGGTCGCCCTGCTGCTGGCCGCGGCCATCGGAGGGCCCGCGCCCGCGCTGGCGCAGGCCTGGCCCGACAAGCCGATCCGCCTGATCGTCGGCTTCGCGCCCGGCGGTTTCACCGACGTGCTGGCCCGCCTGCTGGGCCAGAAGCTGTCCGAGCGCCTGGGCCAGCCCGTGCTGGTGGAGAACAAGCCCGGCGCCGCCGGCACGCTGGCCGCCGACCAGGTGGCCAAGGCCCGGCCCGACGGCCACACGCTGCTGCTGGGCCACAGCAATTCCAACGCCGTCGCCCCGGCGCTCTATCCGAAGCTGCCCTACGACGTGGTGCGCGACTTCACGCCCATCGTGCGGGTGGCGACGACGCCCCTGCTGCTGACGATCAACCCCGCCATCCCGGCCACCGACGTGCGCTCCTTCATCGCCCTGGCGCGCACGCGGCAGAACGGCTTCTCCTATGCCTCGTCGGGCAATGGCAGCTCGCAGCACCTGGCCGCCGCGCGCTTCATGCTGGCCACCGGGACGCGCATGACCCACGTGCCCTACAAGGGCAGCGGCCAGGCCATCGTCGACCTGCTCGCCGGCACCGTCGACCTCAACTTCGAGAGTCCGCCCAACGTGCTGCCGCACCTGCAGTCCGGCAAGCTGCGGGCGCTGGCCATCACCAGCACCCAGCGCTCGCCCCTGCTGCCGGATGTGCCGACCCTGGCCGAGGCGGGGGTGCGCGATGCCGAGATGCTGCAGTGGTTCGCCGTGCTGGGGCCGGCCGGCCTGCCCCCGCCGATCCTGCAGCGCCTCAATGGCGAGCTGGTCGCCATCCTGCGCCAGCCCGACGTGGTCGAGAAGATCGCCTCCCAGGGCGGCGAGATCATCGGCGGCACGCCGGCCGAGTTCGCCGCCTTCCTGCCGCGCGATGTCGCCGCGTGGGCGCAACTGATCAAGCAGGCCGACATCCGTGTCGACTAGCCGTCCGGAATCCGCACCGATGACCCTCAAGACCTCCGACCTCTGCGATGCCTGCGACGGCGCGCTTGCCTGCGCGCTGCCCTGGCGCGGCTTCGGCCGCCGCCGCGCCTTCGCCGGCACCATCCGCACCATTCGCTGCTTCGAGGACATCGGCCTGATGCGCGGCGTGGTCAACCAGCCCGGGCACGACCAGGTGCTGGTCATCGACGGCGGCGGCTCACTGGCGCGCGCGCTGTTCGGCGACGTCATGGCGGCCGTCGCCAGCCGCAACGGCTGGGCCGGCCTGGTGATCCATGGCGCGATCCGCGATGCCGTCGAGATCGACGGCATGGACATCGGCGTCCAGGCGCTGGGCACCGTGCCGCGCCGGGGCGAGCGTGCCGGCGCCGGCGAGATCGACGTGCCGGTCGAGTTCGGCGGTGTCGTCTTCACGCCGGGCCGGCGCCTGGTGGCCGACGAGGACGGCGTCATCGTGCTGCCGGAGGGCGTCACCGAGCGCGACATCGCCACGGCGGATGCGCTGGCCGCCACCGCGGCCTATGCCGCGACGCCGGAGCCCGCGCGGTGACGGCGCGCACGCTCTACCGGCGCATCGTCGACGACCACACGGTGCGCGTCCTGGACGACGGCGCCGGCGGGGAGGGCGGTGAAAACGGCGCCGGCGGCGCGGGTCGCCAGGTGTTGCTGTATGTCGATCGCCAGGTCCTGAACGAATACACCAGCCCGCAGGCCTTCGCGGCATTGCATGCCGCCGGTCGCGCGGTCTGGCGCCCGGCGGCTTCGTTGGCGGTGGTCGACCACGTCAATCCGACCACGCCGCGGCGCGACGTCCTCACCATGCGGCTGGCCGATGCCGGGCGCGCATTGCAGGTGGACACGCTGGCGGCCAACTGCCGGCGCCATGGCATCGACCTGTTCGACATGCTGGATGCGCGCCAGGGCATCGAGCACGTGGTCGCCAGCGAGCAGGGCCTGGTGCTGCCGGGCATGGTGATCGCCGCCGGCGACAGCCACACCACGACGCATGGCGCCATGGGCGCGCTGGGTTTCGGCATCGGCAGCAGCGAGATCGAGCACCTGCTGGCGACGCAGACCCTGGTCCATGGCGTGATGCGCGACATGCGGGTGACGGTGCACGGCCGCCTGGGTTTCGGCGTCAGCGCCAAGGACCTGGTGCTGGCGCTGATCCGCAGGATCGGCGCCGACGGCGCGAGCGGCCACGTCATCGAATACACCGGAGCGGCGATCGCGGCCCTCGACGTCGAGGGCCGGCTGACCCTGTGCAACATGAGCGTCGAGGCCGCCGCGCGCGGGGCCATGGTGGCGCCGGACGAGCGCCTGTTCGACTACCTGCATGGCCGCCCGCGCGTGCCGGCCGGCGCGGCCTGGGACGCGGCCGTCGCGGCCTGGCGCGGGCTGCGCGGCGACGACGAGGCCGTCTTCGATGCCGAGGTCGAGCTCGACGCCTCGGCCATCGCTCCCATGGTGACCTGGGGCACCAGTCCCGACCAGGGCGCGACGATCGATGCCGTGGTGCCGCATCCGGACGCCGAGCCCGACGCCACCCGGCGGCGCGGCATGGTGCGCGCGCTGGACTACATGGACCTGCGCCCCGGCCAGCGGCTCGACGGCATCGGCATCAGCCATGCCTTCATCGGCTCCTGCACCAATGGCCGGCTCGACGACCTGCACGCGGCGGCGGCGGTGCTGCGCGGGCGCCACGTGGCGCCCGGCGTGCGGGCCATGGTGGTGCCGGGCTCGACCACGGTGCACCGGCAGGCCGAGGCCGACGGCACCGCCCAGGTGTTCCGCGACGCCGGCTTCGACTTTCGCCAGGCCGGCTGCTCGATGTGCGTGGCGATGAACGAGGACCACCTGCTGCCGGGCGACCGCTGCGCCTCCAGCACCAACCGCAACTTCGAGGGCCGGCAGGGTGCCGGCGCGCGCACCCATCTCATGAGCCCGGCGATGGTCGCGGCCGCCGCCGTTACCGGTACCCTGACCGACGTGCGCCGGCTGCTGCCGCGCTAGGACCGACACGACATCGCGCCATGGAACCCTTCACCACGCTCACCGGCATCGCGGCGGCCCTGCCGCAGGCCCATCTCGACACCGACCAGATCATGCCCAAGCAGTTCCTGCGCGGGGTCGACCGCCAGGGCCTGGGCGATGGCTTCCTGTTCGACCTGCGCTTCGAGGCGCCGGGCCGGCCGCGTCCGGACTTCGTGCTCAACCGCGCGCCCTGGCGCCAGGCCGAGGTGCTGGTCACCGGCCCCAACTTCGGCTGCGGCTCCAGCCGCGAGCATGCCGTGTGGGGCCTGCGCGAGCTGGGCCTGCGCTGCGTCATCGGCACCACCTTCGGCGGCATCTTCGCGGACAACTGCGCCCGCAACGGCGTGCCGGCGATCGGCGTGGCGGCCGGGGAAGCGGCACGGCTGATGGCGCTGGCGCAGGACCCGGCGCGCTGCCGCATGACGGTCGACCTGGTGGCGCGGACCATCGCCACGCCGGCCGATGGCCGGGTGCTGTCGTTCGACTTCGATCCGCTGCGCCGCCACATGCTGCTCAACGGCCTGGACGCCGTCGGGCTGACCCTGCTGCATGCCGACGACATCCGGCGCTTCGAGCGCGGGCATCTCGCGCGCCAGCCCTGGCTGGCCTGAGCGGCGTCAGCCGCGTCGCAGGAGGCGGCCGCTGCTCACTGGCCGGGTGAACCGACGGAGGTGGGCGATGCTGGCTGCGCGAAGCCGCCCGCCACCCCGATCGTGGCGGCGCGATAGGCCGGCGCGGAAGTCGATACGCCATCCCACACGGCCGACGAGGCCGCGTTGCCGCCGAAGACCGCGCCGGCATGTCCGGCCGCCAGCGGCGTGACGCCGGTCGCGGCCGCGGCGCGGTTGATCACCGTGCCATCGGTCGCGGTGATGGCCGTGGCCTTGTAGCTGAAGCCGGCCGCGACCATGCCGGCCGCGTCGAAGAGGACGACGGCGTCGCTCTGCCCCAGACCCGGCCCGCCGGCCGCCACGACCGGAAAGGTCGCGGGCAGGCCCCAGGCGCCGAGGAAGGCCGCGCTGTCGGCATCGGCCACGACCACCACGCGCGAGCCAGCGGGAATCGTGATGTCGGGCAGCGCGACGCTGGCCGCATCGGTGGTGCTGGCCGAGTCGTCGTCCCACTTCCAGCCGATGAGGTTGGCGGTCGTGGCGCCGTAGTTGTAGATCTCGAAGAAGTCGGGCCCGGCCGCCGCGTTGGAGTTGACCTCGGTGATCAGCAGCAGGGGAGCCGGCGTTGCCGAGGTGCCTTCGGTGCTGAAGTTGAGCGTGGTGCTGTCCAGGATGCCGGCGAAGGCGTTGCCGGCGGCATCCACCAGCGCGCCGGCCGAGATCCGCACGGCATAGGGCGAGCCGGCGACGAGGTCCAGCGCCGGGTCGAGGGTGACGGTCGCGCCGTCGATGCTCACCTGGGAAGTGTCGACCACGTCGATGACGCGCGTGTCGTTCGAGCCATTGGTGAGGGTGATGGTGCCCGTGCCGGCGCGGATGGCTTCGCTGAAGGTCAGCTTGAGGTTGGCGCTGCGCGCGACGCCCATGGCGTTGTCGGCCGGCGTCGCGCCCTGCAGCACCGGCGCCGTGGTGTCGGGCGCGGTGGCGAAGCTCAGTCCCCGGGCACCGTCGACCGCCGCGCCCGTGCCATCCCTGAAGACGCCGGCGGCGTACTGCACGCCGTAGGTGACGCTGGCGTCGAGGTCGGCCTTGGGGTCGATCCTGACCGTGCCATCGGCGATGCTGACCTGGGTGGCATCCGTCACGGGAATCGTGCGGGTGTCGCCGTTGCTGCCCGTCAGCACGATGTTGCCTGTGCCGGCGGCCACGGCACCGGTGAAGTTCAGGTACAGGTTGCTCGACAGGCCGACGCGCGCGGCCGAGCGGGTGGGCGTGTAGACCCACAGCTGCGGCAGCGACTGGCTGCCGCCGCCCGCCTCGTTGGTCACGTACATGTTGAGCTGCTTGTCGAAGGTGATGCCTTCGTGCCCCAGGTTCAGCGGGGCATTGGGCAGATCGAGACGGCCATGCACCTTGCCCGCGCGGTCGACCTTCAGGATGCGGCCGTTCTCCTGGCCGAGCACCATCAGGTGCAGGTAGTCCGGCGCGGTGCTCGCCAGGGTGTTGGACAGCGCGTGCACGTCGGCGATGTCGTCCATGGCCAGCAGGGCCGGATCGAACAGGTTGGTCGGGTTGGCGGTGGTGGGCGAGCCGTTGGTGGCGGTGCCAGCGGCGAAATCGATGCCGGTGCGGAAGATCCCTTGCGGGGTCATTTCCTTGACGAAGATGTAGCCGTCCGTCGCCGGATCGCGCGTGACGCCCTCGAGGCCGATGTTGCCCACGGTGGTCCCGAGCTTGACGGTGCGCACGCTGCTCGCGCTCAGCGTCGTGCCGGCCGTGTAGGTCACCAGACTGGCGGTGCGTTCGCGTTCGTTGGCCACCACGAAGGTGTTGCCGCCGGCCCAGGTGAGACCTTCCGGATCGCCGAACAGGCCCGAGGGCAGGTTCATGGTGTCGATCACCGCACCGGCCTTGGAGAGCTGGGTGATGTAGGTGCCCTCGTCGCCGATGATGAACAGGCTGTCGGTCTGCTCGTTGTAGGTGACGGCGGAAACCTCGGCCGCGATCTGGTTGGCGCCGGGGGCGTGGTTGACCGGCAGGGTGACCCGGCTCGTCAATGTGTAGTTGGCCAGGTCCAGGCTCTCGCGGGGTGACACGAAGGACAGGGTCGGGGTCCCCAAGGGCGTCGCTGCGACCGGCGCGGTCGTGGGCGGGGCGACCGGCGTCGTGGCGGGCGGGGCGACCGGCGGCGTCGTCGCCCCGGTGGTGGTGGCGTCGTCGCCGCCGCCACAGGCGGCGATGGCCAGGGCGCCACTCAGGAGGAGTGCCAGGCCGAGGGCCCTTTGTCTGGCGAACGATGGGCGATCGGCTGGAGGCATGGACATGTGGGTATCGGTTTCCGGGGGGGGCGCCAGGTTATGACCGAAGGATGTCCGGGCCGTGACACGACCGATGCAGCACCGCGCGATCACGCACCCATCCGCCAGCCTCGCGCGGCGGATCGGACGAAGGGACTCAGACGACCTTGTCGCAGACCACGACGTAATGGGAGCACAGCAGCGATCGGAAGGGATACATGCGGTGCTTCTGCGACAGTGGCATGGGATTGCGCGTCAGCCTGATGTAGAGCAGTTGCAGGGGATACACGAGCAGGGCCAGGGGCAGGAGCAACCAGTCCTTCCAGCCCGCTGAGACATATTGCAGCCGTCGGATCCGGAAGCCGGCCATGGTCAGGATGCGCATCAGGTTGTAGAGCGGGATGACCTTCCAGGTCGGTGCATCGATGTCCACGAACATCTGGAAGCGCCGGGTCTTGCCCAGCAGGAAATACATGATGCGGTCGCGCATCGCCACGACGTTGTCGTTGGTCACCACCAGATGGCCGGTCTCGTTCAGGTGGGCATGGCAGGTCTCGAAGAACTGCAATGTGTTGTCGAACTCCATGACGCCGCTGACCGAGAGGATGCGGTCGAACCGACCCTCCGGGAAGACATGGAACGGCCGGCTGGCATCGACCTCGGAGAAATCGCTGTCGTCCAGCGTCGGTGGCTTGGCCAGGTCGCATCCCCGCACGTCGGCGCCCGGGAAGAAGCGACGCAGCGACCACATCAGGTCGGCATTGCCGCAGGGGATGTCGAGGATGCGCTTCTCGGAGGCCGGCCCATCCTCCTGGAGGAGGTGTTCGATCACGGCCCGATGCACGCCGGCGCATGTCATGCCCGTGGGGATCGAAGCCATTTCCATGGGATGCCTCCAATTTTATTAATAGTATCTTCTTACATCGAGCAACAGTCCCCCATCCGTCTGAAAGCGACGTCCGGGCCAGCACCCGATCGACGTCGGCGGCATCGGCCCAGGCACCGCGCATGCGACATCCGACCCCGAGGCGGTTCGGCTCGACCCGGCCACGCATCGCCGGCACTGTTCCGGATGTCGGCGGCCGAACACGGACCGCGCGGCGATCTCGTCTTCGAAGGGATGACCATCACGTCCGCTCGCGGGCGGACCGCCCGGCCTTCACCCGGGTATCGCGCGGGAGCGGAGCGTGCCGGCCGCCGCAGCGACGCGCAGCCGCTCCAGCATCTCGGCGGCCGCCGGACTCGGGGTCTGGTGCGCCAGCCGCACGATGCCGATGGTCCGGGTGCGCGTGGGACGCACCAGGGGCACATAGCTGAGCGCCGGCTCGGCCAGGCGCGGAATGGCCCAACGGGCCAGCACCGTGACGCCGACGTTCTCCTGCAGCAGCGACAGCAGGGACAGCATCGTGCTGACATGCATGGACGGGTGGGCGAGGTAGCTGCTCTCCGGATAGCCATCGAGCTGCCGATGGGCGACGGTGCCGATGAGCGGCAGGTCGGCGAGCTCCGCCCAGCCGATCGATCGACGCGCCGCCAGGGGATGGTCGCGACTGCAGACGACGCCGAAGCTGTCCTCCCAGAGCGGCTCGAACAGCAGGCCGTCGTCGGCGCTGATCTGGCTGGCGATGCCGAAGTCGACCTCGTGGTTCAGGACCATCCGCTCGACGTTCTGCGAGTTGTCGTCGAGCAGGCGCAACTGCACGCCCGGGAAATCGGCGGCATAGATGCGGATGATCGAAGGCAGCCAGTGCCCGGCCACCGCCACGATGGCGGCGATGGCGAGCGAGCCCTGGTCCTTGCGGACGAGGTCGGCGAGCGTGGTGGCGGTGCGATCGTGATGGGCCAGCAGTTCCCGGAACCGCGGCATGCAGGCGGCGCCGAAGGGCGTCAGCTCGGTGCGCCGCCCTTCCTCGAACAGGGCCGCGCCCAGCCGGTTCTCGATCGCCTGGATCGACTTGGTGATCGCAGGCTGGGAGCGCGTGGCCTTGGCGGCGGCGAGGTGGTAGCTTCCCAGATCGGCCACCAGCACGCAGTGGCGGACCTGGACCATCGACAGCTCGCTCGGCATGGCGATTACCTTTGCTCATCGGACGATTAGTCTAATTATGTTGGCGAATCGGATGGCCATTCCTAGAATTTTCCCCATGTCGATGCTCATCCCGCTGGATCAATCCGTGCCGCCCCATGACGGTCCCGTCGTGCTCGCCCTGCCTGGAACCGGCTGCAGTCCGGCCATCTACGACGCGGTGCGTCTCGAAGGCTGGCGGGTGCTGGGCGTGGACTGGTCCGGATCGGGCCGGCCGATCGATCCGCTGTCGGTCGCCCGGCGGGTGCTGGACGTGCTGCCGCGGTTCACCGGTCCGATCGCCTTGCTGGGGCATTCGACCGGCGCCGCCATCGCGGCCCTGGTGGCATCGATGGCCGGCGCCGACACGCCGATCACGGCCCTGGTGATGAGCAACACCGGGGTGCACAGCCGCAACCATGGCGATCCGGGGTTCGCCCGGCGCGTCATGGAACGCTGGTCGGGGGACGAGCAGGAGGCCTTCCTGCAGATGTGCTTCCTGCATCGTCCGCCGAGTGCCCTGTGGGACGCCATGCGCGCCTACCTGGCGGCCATTCCGCCGGCCGCGCTGCTGGAAGCGGTCCAGGGGCTACGGGCCCTGGACCTGGATCTGCACCTGCGCCGGATCGCGGTCCCGACCCTGATCGCGCACGGGCGCTTCGACATCCGGCGCCAGGTGAGCGATGCCCAGGACCTGGCCGCCGGCATCGCGCGCTCGCGCGTCGCGCTGCTGCCGGGCGGCCACACCCCGATGGTGGACTGCACGGCGGAGTACTGCGCCGCCGTCGCGGAGTTCCTCGGCCCCGCGACGACCGCGACGACCGCGCGGACGGCGCGCGCCGCATCCTGAGCACCACCCATTGCCAGACACGCAGGAGGACATCGAACATGCAGACACCGGTCCGGTTGCGGCGGCGCGACGCGCTCGCCGTTCTCGCGGGACTGCCGCTCGCGGCGCGTGCGCAGCAGGCGGCCAAGGCCTGGCCGTCCCGGCCGCTCACGATCATCGTGCCATCGGCGGCGGGCGGCGCCGCCGATTTCGTGGGACGCAGCTTCGCGCAGTACCTGGGCACGGTCCTGCCCGGCGAGAGCGCGATCGTGGAGAACCAGGCCGGAGCGGGCGGCATCATCGGCACGCTGGCGACCAAGGCGGCGCCGGCCGATGGCCACACCTTCATGGTCTCGACCAATTCGACCCACGCGGCCAATGTCAGCCTCTACCGCAACCTGCGATACGACCCGCTGACGGATTTCGCGCAGGTCGGCCTCTTCGGCACCTACGCGTCGGTGCTGGTTGCGCGCAGGGACGCGCCCTATCGGAGCCTGGCGCAATTCATCGACTTCGCGCGCGCGCATCCGGGCCGGCTCAACTACGGGTATTACAGTTCCTCGTCGCAGGTGCCGGCCGAGCTGTTGCGCACCCGCGCGAACCTGCGGTTCTCCGGCGCCGCCTACAAGGCCATCACCCAGATGCTCACCGACCTCATGGGAGGACAGCTCGACTTCGTCTTCGTCGACACGCTCTCGGCCGCGCCGGCCCTGCAGAACGACCGGCTCGTGGCGCTCGCCGTGACGAGTGGGCGCGCGCTGCCGAGCCTGGCGCAGGTGCCGCCGGTCGCCAGCGCGTTGCCCGGCTACGAGGTGCAGGGCTGGTTCGGCCTCTCGGCCCGGGCCGGAACGCCGCCGGAGGTGGTGGCCCGGATGGCGCGACTGGTGCGGGACGCGCTGGAGGACGCGGTATTTCGCCGTGCCCTGGAGGCGCGCGGCCTGACGACCCGGAGCCTGACCGGCCCGGCGTTCGAGCGCTTCGTGGCCGAGGACGTGGACCGCTGGGCGGAATGGATCCGCCTGGCCGGCATCGAACGCCAGTGATCCGATCTTGAACGCTCCCGTCAACACCCTGGTCGCCCGGCTGCCCGAGCCCGACCGCATGGATCTCGTGCGCTGCGCGCAGGACGTGCCGCTGGCGGCGTCGCAGGTCCTGTGGCAACCCGGCGAGGCCATCGACCACGTCTACTTCCCGACCAGCGGCCTGGTCTGCCTGATCGCGCCGGGCCCCGCGCAGGCGGGCCTGGAGGTGGCCATGGTCGGCCGCGAGGGCATGCTGGGGATCCAGACGGTGCTGGGCTGCAGCAGCACGCCATTCCAGGCCATGGTGCAGGGCGAAGGCCGGGCCTGGCGCGTGGCCACGGATGTCTTCCGCCAGCACCTGGCCGGTCATCCCGCCACCAAGCGGCTGCTGGACCGCTATGCGACGTTCCGGATCAACCAGCTCGCGGTGCGGGCGCAATGCCTGTGCCAGCACGAGGTGGGACCACGGCTGGCGCGCTGGCTGCTGATGGGCCGGGACCGGACCGGCTCGGACCGCTTCCACGTGACTCAGGAGGCCCTGGGCCGGATGCTGGGCGTGCGCCGCGTGAGCGTGACCACCGCGGCGCGGGCCCTGCAGCATCGTGGTGCCATCGCCTATTGCCGGGGCGACCTGCGGGTGCTCGACCGGAGCGCGCTGGAGCAGTCCACCTGTGACTGCTATCGCAGCGACATCGAGCACTACGCGGCGCTGTTCGACCACAGCCATCGGGGCTATCGACCGTAGTCCGATCCGAGGCACCTTCGCCGCCGCATCCGCGTCGCATCCCCATCGGATCCCCGGTGCATCCCCGTCGCGCCGGTCCTCGGGCGGGGCGCCTCCCTCAGGCCGGTCCCACCTGCACCTGCGTCACCACCAGGCCCGCGCGGCGCAGGGCCTCGGCCTCGGCCGGATCGACTCCGGCATCGGTGATCAATTCGTGCAGGTCGCTCGTGGCGCAGACGCGCATGAAGGCGCGTGGGCGGAACTTCGAGGCATCGGCCAGCAGACGGCGACTGCGCGCCGCCTGCAACAGGGCCCGCTTGACGGCGGCGACATCGGCATCGGTCTCCGACAGCACGCCCCCGGTCAGCGCGTGCGTGCCCAGCAGCAGCACGTCGACCTGCAGCGCGCGCGCGCTCTCGATCACGCCGTCCCCCGTCAGCGTGTGGCTGCCGGGGCGCAGGTGACCACCCAGCACGTGGACCTTGACGAGCGGGCTGGCGCCCAGCACCTGGCCGATGGCCAGGTCGTTGGTCACCGTCACCAGCGGGATGCGGCGTTCCATGGCGGCGCGCGCGGCCTCGAGCACGGTGCTGCCGCTGTCGAAGATCACGCTCTGGCCAGGCTGCAGGGCCGCGGCGGCGGCGAGGCCGATGGCGCGTTTCTCGCGCGGGGAGAGTTCCGCCGCAGCCTGCGGATCGGGTTCGAAGGTGCTGTAGTGCTGCTGGCGGAGGATCGCGCCACCATGGGTGCGATCGAGCACGCCCTCTGCCTCCAGTCCGTCCAGGTCGCGCCGCAGGGTGGAGAGCGAGGCATCCAGGGCCTGCGCGAGCTGCTGCAGCGTGACGGCGCCGTGGCGCTGCAGGAAGGCGACGATCCGCTCGCGGCGCTGCACTGGCAGCATGCTCACGCTGGACAGGGAAACGGGAGCGACCATGATCGATCAAGGTAGAGATTGGTAGATATTGGTAGGTGTTTCCACCAATGAGGGCGCCAGATAGCAAGATGCATGTTGCTTGAAGATGATCGATTGTGAAAAAATTTGGAATGTCGTGCAAGCCGTTGCCATCGGCCACCGATCGACCCAGAACGACCCATAACAAAGGAGACCTTCCATGCCCGCCCTCCGGACCTCGTTCCGCCCCTGCGATTCTCTGCCGGTCTCCCGCCGCGCCTGCGTGGCGGCGGCCGTCGCGTGGGCGCTGGGCCTGTGCGCCGCGACCGGCGTCCAGGCCCAGTCGGCTCCCTATCCGGACCATCCGGTCACCCTGATCGTGCCGTACCCGGCCGGCGGCGCCAACGACGCCATCGGGCGACTGGTGGCGCAGAAGCTGGGCGAAGCCCTGAACCAGAGCGTGGTCGTGGACAACCGTCCCGGGGCCGGCACCACCATCGGCGCGGGCCTGGTCGCCAAGGCGGCGCCCAATGGCTACACGCTGCTGCTGGGTTCGCTCGCCAGCCACGCCGTCAGTCCGCAGCTGCTGCCGGGCGTCACCTACGACGCGCGCAAGGACTTCGCGCCGATCGGACTGATCGGGCTGGCTCCAACCATCGCCACGGTCGCCATGGATTCACCCTACACGACATTGGCCCAGCTGGTCGAGACGGCGCGGCGGAAGCCGGGCGAGGTGATGTACGGATCGTCCGGCAACGGCTCGCCGCTGCACCTGGCCGGCGAGCTGTTCTCCCAGGCTTCCGGCACGAAGATGACGCACGTGCCCTACAAGGGTGGCAATGCCCACACGATGGACCTGATGGGCGGACGGCTGTCGGTGATCTTCGACACCACCACCAGCGCGATGCCGCTGATCCGGGGCGGCAAGCTGCGGCCCATCGCGGTGGCCGCGCCGGCGCGCCTGGCGGAGCTGCCCAACGTGCCGACCTTCGCCGAGGCCGGCTATCCGGACTTCGCGGTCAATGCCTGGTACGCCCTCTACGCGCCCGCCCGGACGCCGGCGCCGATCGTCGAGCGGCTGAGCGCCGAACTCGGCAAGGCCATGATGTCGCCCGATGTCATCGACAAGCTCAAGGGCTTCGCGGTCACGCCGGCCTATGGCACGCCGCAGGAACTGGCCGCCTTCACGCAGACCGAGTACGCCAGGTACGGCAAGGTCATCCAGCGCGCCGACATCCGGGCCGACTGAGCGGCCGCGCCGGCGCCCGTGCCGGTGACCTCAGAGCGAAGCCCCGCCGCAGATCACCAGCTCCTGGCCGGTGATGGCGGCGGCCGAAGGCGACAGCAAGTAGGCCACCAGATCGGCCACCTCGCCGGGCTGAATGTAGCGGCCGATCGGCGGCAGGCGGGGGGGCGAGCTCACGCGGCCGGGCTGCGTCAGCATCGGCGTCTCGGTGGCGCCGGGCGCCACCACGTTGACCGTGATGCCCCGGGGCGCGAGCTCGGCCGCCCAGCTGCGCGCCATGCCGACCATGGCGGCCTTGGTGGCGACGTACTGGCTGCGGCCCGCCGCGCCGCGCGAGGTGCGGCTGCCGACCAGCACGATGCGCCCGCCCGCGCGCATTCGGGGTGCGAAGGTGTCGGCGAGCAGTTCGCCGGTCACGACGTGGAGATGCCACAGCCGTGCGCCGGCCGCCGGATCGAGCTCGCCCAGGGGAGCCGCGTGCATGATGCCGGCGGCATGCACCAGGGCGTCGGGCACCGCCAGTCCGGCCAGGCGCGATGCGAGAGCGGCATGGTCGGCCAGGTCGACCTGGTGGCCCTGGAAGCCTTCGCCCAGGCCGTCCACCGCCGAGCGGCTGATGCCGTCGACGCACCAGCCGGCCGCCAGGAGCGCGCGGACGATGGCCTGGCCGATGCCGGAGCTGGCCCCGGTGACCAGCGCGCGCCGTGGCCCGGATGTGGGCGCGGGCGCCGGTGTCGATGCTTCCACGCTCATGCCTTGGCCCAGGCCTCGTCCGCGCGCACGTACTTGATGGCCTGGCGGAAGTAGGTGTAGGACATGTGCAGGGCGCCATCGGCCGACTGCTTGATGCTCGGATAGGAGAACTCGCGGTTGAGCTTGGCCTCGGAGTTGTTGGTCATGCAGTAGCCGTCTCCCTCGTCGAGGTGGCGCCGCCACGGCCACGTCCGGCCGCCATCGGCCGAGATCGCCAGCGTCATCGGCGCGCGCGGGGCGCCCCAGAAGGCCGCGCGCTCGACCACCGGCGCCTCGGTCAGCACGTTGGACTCGTCATTGTGGCGGTTCTCGTCCTCGATCTCGTCGTAGAGCGACTCGCGCCGCTCGGTGGCATCCGCGGCGCTGCTCGCGTTGAAGATCAGCGCCAGGTCGCCATTGGCGAGCGTGGTGACCTGGATCGAGGAGTTGTTGTTCGGCAGCTCGGTGGGCACCGGCGCCGACCAGGTCTCGCCGTCGTCGTCCGACCGGCTGGCATGGATGAAGTCAGCCCAGCGGCTGCGATAGAGCGCCAGCAGGGTGCCATCGGCCAGCGGCGCGATGCTCATGTGGACGCAGCCGGTGCTCGCGGGCACCGGCACCTCGCGCCAGCTGCGGCCCTGGTCCTCGGAGATCTTGACGGCGCTGACATCGTGGTTGCCGCTCCATTTCTCGCCGGGCCGGGTGCGGCAGTAGTAGATCGGCAGCAGCCACCGGCCGCTGGCCGTGACCACCGGCGGCTGGCGCACGAAGGTGCCCGGCGTCGCGAACAGCGTGCCGATCTCGCTCCAGGTCCGTCCGAGGTCGGTCGACTGGCGATGGCGCACCACCGCCGTGTCCTGGTTGCCGGAGGCCTGCGCGGTCCAGATCAACCACAGCACGTCGCCGGCCAGGAACAGGATCGGGTTCTGCTCGGAGCGGTCGGGGTCGTCCGACAGCTGCGCCGCCGGCGTCCAGCGCGTGCCGCCGGCCGGCAGGCGCGACATGAAGATGGAGATGTCCGCCACGCCTTCCTGGGTGCCCGCGAACCACACGCACAGCAGATCGCCATCGGGCAGGGGCAGCAGGTTGGACGCATGGTTCTGCGGCCGGTCGGTCGGCAGCATCGCCTGCTGGCGGGCGATGTCGTCCGGATGGGGCGCGAGGATGCCGTCGCGTCGGATCTCTTCGGTGGTGCTCGTCTCGGTCATGGTCGTGCTCGTGGTCGTGATGCAGGGCGGCGGGCCGATGTCGCTCAGGGTTGGATGGCGCAGTCGCGCAGCACCTGACGGATGGCGTCGTCCTGCTCGGCGGAGAGTCGCACCGGGTACTTGCTGTTGCCGACGTCGAAGCCCAGCAGGCGCACCGCGCGCTTGACGACCGCCGGCGCGAAGGCCACCTTGTAGAGCGATTCGCGCAGGCGGGTCACGACTTCCTGGGCCTGGCGGGAGGCCTCGACGTCGCCGGTCCTGAACTGGCTCCAGATGGCGTTGATCTCGCGCGGCGCGACATTGGCCAGGCCCGAGACGGCGCCCGCGCAGCCCTCGACGAAGCCCTGGTGGATCAGGCTGTCGGGGCCGTTGAAGACCGCGAAGTCCTCGGCCTGCCGCGCGGCGTCGATGAAGCCCTTGAGGCTCTCGTAGGTGCCGGCGCTGTCCTTGATGCCGGCGATCCGGGGATGGGCGGCCAGGCGCAGGGCGGTCTCGGGCGCGATCGTGTTGCCGGTGCGCGCCGGGATGTTGTAGAGATAGACCGGGAGCTCCAGGGCGTCGGCGATGGCCGTGAAGTGCCAGACCAGGTCGTCCTGCGACAGCGGCACGAAGTTCGGCGTGATGGCGGCGACCGCGTCCACGCCCATGGCCGCGATGCGCCGGCCCATGCGGATGCATTCGGCGGTGGAGTTCTCGCCCACATGGCCGACCACCGGCGCGCGGCCGCGCACCTGGTCGACGGTGGTCTCGGCCACGGCCAGCCGCTCGGACTCGGTCAGGGCGAAGAACTCGCCGTTGGTGCCGCCGCAGAAGATGCCGTTGCCGGCGGCGAGCTGGCGCTCGACCTGTTCGCGGAAGGACTTCTCGTGGAAGCGGTCGTCGGCGTCGACGGGCGTCACGATGGCGGTCAGCACGCCTTCGATCTTCTTGTTGGACATGGGGTCGTCTCCTTGGGGGTCGGGTATCGGGGTCAGGCGAAGAGACGGCGGTAGACCGCCTCGATGTCGGGCGCGGCCACCGGGCCGGGCACGTTCTTAATCAGGCGCTGGACGTCGAGCGCGCCCTGCACCAGCGTGGGCAGGTGGTCCGGGGCGATGCCCAGCTGCTGCAGGCTGGTGGGCAGTTCCAGGCGCCGCACCAGATCGGCGAAGTACGCCACCAGCGCATGCGACTTGGCCTCGACGTCCAGGCCGGTGTCGGCACCGGGCACCAGGTCGTAGGCGCGGGCCAGCTTCTCGACCGCCAGCGGGCGCACGAACTCGAAGCAGGGCGCCAGCAGGATGGCGTTGGCCACGCCATGCGCGATGTGGTACTTGCCGCCCAGCGGATAGGACATGGCGTGCACCAGGTGCGTGCCGGCATGCGCGATGCAGGCGCCGCCATAGTAGGAAGCCCAGAGCATGTCGAGCTTGGCATGCAGGTCGCCCGGCTCGGCGACCGAGCGCTCGATGCTCCCGAACAGCTTCCTCAGGCCGATCATGGCGTAGTTGTCGCAGACCGGATTCGAGATGTTGGAGGTGAAGCACTCGATCAGGTGACACAGCGCGTCCACCCCGGTGGAGGCGGCGATGCGGTGCGGCATCGAGGTCGTCAGCTCCGGCGCCAGCACCACGAAGTCGGGCAGCAGCACCGGCGAGATGATGCCGACCTTGGTCTCGCGCTCGGGAATCGCCAGGATCGCGTTGGGCGTGGCCTCCGAGCCGGTGCCGGCGGTGGTCGGCACCAGCATCGAGGCGATGCGCCGCGTGACCTTGACGCCGCCGGCCAGCAGATCGTCGAGCGTGGGCGAATCCGGGGCGGCGAGCGCCGACAGCAGCTTGGCGACATCGAGCACGCTGCCGCCGCCCACGCCGACCACCAGGTCCAGGCCGTCGAGGTGGTAGTCCCGCAGGATGGCGCGCACGTCGGCGTCGCTGGGCTCGGGCGGCACCGAGTCGATCACCTGGACCTCGGCGGCCAGGCCGCGCACCTGCTGCAGCAGGCGCTGCACGCCGTCGATGCGGATGATGTTGGCGTCGCTCACGAAGAGGACGCGCTGCTTGCCACGGATCAGGTAGGCGATGTCGTCGAGGACACCGACGCCGGCGAGGACGGTGCTGTGGATGTGCATGATGGAAAGGCTCCGGGAGAGTGGGGTGCGGGGGATCAGCGGCGGGTGGCGAGCTCGGCGCCCTGGCGCAGGGCCTCGAGCAGGCTGCGCTCGTCGGCGATGCCCTTGCCGGCGATGTCGAAGGCGGTGCCGTGGTCGACCGAGGTGCGGATCACGTCGAGGCCGACGGTGATGTTCACGCCCGCTTCCAGGCCCATCACCTTCACCGGGCCGTGGCCCTGGTCGTGGTACATCGCCACCACCAGGTCGAAGTCGCCCCGGCCGGCGCGGAAGAACAGGGTGTCGGCGGGCAGCGGGCCCTCGATGTCCAGGCCGCGCGCGCGCAGCACCTCGATGGCCGGCAGGATCTTCTCCTCCTCCTCGCCGTAGCCGAACAGGCCGTTCTCGCCGGCGTGCGGGTTGATGCCGCAGACGGCGATGCGCGGGTTCTCGATGCGGGCCTTGCGCAGGGTCTCGTAGCCGCGCTCGATCGTGCGCTGGACCAGGCCGGGCTCGATCCTGCGGATGGCGTCGATGATGCCGATGTGGGTCGTGACGTGGATCACGCGCAGGTTCGGCGCCACCAGCATCATCGAGACCTCCTCGACGCCGGTCAGGTGGGCCAGCATCTCGGTGTGGCCGGGAAACTTGTGGCCGCCCGCGTGTAGTGCTTCCTTGTTGAGCGGGGCGGTGCAGATGGCGTCGATGCGGCCGTCCTTGGCCAGGTCGACCGCCTTCTCGAGGAAGCGGAAGGCGGCGTCGCCCGCCACCGCCGACAGCTTGCCGAACGGCAGGTCGTCGGGGATCAGGTGCAGGTCGAAGCAGTCGATGACGCCCTGCGCGAAGCGGGCCTCCTCCATCGAGGTGATCGCATGGACGCGGACGTCGAGGCCGAGCAGGTCGGCCACCTTGCGCAGCCGGCCGGCATCGCCGATGACCACGGCGCGGGCCATGGTCGAGAGGTCGTGATGGGCGAAGCTCTTGACGATGATCTCGGGGCCGATGCCCGCGGCATCGCCCATGGTGATGCCGATGGCGGGGACGTAAGCACTCATGGTGGTCTTTCGAAGGGGTGATTCAGGAATGGGCCGGCGCGTCGCAGGCGAGGCGCGAACGCAGGGCCTGCCGTGCTCGCTCCAGCGAGCCGGCATCGCCGAACGCGCCCGCCTTGGTGGCGATGCACTGCGGCCGGTCCGCCATGCTACGCAGCAGCACCACGCCAGGCTCGCTCTCGCCGAGCACCTGCAGGCGGGCGATGCCCAGCTGCTCGAGCATGATGCGCGCCGTCTCGCCGCCGGTCAGGACCAGGCCGCCGGCGGCGCGCAGCGATGGCGCCAGCCGCAGCGCCAGATGGCGGGCCAGCAGGGGGCCTTCGGCGGGGTCGAGGTCGACATCGGCGCCGATGCACGCCACCGGATCGAGGCCGCGCGCGAGGTCGGCGTGGACCGCCTCGGCCCATGACGGCGCGCCGGCGCCGTCGACCGGCGCGGTGCGCAGCAGGCGAGCGGGAATGGTGTGGATGGAACAGCCGGGCCGCGCGCCCAGGCAGGCGATCTGTTGCGTGGCGATGGGCGACAGGCTGCCGACGATGGTCAGCACGCCGCGGCCCGCGACCGGCGGCGCCAGCGCGTCCCGGGCCGGCCGCGCCGGCGTGACGCAGCGGGCGATCTCGTGGGCCAGGCCCGCCGACGCCACCCAGAACACCTCGGCCAGGTCGCGCGTCGCGCTGGCGAGCGCCCTCAGGTGGGCCGGCTGCTCGGCATCGACGACCAGTGCCTGACAACCCTGGTCCCGGGCTCGCGCGATGTGCCGCAGCAATGCCTCCGGCGGGCCCTCCAGAAGTTCCGCCGGGACCGAGCCGGCGCGCAGGCCCGCAGCTTCCAGCATGCTCGCCGGACGTGATTCGCGGCCCGCGTGCTCCAGTTTCCAGGTCGATGTCTGTGCCAGCGGAATGCCATCGACCCGCACCATGCCGTCGCGCACGATGCGGCCCAGGCCGGGAAAAGCGGGCGCCACCAGGGCCAGGCCGAGCAGGGGCTGCAAAGCGGCGACTTCCGCCGCCCAGCCGCCGCGCAGGGTGGAATCGATCTTCTTGATGACGCGACGCCCCGCGCCATGGTGCTCGAGCGCGGCGCGCGCCTTCGCCGCCGCCGCCGCGCCGGGATCGCGCCGACTGTCGGTGTCCACCGTCACCACCGCCGCCGAGGGCGTGGGCTCGCGCACCGCCCCACCGAGCAGGACGGCGCCGTCGAAGCCGGCCGAGACGAAGCCGGCGGCGCAATCGGCGGCACCGGACAGGTCGTCCGCGATGATGAGGAAGTGGTGCGTCACGGGATGGGTCGAGCGGGGCGGGTGGAAAACCGTGGAAAGACTGTCGTTTTGATTGAATCGATCATACATTGCGACTGAATCGATCATGTTCAGGGTTTGTACGATGAGGACGTGGTTTCGCCCGCCGTCGCGCCATGGAAAAAGGCCGGGAGCACCGGCCTACGTTCCAACGGATCGATCGCGTCGGTGCCGGGCATGCCGCCCGGATCCGCGCCTCAGAGCTTGATGTCGGCTTCCGTCACGATCTTCTGGTACTTGTCCATCTCGGCCTTCTGGAACCGGATGAAGGCGTCGACCGACTGCGGTTCGAGTTCCAGCCCCTGGGCGGAGAACTTGGCCATCGCCTCGGATTTCAGGGCGACGTTCACTTCCTTGTTGAGCAGCGCCACGACGGCCGCGGGCGTGCCGGTTGGCGCCCACAGGCCATACCAGCTGAAGAATTCGAAACCTGAAATGGTCTCGGCCACGGTCGGCACGTCGGGCAGCGAGGCGACGCGGCTCTTCGCCGTCGTCGCGACCACCTTCAGCATGCCGGCCTTCTGGTACTGGAGCGAGCCCAGCACCGGATCGACGAAGGCGTCGATCTGCCCGCCGATCAGGTCCTGAAACGCCGGGGCGGTGCCCTTGTACGGAACGATCAGCGCGTTGATGCCCGCAGAGCGTTTGAGCTGCTCGGTCGAGAGGTGACCGGCTGAGGCGATCGAGCCGACGGCGAAGGTCATCTTGCCGGGATTGGCCTTGGCGTACTGGACCATGCCGGCAATGTCGTTGAAGGGCAGGTTCTTGTTGACCGCCACTGACAGCGGCGCCTTGGCGACCAGGGCGATCGGCTGGAAGTCCTTCTCGATCCGGTAGGGCACGGCGCTGGAGATCATCGGGCCGCTCAGGAACGTCGAGGCGTTGAAGAGCAGGGTGTAGCCATCGGCCGGGGCGCGCGCCACGGCGACCGGGCCGATGGTCGCGTTGCCACCCGGGCGGTTGTCGACGATGACGGGCTTTCCGAGCTGTTCGGACAGGCGCTGCGCCAGCGCGCGGCCGACGGCGTCCAGCGTGCCGCCGGGCGGGAACGGGATGATGACCTTGATCGTCTGGGCCGGGTAGGCCTCGGCGGCGACCGCGAACGGGGCGGCCGAGGCCAGCGTCGCGGCCAGCGCGAATTGGAGTCCCGCCGAGAGGAGGCGGCGCTTCGAGGAGCGGTTCGGAGTCATGGTGGATGGCTGTTGGAAAGGATCTCGGAACACAGGCCCGCCCTGAGACAGGAGCGGCGAGGGTCGGGCCACGGCTCATGGATTGCTCGTCGAGCGCTGCAGCTTTCGATCAATCAATGATTGCATCGATCAAATCATGAGTTATTCGAGCAAAAAATCCGTAGTTTCCCTTCCTTTGATGATCGAACCGATGAAAGCGAGCCGATATGACGACATCGAGCGTCAGCGACGTGCAGGAACGCGCGGCGCTGTGACAATGCACCCACCACGCGGTCGATCGCCCGCGTTCCACATTCCACCGAAGCCATCCGAAGCATGAAAGTCGCCAACCGCCGAGAAGCCATCCTGGACGCCGTCCATCGGGGCATTTCCGACCTGGGATCGCTCTGCGAGAAGTTCGGGGTCTCCGAGGCCACGGCACGGCGCGACCTGCAGGTCCTGCAGCAGGAGGGCCGCCTGCTGCGGACCTATGGCGGCGCGGTGGCCAACCGGATCCAGCACGAGCCGGAGGAGTCGCTCGAATCCCGCCAGTCGCACCACCACGTGGCGAAGGCGGAGATCGCCCGCCAGGCGGCCCGGCTGGTGTCCGAAGACGACACGATCTTCATCGACGCGGGCACCACGGCGCAGTTCCTGGCCCGGGAGATCAGCGCCGACTCGAAGGCCAGCATCTTCACCAACAACCTGCTGGCGGTGCAGGTCTTCGCGGCCCGCAACATGTCGGTGTCGCTGCTGGGCGGCGACCTGCGCGCAGGCAGCATGAGCGTGTTCGGGCCGCTGGCCGACCTGTCACTGGAGCGGCTGACCTTCGACAAGGTCTTCACCAGCGCCGATGGCGTCGATGCCGAACTGGGACTGTGCGAGGGCTCGGCCGAGCAGGCCTGGTTCAAGGAGAAGGTGTTCCGCCGGGCGCGTGAACTCGTGGTGCTGGCCACCGCCGAGAAGCTGAGCCGGCGCTCGCAGATGTACTGGACGCCCCTGAACCGCAGCTGGACCCTGGTCACCGATGCGCCGCCGCAGCATCACCAGCTGCAGCCGTTCATGAACCACGTGCTGATCCAGGTGGTGGCGGGGCAGGCGCCGGTAGACGGCGGTTGAGCCCGCGCTGCGGCTGGCGGCGCGATCGCCCGTGCCGACCATGCTTTTGAATTAACATAAATCTTATTGTGTTGCAGTTGGCGAGACGTATCTTTTCCCGCTTTGAGGCGGGATCGCGGCGATCCCGGCGGACTTGCTGGTGTAATGCTGGCCAGGATTGCAGTCTGCGCCTGGATACAGCCCTGGCCGCCGCCGCGGGAGCGGACCCTTCCGGGCCTGTCGCGCAAGTCCGTCGGCATTCGCCGCGGCCATGGCACCGCCCGGGCCACGCCGGATCGTCGTCCCGCGTGGCGACCCGCGCCGGGACCCCGCCGGCCATCTCCGCGACCCGGATCGCGCCCACGTCCACGACGACGACCACGACCACGACCACGACCACGATTTCCCCTCGACATGAAGATTGCCCTGTTCGTCGACTTCGACAATGTGTATTCGGGCCTGCGGCGCCTCAGCGCCGAGGCGGCCGAACGTTTCTCCCGCCAGCCGCTGCGCTGGCTGCAATGGCTGACCGACGGCCTGGGCTCCGACGTGGCGGGCGACGTCGGGACCGACCAGCGCCGCGTACTGGTGCGGCGCTGCTATCTGAATCCGGTCATGTACCAGACCTATCGCCGCGCCTTCCAGGAAGCCGGTTTCGAGATCGTCGACTGCCCGCCCATGACGGCCACCGGCAAGACCTCCACCGACATCCACCTGGTGCTCGACACCATGGATGCCTTGCTGGACGCCACGCGATTCGACGAGTTCATCGTCTTCTCCGCCGATGCCGACTTCTCGCCGCTGCTGCGCCGGCTGCGGCGCCACGACCGCCGCACGGTGGTCTTCGCGGCGGGCGCGATGTCGGAGTCGTACAAGGCCTCGGCCGACCGGGTCGTCGATCTGCAGACCTTCCTGCGCGATGCCCTGGAGATCGACGTCATGGCGGATGGCGACGATGGCGACGCGGCGCTCGGGCCGGATGGTGTCGGGTCCGGCGCCGGCCGCGCGGGCGAGGATCTGCGCCAGCAATGCGGCGACGAGGTCCATCGCATCGTCACGCATGCGATGGCGCCGGTGCCGCTGCCCTTCCTCGCGCAGGCGCTGCAGCGCCGGATCGGCGGTCTGCGCGAGAGTCGCTGGGATGGCATGGGATCCTTCGCCGGCCTGATGCGCCAGCTGGTCATCCCGGGCGTGGTGTTCGATTTCCAGCAGGACGTGGCGATCGACTCGCGACGCGGCGCCGACCGCCCGGCCGCCGGATCGCCGCCGCCGCCGATGGCGACGGCGCCGACGTGGGCGGAGCGCGACCCGGCACGCTCCGATGCCGCGACCGAGCGCCACCCGCCCGACACCGCGCCGGCATCCGGATCCGGACCCGGGTCGCTCGACGAGGACGCCGGCCGCATCGTCCGACGCATGGTCGAGGGCGCGCCGGAGCCGGTGCATCTCGCCACCATCGCCCAGGTGCTGCGTCGCGAGATCCCGGCGCTGCAGCATGGCTGGGCCGGCGCGCCGACCCTGGCGGCCTTCCTGACGCGGCTCGACCTGGGCACGCTGCGGCGCGCGGTGCTGGAGAACGGCAAGACGGCCGTGCTCTACGACCCGGCGCGCAACGAGGTGCCGCTGGGCGTGGTGGGCGATCGGCTGGTCGTCGGCATGCTGCGCGCCGCCGAGCTGCCCGAGCTCCAGGGCGCCGAACTGGTCGGCCTGCTCGCCGCCGTGCGTCCCTTCATGGGCACGACCGATCGCTTCGAGATCGCCAGCGTGACGCGCGCGGTGGTCGAGGCGATGGCGGCGCGGGACCGGGGCATCTCGCCGCGTCGCGTGGCGGTCATCCTGCAGGCCCTCATCTTCGGCGGGTTGGATGCCAACCGGTCCTATGCCGACGATGCCGACCTGTTGGCGGCCGCACTGGGCGTCATCCTCTCGGCCTGGGAGCGCGAGACCCTGACGCCACCGGACGAGGACACGCGCCATCGCCTGGTCGAATGGCTGGGACTGGACGCCTGAAGGAGCCTTCGGCCGTCGCCGGCCGCCGCGCGATGCGCCGGCCGACTCGCCGGACGTCCTACAAGGGCGGGCGGACGAGCCGGAAAGAATGATCCGGTTCCAACTCCAGACAGGCAGACATCATCATGAATCGCAATCCCACGGACCAAGGCCAACGCGTCGACGACCCCTCGGTGGTGTCCGGCGAGGCCGCCGAACTCGGCGAACCGGATCCGCAGCAACTCAAGGACGGGATGTCGCAGGCGAGCCGCGGTGTCGACACGCCATTGAAGCAGCGCGAGAAGGACGCGGAAGAGGATGTCACCGCCGTGAAGCCGGATCATCGCGAGAACGACGCCGGCCAGTGAGTCCATGGGCGCGTCGCATCGCGCCGCGCCACGCCACGCTGGTGTCCATCCGGGGACAGCCATTGAACAGTGGCTGTCCCTTTTCCTTGAGGACGTCGGATCGACGCATCCGATTGCTCATTCGGGACTCCCGATGACTCCCGGACTTGTAGTCTGCTAACGGGATTGGCACCAGGAATTGATTCAGGGATTCAGGGATTCTATTGATTGCCAACTGGATGTCTCCTGATCGGTCGTTATGGCGTTAGCGGTTAATGGTGCAATGGCTATCTGCATGCTCACCCTCGCATGGAGCCGATGCCGCCGACAGCATCGCGCACGTCGTGCTCCCATCGGCAAGCCACGACCCTTCCCGGCCGACGAGCCCCGGAGGTGACAGGGCCTCGATGGCCGATCATCGGAAGATGGCGGGACATCGCCCGTCCCCTCCAGTCACAAGGAATGCCTCCCATGTTCACCCCCTGCCCCACCGAACGCAGCCGCCTCGTGGCCGAGCGCGTCGAGGCATTCGTGCGCGACGTCATCGCGCCCTACGAGCGCGACCCGCGCGCCGGCCCGCACGGTCCGTCGGCGGACCTGGTCGCCGAGATGCGCGCCCTCGCCCGCGAGGCCGGTCTCATGACCCCGCACATCCTGCCCGACGGCAGCCACATGACGCAGCTCGAGACCGCCGCCGTGCTCAAGCGCTCCGGCCTCTCGCCGCTCGGTCCGGTGGCCGTCAACACCATGGCGCCCGACGAGGGCAACATGTTCCTGCTCGGCAAGGCGGCCTCGCCGGCGCAGCAGGAGCGCTTCCTGCACAAGCTGGTCGGCGGCCATGCGCGCTCGGCCTTCTTCATGACCGAGCCGGCTTCCGAGGGCGGCGCCGGCTCGGACCCGTCGATGCTGCGGACCACGGCGGTGCGCGATGGCGACGGCTGGCGGATCGACGGCCGCAAGAACTTCATCACCGGTGCCGACGGGGCCGAGGTCGGCATCGTCATGGCGCGCACCAGCGCCGAGGGCGAGCCCGTGAAGGCGACCATGTTCCTGGTCGACCTGCCCGATCCGGCGATCCGCATCGAGCGCGTGCTCGACACCATCGACAGCTCCATGCCCGGCGGCCACGCCCTGATCGCCATCGACGGCCTGCGGGTGTCGGACGACCAGGTGCTGGGCGAATTGCACGCGGGCTTCCGCTATGCGCAGGTGCGGCTGTCGCCGGCGCGCCTGTCGCACTGCATGCGCTGGTTCGGCTCGACCGTGCGCGCGCACGAGATCGCCACCGCCTATGCCGTGCGGCGCCAGGCCTTCGGCAAGCCGCTGATCGATCACGAGGGCGTCGGCTTCATGCTGGCCGACAACCTGATCGACCTGCAGCAGGCCGCGCTGATGATCGACTGGTGCGCCGGCGTGCTCGATGGCGGCTCGCAGGCCACCACCGAGAGCTCGATGACCAAGGTGGCGGTCGCCGATGCGCTGTTCCGCGTCGCCGACCGCTGCGTGCAGGTGATGGGCGGCGCCGGCGTCTCGGGCGACACCATCGTCGAGCAGGTGTTCCGGGAGGTGCGCGCCTTCCGCATCTACGACGGTCCGACCGAGGTGCACAAGTGGTCGCTCGCCAAGAAGATCAAGCGCGACGCCCAGGGCAGCGGCGCCCCGCGCGCGGCCTGAGCGCCGCCGGCGGGCGGCACCGGCCCGGCGGTGGTCACTGCAGCTCCAGCCCCGCGACCATGGCGAGCCGTTTCCAGCGCGCGATCTCGTCGAGCTGGTACTTGCGCATCTCCGCCGCGCTGCTCAGCAGCAGGGTGGTCGACTGGCGCTGGTAGTAGGCCTTGACCTCCGCGCTGGCTCCGGCCTTGGCGAACAGTTCGCCGAGCCTCGTCGCGATCTCCGGCCGGGTCCTGGCCGGCAGGGCCGCCGCCACCCAGTTGTAGGCCAGGAATTCCGGGACGCCGGCCTCGGCGGACGTGGGCACGTCGGGCAGCAGGGGCGAGCGCTCGGGCGCGGTGTAGACCAGCGCGCGCAGCCGGCCGCCCTTGACCAGCTCGATCGCGCCGCTGGCATCGACCACCGCGAAATCGACCGTGCCGGCCATCGTCACGTTGATGGCATCCCCCGCGCCCTTGTAGTTGACGCCGGTGGTCTTCATGCCGGAGAGCTCGTTGAGCCACTCGGTGTAGAGGGTGTAGGAGATCGATCCGCTGGCGTAGTTGAGGGCCGTCGGTCGGCGCCGCGCCTCGGCCACCAGCTGGGCCAGCGTCGTGTGCGGCGAGCCCGGCGGCACCACGATCAGGCATGGCCCGCGCGACAGCAGGGTGATCGGCCTGAAGTCGGCGATCGGGTCGTACGGGAGCGACTTGAAGGTGGCCGCATTGGTCGACAGGGTCGAATTGCTGCCGACGAAGACGGTGTAGCCATCGGCCGGCGCGTTGAGCACCGTCTGGACGCCGATGAAGCCATTGCCACCGGGCTTGTTCTCCACCGCCACCGGCTGGCCCGACAGCTCGCCGATCACCTTGGCGAACAGCCGCGCGCTGGCATCGGTGCCACTGCCCGGCGGAAAGGGCACGACGAACCGGATCGGTCGCGACGGGTAGGGTTCGGCCTGCGCCCGGGCCGGCGCGGGCAGGCCGGCGGCCAGCGCCAGTCCCGCCGCCAGCAGCCGGCGCCGCTGCGACGAAGTGCTCGTGTCCACGGTCATCTCATGTCTCCTTCTTTTTGGGGATTCGGGGATTCGGGGGCTCGGCGGGCCTCAGCGCTTGAGCCCGAGCAGGTCGCGTGCGATCACCCAGCGGTGGACCTCGGTCGGGCCCTCGTAGATGCGCATCAGCCGGGTCTCGTTGGCCATCTGCTGCAAGGGCATCTCCTTGGTCATGCCCATGGCGCCGAAGGTCTGCATGGCGTGGTCGATGACATCCCAGGCCATCTCGGTGGCGAAGACCTTGATCATCGAGATCTGGGTCCGCGCCTCCTCGCCGCGATCGACGCGGGCGGCGGCCTCGTAGGTCATCAGGCGGCAGGCATGGATGCGGGTGGCGGCATCGGCGATCCACCACTGCACGGTCTGCCGATCGGCCAGCGGCGCGCCGAAGGTGCGGCGCTGCGGGGCGTACTCGCACATCATGTCCAGCGCGCGCTGGGCCCGGCCGATGCACCAGGCGGCCATCTGCACGCGCCGGCTCGACAGCCGCGTCTGCATCGGCCCGAAGCCCGCGCCCTCGACCCCGAGCAGCTGCGATGCCGGCACCCGGCAGTTCTCCAGCAGCACCTCGTAGGTCGAGGCTCCGCCGATCATCGGGATGCGCCGCTCGACCCGGAAGCCGGGCGTGTCGCGATCGACGATGAAGGCGGAGATGCCGCCGCGCGGGCCCTTGGCGCGGTCGGTCACGGCCATGACGATGGTCCAGTCGGCGGCGGCCGCGCGGCTGATCCAGATCTTGCGGCCGTCGAGCACCCAGTCGTCGCCATCGCGCACGGCGCGCGTGCCCAGGGCGGCCGGATCGGCGCCGGCGCCGGGCTCGGAGATCGCGATGGCCGAGACCGTCTCGCCGCGCGCGTACGGCCCCAGGTAGCGCTCGCGCTGGGCCGGGCTGGCGGCGGCCAGCAGCATGCGCAGGTTGGGCGAGTCGGGCGGCAGGTCGTAGGGCGTGATGGTCCGGCCGAGCTCCTCGTTGACGCCCACCATGGTGCTCACCGGCAGATCGAAGCCGTCGAGCTCGGCCGGGGCGTCGAGGCCCCACAGGCCGAGCTCCTTCGAGCGCCGGTCCAGCCGCTCCTGCTCCTCGGGCAGCAGCACGCAGCGCCCGCTCTCGGCCTCGCGGGCCAGCACGGTGGCCTCCAGGGGCAGCAGGTCGTCGCGCACGAAGCGCCCGACCAGGTCCTTGAGCATGCGCTGCTCGTCGTCGAGTTGGAAGTTCATGGTCGTTCCTGGGGTCCGGGTTCGGCCAGCACTTCGGCGGTGTGCTGGCCCAGCGTGGGCGCGGGGCGCCGGATGGAGGTGGGGGTGAGGTCGAAGCGGGTCGTCGGCCGCAGCTCGCGCAGGGCGCCTTCGGTCGGGTGCATGCTGTCCTGGAACAGGCCGACGGCGCGCAGCTGCGGATGCTCGGGCAGTTCGTCGAGCGTGTAGATGCGGGTGGCCGGGATGTCGAGCTCGTCGCACAGCGCGAGCCATTCGTCGGTGTCGCGCGTCGCCAGGATCTCCAGCAGGTGGCCATAGAGCGCCTGGATGTCGCGGTTGCGCGCCTGCCGGTCGGCGACGTCGTAGCGCGCGCACAGGTCCTCGCGACCGGCGACGCGGAAGAAGGCCTCCCAGTGCCGGGCGGTGTAGGGCAGCAGGCCGATCCAGCCATCGCGCGTGCGCGCCGGCCGTCGCCCGCCCCCCAGCAGCCGCGCATAGCCGGCCTTGGCCGTCGAGCCGGGAAAGGTCAGGCCGCCCATGTGCTCGGCCAGCGTGAAGGCGGCCATGGTCTCGAGCATCGGCACCTCGACCGCCTGGCCCTCGCCATGGCGCTCGCGATGGAGCAAGGCGGCCAGCACGGCATTCGAGACCGCCAGCCCGGTGGTCTTGTCGGCGATCAGGCTGGCGACATAGTCGGTGTCCTCGCGCCCCTGGGAGTTGACGCTCGCCAGTCCGCAGGCGGCCTGGATGATGTCGTCGAAGGCCGGCCGGTCGCGATCCGGACCATCCTGGCCGAAGCCGGTGGCGGCGCAGTAGACGATGCGCGGGTTGAGCGCGCGCACCGCCGCGTAGCCGAAGCCCAGGCGCTCGATCGCCGCCACGCGCATGTTGTGCACCAGCACGTCAGCGCCCTGGATCAGCCGCCGCAATGCCGCCGCGTCCTCGGCCCGCTTGAGGTCGAGCACGACCGAGCGCTTGTTGCGGTTCAGGGCGATGAAGATCGAGCTCATGCCCGGATGCAGCGACACGCCATTGGCGCGCATCAGGTCGCCTTCGGGGCCCTCGATCTTGATGACGTCGGCGCCGAAGTCGGCCAGCACCTGGGTCGCCAGCGGACCGAGCACGACCGAGGTCAGGTCGAGCACGCGGATGCCGTCGAGCGGACCGGTGCGCGCCGGCCGGGCCTCGGCGGCGGTGGCTGGCGCGGCGTCCGGGGAGGCGCCGGGCGTGGGATCGCTCGAGGACTGCGCAGTGGGAGTGGAAGTGGGAGTGGTCATGATGGCCGGCCCGCCTTCAGCGCCGCTCGAAGACCGGCGCCCGACGTTCCGCCATCGCGGCCACGCCCTCGCGGAAGTCGGCGCTGCGGAACTGGTCGAGCTGCAATGCCAGCTCGTGCCGGTTGGCGGCCACGATGCGCTGGTGCAGGTCGCGCCGCAGCGTGGCCCGGATGCTCTCGACCGCGCGCGGCGCGGAGCCGGCGATCTCGCGCGCCAGCGCCAGCGCCCGGGCATCGACCTCCTCCGCCGGCGCCAGCTCGTCGGCCAGCCCCATCGCCACGGCCTCGGCGCCATCGATGCGGCGGCCGGTGAAGCACAGCAGGGCGGCCTTCTGCTCGCCGATCAACCGGGGCAGGGTCAGGCTCAGGCCGAAGCCCGGGTGGAATCCCAGGCGCGTGAAGTTGGCGCTGAAGCGCGCCTCCCGGCAGGTGACGCGGAAGTCCGCCACCAACGCCAGCCCCAGACCGGCGCCCACCGCGGCGCCGCGCACGGCCGCGACGATCGGCTTGCGGGTGCCGAAGAGCCGCATGGCCTGCGCGTAGAACGGCGACGGATCCATCGGCGCGCCCTGCTCGCGCACGCCGCTGAAGTCGGCGCCGGCGCAGAACGCCCGGACGCCGGAGCGCAGCACGATGGCGCGGCAGGCATCGTCGCCATCGAGCTCGGCCAGGACATCGGCCAGCCGCCGCATCAGATCGGCATCGACATGGTTGTGCGGCGGACGCTTCAGCGTGACGACGGCGACGTGGCCATCGCTCTCGACCGTCAGGTCGGCGGATTGGTTCATGGCGGCGGTCCGGCGCGGGGCACCGGCGGGTCTCGTGGTGGAAGGTCCATCTTCGGCCGCGCGGCCGGCGCGCGCTACAGTGCAATTTCGTTCTCCGAAATAGTGCCCATGGCCGCCAGAGATCCCGCCCCGCCGACATCGTCGGCACCCTCCGCCTCGACCCGCCGCCAGACGCGCGAGACCGGCCGCTTCGTGCGCGCCACGCCCGGCAGCCAGTCGCTCGAGCGCGGCCTGCTGATCCTGCGCGCCTTCCGCCCCGGCGCCACCCTGCTGACCAATGCCGAGCTGGCCGAGCGCACCGGCCTGCCGCGCCCGACCGTCAGCCGGCTGACGCGCTCGCTGGTCGATGCCGACTTCCTGGTCCACGACATCGAGCGCCGCGGCTACCGGCTGGGGCTGGTGGTGACCAGCCTGGCCAATGTCTTCCGCTACGACGTGCCGGTGCTGGAGGCCGCCGCCGAGCCGATGAAGCGCATGGCCGAGGGCGAACGGATCAATGTCGGGCTGGCGGCGGCGGACCAGCTGGAGATGGTCTATCTCGAGTCGGTGCGCGAGAGCCGGCGCGGCGTGTTCCGCACGGCGGCGCGCGGTTCGCGCTTCCCGATCGAGCTGACCGCCGGCGGCCGCTCCTACCTGGCCGGCATGGACCGCGAGGCGCGCGAGGAACTGCTGGCCCGCCTGGCGCCGAGGCATGGTCCGGACTGGCGCGCGCTGCGCCAGCGGATCGACCGGGCGCGCCTCGACATCGGACGCGACGGCTATTGCGTCGCCAGCTGGCAGCCCGGGCTGACGGTCGTGGCCGCGCCCTTGCGCGGTCCGGACCAGATGCTCTATGCCCTGAGCATCGGCTTCCACGCCGCCGAGCACCAGCAGGCGCAACTGGTGGCGCGCCACGCGCCGATGCTGCTGCGACTGGTGGCGGAGATCGGCGCGCGCTGGACGGCCCGTGCGCGCGCCATGCCGCCGGCCTGAGGACGCCGGCCGTCAGACCACGGTCGCGGTCGCCGCTCCATCCATCGACAGCACCGCGCCGGAGACATAGCCGGCGCGCGGCGAGCACAGGAACAGCGCGGCATCGGCGATCTCCTCCGGACTGGCCGGGCGGCCCAGCGGCATGCGCTCGCTGGCCTGGGCCAGCACCTGGTCCTGGCTCAGGCCGGTGCGGCGGGCCTCGGCGGCCAGTCCGCCCTCCATGCGCTCGGTGCGCGTCATGCCCGGATTGATGACGTTGACGCGCACGCCCTGGCGCCCATAGGCCGACGCCAGGCCGACGCTGGCGAGCATCAGCGCGGCATTGGCGGCGCCACCGGGCAGGTGCGTCGGCGTGGCGATCTTGCCGCCCATGCCGACGATGTTGAGGATCGTGCCGCGACCGCGCGCGGCCATGCCCTTGACGACCGGATCGATGACATGGATGTACGAGAAGTACTTGGCGTCCATGCCGGCGTGCCAGTGCTGCGGCGTCAGTTCGGCCGGCGCGGTGCGCTGGGCGGCGCCGGCCGAATTGACCAATACGTCGATCGGGCCGCCCGCGGCCTCCGCGCTTGCGACCGCCGCCGCCGCCGCCTCGGCCTGCGTCAGGTCGACCGCCACCACGCGCACCCCGGCATCCGGAAAGGCGGCCTGCAGCTCGGCGCGCACGCGCTCGAGCAATTCAGCGTTGCGCGCCATCAGCGTGACGTGGGTGCCCTCGGCGAGGAAGGCCCGGGCGCAGGCCAGGCCGATGCCCTTGCTGCCGCCGGTGACGAGCACGTGCTGGTCCTTGAGTCGCAGATCCATGGATGTCTCCGTGGGGCGCCTGGACGCGCCCTCGTTCAGTCGATCGGTCGGGGCGCGGCATGTGGCCGCGACCCCCGCGAGCCGAAAAATGTACGTCACCTCGCGACCGCCCGGCCGGCCGACGCGATGCCGACCCTGCGGCGCGGTCGGCTCGCACTCCGTGTCGCACTGAGACGTCCGGATGTCTCAGGACCGTCGCAGCGCGACGTGCGCCATCCGACGCACGGCCGCGATGCCCTTTGGAATCAACCACTTGCGCGCGTCCGAGGCCCTGGCACGCGCTCTGCAATGCCAAGGCAGGACCCCCATCAAGAGAGACATCACGTGGCACTCGAACACATCACCGTCCTGGACCTGACGCACATGCTGTCCGGTCCCTACGGCACCATGCTGCTGGCCGACCTCGGCGCGCGCACCATCAAGGTCGAACCGCCGGCCGGCGGCGAAGGCACCCGGCGCCTGCTGGAACACGACCCGCACTACTCCCGCGACGGCATGGGGGCCTACTACCTCACGCTCAACCGCAACAAGCAGAGCGTGTGCATCGACCTCAAGACGCCGGCCGGCAAGGCGGTGTTCCTGGACCTGGTACGCAAGGCCGATGTGGTGTTCGACAACTTCAGCGTCGGCGTCACCGAGCGGCTGGGCATCGACCACGCCGCGCTCGCCCTCGTCAATCCGCGCATCGTCACCTGCTCGGTGACCGGCTTCGGCCAGACCGGCCCGCACACCCAGCGCCCGGCCTTCGATCAGGTGGTGCAGGCGATGGGCGGCGGCATGTCGATCACCGGCACGCCGCAGAGCGGCCCGACCCGCAGCGGCATCCCGATCGGCGATCTCGGCGGCGGCATGTTCGGCGCCATGGGCGTGCTGGCGGCGCTGGTCGAGCGCGAGCGCACCGGCGTCGGCCAGCATGTCGACATCTCGATGCTCGACGCCCAGATCTCGCTGCTCAACTACATGGCGACGATGCACCTGCTGTCGGGCCACGTGCCCGAGGGCATCGGCAACGGCCACTTCGTGCACGTGCCCTACAACAGCTATCCGACCGCCGACGGCCACGTCATCATCGCCTGCATCGGCGACCCCTTCTTCGAGCGCTTCGTCGAGTTCATCGACCTGCCCGAGCTGCGCCGCAGCGACTACCGCCAGCAGCCGGTGCGCTTCGCGGCCAAGGCCGAGATCGACGCCCTGATCGGCGACAAGCTACGCGAGCGGCCGACCGCCCACTGGCTCGAGCGGCTGCGCGAGGCGCGCATCCCGTGCGCGCCGGTCAACGATTTCGCCCAGGCCCTGAACGATGCGCAGGTGCTGGCGCGCGACATGGTGGTGGAGGTGGCGCTGAAGACCGGCGAGCGCGTGCGCATGCCGGGCAATCCGATCAAGCTGTCGGCGGCCGATCCGAAGGCGACCTTCACCTGCCCGCCGGCGCTCGGCGAGAGCACGCGACAGGTGCTGGGCGACCTGGTGGGCTATCCGCCCGAGCGGCTGGAGGCCCTGCGCGCGGAGGGCGTCATCGCATGAGCGCCGCCACCGACACCGCGCTCGATGGCGACGCCGTCCTGCACATCACCGATGTCGCGCCGCGCGACGGCCTGCAGAACCAGGCGGTGCATCTCGACACCGACGGCAAGCTGCGCCTGGTCGAGCTGCTGGTGCGCGCCGGCGTGCGCAGCATCGAGGCCACCAGCTTCGTCTCGCCCCGGGCGGTGCCGCAGATGGCCGATGCGGCCGAGCTGGTGCCGCGCGTGCAGGCGCGCTTCGCCGCGTTGCGCACCTCGGTGCTGGTGCCCAACCTGAAGGGGCTGGAGCGGGCCCACGCGGCCGGCGCGCGGGAGATCGCGGTGGTGCTCTCGGCCACCGAGACCATGAACCGCCGCAACATCAACATGGGGCTGGAGCAGGCCACCGAGGTCTGCGAGCAGACCCTGGCGGCGGCGCGCGCCCTGGGGCTGCGCACCCGCGCCTATGTCGCGGTCGCCTTCGACTGCCCGTTCGAGGGCGAGACCCCGCTCGATGCCGTGCTGCGCCTGGCGCGGCGCATGGACGCCGCGGCGGCCGACGAGATCGTCATCGCCGACACCATCGGCTCGGCCGCGCCCGGCCAGGTGAAGGAGCGCTTCGCGGCGCTGCGCGAGGTGGTGCCGCCCGCGCGCCTGTCGGCGCACCTGCACGACACGCGCGGCATGGGCGTGGCCAATGCCTGGGCCGCGATCGAGGCCGGCGTGCGACGCTTCGACGCCAGCGTCGGCGGCATCGGCGGCTGCCCGTTCGCGCCCGGCGCGGCCGGCAACCTCGCCACCGAGGACCTGGTGCTGATGGCCGAGCGCAGCGGCCTGGCCACCGGCATCTCGCTGGCCGGCCTGCTCGACGCGGTGGATTTCGCGCAGGACGCCCTGCAGCGCCCGCTCGGCGGGCGGTCCATCGCCTGGCTGCGCCGCGAGCGCGACAAGGCGCGGCGCGGCGCCGAGCGGGTCGACGACGCCACGAACAACGACAACGACAACGACACCCGGAGACTCCCATGAACCCATCGATCCCCTCGATCCCGACGACATCCGCCGGCCGTCTCGGCCGCCGCCGGCTGCTCACCGGCCTGGGCGGCCTGGCCGCGCTGGCCGCCGCCGGCCCCGCCCTGGCGCAGGGCGCCGCCTTCCCCAGCAAGACGGTGACGCTGGTCGTGCCCTACTCGGCCGGCGGCGGCACCGACATCGTCGGCCGCCTGATGGCGCAGCACCTGTCGGAGGCCTGGGGCCAGTCGGTGGTGGTCGACAACCGCACCGGCGCCAATGGCGTCATCGGCTCGAGCAGCGTCGCCCGCGCGCCGGCCGATGGCCACACGCTGATGCTGGTGGTGGGCTCGCACGCGGTCAATCCGGTGCTGATGAAGTCGATGCCCTACGACACCACGCGGGCCTTCACGCCGATCACCAACATCGCCAGTTCGCCCTGCGTGCTGGTGGTGCAGGCCCAGGGCCGTTACCGGACCCTGGCCGACCTGCTGGCCGCCGCGCGCAAGGAGGAATTGGGCTGCGGCTACTCCGAGGGCCAGACCCGCCTGACGGCCGAGCTGATCCGCCAGGTCGGCGACCTCAAGCTCACCGGCGTGCCCTACAAGGGCGGCGCGCCGATCATGGTCGACATCATCGGCGGCCACCTGCCGATGGGCGTGACCAGCGTGCTGACCGCCCTGCCCCACGTGCGCTCCGGCGCGCTGCGGGTGGTGGGCGTCGCCGACGCCCGCCGCATGCCGCTGTTCCCGGAGGCCATGACCTTCAAGGAAGCCGGCCTGGATGGCGTCGAGTCGCTCAGCTGGTACGGGCTCTTCGGCCCGGCCGGGCTGCCGCCGGCGATCGTCGCGCAGATCAACCAGGCCCTGCGCAAGGTCACCGACGACCCGGTGGTGCAGAAGCAGATGCACGACCAGGGCGCGGAGATCATGCTGACGCCGCCGGCCGAGTTCCAGCGCTTCCTGGCCAGCGAGACCACCAAGTGGGCCCGCGTCGCGCAGCGCGGCGGCATCACGGCGGAGTGAGCGGCATGGCCCATCCCATCCTGCGCCAGAAGCTCGACCGCGGCGAGTTCATCGTCGCCCCCGGCCTGCACGACATGATCGCCGCCACCGTGGCCGACAAGGTCGGCTTCGACATCGTCTATGGCACCGGCTACTGGCTCACCGCCTCGGCGCTGGGCCTGCCCGATGCCGGCATCGCCACGTACACCCAGATGCTCGAGCGCATGGCGACCCTGGTGCGCACCAGCCGGGGCGCCGTCATCGCCGATGCCGACACCGGCTATGGCGGCCTGCTCAACGTGCACCACACGGTGCGCGGCTACGAGGCCGCCGGCGTCACCGCCATCCAGCTGGAGGACCAGGAGTTCCCGAAGAAGTGCGGCCACACGCCCGGCAAGCGCTGCGTGCCGACGCGCGACATGGTCGACAAGATCAAGGTCGCGGTCGAGGCGCGCGAGGACCGGGAGAACTTCCTCATCATCGCCCGCACCGACGCGCGCGCCGAGCTCGGCGTCGACGAGGCCCTGCGGCGGCTGGAGGCCTATGCCGAGGCCGGCGCCGACATCCTGTTCTTCGAGGCGCCGCAGTCGGAGGACGAGATGCGTCGGGCCTGCGAGGCCTTCGACCTGCCGATGCTGGCCAACATGTCCGATGGCGGCCGCACGCCGATCCTGCCGGCCAGGGTGCTCGAGGAGATCGGCTTCGCGCTGGCGATCTATCCCTCGCTCACCAGCCTAAGCGCGGCCGCCGCGATGGAGCGCGCGCTGGCCAGCCTGAAAGCCACCGGCGACAGCCGGAGCGCCGAGGTGCCGCTGTTCGACTTCCAGGAGTTCTGCGGCCGGATCGGCTTCCATGAGGTTTGGGACTTCGAGCGCCGCTGGGCGCGCTGAAAAGAAGAACGATGGAGACACACACGATGAGACCGACTTCCCCCCTCCCGCGCCGCCGCGTCCTGTCGCTGGCGCTGGGCGGCGCCGGCGCGCTGGTGCTGGGCGGCATCGCACCCGCCGCGCGCGCGCAGGCCGACTACCCCGACAAGCCGATCCGCCTGATCGTGCCCTTCACGCCCGGCGGCGTCACCGACACCGGCGCCCGCGTCGTCGCCGAACGCCTGGGCGCGCGGCTCGGCCAGCAGGTGGTGATCGACAACCGGCCCGGCGCCTCCGGCAACATCGGCACCCAGATGGTGGCGGCCGCCGCGCCCGATGGCTACACGCTGGTGGTCGGCTTCGACGGCACGCTGGTCATCAATCCGCACGTGTTCGCCAAGGTGCCGTTCGACCCGATCCGGGATTTCGTCCCGGTCGGCAAGATCGGCGACGCCGTGCTGGTGATCGTCACGCATCCCTCGGTGCCGGCGCGCACCCTGCCCGAACTGATCGCCTATTCGAAGAGCCATCCCGGTGGCGTGTCTTATGGCAGCTCCGGCACCGGCGGCACGCCGCACGTCGCGGCGGAGATGCTCAAGGTGCGGACCGGCGCCAACTTCGTCCACGTGCCCTACAAGGGCGGCGGCCAGGCCCTGGCCGATGTCGTCGGCGGCCAGCTGCCGATGCTCTACACGGCGGTCGCCGGCGCCTCGCCCTTCATCGAGAAGGGCCAGGTGCGGGCCATCGCGGTGTCCAGCGCGCAGCGCCTGGCCTCGATGCCCGACGTGCCCACCGTGGCCGAGTCGCTGCCGGGCTTCGAGGCCAGCTCGTGGATCGGCATCCTCGCGCCGGCCCGCACGCCGCCGCCGATCGTCGAGCGCCTGCAGCGCGAGCTGGCGGCGGTGGTGCGCGAGACGCCGATCCGCGAGCGCCTGGCCAAGCTGGGCATCGCGGCGGTGGGCAACACCTCGGCCGAGTTCGCAGCCCAGATCCAGGCCGACCTGAAGAAGTACGCCGAGGTCGTGAAGGCGGCCGGCATCCGGATCGACTGAATCCGCTCCCCGGCTCCGGCCACCCGCCAGGCCGGCCGGGCGGCCCGGCATCGACGCGCCTCAGCGCGCCGCGTCGTCGCCGGCCTCGGCCGCGAGGCCGCCCGCCTCGTCGTCGTCGTACCAGCGATCCTTGGCCAGCATCACGCGATGGTGGCCATGGCCCGAGGGCATCATCGGAAAGCAGTTCTCCTGCGCCGCCACCTGGACGTCGAGGAAGAAGGGCCCCGGACTGGCCAGGCACTCGGCCAGCGCGGCGTCGAGCTCGGCCGGATCGGACACGCGCCGCGCGCCCCAGCCGAACGCCCGCGCCAGGGCCACGAAGTCCGGCAGGGCCTCGTTCCAGCTGTGGCTCAGGCGGTTGCCGTGGTTGAGTTCCTGCCACTGGCGCACCATGCCCATGTAGCCGTTGTTCGACAGCACCAGCTTGACCGGCGTGCGGTGCTGCACCGCCGTCGACAGCTCCTGGATGTTCATCAGCACCGAGGCGTCGCCGCTCACGCACACCACCAGCGCGTCGGGATGCGCCACCTGCGCGCCGATCGCCGCCGGCAGGCCATAGCCCATGGTGCCGGCGCCCCCGGAGGTCAGCCAGCGGCCGGGCCGCTCGAAGCGCAGGTACTGGGCGGCCCACATCTGGTGCTGGCCGACATCGGTCGAGACGATGGCGTCGCGGCCCTCGACCGCCGCCTGCAGGCCGCGCATGAGCTGCTGCGGCAGGATGACATCGGCGCGCGGCGCGAAGTCGAAGCAGCGCTCGGCGCGCCAGCGCTCGATGCGCGCCCACCATGGCGCCAGGCGTCCCGCCGCCGGCGCCGCCAGCTGCGGCATCGCCAGCAGGGCCTCCAGCACCGTCGCGCAGTCGCCGACGATCGGCACGTCGACGCGCACGATCTTGTTGATGCTGCCGGGGTCGATGTCGACGTGGATCTTGCGGGCGTGCGGGCAGAACTCGTCGAGCTTGCCGGTCACGCGGTCGTCGAAGCGCGCGCCGATGCAGATCACCAGGTCGGCCTCGTGCATCGCCAGGTTGGCCTCCAGCGCGCCATGCATGCCCAGCATGCCGACGAAGCGCGCATCCGATGCCGGGAACGCGCCCAGGCCCATCAGGGTCAGGGTGCAGGGCGCGTCGAGCCGGCGCACCAGCCGGGTGAAGGCCTCGCAGGCCGCGGGACCGGAGTTCACCAGGCCGCCGCCGCCATAGACGATCGGCCGGCGCGCGGTCGACATCAGGTCGGCGGCGCGCTGCAGGCTGCCGGTCGGCGGCGCGCCGACGCCGCAGCCCGCCCGGCGCCGGCTCCGCGCCACGGCCGGCGCCGTCGCGCCCACCACCTGCTGCTGCACGTCCTTGGGCACGTCCAGCAGCACCGGCCCGGGCCGCCCGCCGGCGGCGATCGCCAGCGCGCGGCGCACCAGCGACGGGATCTCGTCGGCCGCGCGGGCCTGCTGGTTCCACTTGGTGACCGGGCGCGACATGCCCAGCGCGTCGCTCTCCTGGAAGGCGTTGGTGCCGATGACGCCGGTGGCGACCTGGCCGCTGATGCACAGCACCGGGATCGAATCGCTCATGGCGTCGAGCAGGCCGCTGATGGTGTTGCCCACCCCCGGCCCGGAGGTCACCAGCACGACGCCGACGCGACCGGTGGTGCGCGCATAGCCCTCGGCCGCGTGCACGGCGGCCTGTTCATGGCGCACCAGCACGTGGCGCAGCCGGGGTTCGCCATGCAGCGCGTCGTAGAGCGGCAGGGCGGCGCCACCGGGATAGCCGAAGATCGTGTCGACGCCGCATTCGATGAGCGTCTCCAGCAATGCCACCGCGCCATTGACGGGCCGCGCCGGCGTGCCGGCCGGCAGGCCGGTGCCGGCCCACGCGTCGGCGCAAGAGGAGACGGAAGAAGAAGAAGGGGATTCGGAGTCGAGCAGTTCCATGGACTCGATTCTTCAGTGAAACGAACCGAATAGGCTTCGTTTTTTCGCCCTTCGTGGCTCGAATTCCGAATGCCATGGGTCCAGTCGATGCTTTCTGCCGAAAGATCACCGGCGTCGCAGCAGCCGCGACGCGATCCCCCAGGCGACACCCGCGGTGGCGAGCGCCGCCAGCGCCGTCGTCTTGCGATGCGTGGTCAGCCAGAACTGCGTGCTGCGCGGCAGCGCCTCGTCGTCGAAATGGCCATGCGCGCCGTGGTCGCCGGGCACGGGCGCATACAGGTTGTCGGGGCGGTCGGCGGACACGGGCTCGTCGGTCTGCTGGCCCTCGACCGCCGAGCGTCCCAGCAGCCGGTCGGCCAGGCCGGGCAGCAGCCGCGTGCCCAGGATCGCCTGCACCGCCGGCCAGCCGACCCACAGCTCGCGCCGGCGGTGGGTCGCGGCCCAGTAGACGGCGCGGGCGGCGATCTCGGGCTGGAAGATCTTGCCCATGGGCCGTGGCCGCCGGGCCATGGTGGTGCGGCCCCAGCCGAACTGCGGCGTGTTGAAGGCCGACAGCTGGACCATGGTCACGTGCACCTGACTGTCGTCGTGCGCCAGCTCGCAGCGCAGCGAGTCCGTGAAGCCGCGCAATGCGGCCTTGGCGCCGCAGTAGGGCGCCTGCATGGGGATCGACCGGTAGGCCAGCGCGGAGCCGACCTGGACGATGCAGCCCCGGTCCACCGGCTTCATGCGACGCAACGCGGCCAGCGTGCCCCACACGGCGCCCAGGTAGGTCACCTCGGTGGCGCGCCGGAAGTCCTCGGGCGCGATGTCCATGACATCCGAGAAGATCGTCGCCATGGCATCGTTGACCCAGACGTCGATCGAGCCCCAGGCCGCTTCCACGCGGGCCGCCGCCGCCTCGACCTGGGCTTCGTCGGCGACATCGGTCGGGATCACCAGGGCCTCGCCGCCGAGGCGCTCGACATCGCGCCGCGCGCCCTCCAGGCCATCGGCGCCGCGCGCCAGCAGGGCCACGCGCCAGCCGTGGCGGGCGAACTCCCGGGCGACGGCGCGGCCGACGCCGGCGGAGGCGCCGGTGACGACGACGGTGCGCCGTCCGGATGCGTCGGGCGCCCCGGGGTGGGTGGAGGATGCGGAGGCGCAACGGGAAGTGTCTGGAGTGGTGTTCATGCATTGCATTGGAAGCCGCCCGGCCGATGCCGCGGCGGCGCGAAGCCGACGCCTGCGCGTGGGAGAGCGCAGCGTGTGGCTACCGGAGTGCTCCTTCATCGGCCTCCGCGGCGGGTCGCCCCGGCGCCAGCGTTCGCCGGCCGCGCGCGCTAGGCTCCATGGTTTCGCCATCGCGCCCTCCGCCATGAAAACCATTCGCTCCGATGCCGATCGCCCCGAAGAATCGTCGGACAGGATCGACCTGGCCATCCTCCGGGTCCTGACCCAGGACTCGCGCCGCACCCTGCAGGAGATCGGCCAGATCGTCGGCCTGTCGGCCACCAGCTGCTGGACGCGCATCAAGAAGCTCGAGGCCCAGGGCGTGATCCGGCGCTACACCGTCGACCTCGATCCGGCCCGGCTCGGCTACCACGACTTCGTCATCGTCCAGCTCACCCTGGAGAGTCACACCGACGAGACGCTCTACGAATTCGGCCGCGTGCTGGCGACGATCCCGGAGATCCAGGAGGCCTATCTGGTCTCGGGCGACTACGACTACTACATCCGCATCGCCGTGCGCGACACGCGCGACTACGAGCGCCTGCTTCGCGAGAAGCTCTACAAGATCCCCGGCATCCGGCACAGCAAGTCGAGCTTCGTGCTGCGCGTGCTGAAGGAAGCCAGCGTGCCGCTGCTCGGCCAGGACCCGTGAATGCCGCGCGCCGGCCGACAGCCCGCGCCGCTGCGTGAGAATGTGTACGTACAAATAGAGATCCGTGCCGGAGACACCACGCATGAACCCGAAGCGCACCCCGGTTCCCGACGGCCTCGCCGTCGAGGGCCACGGCCCCCTGTTCCGACGGGTCGTCGACATCGTCCGCAAGGAGATCCTGCAGGGCATCCACCCGGTGGGCGAGCGCCTGCCGACCGAGAACGACCTGTCCATGCGCTTTGGCGTCAGCCGCCAGACTGTGCGCGAGGCCCTGCGCGAACTGCGCCAGGCCGGCCTGGTGACCTCGCGCCGGGGCTCCGGCACCACGGTCGCGCGCCAGGACAGCGCCCAGTACTACCTGCACGAGAGCGGCTCGCTGGAGGACCTGACGCAGTACGCCACCTCCACGCGCTGGGACTACACGACCCGCCTGGAAGCCATGGACGAGCAGCTGGCCGCACGCTTCGGGGTGGCGCCGGGCCAGCGCTGGCTGCGGCTCGAGGGCTGCCGCTATGCCGGCGCCGAACCGCGCCCGGTCTACTGGACGCAGGCCTGGATCCACAGCGACTACGCCGGCATCGCGCGCCTGCTGGACCGCCGCACCACGCCGATCTTCGAACTGATGGAGGACATGTATGGCGTGCGCATCGGCGAGGTCGAGCAGCGCGTGCGCGGCCGCGCGGTGCCGGACGAGGTGGCGCCGCTGCTCGGCCTGCGCCGCGAGGCGGCGGTGATCGAGGTCCTGCGCACCTACCGGCTCGACGACGGCAAGGTGGTCGAGCTGTCGACCAACCTCTATCCGATCGACAACTTCAACCTGGGCATGAAGCTGCGCCGCCGCGCCGGGCCGGCCTAGGGCGGCGGCTCAGCCCGCCAGCGGGGCCCGCAGCCGGTGGAAGTCGCTGCGCTCCTGGAACGCCACGCCGGCCTGCAGCAGCAGCGGTTCGCGCCAGGGCGCGGCCTCGAGCTGCATGCCGATGGGCAGGCCCTCGGGCGACAGGCCGCAAGGCACCGACAGTCCGGGGATCGAGCCGATGGCGCCGGCATAGGTATTGCGCGTCGAGGCCTTGGTGGCCTCGAGCAGGTTGGCACCATCCTCGATCGGCGCCGCCACCGCCGGCGCGGTCGGCGACAGCAGGATATCGACCTGGGAGAACAGCTGCCGCAGCACGACCCGGAAGCGCGTGCGGAAGGCCATCGCCTCGGCGTACTGGATGCCGGTGACATCGAAGCCGTGGCGCATGCGCTCGACCACCGAGGCGGTGATGGTCTCCGGCCGGTCGCGCAATCGGTCGTGGAAGACATGGCAGACATCGGCGAACACCGAGCGCGTCTGCATCAGGTGCGCCTCGCCGGCCAGCGGCACGTCGACCTCCACCAGCACGGCGCCGGCGGCCTCCAGCCGGCGCGCCCCGGCCATCACGGCCTCGACCACGGCCGGCTCGCAGCGCTCGAAATAGTGGTTCCTCGGGATGCCGATGCGGCGCCCGGCGATGCCGTCGCCCAGGGTCGGCAGGAAATTCGCGAGCGGCATGTCGACCGAGGACGGGTCGAGCGGATCGAAGCCGGCGATGACCGCGAAAATGCGGGCGACGTCGCCGACGCTGCGCGCCAGCGGGCCGATGGTGTCGTTGTGCTCGCTGACCGGCACGCCGCCGCGGTTGGGCACGCGGCCGTGCGTCGGTCGCAGGCCGGCGACGCCGTTGTAGCAGGCCGGCAGGCGCACCGAGCCGCCGGTGTCGCTGCCCAGCGAGCCCACGCACATGTCGGTGGCGACGCTGACGGCCGAGCCGCCGCTGGAGCCGCCCGGGATGCGGTCGAGGTCCCACGGGTTGCGGCACTGGCCGCCGACGGCGCTGAACGAGCGCGAGCCGAAGGCCAGCTCGGCCATGTTGGCCTTGGCCACCATCACCGCGCCGGCGCGACGCAGCCGCGCCACCACCGGCGAGTCCTCGGCCGGCACGTTGTCGCGCAGGAAGGCGGCGCCGGCGGTGGTCGGCTCGCCGGCGATGTCGATGTTGTCCTTGATGGTCATCGTCATGCCATGCAGCAGGCCGAGGCATTCGCCGCGCGCGGCCGCCGCATCGGCGCGCCGGGCCTCGTCAAGCGCCTGCTCGCGGCGGATGGCGATCAGGGCATGCAGGGTCGGGTTGAGCCGCTCGGCTTGCGCGAGGTGGGCTTCCGTCAGCGCGATGGCGGACGCGGAGGTGGAGGTCATGGCGGGATCCTGGTGGAGTGGGAACGGGTGGAGGAAGGAAGACGCGGAGGGATGGCGGGCGCGGCGGCCTCAGCCGGGCTGGCCGGCGCGCTGGGCGCGCGCGGCATGGCCGCTCAGCAGCGCCACGCCGATGCCCAGCAGGCAGACCAGGGTGAGGACGCCGAAGGCATGCCGGCAGCCGGCCACGAACAATGCGATGTCGGCCGGCGCGGCCAGCGCGAGCCGGCCCTCGTAGACCGCGCGCTGGCTGGCCGGCGACAGGCCGGCGATGGCGATGCTCATGCCCAGGGCGGCGCCGACCACCAGCCCGGTGTTCTGCAATGTCGATCGCACCGCATTGGCGATGCCACGCCGCTGCGGCCCGACGCTGGCCATGATGGCGCTGTTGTTGGAGGTCAGGAAGCAGCCGGTGCCCAGCCCGACGAGCAGCAGCGCCACCGCCAGTTCGGCGCGCGGCATGCGCGGCTGCAGCAGCGCCACCAGCGCCGCCAGCCCCACGGCCACCAGCAGGGCGCCGAAGGTCGACAGCGTCGCGGCGCTGAAGCGGCCGATCAGCCGGCCGGCGATCGGCGACGCCAGCATCATGCCCAGCGGCACCGGCGCCACGCAGAGTCCGGCCTGGAAGGCGTCGAGCCCACCCACGCCCTGCATGAACAGGGCGATCAGCAGCACGCTGGCGGTCTGCGCCATGCACACCAGCAGCACCGCTGCATAGGCCGCCGCGCGCTCGCGGTCGGCGAACAGCGCCAGGTCGATCAATGGGTCGCGTCGCAGCCGCTGACTGACGACGAAGGCCGCCAGGCCGACGACGGCCACCGCCGCCCCGCCCAGCACCTGGGGACTGGCCCAGCCCAGCGGCCCGGTCATCGACAACCCGTAGACCAGCCCGCCGAGCCCGACCATCGATAGCCCGGCGCCGACGACATCGAAGCGCTCGTGGCGCCGCCCGGGCGTGCGGCGCAGGGTGCGGTGGGCCCGGACCAACGCAAACAGGCCGATCGGCAGGTTGATCCAGAACACCGCGCGCCAGCCCAGGCCGCCGACCAGCGCGCCGCCCAGCATCGGACCCACGCTCTGCGCGGCGGCCGAGATGGTCGAGTTCAGGCCCAGCCCGACACCGAGCATCCGGGCCGGGAAGGCATCGACGATGAGGGCGGTGGTGTTGGTGATGACCGAGGCCGCGCCCAGCGCCTGCAGGCAGCGGAACGCCAGCAGCGTCGGCGCATCGCTCGCCAGGGCGCAGCCGACGCTCGCCAGCGTCAGCAGCGCCAGCCCGGTCATGTAGAGCCGGCGGCGACCGAACAGATCGGCGAGCCGGCCGAACACCGGGATCAGCGCGGTCGTGACCAGCATGTACGACAGCAGCACCCAGCTCGCCTGCATCGGGCTGGCGCCCAGGTCCTGCGCCACCACCGGCAGCGCGACGGCGAGCGTGCTGGCATTGACGAAGCACAGGATCACGCCCAGCGCCGTGACCGACAGCACGCGCCAGGCATAGCGCGCCTGTGCGGCATCCGTGGCCGGCATCAGCCTCTGGCGCCGGCCGCCGCCAGCCGCGCGCGCGGCCTCGACCAGCGCCGGCACCCGCAGGTGGTGCCGGGTCGCGCCCTGGTAGTGGGCGCCGAGCGCGAGCACGCGCGCGTCGTGCCAGCACGGCGCGACCAGCTGCAGGCCCACCGGTAGGCCGTTGGCCGCGAAGCCGCAGGGCACCGACAGCGCCGGCGTGCCCGCCAGGGCCCAGGCATAGGTGAAGCGCGACAGCGCGCGCGTGGTCTCGAGCATGCGCGCCGTGTCGATGCGCAGCGGCGCCGTCACCGGGCAGGTCGGCGTCAGGATGACATCGACGCGCTCGAAGGCGCGGTCGAGCTGGCGCAGCCAGCGCTCCTTGAAGCGCAGCCCCTCGGCATAGGCCGGGCCGGTCACGGCCTGGCCGTGGCGCAGGCGGTCGAGCACATCGGCGCCGAAGCGCCCGGGCTGCTCCTCCAGGCGCCGGGCATGCACCGCGGCGGCATCGGCATGCACCATCGGCATCAGCCGCGCCTGGGCCTGGTGCGCATCGGGCAGCATGATCTCCTCGACCACCACGCCCAGCGTGCGCAGGGTGTCGATGGCCTCGCGCACGCGGCGCTCGACCTCGGGTTCGAGATCGGCCAGGCACCAGTGCCCGGGCACGCCCACGCGCAGGCCCTCGACGCCCCGGGAGAAGGCGTGGCTCCAGCTGTCGACCGGATGCTCGATCGAGCAGTCGTCGCCGGCGTCGTGGCCGGCGATCGCCTCGTGCGCCCAGGCCACCTCGGCCACGCTGCGCGCCAGCGGGCCGATGGTGTCGTAGGCGGCGCTGACCGGGAAGCAGCCGGTGTTGGGCACGCGGCCGTGCGTCGGGCGCAGGCCGACGACGCCATTGAGCGCGGCCGGGATGCGGATCGAGCCGCCGGTGTCGGTGCCCAGCGAGACATCGCACAGGCCGGCGGCCACCGAGGCGCCCGAGCCGCCGCTGGAGCCGCCCGGGATGGCATCGACGTGCCAGGGATTGCCGCCCCGGCCATGGTGCGGGTTCTGCGTCGTGCCGCCGAAGGCGAACTCGTGCAGGTTGGCCTTGCCGACGATCACCGCGCCGGCCGCGCGCAGCCGGGTCACCACCGGCGCGTCCGCGAGCGGCACGTGGTCGGCGAAGAAGGCCGAGCCCATGGTGGTGGTCCAGCCGGCGGTGTCGATGTTGTCCTTCAGGCTGACGGTGCGCCCGGCCAGGGCCGGCAGGCGCAGCCGGGCCTGGCGCCGGGCCACGTCGCCGGCCTCGTCAAGGGCCCGCGGATTGACGGAGATCAGGCTGCGCAGCGCCGGATCGAGCGCCTCGATCAAGGCCAGCTGCAGCCGGGTGCGCGCGACCGGATCGGTCGGTCCGTCCGGATCGGCCGTTGCGGGGACGGCGACGCAGGCGGCGGCGGACGACGGGACGGGCGTGGGGTCGGAAGTCATGCGCGTCACCCCGCTCATGCCACGCTGATCGGCGTCAGGTCCTGGAACCACGACTGCGCCTGCACGAAGCCCTTGACCTTGCCGGACAGGGCGCGCGGATTGACATCGTGGGCCGCGAACAGGAACAGCGCCCGGTCGACTACCTGCGTGTGGACCTGGGCCAGGAGCGCGTCCTGGCGGGCGGCATCGGTCTCGGTCTGGATCTGCAGGAAGATCCGGTCGAGCGCCGGATCGCTGAACTTGCTCCAGTTGACGCCGGCGGGCGATGCCATGTTGGTCTGCAGGATGCGCGCGAAGGCGCGGAACGGATCGAACGGCCCCTGCGAGATGTTCAGCGCGGTGCAGCCGCGTGCCGCCGGCGAGCCGGCGCCGGCCTTCCAGCACTCGATCAGCGCCTGCCACTCGAAGACCTCGAACTCGACCTCGCGCAGGTTCTGCTGGATGAACTCGTTCATCGCCAATGGCTGCATCTGTCCCGAGCCGCTGCTGGAGATGGCGACCTTGGTCCTGAGCGGCTTGCTCCTGGAGTAGCCGGCCTCGGCCAGCAGCTTGCGCGCGGCATCGGGGTCGTGCGCCAGCTTGAAGGTCGGCGCGCCGTACCACGGGTGCCCGGCGGGCACGACGCCCTGGCCTTCGATCATCATGCCGCCCAGCAGCTCCTTCAGGCCCTGGCGGTCGATGCCCAGGTTCACGGCCTTGCGCAGCCGCACGTCGGTCCAGGGCGAGCCCGGCACCTGCGAGAGGAACCAGGTCCAGTTGTGCGGATAGGTGTTGGTGACGATCCTGAAGCCGGCCGCCTTGAGCGAGGGCACGGCATCGGGCGACGGCGCCTCGATGAAGTCGACCTGCCCGGAGCGCAGCGCCGCGATGCGCGCGTTGGCATCGGGGATCGGCAGCAGCACCAACCTGGCCGCCTTGGGAATGCGGTCCTTGTTCCAGTAGGCGTCGTTGCGCACCAGCACCGCGCGCTCGCGCTGGTTGTAGCTCTCCAGCTTCCACGGACCGGAGCCGACGGCCTTGGTGGCATACGCGACCCAGTCCTTGCCGGCGGCCTCCCAGGCGCCGCGATGCACGATGCCCATCCAGGTCAGGGCATAGGGCAGCGTGCCATCGGGCGTGGCCGTCTCCAGCCAGAAGGTCCGGGGGTCGGTCGCGCCCCAGGCGACCACACCGGGGATCTGTGGCAAGGCCTGGCTGAAGGCGCGCTGGTCGAACCAGGCGGCGTCGCGCTTGAAGGCGCGGTCGAAGCTGAAGACGACATCGTCGGCGGTCAGCACGTGGCCGTCGTGGAAGCGGACGCCCTCGCGCAGCGTGAAGATCCAGCGCTTCGGGTTGGCGGCGTCGGCCTTCCACGCGGTGGCCAGGCAGGGCATCAGCTTGGCCGGCTTGTCGGCGCTCGACAGGTCCCAGGCCACCAGCTGGTCGTACAGCGTCACGTTCATGAACCGCGCGCCTTCCCCGCCCTGGTCGGGGATGCCGTTGGTCGAGGGCACCGCGCTCACGGTCATGCCCACGCGCAGCACGCCCGACGGCGTCTGGGCATGGGCCATGTCGAGGCCCAGCAGCGAGGTGCCCCAGCTGGCGGCGCTGGCGAGAAGGAGGTCGCGGCGGTGGAGTGAAGTTGGCATGGGTGAGGTGTTCCGTCGGGAGTGGTGCGGTGGAAGAGGTCGATCGGGATTCGACCGAGTTGTACATGCAACTTGCGGGCCAGACCGATCCGCAGCCTTCCAGTCAGGGGAGCAAGGCCCGCCGCGCCTTCGTGCCGGCCCGCATCCGATGCGGTCGAATGGTGCATCGCGTACCGAAATGACGCAGCGCCACGACCGCATCGGGTGCCCACTCACCGGATGATCGTTCTCCACTTATTAGTACAGACAACTTGAGTGGTTCGGAGCCGGCTGGCGTGCGACTTGCTTGGGCAGGGGCATGCCCACGAACCACGCCGCGCATCTCCCTCCCCTGCCCGACCTCGGCGGCCCGGCGCAGCCGCTGCTGTCGGTGCGCCACCTGACCAAGCATTTCGCCCTCGCCGGACGCGGCCTGCGCCGTTCGCGCGACGTGGTGCGGGCGGTCGACGACCTCGGCTTCGACCTGCGCAAGGGCGAGACGCTCGGCATCGTCGGCGAGTCGGGTTGCGGCAAGTCCACGACCTCGCGCCTGATCATGTCGCTGCTCGCGCCGACCGCCGGCGAGATCGTCTTCGACGGCCAGATGGTCGGCGGCCGCGCCCTGCCGATGAAGGACTATCGCCGGCAGGTGCAGATGGTGTTCTAGGACAGCCATGCCTCGCTCAACCCGCGCCTGTCGATCGAGAACGCGATCGCCTTCGCGCCCCAGGTGCACGGCCTGGCGCGGCGCGACGCGCTGGCGCGGGCGCACGAGCTGCTCGACGCGGTGGGCCTGGCGCCGGCGCAGTTCGGCGCCCGCTTCCCGCACCAGCTCTCGGGCGGCCAGCGCCAGCGCGTCAACATCGCCCGCGCGCTGGCGCTGCGCCCGCGCCTGCTGATCCTGGACGAGCCGGTGTCGGCGCTGGACAAGTCGGTCGAGGCGCAGGTGCTCAACCTGCTGGTCGACCTCAAGGCGCGCTACGGCCTGAGCTACCTCTTCATCAGCCACGACCTGAACGTGGTCCAGTACATGGCCGATCGCGTGCTGGTGATGTACCTGGGCAAGGTGGCCGAGGTCGGCGCGGTCGACGCCATCTATGGCCGGCCGGCGCATCCCTACACCGCCGCCCTGCTGGCGAGCCGGCCGTCGATGGACCCGGCGCGCCGGCGGACGCGGCCACCGCTGCAGGGCGATCCGCCCAACCCGATCGATCCGCCCTCGGGCTGCCGCTTCCGCACGCGCTGCGCGCATGCCGAGGCGGTCTGCGCCGCCCAGGAGCCGGCCCTGGCCGTGCTGGCGGGCGGGCACGCGGCGGCCTGCCTGATGAACGCCCCGGGCAGCGGCCATCGCGCCGCGCCGGTGCGGCGCGTCGAAGCCGCGCGGGTGCTGGCATGACGAGCGCTCCCGACACCCCGCTGGTCCATGTGCGCGACCTGCGCGTGGCCTTCGAATCGCGCGGGCCGGGCGTGGCCACGGTGGCCGCCGTCAATGGCGTCGACTTCGACCTGGCGCCGCGCGAGACGCTGTGCATCCTGGGCGAATCCGGCTCCGGCAAGTCGGTCACGCTGCGTGCGCTGATGCGGCTCAACCCGGCGCGCACGACCCGCATGTCCGGCACGGTGCGGGTCGCCGGCCAGGACATCGCCGGCGCCAGCGAGGCGCAGATGACGGCGGTGCGCGGCCGCTCGGTGGCGATGATCTTCCAGGAGCCGATGACCGCGCTCGACCCGGTCTTCAGCATCGGCACCCAGATCGCCGAGACGGTGCGCCGGCACGAGGGCATCGACCGGGCGGCGGCGCGCCGCCGCGCGCTGCAGCTGCTGGAGCTGGTGCAGGTGCCCTCGGCCGCGCGGCGGCTCGACGCCTATCCGCACGAGCTCTCGGGCGGCCTGCGCCAGCGCGCGATGATCGCGATGGCGCTGTCGTGCCGCCCGCGCCTGCTGCTGGCCGACGAGCCGACGACCGCGCTCGATGCCACGGTGCAGATCCAGGTCCTGCTGCTGCTGCGCGAGCTGCAGCGCGAGATGGGCATGGGCCTGATCTTCGTCACCCACGACCTGGGCGTGGCGAGCGAGGTGGCCGACCGCATCGCCGTGATGTATGCCGGGCGCTTCGTCGAGGAGGCCGGCGTGTCGGACTTCCTGCGCCAGCCGATGCACCCGTATGCGCAGGGCCTGCTCGGCGCGACCGTGCACGCGGGCTCGCGCGGCCGCCCGCTCGTCACCATCGCCGGCGCGCCGCCGCGCCTGGACCGCCTGCCCGCCGGCTGCGCCTTCGCCGCGCGTTGCGATCGCGTGATGCCGGCCTGCCTGGACGCCATGCCCGCGCTGGCCGCCGCCGGCGCCGACCGCTCGGCGCGCTGCCTGCTCGTCACTCCTCCACGCACCGCCCTCGCGGCCTGAACCCCATGCTGTCCTATCTCCTGCGACGCGTCCTCTACGCGGTGCCGATCGCCCTGGCGGTCAGCGTCGTCTGCTTCCTGCTGGTGCACCTGGCGCCGGGGGATCCGATCAACGCCATCGTCTCGGCCGACACGCCGGCCGACGTGGTCGAGCAGGTGCGCCGCGAGTACGGCCTCGACCGGCCCTTGCCGACGCAGTTCGCGCTCTGGCTCGGCCGCGTCGCGCAGGGCGATTTCGGCAAGTCGATCGCCAGCGGACGGCCGGTGCTCGACGAGCTGGGCCCGGCGATCGTCAACACCCTGCGCCTGTCGCTGGGCGCCGCCGCCATCGGCTTCGCGCTGGGCACGGCGCTGGGCGTGGCGGCGGCGCTGGCGCGCGGCCGCTGGCCCGACAAGTCCATCGTCGCGCTGGCGGCGGCCAGCGTCTCGGTGCCGCACTACTGGCTGGGCATGGTGCTGGTGATCGTCTTCAGCGTCGTCTTCAATCTGCTGCCGTCGATGGGCGCGGGCGGCGGCGGCTCCGAGGCCTGGCGCTGGGACTGGGAGCACGTGCAGTACCTGGTGCTGCCGGCGCTGACCCTGAGCATCATCCCGATGGGCATCGTCGCGCGCACCGTGCGCGGCGTGGTGCTCGACGTCCTCGGCCAGGACTTCATCACCACCCTGCGCGGCAAGGGACTGCGCGGCGGCCGCATCGCGCTGCACGTGGTGAAGAACGCGGCGCCCTCGGTGCTGTCGATCATGGGCCTGCAGCTGGGCTACCTGATGGGCGGCTCGATCCTGGTCGAGACGGTGTTCTCGTGGCCGGGCACCGGCTTCATGCTCAACGGCGCCATCTTCCAGCGCGACATCCCGGTGCTGCAGGGCACGATCCTCGTGCTCGCGCTCATCTTCGTCCTGCTCAACCTGCTGGTCGACCTCATGCAGACCACGCTCGACCCCCGGATCAAACGCCAATGAACGCCACCGTGCTGCACCCGGACGCTGATGCCCTCGGCACCGCCGCCCCCGCCCTTTCCCCCATCCCCTCGACCAGCGCCGCCGCGCCGCCGGAGCGCGGTTACTGGCGCACCGTCGCCGGCCGGGTGCTGCGCGACCCGGTCACGCTGGCCTGCGCCATCGTCCTGGCCGTGATGCTGCTGGCCCTGCTGGCGGCGCCGCTCATCGCGCCCCACGATCCCTACCAGGGCAGCATGGGACAGCGCCTGAAGCCGATCGGCTCGCCGGGCCACTGGCTGGGCAACGACGAGCTCGGGCGCGACATGCTGTCGCGCCTGCTGTATGGCGGGCGGCTGTCGTGGTTCCTGGGCATCACGCCGGTGCTGATCGCACTGGCCATCGGCGGTACCCTGGGCATCGTCGCGGGCTATGCCGGCGGCTGGGTCAACATGGCCATCATGCGCACCACCGATGTCTTCTATGCGTTCCCGTCGGTGCTGCTGGCGGTGGCGATCAGCGGGGCGCTCGGCCCGGGGCTGGCCAACGCCATGCTGTCGCTGTGCCTGGTGTTCGTGCCGCAGATCATCCGCGTGGCCGAGTCGACCACCACCGCCGTGCGCAACCTCGACTACATCGAGTCGGCGCGGGCCAGCGGCGCCTCGGCCCTGACCATTGTGCGCGTGCAGTTGCTGCCCAACGTGCTCGGGCCGATCGTCGTCTACGCCACCAGCCTGATCAGCGTATCGATGATCCTGGCCTCGGGCCTGTCCTTCCTGGGTCTGGGCACCCGACCGCCTGAGGCCGAATGGAGCCTGATGCTCAACACGCTGCGCACCGCGATCTACACCCAGCCGCTGCTGGCGATGCTGCCGGGACTGTGCATCTTCGTCACCAGCACCTGCTTCAACATCCTGAGCGATGGCATCCGCGGTGCCATGGACGCCCGTCAGTGAGGCGTCGCGCCGGCCATCGGCGCCATGGCATGCATCCCCCGGCCCGCGCGCCGCGTTCAGGGCGGTGGCGCGGCCAGCGTGCCGCGACAGGCCGGCCGACCGCAGCGGCAGGGATAGTCGGCGGGCGATTCGCTCTCGTCGATGGTCAGGGCGTAGTCCAGAAACAGTTCGGCGCCGGCGGCGATGGAGCGCAACGTGACCAGCCGCAGGTCGATGCGACCGCGCGCGTCCGTCACCTCGACGGCCTGGCAGTTGGGCTCGCACGAGTGGTTGAGGAAGCGCGTGGCGTTGCCGCCCTCGCCGCCATCGATGGTGGTGCCATCGGACAGGCTGAAGAGATAGGTCAGGCCGTGGTGGCGGCGGCTCCAGTCGACTTCCAGCAAGGCCGCCTCGCCATAGCGCCGGCCCTCGTAGACGCCGATGCAGGTGCCCCGGGGCAGGCGGCGCAGGGCATGGACGCCGCGGCCATGCACCGGACTGGCGCGGACCTCGATCAGGGGTGGGGTCGATGGGGCCATGAGGACGATGCGGGAGGAAGGAAGAGGGCGGAAGGCGCGCCTCGAGCGGCGCCGGGCCGGACGCATGCAACGACCGCGCCAGCATCGTGTCGCACAGGGTGTGACACCTGCCGACTGCCATCAGGTGCAGTCCCTCTCCGACAAGCCGGCCGTGGCGCGCTCACCAGTCTTTTGGTTTTTACAGGACCCGACATCATGACCCAGACTCTGCAACGTCCCACCCGCATCGCCACCCTCTGCGGCGCCGTCCTGCTGCCCGTTCTGATGACCCTCGCCTCGGGCGCCCAGGCGCAGGCCGGCGGCGCGGCCACCACCGCGGCACCGATGGGAGCCACCACCGCCGCGCCGATGGGCGCGACCTCCGGTGCCATGCCCGGCAAGAACATGCGGGCCGACGCCGGCATGCTGCGCGACATCGCCCATGCCAACCTGGCCGAGATCGCCACCGGCAAGCTCGCGGCCGAGAAGGCGACCAATCCCAAGGTCAAGGAATTCGCGCAGCAGATGGTCGACGACCACACCAAGGCGCTCGACGAGGTCAACCAGCTGGCGCAGACCAAGGACGTCAAGCTGCCGACCGAGCCCGACCTCAAGCACAAGGCCTCCATGGCCAAGCTCAAGCTCATGAGCGGCAATACCTTCGACAAGAGCTACGTGAAGAACGCCGGCGTCGGCGACCACGTGGCGACCGAGAAGCTGCTCATGAAGACCCAATCGACCGCCCGCGACGCCGATGTGAAGGCCCTGGCCGGCAAGATGCTGCCGGTGGTGCAAGGCCACCTCAAGCACGCGCGCGAGCTCGACGGCATGGTCGCCGCCAAGTAAGGGTCCGGACGGGTCGGCTCCGCCGTCAGTCGAGCGTGATGTTCAGGCGGCGGATCAGATCACCATAGCGCTTCTCTTCCGTCGCCAGCACAGTCGCCAGTTCGTCCGAGGAACCGCCCACCACCTGTGCCCCGGCGCCCTGCAGTCGCTCCCGGACCGCCGGCAACTGCAGCACCGCCACCAGTTCGCGCTGCAACCGGGCGACGATCGGTCTTTGCGTGGCCGCTGGCGCCAGCACCGCCGTCCATGATTCGGCCTCGAAGCCGGGTATACCGGCTTCGGCGACCGTCGGCACGTCGGGATACTGCGCGAGCCGACGCGGCCCGGCCACCGCCAGCAGTCTCAGCTTGCCCGCCGCCACGTGCGACTGGACCGACGCCAGGGTGTCGAAGGCCATCGCGACGCGGCCCGAGATCAGGTCGAGATGGGCGGCGGAGCTGCCCTTGTAGGGCACGTGGATCATGTGCAGTCGCGCCAGGTCGTTGAACCACTGGGCGAAGACGTGCACGTTGCTGCCATTGCCCGCCGAGGCAAAAGCGACCTGGTCCGGTCTTGCGCGCACGTATGCCAACAGCTCGCCCACGCTGCGCACCGGCAGCGACGCCGAGGCCACCAGCACGATCGGGCTGCGCGTGGCCAGCATGACCGGGGCGAAATCCCTGACCGGATCGAAGGGCAGGTTGGGCACCAGGGCCCGCCCGAAGACATGCGAACTCACCACCAGGGCCAGCGTGTAGCCATCGGGCTCGGCCTTGGCGACCGCGGCCGTGCCGATGGCGCCATTCGCGCCGGGGCGGTTCTCGACCACCACCGGCTGCCCCAGCCGGGGCGCCAGCGCATCGGCCAGCAGGCGCGCCACCACGTCGGCGCCACCGCCGGCGCCATACGGAACCACCAGCCTCACGGGGCGCGCGGGATAGTCGGCGCCGGTGCCATCGGCCGCGCCGACCCGCATCGTCGCCAGCATCGATGCCGCGAGCAGAGCGCCGCCCAGTACGCGCCGGCGGCCCGGAAGGGACGGGCCCATCTCAGCGCTCCAGCCGGCCATGCGACAACCCCCGGTCCGGCGGCGCGATGTTGACGCGCACCATGTCGCGCAGCAGCTGCACGATGGCCATCGAGCTTTCGCCCTCCGTGCCGTCGACGATGAAGCGCGAGGTGCAATAGCGCATTTCCCAGCCGCCGGCGTCCAGGCAGGCCGTGACGATGCGGCGCTCCAGTTCCGGCGTCTGCACCAGATCGATGTTCTTCTTCAGGAAACCGAGCATGGCGGCGATGCCGTAGGCGCCCCAGTTGGAGACCGAGGCCGGCAGGAAAATGTCGGTCGGCACCACCGTCGGCACGCCGGTCCCGCCTTCGTACTGGCAGCGACGGCCGTAGGGATGGAAGTCCTGCATGAAGGCGTGGATGCGACCGAAGCCGATCTCGTTGGCGTTGTCGCCGATGCCGATCGACAGCACCTCACGCCGTGCGGCCTCCGCGAAGAGCGGACTGAAGTCGACATAGTTCTTCGGCACCACGCCGGTCGAGTAGTGCACCAGCCCCTGGTCGTTCGGCCCCAGCCGCTCGATGGCGATGATGGCCTTCGGCCGATGGGTGTCGAGCAGTTCGCGGGCCCAGGCTTCCATGGCGTCCTGACGGGTCGGCGCGGTGACCAGGCTCGCGCCCATGCGCCGCTGCTTGGCCAGCTCGTGGTCGCGCACCATGATGCCCGCCGCCTGGCTGGCCGCCACCACCGGCGGCGCATGACATTCCTCGGTGACATAGACCGGCACCGCTTCCAGGCCCCAGAACAGGGCCCGCGCCAGGGCGGCGGCACCGGGCGGGCCGTCGCTCTCGCCGTTGGGCGCTTCGGGCGCATAGCCGGCGCCGGTGACGATGAGCACCGTGTCGCCCGGCTGCACGCGGTCGACCAGCGCCTCGGCGGCGCGCGCCGTGATCGGACGGCCACCACCCTCGCGCCGTGCCTCGTCGTAGATCGGTCCGATGATGTGGTGGTTCATGGCACGGTTGCGCATCTCCACGGTGACGAGCCGGTCCACGTTCGCGCCAATGATGTCTGCCAATTCGATGCTCCTGGAAAGGACCCCGGGATGGGGTCGTCTGCCAGTGATGATCGGCATGGGACGCAATAATGTCGAATCGAAATAGCGGCGGTCGGAATAAGCGGATGTTATGCTTTTCGATCGATGAAGAAGCCTTTCGATGCCACACCCCAGCGCCCCCTGAACTTCCGCCAGCTGGAGGCATTCCGCGCCGTGATGCTCTCGGGCAGCATGACGCGCGCGGGCCAGCTCATGAGCATCTCCCAGCCGGCGGTGACGCGGCTGATCCGCGACCTGGAGCACGAGTTGCGCCTGTCGCTGTTCCATCGCCATGGCTCCCAGCTGGTGCCCAGCGACGAGGGCCAGCAGCTCCATCGCGAGGTCGAGCGCCATTTCTCGGGCGCCGAGCGCATCCGCGAGGCGGCACGCGCGATCCGTGAATCCAATGCCGGCTACCTGCACGTCGGCGCGATGCCCAACCTGGCGGTGAGCTGCCTGCCGCAGGCCGTGGGCCTGTTCCGCCAGGCCTATCCGGAGGTCGTCGTCTCGGTACATCCGGACAACTCGCTCGCCCTGGTGGAGATGATCGCGCACGGCCAGCTGGACCTGGCGTTCGGCGTTCTGCCGGCGGACCGCCACGACATCGACCACGATCCCTGCCCGGTGACGCACGCGGTCTGCGTGATGCCGGCCTCGCACCGGCTGGCGTCGAGGAAGCAGGTCACGGTCGCCGACCTGGACGGCGAGGATTTCATCTCGCTGGGCCTGCGCAGCGTGCTGCGCATGCAGATCAACGCGGCGCTGCTGGCCTCGGGCGCGCGGCCCCGGGTGCGGCTGGAGATCGTGCATTCGCCTACCGTCATCAGCTATGTGCGGCAGGGCGTCGGCATCTCGGTGGTGGACCTGTTCGCGGCCCGGGGCCCCGGCTGCGAGGAGCTGGTGGTGAAGCCCTTCGTGCCGCGCATCTCGCTGAATTTCTCGGTCCTCTACCGCGACAACGGCGGCCGCTCCGCCAGCGCCCTCGCCTTCTCGCGGATCCTGTTCGACATCGCGGCCGAGATCGCGCGCACGCAGGGCGCCTGAGGCTCCGACTCAGGCGCGGTACTGCGCCAGCACCCCGTCACGTTCCAGCGCGGCCAGCTCGTCGGTCTCGAAGCCGGCCTCGCCCAGCACCTCGAACGTGTGCTCGCCCACATGCGGCGCGCGGGAGCCGTTGAAGGGCGCCACGCCATCGAAATGGATCGGGCAACCCAGCGACCGGGTGGTGCCGCCCGCCGGGTGCTCGACATCCACCACCATGTCGATGGCGCGCGCCTGCGGATGCTCCATGGCCTGGCCGACGTCGTGCACCGGTCCGACCGGCACGCCCTGCGCCTCGAAGACCGCGATCCAGTGCTCGGCGTCGTGCGCCAAGAGTTCGGCCGTGATCATGGCCTCCAGCGTCTGGCGGTGGGCCAGGCGATCGCGACCGCTCAGGAAGCGCGGGTCGGCGATCCACTCCGGATGCCCCAGGACCTGCGCGATGCGGCTCCAGTTGGCCTGGTTGCCGCCGCCCAGCGCGATTGCGCCCTGGCGGCAGGCGAAGGTCTGGTAGGGCGCAATCAGCGGATGCGCCGTGCCCATCGGCTCGGCGATCGCGCCGTTGAAGAAGTAGGCCGCCGCGAACCAGTACATCTGCTGCATCGAGGCCTGCAGCAGCGAGGTGTCGACATGGCTGCCCTGCCCAGTGCGCAACCGCTTCACATAGGCGGTGACGACGCCGAGCGCGGCCAGGATGCCGGCATTGATGTCCGAGACCGAGTTGCCCGGCTTGGCGAAGTGCCCCGGGCCATCGCCGGTGACGCTGATGAGGCCCGAGAAGGCCTGCAGCACCAGGTCGAAGCCGCCATGCCCGGCCAGCGGGCCGGCCGGGCCGTAGCCGCTGATCGAGCAATGGACGAGCTGCGGATTGATCAGCCGCAATTGCTCGTAGCCCAGTCCGAGCGCGTCGAGCTTGCCGCGCCGGAAGTTCTCCGTCACGACATCGCAGCGCGCCACCAGGCGCTCGACCACCCGCCGGCCTTCCGGCCTGCGGATGTCCAAGGCGACCGAGCGCTTGCCGCGGTTGAGCATCAGGAAGCCCGGCGCCAGGCCCGGGTCGCCCGGCTTGGCATAGCCGCGCGCATCGTCGCCGGCGGGGAATTTCTCGATCTTGATGACCTCGGCACCCATGTCCGAGAGCATCAGCCCGCAGGTCGGGCCGGCCATGATCTGGGACAGCTCCAGCACCCGCACGCCGGCCAGCGGCAGCTCGTCGCGGTGCGTCATCTCAGCGGCCCTTGAAGACCGGTGGGCGCTTGTCCTTGAAGGCGGCCAGCGCCTCGCCGACGTCCTCCGTCGCCAGGCTGGCGCGGTAGTCGGCGCGCGCGATCTCCTCGTCGTACTGCTGGCGGCCGATGGCATTGAGGACGCGCTTGGTCGACACCAGCGGCACCGGGGCCATGGCCAGCAGTTCGTCGATCCAGCGCCGCAGCTCGGCGTCGAACTCGGCGCGCGGCACCAGCGCGTCGAGGTAGCCGATGGCGCGCATCTCGGCGGCATCGATCTGGCGCGCGGTCAGGAACAGCTTCTTGGCCGCGCCCAGGCCCAGGCGCGAGACCCAGCGCCGCAGGCCGTGGCCGTAGTAGTGCAGGCCGAGCCGCGCGGCCGGCATGAACATGCGGATGCCCTCGGCGCCGATGCGGAAGTCGCAGGCCAGCGCCAGGTCGGTCGAGCCGCCGAAGACCGGCCCGTCGAGCCGGGCCAGGGTCACGGCGCGCGTGTTCTCGATCTCGTCGGTCAGCAGCTCGAAGGTGTTCTCGGCGTTGGTCGTCGCGGTGGTGCCCAGGCGCGTGAGGTCGAAGCCGGAGCTGAAGGTGCGGCCCTCGCCGGCGAAGACGATCACGCGCACATCGGCGCGGCCATCGAGCTCGCGCAGGTAGCCGCGCAGGATGCCGACGTCGTCGGGCTCGATGCGGTTGTGCGTGGCCGGGCGGCGGAAGGTGATGGTCGCCACGGCGCCATCGATGGCCAGCGCCGGCGGCTGCGACGCAACGGCGGCGGTGGCGGTGGCGGTGGCGGGCGGCGTATCGGTGGCGGAGGAGTCGGTCATGGGTGGTGGGTGGGTGGAATATGAAGGAATGGAGAAGCAGCGCGCACGGGCGGTGGCGGACCGCCGGCCGCGATGCCGGCCTCAGTCGAAGCGCAGGTTCTGCTCGCGGATCAGGCGGCCCCAGCGGGCGAAGTCGCGCCGCATCAGGTCGGCGGCGGCCTGTGGCGTGCCGGCGACCACCTCGCTGCCGAAGGACACCATGCGGTCGCGCACGGCCGGCGTGGCGAGCGCCGCGTTCAGCGCGGCATTCAGGCTGGCGACCACCGGCGCCGGCAGGCCCCGAGGCCCGGCGATGACGAACACGCCCTGCGCGTCGAAGCCCGGCACGCCCTGCTCGGCCACCGGCCTGACGCCGGGCAGCGCCGGCACCTCGCGCAGCGAGGTCACGCCGATCGCCCGCGCCCGGCCCTGCTGCACCACCGGCACCGCCGGCCCGATGGTCGCGACCGACACCTTCACCTCGCCCGCCATCAGGTCGTTCATGGCCGGGCCGGCGCCGCGATAGGGCACGTGGACCATGAAGGTCCGGGTGCTGGACTTGAGCAGTTCGCCCGAGAGCTGGTGGATGGTGCCCAGGCCGGAGGTCGAATAGCTCAGCGAGCCGGGCGACCGGCGCATCAGCGCGACCAGCTCGGGAATGTCGCGGACCGGCAGCGAGGGATGCACCAGGAACGCCAGCGGCGACTGGCTGACGATGCCCACGTACGAGAACGAGGTCACCGGGTCGTAGGGCACCTTGCGCGCGTTCGGCACGATGGTCAGCGGGCCGCCGTCGAGCAGGCCGAGGGTCAGGCCGTCGGGCGGCGCGCCGGCGACCAGCTCGGCGGCGATGGCGCCGCCGGCCCCGGGCTTGTAGTCGACCACCACCGGTTGCCCCAACACCTTCTCCATCACCGGCGCCAGGTCGCGCGCAACCTGGTCGGCCGAACCGCCGGGTGTGTAGCCGAGCACCAGCCGGATCGGTCGGGTCGGCATCCAGGGCTCCTGGGCCAGGGCGCTGCCGCAGGCCGCGAGGAAGAGACCCGTCGCCACGACGTGGCGTCTGGAGAAAGAGGCGATCGATGGCATGCTTCGATATACTTTGATGTTCTATTTGTATATTACGAAGACCCATCCGTATGCATGACAGTGCAAACCCTCAGAGCGGCCTGACGCTCGCCGCCCACATCCGGCAGACGGTCATCGATGACCTCTCGCAGGGCGCGCTGGCGCCGGGCATGGCGCTGGACGAGCAGGCGTTGTGCACCCGGTTCCAGGCCTCGCGCACGCCGGTGCGGGAGGCCATGCTGCAACTGGCGGCCGAGGGCTTCGTGACGGCCGGCTCGCGCAGCGGCGTGGTGGTCCCCAAGCTGTCGATCGCGCGCCTGCGCGAACTGCTCGAGCTGCTGGCGGAGATGGAGGCGGCGGCCGCGAAGTTCGCCACCCGCCGGCTCGATGCCCCGGCGCGCGCGGCGTTGCGCGCGGCCTTCGAGCATTGCGAAGTGGCGGCGGCGGCGGCCGATCCGGCCGCCTACCACGACGCCAACGACCACTTCCACCAGGCGATCTACGAGGCGGCGCGCAACCAGATGCTGGCGCACCAGATCCGTATCCTGCGCACGCGCTGCGCCGCCTACACGCAGGACCGCTTCGAGTCGCCCGGGCGCATCGGCCGCTCGCTGGAGGAGCATCGTCATCTGCTCGCCGGCATCGAGAGCGGTGACCCGGCGCGCGGCCATGCCGCCATGCTGGAGCACATCTCGATCGGCGGGCGCGACTTCGCCGAATTCGTCAGTCGCCTGCCCCCGGCCTACGTCGGCTGAATCAAAAACCCTGAGCAGTCCAAACGCCGCACTGCACAACACTGCGCCGCACAGCGTGAGCTTTTCAGGATGCTGAGGTCGACATATCTAGCTGCTGACTCATTCCCAATGCAGTTTTTAAGCAGGCTTTGAACTAGATCACCAAAGTTTCTGACCTACGGGGGGATAGGTGACGTAGAAGGCCTCAGAAACTCACTGACTCAGCTTGGCACATCCGCGGCTAATTGGATGCGCAAACTAAATCGCTGTCTCGCACAGAGAAACCCGCGCTTTGGCCAGGATAGAAACGATCGCAGGCTACCTACGCCGCTACAAGAGCCTATGGGCCCGGATCGATTTCAACGGCCTGCCTCGTGCGCGACAGGCGGTGCAGCTGCCGGCTCGTCAAACGCGATCCGGCGGTTCATACTTTGCCCGGCTCCCGGGCATGCCCCGGCGCACCCCGCCATGCCGCCCGGCGGCTTCGAACCGACGAATCCCATGCCGAAGAATCCCCTCCCCCACGGACATCCCGCATGACCACGACGACCGACGCCCCCCTGCTGACGGGCCGCGACGGCGCGGTGGCCACCCTGCGCTTCAACCGGCCGGCGGCGCTCAACGCCATCGATCCGCCGATGGCCCGGGCCTTCCTGGCCGCCGTGCGGGAGATCGCCGCCGACCGCACGGTGCGCGCGGTGCTGCTGAGCGGGTCCGGCAAGGGCTTCATGGCCGGCGGCGACCTGGCCGTGCTGAGCGCTGACCCGCAAGGCGGCGCGGCCGAGCTGATCGGTCCGCTGCACGAGGCCCTGACGCTGCTCGACACGCTCGACGCGCCGGTCGTGGCCCAGGTCCATGGCGTGGCGGCCGGTGCCGGCCTGAGCCTGATGCTGCAGGCCGATCTCGTGCTCGCCGCCACCGGCACGCGCTTCAACCTCGCCTATGCCAACATCGGCGCCAGCTGCGACGTCGGCGCTTCCTGGGCGCTGCCGCGCCGGGTCGGATTGCGCCGCGCGCTGGAGATCGCGCTGCTGGGCGAGACCCTCGACGCCGAGGCCGCCGAACGCATCGGCCTGGTCAACCGCGTGGTGCCGGCCGCCGACCTGGAGGCCGAGGCGCTGGCCCTGGCGCGCCGCCTGGCCGCCGGACCGACCGTGGCGCTGGGCCACCTGCGCCGGCTGCTGCGCTCGTCCTTCGACCGCGACCTGCCGGCTCAGCTTGATGCCGAGGCCGCCGCCTTCCAGGCCTGCGCCGCCACCGACGATTTCCGCATCGGCGTGGACGCCTTCCGCGCGCGCACGCCGCCGGCCTTCACGGGCCGCTGAACGCGCGCCTTCGCTCGACCCTTCTTGGAGACCCCACCCCATGACCCTGCCCGACATCTTCGTGATCGGCACCGCCCGCACCGCCATCGGCACCTTCGGCGGCGCCCTCAAGGACGTGCCCAACACCCAGCTCGCCATCACCGCCGTCAAGGCCGCAATCGAGCGCAGCGGCGTGCCGGCCGACGCCATCGGCCACGTGGTGATGGGCAACGTCATCCCCACCGACGTCAAGGATGCCTACCTGAGCCGCGTCGCCGCCATCGATGCCGGCTGCCCGGTCGAGACGCCGGCGTTCAACGTCAACCGCCTGTGCGGCTCGGGCCTGCAGGCGATCGTCTCGGCGGCGCAGGCGATCGCCCTGGGCGACTGCGACATCGCCATCGGCGGCGGCTCCGAGTCGATGAGCCGGGGCCCGTACTTCGACACCGCCGCGCGCTATGGCGCGCGCATGGGCGACGCGGTGCTGGTCGACTACATGCTGGGGATCCTGCACGACCCGTGGGAGAAGATCCACATGGGCATCACGGCCGAGAACGTGGCCGCGCGCCATGGCATCACGCGCGAGCAGATGGACGCGCTGGCCGCGACCAGCCAGCAGCGCGCGGCGGCGGCCATCGCGGCGGGCCGCTTCAAGGAGCAGATCGTCCCGGTCGAGGTCAGGACGCGCAAGGGCACGACGCTCTTCGACACCGACGAGCACGTGCGCGCCGACACCACCGTGGAAGCGCTGGCGAAGATGAAGCCGGCCTTCAGGAAGGACGGCGCAGTGACGGCGGGCAATGCCTCGGGCATCAACGACGGCGCCGCCGCCGTGGTGCTGGCGAATGCCGAGCGGGTGCGCTCCCTGGGCCTGAAGCCGCTGGCGCGCCTGGTGGGCTATGCGCACGCGGGTGTCGAGCCGGCCTACATGGGCATCGGCCCGGTGCCGGCGACGCGCCAGGTGCTGGCGCGCACCGGCCTGAAGGTGGCGGACTTCGACGTCATCGAATCGAACGAGGCCTTCGCGGCGCAGGCCTGCGCGGTCATCAAGGAGCTGGGTTTCGACCCGGCCAAAGTGAATCCCAACGGCTCGGGCATCTCGCTGGGCCACCCGGTGGGCGCCACCGGCGCCATCATCACGACCAAGGCGATCGCCGAGCTGCACCGCACCGGCGGACGCTATGCGCTGGTGACGATGTGCATCGGCGGCGGCCAGGGCATCGCGGCGGTGTTCGAGCGGGTCTGAGGAGGGGGCGACGGCCGCGCCGTCCGGCCCAGGCCCACGCCCGCGCTAGGCCGGCCGGGCCGCCAGCTCGGTCATCAGGCGCACCACCTCGGCCGCCGGCGGCAGGTCGACGCTGCGCAAAGCCAGCCGGCCGCGCCGGTCGAACAGGTAGACCTGCGTGGTGTGGCGATCGGCGCCGGCGCGCCGGCCCTGCAGGAAATCCAGCCAGCGATCGAGATCGGCGACCGCCGGCGCGGCGGCGCGCCACAGGCCGCCGGCACCGAAGCGACCGAGCCAGGCGGCTAGCGCCTTCGGATCGTCGGCCAGGGGATCGATGCTGGCCGAGACCAGCTGCAGGTCCTCGACCGCCGGTCGACGCGCGAGCAGCAGGCGCTCGGCCTCCGCGAACAGCGCGCCCTGGATCGGACAGGTCGCGCTGCAGCCGGTGAACATCAACTGCACGGCCGTCACGCGGCCCCCGAACAGCGCGGCCGGCGCCAGCTGGCGGCCATCCTGCAGCCGCAGGCGCACCGCCGGTGGCGCCTCCGGCGGCAGCACCAGGCCGCCATGGGCGCGCGCCGGTCCGACGCGGGTGGCGCCGGCCAGGACGGCGGCGGCGCAGAGCAGATGACGGCGTTGCATGGAAATGTGACTCGCTGGATGGATCGGGAACGGAGAAAGCGGATGGCACGTGGGCCGGACGGCGACGGCGGCGGCGGTGGCGGATTCAGGACGGCGGCGGATGCGACAGGCGCGCCCACAGCGCCTGGCACTGCGCGGCGTCGATCTCGTAGCGCGGCATGGCCGCGTCGATCACCACCCAGGCCGGGTCGACCCCCTCGCGCAGCAGGCGGCACAGGCTGTCGGCGTCGTAGCGCGAGGGCGGACCGCCGCGCCGGGCCAGGGCCCGGGCCAGGGTCGCGGGACCGAGCGCCGGACCGAAGGCGGCGGCGCTGGGCGGGCGCTTCGATCCGTCGACGGCGTGGCAGTTGACGCAGCGCGTGGCCACCACGGGCAGCAGGTCCGGATGGCCAGCCAGCCGGCCGCGCAACGGCCCGGCGGCGGCGGCGTCGCCGCTGCCGATCGGGCCCGCATCACCCGCGCCGCCGAGGCCCAGCAGCAGCCGCTCGCCCAGGTCGGTGCGCTGGCGCGCCTGCAGGTGACGCTGCGCGAGGGGCGCCAGCAGCAGGCCGGCCACCAGCAGCATGATCGCCACCACCAGGCGCTGCTTCATGGGATGCTCCGCCCTGCCGTCGTCACTGGTAGCGACATGACTTGACCACGCCCGGGGCCGGGTCGCCGAAGGTGCCGTTGTAGCAGGCGATGCGACCGCTCAGGCCGGTCTTGAAGGCCCACTGGGTGCCGGCGCCATACCAGACCGTGGCGCTCACACCCGTGGGCAGCGCGCAGGTCTGGTTCTCGCCGGCGCAGAGCGTGGCCGTGGACGGCGGCGTCGCGCTGGGCGCGCTCGGCGGGGTGGCCGTGGCGGTCACCACATAGCGACACGTCTTGGCCGTGCCGAAGACCGGATCGCCGAACACGTCGTTGCCGCAGGCGATCGAACCGGTGACGCCGGTCTTGCTGCGCCAGAGGCTGCCGGCGCCATACCAGACCGTGGCCGTCGCGCCCGTCGGCAGGGTGCAGGTCTGGCCCTCGCCGCCGCAGGCGACCGCCGTCGATGGCGGCGCGCTGCCGGCGGTGCTGACCACGTAGCGGCACGACTTGGCGACGCCCCAGACCGGATCGCCGAACAGGTCGTTGCCGCAGGCGACAGCGCCGGTCAGGCCGGTCCTGACGGCCCACTGGTCGTTGGCGCCATACCAGACGGTGGCCGTGCTGCCGGCTGGCAGGTTGCACGTCTGGCCCTCGCTGCCGCAGGCGATGGCGGTGGACGGTGGCGTGGCGGTCGGCGTCGTGCCACCCCCCGTGCCGCCGGTGCCGCCGGTGCCGCCCGTGCCGCCGGTGCCCGCCGTCGGCGCGGCCTCCTCGGCGCCGATCTGCTGCAGGTAGGCCGCCAGATTCGCCAGGTCGCCGCCGGCGACGGTGTTGCCAGCATGTGCCTGCACCGCCTCGGCCAGCGTCGCGGCGCGGCCGTCGTGCAGGTAGGGCGCGGTGGCCCAGACGTCGCGCAGCGTCGGCACGTCCAGCGCGCCGAGCGTGGCGCCCAGACGCTGGCCGCTGCTCGGGCGCAGGGTGCCGACGTCGCGCAGCGCGTTGGCGTCGGAGCTGATCGTGAAGGCCGCGCCGGCATGGCAGCTGGCGCAGTTGGCGGCGGCGAAGACCGCCTTGCCGGCAACCGCCGCCGGGGTCAGCGAGGCATCGGCGTTGCGCAGCGGACTGGGCGCGAAGGTATCGAGCGAACCCAGATAGGCCGCCAGGGCGTCCAGGTCGGCGCTGACGCCGGCCTTGCGGTCGCCCAGCGGCCGGGCGCGGGTGCCGGTGGCGAACTGGGCGTCGGTCATGAGACCGGTGCCGCCGGCGAGGTCGCGGATCTGGCCCTCGAAGTCCTGCACCTCGTCGAAGTTGCCGCTCCAGTGCAGCAGGCCGTGGCCGATGCCGGCGCGGCCGCGGATCGCGACCGTGTTGCGCAGCCCCTCGCCCAGGCCCGTGAAGTCCCAGGTGCGGCCGTCGTGGCCGGCATCGGAGTGGCAGCTCGCGCAGCTCATGTAGCCATCGCGCGCCAGGCGGGTGTCGCGGGCGTCGTAGAACAGCTGCTTGCCGCGCAGCACCTGGGCGCCGAGCTTCTCGGTGGCGATGGTCGCCAGCGTGGTCCGCACCGGCAGGCTGGTCTGGCCGAAGCCGACCAGCGGCCGCAGGTCGTAGACGCCGACCGAGCGGTCCATGAAGTTGGCGACGAACAGCGTCTGGCCGTCGCCCGAGACCGCCAGCGCCTGCGGCGCGCGGCCGGCATCGACACGGAACAGCTCGCGCCGGCCGACCGGATCGACGACGGCGATCTGCCGGCTGGTCTCCAGCGCCGTGAACAGGTAGGCGCCGCTCGGATGGAACACGCTGGCGCTGGCCAGGCTGGCGTTGTCGTGGTCGATGCGGGCGCCGGCGTCCTCCGCCAGGGTGCCCAGCGCGATGCGCGAGTCGATGGCGCGCACGGTGTTCTCGAAGTTCAGGTCGAGCCCGTCGCGCCGCCGGCCGCGCTGAATGTTGTCCTGCTTGGAGGGCACCCAGGCCGACAGGCCGTCCGGCGCGATGGCCGGGGCGCCCAGGTAGTTGGGCACGCCGCGGCCCTGGGTGGTGCTGTCGGCCCTGGCGCTGTGCGCCAACACGATGGTCTTCCTGCGCGCCAGCGGCGCGGTCGCCACGGCCCAGACCTCGCCGCCGGTGGCCGCGCCATCGCGCGTGGTGCCCACGGTGGCGGTGTCCTCGCCCGGCTGCGGCGGGCTGACGAAGCGCGCGACCAGCAGCTGCGCGCCATTGGCCGACACCGCGATGTGGCGCGGCGCCCCGGGCAGGTCGAGCGCGGCCAGGGTGGCGCCGCCGGTGTCGAGCTGCAGCAGCCGCGAGCTCGCCTCCAGGCTCACATAGACGCGGTCGCCGGCCGGCGCCGCCACCACGCCCCAGGGCTGCGAGGCCCGTGGCAGCGCGAGCGTGCGCAGCACGGCGCGGCTGCCGGTGTCGATGACGCTGATGCTGGCGCCGTCGCGATTGGCGACCCAGGCCTGGCGCAGGCCCGGCAGCAGGGTCACGGTGCGCGGTCCCTTGCCGACCGCCACCTCGGCCAGCCGGGCATAGGTGGCGCCGTCGAAGACGCTGACCGAATCGTTGTCCGGATTGACCACCCACAGCCGGGCGCCCTGGGTCGAGGTGGCCGGCTCCCACGCCAAGGCGCTGGTGGCGTTGGGCGCCGCGCCACCGGCGGTGGTGGTGCCCGCCACGGCCTGGGTGAAGCGGTAGACCGTCTCCTGGCCGGTGGTGTCGCGCACGCGTGCCGTCACCGTGTAGAGCCCGGGCGCGTCGTAGCGGTGGGTGGTGGAGGACGAGGTGGAGAAGGCGGTCGCCGCGCTGCCGTCGCCGAAGTCCCAGGCGAAGCGCAGGCCGGTGGTGTCGCCGGCGACCTGGGCCGTGAAGCTGGCCGTGCCGCCGCTGGAGATGACCGGCGCGGCGACGGTGGGCGCCGGCGGCGCCAGCGAACGCACGCGCCAAGTGAAGGTGGTGGACGAGGCGGCGCCGGCCCGGTCGGTGGCCGTGACCGTCACCGCATAGGTGCCGGCGGTGGTGACGCGGCCGGTGATGGCGCCGGAGTCGGCGCGCAATGTCAGGCCCGGCGGCAGGCCGCTGGCGGCAAAGCGCAAGGGCTCGGACTGGTCGTCGGAGGCGACGATGTCCAGCGCCACCGTGTCGCCCGGCTGGTGGGTCTGGTCGCCCGGCGAGCCCACGACCGGGGCGTAGTTGGTGGTGACGCCGGCACTGAAGGAGACCGTCTTCTCGCCGGTGGTGCCGGCGGCGATCTGGCGGAAGTCGCCGTCGACGATCGGATTGCCCCAGTTCGCGCCATCGGCGCTCAGGTAGACCCGGAAGCGCGCGAAGGTGCCATTGCCGCCGCCCGGGCGCGGCAGGTAGCGCAGGCCGCCCAGGCGCTGCGCCGAGCCCAGGTCGACCACGACGCTGTGCGGCGGCGGCGGCGAGGTGGGGGCGTACTGCGTGTGCCAGAAGGTGTTGGCGTCGCCGTCGATGGCGCGGGTGACGGCGCCGTTCTCGGCCGCGCGCTCCTCGCTGTCGGCGCTGATCTTCCAGGCGCCGCGCGCCAGCGGCTGGCCATTGGCGTCGAGCAGGTTCAGCTCGGCCATCGAGCCCCAGGGATTGCCACCGATCTCGCCGAGCTGCTCCAGCCTGACGAAGCGCACCGCCCCGGCGGCATCGACGCGCCACAGGAAGTCGGTGCTGACGGCGCCCTCGGCATTGCCGGCCAGCACGGTGACGGTGTAGCGACCGGGCACGGTCGGCGTGCCGCGCAGGGTCTGGCTGGCGCTGTCGTAGCTCAGGCCCGGCGGCAGGTTGGTGACCTCGAAGCGCGTGGCGCCGGCGGCCGCCAGGGCCAGCGACGCGGCGCGGCCGACGGTGGCCGACTGCTCCAGGATCGGCAGCAGGCGCGGCGTGCCGCCGGCCGCCAGCGTGAAGATCCGGGCCACCGAGGGCACGCCATCGGCATTCAGCGCGAACAGCATGTACTTACCCGGCAGCGCCCAGCCCGGGTTGCTCGGCAGGCTCACGGCATAGCGGTTGTCGCCGGTCGGCGCGTGGCGCAGGGTCAGGCGCCGCTGGTCGTTGTTGACGGTGTGCGTGACCGAGGACAGGCGGATCAGCGCGAAGGACGCGATCGGGCCGTCGGTGGCCACGGACAGGTCGCTGCCATAGACGGCGCTGGTCGGCGCCTCGTTGATGACCGGGCGCGTGGCGGCGCTGCCGTCGTCGTTGAACAGGTAGTGCGGCGAGAAGATCTGGGCGTCGGCATGGTTGGCGGCGCAGCCGGCGCCGCACAGGCCGCCACCGGCCGAGAGCACGCGCGCATCGGGCAGCAGCAGCGCCACGCTGTGGTAGTTGCGCGGCACGCTCATCGGCGCCAGGGTGGTGAAGGTCTCGCCGACCGGATCCCACAGCTCGGCTGGCAGCACGCTGGTGTTGTCCGAGAACGGCACCGCGTAGCTCTGGCCGCCGACCACCATCACCTGCCCATTGGGCAGCACCAAGCTGTTGTGGAAGGCGCGGGCGTAGGCCATGGGCGCGAGCTTGCGCACCCGGGCCTCGGCGCGGATGTCGATCGCGTAGCTCGCCGCCGTGGCGTTGCTCTCCTGGTAGGCCGGCGAGCCGCCGACCTTCAGGATCTTGCCGGTGTCGTACATGACGGCATTGCCGCTCATGCTGTCGGCATCGTCGCCACGCGGTCCGGCCGGCTGCGCGCGGCCGCCGCCGGTGGTGTCGATCCAGTGCATGCGGCTGCTGGGGCCGGCGTGGAAGACCTGGCCATTGCCCGCCGGCAGCAGCCACATGTGGTTGTCGGCGCGGTAGATGCCGGCCGGGTCGCCGGTGACGAAATCGTCGACCTTCACGCCGCCCAGCAGGGTCCAGCCGGTCGCCTCGGTCCAGATCTCGGCATGCTTGCCGCCCTGCCCACCGGCCCAGGAGCCGCCGAGCGTGAAGACCGAACCATCGCGCAGCAGGGTGTTGGCCTGGTAGGCGCGCGGGATGCGCAGCGTCGAACCGACGGACCAGGCGCCGGTCGCGGGGTCGTAGAGACTGGTCTTGTCGGCATTGGAGCCGCCGCTCACCAGGATCCGGCCATCGGCGAGGTTGGTGGTGCCGGGGCAGAACATGTTCTGCCCGGTCAGGTTGACGAAGCGTTCGGTCGACTGCCCGGTCGCCGGATCGAACAGGGCCGTGTAGGCCTGGCCGACATCGGTGAAGCCGAAGCGGTCGTTGGCCGACCAGAACAGCACGCGGCCATCGGGCAGGTGGGCCGCCGAGGCCGGCACCAGTGGCAGCGTGATCCGCGCGCCCCAGCGCCCCGCGCTCGGCAGGGCCGGCTTGCGGGCGCCGGCGGAGCTCAGGGTGGGCGCGCCGGCGACGGATGCGACGGCCGGTGTCGACGCGGTGCTTCCCGTGGCATTGCCGCCGTCGCCGCCGCCGCAGGAGACCAGCAGCAGGGCGCAGATCAGCCCAATCCAGTAAGAGGGAATTCCCCGGGATTCCCGAACTTGTGCGTGCATGGCACGTCCTTTTTTGATTTTTCAGACAAAACGTGTACTAACGTATGACATTGTAAAAATCAAAAGGCCGTTTCGGAAACAAAACTACTACTTTATGATCTGTTTTTTCGCCTTTATGACTTTTCCGATGCGCGCGCGCGTCACCGCACCATCGGCGAACGATGCAACGGCGTGTCGGACAAGGGAACGGCGAGCCGCCGGACGGCGACGCGCGGGGCGGTCGGCGCGGCTCAGCCGCGGTCGTCGGCCGGCGTGGCCAGCCGGTCGCGCAGCTCGCGCTTGAGCAGCTTGCCGCCGGCATTGCGCGGCAGCGGGGACTCGGCCCAGGTCAGGGTCTCGGGCACCTTGTAGTCGGTCAGCCGCGCGCGGCAGTGGGCGCGCACCGCCTCGTCGTCGCGCGCCAGACCGGGCGCGTGGATGAAGGCATGCACGCGTTCGCCCAGCACCGGGCAGGGGCGCCCCACCACGGCCGCCTCGACCACCCCGGGCAGCGCCATCAGCACATGCTCGACCTCGACCGAATAGATCTTGAAGCCGCCGCGGTTGAGCATGTCCTTCTTGCGGTCGACCAGGCGCACGAAGCCCTCGGCATCGACCTGGCCGAGGTCGCCGGAATGCCAGTGGCCGCCGGTGAAGGCGGCGGCCGTCGCCTCCGGGTTGTCCCAGTAGCCGCGCACCACCATCGGCCCGGCGATCCAGAGCTCGCCGGTGGCGCCGGCGGGCAGCTCGCGGCCGTCCTCGTCCATCACGCGCACGTCGGCGCAGGGCAGCGGCACGCCGACGGTGTCGGCATGGTCGCGCGTCAGGCCCGGCGGCATCAGGGTGGCGGGCGAGGTGGTCTCGGTGGCGCCATAGGCGTTGACCAGCGTCAGGCCGGGCAGCCGCCGCGCCATCGCGTCGATGGCGGCCACCGGCATCGGCGCCCCGCCATAGCCGCCGACGCGCCAGCGCGAGAGATCGGCGCCTTCGAGCGCCGGGCTCATCAGGCACAGCGTGTACATGGCCGGCACCATCAGGGTGTGGGTCACGCGCTCGGCCGCCATGACGGCGATGAAGCCGGCGGCCTTGAACTCCGGCAGCAGCACGACCGTGCCGCCCACGTGCGCCAGCGCCAGGATGATGGCGACCAGTCCGGTGACGTGGCTGGCCGGCACCGCCAGCGCCGAGCGGTCGCCGGCGCGCAGGCCCATGCAGACCTCGTAATGGCGCACCGAATGCGCGATGTTCAGGTGCGTGAGCATGGCGCCCTTGGGGCGGCCGGTGGTGCCGGAGGTGTAGAGGATGAAGGCCGTGTCCTCCGGCCGCACCTCGCACGGCTCGATGCGGGGCGTGCCGGACGCGGCCAGCGTCGCCAGGTCGACGAAGGCCGCCCTGCCCGCCCCCGCCTCCGCCTCCACCCCCGCTCCCGGCTCCTGCGTCCCGGCCACCACCCGCAGGCGCAGCCCCGGCACCTCGGCGACATCGGGCACGCGATCGGCCAGCGCGGCATCGGCCACGATGGCACGAGCGCCGCACTGCCCGAGCATGTAGGCCAGGCCCGGGCGCTGCTCGCGCTCGCCGATCGGCACCGCGATGGCACCCAGGCGCTGCAGCGCGAACAGCACGGCGACGAAGGCCGGCTGGTTGCCCATGAACAGCGCGACGCGGTCGCCGGCGCCGATGCCATGCGCCGCCAGGCCACCGGCGAGGCGCGCGACCTCGGCGTCGAGCCGCGCATAGGACCAGCGGCGGTCGCCGCAGACCACGGCCTCGGCGTCGGGCCGGGTCCGCACGGCGGCCTCGAGCAGCGCATGCACGCTGGCCGGGCGCTCGACGAAGCAGCGCACCACGCGGTCGCCATGCAGACCCTCGCAGCGCATCGCCGGCACGCCGCCGGGCAGCGCGTCCCACGGCGAGGCGGCCGTCACGCCAGCGCCTCCGGCAGCGCGTCCGGGGCCGGGGCCGGCCCGGGCGCCACGTTGGCGCCGCGCTCGATCACGTACTCCACATCCACCAGCCGGCGCGAATGGTTGAGGTCCGACTGCGCGATCAGCACCGCGAGATCGCCGCCGCGCAGGCCGGCGATCACCTCGCCCAGGCGCATCGACAGGGCCGGCGCCACGCCCTCGAAGGGCTCGTCGAGCAGCAGCAGCCGCGTGCCGACGGCGAGCGCGCGCGCCAGCGCGACCAGTTTCTGCTGGCCGCCCGACAGCAGCAGCGCGCGCCGCTCGCGCATCGCCGCCAGCTCGGGCAGCACGCCATAGACGAAATCGAGCCGCTGCGCGATGGCGCGCGAGCGCGTCGCCCACAGCGGCACCAAAATGTTCTCCTCCACCGTCAGCTCCGGCACCAGGCCCCGGTCCTCCGGCATGTAGCCGATGCCCCGGGCGGCGCGCTCGTGGCGGCCGAGCGAGGCCAGGTCCCGGCCGTCGAAGGCGATGCGACCGCTCGAGGGCGCCAGGTGGCCCATGACCGAGCGCAGCAGGGTCGTCTTGCCGGCGCCGTTGCGCCCGATGAGTCCGGCCATGCGGCCGGCGGCGACGTCGAGGGACAGGCCCCGCAGCACCTGGACGGAGCCGATGGCGACGTGGATCGATTCGATGGCGAGCATGGCGATGCTTCCGGAAGGGCTAGGAGAGTGGCGCGTCGGCGCGCAGGGTGCCGGTGACATAGCGGCGCACGTCGTCGGCGGCCAGCGCCACCCCTGGCGCGGCGTCCGCGATGATGCGGCCGGCATAGAAGGCGATCACGCGATCGGCATAGCGCTCGACGATGTCCATGTCGTGCTCGACGAACAGCACCGCCATGCGCTCCTGGCCCAGGGCCCGCATGACGATCTCCATCATCGGGAACTTCTCCTCGGCCGAGACGCCGCTGGTGGGCTCGTCGAGCAGCAGCAGGCGCGGCTCGCCGGTCAGTGCCATCGCGATGTCGAGGAGCTTGCGCACGCCGCCGGGCAGCTCGGCGACGCGGCGCTGGCGATGCTCGGCGAGGTTGAAGCGCTCGAGCAGCGCATCGGCGCGCGCCACCGCGTCGGCCTGGCGCGCGGTGCGCCAGAACGACAGCCGCTCGCCATGGCAGGCCAGCGCCACCAGCATGTTCTCCAGCACCGACATGCCGGTGAACAGCTGCGGGATCTGGAACGAGCGCGCCACGCCCAGCCGCGTGATCGCGCGCGGCGCCAGCCGGGTGATGTCGCGCCCGCCCAGCACGATGCTGCCGGCGTCGGGTTTGAGGTAGCCGGTGATCATGTTGACGAAGGTGGTCTTGCCCGCGCCGTTGCTGCCGATCAGGCTGACGCGCTCGCCCACGGCGACGCCGACGTCGAGCCCGCTGGCGGCGACCACGGCGCCGAAGCGCTTCTCGATGCCGCTCGCGCGCAGCAGGATCTCGCGCCCGGCGCTCATCGGCGTGCTCCCTTGCGGCCGCGATCGACCCACAGCGAGCCGATGCCATCGGGCAGGAAGCGGATCATCAGCAGCAGGAAGATGCCCAGCGACAGCTGCCAGGTGTTGGGGAAGTACAGGCTGGAGAACGAGCGCACCACCTCCAGCAGGGTCGAGGCCACGAACACCGCCAGCACGCTCTGCCAGCCGGCCAGGATGGCGACGAAGACAAACTCGCCCGACGTCGTCCAGTAGCTGAAGTTGGGATCGATGTGGCCGAGCGACATCACCGTGAGGGCGCCGCCGCAGCCGCCGGCGAAGGCCGCGAGCAGGAAGTTCAGGCTCATGGCCTGGCGCACCGAGCCGCCGAGGTACTCGACCCGCAGCTCGTTCTCGCGCACCGCCTGCGTGACCAGGCCGCGCGTGGAATCGAAGTACACCCGCGCCAGCAGGGCCAGCACGCCGGCGCAGACGATCGTCACGCCATACAGCACATAGCCCGAGCGCGCGTCCGGCAGCGCCTGGCCGAACAGGGTCGCGCGACCCATGTTGAAGCCGTCCGAGCCGCCCAGGGCGCTGGTCTTGACCAGCACGCCATAGGCCACCATCGACATCGCCAGGGTCAGCATGGCGAAGAAGATGCCCCGGTAGCGCGACAGCAGGGGCGCGAACGGCGCCGCCACCAGCGTCGCCGCCACCCCGCCCGTCAGCGCCAGCCCCAGCGCATCGGTGAAGCCCAGCCGGTTGAACGCCAGTGCCGCCGCGTACCCCCCCACCGCGAACACCAGCCCCTGCCCGAACGACACCACCCCGCCCCGCATCAGCAGCACGATCCCCAGCGACACCAGCCCGTGCGACGCCGCCATCGTCAGCAGGAACGTCAGCCACTTCGGCATGAACGCCCCCGCCACCAACAGCACGACGATCAGAAGAACGCCACTCCCCAGCACGACGCCGCGCCGCGGCGAAGGCCCAGGAACACCGAGGATCCGGCTGCGCCGGTCCTCCGGTGTTGCCCCCTCCGAGGGGGTTGACGGAGCGACACGCAGTGCGCGAAGACTGGGGGTGGTCATATCTTTCTAGCCTGGATGCGTTGGAAGAGCCCCTCGGGACGCACCATCAGCACCAGCGCCATCACGATGTAGATCGAGAACAGCTCGGCCTGGGGCATCACGTGGACGGCGAAGGAGCGCGCCAGCCCGACGATCAGCGCGCCGATGGCGGCGCCCTCGATGCTGCCGAGGCCGCCGATGATCACCACCGCGAACGAGACGATGATCACGCCCACCGAGACGCCCGGCTGCACCGAGATCAGCGGCGCCGTGAAGGCCCCGCCCAGCGCCGCCAGGAAGACGCCGACGCCGAACGCCAGCATGTAGACCCGCGAGACGTTGACGCCCATGCTGGCGGCGACCTCCTCGCTGTGGATCACGGCCAGCACGATCTTGCCCTGGCGCGTGCGGTTGAGGCCCCACCACACCGCCAGCCCGACGGCGACCGCCAGCCCCATCAGCATGAAGTCGTAGCCGACATACACCTGGTCGCCGATCTCGACATTGCCGAACATCGCATAGGGCTCCGAGACGTAGTACGGGTTGGCGCCCCACAGCAGCTTGGTGACGTCCTCCAGCACCAGGAACAGCGCATAGGTGACCAGCACCAGCAGCACCTCGTCGCGGCCATAGAAGAAGCGCATCAGGCCGCGCTCGGTCAATGGCGCCACCAGCACCGCCACGGCGACGGCGGCGAACAGCATCGCCACCAGCGACCACTCGGGCGCGAACTTCATGCTGGCGAACCAGGCGACGAAGCTGGCCGCCGCGTAGGCGCCCAGGGCATAGAAGCTGCCATGCGCGATGTTCAGGATCTTCAGCACGCCGAAGACCAGCGTCAGCCCGAGCGCGACGATGAAGAGCCACGAGGCGTAGCTCAGCCCGTCGATCAGGATGGTGAGGGCGGTGGCCATGGGACCTGGCGTTATCGAGTCAGTTGCACTTGGCGCCGGCGAAGTCGGACTTGATCCAGTCCTCCGACTTCACGTTGACCGGCGGGTTGACGCAGGCGGCCGGGAAGCGCTGGATGTCGTCGAGCACCACCATCTTCTTGGCGGCGTCGTAGCGCGTCCTGCCGATGGCGGTCTCCTGCGTGGCCTGGTGGCCGCCGCCCAGGGTCATGCGGATGCGCCCGCCGGGCGAATCCCATTCGGCATTGGTCAATGCGGCGGCGAGCTGCTCGGTCGTGGGTTTCTTGCCGCCATTGGCGGCCATCGCCTTCTCGGCCGCCATCTTCAGCCCCAGCAGCGCCTGCGCCATGCGGTAGGGAGCCTGCGCCGGGTAGGTCTGGTAGCTCTTCTGGTAGATGCTCCACCACCAGTCGTTGAGCGGCGACTTGGGCGACAGCAGGCCATAGGAGCCGCGCGCGCCGAGGATCGCGCCATCGGGCATCTTGTCGCCCAGGTTGGTCAGCACGTGGTCGGCCGCCGACAGCACCACCTGCGAGCGCTTGAACAGGCCGCGCGGGCCGGCCTGCAGGATGAAGGCCTGCAGGTCGCCGCCCCACAGGCTCGAATGCGTGACGTCGGCGCGCCTGGACATCAGCGCCGAGATCTCAGTGCCGTACTGGCCGGCGCCGAACTTCGGCAGCAGGTCCTCGCCCAGCTTGGCCTGCGGATAGAGCTGCGCCATCGACAGCGTGAAGTCCTTGCGCGAGTCCTGGCCCCAGGCGTAGTCCTGGTTGATCATGTTGAAGGACTCGGCCTTGATGTTGCGGGCCTTCAGGTAGCGCGCCAGGGCGACGTTGTCCATGGTGGCGTGCGAGGCGGTGCGGAAGACGTAGTTGTACTTGGCGTCCTCGAAGATGCGCGGCGTGCCGCAGTCGTAGAGGATCAGGAACTTCTTCATCTCCTCGGCCACCGGCGCCACCGCCAGGCAGTCGCCGGAGCTCACGTAGCCCACCACCGCGTCGACCTTCTCGCGGTCGTAGAGGTTGCGCAGTTCCTGCACCTGCTTGGTGGCGCCGCCGTTCTCGTCGATGTAGACGGCCTCGATGCGCATGCCGCCGATGCCGGCCTTGTCGTAGGGCGCCGGCGCCTCGCCCTTGTTGAAGGCCTCGACCAGGGCCTTGGCGCCATTGACCGCCGGGATGCCGAAGCTCTCGGCCGCCTGGCCCGAGAGGAAGCTGACGATGCCGACCTTGAAGGTCTCGGTGCCGGCGGCCGCGGCCGGGGCCTGGGCCCGGGCGGCCGGGGCCAGCGTCGCGGCGAGGCCGGCGATGGCCAGCGCCAGCGCGTGGACCGGCGAGGTGCGTCGTGCGGATGTCTTCTGCATGCTTGTCTCCTTCGTTGTGTGTCTGTGCGGATGCGTGTGCGTGCGCGTGCGCCCGGAGCGGGCTACGAACCGCCCGGGGCCCGCGCCGTGGCGGCCTGGACCGGCGCGCCCATGTCGAGCCCGGTCATGCGGAAGCCGCGCCGGAAATCGTCCATGTGCCGCCGCGTCCAGTCGGCGGCGGCATCGGCGTCGCGCCGGTGCAGCGCATCGATGATGGCGCGATGGGCGTCGAGGTTGCGCGCCTTGGACTGCGGCAGGTGCAGGTGGATCCGCAGCAGCGTCGGGTTGTAGAGCAGGCTGATCGGCTCGCGCGCCAGCATCAGCGCCCGGTTGTGGCTGGCGCGCCCGACCAGCGCGTGGAACTCGACGTCGAGCTCGACCAGGCGCTGGTGCGCCTCGACGGTGGCGGCGCCCCGACCCTGCAGCTGGCGGGTCAGGGTGGTGTTGTCCTCCAGCGCCTCGAGGTCGGCCGCCGTGGCGTGCAGCGCCGCCAGTCGCGCGGCCAGCGGCTCCAGCGTCGCGGCCACCTGCCACAGCTCCTCGAAGGTGGTCTGCTGCAGCAGCAGCAGCCGGGCGGCGCGCGGCGCCATGTCGTAGAGCCCGGGCAGGGTGACGAACAGGCGCCGGCCCGCGCGGCGCTGCACCAGCCCCTCCTGCTCGACCTGGCGGATCGCCTCGCGCACCGTCGAGCGATGGACGCCGAAACGCTCGGCCAGGCTCTGCTCGGTGGGCAGCGGCATGCCGGGCTTGAGCTGGCCGCCGAGGATGCTGCGCTCGATCTCGGAGGACACCACCTTGTAGGCGGGCGTCAGATGCAGCCGGTCGAACATCCCGGCCGCGCCGTCGCCGGCCGCGGCATCGTCGGCCGCGCGCGCGGCCCTGGATCCCGGTTCGATGCTGCGGTCTGCCAACGGTGTGTCTCCTGTCGGGGGCCGCGCGATGCGGCGTGGACCGGTCGTTTGCCGGTTTGTCGGACAAGCGATTCTGGGGACGCCGATGGCGGCGCAAGAGCGGGTTTTCCCGTTGCCCTGACACGATCGCGACACGGTGGCGACCCGGTGGCGCCGATGTCCGACGCGCGCTGTCGACCCCGCGGCGCCACGGGTCAATGGAGCCGGTGTTCCACTGGGGTTTCGACCACTTCAACCAGGACCGACATGGAAATCCACATCAACACGGGCAACGGCATGGACAACCGCGAGGATCTCGAACGCTGGGCCGATGGCGAGATCCGCCAGACGCTGGCGCGCTTCGCCGAGGACGTGCGGCGGGTCGAGGTGCACCTGTCGGACGTCAACAGCGCCAAGGGTGGCGCCGATGACAAGCGCTGCCTGATCGAGGCCCACGTGCCGCAGCACGCGCCGGTCGCCGTCTCGCACCAGGCGCCCTCGCTCGACCAGGCCTTCCGTGGCGCCGAGACCAAGGTCCTCAGCGCGCTCGACAGCGTGCTCGGCAAGGAGAAGCGGCATCGTGACCGCACCAGCATCCGCACCGATCCCGAGGCGATCTGACATGACGGCGGCCGGCGCGGGGCAGCGGCGGCGACATGCCATCGCCCTCCTGCTGGCCGCGGCCGCCTCCTGCTGGGGCACGGCGGTCTGGGCGCAGGCCTGGCCGGGCCGGACCGTCACGCTGGTGGTGGGCAGCGCCGCCGGCAGCGCGCCCGACCTGTATGCGCGGGCCCTCGCCGAGCAGTGGACGCGGCAGACCGGCGGCACCTTCGTCGTCGACAACAAGCCCGGCGCCAATGGCAACCTGAGCGCCGAGGCGGTGCTGCGCGCTCCCCCGGATGGCGCCACGCTGTGGATCGGCACGCAATCGATGGTCACCATCAACCCGGCCGCCTACGACCGGCTGCGCTGGAAGGCGGCCGATTTCAAGCCGATCGTCAAGGGCGTCGAGGCGCCGCTGGTGCTGGTGACGCATCCATCGGTGCCCGCCACCACCTTCGCCGAACTCGGCCGCTGGATCGGCGCCCACCGGGGCGAAGCCGCCTATGCGTCCTTCAGTCCCGGCACGCCCTCGCATTTCCTGGGCTTCCAGCTCAACGAGCAGCTCAAGGCGGACCTGGTCCACGTGCCGTACAAGGGCTCGGCGCCGCAGGTGAACGACCTGCTGGCGGGCCAGGTGCCGCTCGGCTTCACGCAGCTGGCGGTGGCGGCGCCCCACATCGCGGCCGGCAAGCTGCGCGCCATCGCCGTGACCGGTCCGCGACGCTCGCCGGCGCTGCCGGCGGTGCCGACGCTGGCCGAACTCGGATCGCCGGCCCTCTCGACGACGATCTGGTTCGGCGTCCTGGCGCCGGCGGCGACGCCGCGGCCGGTGCTCGACGCGATCCTCGCCTCGGCCGTCGCGGCCCATGCCGATCCGGCATTGCGCGCCCGCCTGGAGGCGCAGAACTTCGACGTGCCGAACGAGGCCGGACCGGCATTCGAGCGGGCCGTCGCCGCCGAGACGCAGCGCTGGGCCCGCCTGGTGAAGGCCTCGGGCTTCAGCGCCAGCGACTGACCGGACCCCTGCGGCGCCGTTCCGCTCCCGGGCTCGACGCGCCCTCAGGGCGTCCTGTCCTACTCCGCGACCACGATGCAGGTGCTTCCCTGTTGCAAAGAATCAAGGAAGCCATGAATCAGAACAGCGAGCGCAAGGGCGACCGCCAGCACGAGCGCGCGACCGGGATCGGGCCCCGGATCGACGGACCGTCCCCCCCCGGCGTGCCCGCGCCGGAGGACGCCGGCCCGGTGATCCGCGTCCAGCCGGAGGCCGGCACGCTCTCGCTGGATCGCGCCATCTCCGCCATCCTGGCGCTGATGCGCGAGGAACTGGTGATGGACATCGTCTTCATCTCCCGGCTGGCCGGCGAGGACGTGGTCATCGCCCACGCCACGCTCGACACCGACGAGGCCGGCCTGCGCGAGCTGACGCACCACCGCGACCACAGCTTCTGCCAGCGCGTGCTCGACGGGCGGCTGCCGGCGGTCATGCCCGACGTGGCGGCCTTGCGCGCGACGCACGACGTGCCCACGGCCCCGATCACCCCCGGGGCCTACATGGCGACGCCGGTCTGGCTGCGCGATGGCACGCTCTACGGCACGCTGTGCTGCCTCGGTCTGACCGCCCTGCCCCTGCTGGGCGACCGGCACCACCAGCGACTGCGGATGTCGGCCCGGCAGATCGCCCGGCTGGTGGACGAGGCCGGTGGGCGCTGACTCGGAGAATCGTCCTTCGACGTGGTTGCGCAAGCCCGGGAGGACGGGCACGATGAGGCCGCACTGCGCAACATCGTCCGTGTCCACCCCGGCACGGCGCTGGCGGTGAACCCCCGACGAGGAACCGCCCGGTGTCGCCACTCTCCTTCCTTTGGCCCCACTCGCTCTGGTTGCTGCTCCTGCCGGCGCTGCTGCCCGCGCTCTACGTCTGGCTGCTGCGGCGGCGCACGCGCGCCGTGCTGTCCTACAGCAGCCTGGACGTGGCGCGCGGGGCGGCCCGTCGCGGCTGGCGGCGCCACGTGCCGCCGGCGCTGTTCCTGCTGGCCTGCACGCTGCTCCTGCTGGCCGCCGCGCGGCCGGTGGCGCGGGTGCCGCTGCCCTGGGCCCGCTCGACGATCCTGCTGGCCATGGATGTCTCGCTCAGCATGCGCGTGGGGGATGTCCAGCCGACCCGCATGGATGCCGCGCAGCGGGCCGCCAAGGCCTTCCTGGCCGAGCTGCCACCGGCCATCGAGGTCGGGCTGGTCACCTTCGCCGGCAGCAGCCACGTGGCCCAGCGCCCGACCCTGGACCGCGCGGCGCTGGTCGCCAGCATCGACGCCTTCCAGATGCAGCTGGGCACCGCCGTCGGCGACGCCATCGTGCAGTGCCTGGCGGAGCTGTTCCCGGAGCAGGGCATCGACCTCGGCCGCATGATGATGGGCGCCACGCCGGCGCCCCGGGGCCGCAGCCTGGACGAGCGCGAGAAGCCGCCGCCGCCGCGCATCGAGCCGGTGGCGCCGGGCTCCTACGATGCCGCCGCCATCATCCTGCTGAGCGATGGCCGCCGCACGGCCGGCATCGACACCCTGGAGGCGGCCCGCATGGCGGCCGACCGGGGGGTGCGGATCCATGTCATCGGGCTCGGCACGGTCGATGGCGAGGCCAGCACGCCCGATGGCATGGCGATCTACATGAAGCTCGACGAGCCGACCTTGCGCGAAGTGGCGCGGATGACCGGCGGCGAGTACCACCATGCCGGCACCGCCGACAACCTGCGCGTGGTCTACCAGCAGCTCGGCACGCGCCTGCAGGTGCTCACGCGCGAGACCGAACTGGCCGGCCTGCTGGCCCTGGCGGCGGCCCTGCTGGCGGTGGCGGCGGCGGTGCTGTCGCTGCTGTGGTCGAGCCGCCTGCGCTGAGGGCGGCGGCGCGCGGCCGACGTCGACCCGCGCGACGGGTTCAGGCGGCGGCGTCGCCGGCGCCGCGCCGCGCCAGCATCGCCACCAGTTCCGGCACCAGCGCCTGCCCGCCGGCGTCCTGCGCCACGGCGTCCTCCAGTGTGCGGCGCACACCCTCGGCGATGGCGCGGGCGGCCTGGCTGTCCTGGGCCATCGCGGTGTAGTAGCCCAGGTCCTTGAGCGCGTTGGTCAGCGAGAAGCGCAGGCCGTTCGGGTCGCGCTCCAGCAGGAAGGGCTTCAGGCGCTCCAGCGCCGTGCCACCACCGCCGCCCTTGCCCAGCACCTCGACGAAGACCCGGGGATCGACACCGGCGCGCTCGGCGCAGGCGGCGGCCTCGGCGATCAGCGCCACCGAGCCGAGCGAGACGTAGTTGTGCAGCAGCTTCATGCGGTGGCCGGCGCCGACCGGGCCGGCATGCGTGATGTTCTCGGCGAAGCATTCGAGCAGCGGCCGGCACTCGGCGAACAGCGCCTCGTCCGCGCCCACCAGCAGGTTGAGCCGGCCCTCGGCGGCCTCCTTGGGCGTGCGCGTCATGGCGGCATCCATGAAACGGCAGCCGGCCTCGGCCACCTGGACGGCCAGGCGCTCGGTCGAGGCCGGGATGGCGGTCGAGCAGTCGATGACGATGGCGCCCTCGCGCAGGCCGCGCAGCGCGCCGTCCTCGCCCAGCAGCACGGCCTCGACCTGCGGCGAGCCGGTGACGCACAGCAGCAGCACGTCGACCTCCTCGGCCAGCGCGCGCGGCGTCGGTCGGACCTCGACGCCGGCGGCGCGCAGGGTGTCGAGCGGCTGGTTGCCGATGTGCTCGAGCACCGCCAGCGGATGGCCATGCTTGACGATGTTGCTGGCGATGCCGTGGCCCATCAGGCCGACACCGATCAATCCGATTCTCTTTACGTTCATGTGCGGGTCTCCGTTCGATCTCAGGGGTGCGGGTTGCTTCAGGAAGTCCGCGCCGCTCGGCCGAGGCCACCGGCGCAGATGTATTTGATCTCGACATAGTCGTCGATGCCGTACCGGGACCCCTCGCGTCCGACGCCCGACTCCTTGATGCCGCCGAAGGGGGCCAGCTCGGTCGAGATGAGCCCCTCGTTGAGGCCGACGATACCAACCTCCAGCGCCTCGGCCACGCGCCAGGCCCGGGCGTAGTCCTGGGTGTAGAAGTACGCCGCCAGGCCGAAGGGGGTGTCGTTGGCCATGGCGACGGCCTCGTCCTCGGTCTCGAAGCGGATCAGCGGCGCCACCGGACCGAAGGTCTCCTCCTGCATCAGGCGCGAGGCCGGCGAGACATCGGCCAGGATGGTCGGCGTGAAGAAGCGCCCGCCCAACGCATGGGCCTGGCCGCCGGTGACGATGCGCGCTCCCAGGCTCAGGGCGTCGTCGATGTGCTCGCGCACCTTGGCGATGGCGGCATCGTCGATCAGCGGACCCAGGTTCACGCCGTCGTCGAGACCGTTGCCCACCACCTGCGCCTCCACCGTGGCGCGCAGCCGGTCGACGAAGCGGTCGTGGATGCCGGACTGCACGAGGATCCGGTTGGCGCACACGCAGGTCTGCCCGGCGTTGCGGAACTTGGAGGCCATGACGCCGGCCACGGCGGCATCGAGATCGGCATCGTCGAAGACGATGAAGGGCGCGTTGCCGCCCAGCTCCATCGAGACCTTCTTGACCGTGCCGGCGCATTGCGCCATCAGCTGCTTGCCGACCTCGGTCGAGCCGGTGAAGGACAGCTTGCGCACCACGCGGCTGGCGGTGAGCTCGCCGCCGACGGTCGAGGCGGCGCCGGTCACCACGTTGAGCACGCCGGGCGGGATGCCGGCCTCGGCCGCCAGCTGCGCCAGGGCCAGCGCCGAGTAGGGCGTCGCCGAGGCCGGCTTGATGACGATGGTGCAGCCGGCGGCCAGCGCCGCCCCGGCCTTGCGCGTGATCATGGCGTTGGGGAAGTTCCATGGCGTGATGGCCGCGACCACGCCCACCGGCTGCTTGAGCACCACGATGCGGCGGTCGGTGGTGGCCGCCGGGATGACATCGCCATAGATGCGCTTGGCCTCCTCGGCGAACCACTCGATGAAGCTCGAGCCATAGGCGATCTCGCCGCGCGCCTCGGCCAGCGGCTTGCCCTGCTCCAGCGTCAGCAGCAGCGCCAGGTCGTCCTGGTGGGCCATGCACAGGTCGAACCAGCGGCGCAGCAGGCGCGAGCGCTCCTTGGCGCCGGTCCCGCGCCAGGCCGGCAATGCGCGGTCGGCCGCCGCGATGGCCTCGCGCACGTCGGCCGCCGTCAGGCGCGGCACGGTGCCCAATGTCCGGTCGTCGGCCGGGTTGACGACGGCGAGCGTGGCGCCATCGCTGGCGTCGATCCAGCGGCCGTCGACGTGGCACTGCTGGCGGAAGAGGTCGGGATGTCGGAGGTTCATGGCGAGGCGCGCGGCGGTGGAGGGAGGAAAGGAAGAGAGGAAGGAGGAAAGGAAGCAACGGCGGCGGAACGCATGCGCAGGCGGCGGGTCCGGTCGGACCGATGCGATGTCCTCAGGGCAGCAGGTTGGCCGGCACCCGCCCCGCGGCCAGCATCTCGATGCCATCGATCAGCAGCAGGCCCATGGCATCGCGGGTCTCGGTCGTGGCGCTGCCGATGTGGGGCGACAGGAAGACGTTGTCGAGCGCACGATAGCCCGGGTGGACATGCGGCTCGTTGGCGAACACGTCCAGCCCGGCGCCGCGCAGATGGCCTTCGCGCAGGGCCGCGATCAATGCCTCGTCGTCGACCAGGTCGCCGCGCGAGATGTTGACCAGCACCGCGCCGCGCGGCAGCCGCGCCAGCCGGGCAGCGTCGAAGGTGCCGCGCAGGGCCGGGGCCCCCGGCGCCGCGATCATCAGGATGTCGCTGTGGCCGAGCAGGCCGTCGAGCGTGGCGTGGTAGCTGGCGCCCTGCTCCAGCGCGGGATCGAGCCGCGAGCGGTTGTGATAGTGGATCGACAGGCCGAAGCCGCGCGCGCGCACCGCGATCGCGCGACCGATGCGGCCCATGCCGAAGATGCCCAGCGTCCGCCCGACCAGTCCCAGGCCCAGCAGCTGCGTCGGCGCCCAGCCGGCCCAGGCGCCGCTGCGCACCAGGCGGTCGGCCTCGAGACCGCGCCGGCAGGCATTGAGCAGCAGCATCAGGGCGATCTCGGCGCAGGCATCGCTCAGCACGTCGGGCGTGTGGAGCACGCGCACGCCGGCCGCGCGCGCCGCCGCCCGGTCGATGTGGTCGAAGCCGACCGACAGCGTCGCCACGACGCGCAGCGCCGGCGCCAGGGCCGCCAGCACGCCGGCATCGACCGTCTCGGTCGCCGTCACCAGCAGGATGCTGCAGCCGGCGGCGCGGCGCGCGATCTCGGCCGGCGCCAGGATCGAATCGTCCTCGTTGACGCGCAGGGCGAAGCGCTCGCGCAATGCCGCCTCGACCGCCGGGGTGAAGCGACGGCACAGGAAGGCGCTCGGGCGCGGCGGCAGGAACGGCGGCGACGGCGGGGAGGAGGACGAGGCGGTCATGGGATCGGATGGATGCGGCAGCGGCGGACGATGGCCGGGGGAACCGGGACGGAGGCCTGGGCGGATGGAACCGGACGGCTCATCCCGCATGCCGATTCATATTACAAATACGTCATATGACTTTGTCAACCGTGGAAACTCCGGTGCTATCCTCCGCAGCCCCTCCCCCGCACCCGCACCCGCACCCGCACCCGAAGGATTCCATGGGCACCAGCCACAAGAACGACGAGACCGCGCCACGCCCCGGCGCCGAGGGCACGCTGGCCGACCGCATGACCGAGCTGCTGGCGGCCGACATCCGCGCCCGCGTCTATCCGGTCGATACCCGGCTGCCGACCGAGCAGGCCATGACCGAGCAGTACGGGGTCAGCCGCACGGTGGTGCGCGAGGCGATCTCGCGCCTGAAGTCCGAGGGCCTGGTCGAGACCCGCCAGGGCAGCGGCACGGTGGTGCGCGATCCCCAGGCGTCGGATGCCTTCCGGCTCGGGCAGCGCCCGGGCGACGTCGATCCGGCGCAGGGCGTGCTGCGCATCCTGGAGCTGCGGCGCGGCATCGAGGCCGAGATGGCGGCCCTGGCGGCGCAGCGCCGCACGCAGGCCGAGATGGCGCAGATCCAGCGCGCGCTCAAGGCCATCGGCATCGCCGTGGCGCGCGGCGGCGACGGCGTCGCCGAGGACCTGGCGTTCCACCTGGCGATCTCGCGCGCGGCGCACAACCCGCACTACACCGAATTGCTGGGCCTGCTGACGCGCGCGCTGCACGATGCCATCCGCCTCACGCGCGCCAACGAGGCGCGCCGCGCCGACCTGGCCGCCGAGGTGCTGGCCGAGCACGACGCGCTGTGCGAGGCGATCCGCGCGCGCGATGCCGAGGCGGCCCGCGCCGCCGCCTTCCGCCACATGCGCAACACCGGATCGCGCATCGAGCGCGCGGGCCAGGACTTCTGGACCACCGACAGCCGCGCGACGGCCCTGCGGGTGGCGCGCGTCAAGCTCGGGACCGGATCCGCCGGCCTCTCCAGCGCCTCCGACCCCGGGAAAACCTGAGGGAACCGAACCCGGCTGGCGCAAAGTTGTGTGATAGATTCATCACACAACTTCAGTACACGACCCCGGTCGTCAAGGGTCCTGGTCCCATGCATCGTCCCCGCGTCCTCCTCACCGATCCGCTGCATCCGCGGGCCCACGAACGGCTGGCGGCATGGGCCGAGGTCGAGCGCCTGCCCGACGGCCTGTCGCGCGCGGCCAGCGACACCGCGCTGCGCGACGCCATGGCGCGCGTGCATGGCCTGATCGTGCGGCGCCAGCTGCCCGACGACCTGTTCGACCGGCCGACCGCGCTGCGCGGCGTCATGCGCCAGGGCGTCGGGCTCGACTTCATCCCGGTCGAGCGGGCCACCGCGCGCGGCATCCCGGTGGGCAACACGCCGGCCGTGAATGCCAACGCGGTGGCCGAATATGTGTTCGCCGCCCTGTTCGCCCACAGCCGCCGGCTGGCCGCCTTCAACGCCAGCGTGCGCGCGGGCGACTGGGCGGCGCGCGCCGGGGCCGGCGCCCACACCTTCGAATTGCGCGGCCTCGCGCTCGGGCTGGTGGGCTTCGGCGCCATCGGACAGCGCATCGGCGAGATCGCCCGGCTGGGTTTCGGCATGCGGCTGGCGGTATGCACCGGCACGCCCTCGAAGGTGCCGGCGGACATCGAGACCCTGGCGCTGGCGGACCTGTTCGCGGCCAGCGACATCGTCGTCGTCGCCTGCCCGCTGACGCCCCGCACGCGCGGCATGGTCGATGCCGGGGTGCTGGCGTGGGCCCGCCCGGGCGCGCTGCTGATCAATGTCGGGCGCGGACCGGTGGTGCGCGAGGACGCGCTGTGCGCCGCGCTCGAGACCGGTCGGCTGGCCGGCGCGGTGCTCGATGTCTTCGAGACCCAGCCGCTGCCCGCCGACAGCCCGCTGCGGCGCCATCCGGGCGTGCTGCTGACGCCGCACCTGGCCGGCCTGACGCGGGAGGCCGAGCAGGCCATGGGCCTGCTGGCGGTCGACACGCTGGCGGCCCTGCTGCGCGGCGAGCGGCCGCCGCAGGTCGTCAATCCCGAAGTCTTTTCGAATCCATCCCCCGGAGACACCCCTTGAAGATCACCCGCATCACCGCCGTTCCGCTGTCCTATCGCCTGCCCGAGGGCAAGACCGTCACCATGGGCATCGGCAGCACCCTCAAGCGCGACTGCATCATCATCCGCGTCGAGACCTCCGAAGGCATCACCGGCTATGGCGAGGCGCATCCGGGGCGCAGTCCCGGCGCCATCGTCAGCCTGGTGCACAACACGCTGCAGCCGCTGCTGGTGGGCATGAACGCGACCGACGTGGTGGGCGCCTGGCAGCGCGTGCACCGCATGCAGCTGTCGAGCCACGGACTGGGCGCGGGCACCTGCCTGGCGCTGTCGGGCATCGACATGGCGCTGTGGGACATCCGTGGCAAGGCCGCGAAGATGCCGCTCTACGAGCTGCTGGGCGGCAGCCACCGGCGCATCCCGGCCTATGCCGGCGGCATCGCGCTGGGCTACCAGCCGCCGCAGCAGATGGCCGAGGAGGCGCAGTCGTATGTCGAGCAGGGCTATCGCGCCGTCAAGCTGCGCGTGGGCGACACCGTGAAGGACGACATCGCCCGGGTACGCAAGGTGCGCGAGGTGCTGGGCGACGACCTCGACATCCTGACCGACGCCAACACGGCCTACACCATCGCCGACGTGCGCCGCGTGCTGCCGGCGCTGGCCGACATCCAGGCCGGCTGGCTGGAGGAGCCCTTCGCCTGCAACGACTTCGCCTCCTATCGCGAGGCCGCGAAGATCACGCCGCTGGTGCCGATCGCCGCCGGCGAGAACCACTTCACGCGCTTCGAGTTCGGCCAGATGCTCGATGCCGGCGCGGTCCAGGTCTGGCAGCCCGACCTGTCCAAGAGCGGCGGCATCACCGAGGGCGTGCGCATCGCGGCCATGGCCTCGGCCTTCCGCATCCCGGTGCACGCGCACAGCTCGGCCACCGGCCTCAACCACGCCGCCACGCTGCACTTCCTGGCGGCGACCGAGAACGCCGGCTACTTCGAGGCCTGCGTCTCGCACTTCAATCCGTTTCGCGACATGTTCGGCCGCACCTTCGAGATCGGCGCCGATGGCTGCGTCGAGCCGCCGAAGGGCCACGGGCTGGGCATCGAGGTCGACGAGTCGATCTTCGACGCCTACCCGATGGTCGACGGCCCCGGCTATGTCGTGAAGTTCTAGCGCAGCCACCGGAGGCGCCGCCGATGCAGCGGCGCCCCGGTCCCCATCCACCAGGAGACCCGACATGCCGACCACCCGACGAAACTTCACCCGCCTGCTGGCGCCCCTCGGCCTGGGCCTCGCGCTCGGCCTCGCCAGCGCCACGGCGGCCGCCGACGACTACCCGTCCAAGCCGGTGCGCATCATCGTGCCCTACCCGCCCGGGGGCTTCAACGACACCCTGGCGCGCACCGTGGCCGAACGCCTGGGCCGGGCCTGGAAGCAGTCGGTGGTGGTGGACAACCGGCCCGGCGGCAACACCGTGCTGGGCAACAACCTGGCGGCCAAGTCGCCGCCCGACGGCTACACGATCCTGATCACGCCATTGCCGTTCTCGGCGCTGCCGGCGCTCTATGGCAGCCGCCTGCCCTACAACGCCCTGACCGATTTCCAGCCGCTGGTGTGGGCCGGCTCCACGCAGAACGCGCTGGTCGTCCGCCCCGACCTGCCGGGCGTGACCAACCTCAGGGAGCTGATCGACTTCGCGAAGAAGAATCCCGGCAAGCTGAACTACGGCTCCACCGGCTCGGGCTCGTCCAACCACCTGTCGATGGAACTGTTCATGACCATGACCGGGACCCGCATGACGCACGTGCCCTACAAGGGCAGCGCGCCGGCGGTGATGGCCATGCTCGGCGGCGAGATCGACGTGCTGTTCGACAACGTGCCCAACCTGATGCAGCAGATCCGCGCCGGCAAGCTCAAGCCGGTCGGCGTCACCGGCATTCAGCGCGCCGCCCTGCTGCCCGAGACGCCGACCATCCAGGAGGGCGGCGTGCCGGGCTACGAGGTGATCGTCTGGTTCGGCATGCAGATGCCGGCGGGCACGCCCAAGGCGATCGTCGAGCGCGCCAACCGCGACATCGTCGAGATCCTGAAGGAGCCCGAGGTCGTCAAGCTGTTCAAGGACCAGGGCGTGGAGGTGGTGGCCAGCACGCCCGAGGCCTTCGGCCAGTTGCTGCGCAAGGAAGTGCCCAAGTGGACCCAGGTGGTCCAGGACGCCGGCGTGAAGGTTGAGTGAGTTTTCACTTGCATAAACTGCTAAATGCTTATGGCTTACTTTTGCAATTGAGGCCCGGCCTCGGCTTAATTCCACGCCTCCTCAATTGCGATTTTCATATCCCTTCGATTTAGTCGACTTTTAATTAATTGACTACTTTTGCACTCGATGGAAACTTAATTAGTTCAGCCAAAAGTCGCAGTTTTTTGACCCCTTTTTGAGCCTTTTGCCACACATCGGCTCAAATCGCACGCTCATCGGTGCGTAGGACGATGCCCCAGATGCTGTAGGACGACAGCCCGTGACAATTGCGGCACTGTCTTACAAATGGGGTTTAACTGTGACGAAAGTTCTCACCGCTCAACGTTTGGGTCTGTTTCTGGGCCTGATCACCTGCGCCTCCGCGCCCGCCTGGGCCACCGATCTCATGCAGCTGACCGTGCAAGGCAAAGGCTTTACGCTGACCGCCCCCACCACCGTCAGCTACGGCGCCAATAACGTCTTCACGCAAAAGAACCTGCAGCCGGGCAATTACAGCTGCGACGACGGCTTTTTCGGCGACCCGCTCTGGGGCGTGGTCAAGGCCTGCTACATGCCCAATTCGGCGAGCGCGGCCAATTCGGCCGCCAGCGCCGGGCTGCAGGCCCTGGTGCGCCAGGACGGCTCCTTCACCCTGGCCAAGACCACGGTGGTGAGCTATGGCGCGAACAACGCCTTCAACCGCAAGACCCTCGCCGCGGGCACCTATGGCTGCACCGATGGCTTCTTCGGCGACCCGATCTGGGGCGTGGTCAAGGCCTGCTACGCGCCGGCCGACAGCGCGGTGATGACCAAGATCGTGGGCCAGTCGAGCTCGTTCAGGCTCGCGACGGCCAGCGTGGTGAGCTATGGCGCCAATGGCGTGTTCGTCAAGAAGACGCTGCAGCCGGGCACCTACGCGTGCGACGACGGCTTCTTCGGCGATCCGCTGTGGGGCGTGGTCAAGGCCTGCTACACCACCTCCGGGGACACGGGCTCGACGGTGGTGGCGGCTCCCACGCCGGTGCAGGCGCCGGTGTCCAAGCCGGTGCTGTCGGCCACGGCGCCGGTGACCAGCCCGGCGCCGGTGACCAGCCCGGCGCCGGTGACCCCGAGCGGCACGGTCGCGGCGATCTCGGGCGACGTGATGGTCAATGGCGCGGTCTCCAATGCCGAGTACCAGGCGATGGCGCGCCAGATGGGCACCGAGGCGTCGATCGCCTACCGCTACGGCCCCTCCTCGGCCGAGTACGGCACGGCGTCCCAGGGCGGCCTGCCCACGTACGCCAAGCGGGCGAGCCAGTCGTTCAACATGATCTCGATCCAGAACCCCAACGGCCAGGGCAACCGCGGCTGCGGCTGGACCAGCTGGTGCGGCAACTGGCAGGTCGGCGGCGCGCTGGAGTACTACTGGGGCGACTACAGCTCCAACATCATGAACTTCGCCTACATCGCCGACGCGACGCCCGAGGCGAGCTTCTTCAAGCGCTCCTACGCGGCGGCCGTGGGCTCGATCCAGACGCTCAACGTGGGCCACAACACCACCTCCATCGAGCCCGAGCCGAGCTGGACGAGCTACGAGGGTGCGCCCAGCGACGGCGGCACGATCGACTCCAACATCGAACGCTACATTGGTCGCCGTGGGGGATTCGCCAACCCGGTGACGCTGGAGAAGCCGGTGGCGCTGGCCAAGTGCTACGGTCGCGGCGGCTGGTGCACCAACTCGCTGGCGGTGTATGCCGACGGGCGCATCGTCGGGGTGGGCAGCAACACCTCGCACAACCTCTTCACCACCCAGCTGCCCGCGGGCAAGGTGCCCACGGCCCTCACGATCACCAACAGCGGCGAGTTCGCCCTGGTGACGGTCTGGGACACCGCCGCGATGCGTGGCCAGATCGCCGTGCTGGCGCTGGGCGACGGCTGCCAGGGCTGCAGCCCGGCCAACGAGGGCAGCGCCTGGTATGCCAACTGGGGCAACTGGAAGCGCACCTACCCGGGCGCTCCGGGCCTGGGCAACTACAACTACGCCAAGCTGATCGGCTTCGTCGACCTGCCCGACACCCTGAAGGCACCCACCGAGATCTCCGCATCGACGGGCCTGTTCTGGCGCGACTACGAGAACGTGCAGAACTTCTGGAACACCGATCTGGACAACCCGAGCGTGCGGGCCCGCTACGCCAGCGGCAACCTCTCGAACGCCTATGCCCGCGCCGGCATGGCGGTGGTGATCTCCAAGTCGGAGAAGCGCGCGGCCTTCGTCGACCTGCGCCCGCTGTTCGCCTACTACAAGCAGCAGTACTTCGTGCAGCCGCAATCGGACTTCAACGCCATGATCGCCAACCGTGGCGACGGCCCGAGCCAGTGGCCCTACACCTTCGACGCCGCCCCGGCGCAGAAGCCCGGCGTGATCAAGGTCGTCGACCTGCCCAATCGCCCGACGGCCGTGCGCCTGAGCCTGAGCGCCCCGCACCGCGCCTACATCGCCACCCAGGAGGGCAAGCTGCGCGTGTTCGACCTCGGCACGGGCTACCTCAACCAGGCCGGTGGCGGATCCCCCTCGGACATCGCGGAGAAGTTCGCCGTCGACGTCGGTCGCAACCCCACCCACCTGGGCTACCTCAAGGAGCACGCCACGGGCAACAACTCCTCGGTCAAGACGATCTTCCCGAACACGCCCCAGCGTGAGATCCTGGTCACCTCGCGTGGCGACCGCAAGGTCCAGTGGGTGCGCTTCGACAACGACATCGCCTCGGGCTCGGTGGTGCGCACCTTCCAGGAGAGCCGCGTGATCGACCCCATCGCCACCGAGGACGGCGAGAACCACGGCACCGAGAGCTACATGGTGAGCATCGCCGACTACGCCGGCAAGGGCATCCACAGCTTCCTCTACGGCCCGATCATCTGGCACACCTACGACAGCTCCAAGGCCTGCGCCCCGGCCAAGGGCGGCTGCCAGATGCTCAACGGCGCGCCCTACGAGTACGGTGGCACCTTCAAGGTCCCGGGCAAGCCCTTCCACGCGGCGCTGGCCAACATCAACTGAGCCGGCATCGACCACCGCGCCGAAGGAAGGCCCCCGCCATGAACGCCGCCACCGTCACGGCCCTGACCGTCAAGGAACTGGAGCCGGGGGAATTCCACTGGATCTGGCTGGACGAGACGAGCTCCGCCGCGGACGAATCCCTGTGCTACGTGCCGCGCACCGTCAGCACCCCCTATGCCGATCCCTCCTCGGCCTGGATGGCCGGTTGCCTGGCCATCCGCCGGAGCCTGATGGGCGTGGCGCCACGAACAGGCGCGCGTCCTACGGCCGGAGGCAAACCTTCTGATTAGTTTGTCGGGGAACCGGTCGAGGAGGGCCCTCGGGGTTGGGAATCCAGGAGCCTGGATTCCCATCCCTGATGGCGCCAGGACCGGGTTAGCGCCGGCTGTTCAGGTGAGAAACCTGGTGAAACCCCAAGACACACGCTGCTTCATGCGAGTGGCGCCATCAACCCGCATCGGGGCGGACTGCACGCTTCCTCCCGCCCCCCCGGCCCGTCGACTCCCACGAGGAATCGACGGGCCTTTTCTCATTCCAGGCTCAGGCCGGTGGCCTTGACCACGTCCTGCCACTTGCGCACCTCGAGCGGGATGCGCCGGCCGAAGTCCTCGGGCGTGCTGGCGATCGGCTGGGCGCCGAGTTCCAGCATGCGCTGGGCGACATCGGGCTGCCTGACCGCCGCGGCCAGCGCCTGCTGCAATGTGTCGCGGATCGCCTGCGGCGTGCCGGCCGGCGCCAGCAGGCCGAACCAGCCCGAGACCTCGTAGCCGGGCACGCCGCTCTCGGCCACGGTGGGGATGTCCGGCGCGCCCGGCCAGCGCTGCGGCGTGGTCACCGCGATGGCGCGCACCTTGCCGGTGTTGACGAAGTTGATGGTCGAGGGCAGGTTGTCGAAGCCGATCTGCACCTGGCCGCCCAGCAGGTCCGCGAGCATCGGCGCGGCGCCCTTGTAGGGCACGTGCACGATGTCGATGCCGGCCTGCATCTTCAGCAGCTCGGCGCTCATGTGCGGCGAGCCGCCCAGGCTGGTCGAGCCGAAGTTCAGCCTGCCCGGCTGCGCCTTGGCCAGCGCGATCAGCTCGCGCAGGTTCCTCGCCGGCACCGCCGGATTGACGACGATGATGTTGGGCGTGCTGGCCAGCAGGGTCACCGGCGCGAAGTCCTTCACCGCGTCGTAGGGCAGCTTCCTGTAGAGCGCCGAGTTGATGCCGTGCGAGCTGGCCGTGGCCATCAGCAGCGTATAGCCGTCGGGCGCGGCGCGTGCCACCTCCGAGGCGCCGATGGCGCCACTGGCCCCGGCGCGGTTGTCCACCACCACCGACTGGCCCAGGCGCTCGCCCAGCTGCATCGCGGCCAGCCGCGCCAGGATGTCGGTGGTGCCGCCGGCCGGATAGGGCACCACCAGGCGGATCGGCCTGTTCGGGTAGGCCTGCTGCGCCCGGGCGGCCGGGGCCAGCGCCAGCGCGGCCAGCGCCGCCAGCGCGGCACCGGTCACGGCGCGCCGGCCCAGGCCGGTGCCGGCATCGGATCGATGCGGGAGCTGTTTCATCGTGCGGTCTCCGGTGTTCGCGCGCGGGTCCGCGCTCAGAGCAGATGCCGGCCGTGCAGCCGCGATGCCAGCGCCTCGGGCACCTCGAGCTCGAAGCCGAGCACGGCCGCCGACAGCGCCTTGCCGTAGTTGTCCAGGCACAGGCTGCGCGAGACGCCACCGCCCAGCGCGCCCTGGCAGACGAAGTTCAGGGCCTCGATGTTGTCGACCTCGTGGCGCACCACCTCGCCCTGGATGGCGCCGCGATAGAAGGCCTTGAAGCGCTCGGCCGTGAGCTGTGCCTTGAGCAGCGGATAGAACTCGGGTTCGTAGGCGAAGACGGCGATGTTGGAGGTGTTGCCCTTGTCGCCGGAGCGGGCGTGGGCGACGTGTTGCAGCAGGACTTTCATGGCGCGCCTCAGCTTTCGAAGTAGTCGACGGTCGGGGTGATGCATTCGCGCGGCACCAGCGCCGACCAGACGCCGATCACCTCGCGGAAGCGGTCCTGGTGCGGCACGCGCTTGCCGGTGTGGGCGATGCCCGAGACCGCCATGCCGTCGACCTCGCGGCCGACCTTCACCGCCTCCTCGCGCGTCCTCGTGCGGGCGGCCACGCGCACCGCGATCTCGTAGGGCTCGGGCGCATCGGCCGGGGTGGCATCGCCGTGGATGGCGTTCAGGCCCAGGAAGTCGATGCGCAGGTCTTCGGCATCGAGCCTGACGATCCTGAAGCGCTCCTCCAGCACCTTCTTCGCCAGCTGCGCGCGGCGCAAGGCGCCCGGGCCGGCATAGAAGAACATGTCCTCGCCGATGTAGCCCTCGGTGCAGCCGATCGACACCTTCAGCGTCGGCGTGCGCGGCTTGCCGGTCAGGCCGGTCACGCGCACGCGGTCGGGGCCGACCTGCTCCAGCCGGGCGGAGGTGAAGTCCACCACCGCATCGGGCGTGATGTAGTTGGCCGGGTCGTGCACCTCGTAGAGCATCTGCTCCTTGACCGTGCGCAGCGTCACGGCGCCACCGGTGCCGGCGACCTTGGTGATGACGACATCGCCGTTGGCCTCGACCTCGGCGATCGGGAAGCCGAAGTTCCAGGGCTCGGGCACGTCCTTGAAGCCGGGGTCCGAGAAATAGCCGCCGGTCACCTGGGCGCCGCACTCCATCAGGTGGCCGATGCCATTGCCGGCGCCGAGCTTCGCGTGGTCCAGCGGATCCCAGCCGAACTCGAACATCATCGGCGCCATGAAGATCGACGGATCGGCCACCCGGCCGGTGACGACGATGCGCGCGCCGGATCGCAGCGCCTCGACGATCGGCTCGGCGCCCTGGTAGGCCTCGGCCGAGATCAGGGTCGAGGCCAGGCCGGCGGTGGGCGCACCGGTCTCCAGGATGGTGTCGGCCAGCCCGAGCACGCGCTCGGTGATCAGGCTGCCGCCGACGGCCGCCACCTTGACGCCATGGATGCCCAGTTCCTGGAGCAGCTCGACGATGCGCTTCGCCGCCGCCACCGGGTTGACCCAGCCCTGGTTGGAGACGATGCGCGTGCCGTTGCGCATGCAGGCGGGCAGCACGGCGCGCATGCGGTCGTCGAGGTAGGTGTCGTAGCCGGGGAAGCCGGGGTCGCGGCGCATGCGCACCTGCGCCGCCGAGACGGTGGCCTCGGCCATGGTCTCGAAGCACAGGTAGTCGAGTTCGCCGCGCTCGGCGTTCAGCGCTGCGGGCTCGACACGGTCGCCCCACCACGCCGCGCCGGAACCGATCCGGAGGGTCTTGGTCATGCTTGTCTTGTCTCCAATGTGAGCGGACATTTTGTACAGTGCCCCCCGGCGCCACAACGGCTCCGGCCGCACATCCCCTGTGACGCGGATTCACGGTAGAAGGAAACCCGCATGGACAAGTTCGGCGAGCTGCAGGTGTTCCTCGGCGTCGTGGCCGAGGGCAGCTTCTCGGGCGCCGGGCGCCGGCTCGGCCTGTCGCCCTCGGCGGTGAGCAAGCTGATCGCGCGGCTGGAGACGCGCCTGGACGTGCGGCTGTTCGAGCGCATCGGCGGCGCCATCCGCCTGACGCAGGAGGGCCGGCAGTACCGCGCCGCCGGCCAGCGCGTGGTCGACGCCATGGACGAGGCGGAGAACCTGGCGGTGTCGGACGAGCGCGGGATCGCCGGCACCCTGCACATCCACACGCCGCTGACCACCGCCAAGTACCTGCTGGCGCCATTGCTGCCGGCGCTGCTGGAGCGCCATCCCCGGCTGCGGCTGGAATTCATCATCGGCACCGATCGCGGCGACTTCATGAAGCAGGGCATCGACGTCGCGCTGCACAGCGGCCGGCCGACCGAGCTGTCGCTGATCGGCTGGCCGCTGGTGCCCAGGCCCTGGGTCATCGCGGCCGCGCCGGCCTACCTGGCGCGGCACGGCACGCCGGCGCGGCCCGACGACCTGCTGCGCCACCGCTGCCTGAACTTCACCATCCGCACGCACTGGAACCGCTGGACCTTCCGCGAGGACGGCGCGCTCAAGACCATCGACATCCCGGCCCACATCGGCGCCAACCAGGGCGAGCTGCTGCGCACGCTGGCGCTGGTCGGCCTGGGCATCGTGCGGCTGGCCGAGTTCAACATCGCCGCCGACCTGCGCAGCGGCGCCCTGGTCGCGCTGCTGCGGGACTTCCAGGACCCGAACACCGACGTCATCCACGTGCTCTATCCGCGCGGCCGGGTGCTGGCGCCGCGCGTCACGGCCTTCCTGCAGTTCCTGAAGGAGCACTTCCCGGCCCAGGCGCCGGAGCGCCCCGGCATCGAGCCCTGAGGACGGCGGCGACCCGGCCGCGCGCGCCGGGCTGGTATGGATCGTGCGTGGGACCGTGCAACCATCCCGGCCCCGCACCGTTTCGGACGCGGGTGGGATACCACTGGTATCTACGATGAATCCTATCGACTCCGACGACCCGTCCGCCGTGCGCGTCCAGCCCCTGACGGCCGAGGCCTTCGCGCCTTTCGGCGAGGTGATCCGGCTGGGCGACGAAGCGCGCCGCGTGCGGGCCCAGGGCGCCTTCGAGCGCCGGCCCGAAGCCGCCGAACCGCGCCTGTGGGTGGCGACATTGCTGCAGGCGGTGACGCTGCCGCTGGCGGTGACGACCATGGAACGCCATCCGTTGTCGGCCCAGACCTTCATCCCGCTCAATGGCCGCCCCTACCTGGTGGTGGTCTGCGGCGCGGCCGCCGATGGCGCGCCCGATTCCTCGACGCTGCGGGCCTTCGAGGCCGCGCCGGACCAGGGCGTGACCTATGCGATGGGCGTCTGGCACCACGGCCTAGCGGCGCTGGACGCGCCGGCCCGGTTCGTGGTCTGCATGAGCTTCTCCGGCCAGGAGGACGACGTCTTCGTGCCGCTGGCCCGGCCGATCACCCTGCTGCCGATGGAGGGCGCATGACCGACACCACCGCCGCGCATCCGCGCGACTTCGTCGGCTACGGTGCCCGGCCGCCGCACCCGCGCTGGCCCGGTGGCGCCCGGCTGGCGCTGAACTTCTGCCTCAACTACGAGGAAGGCTCGGAGCCTTCCTTCCCCGACGGCGACGGCGTCAGCGAGGCCGGCCTGACCGAGGGCGGCGCCGGCGCCTTCGAGGGCCGCGACCTGGCCGCCGAGTCGATGTTCGAGTACGGCAGCCGCGTCGGCTTCTGGCGTCTCGCGCGGCTGCTGTCGGAGCGCGGCATGACCGCCACCGTGTTCGGCTGCGCGCTGGCGCTGGAGCGCAATCCGGCGGTCTGCGCCGCCATCCGCGAGCTCGGCTACGACATCTGCGCGCACGGCTGGCGCTGGGAGCGCCACCAGACGCTCACGCGGGAGGAGGAGCGCGAGCGCATCCGGCGCACCGTCGAGAGCATCGAGCGCAGCGTAGGCCGGCGCCCGGAGGGCTGGTACTGCCGCTACGGACCGAGCCTGAACACCCGCGGGCTGATCGAGGAGGAAGGCGGCTTCCTCTACGACTCCGACGCCTACAACGACGAACTGCCCTACTGGCTGCGCCGCGCGCCCGAGGCCCGGCCGCACCTGGTGGTGCCCTATGGCCTGGCCATCAACGACGCCAAGTTCATGCGCGGCAGCCTGGCCACGGCGCAGCAGTTCTTCGAGTTCCTGCGCGACAGCTTCGACCTGCTGCTGCGCGAGGGCGCCGAAGCGCCGCGAATGATGTCGGTCGGCCTGCACATGCGCGTGGCCGGGCACCCGGGTCGCGCCGCCGGCCTGGAGCGCTTCCTCGACCACGTGCGGCGCCACGACGACGTCTGGATCTGCGGGCGCGCCGACATCGCGCGCCACTGGCACCGGCACCACCCCTGCGCCTGAGGCGCCCCGCCCTCCCGCATCCGCCTACGCCTCCGCCTCCCACCTTCCCCATCCATCACGCATTCCCAGGAGTTTCCCCCCCATGGCCCACGCAGTCCCCGCTTCCCTCCGCCCGCGCCGGCCGGCGCTCGCCGCCCTCGCCGCGCTGGCCCTCCTCGCCGGCGCCGCCGTCCCGGCCCACGCCCAGGACGCCGACCACCCGGCCGACAAGCCCCTGGTGGTGGGCAGCGACTTCGGCGTCGCGCCGTGGATCGTGCGCGGCGCCAACGGCCCCGAGGGCTTCGGCGTCGACCTCATCAACGAGGTCGGCAAGCGGCTGCGGCGCCCGGGCGTCGAGATCGTCGACGTCAACTTCTCGGCCCTGTTCGCCTCGCTGTTCGCCAAGCGCATCGAATTCACCGTCAATCCGCTGAACATCACCACCGAGCGCGCCGAGCGGATGATCTTCACGCAGCCGATCATGTCGACCGGCAACGGCTTCCTGGTCAAGGCCAGCAACGACATGAAGTCCTTCGAGGACCTCAAGGGCAAGGCCATCGCCGTCAATCGCGGCACGCTGTCGGACACCTGGGCGACCGCCAATGCCGGCACCTACGGCTTCGAGGTCCAGCGCTACGACACCTTCCCCGACACGGTGCAGGCGATCCTGACCAACCGCGCCTTCGCCGCCATCAACGAGGTGCCCACCACCATCTACGCGGCCAGCCGCAACAAGGCCATCAAGGTCGCCTACAAGGACTTCAGCAGCAGCCGCAACTTCGGCTATGCCTTCCGCCCGGAGAGCGTGGCCTATCGCAACCGGGTCGACGACATCCTGAAGTGCCTGAAGCAGGACGGCACCGTGGCCCGCCTGCACGAGAAGTGGTATGGCTCGGCGCCCGAGAAGGGCTCGGCGCTGGTCACCGTGCACGACGGCTATGGCGCCCCGGGCTTCAAGGGCTACGTCGAGAAGTCGCCCGCGCCGGTCTGCGCCCAGTAGGCGGCCGCGAGTCACGACGACATGGACCGCCTGCTCGAGAACTTCCTCAACCTCCAGGTCATGGCCGACGCGCTGCCGATGGTGCTGCGCGGCTTCGGCACGACGGTGGTGGTATCGGTGCTGGTCATCGCGCTCGGGCTGGCCGCCGGGCTGGCGCTGGCGGTGATCCGCACCTTCGAGAGCCGGCTGGTGAATGCCGCGATCGTCGCCTGGGTCGACCTCTTCCGCACACTGCCGCAGCTGGTGATCATCATCTTCCTGTACTTCGGCATGCCCTATGTCGGCTTCACGCCGTCGCCCTTCGCCACCACCGTCATGGCCCTGGGGGCGGTGCTGTCGGCCTTCGCCTGCGAGATCTTCTGGTCGGCGATGCAGGCCGTGCCGCGCGGCCAGCGCGACGCCGCGCGGGCGCTGGGCTTCAAGCCCCTGCGCATGCTGTTCGAGATCATCCTGCCGCAGGCCTTCCGGCTCGCCATCCCGATGCTGACCAACCGCGCCATCTCGATCAGCAAGGGCACCGCGCTGGGCACGGCGGTCTCCCTGCCCGAGACCCTGGGCCAGGCGCAGAGCTTCATGTCGATCGTCGCCAACCCGTCGCCGCTGACCCTGGCGGCGGCCTTCTACCTGGTGCTGTTCCTGCCGCTGGTCGTCGCCAGCCGCTGGATCGAGCACGCCAGCGCCCCCGGCCGCTGAAGGAACACCCCCGCCATGGAACTCTTCCTCGAGAACTTCGCCAACCTGGACTCGCTGCGCCAGATCTATCCGCTGCTGCTGCAGGGCATCGAGCTGTCGGTGCTGCTGTCGCTGGTGTCGCTGCCGCTGGCCCTGGCCACCGGACTGCTGATCGCCGTGCTCTACAGCTTCGAGCATCGCGGCGTGCAGGCCGCGCTGCTGGTCTACATTGACCTGTTCCGCTCGTTCCCGGTGGTGGTGCTGCTGGTGCTGATCTATTTCGGGCTGCCGTTCTTCGGCCTCAAGCTGGGCGGTTTCGCCGCCGTGGTGCTGGCGCTGGTGCTCAACAACTCGGGCTACTTCGGCGAGATCTTACGCGCCGGCATCCGCTCGGTGCCGCAGGGCCAGCGCGACGCGGCGCGGGCGCTGGGCTTCCGGCCGCTGCCGCTGATCCTCACCGTGGTGCTGCCGCAGGCGATCCGCAACGTGATGGCGCCACTGGCGAGCAACTCGCTCGAGCTCGTCAAGACCACCTCCATCGCCGCCATGGTGGCGCTGCCGGAGCTGCTGCGCTCGGCGCGCGTGGCCCAGGAGCAGACCTACAACCCCACCCCGCTGATGGCCGCGGCCGTCATCTTCTTCATCGGGCTGTGGCCCATGGCGCGCTGGGTCGCCCGGCTCGAGCGCCGCATGCTCGTCTCGCGTTGAGAAGGACCATTCCATGACGACGACCCTCATCACCGGCGGCTGCGGCTTCGTCGGCCTGGCGCTGGCCGAATGCCTGCTGCGACACGGCGAGCCGGTGGTGCTGTTCGACCGCCACCCCCCGCCCGAAGCCCTGCTCGATCGCATGCCGAGCCCGGGGCCGATGCTGGTGACGGGCGACATCCGCTCGGCGGCCGATGTCGATGCCGCACTGCATCGCGCCGATGTCACGCACGTGATCCACGCCGCCGCCATCACGCCCGATGCCGAGCGCGAGGCGCGCGAACCGGAGGCGGTGGTGGAGGTCAACATCGGCGGCACCGTCAACCTGCTGCAGCGCTGCGCGGCATTGGAGAGCGGCGTGCGGCGGCTGCTGGTGCTGAGCTCGGTCGCCGTCTATGGCGTGACGCCGCCACCGGGCGAGCGCTACGAGGAAGCCACCGCGACCCCAGCGCCCGCCGCCCTCTACGGCATCACCAAGCTGGCGGCCGAGCAGGCGGCGCTGCGGCTGGCCGGGCTGCGCGGGCTGGACGCGCGCGTCGCGCGGCTGGGCCCGGTCTACGGGCCCTGGGAATACGGCACCGGCGTGCGCGACGCGCTCAGCCCGCACACCCAGGCACTGGAATCGATGCACCGGGGCGAGGCGGTGGTGCTGCCGCGGCCGATGCGCGCCGACTGGATCCACTCGCGCGATGCCGCCGCCGCCCTGGTCGCCCTGCTGCGCGCCCCGGACCTGCGCCATGCGCTCTACCACGTCGGCGGCGAGACGCCGAGCGACCTCGCGCAATGGTGCGCCCTGCTGGCGGAGACCGATCCGGCCTTCGAATGGCGACTGGCTGGTCCCGGCGACGCGCCGACGGTACGCTATGGCCTGCCGGTGGACCGCGCGGCGCTGGACACCCGGCGCCTGCGCGAGGACACCGGCTGGCGACCGCTGCAGACCCTGCGCGCCGCCGTGGCCGAACTGCAAGGCGACTACGCCCGGCCGTCAGGCCACACCGCCACCACCGCCACCGCTGCGTCGACCGACCTGCCCGGGAATCCCGCATGAATCGCCTCGAAGGCAAATCCATCCTCGTCACCGGCGCCGCCTCGGGCATCGGCCGCGCCATCGCCCTGCGCTTCGCCGCCGAGGGCGCCCGCCTGGTGCTGGCCGACGTCACCGCCACGCCGCGCGAGGGCGGCACGCCGACACTGGAGCTGCTGCGCGCGAGCGGCGCCGTGGCCGACCTGGTGCTCACCGATGTCGCCGACGAGGCCGCGGCCCAGGCGGCGGTCGACTTCCTGCTGGCGCGCGACGGCCGTATCGACGTGCTGGTCAACGATGCCGCCATCAGCGTCGGCCGGCCGCTGACCGAACTCAGCCTGGCCGACTGGAACCGCGTCATGGCGGTCAACCTGGGGGGCGTGTTCCTGATGGCGCGCGCCGCCGTGCGGGCCATGCTGGCGCAGGACCCGCGCGCCGACGGCACGCGCGGCCGGCTGGTCAACATCTCGTCCCAGCACGGCATGATCGCCGCGCCGCAGGACGTGTCGTATGGCACCTCGAAGGCCGGCGTGGCCTACATCACGCGCCAGATCGCGGCCGACTACGCGGCCCAGGGCATCGTCTGCAACGCGGTGGCGCCGGGCAAGATCCTGACCGGCAAGAGCGGGCGCGCGGTCGAGCCGCGCTGGCTCGACTACTCGCGCTCCCGCACCCCGATGCCGCGCCTGGGCCAACCCGAGGACGTCGCCAGCGCGGCGCTGTTCCTGGCCTCGGACGAAGCCAGCTTCATCACCGGCGAGAACCTGCTGGTCGATGGCGGATGGATGGCCGCATGAGCGACATCCACATGCCGACCGATCCGCGCCCGCCGCGCGCGAAAGCCCTCGTCGCGGCCGGCCGGCGCGCGACCGACAGCGTCTCCGAACAGACCTACCAGGCCCTGCTGGCGCTGATCGCCGAACGCGCGCTGGAGCCCGGCGACGCCATCGAGGAGCGGCGCCTGGCCGAACGCTTCGAGGTCTCGCGCACACCCATGCGCGCCGCCATCAGCCGCCTGCTGGGCGAAGGCGTGCTGCAGCAACGCCCCAATGGCATGCTGGTGGTGCGCGAGGTGGGCCTGACGGAGTACCTGGAGCTGCTCTCGCTGCGCGTGCTGCTCGAGGGCGAGGCGGCATCCCTGGCCGCGACGCGCGCGCCGGCCGCCGTCCTGGCGCGCATCGAGCAGGGCCTGCGCGAGCAGCTCGACCCCTCTCGGGCCGACCCGCACGCCGAGGCCCGGCTCGACGAGGAGATCCACGAACTGGTGGTGGCCCACTGCGGCAACCGCTCGCTGGGCGCGCTGATCACCGACATCCATCGTCGCCTGCGCATGCGCGACCTCTCCCACGCGCCCGAGCGCCTGGTGCCGGCGCGCGAGGAACACCTGGCGGTGGTGCGCGCGCTGCAGGCGCGCGACGCCGATGGCGCGCGCCGTGCCATGGTCGAGCACCTGGAGCGGGTGCGCGCCAATCACCTGCGCCACGCGGGCATCCTGCCGGCGGCGCCGGGCTGAGGGTGCCGGGCCCGGCGGCGCTGCGCCCCTAGTGCGCCAACCGCGCCGCCGCGGCCCGCAGCGCGGCGGTGAAGGCGAGCGCCGCGGCGCCGGGCTTCTGGCCCCGGCGCGAGACCAGGAACAGGTCCAGCGGGGCCACCGGATCGCGCAGCATCCGCACGTCCAGTCCCAGGCGCAGACAGTCGTCCAGGACGAAGGACGGGACCACGGCGCACCCGTGCCCGGCGCGCACCAGCGCGATGATGGTGCCGATCAGGTTGACCCGCTGGCGCTCGCCCGCCGGGCGTCCGGCGGCGGCGAGGTGCTTCTCGATCACGACCTGCATCGGGTTGTCGGCCGGCAGGCTGATCAGCGGCACCTCGGCCAGCGCCTGCCAGGACTGGCTGGGCCGCCGGCCACCGCCCTCCGCCCTCCGCGCCAGGCGGCCGGATGCTCATCAGCCGGAACCGGCACAGCGGCTGGCGCAGCAGTCCGACCGCCGGCCGGACGAAGAAGCCCAGCCCGAGATCGGCCTCGCCGGCCATGACGTCCTGCCGGACCTGGTTGACATCGACATCGGTGATGCCGATGCGGACCTGCGGATGGGCGATGGCGAAGTCGTGCAGGACCGCCGGCAGCAGGCTGGCCGAGACCATCGGCGTGGCGGCGATCTGCAGCCGCTGGCGCACCGCCGCCTGCGTGCCCTCGACCACGTCGCCCAGACCGCGCAGTTCCTGCACGATGCGCTCGGCCACCGGCTGCAGCCGCAGGCCGACCTCGGTCAGCGTGACGGCGCGGGTGGTGCGGTCGAACAGCCGGGCGCCGACCTGCTCCTCCAGTTCCTTGACCAGCATGCTCATGCCCGATGGCGACAGGTGGACCTGCTCGGCGGCGCGGGCGAAGCTCTTGAGGCGACCGATCTCCAGGAAGGCGTGCAACTGGCGAGCGCTGAGATTCATCAGCTTTCTTGACGAGTTCATCAATAAGTTCCGTTTGATGCAAGCCAGGCGTTTGGTTGTAATTCTCTTTCAAGAATCCGGAGACAACCCATGAGCAATGACATCGCATCGACGCGCATCACGCGTCGCCGCGGCCTGGTGCTGGGCGCGCTCGGCGCCGCGGCCTGGACCACGGGCTGGGCGCAGGGCAACGCGGAGGCGCCGATCCGACTGGTGGTGCCCTTCACCCCCGGCACCGGCATCGACCTGATCGCCCGCCAGGTCGCGCCGGGACTGACGGCGCAATTGAAGCGGCCGATCTTCGTCGACAACAAGCCCGGCGCGGCCGGCAACATCGGCACCCAGGAGGTGGTCCGCGCGACCCCCGATGGCACCACGCTGCTGGTCAGCGTGAACACGCTGGTCATGAACTCCGCGCTCTACCCCAGGCTGGGCTTCAATCCGCTGACCGACCTGGCGCCGGTCTGCCTGACCAGCTGGGGGCAGCTGATCCTGGTGGCCAGTCCGCGCGCGGGCATCGATTCGCTGGCCGGGCTGCTGAGCGCCGCCCGGGCCCGTCCGGGTGCGCTCAACTATGGCTCGCCGGGCACCGGCACGCCGCACCACCTGGCCATGGAACTGCTGAAGAACCGCGCGAAGGTGTCGCTCACGCACATCGGCTATCGCGGCACCGCGCCGGCCGTGACCGACCTGCTGGGCGGCCAGATCGACGTCATGTTCCTGCCGATCCACGTCGCGCTGCAGCATGTCAGGGCCGGCAAGCTCAAGGCGCTGGGCATCAGCTCCGACCAGCCCAACGCCCTGCTGCCGGACGTGCCGTCGCTGCAGACGCTCAAGCTGGGCAACCTCAATGTCGACATGTGGTACGGCGTGCTCGCCCCGGCCGGCACGCCCCGCCCCGCGATCGACCGCCTGAACCAGGCGCTCGGCGGCATCCTGGCCCAGCCCGAGGTCGCCAAGGCCTTCGAGTCGCAGGGCATGACGCCCGCGCACGGCACGCCCGAGGAATTCGGGCGCCTCATGGCCACCGACGCCAGGCGTTGGGCCGATCTCATCAAGGCCCAGAACATCACCGCGGAATGAACCCATCCATGACATCGGACAACTTAGACAGCGCCACCACCGGCGCGAACGCGCCGCAACAGGCCGAAGTGCTCATCGTCGGCGGCGGCCCCGTCGGCATGGGCCTGGCCATCGAACTCGGACAGCGCGGCATCCGCACCGTGGTGGTGGAGCGCTATCCGCAGCCCCAGCCCATCCCCAAGGGCCAGAACCTGACGCAGCGCACCATGGAGCACTTCCATTTCTGGGGCGCCGAGGCGGCCCTGCGCGCGGCGCGCACCATCCCGCGCGACTATGGCATCGGCGGCCTGACGGCCCATGGCTCGCTGCTGGGACCCTACACCTACGACTGGCTGCAGCGCGACCTGGTCAAGCCCTACTACCACACCGCCAACGAGCGCCTGCCGCAGTACGCGACGGAAGCCGTGCTGCGCCAGCGCGTGGCCGAGCTGCCCTCGGTGACGACGATCTACGGCTGGGACGGGCTGGGGCTGACGCAGGACGACGACGGCGTGTCGGTCACCATCGGCGAGCGCCACGGCGCCGGCCGGCGCGTCGTCCGGGCGGCCTATGCGGTGGGCAGCGACGGCAGCCGCTCGGTGGTGCGCGAGCAGGCCGGCATCACCCAGACCAAGACCGACCACGACCGCGTGATGGTGCTGCTGGTGTTCAGGTCGCACGAGCTGCACCGGCTGCTGGAGCGCTATCCCGGCAAGTCCTACTACAACGTGCTGCAGCCCGGCCTCCAGGGCTACTGGAAGTTCTTCGGCCGCGTCGACCTCGGCACCACCTGGTTCTTCCACGCGCCGGTGCCGCCGGGCACGACGCGCGACAACTTCGATTTCAAGGCCTACCTGCACGAGGCCGTCGGCGCGCCGTTCGATGTCGAGTTCGAGCACATCGGCTTCTGGGACCTGCGCTTCATGATGGCCGACCGCTATCGCGCCGGGCGCGTCTTCGTCGCCGGCGACGCGGCGCACAGCCATCCGCCCTATGGCGGCTATGGCGTCAACTCGGGCCTGGAGGACGCGCGCAACCTGGGCTGGAAGCTGGCCGCGACCCTGCGTGGCTGGGGCGGCGAGGCGCTGCTGGATTCCTACGATGCCGAACGCCGGCCGGTGTTCGCCTCGACCATGCGCGACTTCATCGCCCGCTCGATCGAGGCCGACCGCGACTTCCTGGAGACCTTCGATCCGGCGCGCGACCGGCCGGCCTTCGAAGCCGCCTGGCAGGCCCGCGCCCAGGGCGCCGTCGGCGAGGTGCATGCCTTCGAACCCCACTACGAGGGCTCCCCGGTGGTGACACCGGCCGCCGGCGCCGCCCGCGTCTCCAGCGCCATGGGCTCGCATCGCTTCGAGGCCCGCGCTGGTCATCACCTGGCGCCGGCGGTGCTGGGCTCGGGCCGGGACGTCTACGACACCTTCGACGCCGGCTACACCCTGCTGGCGCTGGATGCCGACGCGGCGGCCGTCGCGGCCTTCCGCGCCGCCGCCGAGGCCGTCGGACTGCCGCTGCACGTGGTGGTCGACGAGGCCGGCGATGGCAGCGAGGCCGCGCGCTATGCCGCGCGCCTGGTGCTGGTGCGGCCCGACCAGTTCATCGCCTGGGCCGGCGCCGATGTCGACATCGACATCGACCGGGCGCGCGCGATCCTGGCGACGGCGCGGGGCTGACGCGGACCGGGCGGCCGGGTGTCCGGCGCCGCCCTCGCCGCCTCAGTGCAGCAGCTGGCTCAGGAACAGGCGCGTGCGCTCGTGCTTCGGCGCGCCGAAGAAGTCGGCCGGCGCGGCTTCCTCGACGATGGTGCCCCGGTCCATGAAGATCACCCGGTTGGCGACCTGCCGCGCGAAGCCCATCTCGTGCGTGACCGACAGCATGGTGGTGCCCTCCTCGGCCAGCGAGACCATGGTGTCGAGCACCTCCTTGACCATCTCCGGGTCGAGCGCCGAGGTCGGCTCGTCGAACAGCATGACCTTGGGGCTCATGCACAGCGCGCGCGCGATCGCCACGCGCTGCTGCTGACCGCCGGAGAGTTGCGACGGGTACTTGTGCGCCTGGTCGGGGATCTTGACCTTGGTCAGGTACGACATGGCGACCTCCTTGGCCTGCTTGGGCGAGTACTTCTTGCTCCACACCGGCGCCAGCGTGCAGTTCTCCAGGATGGTCAGGTGCGGGAACAGGTTGAAGTGCTGGAACACCATGCCGACATCGCGCCGCACGGCATCGATGCGGCGCATGTCGTCGGTGAGCTCGACGCGGTTGACCACGATCTGGCCCTTCTGGTGCTCCTCCAGCCGGTTGATGCAGCGCAGCAGCGTCGACTTGCCCGAGCCCGAGGGCCCGCAGATGACGATGCGCTCGCCGCGCCGGACCTCCAGGTTGATGTCGCGCAGCACCTGGAAGTCGCCATACCACTTCTGCACGTCGACCATGCGGATGACGAGTTCGGGATTCGGGGCGCCGGCCTCGGGGGCGGCGGACGGCGGCATCGACGGGATGGCGTTCATGGCGGACTCCTTCAGGCGGGGTGGACGATCTGCAGGCCGAGGTCGTCGACCAGGCGGCGGGCGGCGGCGTGGCCCTCGGGGCCCATCGGCAGGCGCGGCGGACGCGGCGCGCCGACCGGCAGGCCCATGGCCGCGAGCATCGCCTTGGTGCCGGCCACGTAGGCCTGACCGAAGACGAAATCGATCATCGGGAAGTACCTCAACGACAGCGCGCGGGCCTGCGCCAGCTCGCCGGCCTGCACCAGGTCGTAGAGCCGCGCCATCTCGGCCGGGGCGCCATTCGATGGCACCGCCGCCCAGCCCACCGCGCCCTCGACATAGGACTCGAAGCCCATGACGCCGCCGAAGACCGCCATGCGCCCATCCGTGAGCCGGGCGATGTCGCGCACCCGGGTCACCTCCATCGTCGACTCCTTGACGTAGCGGCAGTTGTCGATCTCCGACAGCCGCGCCAGCATCGGCGGGCGCAGGTCGACATTGGTCACGGCCGGGTTGTTGTAGACCATGATGGGGATGCCGATGGCATCCGAGATGGTGCGGTAGTGCCGCTCGATCTCGTCGTCGGTGGGCGTGCAGTAGAACGGCGGCAGCACCATCACGCCATCGGCGCCGAGCGACTCGGCCAGGCGGCTCTTGCGCACCGCCACGCGGGTGTCCTCGGCCGTGGTGCCGATGATGACCGGCACGCGCTCGGCGCTGCGCTCGACGACGGTGCGCGCGACCAGCTCGATCTCGTCGTCGTCCATCGACAGGAACTCGCCGGTCGAGCCGAGCGGGATCAGTCCGTGGATGCCGGACTCGATCTGCCAGTCGACATAGCGCTCGAGCGTCGGCACGTCGACGGCGCCCTCGCTGTCGAAGGGCGTGACCATGATGGTGTAGGTGCCGCGGAAGTCGGTCATGTCGGGGGGATGGGGTTCGGTGGATCGAGGGGAGGATCGGAGGGGCGGGCGGCGCCTCAGCGCTCGTCGGCCAGCAGGCCGGCGGCCACCAGCGCGGCCTGGATGCGGCGCCGGTCGTCGTCGTCCGGCGGCAGCAGCGGCGCGCGCGGATCGGGATGCGGCAGGCGGCCGAGCAGGTGCAGCGCGGTCTTCATGCGGTTGTGGGCATCGAGGTAGGGCGCGCGATAGAAGGCGCGGCACAGCGGCACCAGGCGGTCGTTGACGGCGCGGGCCGCCGCCAGGTCGCCGGCCGCGACGGCATCGTGCAGCTCGACCAGCAGTTGCGGCGCCACGCTGCCCAGGCCCGACAGGATGCCGTTGGCGCCATAGACCAGCGAGGCCATCAGCCAGGTGTTGTTGGTGGCCAGCACGGTCGGCGGACGCGGCAGCCGGCGCAGGGCGCGCAGGTTGTCCTCGTAGACCTCGGGCACGTCGGTGCCGTCCTTGATGGCGACGATCTCCGGCACCTCGGCGCACAGGCGCACCAGCAGCTCGGTCGAGAACGCCAGGCCGGAGGCGCGCGACAGCTGGAACAGCACGATCGGCAAGGCCGAGGCCCGCGCCACGTCCCGCACGAAGCGCAGCACCATCTCGGGGCGCAGCGCCGCGCCACCGGCGAACATCAGTGGCGGGAACAGCAGCAGTCCCGAGGCGCCGGCCTCCGCGGCATCGGCGGCCAGGTCGCGGGCATCGCGCGGGTCCTCGGCCACCACGCCCGCCACCACCGGCACCCGGCCGGCGGCGCCGACCGCCAGCCGCACCACCCGGGCGCGCTCGGCGCGATTCAACGACGAGGTCTCGCCGGCATGGCCGTTGACCACCACGGCGCGCACGCCGGGCGTCGCCGCGACCTCCCGCACGTGGGTGGCGAGCGCGGCGTCGTCGATGGCGCCGTCGGGGTCGAAGGGCGTGAGCGTGGCCGGCCAGACGCCGCCGATGCCGGTGATGGGAAATGTCATGGGAGCTCGATCGGATGAATGGCCGGCAGTATGCAACATCATTGCAATCGTTTGCAATATCGGATCTCCAAACCTTCTGATCTTCTCAACAACGTGTTGACTCTGTATTGGCAACTGCTCTACAGTCCATCAATGCAATCGTTTGCAATCAAACCTCTCCCGAAAGCAGCCCCATGACCGTCACGCTGCGCGACGTGGCCCGTGCCGCCGATGTTTCCATCGCCACCGCCTCGCGCGCCCTGGCCGGCTCCAGCCTGATCAACCAGGCCACGCAGAAGCACGTGGTCCAGGTCGCCGCGGCCATCGGCTACCGCACCAACACGGTGGCCCGCGCCCTCAAGACGCGCAAGTCGCGCCTGGTCGGCCTGACCGTTCACAACCTCGAGAACGCCTCCTTCCGCGTCCTCGCCTCGGTCGTCCAGGCCCGCCTGCAGGCGCTGGGCTACCAGGTCATCCTCAGCATCAGCAACGACGACGTCGCCCAGGAGCGCGAGATCCTGCAGACCCTGGTCGACCACGGCGTCGACGGCCTCGTGGCCGTGCCCACCGGCGGCAACGGCGCCGCGCTGCTGGCCATGGAGCACGCCGGGATCCCGGTCGTCTGCGCCGTGCGCCGCGTCGTCGGCGCCACGCTCGAATCGATCCTGGCGGCCGACATGGAGGGCGCCTATGCCGGCACGCAGCACCTGCTGGGGCTGGGCCACCGGCGCATCGGCCTGATCGTCGGCCCCGGCGACACCACCTCCGGCAAGGAACGTCTGGCGGGCTACACCCGGGCCATGCAGGAAGCGGGCCTGACCGTCGATCCGGCGCTGATCCACCGCGGCCGCTACCTGCCGGAGACCGGCGTGGCCGGCGCCAATGCCCTGCTCGCCCTGGGCGTGCCGCCGACGGCGCTGTTCGTGGCCAACCACGAGTCCTCGCTCGGCGTGCTGCGCGTGATCTCCGAGCGCGGGCTGTCGATCCCCTCGGACCTGTCGCTGCTGTTCTACGAGGACTCGCCCTGGTTCGAGTGGCAGCGCCCGGCCCTCAGCGTGGTCGACAGCGGCGCGGCCGACATGGCCAACCTGGCGGTCGACCGCCTGATGTCGCGCATCGGCGGCGTCGCCAACAGCGGGCGCGAGTACCGCATCGGCTCGCGGCTGCTCGAACGCGCCTCCTGCGCCGCCCTGCCCACCTCCTGAGATCGAGCCTCCCATGCCCTATGTCGAGATCCTGGCGCCCCGCGCCGCCGCCGAGCGCAAGGCGCTCCTGGTTCCCGCCGTCACCGACGGCATCGTGCGCGGCTTCGATGTCGCGCCATCGACCGTGACGATCTACTTCGTGCCGCTGGGGGCCGACGACTATGCCCACGAAGGCATCTTCGGGCTGCCGGAACGTGGCGCCCGCGTCTTCGTCAAGGTCCATGCCTATCGCCGCTCGGCCGACCGGCGCCGCGCCGCCGCCGAGGCCATGACGCCGGCCCTGGCGGCCTGCTTCGACACGCCGGCGCACAACGTCGCCATCTATTTCCTCGATCGCGAGCGCGACGAGGTCGCCCACGAGGGCCACCTCGCCAGCGACGAAACCACCGACCACGCCATCGCACCATGAGCCATTTCCAGACCGAAGACCAGACCTCGGTGCGCGACACCGCGCGCCGCTTCGCCGAGAGCGAGATCCTGCCGCGCGCCGCCGCCATCGACCGCGAGGACATGTTCGACCGCACCCTCTACCGCGGCATGGCCGAACTCGGCCTGTTCGGCGTCAGCCTGCCGGAGGCGGCCGGTGGCTCGGGCCTGGACACGGTCAGCGTCTGCCTGGTGATGGAGGAACTGGCGCGCTGCTCGGCGGCCATCGGCAACGCCTTCGCCATTCCCGTCGAGGCGGCGCTGTTCCTGCACCACCATGGCAACGAGAGCCAGCGCGCGCTGATCCCCGGCATCCTGGACGGCTCGATCGTCTTCGCCACCGCCATGACCGAGCCCGACTTCGGCTCCGACGCGGCCAGCATCCAGACCACCGCGCGCCGCAGCGGCGATGGCTGGGTGCTCAACGGCACCAAGGCCTGGGTCACGCTCGGCGGCGTGGCCGACCGCATCATGGTCTTCGCGCGCACCGGCGAGGGCGCCGGCCATCGCGCCATCAGCTGCTTCCTGGTCGATGCCGCATCGCTGGGCGTGGGCCGCGGCAAGAACGAGGAACTGCTGGGCATGCATGGCCTGGAGGACTGCCAGATCGTGCTGCAGGACGTGTGGGTGCCGCAGACCGCGCTGATCGGCGCCGAGAACCAGGCCTTCAAGACCGCCATGGGCAACTTCAACTTCAGCCGCCTGCTGATGTCGTCGATGGCGCTGGGCATGGCGCAGGCCGCGATGGAGGACGCGGTGGCCTACGCCACCACGCGCCGCCAGTTCGGCCAGCCGATCATGGAATTCCAGGCGATCCAGTTCATGGTGGCCGACATGTCGACCGATATCGCCGCCGCGCGGCTCCTGATCCACCACGCGGCGCGCGTCTTCGACGCCGGCCTGCCCTACGCCAAGGAAGCCGCGCAGGCCAAGCTGTTCACCACCGACATGGCCATGAAGCACGTCTCCAACGCGCTGCAGGTGCATGGCGGCAACGGCTACTCGCGCGAGTACCGCATCGAGCGCATCTTCCGCGACGTCCGGCTGGCGCAGATCTACGAGGGCACCAACCAGATCCAGCGCCTGATCATCGCCAAGCAGGTCGAGCGCGAGCTGGCCTGAGGCACGGGAGACGCGACCATGATCGACTGCATTACCCCCGACGCCGCCGCCGCCCTGCTCAAGGACGGCGACATGGTGCTGGCCGGCGGCAATGGCGGCTCGGGCGTGCCCGAGGCGGTGTTCGAGGCCGTCGAGCGCCGCTTCCTGGCCGGCGACGGCCCGCACGGCATCACCCTGTTCCACATCACCGGCGTCGGCGCGCTGACCGAGAAGGGGCTGTGCCGCTTCGCCCACCCGGGCCTGGTGCGGCGCGTGATCGGCGGCAACTTCGGCATGCAGCTGCCGTTCATGAAGCTGGTGCTGGAGCAGCAGCTGGAGGCCTACAACTTCCCCCAGGGCGTGATGACGCACCTGTGCCGCGCCATGGCCGGACGCCAGCCCGGCGTGCTGACGCACGTGGGCCTGGAGACCTACATGGACCCGCGCCAGGAGGGCGGCCGCATGAACGCCCGCACCACCGAGCCGCTGGTCGAGCTGGTGCCCATCGGCGGCAAGGACTACCTGTTCTACCGCGCGCCGGGCGTGCCCTCGGTGGCGCTGATCCGCGGCACCTCGGCCGACGAGGACGGCTATGTCAGCATGGAGCACGAGGCCACCGCGCGCGAGGACCTGTCGATGGCGCAGGCCGTGCACAACGCCGGCGGCATCGTGATCTGCCAGGTCAAGCGCATCGTGCGGCGCGGCACGCTGCACCCGCACATGGTGAAGATCCCGGGCTTCCTGATCGACCACTTCGTGGTCCAGCCCGACCAGATGCAGACCTACGCGACGCAGTTCGACCCGGCGCGCTGCGGCGAGACCACGGTGCCCGGCTCCAGCATCGCGCCCGACCGCCTCGACGCCCGCCGCGTGGTGGCGCGCCGCGCCGCCTTCGAGCTGCGCCCGCGCGACGTCGTCAACCTCGGCGTCGGCATCTCGGCCATGATCCCCAACGTCGCGGCCGAGGAAGGCATCGACGAGATGATCACCCTGACGGTCGAGTCCGGCGCGGTCGGCGGCGTGCCCGGCCACGCGCGCGAGTTCGGCACCTCGGTCAATCCGCGCGTGATCCTCGACCAGGCCTACCAGTTCGACTTCTACGATGGCGGCGGCCTGTCCTGCGCCTTCCTGTCCTTCGCCCAGGTCGACCGCCACGGCAATGTCAACGTCACGCGCTTCGGCAATCGCTACGACGGCGCCGGTGGCTTCATCAACATCACGCAGAACACCAAGCACCTGGTCTTCAGCGGCTCGCTGACTGGCGGCGAGTTCGACATCGGCGTGGCCGATGGCGCGCTGGCGATCCGGCGCGACGGCCGCTTCGACAAGTTCGTGCCCGAGGTCGACCAGATCAGCTTCTCCGGCCAACTGGCGCGCGCGCGCGGCCAGCACGTGACCTTCATCACCGACCGCGCCGTGCTGGAGATGGCGGCCGATGGCCTGGTGCTGACCGAGATCGCCCCCGGCGCCCGGCTGCGGGAGGACGTGCTTGACCGCATCGGCTTCGAGGTCCGCGTCAGCCCGACCCTGAGGACCATGGACGCGCGCATCTTCCGCCCCGGACCGATGGGCCTGCGCGAGGCCTTCATGGCCCGCTCGCCGCGCCACATCGACGTGCCGGCCGGCTGACGACACCCGCGCCCACGTCCGCGCCCACCCCAGCGACGCCACGCCCGCCATGACCCTCCCCACCGACCCGGCCGACCCGGCCGACGCCCCCGACATCCACTTCGAGGATGTCGTTCCCGGGGCCTCCTTCACCAGCGCGACGCATGCCATCACGGCGGCCGACATCGCGCGTTTCTGCGACCTGACGCGCGACCACCACCCGCTGCACCAGGACCCCGAGTACGCCCGCGCGCGCGGCTTCGATGGCGTCATCGCGCACGGTCTGTATGGCCTGGCGCTGATGGAGGGGCTGAAGACCGAGCTCGGTCTGTATCGCCACAGCTCGATCGCCTCGCTCGGCTGGGACGGGGTACGGTTCTTGCGACCGGTGGTGGCGGGCGACGTGGTGCGCGTGGAATTCGAGTTCGTCGACAAGCGCGCCTCCTCGCGACCCGGTCGCGGCGTCGTGACCGAGACCCTGCGACTGCTCAACCAGCGCGACGAATGCGTCATCGAGGCCCGCCACAGCGCCCTGCTGGCATGCCGCGACGCCGCATCGCAGCACTGAGCGCCGCGCACCACGTCCTTCCGTTCCAACCGTTCCCCTCCTCCGTCTCCACGAAAGCCCGCCATGCAACTCTCCCTCACGGCCCTCGCGCTCCTCCTGGGCACCGCGCTGTCGACCTCCGCCCTGGCCCAGACCTGCACGCCCAAGGTCGGTGCCGACCACCTGGTGTCCGCCGGCAAGCTGCAGATGTCGATCAACCCGACCCTGCCGCCGCAGCAGTTCGTCGACGACAAGGGCGAGCTGCAGGGCCTCAACGTCGAGCTCGGCAAGGCCATCGCGAGGAAGCTGTGCCTCGAGCCGGTGTTCATCCGCATGGACATGCCGCCGATGATCCCGGCGCTGCAGGCCGGCCGCTTCGACATGATCAACACCGGCATGTTCTGGACCGAGGAACGCGCCAAGCTGATGTTCATGATCCCCTATGCCCAGCAGGCGATGAGCATCTACACGCTGCCCAACAGCAGCCTGAAGATCACCAAGTTCGACGATCTCTCCGGCCACGTCGTGGGCATCGAGACCGGCACCTACCAGGAGCGCAAGTCGCGCGAGTACAACGCCGACATGGTGGCCCGGGGCTTGAAGACGATCGACTTCCGCACCTTCACGACCGCCTCCGAGACCATGGCCGCGCTGCGCGCCGGCCAGCTGGAGGCCGGCGTCAACATCGACGAGACCGCCGCCAACTTCGCCGAGCGCGGCATCGCCAAGGTGTGGGTCAACGGCATCAACGGCACCGACATCACGGTCACCTACCGCGACAAGGCCACGGCCACGGCCGCCGCCATGGCGCTCAACGAACTCAAGGCCGACGGCACCTACGACAAGCTGTTCGACAAGTTCAAGATGACGCGCCTGAAGGACACCCAGTTCGCCATCCGCGGTCCCGGCCCGGCCCCCAAGTAACCCCGCCACCGAGCGAGCAGCCGCAAGGAGATCCAGGCCGTGTTCAATGTCGACGCCTTCCTGTCCTACCTGGTCAACCCCTACCTGCTGGGCGGGGTCGGCATCACGATCGGGTTGACGATCACCACGATCCTCATCGGCCTGGCGCTGGCGCTGCCCCTGGCGCTGGCGAGCATGTCGCACAACCGGTTCCTGCGCGCGCCGGCCAAGTTCTACATCTGGGTCTTCCGCGGCACACCGCTGCTGGTGCAGATCGTGATCATCTACACCGGCCTGCCGCAGCTGGGGCTGCGCTTCGACGTGCTGACCTCGGCCATCCTGGCGCTGAGCCTGAACGAGGCGGCCTACCTGTCGGAGACCATCCGCGCCGGCTTCTCGGCCGTCGCCAAGGGGCAGATCGAAGCCGCCAAGGCGCTCAGCCTGTCGAAGTTCGCGACCCTGCGGCTGGTCACGCTGCCGCAGGTCATCCGCATCATCATTCCGCCGCTGGGCAACTCGGTCAACGGCCTGCTCAAGGCGACCTCGCTGGCTTCCGTCATCTCGATGGAGGAGCTGATGCGCCGCAGCCAGGTGCTGATGCAGGCCAAGTTCGAGGTGCTGGAGCTGTATTGCGTGGCGGCGGTCTTCTACCTGGTGCTGACCTCGCTGTGGGACGTGGTGCAGCGCAAGCTCGAACGCCACTATGGCAAGGGCTACGCGCCGATGCAGAAGAAGGCGCCGGCGGCCGGCGTGCCGGTGCCGGCCTGAGGCACCGGGCCGGCGCCGGCCAAGCGCGTGGTGGTGGTCTGGGCGCCCTGACCGCGCCGGCGGGTTAGGCGCCCGAGGCCCCGGCCTCGCCGTCGTCGGCGTCGCCGCGCCGCCCGATCTGCGCCTGCATGTACTGCAGCGCGCGCTGCAGGAACACCTGCGCCAGCCGGGCGCGCGGCTTGTCGCGCACGAACAGCCCGCACACCGGCACCGCCACGCGCGGGCGGAAGCGGTGGATGTCGAAGCCCGGATCCTTGACATGGCGCGCCGTCATCTCGTCGACGAAGCCGATGCCCAGGCCGCGTGCCACCAGCGCGCTGACGATGTTGGCGAAGCGCGCCTCGATGTCGGGGTGATAGTGGTCCGACGAGCGCTCGAAGGCCTGCGCGAGCATCGCGCCCAGCGGACTCGCCGGCCCCGGCCCGACGATGCGGCGCCCGCGCAGGTCGAACGGCGTCAGCACCGGCAAGTGGCCCAGCGGATCGCCCTTGGGCGTGATGCAGGTCATCTCGGCCTCGATCAGCACCTCGCGCATCAGGTTGGGGCGCGCCGGTGGCTTCATGGCGATGCCGATGTCGGCGCTGCCGCTCTCCACGCCCTCGAGCAGCGCATCCATGCGCACCGACTCGATCGTCACCTGCACGTCGGGGTGCTCGGCCATGAACAGCGCCAGCACCGGCGGCACCAGGTGCTGCGACAGCTCGGCCGTGGCGTGGATGCGCAGCACGCCGGCGCGGCCGGTGCGCAAGTCCCAGGCCTTGCGCTGCACCGCCTCGTGCACCACGAAGAGCGGCTCGGCATCGGCCATCAGGATGCGCGCGTCGGCGGTGGGCACCAGCCGGTTGCTGACGCGATCGAACAGCGCGATGCCCAGCTTGGTCTCGGCCAGCTTGATTGCGTTGCTGACGGCGGGCTGCGACATGCCCAGCTCCTCGGCCGCGCCGATGGTGGTGCGGCAGCGCATCACGGCGCGCAGGACTTCGAGCTGGCGCAGGTTGATCAGGGAGCGGAATTGCGGGTCGGACATCGGGGTCGGTGAGGGCCCGGAAAGGGCCACGTGACGCTTCATGATAGCGGTCGATCCAGGTGCATCGGACGCACCATCACGGCGTATATGCGCGGGCTATAGTCCGGCCCCTGAACTGAATTGAGCCATCCGGGCCGCGCTCGCTATTCTGTCTTTTCGAGCCCTCGAAGTCCGCATCGCGCGGTCGCCTCCACACCCCGGAAATCTCTCATGACATTCGCCCTCCTGCGCATCGCACTCGCCACGGCCGCACTCGCCGGCCCGCTGTCCGCCACGCTCGCCTCGGCCCAGGCCTGCACGCCGACCATCCCCAGGAGCGAGCTGATCTCCGAAGGCCGGATCATGCTGTCGACCAATCCGACCCTGCCGCCGCTGCAGTTCGTCGACGCCAGTGGCGAGCTCAAGGGTATGAACCTCGAACTCGCGGCCGAGCTGGGCAAGCGCCTGTGCCTGAAGCCCGAGACCGTGCGCATGGACTTCCCGGCCATGATCCCGGCGCTCAAGGCGGCGCGCTTCGACGGCATCAACACCGGCATGTTCTTCACCGAGGAACGCTCCAAGGTCATGTGGACCATCCCCTACGCCATGGCGGCGATCGATATCGTCGCGCTGCCCGGCAGCAAGCGCACGCTGGCCTCGGCCGATGCCTTGAGCGACCTCAGCATCGGCGTCGAGGCCGACTCCTACCAGGAGCGCTGGCTCAAGGAACGCGAGAAGGACAACGTGGCCAAGGGCCGCAAGTCGATCCGCATCCTGTCGTTCCCGACCGCCAGCGAGGTCATGGCCGGCCTGCGCGCGGGCCAGTTCGACCTCGCCGCCTTCCCCAACTACGCCGGCGGCGCCTTCGTCAAGGCCGGCCAGGCGACCATGCTGCTGCCGGCCCAGGGCGCCTCGCCGACCATGATGAGCTTCCGCTCGCGGCCGGTCGCCGATGCCGTGGTCAAGGCCTTCAACGACATGATCAAGGATGGCACCTACGACCGCATCCTCGACCAGTACGGCATGACCAAGCTGCCCGATCGCGTCATCGCGATCCGCGGCAACGGCCCGGTCTGAGACGCTCGAGGACCGGGGATCGCCCCCGGTTCCTCAGCCCCGCAGCGAGGCCACGCGGGCCTCGCCGGCGGCCAGCAGCAGGTCGATGTCGTTGGCCGTCAGCACGAAGCGCATGCCGGCGTCGACATGGCGTCGCAGCAGCACGGGGTCGACGATGCCGGCCAGCCCGGCATGCTTGCCATGCGCCCCGCAGGCCGCGATCACGGCGGCGAAGGCCGCCTCCATCGCCGGATGCTGCAGCTGGCCCGGGATGCCCAGTTCCAGCGACAGGTCGTTGCTGCCCACCAGCAGCACGTCCACCCCCGGCACCGCCGCGATGGCATCGGCGTTCTCGATCGCCCGGGGCGACTCCAGCATCACGATGCACAGCTGCTGCGCGTTGGCGGCGGCCATGGCCTCGGCTGCCGGATGGCGCTGGTAGTCGAAGTGCGGCTGCAAGCCGAAGAACGAGCGCAGGCCCAGTGGCGGGTACTTGCAGGCGCGCACGGCGGCGGCGGCCTCGATCGCGTCGTCCACGTGCGGCACCACGATGCCCTGCGCGCCACCGTCGAGCAGGCGCGAGATGTCGGGCGAGTTCTTGCCCGGCACCCGCACCAGCGGCGCGATGCCCAGCGGCAATGCCGCGGCGGCGATGTTGGCGGCGGCGGCGGCATCGATCGGCGAATGCTCGATGTCGATGAACAGGAAGTCGAAACCGCAGCGCCGCGCCAGCCCCGCCACCATCGCTCCCGCGACCTGCTGCACGCCCAGGCCCAGCACGGTCTCGCCAGCCTCCATGCGCTGTCGCGCCACGTTGGATCGCACCATCGTCGTGGTCATCAGAAGCCTCCCACTTCGCCACGCCGCTGGAACTGGCCGCGTCCGGGCCGGCCCAGCCACTGCTCGCCATCGACGATGAGCTCGCCGCGCGAGAACACCCGGCGCACCACGCCATGCACGTGGCGGCCCTCGAACAGGCTGTAGTCGACATTGCTGTGGTGCGTGTGGGCCGAGATCGTCTGCTCGCCATCGGGGTCGAACAGCACGATGTCGGCATCGCTGCCGACGGCGATGGTGCCCTTCCTCGGGAACAGGCCGAACAACTTGGCCGGCGCCGTCGCCGTCAGCTCGACGAAGCGGTTGAGCGAGATGCGCCGGGTGCGCACGCCGCCGTCGTAGATCACCGTCATGCGCGTCTCGATGCCGGGGGCGCCATTGGGGATCTTGGAGAAGTCGTGGCGGCCGTGCTCCTTCTGGTGCACGCGGCCCATGTGGCCCTCCTTCATGCAGAACGGGCAGTGGTCGGTCGAGACGATCTGCAGGTCGTCGGTCTTCAGCGCGGTCCACAGCGCATCCTGCGACCGCTTGTCGCGCAGGGGTGGCGTCATGACGTACTTGGCGATCGAGAAGTCGTCGCTGTCGTAGACCGAGTCGTCGAAGAACAGGTAGTGCGGGCAGGTCTCGGCGAAGACCGGGATGCCGGCGTCGCGCGCCTCCACCACGTGCTTGAGGGCCTCGCGCGCCGACAGGTGCACGAAGTACACCGGCGCGTTGGCCAGCTCCGCCAGCTTGATGCCGCGATGCGTGGCCTCGCCCTCCAGGATCGCCGGCCGCGTCAATGCGTGGTGGCGCGGCGAGGTGTGGCCTTGCGCCAGCGCCTCGCGGATCAGCAGCTCGATGACGTTGCCGTTCTCGGCATGCAGCGCCACCATGCCGCCATGCTCGCCGACCAGGCGCATGGCCTGGAAGATGGCGGCATCGTCGACCATCACGCTGCCCGGATAGGCCATGAACATCTTGAAGCTGCTCACGCCCTCGTGGCGGATGGCGTGCTTCATGTCGCCCAGGACGGTCTCGTCGACGTGCGTCAGGATGACGTGGAAGCCATAGTCGATGCCGGCGCCGACCGCCGCCCGGGCCTGCGTGCGCGCGATGGCGTCGAGCGGGCCCTCGTGCTTGCCCTGGAAGGCGAAGTCGATGATGGTGGTGGTGCCGCCGAAGGCCGCCGCGCGCGTGCCGGACTCGTAGTCGTCGCAGGTGGTCGAGTCGCCGAAGGTGTTGTCCAGGTGGGTGTGGCAGTCGACGCCGCCGGGCAGCACCAGCAGGCCGGTGGCGTCAATCACCCGGGTGTCCGGGCCGACGTCGAGCCGCTTGCCGATCATGGCGATCTGGCCGTCCTCGAGCAGCACGTCGGCGTGGTAGTCGTCCACGGCCGTGACGATGCGGCCGTTGCGGATCAGGGTGCGGTGGCTCATGCGGCGGCTCCGTGGGTGGTTTCCAGGCCGGCGGCATGCAGGGCACGTGCCAGCATTGCGACCTCGTCCGCCGGCAGCGGCCCCATCGGCGCTCGCATGGCGTCGCTGGGGATGTGGCCGAGCAGCTTCAGGCACGTCTTCAGGCGCGCGTTGGCATGGCCGCCGGGGGCGGTGCCATAGATCGCCTTGGCCAGCGGATATATGCGCTCGTTGAACTCGCGCGCCGCCGGCAGGTCGTTGGCCTGCATGGCGCGATACAGCCCCACCACCAACGCCGGCGCGACGCAGGCCAGGCTCACCAGGCTGCCGGTAGTGCCGACCGCGAAACAGGTCATCAGGTGCTCGTCGCCGGACGCCATCACCATCACGTGCGGCGCCACGCGCGCGACCAGGCGCAGGTTGGCCTCGTAGACGGCACTCTCCCAGCTGCCCTCCTTGACGCCGATCACGCGGGGCAGCCGCACCAGGCGCTCCAGCACGTCGGCCGTGTAGCCGAGCGAACCGGCGCGCACGCCGGCCTGGTAGAGGAACAGCGGCAGCGTGCTGTGGGCCGTGGCGATGGCGTGGTGGCGCACCGCCACCTCGGCATCCTGCGACAGCGCCCAGGAGAACGGCGGAAAGACCAGCACCGCATCGGCCCCGGCGGCCTGGGCATCGTCGACGTGGCGCTGCGCCTCCAGGCTGTCCTCGGCGTTGATGCCGCACACCAGCAGCGTGGATGGCGGACAGGACGCGCGCGCGATCTCGGTCACGCGGCGCTTGTCGGCGCGGCCGAGCATGAAGTTCTCGCCGGCGTGGCCGTTGATCAGCAGGCCGGTGATGCCCTCGGTGCGCGAGACGGCCGACAGGTGCGCGGCCAGCGCGTCCTCGTCGATGGCGCCGTCGTCCAGGAGCGGGCACACGGTGGCGGCATGGATGCCGCGGAAGCGGTCGGGGTCGTCGGGCGAAGGATGGGATGCAACGGAAGCAGCAGGGGACATGGCGCGGTCGGCGAGGAAGGGATGCCGACCACCTTAGCCGCGCGTCGCCGCCATGGACCATGCGTTTTGGGGGGCGGACTATAAGCGGGCCGAATAGGGCGCGGCGCGCCAGCGTCCCGCCGTCCTATACACCCCGCTGATAGTGCCCCCCGGTTATTGAATAGGCCGCGCCACCCTGCGCGACAAGCCCAGCACCTATCCTGAAAGCGCCGCAACGCTCACTCAGGAACACGCATGCTCTCGGGCTTCAAGGTCATCAGCTTCAACCACTTCCACGCCGGGCCGATGGCGGCCCAGCTGCTGGCCGACATGGGCGCCGACGTCATCGCGGTGGAACCCCTGGATGGCGCGTTCCACCGCAACTGGGCGGTGGCCAACCACTTCGTCGCCGGGCAGAGCGTCAACCTGCTGACCACCGGGCGCAACAAGCGCAGCCTGGCGCTGGACATGAAGTCCGCCAGCGGCAAGGAGGTGGCGCGGCGCCTGATCGAAGGCGCCGATGTCGTGATGGAGAACTTCCGCCCCGGCGCCATGGAGCGCCTGGGCCTGGGCTACGAGCAGATCCGCGCCTTCCGCCCGGGCATCGTCTATGCCTCGGTCAGCGGCTATGGCAGCAGCGGACCCGACCGCGACCTGCCCGGCCAGGACCTGCTGCTGCAGGCGCGCTCCGGCTTCGCGGCCCGCACCGGGCGCGCCGACGGCCCGCCGACGCCAGCCGGCCCGGTGATCGTCGACCAGCACGCGGCTTCGCTGCTGGCCATGGGCATCCTCGCGGCCCTGCTCTCGCGCGAGCGCACCGGCGAAGGCCGCCGGGTCGAGGGCAGCCTGCTGCAGTCGGCGATCGACTTGCAGGCCGAATCGATGACGGCCTGGATGAATGGCGCGCGCTCGGCCACCTCGCGCGGCCCGCACGGGCTGGCCAGCTGGTGCGGCTCGGGGCCCTCGGGCATCCACGCGACGGCCGATGGCCATCTGGCGATCTCGATGGCGGCGCCGGCCGATCTGGCGCGCGCCCTGGACCTGCCCGAGCTCGCCGGCTTCGACACCGCCGACAGCTTCTCGCGCAGCGCCGAGATCACCCGCGTCGTCGCCGATCGCCTGCCCGCGCGCACCACCGCGCAGTGGCTGCCCCTGCTGGCCGCGCACGGCATCTGGCACATGCCGGTCCAGGACTACGACCAGCTGCGCGACGATGCCCAGCTGGCGCACCTGGGCGTGTTCATCGATGCCCAGAGCGTCGAGGGCGCGCCGATCACGCTGCTGAACCATCCGCTGCGCTACGACGGCCAGGCGCCGCCGGTGCGCTGGGCACCGCAGCGCCTGGGCGCGCAGACGCGCGAGGTGCTGGCCGAGCTCGGCTACGACACCCCGGCCATCGATGCCCTGCTCGCCGACCGGACCGTCGGCGAGGCCCCGGCCCCGGCCCCGGCGGCCGCTCCCTCCCTCTGACCCCCCTCCCCGCCATGTTCGATTTCTCCATCCCCTCCGACACGCAACTGCTCGTCGACACCGTGCGCCGCTTCGTCACCCAGGAGGTGCAGCCGCTCGAGAACGAGACCGAGCGGCTCGGCCACGTGCCGCCCGAGGCCCTGGCGCGCGTGCGCGGCCAGGCGCAGGAGCTCGGCCTGTTCGCCATGAACATGCCCGAGTCCTGCGGCGGCGGCGGGCTCGACCACGTCACCATGTGCCTGGTCGAGGAGGAGTTCGGCAAGACCTCCGACGCCCTGATCCGCCGCGTCTTCGGCCAGGTCTATCCGATGCTGCTGGCCTGCAACGCCGACCAGTCCGAGCGCTATCTGCGGCCCACGGTGCGCGGCGACAAGATCTGCGCCATGGCCATCACCGAGCCCGGCGCGGGCTCCGACGCGGCGTCGATCTCGACCACCGCCCGCCTGGAGGGCGACCGCTGGATCCTCAACGGCGGCAAGCACTTCATCAGCGACGGCGACATCGCCGACTATGTCATCGTCATGGCCCTGACCGACCGCGAGAAGCGCGCGCGCGGCGGCATCACGCTGTTCCTGGTCGACAAGGGCACGCCGGGCTTCGAGGTCACGCGGGTGCAGTCGATGATGGGCCACCGGGGCTATGGCCACGCGGAGCTGTCGTTCGACGAGTGCGCCATCCCGGCCGATGCCGTGCTCGGCGAGGTCGGTGGCGGCTTCAAGCTGATCATGAACAGCGTCGCGGGCATCCGGCTGGCGCACATCGGCGCCCGCGCGGTGGGCATGGCGCAGCGCGTGCTGGAGCTGATGCGCGTCCATGCCGGCGAGCGCCGCCAGTTCGGCCAGCCGATCGGCGACTTCCAGATGGTGCAGCAGATGATCGCGGACTCGGCCACCGAGATCTTCGCCACGCGGATGATGGTGCTCAACACCGCCTGGGAGCTCGACCAGGGCCGCGAGCCGCGCGACAAGGTCTCGATGGTCAAGCTCCAGGCCTCCGAGATGATCGGCCGCGTCGCCGATCTCGGCATCCAGGTCTTCGGCGGCATGGGCTTCTGCAAGGACCTGCCGCTCGAGCGCATCTACCGCGACAGCCGCGTCACGCGCCTGTACGACGGCACCTCCGAGATCCACCGCATGCTGATCGCCAAGGCGGTCATCAAGAATGGCCTGATGCTGTGAGCGTCGCTCCGCCCTCCTTCCGCCCTCCCATCGTCCGGACGCACCCGATGACCCCACCGCTCCAGGTCGGCGACAGCATGTCGTTTCGCAAGACCCTCACCGTCGCCGAGCAGGCGATGTACACCGGCATCAGCGGCAACATGGCGCCGCTCTACGTCGACCGCCGCGCCGCCGCCGAGGCCGGCTTCGAGCAGATGCTGGCCTTCGAGCTCCATGCCGTGGCGCTGGCCACCACGGCGTTGAACCGCATCGCCGGCCCGGCCTGGCGCCTGGGCGGGTTGCGGATCGACTTCGCGCTGCCGGTGCTGGTGGGCGAGACCGTCGAGTCGCGCGTCGAGGTGCTGGAGATCGGCGCGGCGAACGTCGCCTGCGCCGTGCGCTGCACCCGCGCCGATGGCGCCGTGGTGGCCGAGGGCGGCGCCACCCTCGTGCCCGCGCGACCGGCGCCGCTGCCGGCGCGCGACTGAGTCCCCGGAGAGCCATCCACCATGTACGAACTCAAGCCCTTTGACAGCCTCCACCTCGGCGACACGGTGGCGGTGCGCAAGACCATCACCGAAGCCGACGGCGCGCTCTACATCGCCGCCACCGGCGACTTCGGCCCGGTGCACGTCGACGATGCCTATGCCGCCACCACCCGCTTCGGCCGCCGCCTGGCGCCCGGCATCATGGTCGCGGGCATCTGCACCAGCGTGCTCTCGGCCGAGCTGGCCGGCACCCTGGGGGTGTCGATCGAGGACCGCTTCTGGTTCACCGGCCCGGTGTTCTATGGCGACACCATCGAGTTCAAGGTCTGGATCGCCCAGATGAACGCGCAGACGCGCAGCGTGGTCTGGCAGGCCAGCGCCACCAACGAGGCCGGCCTGGAAGTGCTCAAGGCCGAGGCGACCTTGAAGTTCCCGCGCCTCAAGCCGCGCGTCGACGTCGCGGCGCGGGAGGCGGCATGAGCGCCGATCGCCCCGTGCAACTGCACATGGTGCGCGTCGACGTCGACCCGGCGCACGACGCGGCCTTCAACCGCTGGTACGACGAGGTCCACCTGCCGGCCCTGCTGGCCTGCCCGGGCTGGCTGTCGGCGCGGCGCTTCGTCTCGCTCGAAGGCGGCCCGCGCTATGCGGCGATCTACGAGATCGCCGGCGACTGGGTCTACGACACGCCGGAGTTCCACGCCGCCAAGGGCTTCATGGAATTCACCCCGCACGTGGCCAACTTCATGCGCCAGCGCTTCGCCTCGATCGGTCCGGTGCGCGAGCGCGAGGACGATGGCGACGGTGCCGGCGGATCGCTGCCGGCGTCGCCACGGCCATGACGGGCACCACGGTCCTGCGCGCCGAGCCGCTCGACGCCATCGCCTTCGCGCCCTTCGGCGACGTCATCGAACTGGCCGGCGCGACGCAGCTGCCGATCAACGCCGGCACCACGATCCGCTTCCACGACCTGGCCACGGTCGACGTCGCGGCCGAGGGTGGCCGGCCGCTGATCAACCTGTTCCGGGCGCAGCCCCACGCGCCGCCGGTGCGCCTGCGCCTGATGGAGCGCCATCCGCTGGGCTCCCAGGCCTTCGTGCCGCTGGTGGCGGCGCCCTACCTGGTGGTGGTGGCGCCGGATGCCGGTGGCCGGCCCGGCCCGCCGCGCGCCTTCGTCAGCCAGGGCTGGCAGGGCGTCAACTACGCGCGCGGCATCTGGCACCACCCGCTGCTCGCGCTCGACGAGGTGCGCGACTTCATCGTCGTCGACCGGGGCGGACCGGGCACCAACCTCGAGGAGTTCGTGCTCGACGAGACGATCCTCGTGGTCGTCGATGCCGGCCACCCCGGCTGAAACCCCCGCTCGGCTCCCCGGCCGCCGGCCCTCCCGCCCGATGTGCGAATCCGGTGCACATAGACCGCTGAAATGGGTGGTTTAGGAATCACCGACCCCCTGTTAGCTTTGCCGCTCCCCCTCGTCTCGCCCCTCACGGACCGCCTCCCCATGCCCTCATTCAACCTCCCCGGAGCGCGCGCGCTCGCCCTGTTCTGCCTGGCCCTGGTGGCCACGTGCCAGGCCGCCGCGCAGGCGCCGGCCAAGGCGCTGCGGCCCGTGACCATCGCGGTGGGCACGCAGGTGCTCAACGTCACCTATCCCTGGCTGACGCTGCCGGTGGTGCTGGGCTACTGGCGTGACGAGGGCTACGACGTCAAGGTCATCACGGTCGCCGGCTCGCTGCAGGGCATCCAGCAGATGGTCGGTGGCGCGGTCGACTTCGCGCAGCTCAACTCGACCGGCCTGATCCAGGCCAACACCGAGAACAACGTCCCCGTGCGCGGCCTGATGGGCACCGGCGTGATCGACTGGGGCGTGGGCGTGATGCAGGACGGCCCGATCAAGGGCGTGGCCGATCTCAAGGGCAAGAGGATCGGCATCTTCAGCCTCGGCACCGGCGGCGTCTCGCTGCTCAAGGGCTACCTGCGCGCCAATGGCCTCAACCCCGACACCGACGTCCAGCTGATCGCCACCGGCGCCGGCGCGCCGGCCCTGGAAGCGCTCAAGTCCGACCGCGTGCAGGCCCTGATGTTCTGGGGCTCCGCCCTGGCGGGCTTCGAGAACGCCGGCGCCCGGCTGCGCGTGCTGGTCGACCCGGCCTGGCGCACCCTGCCGGACTTCACCTTCGGCACGCTGCAGAAGACCATCGACGCCGATCCGGCCATGGTCGAGGCGATCTCGCGCGGCGCCGCCAAGGCCACGCTGTTCGCGCAGACCAACCCCATGTGCGCGCTGCGGCTGCACTGGAAGAACTATCCCTCGACCAGGCCCACCGGCGCCGACGAGGCGACGCTGGTGCGCGCCGACATGCGCCTGCTGGAGGCCCAGCTGCAGGCCATGAAGGGCGCCTTCGAGCTCAACGGCGGCAAGCTGATCGGCGCGCTCGATCCGGCGGCCTATGGCCGCATGCAGGACTTCATGCGCAAGGACGGCACCATCAAGCGCACCGTGCCCCCGGCGACGCTGCTGATCGACCGCCCGGGCTTCGTCGAGGCCATCAACCGCTTCGACCACCAGGCCGTCGTCGACGCCGCCAAGGCCTGCGCCGGCGCCGGCGCATGACCCCGGCCGCCTTCATCGCCGGCCTGCCCAAGGCCGAGCTGCACATGCACATCGAGGGCTCGATCGAGCCCGGCCTGTTCCTGGAGCTGGCGCGGCGCAACGACGTGCGGATCGGCTGGAGCTCGGAGGCCGCGCTGCGCGAGGCCTACCACTTCCAGGACCTGCAGTCCTTCCTCGACCTCTACTACGACGGCTGCCGCGTGCTGCTGCGCGCGGCCGACTTCCGCGACGTGACGCGCGCCTACCTGGCGCGCGCCCATGCCGACCGCGTGCTCCACGCGGAGCTGTTCCTCGGCCCACAGGGCCACACCGCGCGCGGCGTGGCGCTGGCGACCGTGCTCGAAGGCACCTTCGCCGCCATGGAGGAGGCCCGCTGCGAGGACGGCATCACCAGCGGCCTGATCCTGCTGGCCCAGCGCCATCGCAGCGAGGAGGAGGCCCTGGCGCTGCTGGAGGCCGCCATGCCCTGGGCCGACCGGCTGCTGGGCTTCGGACTCGGTGGCGCCGAGGTCGGCAACCCGCCATCGAAGTTCGCCACCTTCTTCCGCCGCTGCCGCGAGCGCGGCTTCCGGGTCGTGGCCCATGCCGGCGAGGAAGGCCCCGCCGCCTATGTGCGCGAGGCGGTCGAGTTGCTGCGGGTGCAGCGCATCGACCACGGCAATGCCAGCCTCGACGATCCGGCGCTGATGGAACTGCTGGCGCGGCGCCGGATCCCGCTGACGGTGTGCCCGCTGTCCAACCTCAAGCTGCGGGTCGTGCCATCGATGGCGGCGCATCCGCTGAAGCGGCTGATGGATGCCGGACTCTGCGTCACCGTCAACTCCGACGACCCGTCCTTCTTCGGCGGCTATGTCAACGACAACTACCTGGCCTGCCAGGAAGCGCTGGACCTGGGGCGCGAACGCCTGGTGGCGCTGGCGCGCAACAGCTTCGTCGCCGCCTTCATCCCCTCGGCGCAGCGCGCCGCCGCGCTGGCCGCCATCGACGCCTACGACCGCGACAGCCCCGCCTGGACGACCCCGGCGAGCCCCGCTTGCCCATGATCACCGCGGTCTCGCTGCGCTACTTCGCCGAGGTCGTCAGCGCCGGCTCGATCCGCGCCGCGGCCGAACGCCTGTTCGTGGCCGCCTCCGCCATCAGCCGGCAGATCGGCCTGCTGGAGGACGAGCTGGGCGCGCCCCTGCTGGAGCGCGGTCCCGGCCGCACGGTGCTGCGGCTGACAGCGGCCGGCGAACTGCTGATGCGCCACGTGCGGCACGTCGACCACGAGGTCGACCGCGTGCGCTCGGAGATCGAGGCGCTCAAGGGCCTGCGCAAGGGCCATGTGCGACTGGGCGTGGTCGAGACCTTCGTGCGCGAGGTCGTGCCGGACCTGCTGCAGCGCTTCAACGCGCGCTACCCCGGCATCACCTACCAGGTCGAGGTGGCGCCGACGACGCGGCTGATCGAGCTGATCGGCCAGGACGAGCTCGATGTCGCCATCACCTTCAACCCGCCGCCCTCGCTGCGCGTGAAGCACGTCTACGAGCGCACGCTGGAGACCTGCGTGCTGGTGGCCCACCACCATCCGCTGGCGCGGCTGGAGACGCTCAAGCTGTCGGACTGCGCCGCCTATGGCCTGGCCATGCCTGACGAGACCATCAGCGCCAAGCGCGACCAGGACGAGATGTTCGCCCGCGCGCGCATCGAGCCGCGCAAGGTGCTGGTCACCAACTCCTACGAGCTGATGCGCTCGGTGGCCGAGACCGGCATGGCCGTCGCGCTGGTCAATGCCCGGCCGGGCGACAGCGCGGACATGCCGGGCTTCCGCTACGTGCCGATCCGCGACTCGCGCGTCAAGCACCAGCGCCTGACCCTCTGCACCTGCGAGGGCCGCACCCCCAGCCCGATCGCCGCCGTCTTCATCGAGACGCTGAAGCAGGAATTCACGCAACTGGAGACCGCATGAACAGCCCCTCGACCCTGGAACGCGCGCCGGTCGCGGCCCGTGCCCCCGCCACGGCCACGGCCCCGGACGGGACCCCGGCCTTCGCCTTCGACGGCGTGCACAAGCTGTTCCGCGCCAAGGACGGCGTCGACGTCGTCGCCCTGCAGGATGTCGGCTTCGAGGTCCGGCGCGGCGAGTTCGTCACCGTGGTCGGGCCGAGCGGCTGCGGCAAGAGCACGCTGCTGCGCATCCTGGCGGGACTGGAGCGCGCCAGCGGCGGCACCGTGTCGCTCGGCGGCCGCCAGGTCACCGGGCCGAGCCGCGACATCGGCGTGGTGTTCCAGGCGCCGGTGCTGCTGCCCTGGCGCACCGTGCTGCAGAACGTGCTGGTGCCCGCCGAGATCCAGGGCCGCGACCGCCAGGCCGCCACCGAGCGCGCCCTGCACTACCTGGCGCTGGTCGGCCTGGAGAAGTTCGCCACCAAGTACCCGGGCGAGCTCTCCGGCGGCATGCAGCAGCGCGTGGGCATCGCACGCGCCTTCGTCAACGATCCCATGCTGCTGCTGATGGACGAGCCCTTCGGCGCGCTCGACGCCATGACGCGCGAGACCCTGAACCTCGAACTCCACAAGCTCAAGGAACGCACCGGCGCCACCATCATGCTGGTGACCCACAGCATCCCGGAGGCGGTGTTCCTGGGCGACCGCGTGGTGGTGATGTCGCCGCGCCCGGGCCGGGTGACGCAGATCGTCGAGGTCGACCTGCCCCATCCGCGCTCGCTGGCCATGATCAACACCGACCGCTTCGGCACCTATGTCTCGGGCATCCGCGCCAACCTGAACGCGGCCGGAGGACTCGACTGATGAACGACACCCCCACCCTCGCCCTGCGGCCCGGCGCGCCGGAGCCGGCGGCCGTCCCCTCCCGCGCCACGTCGGCCGCCGCCCCGATGGCGCCCGCGGCGCCGGCGCCCGGCCCGGCCGGCCTCACGCCGACGCGCCGCCGCCTGCTGATGGCGGCCTTCTTCGTCGGCGTCATGGCGCTGTGGCACGTCGCCGTCGCCTGGCTGCAGGTCTCGCCGCTGATCTTCCCGGGGCCGCTGGCCGTGCTGCGCGCGCTGGCCGACCTGGTCACCTCGGGCGAGATCCTCACGCACCTGGGCGTGACGCTCTACGAGATCCTGGCCGGCTTCGCCTTCGGCGCCCTGTTCGGGCTGGTGCTGGGCGCGCTGATCGGCCAGAGCGCCTTGCTCGAGGCGGTGCTCTATCCCTACGTGATCGCCTTCCAGACCGTGCCCAAGGTGGCGGTGGCGCCATTGTTCGTGCTGTGGTTCGGCTTCGACACCACCTCCAAGGTGGTGATCACCGCGACGATCGTGTTCTTCCCGGTGCTGGCCAACACCATCGTCGGGCTGCGCTCGGCGCCGCGCGAGCAGATCGAGCTCATGAAGGCCTTCACGGCCTCGCCCTGGCACGTGTTCCGCATGGTGCGGCTGCCGCACGCGCTGCCCTATGTGTTCGCCGGGCTGGACATCGGCATCGTGCTGGCCGTGATCGGCGCCATCGTCGGCGAGTTCGTCGGCGCGCAGGCCGGCCTGGGCTACCTGATCCTGCAGCGCAACTTCTCCATGGATGCCGCCGGCATGTTCGCCATCCTGGTCGTGCTCTCGCTCATCGGCCTGGCGCTGCACGCCCTGATGCGCCTGGTCGCCCGCCGGGTCATCTTCTGGACCGATGCCTTCACCGACCTGTCGCGCGGCGCCTGAGCCGGGCCGCGACGCGACGCGACCGATCCCCCACCCGCCGCCGGCGTCGTTCCGGCCCCCATCCAAGGAGAAACCCATGCCCGCCATCGACCCGACCCCCGACCTCCAGGTCGACGCCCCGCGCCGCGCCTCGGCCACCGAGATGCCCATCCTCGACCTCGGCGACTGGCTCGCTGGCGGCCCGATCGAGCCACTGGTCGCGCAGTTCAAGGCCGCCTGCACCAACACCGGCTTCCTCTACATCCGCAACCACGGCATCCCGCGCGCGGCCGTCGACGCGGTGTTCGAGGCCACCCGCCGCTATTTCTCCCTGTCCGAGGAGGAGCGGCGCCGGGACCTGATCGACGAGCGCTTCCGGCGCGGCTTCATGCCCTACGGCGTGACGCAGCATCCGGGCCACAAGCCCGACCTGAAGGAGAGCTACGAACTGGGCATCGACCTGCCGGTGGACGACCCGGACGTGCGCGCCGGCCTGCCCCTGCACGGCCCCAACCGCTGGCCCGAGGACAAGCCCTGGCTGCGCGACGCGGCGCAGACGTACTTCGACCACGCGGTCGAGCTCGGCAAGCGGCTGCTGCGCATCTTCGCGCGGGCGCTCGACCAGCGCGAGGACTTCTTCCTGCAGTGGTGCCAGAAGCCGATGGTGCAGTCGCGGCTGTTCCACTATCCGCCGCAGTCGAGCCCGACGGCGCTCGAACTCGGCGCCGCCGCGCATACCGACTACGGCATGCTGACGCTGCTGGCGCAGGACCCGATCGGCGGCCTGGAGCTGCGCACGCGCGATGGCGAGTGGGTCGCCGCGCCCTACATCGAGGACACGCTGGTAGTGAACCTGGGCGACATGGTCAAGGTCTGGACCAACGACACCTACGTCTCCAACCCGCATCGCGTGGCCAACCGCACGGGGCGCGAGCGCTTCTCGATCCCGACCTTCTTCAACCTCGACTACGCGGCGCCGGTGGCGTGCCTGCCGCAGTTCCGGTCGGCCGAGGAGCCGCCGCGCCACGCGCCGGTGCTGTCGGGCGACTACCTGGTGCGGCGCTTCGCGCAGGTGCAAAAGTACAAGACGCCGGCGGAACTGGCGGCGGCCTGAGCGGGACCGCGTCGCCTCCCCCGGCCTGCCGTCGCACATGGCCGCTGAAGGCTGGGGCCGTGCCGGGGACGCCGGTTCCTTCGGCGTCCTCGACCTCGGCGTGGGGGTGGCCCGGCGCGATGCTCAGGGTGTGACGGGCGACGCCGGCGCAGGCAGGCCGTCGTAGGGGTCGGCGGACGACACGAAGTCGCTCGCCGGGGCCGCCAGCCAGCCCCAGCCGTTCACGAACTCCATAGCGTAGCTGCCCAGCGGTGTGTCGTAGATGCCCACGGCATAGCGGTCATCCAACGCGTGCGTTACGCTGAAGCAGCTCACCGTCTCTCGCCATACCTGGTCTCCAGCTGGATTGGCCTAATCGTCACGGCCGAGACGTCCGTCGATCCCAGGGCGTCAACGCAGGCGACCAAGGCTTAGTAGCGCGACAGCGGCGTGGCACTGTCGGCGGCCATCACCTCGTCGAGCGTGTAGCTGGCGCCGGCGCTGCCGACGAAGCTCAGGGGCCCCGAGGCAACAGCCGTGCTCGCACCGGTGGTCGTCACCGTCCCCGGCGCGCCGATGTCGCTGGCCCGCAGGCTGAACTGGTCGCTCACGGCCAGCCAACCGACGGCGCCTAGGAACTTACGCAAGGTCAGCACGGGCGCCACGATGCTCTCGTCGCCGCTGGCCAGCCAAATCGTCTTGGACCGCGTGCGGCCGGACATCGCAATCAGGTTGACCGGCGCGGCGCCGGTGCCCAAGGGGCAACCATGCAATGGCATTGCCCAGTTGCATCAGGATTGCATGAGGATTCGCGGGCGAATGCAATGCGCCGGGCGCCAGGCAGGCGCGCCGGACCGGCATGGCGAGTCGTCCACCAGGCGTGCCGGTACCTGGCCTTCAGACCAGCTCGGCCAGTACGCCGGGCATCGTGTCGGTGAAATCGTTGGGCGGCAGCAGGATGTCGAAGCAAGCGCCGCCGCCGTCGACGTTGCGGGCGCTGATCGTGCCGCGATGCGCGTCCAGGATCTTCCTGCAGATGGCCAGCCCTAGGCCGGTACCGCCGGAGCCGTCCTTGGTCTTGCTGGACTGCACGAAGGCATTGAAGATGTCCTCCAGCTCGCTGGCCGGGATGCCCGGTCCCTGATCGCGCACCCAGACATGGATGCTGTGGTCCGAGGCATGGCGGGCGCCGAGCTGGATCAGTTCGCCCACCGGCGAGAAGCGGATCGCGTTGGCCAGCACGTTGCGCATTACCTGCTGGAAGCGGAAGGGATCGACCTTGGTCGACAACGACGCCGCCGGCAGCCGCAGTTCGATGGTCAGGCGCTTCGCGTTGATCAGCGGATCGAGTTCGCGCAATACGCCGCGCAGCAGGGGCCGCAGGTCGGTGCGCTCCAGGTGGATGGTACCGACGGCGCTCTCGATCTTGGCGACGTCCAGCAGGTCGTTGACCAGCGCCAGCATGCGCTGTCCCGAGGCCAGGATGTCGCTGAACATCTCGGTGACCATCGGATCGGCGCGCACGCGGCCGGCGCCCAGCTCGGAGAAGCCGATGATCGACTGCAGCGGCGTGCGCAGTTCGTGGCTGACGTTGGCGATGAATTCGCTCTTGGCGCGCGAAGTCTCCTCCGCCACCTCCCGCGCCTCCTGCGTCGCGCGGGAGGCGTCGCGCAGTTCGGTGACATCCATGAAGGTGGTCAGGATGCCGTGGGGCTGGCCGTCGCGGCCGGGCACCAGCACCTTGTCGATCAGCATGTCGCGGCGGTCGCCCTGGCCCCGCGTGAATGCGGCTTCGTACTGGATCGGCGTGCCGATCCCCTTCAGGCGCTGGTCCTGGGCCTCGTGCACCCGCGCCTCGGCATCCTGGACGACGAGCAGCTTGGTCTTTCCGATGACCTGGCTCCTGGGCAAGCCGAAGAATTCGAGCCAGGCGCGGTTGACATCCACGTAGCTGCCCGACATGTCGCGCAGCGACATGGGCAGCGGACTCATGTCCTGCAGCAGCGCCATGAACGCGAGCTGCTCGCCCAGGCGGGCCTCGGCCTCCTCGCGCGCCGTGATGTCGACCGCGCTGCCCGCGAAACCGGTGATCCGGTCGCCCTCGTGCAGCGGCACCAGGGCGATGTCGACCCGCCTCGGATGCGTGGTCGCGGCCCAGAAGGTCAGGGTCGCCATGCGCACGCCGGAATTCGATCCGACCTGCAGCAGCGCCCGCACGTGCGGCCGCTCCTGCGGCGCCACCATGTCCTCGAGCCGGCTGCCCAGGATCGATTCGCGCGCCTCGCCGGAAGCGCTCATCCAGTGCGCATTGACGAAGGTCAGCGCGCCGGTCGTGTCGGTGCGGAACAGGAACTCCTGCACGCTGCGGACGATGACGCTGAGCTCCTGCTCGCTGTGCGCGATCTTCGCCAGCAGCTTGTCGCGGCTGCGGCGCGCCTCCTCGCGCGCCTTCAGGCTGCGCGAGGCGACGACCGTCAGGACCACGACCGCCAGGATCGCGAAGGCCGCGACCATCAGCTGCGGCCGGATGCCCAGCAGCCAGGCCGAGATCACGCTCTCCAGCGGCCGCTCCACCAGCACCACCAGCGGCCACGCGCTGGAGACGCGGAAGGCGCCAGTCTGGACCTCGGGGGCGATGCCCGGTCCCTCGTAGGTGGCGTGTTCGATGCGGGGCAGGAACTGCCTGAACACCGCGTGCCCGGCCAGCGAGGTGTCGGGCGCCGCGCTGCCGGTGTCGCCATACAGGAGACCCTCGTAGTTGGTCAGCGCCGCGCGGCTCGATGGCTCGTTGATCGTCAGCCGCATCTGGTTGATCAGGCCTTCCGCGTGGATGAGCGCCACCACCACGACCTCGCCCGACGACGCGCGCGCGCGCTGCATCAGCGGGATGAAGCCGACCGGATCGGGCGACTTCGCGGCCCGGCTGCCCGGCATGATGGACGCCAGCCCGCGTCCGGGCAGGTAGCTGCCGAGCACGTGACTGGCCTGCGCTGGAAAGGTGCCGAGGCGGCTGAGGTCGACCCGGCGTCCGATGTCGGCGGGATCGCTGGCGGCCAGCACCACGCCATTGGGCTGGACGACGGCCAGCGAGCGCAGTTGGGGCAGGCTCACCAGGATCTGGCGCAGGTTGGCCGACACGGCCGCGGGCGTGGCGGTCAGCGGCACGCCCAGGTCGTTGGCGATGCCGGCGAGCGTCAGTGCGGCGGTGTCGATGCTGCGTGTGACGTAGTTCTCCAGCACGCGCGCATAGAGCGCGTTGCGCTTCTGCTGCTCCTGGACGACGGCGGCGCGGACCTGCAGGAAGATGACGGCCGAGGTCAGCAGCATCAGGAGCGCCAGGAACAGGCCGACCGCCAGGACCAGGCGATGGGTCGGCCAGCGTTGCGCCTGAGGCGTGCGCATGGTGTTCAGCGCGCCACGATGGCGCCGAGGCCGTTGCGCCGCGCCGCGGCATCGAGCCGGCCGTCGGCGTGGATGCGCTCGACGAACTTCTCCATCGTCTGCAGCCAGGCGTCGTCGCCGGGCTTGACGGCATAGGCATAGGGCAGCACGTGGAACGGCTTGGGCGGCCGGATCAGCTCGGCCCAGTCGGCGTTGTCCAGCAGGCGGCGGGTATAGGGGTAGTCGCTCATGTAGACGTCGATGCGGCCCGATTCGAGCTCGCGCTCGCGCGTGGTCGGTGGCGCCACCACCACCAGGCGGGCCTGTTTCAGCGATTGCGTCATGACCGGCTCCATGAAGGTCCCGGCCTGCACGCCCACCTGCACGCCGGGCTTGTCGATGTCGTCCCAGCCGCGCACCACCCGATTGCCCTTGGTGGTGACGCCATAGATGTCGCTGCGCAGGTAGGGCCTGGTGAAGCGCAGGCGTTCGAGCCGCTGCGGCAGCATGCCGATGGCGAACATGGCGACATCGCACTTGTCGCCCTCCAGGTCCTGGATCAGCGTCGCGAACGACGAGTCGACGTACCGCAGCTGCACGCGCAGGTCCAGCGCCAGCTGCTCGGAGAGCTCGGCATCGATGCCGGTGAGGGCCTGGTTGCGCGGATTGCGATAGGTGATGCCGTAGTAGTCGGGCCAGATGCAGACCCGCACCGTGCCGGCGGCGGCGACGCGGTCGGCCACCGGACCGGCATGGCTGTCCCGCGCGGCCAGGCCGGCGGCCAGGGCGAGGGTCAGTGCGGCGCCGATGGCGGCGAGTGATCTGGATGTCATGCCAGGCTCCATTCGTGGTTCGGGGCCTGGATCAGGTCCCGGAAGGTGATGCGGCTCTCCGTGACGCGGTCACGCAGCGCCACGAAGGATTCCCAATCATCCATCAGCGCATCGACGACGCGGGGATCGAAGGCATTGCCGCGCTCGTCCAGCAGCATGCTCTTGACCTGCTCGTCGAAGAAGGCGGGACGATAGCAGCGCGTCATCGACAGGGCATCGAAGAAGTCGACCACCGAGACGATGCGCCCGACCAGGGGGATGTCGGTGCCGGCGATGCCCCGGGGATAGCCCTTTCCGTCGAAGCGCTCGTGGTGGAACAGCGAGATCTCCGCCGCCATCTGGAACAGCGGGACGCGCGACTGGCCGAGGATCTCGGCGCCGATCTCCGGATGCCGGTTCATCACCACCCGCTCGTCCGCCGTGAAGCCGCCCGGCTTCTTCAGGATCGCGTCGGGGATGCCGATCTTGCCGATGTCGTGCATCGGAGCGGCCTTGCGCAGCATCGCCGACCAGGTCCGGCTCTGGCCGAGCGCGAGCGCCAGCGCCTCGGCCAGGACGCCGATGCGCACGATGTGCACGCCCGTGTCGTCGTCCTTGTATTCGGCGGCCAGGGCCAGCTTGTAGAGCGTGTCCTGGTGCGCGGCGACGACCTCGCGCAGGGCGTCGTTGCGCTCCTGGTACATCTTGCCCAGGTCGGACACCAGCGTCTCCATCTGGGCCGAGGCCGCCGCGTCGAAACGCTGGTCGCCCCCGGGCTGCGCCGCAGTCATGCGCAGACGCCCAGGCGCTCGAGCGTCTTCACCAACTCGAGTGGACTGAAGGGCTTGACCAGATAGGCCTCCGCGCCCGCTTCCAGGCCCGCCAGCCGATCCTCGGCGCGGCCCTTGGCGGAGATCATGATGATGGCGGTGCCGGCCAGCGCCGGATCGGACTTCAGGGTCTGGCACAGGCTGAGCCCGCTGGTGGAGCCGGGCATCATGACATCGGTGATCACGACATCGGGCCGCAATTCGCGCGCGAGCGCCAGACCGGTCTCGCCATCGCCCGCTTCGGCGACCTCAGTGCCATGCCCCGCGAATTCCAGCGTCATGCGGATGAGTCGGCGGATATCGGAGTGATCATCGACGATCAGAATGCTGTTCATGGGAATCCGGGAAGCTTTCGATGGAGTCCCAATTATCGCTACAAATGATACAAACATGAAAATCATATTTACCATTTCCACGCCTTTTCGGACAGAATTCACGCCACCATGAACCCGCCCACGCCTTCTCCCGGCACGGACTACAGCACGCGGGATGTCGCCCAGATCCTGGGACTGGCGGTGCGCTCGGTCCAGCTGATGGTCGACCGTGGCGAACTGTCGGCCTGGAAGACCGCTGGCGGCCATCGCCGCATCAGCCGCGCCTCCGTAGAGGCCTTCCTGCAGCGGCGCCAGGACGGCGGCGCGCCGGAGCGCCGCGTCGCCGAGGCACCGGCCGCGCCGGCCGTGGCGGCGCCCGCGAGCGGCCGGGTCAAGGTGCTGCTGATCGAGGACTCCAAGCACTACCAGAAGCTCGCCTCGATGCTGCTGCGCAGCGAGTTCCCGGCGTTCGAGCTGCACGTGGCCGACGATGGCTTCGCCGGCCTGGCCATGGCCGGCCAGCTGCAGCCCGCGCTGCTGATCGTGGACATCCTGTTGCCGGGGATGGATGGCGCCACCCTGATCACCAGTCTGCGCTCGCACCTGCAGTTCGCCGAGAGCCGCCTGATCGTCCTGACCTCGCTGGAGGAGCAGGACCTCGAACCCTATCTGTTCGCCCTGCAGGGCGTGCCGATCGTGCACAAGCCGCGCATTGTGAGCGAACTCCCGCACCAGATCCGCGCGGTGATGGGACCTGCGGGCGCGGGGGCCTTGTGACCCGGCGCCGCCGCATCCTGGTGCTGGAGGACGACGCCATGATCCGCCGCTTCATCGGCATGGCGCTGGCCGAGCTGCCGATCGAACTCACCCATGCGCCCTGCATCGCCGAGCTGTGGCGGCAGCTTAAACCCGGTGGCGCCGACCTGCTGATCTCCGACCTGATGCTGCCCGACGGCCATGCGATGGACGTGTTTCGCGCCCTGCGCCAAGATCCCTCGCACGCGGGGCTGCCGATCGTGATCCTCAGCGCCGGCCTTACGGCTGCCGTGCATGCCCAGGCGGCCGAGCTGAAGGTCTTCCGGGTGCTGGAGAAGCCGGTGCCCTATGCCGACCTGATCGCCTGCGTGGAGCAGGCCCTGGACGCCGGTCACATCGTCGCGTCCGCCGCGCCGCCAGATGCGGCCTCGCGCCTGGGAGCCACGCAGCGCGAACGCGCCATCGCGGATCACTTCGGGGGTCGGGCCTCGCTGTTCGACGAGTTCTTCGCTAGCTGCGTGGCGCAGCTGCCGCTCGACGTGGAAGCCGGCGACCGGGCCTGCGCGGCCGGCGACGCGGCGGCGTTGCGACGCGTCGCGCACAACCTCAAGGCGGTGCTGCTGCTCATCGGCGACACCGAGGCGCATGTCCTGGCGCGCCGGCTGGAACAGGCCGCCGCCGCCCACCATGCGCAGGCCACCCTGGATGCCGACTGGCGTCGGCTGCGGAGCCGGGTCGACGCGCTGTGCCGGGCCGCTGGCTGAGACGCCCGCTCCCGGGCGTGGTCGTGGTGCCTCAGGTGGTGCACTTCATGGATTCGCCCATGCGCAGCATCTCCTGCGAGAGCGACATCGCCTTGTCGCGGGCGCCCTTCTCGCCGCGCTGCATGCGCAGGAACTGCTCGGCATAGGCATCGGTCAGGGCCGCCCACTGCTCGAACGGAGCGTCGATGACCGGCACCAGCGTCTCGCAGTTCGATCGCGGGGGCAGCGTGCAGGTCAGGTCCGTCGCGATCCCGCTGCGCGATGCCAGACCGGACTGCACCAGGCGGGTCAGCAGCTTCAGAACGGTGGCGGCGGAACGGCGCTTGACCGCGGCGCGTTCGAGGGCCTGCCAAGCCGATGTGGAAAAACCCTGGGACTGCGACGATGTAACAAAATTCATGGTTTCATGCTCCTGAGTCCTACCGAAACGCTGGATCGTTCGCTCGACTCAGAAGAAATGATAACCCTAAAAATGATACAAATGAAACTTGTATATCATTTAACTTACTACGAGTGAGAAAGTTAACAACTCCGGATGCTCTCATGTGCTGGAAAGGATCTCGCCCGTCGCCCGGGCGAACAGCGTGCCGATGCGCGCGGTGCACAGGCCATGCCGCGTCAGCACGTGGGCCGGCCGGTCGGTCCGGAAGCCTTCCATGAACTCCGCGATCTGCAGCAGGTCGCCGAGGCGGCCTTCGGACTGCAGGATGGCCAGGCGGATGCGCAGGCTGGTGCCGACCTGCGCCAGCAGCTCCTCGCTGGGTTGCAGGGTGACGACATGCATCAGTGAATAGATGCCGGTCTGGAACGCGGCATCGACCAGCACGGCGTCCTCGGGCCACAGCGACTCGGCCAGCAACTCCAAGAAGCGTGCCCGCGTGTGGACCAGCTGCAGCAGCGGATCGTCCTCCAGCGGCAGCTGCCCGCCACTGGCGAACAGCAACAGCTGGGCGAGCCGCGCGAGCTGGCGCGTGCCGACGCGCGCGATGGCCTCGCCGACCGTGAGGTCGGGACGGCCCGCGACGAGCGCCGAGCCGGCCAGCTTCATCAACTGGGCCAGCAGCATCGGATGGCGCTTCACCTCCAGCTGCAGCCGGGCCAGGCTCGGATCGCTGGCGAGCACGCCGACGAGCTTGAGCAGCGCCGCCTGCGAGGGACTAACCTGGTGCTGGCGCAGGAGCTCGGGCCGGGCGAAGAAATAGCCCTGGAACAGGTCGACGCCCTGGCCATACAGCCAGCGGTACTGCTCGCGGGTCTCGACCTGCGTGGCCAGCACGGCGCAACCCGCCGCATGGGCCGCGGCGACCAGCCCGGACAGGTCGGTGCAGCCGACGCCATGGGGGTCGACCCTGACAATGTCCGCCGCTTCGAGCACCCGGGGCGGGCACGGCGGCAGCGCCGCGACATCGTCGAGCGCGATCTGGAAGCCGGCCTGGCGCAGGCGCAGGCAGGCCGCCGGCACCGCCGCGTCGGCCATGTCGGCGCCGCGCACCACGATCGTGAAGCGCGCCGGCTCCAGCAGCAGCAGGCTGTCCAAGCCGAGCGCGCCGCGCCCGGCATGGACGAAGCCGCGATGCGGCCCCAGCGCGCCGGCGACGCCGAACTGCGCGATCGCGTTCAGGATCACCTGCTCGGTGGCGGCGGGGTCGTCCGCGGGAATCGAGTCCCCGGTCCCGTCGTGCCCGTGGAACAGCAGTTCGTAGGCCACCAGGGCACCGGTGCGGTCCACGATCGGCTGGCGCCCGAGCAGCACGCTCGGGCCCTCGTCGGGTGACGCAGCCGTGGGTTCGATCGATTCCAGCATGGGTCCTTCCAGTGGGGCACCGGGCCCCGGTCAATCCTTGTGGGCGTGGGTGACGCCATGGCAGTCGCGCACGCGCGCGGCCAGGGCGTCGAGCGGCACGACCTCGTCGACCCCACCGGCGGCGATGGCCTCGCGCGGCATGCCGAAGACGACGCAGCTGCGCTCGTCCTGGGCGAAGGTGCGCGCGCCGGCATCATGCATGGCGCGCAGGCCGGCGGCGCCGTCGCGCCCCATGCCCGTGAGGATGATGCCGATGGCATGGCCGCGCGCGATCTGCGCGGCCGAATGGAACAGCACGTCGACCGAGGGGCGATGGCGGTTGACGGGATCGGCGCGCGACAGGCGCGTGACATAGCCGCCGCCGGGATGGCGCTGCAGCAGCAGGTGCGAGTGGCCCGGGGCGATGAAGACATCGCCGGCGCGGGCGACCTGGCCGTCCTCGGCCTCGCGCACGTGGAAATGCGTGAGCCCGTCCAGGCGCTGGGCGAACGAGCGCGTGAAATGCTCGGGCATGTGCTGGGCCACCAGGATCGGCGGCGCATCGGCGGGCAGGCCCTCGAGCAGCTCGCGGACCGCCTCGGTGCCGCCGGTGGACGAACCCACCAGGATCACGCGCGCGCCGCAGGACCCGAAGCCCGTGCGCGGCGGGACACCGAGGCCGGTGCCGGCGGCCGCGACCGGAGCGCTCCGGCGCACGCGCCGGGGCATGCGCGCCGCCGCGGCCACGCGCAGCTTCTCGCACAGCTCGCGCGCATAGGAGCGCAGGCCCTCGGCCACGCCCAGGCGCGGCTTGCAGATGAAGTCTACGGCCCCGAGCTCGAGCGCGCGCAGGGTCATGTCGCTGCCGCGCTCGGTCAGCGTGGAGACCATCACCACCGGCATCGGACGCGCGGCCATGAGCCGGCGCAGGAACTCGATGCCATCCATCAGGGGCATCTCGACATCCAGCGTCATGACATCGGCCTCGACCTCGCGCAGGGTGTCGCGCGCCATGACCGGATGGGCCGCGGTGGCCACCACCTCCATGTCGGCCTGGGCATTGACGATGGTCGAGAGCACCTGGCGCACCAGGGCCGAGTCGTCGACGATCATCACGCGGATCTTCCTGCGTGGCGCCGCCTTCGGGGGAATCGCGACCGGGCTCGTCATGGCGCGTCCTGGTCGAACAGCTCGACCTCGCCGGCCAGCGGCGCTATCGCGACCTCGGCGCGATAGCGCTGCTCGCGCCGCGCCAGCGCGCCGGCGCCGCGCCCGGCGTCGGCATCCACCAGGCGCTTGACGCGCGCGATGCCGGTGCGCGGGAAGTACGCGACCTTGCGCGCGCAGTCGTCCTCCAGGTCGCTCGCCAGCACCGCGATGCGCTCGGTGCGCAGGAAGTCGAGCACGAAGCGCGCGTTGCGCTGGCCGACATTGAGCCGGTGCATGCCCGGCAGCACATGGGCACCGCCGAAGACCTTGGCCTGCAGGCGGTCGCGCCGGGCCCCGAGCTGGATCAGCCGATTGATCAGCACCTCCATGGCATAGGTGCCATAGCGCGCCGAGGCGCCCTCGGCGTCCTGGCCGTGGGCCACGTCGGGCAGCAGGAAATGGTTCATGCCGCCGATGGCGCTGTCGGGGTCGCGCAGGCACGCGGCCACGCACGAACCCAGCACCGTCACGATCGCCAGGTCGTCTCGCGTGACGTGGTACTCCCCGGGCAGGATGCGCGCGGCGCGCGACTGGAACGCGGGCTCGAAGTACACCTTCGTGCTGGGCGCCTGCATCAGCGGGCGCGTCATGCGCTCGCCCCTTCGGCGACGGCGGTCGGGGCACCCGGGCCGGCCGGTGCGCGCTCGTAGACCGTGTGCGAGCGCAGTCGCAGCAGGTCCGAGGCGAACAGCAGGCTCTCCGAGTGCCCGGCGAAGAACAGGCCGTCGCGCTCGAGCACCCGGGTCAGGCGGCCGAGCACCGTGTACTGCGTGGGCTTGTCGAAATAGATCATCACGTTGCGGCAGAAGATGGCATCGAACGGCTGCAGCCCCGGCCACGACTCGCCCAGCAGGTTGAGCGGGCGGAAGTGCACCAGCGCGGCGAGTTCGGGCCTGATGCGCACCTGCCCCGCGTGCGCGCCCGCGCCGCGCTGGAAGAAGCGCCGCAGGCGGGTCGCCTCCAGGCCGGCCACGCGCTGGGCGTCGTACACCCCGGCCTGCGCCACGCCCAGCACCTGGGTGTCGATGTCGGTGGCCAGGATGCGCACCGGCGGGGTCAGGGTGTCGAAGGCCTCGGCCATGGCCATGGCGATCGAATAGGGCTCCTCGCCGGTGGAAGCCGCGCAGCTCCAGATACGCAGCGGCCGCGCGCGCGAGAGGCCCCTGAGATGGCGCGCGAGCAGTCCGAAGTGATGCGCCTCGCGGAAGAACGAGGTCAGGTTGGTCGTCAGGGCGTTGGTGAAGTGTTCCCACTCGGCATCGTCGCGCGCGCCCTCGAGATGGTCGAGATAGGCTTCGAAGCTGCCCAGTCCGCTGGCGCGCACGCGGCGCGCCAGCCGGCTGTAGACCATCTCCTGCTTGCCTTCGGCGATGGCGATGCCCGCGCGCGCGCGGATGAGCGCGCGCGCGCGCCGGAAGTCGTTCGGATGGAAGGCGAAGTCGCGCTCGCCGGCCGGCGCCGGCCCGGCTCGTCCGGGTCGCTCGGGGACTTCGGCGCGCCCGGGCCTCATGGCGCGTCCAGGTCGGCCAGCAGCGCCTGCACGTCCAGCACGATCAGCATGCGGTCGTCGAGCGTGCCCAGTCCGGTGATGCAGCCCTGGTCGATCGCGGCCATGGCCGGGCCGGGCTGGATCTGCCCGGGACCCAGGCTCACCACGTCCGAGACCGCATCCACCACCATGCCCACCACGCGCGCGCCGACGTTCACGATGATGACCACCGTGAAGGCGTCGTAGCTCGCCTCCGGCAGGCCCAGGCGGATGCGCATGTCGATGATGGGCACGATGCTGCCGCGCAGGTTGATCACGCCCTTGATCGAACGCGGGGCGTTGGCGATGCGTGTGACGGCCTCGCAACCGCGGATCTCCTGGACCTGCAGGATGTCGATGGCGTAGTGCTCGGCGCCCAGTCGGAAGGTCAGCATGCCCGTGGCGGCGGCGGCGGCGGCGACGGCCGGGGCGGAGGCGCTGGCGCGCTCGGCGGCCGCAAGGGTGGAGGTGGTGTTCATGGGGCTGGTCGGGCTGCCGACGGGAGCGGGTGATGGGAAGGCCGCGCACCCGACGCGGCGTGGTCCGCCATGGCCGGGATCGCGCAGGACATGGAGCGGTTCGAATCGCCGCACGGGGTGGCCGCCGCGGCCACGACAGGCGCTGCCGGCGCTGCCGACGCGGCGGACGGGACCGCGGTGGCGCGCTCGCGCCGCTGGCGGCTGGCCAGGCGGCCGAGCCCGGCGGCATCCAGGATCAGCGCGACGCGCCCGTCGCCCATGATGGTGGCGCCGGAGATGCCCGGGACCTTGCGGTAGTGCGTCTCCAGGCTCTTGATGACCACCTGGTGCTGGCCGAGCAGCGCATCCACCCGCAAGGCCAGGCGCGTCTCTTCGCTGTCGATCACGATCACGATGCCCTCCTCGTCGCCGCCGTCGCCGTGCGCGGCCGGGTCCTCGCCCGCCGCTGCCGGCGCGTCCAGTCCCAGCAGCTCGCGCAGGCTCAGCAGCGGCAGGTACCTGCCGCGCAGCTGCAGCACGCGGCCCTGGCCGGCGAGCGTGCGGATCGCATCGCGCGCCGGGCGCAACGACTCGACGATCAGCGCCAGCGGCACGATGAAGGTCTCGCCCCCGCAGGCCACCGACATGCCGTCGAGGATGGCCAGCGTGAGCGGCAGGCGCACCGTCATGCGCGTGCCCACGCCGGCCTCGCTGTGGATCTCCACGCGTCCGCCCAGGCCCACGATGTTGCTGCGCACCACGTCCATGCCGACGCCACGCCCGGAGACCTCGGTGAGGCGCTCGGCGGTGGAGAAGCCGGCCTCGAAGATCAGGCCCCACACCTCGGCATCCGACGGGTGCTCGCCCAGGACGATGCCACGCTCGCGCGCCTTCGCCAGGATGCGCTCGCGGTCCAGGCCACGGCCGTCGTCGCTCACCTCGATGACGACGTTGCCGCCCTGGTGGCTGGCGCTCAGCGTCAGGGTGCCCTTGAGCGGCTTGCCGCGCGCGATGCGCTCGGCCGGCGCCTCCAGCCCGTGGTCCAGGCTGTTGCGCACGAGGTGCGTGAGCGGATCGACGATGCGCTCGACCAGGCCCTTGTCGAGCTCGGTGGCCTCGCCGACCAGCTTGAGCTCGACCTCCTTGCCCAGGCGCGCGGCGACATCGCGCACGACGCGTGGGAAGCGGTGGAACACCGTCGAGACCGGCATCATGCGCATCGCCATGGCCGCTTCCTGCAGCGCGCGCGTGTTGCGTTCGAGCTGCTCGAGGCCGGCGCGCAGCATCTCCAGGCGCCGCGCGTGGCCACCCTCCACGCTCTCCATGCCCTGCACGCTCTGCACGCCCTGGGCCAGCATCGCCTGCGTGATGACGAGCTCGCCCACCAGGTTGATGATCTGGTCGACCTTCTCGACGCCGACGCGGATCGAGCTGGATTCGGCGGCGGGCGCGGAGGCGACGACCGGCGCCGCCGGCGGCGCGGTCGAGGCGGGCGTGGTCGATGCCGGTGGTGACGCCGCGACCGCGATGGCCGCGACCGCCGCCGCCGGGACCGCCTCGGCCGCCGACGTCGCGACCCCGGCCGGCTTCGATGCGTCGATCGCGGCGGGGATGGCGGGGGTGGCTGTCGACCCGGCCGATCCGGCCGATCCGGAGTCACGCGTCGAGGCTGTCGATGTCGATGTCGGATCGACTTCGGCAGCCGTTGCCGCTGCCGTCCGAAGCATGGCTCCGGCTTCGGCTTCGACTCCGGATGCGTCCCGCGCTTCCTCGTCGTCATCGTCGTCGTCGAAGAAGCCGAACGCCACGCCCTCGACGCCGATCGGCCGGGCCGCCGGAGCCGCTCGCACGGTCGTCGGTGCCGGTGCCGGTGCCGGTGCCGGCACTGGCGCCGCCCCGCCATCGGCCAGGCCACGGATGCAGGCGCACAGCCGCGCCACCTCGGCCGGGTCGACCGCCGGGCCACCCTCGTGCGCGCCGATCTGCGCGCCGATCATGTCGCTGCCGCGCAGCAGCGCGTCCACCATGTCGGTGGTGAGCACCAGGCGCCGCTCGCGCAGCAGGTCGAGCAGCGACTCCAGCACGTGCGCCAGCTCGGTCACGCCGTGCAGGCCGAAGGTGGCCGAGCCGCCCTTGATGGAATGCGCCGCGCGGAAGATCCGGTTGAGCTCGTCGGGCGTCACCGTCTCCACGCGCAATGCCAGCAGCAGCGCCTCCATCTCCTGGAGGTGCTCGCGCGCCTCCTCGACGAACAGGCCGAGGAACTCGCTCATGTCGAAGTCGACGTCGTCGTGGCGATCGTCGCTGTCGTTGTCGTCGCCGTGCATGCGCTCTCCTCCAGGCTCGACCCGCATCGCCCGGCCGCTCAGCCGAGCACCTTGGCCACCACCGCCAGCAGCGTCGCCGGATCGAAGGGCTTGACCATCCAGCCCGTCAGCCCCGCGGCCTTGCCGGCCGCCTTCATGCGCGGGCTCGACTCGGTCGTCAGCATCAGAATGGGGGTGCGCGCGTGGCGCGCCTGCGCGCGCAGCTCGCGCGTGAGCGTCAGGCCGTCCATGCGGGGCATGTTCTGGTCGGTCACCACCAGGCACACGTCCTGGTGGCGTCCGGCATGCGCGAGCGCGTCGACGCCGTCGATCGCCTCCACGACCGTGTAGCCACCCCGGCGCAGCGTGGTCGCCACCATCTGGCGCATGGAGGGCGAGTCGTCGACGGTGAGAATGGTTCGGGTCATCTGCAAGGGCTTCTTCGTGGAATGGGGGGAGCGAGGCGCGGCGCGATGGCGGCGCGTCAGAACAGTTCGACCGTGCCGGCATCGGCGCGCTCGCGCGGGACCGGGCCCGGACGGACGATGCCGGCATCCATGGCGACCATGGCCAGGCGCAGGCGGGCCAGGAGCTCGTCGCGGCCGGCCCAGCCGGCGCCCAGCGGACCGGCAGCGGCCGCGTCGCCGCGCGGTGTCACCACATAGCGCATGACATCGGCCATCTGCTGCGTGCGACGCTGCAGGTCGTCGAGCATCTGGGTCAATGCGTCCTCGGCCTGCAGCGCCACCATCGCCGCCTCGAGATGGCGCCGGCATTCGGTGGCGTCGGTGGCCCGGGTCGTGGCGAGCGCGGCGGCGAAGTGGCCGCGCAGGGCGGCCATCGCATGGCCCAGCATGTCGCTCGCCTCGCCCAGGTCGACGCTGGCGCCTTCCAGCTGCTCGATCGTCGAACGGCCGCAACGCACGGCCAGCGCGGCGATGTCGCCTGTCACGCGAGGCTCCACAGCGCGAGGTGCCCCACGCCATAGCCGTCGATGTCGATCCGGTAGTCGCCGCGCAGGATCGCCGCCGGGGCCGGGCCGGGTGTCGGCGCCACGGGCAGCGCGCGCGGCGGGAACACCGGTTCGAGCAGCGTCATGCGGGTGGACTCGGCGACGACGAAGATCCGCGCCAGGACGTTGAGGACTTCGGCGAAGTTCTCCTCCAGCATCTCGTCGAGCGCGCCGGCGGCCATGCGCTCGCGCGCCGATTCCGCCGGGATGAGCGAGAGCGCGGCGCCGGTGAAGGCCGCGAACGCGAGATCGGCCGCGCACATCGCCACGACGGCGCGGTCGCCGCCATGGAAGGTGCCGCCATAGGGCAGCGGGGTCGCCGCCGGCTTGGCGAGCAGGGCGACCTCGACGTCGCGACGCGTGAGCTTGCGCACGCATTCGCCGACCTGGAAGGCGGTGGGCAATCGGATGAGTGTCATGGCGCCGCCTCAGTCGATGACGTCGCACAGCGCGGCGTGGAAATCGTCGCTCGTGAACGGCTTGCCGATCAGGAAGCGCGCGCCGTTGGCGCTGGCCAGCTCGCGCATGGCGGCGCTGACCTCCGTCGTGACGAAGCCGAAGGTCGTCTGGCTGCCCGATTCGCGCAGCTTCTGCAGGAACTCGATGCCCGTCATCTCGGGCATGTTCCAGTCGGAGATGATGAGGTCGGGCGTTTCCGCCTGGGTCACTTCCAGGGCCTGGGCGCCATCCTTGGCCTCCAGGATCTGGTGGCCGCGGAAGCCGGCCTCGCGCAGCATGTGCGCGATCACCTGGCGCATCGCGCGGCTGTCGTCGGCAATGAGGATCTTCATGGGGATGTGTGGACTCTGGGGATGATGGAAAAGGGGTCGGGCCGGGCGGGGTCGGGGATCAGAACGACTCCCAGTCGTCCGCCGCGCTAGGGGCGGGTGCCAGCCCGGCCGGCGACAGCGCCGCGCCACGCACCGGCGTGCGCAGGGTCGACAGGCCGGCGGCCGGGCGCGCGAAGCCGCGCCGCGGCGGCGTCGACGAGCGAGGCGCGGCCGGCCGCGCCGATCGCGCGGCGGGCTGGGCGGCAATGGCAGCAGAGGGCGACGTCGCCGCTGCCGTCGTGCGGAACACCGCGACGGCCTGCACCAGTTGCTCGGCCTGGAACTTCATGCTCTCGGCGGCCGCCGCGCTCTCCTCGACCAGCGCCGCGTTCTGCTGCGTGGCCTGATCGAGCTGCGTGACCGCCTCTCCCACCTGCGCCACGCCGATGCTCTGCTCCGAACTCGCGGCGCTGATCTCGCCCACGATGTCGGCCACGCGACGGATCGACTCCACCACCTCCGTCATCGTCGCGCCGGCCTGGTCGACCAGGACGGTGCCCTGCTCCACGCGCTCCACGCTCGCGCCGATGAGCGACTTGATCTCCTTGGCGGCATCGGCCGAGCGACCCGCCAGGCTGCGCACTTCGGAAGCCACCACCGCGAAGCCCCGGCCCTGCTCGCCCGCGCGCGCCGCCTCCACCGCCGCATTGAGCGCCAGGATGTTGGTCTGGAACGCGATGCCATCGATGACGCCGATGATGTCGGCGATCCGCCGGCTGCTGTCGTTGATGCCCTTCATCGTCTCCACCACCTGCAGCACCACCTCGCCGCCGCGCGTGGCGACCGCGCTGGCGCCATGGGCCAGGTCGTTGGCTTCCCCGGCGTTGTGGGCGTTCTGCTTGACGGTGGAATTGAGCTCCTCCATCGACGCGGCGGTCTCCTCCAGCGCCGAGGCCTGCGACTCGGTACGGCTCGACAGGTCGTTGTTGCCCTGGGAGATCTGGGCGCTGGCCGTGGCGATGCTGTCGGCCGAGGCGCGCACCTGGCCGATCAGCTCGACCAGCTGGTGCTGCATCAGTCCCATCGAGGCCAGCACGCTGCCCGGCGCCGCCTGCGCCGCCCCGGCGATCTCGCGCAGGTCGCCATCGGCGATGTGACGCGCCGCCACGCTCAGGTCGGCCGGCTCGGCGCCCAGCGCGCCGAGGATCCGGCGCGTGACGAACAGCCCGAGGGCGATGGCGCTCAGCACCGCGAAGGCAGCGAGGGCGAGCAGCACGTTGCGCTGGCTCGCATAGGTCGCCGCGGAGGACTCGACCTCGGCCTTCGATTCCTGCCGGTTGACCTCGACGCTCTCCCTGATGGTCGCCAGCAGGTCCGACAGCAGGGGCCTGCAGGTCGAGTTGATCTTCTCGATCGCCAGGTCGCGCTTGCCAGTGGCCGCCAGTTCGACGATCGACAACGCCACCGGCTCGTACTGGGCCTCGATGCGCTCGATCTTCTGGAACAGCGCGTGCTCGCGCTCCGAGACATCGTTGTCGGCGTCGATCAGCGCTTTCAGGTCACGCAGTCCGGCATGGAGTTCCTCGTTGGCGCCCACCGCCATCGCCTTGGCGATGTCGCGCTCGCCGGACGTCGCCACCAGGGCCATGTCGCGCACGCCGATGGCACGCCGGTTGGCGGCGCTGCGCAGATCCGAGAGCAGCCCCTGGCGCGCGCCGAGGCCGTGCACATAGCCGGAGAAACGTTCGTCCGAGGCGCTCAGCGAGCGCATGGCCAGCAGGCTGACCAGCGTGACCAGGAATGCCAGCACGACGAAGGTGCCGATCAGGAGTTGTCGGGTGGACAGTTTTTTCATTGTCGATTTCAGAAGGGAAAATTTGGGAATTCCACTCGCCGATCCATAGATCGAGCATGGCCTGAGATGCGGAGATGTCGAATTTCCGAAGTCAGCCGAACCGGATGCCGTTCAGGAGCCGGCCCAAATCGCAGATTCGATGCGGATTGAAGATCGGACTCTGCCCCTGCGAACAAAAGTCCCAGAAAATTTAATAATTTAGTACTAAACCATAATGCCGCCTACTGTGGCAAGCAACTTTGGATGCCTACGGCGACGGACATACGAAGAACAGCAACCACCAGATTCAGTTCAGGTGAGCAAAATTTCTCGATACCCAACGCTTGAGCCAATCCATTCCAAAAATAAACTTTTTGATTAGAACTTTTATATTAATTAGCTAGGTTTAGCGTACAGCTAGTACTGTATTACGGAGAATAATGTTTTCAACGCTGGCCCTCGAATGCTTCCGTGCAATAAGTCCCGGAAGCAAAAATCCAATGCACTATTGCATCGATTTGAAGAATTTATTGTTGAATCTGGGCCGTTACACCGGCTGATGCGAGGGCGATGCACATAGCCAGCGTATGAGGCGAGACAGCGCTTGAGTAGAGGCCACTCGATGTGCTCTGATGCTTTTTCGTATCGTGGGACGGGCGAGTGCCTCGCACGCATGGACTAACGAGCGAAGGCTCACACGATGCGTCATCCCATCGAATGCAAGCTTTGTCGATAGAGTTCCCCTCAAAGGCAGTACAGCTAGAGTCAGGGAAGCACAGGATCAAAATCGCCATCGCCAAGCACACAGCCCCCCACCGACATGTATTCTCTGTCGTACCTTTGCAGAAGCAGAATGTGAAGCGACGATTCAAAAAATATGACTCATCGATAGCATCACACATGCAGCACGCGCGACCCTCACGCCCATCCTATGCGGTCTGCACGATTTCATTCCGTCACCGCTGCCACCTGGAAGGCGCCGAGAACCTAGGGTGACATTACGGGGTACGACGTCGAAGTTTGCTCCGTCCTAAGCCCACAAGGGTCGGTCCACAACCGAGTAAATCGCGGACGGAAGTAGAGTGGCAGTCGCTGGAGGGGCGAGTAAAGTACGGACACTGACGTGTCCAAAGCCCCGAGTAGGTCGAGTAGAGCGCGGACGGTTGGTTCGTGGTAACGGTTCTGCAGCTGTTTTCGCAGACTTTGGCCATAAAAAATGGGTTTCAGTACTCCGTAGAGATGCTCATTACGCCAACATCAGTTGGCCTGTGGATAACTCGAGGTGGGCCGAGTAAATCACAGACGCTCGTCAGGTAGACTGCGGAAGCTGTCAAGAACCAGTAGAGGCGACCGAGCAAAACCTAGACATTCACACGCCTGAAAACAGGCCTAGGGTGTGAATTCGAGATTCGCATGAGCTTTTATGATGTTTTTCTGGCGGCTGTCCTCAGCAGCCCAGGAGCACATCATGGCCATACCCCGTGCCGTTGCCATCAAGTTAAGCGAAGCCGACCGAGCCGTGTCGATCGGTTGGTCACGTCGCCGCAAGACAGCCTAGGCCCTGGCGCTGCGAGCGCGCATCGTGCTGGCTTGCGCCGATTCGACAGCGACCAATACGGCCATTGCCGAGTCGATGGGTTTGAGCCTGATGACGGTGTCGAAGTGGCGTCGGCGCTTTGCCTAGCATGGCATTGCCGGCCTCGACGATGCACCCCACTCAGGCGCTTCTCGCACGATCCTGAACGAACAAGTCGAGGCCGTGATCACCACGACCTTGGAGACCGTGCCTGAGAATGCCACCCATTGGTCCACCCGCACGCTCGCCGCCTATCTGGGACTGAGCCAGACCACCATCTCGCGCATCTGGCGTGCCTTCGCCCTGGCGCCGCATCGCACCGAAGGCTTCACGCTCTCCACCGACCCGTATTTCGTCGACAAGGTGCGAGACATCGTAGGTCTCTATATGCATCCATCCGCGTGTGCACCTGCACTTCACGCCCACCTCGGCTTCCTGGATCAACTTGGTGGAATGCTGGTTCTCGATCCTCACGGCGCGTCGGCTCAAGCGCGGGAGGTTCCGCTCCACTCGCGCCTTGGAGAACGCCATCCGTGCCTATGTGGCCATCAACAACATCAATCCCAAACCCTTCGTCTGGACC
>NZ_JBWXPH010000005.1:0-35738 GCF_056679935.1 Variovorax sp. PEI5
CCATGATCGACTACCTGAGGAAGTGAGTAGGTACGCAGATGAGCAGATGCGTACCTACATATTTGATAAACCGTGAACTAGTTCACACTGTACGTATTCACATATTCAGCGTTCTACGAGAAAATGTGCTGGTCAACGTGCCGGCCAAGTCGTGACACCCAATTAAGAGCCTTTGCTCATGCGTTCCCGCCCCTCGGGGCACCCTGGCCGGTACGGGGAACGCAGTAGCAAGGGCTTTCGCGTTTCCGGGCCGCACTCCGCGCGATAGCAGGGGCCGCACGTGGGGCCGCTCGGAAGAAAACCGCATAGTCAGACACGCCGCAAGGCACCGGTGCAACTCCGCATGTGATCTGATCGGCTGGTATATGCGTCGAAGCCGGGGGATGCTGGAGGGGAACAACGGCCAGCACATACGACGAACCCTCAGGGTGGTGATACCGACTCTCTTCCTTCTCCAACGGTGCTTGGGGTAGGGGGAGGTATTCGGGTGATATTCCTCCCCCTGCAACCCTTCTTCGGAATGCTGATATTCAGCGAAAGGTCCGTTCCAGACAGGCGGGGGCCAAAACGGCGCTGACATTTTCAGGTCGCGAGCAGCTCAAACGCCGGCGGTCGATTCACCTTCAGCAGCAGTTCACTGATCGCCGTCGGCAACAGGTTCGGCCCATCGTCACGTCGGTTGGTCAACACCCGGCAGGATGATGCGGCAGCTGTCGACGCGCCCAGCACGACTCTCCAGTGTTGACGCACGTCGACCCCTCGCTTTCAGCTGCCGCGTGCGTACAGCGATAGCACCACCACGGCAGGGCCTCAATGCAGCGGCGAGCGCGACATCGCCGATGCACTGCGGTGAGCGCTGCAGCTTCACCACGCAACGTAGTTCAGCCGCACCCCCCAGGACAAAGGGCGGCCGCCAGCACTGTGCGCCAGGCCTAGAGCCGGCCGGGCAGGTCCGAAAGTGCGGCGTGATGTGGGCGGCCCGGCCGAGAGTGGGGCTGGCGGTGTATCGCGCCGGCTCCTCCAGAGTCAACGGCAGTCCTGCCAGCATCAGCACGACGCGGTCGCAGGCTGCGGTCACGGGCCGGCCACGGCTCAACGTCATTGCTGAGCCGTGCAAGATGCCCAGGCTTTTCGACTTGGCCGGCATCCAGCTCGAGTCACAGCCCACTCACACGTGCGTTACTCCTGAGTCACGCGTGACGCACGCAGGCATCACTGCTCCTGAAGCTGTCCGCGCACCAAGGGACAACCTGTCACGCGGACAGGTGCTACTTGTCCGGCGGACAGGTGCGTGACAAGGGCGGGACACGGACACCGCCCTGACCATCTCGGATGATGAGCAGGATCTCGGAAAGGGCTCTGGAGGAGGCTTGCAAGGGGCTGCGGAGCGTCAAGTGGCGTCCCCGTCGCCTTCACCCAAATGCTAAGTTTTGCTAAGTCATCAGCGCATGTGGACGTCGCTCTGCCCGACGCAAGAGGTCTCCAATCTGTTCGCAGACATTAGGTTTTATTAGCTGTTTCCTTAGCGGCAGAACGCGCGAAAACGTCATCTCGATCGAGCGATCGGGCGCGTATCTGCCCTATGGCCATGACCAGACCAGCCGCCTGGCCGGGTTGAGCATTGAGCTGCCTCAGTGCCGGCCCATGGGGAGGGTGACAGAGCTAAGTTTGACAGCCATCGGCGGGCCATTGTGCTGAGGGCGAAGCTGATCGCCGTCACCCTGGACCTGCCGCACTGCCAGAAAATGCAGATTCATGCGGCTTGCCGAGCCCTACTGGCTCATCAAAATGTATGACCCAATCCTGGTCCGCGCGCCACAGAATGCAGGACATGGACTACATAGAATTGATGTCAGCAGCCCTAGGAGCGCTAGCTATGGCCTCGGTGCTCTATGGCTGCATGGCAGCAGCAGGACGAGAAAATCTCTCGAGCTTGGATGTCGACATGGTGACCATGTCAGCTGTGGCAACCTTCATCTCGATGATGGTTGCCAACCACCCTGAATGGCTGTCATAGAGGCCATGGGCCAGCTACACAGGCAACGATCCATTCACAGCTCGAACAGCTGCCCCCTGATCACGTCGCCGATTGTGTCCTCGGTGCATTCCGGGTTGGGATAGCGGTCGACCAACTGCGCGCACAGCGTGACGATCTCGGTGGCGAAATCGACCTGCATCTGATCGATCGGATCGCCCGGCCGGATCACGCCAGCGCGCACTGCGGCCTCGGCGAAGAGCATGCGGATCTCGCGCGCCGGGATGCCAGCCAGGAAGCTCTCGTCGAGGTTCATCTGCGATCCTTTGATGTGTAGTCGGGCTCAGGCAATCCCCAGCGCCTCGCGTACTCGACGCCAGACTGCTCGCGCCATCCCAGCTTCGTCAATGTTTTTGCGGGCTCGGGTTCATCACCCTGGGTGAACACATGGGGCACGCACCACCAAGTCTGCAGGTGATAGTCAGCCTTGATGTTCTTGATGCCGCGCGAGAGCGGAATGATTTCGACGCCGGTGATGAGCAGGCCGTTGCCGCGGATCTTCAAAAGGCGGGCACGATCGAGCACCGGGAAGACATAGGTCTCGCCGCCGGGAACGACCAGTGCGGCGATCATCACGTTCCATTCAGGCGTCTTGCCGATCAGCCGCTGGCGATAGGTCAGTTCGCCCACGCTGCCGCCTTGCCTGATCGCATCGGGATCGAGCTTCTGGCCCTTGTGGCGGAGGCGGTAGGCAGTACAAAGCACTGTGAAAGCATACAGTTCTCTGCGCTCGAAACCGCTGATTCATTTCGGCCCACTTCGCGCCGCGCCATTGCGGCCGGCCATCGGCTTCAACAAAATCATTCTCATGGGCTGGTCATACCGGCCCTATCGGGGGGCGACCCGTGGCGCTTGACCACGGCCCAGCGTGCCCTCGCTTCCCAAACATCCGCTACGATGCCCTCGGTTGGGCACTGGCTAAATGGGGATTTCGCAAGACCCCCGTCATTGGAAGTAGTGTCAGAAGCGCCTCGGTCATCCGGGGCGTTTTTCTTTGTGCCGGTCACATCCAGGTACTGTGTGCGGTACGCGCTGGGCGCGCACGGTCCAGCCCACTGGACTCGCTTCGCTCGTTCAGCGCCCATCTGCGCCACGATGGACGCGCCGCAGCTTTAACATGGATTAACGAGGCCGCGCAGGCCGGGCAGTGATTGGCCGGGCTAGATTCCCACGATGCTGGGCACGCTCTCCACCGGCGGCCGGGCGCCACTCCACCCTCGACCCGCAGCCGGCCAGCCAGTGCCAGCGACCTCCGACCCCTCGCACACGACGCGAACGGTGGCGCGGCAGCCGCCCGGCCGGTCAGGTCACGCAGCTGCCCACTGCCCCTCCCTGCATCGATGCCATGCGGCAGAGCCCTGGCCACCGGTGGCCGAGACGACCACATCCTCCAGGTCTCGCCCGGCTCGGCCAGGACGGCGTGGTGATAGCGCCCGGCCCCTTGTGCCTGGCCATAGCCCGCAACCGACCGGCTCGATCGCGTGAAGAAGCACTTCGACGCTCGCCGAAGGGTCGCCGGTCGACGTCATCTCCGGGAGATCAGCCACACGAGGATCAAGAACAACACGGCGCCCTCAGGGTGGGCGTCGAACAAGGGCACAAGGCCCGCGAAGGCGAGGATGAGTTTCATCCTTCAGGCATGCTACGAAGACGCGCACGGGATTGGCATCAAAGCTCGGCACCAGCTGAGCCGCGAGGCCTGCCCACGCTGGCGGCCCAAGCGCAAAAACCTGGAGCTGAAGCACGAGTCCCAATTTGGGACTAAAATACGTGCATGCGTGTCATCTCCCTACCCACCCTGAAAACTTCTGGGAGATGCCAGCCCACCGAGATGCAGAGCAGCCGCTGCGTGCTTGGTACTCCGAAGCGATGGCCGCGACTTGGTTGAACCCGGCGGAGTTGAAAGCACAGTTCAGGAGCGCCAGTATCTTGAAAGGCAACCGGGTCGTGTTCAACATCAAGGGCAATGACTACCGGCTGATCACGGCGATCGTCTTTAGGTATCAAGCCGTCTACGTGAAGTTCATTGGCACTCACGCGGAATATGACAAGGTAGATGCCGAGACCGTTGATCACTCCTAGTAGGGGCGAGCTGTCGGCAACCGTTATGAAGGCGCAGATGCGCCGTGGAGAAGAAAATGTTTGTCCGTCCTATCCGCAATCATGCGGACTACCGGGCTGCACTTGCTGAAGTGTCGTCCCTCATGGACCGCGACCCCGATCTGGGAACGCCCGAGGGCGACCAGCTCGACGTCCTGGTGACGCTCGTTCAAGCCTACGAGGCCAAGCACTACGCCATCGACGCACCTAGCCCGATCGAGGCGATCAAGTTCCGCATGGACCAAGCGGGGCTTACTGTCGGGGACATGGTGCCCTACATCGGCCCACGCAATCGCGTGTACGAGGTGCTCAACGGCAAGCGCCCTCTGACCATGCCCATGATCCGCCGCTTGCTCACCCTGGGCATTCCGGCCGCCTCGCTGATCGGCGAGCCTGAGCCTGTCGCAGCCTGAATTTCTGCGCTCCATCAGGCCCGCCACGTGCGGGCTTTTTCATGTCCGCCTGATCCTCAGCTGGCAGCACACGCCCTCCACACATCTGCATATCCACACATACACATCTGCGCATGTGCGGAGAAAGGGGACGGAAGACCGCACGCAGATCAACAGCTGCCGCTCGGCGGGGCCGCTGCGGCAGGTAGTCGCCAAGCAGGCTTGCCGCACCCATGCGATCGCTAGGCGACTGCTATGCGATTGGCATACGACCCGGTGGCGACCCGGTGGCGACCCAGTAGGCGACCGGTAGGCGACGGCGTATGCGACGACCATAGCCAAGACGCGCATGACGACACCTGTGAGCACCGCGGTGCGAGGAAGGGACGATGAAGGGGGTGGGACTGCGCTACATGTCCTGCCCCGTCACATGGCTGCGTTTCGGGCATGTCATGTGGCATCACATCTCCTCAAGCATGGGGCCTGGGTGGTGGCCATGGGGGTGCCGCACGGGTTCTCTCCAGAATCGGAAACCCAGCCGGTTCCTACTGGGTTCCAGTCGGGTTTCGATCGGGTGCCGATCGTTGGGCAATGGACGCGTGCAACGGGGCAGAATAGGTGAAGTGCTAGCACCGGCAGAGCCGGCACTTTCACATCACTTCCTGAAGCCACCATTCGCACCTGCGACGCTCAAAAGTGGGTGCCTGATGGTGTGACGAAGCGAGCAACACACGCCGGCGACGCACGACTACGACCTCTGCGGGCTCACGGTCTGGGAGCGCGACCCATCGACATGACCAGGGCCCGCAGGAGGAAATCCTCAGCCTTAGGAACAGCCATGCGCCCTCGGTGTACGGCGCGCTCCTGCTAAATGGTGCTAAGGCACGAAAGTACCCATGGGTTCACCCTGCGGCTCAACACGCACCAGGGTGAGGAGGGCAGGCTTCGTCTCGTGGAACCCCGTGGAGACCCAGCCGACGAAGCTGAGGACGTTAAGTTTGGTTAAGTCTTGCCACTGCGGCAGTGCTCAGAAAGCGCCTCCGAGGCCGCGGCATAGTCCCGGTGCGCATCAACGTACTCGGCGTAATCCTTCGCTTCCGGCCATGGCGATGTGCTGCCCGGCAGCAGTGACAGACGGATCTTCTCGTCGATTCGCGCGTTTACCTCTTCGCGCACCTGCTCCTTCAAATCGAAATCGGCCTGTAGCCGGGCGCGGGTCGTGGACTGGGTGGTGACTTGCATAGGTGCGGCTCCTGTGGTGATCAGAAAATAGTAGCCCGCCGCCCGAGCGCGTCATTGCACTGATGATCGCTCCGCTCGGGTCGCCCCGGGCCTAACTGCCTCCGCACCCGGTGCGGACCCTCTTGTTCCACTGCGTGCAAGGGTGCAGGGTGCTCAAGTTCGCGACTGCCTGAAGTCGTCGTCGTTGGTAAGTGAATCGCCTCCTCGCGGCAGGCCCATGGCGCTTGGCACAAGCCTTTTCATGCCTTGGTTGATTGCAGGCGACGCCGCGCCACTTCAGCCCACTGTCGCACCTGAAATGCTTGGAACTCTGGCAACACCGCTGACACCCGCTCGAAGCCCTTTGGCAGGCTCGGAGCAGCTTGCCTGTCTCCGTTGAGCTCAACAACCTCAGCTGGCGTTAGATCAGTCGCCTCGAGCATGTACGGCAACGACACGCCCAAGGCATCCGCGATAGATGCCATGATTCTGAGTGAAGGGTTGGCTTTTCCATGCGTGAGGTCCGACAGGAACGACATTGAGAGGTCTGCACGCTCGGCAAGCTCTACTTTGTTGAGGCCTTGCTCTTCCATCAGCCGCAGGATGTTGGTCACGAAGATCTGGATGCTCATGGCGGCAATCATGCTCCCAGTGAAAAGGATCCAGACTGGCATAGGCTGCAGTCCGACTTGACGCAGCCTGAGCAGCCGCTGGGAGCGCCGATTGCCCCTTCCTACCTATGAACTACACCGAACTCGTTCCTGCTGCGATAGCCGCCTTGGCAACAGCGGTCTTCATCCATCTGCGGCAGATGAAGTTGAGAAGAAGCCCTTCTCTCAAAGGTCACCTAGACATCGTCCTCATGGCGTCGACGGCGATGTTCTTGCTGGTGATGGTCATCCAACATCCGGAATGGTTGACGGCCGCTGAAATGGACCTCAATCAAGGCTCGGCCGTGACCTTAGCCATTGAGTCGCTGCAGCCGGCTACCTTCGCAGTAGATTCATCCAACCTTCGGTTACTAAGTCGCCTTTTCGTGTTGCCTGCCACATAGCATGGAGTTAACGAGGGTAGCGGCCCGATGCAGTCCGTCATCCGCGTGCATGATTCGATGCAAGCCTACAACCCTCAGAATGCGCCCTAATGAGCTACCTCGAACTGCTGTCTGCAACGCTGGCGGCTGGGGCTTCGGCTTCGGTGGTGTACTTGGGCTCAGTGGCTACGATCCGCGAAGATCTTACAACCTTAGACGTGGACATGGCAACCGTGACAGGCATGTTCACTTTCGTCGCAATGATGATTGCCCGGCACCCTGAATGGGTCATGTAAGCCCCACAATGAACGGGCGGCGGTGCTGAATCGACTGATCACCGGTAGCGCGGGGCAAGATGGCATGAGCCCACTCGTATCCGGGCGCACTATCTGGCTTGTTTGCAGCTCGATGAAAAGCAGATGGGAACGCCAATTGCCCATTCCAATCCATGGACCGAAATATGTTCGCCCCGGCCGGGTTAGCTGCGATGGCAGCTGCATTCCTCGTGCACCTGCCCATGATGAGATCCGATGAGATAGCAAAGCTTAGAGATCACATCGATGTTGTCGTCATAGGCACGACTGCGACGCTCTTGGCCATCTTGGTTGACCAGCATCCAGAGTGGCTGATCTAACTAGCGTGGATCTCGACAAGATAAACCATAGGACTCAGTTAGCGCCAGGCATGGGGGCAAAAGATCTCCTTCCAGATGATTCAGTTACACGCTTGCGCTGCTTCATGCGGAACTGGTGTCATCAACGTTCAATCCTGGGGTGGCTCAAAGCCACTGTTAGCCCGCTGACCTGAGATACGGTCAGCGGGCTCTTTCTTCGGCTGCCATCTGGGCTAACTTGTCGGCTTTGAATTTGTTCAGACGTGTGTGTGACGCTTGAGCTCCGGCGATCGAGGCATGTCGCTGACCGAGCAACGTGACTGTCTCGTCTGGATGGAGAACAGCTTCGACGCTGAAAGGAGCCATCCCACTGATGAGCACGGGTCGGACCTCTGAGTGATGGCGGCCTTCCTCCCATCGTGTCTCGATCCGCCAGCCGATGATGTCTTCGCCAACGGAAAGGACGCCGTCCACGTCATAAATCACTCGATAGCCGGGCGCTGCGGGAATGATCGAGAGATGGGGAGGGGGGCCGTAATCGAACTCGTAATCGCTCTCAGACATGTGGCTCCACCATCGGTAGTTGTGATGTCGCCCAGCGTATCACTCGCGAGGGGGCTCGGGGGCAGTGGACGGAAGCGGAAAAGCGCCCCCTGATAGGTGAGCCTCGCCGGGGACCATCGTTGCCTATGGCAACCCCCAGGAAGACACCGATGAAGGCCCCGGCTCCGAAGCCCGAGAAGAAGCGCGCGCCCGCGAAGAAGGCACCCGCACCCAAGGGCGCGAAGAAGCCCGCGCGCACCCTCAAGCCCGAGGCAAACCAGGCTCTCGCGCCCGTGGTGGCGATCGACGAGGACGCGCCAACGGCGGACGACCACGACCTGGGCGGGCTGTCGGTCCGGGCGGCTCGGTTCATCGATCTGTACCTCGCCACGCACAAGGTGGGGGAGAGCTACATCGAGGCCGGCTTCGTCGTGAAGAGCCTCGCGGTGGCCCAGGCATGCGGGTCGAGGACGCTAAGTTTGGCTAAGCCCCGCGCAGTCCTAGAAATAAAAAAGTTTGGATGAATAGTGTACTTTTCTCACTTGATGGGTGTACTATTTGGTCATGGTATCAGACAAAAAACAGCTTGAGGACCGATTGAAACCGGGCCGGAAACCTTTGGTCGAAGGCAGCGTGACTGTGCCCGTGACCATGAAGCTCACGCCTATGCAAAAGGAAAAGCTGTTTCGCCTGGGGGGTGCACCTTGGGTACGCGATCGCATCGACAGGGCGAAGGAGCCAACGCCGAAAGAATGACGCCGTGCTGCAGGGCGGCGGGACCGGTGAGACGGTTCTGTATCTGCAGCGAATCTAGGCGGCCGGAAGGGTGGTGAGACACCCAACCAGCCTGAACACCAAGTGCACAACCTTCGAAAGCGAGCACTCAATGTCTACCCGTAAGTCTACTCAAGCCGCGCCTGCGGCGTCCGTGAACGAATCTGCAGAGATCGTTCTTTCTCCAGCCGCTGCGCGTCCATGCGAGCCGCTCGGCACAACCATCCTCGATCTGGGCGCCCGGATAGGCGTGTTGGATCAGCGCAGCCGGAAGCTGATGGGTGTCATGCTGCAATGGCTCGCCGATGAGCCGGACGATGCGCCAGAAATCGCAGACAAGGTGATGGCCCTGGCACGGGTCCAGCAGCCCATGGTGCGAAGCGCGGAACTGCATCAGGCGCTGAATCGCCCGAACGCTCGCGCACACGTTGCTTCGAAGGGGGTGCAATCGTGAGCGCCGCCGTCACCAAGGCACCGCGCAAGGCCGCCACCTCCAAGAAGACGGCCTCCCATCCCCAAACAGATCTCGCTGCCGCATTCGCTCGCGGCCGTGACCATGCCATTGCCATGATGCGTGAGGCCGTACTGCTGGGCTCGGCGCGCGAACCATGGCGCAGCCTGCGTGATGGCGAAGCGCAAGACAACCTCGTTGCTGCCTACCTCGGAGATCTCGACCGCGACGTCTCTCTACGTCCCGGCTTCACTGCGATCTTGTCGGCGGCCATACAGAACGAGATCGACTTGTCAGCCCTGGCTTCGATCACCATGGCCGAGACCCAGGCCGGCGCAATCGGTGAGGACGGCACGATGGTCCTGCCGGCGGCTAACCCCAAGCCCGAGGCTGCCCCGGTGCCGGCCGAGGCCAGCCCCAAGAGTCCTATCGACGAGGTGGCCGACATCCTCGACTCCGCCGAGCAAATCCTCGACGACCTGCTCGAGGGCTTAAACGATTCCGCGCCTTACGGAGCGCACACGCTGCTCAAGATCGCGCAGAGGCAGCTCGGCCAATCAGCTCAAGAACAGACCGAAGAAGCGATCGACAACGCCAGTATTGCGATCAACGAAGCGTGTTCGGTGCTGGCGTGTGTGAACGGCAAGTTCGAGAGCATCCGAGTGCAAGGCGTCGTCACGCTGCTGGGCCTCGCGAAGGAAAAGCACGACGTGATCGTCAGCGCCTTCTATGCGGCCAAGCGCGGCGCTGCAGAGTGATGCAGGCGGCCGGGCATTGATTGCCCCGGCCGATCACTCCGCCGAAAGCTGATAGCCAGCGAACGCATTCCGCCTCAATCCGCGTCCAGCAATAGACGGGATTCAGACACCCCATCGCGGGAGAGTGGGACCTCTCCCCATTGGAGAAGACATGGTCATAGCAGTGGGCACACAGAGACAAGATTCAAACAGCCCATAGCGAGACAGTGCTTCTCCAGGCCCGCTAAGTCCTCGCAATGTGAGTCGCCGATACCGAATTGGTGCGCCACACAAAACCAAGATTCCAGCAGGCCAAACGAGAACAGTAGGCATCTCTACCCAAGGAGCTCGACATGGAACAGACCACCTCATTAACTGGCAATCGCGCTTCGCATTCGGTCTTCATGGTGACCGACCAAGCGGCCGCGTATCTCGATGTCCGCCCTGCCACCCTGGCCAACTGGCGATCGATGGGCCAGGGTCCGGCCTACGCCAAGTTGGGCCGGTGCATCAAGTACCGTCGCTCGGATCTCGATGCATTCATCGCGAAAAGCATCCGCCAGGCAGAACCGGCATGACAGACGGAAAAAAGCCCCGGGACCGGTGGAACGGTGCCGAGGGCTCAAGCAAACACTTCGTGAGCCCCGATCGTACCGTGCCCCTTGCATCGCCGTCCAGCACGAGCGTCAGCGCCGACCCCTCCATGGTGCGCCAGGCCGGCCGCGTCCAGCTCTTCCAGCGCCGTGGCATCGCCGAGCAAGGCGCCGTCGGCCTGGCCGAAGTCCTGCGCCGCCGTGACACCGACTTCGACGACCGCCGCATGTGCATCGAGTGCGCCCACCTCCAGCGTGATGGGGGCTGCTTCGCCGCGCGCCAGGGATGGATCCAGGGTGCCGCCGTCTATCTCTCCCCCATCCGAACAATGCTCCAGCGCTGTGAGCGCTTCGAGCCACAAGGGGCGCTGTCATGCTGAACCTCAACCGCATCCGCATCGATGGCGGCACGCAGTCCCGCGTCGAGCTGAATCAAGAGACGGTCGCCGAGTACGCAGAGGCCTACCGCGCCGGCGCATCCTTCCCGCCGATCATCGTCTTCTACGACGGCACCGATCGATGGCTCGCCGACGGCTTCCACCGGTACTTCGGCGCCAAGTCGGCGGGGCTCGAGCAGATCTATGAAGAGGTGATCCCCGGCACGCAGCGCGACGCCGTGCTGTACAGCCTGAAGGCCAATGCGACCCACGGCCTGAAGCGCAGCAACGCCGACAAGCGCAAGGCCGTCGAGACGCTCTTGGCCGATGCCGAATGGGCCGCCTGGAGTGACAGCGCGATCGCCAAGGCCTGCAGCGTCGATCACAAGACCGTCGCAGCACGTCGTGCGACCTCACTTGGGAATTCCCAAGTGAGAGATGAGAGCGCAGCCGCGCGCACCTACACCACCAGGCACGGCACCGAAGCCGTCATGAGGACCTTGAACATCGGCGGGCGCGTGCCTGCCCAGGCGCCCAGCGCCGTCCCGAGCCGCCCAAGCCCACCCGCGCCGCAAGCGGCTGCCGCGCCCTCTGCGCCAGCCCCAGACGGCGACGACGGCTTCGACCCGTTCGACGAGCTGGAGGCGATGAACGAAGAGATCGCGAAACTGCGCAAGCTGCTGGCCACCGACGACAAGGCCGCCGAGGCGCTGCGCTATCAGGACCTCTATGCGCTGGCCCAGCGCCGCAGCGATGAGCACTTGGCCACCATCAACAGCCGCGACCGGCAGATCAAGTTCCTCGCCCGCCAGCTGGAGCGCTGCGGCAAGGCCGTCGGCGAGTTCGATCAGGACAAGATCGCACCGGCGGTCGAAGCGGTGGCTCGCGCCGCGAAGGCGGTCGCATGACCAGCACTGCCGAGTTCACGCCCTACTGGGACGACCGGCTGCGCGAGTACCAGAAGGATGCCATCCGCAGCATGCGCGCGGCCGCCAGGGCAGGGGCGAGGAACATCCTGATCTGCGCGCCCACGGGCTCCGGCAAGACCGAGATCGCGGCGTGCCTGGCCGACATGAACCGGGTCAAGGGAAAGCGCTCTGCCTTCGTGGTCGACCGCAAGTCGCTGATCCACCAGACGAGTGCTGCCTTCGACATGCACGGCATTGATCACGGCGTCGTCCAGGCCGACCATCCGCGCTACCGCCCCAGCATCCCGACGCAGGTGTGCTCGGTCCAGACTCTCGCGCGCCGGCAGTGGCCCGAAGCCGATCTGATCATCGTCGACGAGGCCCACGCCATGAGCAAGGTTGTGGTCGCCCGGCTTGGCCCGCGCACCTCGCGCGCGCTGGGCCTGACTGCGACGCCCTTCACGAAGGGACTCGGCAAGCTCTACGACCACGTCGTCAACGTCACGACGACGAACCAGCTGATCAAGGACGGCTTCCTGTCGAAGTACCGCATTTTTGCGTGCACCGAGCCGGATATGGAGGGCGTGAAGGTCGTCGCCGGCGAGTTCGAGTCCGAAGAGACCGGGAAGCGCGCGCTGCAGGTGGTGGGTGATGTGGTGGCCGAGTACCTGCGGCATGGCGACGGCCGCAAGTTCATCTGCTCGGCGGTCGACACCGCGCACGTCATGGAGCTGCAGCGGCAGTTCCTCGCCGCCGGCGTAAACGTGGCGACCTACACCTACAAGGACCTGGACGAAGACCGCGACGAGACGGTGACCGAGTTTCGCCGTCCCGACAGCGCGATTCGCGGGCTGATCACCGTCACGGCTGCGAGCAAAGGCTTCGACGTCAGCGATATCGGGTGCGTGATCATGGCGCGGCCGCTGCGCAAGTCGCTGGCCGAGCACATCCAGTTCTTCGGCCGGGGCTTGCGCATCCACCCCGACAAAACCGACTGCCTGATCCTCGACCATTCGGGCAACTGCGCCCGGTTCTGGGACGAGTGGAACCATGTCTTCGAGCATGGCGTGTCGGAGCTGGACATGGGCGTGAAGCGCGACAAGCCCAAGGCCGAGAAGAAGGCCGAGGACATGATGGTGACGTGCCCGGCGTGCAGGCACATCCATAAGGCTCAGCCGTTTTGCCCTGGCTGTGGGCACGAATACCCCCGCCGCCAGGCGCTGGAGCACGTGCCCGGCACGCTTCGGGAACTGCTCGCCGCCGGCACGCCGAACGCGATCACCACTGCGCTGTGGCCCCAGGTGTGTGGGTTCGCACGAGAGCGCGACAAGGTGCGCCCCAGCGTCAAAAAGGACGGCGGCCGAGGCTATGCGCTGTGGATCTATCACGAGATCGTCGGCGACTTTCCCCAGGGCCAATACTTCGAGCGCACCGAGCCCGCCGTGCCGAGCCCTGAGGTGCTCAAGAAGATCAAGAGCATCCAGATCCGCAACGCACGCCGGAACCATCCGCAGGGAGCACGGGCATGAGCATGAACTTCCGTGACGTGCTGATGGCCAATGGCCTCGAACCGCGCGACGTGTTCCCCGATGGCCGTTGGTATCGCTGCCCGACGACCGACAAGCCGCGCAAGCGCAACGGCTGCTTCGTGCTGTGGCCGTGCGGCACCCGTGGGTTCTTCAAAAACTACGCGTTGCACGACGACTGGTGCGAATGGCGGGACGAGCATGCCTCCATCGCCCCCAGCATCGAGACACAGCGCCGCATCCGCGAGAACCGCGAGCGTGAGCAGCGCCGGCGTGTTGCCGCCGTCCATGCCGCGCGCCTGTATTGGGACGGCGCCCAGCCCGCCGGGCTGCACCCGTACATCCAACGCAAGGGCCTGTCGATCCTGGGGCTGCGCGGCCTGCGCGAGCGTGACGGCAAGCTGCTCATCCCGATGCGCAAGGGCTCGCTGCTGAGCGTCCAGACCATCAGCGCCGACGGCGAGAAGAAATTCTGGGCCGGCGCGCCGACCAAGGGCACGAGCTTCGAACTCGCGCGCGATCGGGCGTCCATCACGTGCCTAGTCGAAGGGTTGGCGACGGGCCTGGCGGTCTTCCAGGCCGTGCCGCAGGCCCGCGTGATTGTCGCGTTCGACAGCGGCAACCTGGTGCCCGTGGCCGAGAGCCTGCAGCTGCGCGGTGCCGTCGTCGTGTGCGCCGACAACGATCACGGCACGCTTGCCGCGCGCGGCTTCAACCCTGGACTCCTCGCCGCTCAGAAAGTGGCCGACGCCATCGGCTGCGGCATGGCCTACCCGACCGACATCGAGGGCACGGACTGGGCCGACGCACTCAAGGAATGGGGCGAACGAGCCCCGAGCCGCATTCAGCGCGAGATCCTGCGCGGCGTCCGCATGGTGCGGGCAAAGGCGAGCGCGTGATGGCCGCCGCGTCCTCACAAGCCCCGGAAAAGCTCACCCAGACCTGAAAGGAAAACCGTGAACCATCACTCCGACACTTCCACCCCAAGCGCGCCGATCGGTGAACTGCTGCAGACCGACGCGGCCGGCGCATACCTCGACATCAGCCCGTCTACGCTGGCGGGCTGGCGCTCGCTCGGCCAGGGTCCGGCCTACATCAAGATGCATGGCGTGGTCCGCTATCGAAAGCGCGACCTCGACGCTTTCATCGTGGCGAACTTGAAAACGGCAGGTGCCGCATGAGCGCGAACCTGCCTGAAGCACTGTTCACGGTGCGCCTGCGCCCGCTGGCCGACCGACTCGACGCCAACCAGGCGCTCGCGACCGCCACCGCGATCCACGAGACCCCGTCCGTGCTGACCGACCCCCGGCTCGAAGACGCTCTGCTGGAGGCCACCTACGTTGCTCCCAGCACGCGCCTGCTCCTGGCCTGGCCCGACGGCTCGCTGGGCTTTGCGTACCTACTGCGCTCGGGGTGCACCGTTGCCGAGACGATCACCACCGCCTACGGCGCCGCGCGTGCCGCGCTCGAAGCCCTGCACTTGCAGGACGCCGCGCCGGCCGGTGCCATCACGCACTGAGGAGAGACCTATGGCAAAAATTCCAGGACTGGGTCCCGGCGCGTTCAGGATGCGCACCCCCCAGGGTCAAGACGTCACGCCGATGGCCCAGCCCGACATGCAGGTGGGCGAGGCCACGGCACGGTTCGGCAGGACTGTCGTCGGCATCGCCGAGCCTGTGCTGGCCCAGGCCGAGCGCGACGCCGACGCAAACTCAATCTTCGCAGCCCGCCGCCAGCTCGACGACTGGGAGCGCGCAAACGTTTTCGACCCAGAGGGCGGCGCCATCGCCAAAAAGGGTGCGGACGCATTCGACCTACCAAGGAAGCTGCCGCTGGACTTCGACGCGGCTGCCAACAAAATTGCCGATGGCCTTGCATCTCAACGGCAGCGGCAGGTATTCCGGGAAATCGCCGGTGCACGCCGTGAGCAGGTGGGCGCCTTCGCCGATCGTCACGCGCTGCAGCAGCGCCAGGTCTACAACGAAGGACAGTTCAACGCCGAGATCGATTCGAGCCTGAACCGGTCGGCCATGCTGGTGGGCGCCGGCGACTATCAGACGGCGAAGGCGGAGACCTCGATCGCGCAAACCCGCACGGTCGGTTACATGCGCAGCTTGGGCAAGTCCGAAGAGGAGATCGGCGAAGCCACGCGCAAGGTCGCCAGCAAGGCCGGCGTGCTCGCCATCAGCGCGCTCCTCGAGCAGGGCAAGGCGACCGACGCCGAGAAGTACCTGACCGACAACGCCGGCAGCATGCAGGCCGACGACCTGCTGCGCATGCAGGGCGCAGTGAAGAAATCAGCGGTGTCCCGCGACTCGCAGGTCATCGCCGACGAGATCTACCGCAGCGCGGTCGCGCCCGCGCTGGCCCCGCCCGACTCGGGTCGGCTCGAAAACCTGGTGCGCCAGGCCGAGTCCGGCGGCAGGCGCAACGGGCCAGACGGGAAGCTGCTACAGGGACCGATAACCCGCTCGGGCGAGCGTGCCCAGGGCGAGATGCAGGTGATGCCGTCGACGGCCCGCGACCCCGGCTACGGCATCAAGCCGGCCGACCTGTCGGGCACGCCGGAGCAGCAGGCCGACGAGATCGCACGGGTCGGCCGGGAGAAGTTGCCCGCCATGCTCAAGCGCTACGCGGGCGACGTGCCCAAGGCACTGGCGGCCTACAACTGGGGCGAGGGCAACGTCGACAAGGCCATCAAGGCCAAGGGTGCCGACTGGCTCACCATCGCGCCGGCGGAGACGCAGGCCTACGTTCAGAAGATCACGGCGCAGTACGACGGCGGTGCCGGCGCGGCGCCGCTCCCCACGCTTCAGGCGCTTCACGATCAGGTGCGCGCACGCATCCCAGCTGATCGCCCCGAGCTGCGAAAGCAGGCAATCGAGGAAACGACACGTCGGTATCAAGAAGGCCTGACGGCGCAGAAGCAGGTGGACGAGCAGAAGCTGGTCGGCGCCCTCGACTGGCTGGTGAAGAATGAAGGGGCGTTCGCACGCATGCCGGCCTCGCTCCGCAATGGCATCCCGGCGGCAAAGTTCGACGACGTCATGACCTTCGCCGGCAAGGTGGCTGCGGGCGTCCCCGTGCAGACGGACTGGGATGCCTACGCCAACCTGCGCGCCCTCGCCGTCACCGATCCGGCGAAGTTTGCCAAGACCGACCTGCGCGGGTACTTCGCCACCATCGCGCCGGCGCAGCGCGAGCAGCTGATCGATCTGCAGCTCAAGACGATCAACCCGACCACGACGCACGAAGTCGCCACGCTCGACGCGCAACTGGGCAACGCGCACGACCTGCTCAAGCTCGGGCCCTCCGACAAAGAGCGCAAGGGCAAGTTCGACACCGTCGTCATGACCGAGCTCTCCGTCGCGCAGAAGGAGAAGGGCAAGCCCCTGACCTACGAGGAACGGCAGAAGGTGATCGATCGCAACCTGCTCACGACCGACGCCGGCGCCGGCTGGTTCAGCCGCGGCAAGCGCGTCTACGAGACGGTGGGGACGGCCGACGGCCTGACCGCCAAGCCCGTGCCGACCGACGAAGACAAGCGGCTGATCAAGGCCGCCCTCGCAGCCGAAGGCGTGAAGACGCCTACCGACGCCCAGATCGTGGGCCGCTTCAACCTCAAGCATGGACTTCGCTGATGACCAATCCATATTCGCTCGACCTGATCGAGACCGCTCCTCAGGCGGCCAGCAACAACCCGTTCGCGCTGAGCTCAATCGAGGCCGATCAGCAGACCGCTGTCCGGGGCTCCCTCGCGTCGTCGATGAGCGCCAACCCCGACCAGGTGGCACGGGCCCGGTCGCTCGCCGCCGAGACGGGGCTGCCTGCCGCGGCGATCGAGCGCAACCTGCCAGAGGTCGAGCACTCCACCAAGCTCGACGCATACGCCCGCATGATCGCAGACAAGCCAGTCACCCGGCAGTTCCTGACGCAGCCCGAGAACGCACGTGTCGCGCACGACGACGTCGAGAGCATGTCGCTCATCGAGACGCTGGCCAACTCGTTCCGCCGCGGCGTGCCTGGCCTGCAGCAGGGGCTCGCCGCGACCGCGCTGCGTGCCAACGCCGGCCAGCTCGAGCAGTTCGACGCCGTCGCCGCGCGCATCGACGGTGGCGAGAAGCCTGCCAGCATCCGCGCCGCCGACGACCCGATGGGCGTGGCCTACATGTCGCCCGAGCAGCGCACGCGGATGCGCGCCAGCATCTCGACGCCGCTGGCCGGCAACATCGCCACGGTGGCCGACACGCAGAAGGAGCGCCAGGCCATCCCGCAGCCGGGCGTGGTGGGCGACGTCCTCGACGCCAAGACCTTCGGCGCGGCGTTCAGCGCCTTCCTGACGGCGCCGGTGCAGTTCATCGCCAGCATCGGCCCGGAGAGCCTGATCAGCAGCGCGCCCGGGTTGCTGGCGGCCATCCCCGCCGGCATCGCCGCCGGCCCGGGTGCTGCCGCCGCGGTGATGGGCGCAGGCTCCTTCGCCACTGACTTCGGCTCCAGCATTGTCGAGGCGCTGACGAAGTCCGGCGTCGACGTGGCCGACCCCACCGCGCTGGCCGCCGCGACGCAGAACGGGCCGTTGATGCGCGAGGTGGCGGCCCAGGCCTTCGCTCATGCGTCGGTGGTCGGCTCAGTCGACGGCGCGAGCGGTGGGCTGGCGAGCAAGGTGGTGCTGCCGCAGGTGATGGCCGCGCGCCTGGCCACCCGGCCGGTCGCGCGCGAGCTGACCAACGCCGCCATCCAGGTGCCGGCCCAAGGCGCCCTCGGCGGCATCGGTGAGGCGGGTGGCCAGATCGCCGCCGGCCAGGACATCCAGCCGGGCAGCATCCTGGCGGAGATCGTCGGCGAAGCCTTCACCGCACCGGCAGAGGTCGGCGGCATCGCCGGGCGCCGTGTGGTCGAGCGCATGCAGGAGGCCCGCGCCGCCGGCGCCGCCGCGGTGCGCGTCGAGGAGGCGCTGAAGGTGGCTGAGGCGAGCAAGCTGCGCGCGCGCGACCCCGCAGCGTTCCGCGAGTTCGTCGACCAGGTCGCTGACGGCGGCGAGTTGCCCACCGAGTTCTTCATCGACCCGCAGACGCTGGCGAACACGTTGAACCAGTCCGGCATGACGGTGGCCGAGCTGCAGGCCCTGGCGCCGAGCGTGGCCGCGCAGATGACGCCCGAGAACTTCGTGCCGGGCGCGGACCTGCGCATCTCGGTCGCCGAGCTGCTGGCCGCGCCGGCGGAGGTCACCGCGCCGCTGGTCGACCACCTGCGCGAGTCCGAGGGCGCCATGACGCGCGCCGAGGCGGCGCAGTACCTCAGCGAGAAAGGCGCCGCCATCCAGCAGGAGGTACAGGCCGAGCTGGGCCGTCAGGACGGCCGCGCCGCCTACCAGGCAGAGGTCGACCAGGTGCGCGACCAGTTCCAGGCTCAGCTCGACAGCGTTGGCCGGCACGCACCGGCGGTGAACACCGCGTACGCGACCATGCTCGGCAACTTCTATGCGGCGCAAGCCCGGCGCGCCGGCCTGACGCCACAGGAGCTGATGCTGCGGTATCGCCTGGGGGTGACCGCGCAGGAAGGCACCGGCCGGCAGCGCCTGGATCAATCCGCTCCGGCCGGGCGCACGATCACCGCCGCCGACTTCCAGCGCATGCCCGCTGACGCTCGCGGGGCGCGCGACCTGAATGCCTTCTCGGAGATGGTGGTGTCCGAGGTGGCAGCGGCGTTGAGCGCCGGGCAGGCGGTGACGCTGTACGCGGACGGGAAGCCTGTCCCGATCGTCTCTGTCAGCGCCGGCATGATGGCCGACGCCACCGGGCAGCGCTGGGGCACCATGGCGCTGGCCACCGGCACCGACGCCAGCAATCGGGTGCAGATCGATTCGCCGTCCGGTTCCACGGCTCTGGCTTCGCCCGCACCGTCAGGGAAGTCCAGGAGCGGCCCGCGCGCCTCACTGTCCTTCGGGGAGGACATCACGGCCACGCCCAGCGTGATCGCGCTGCTCCAGGGCGCTGACCTGAGCTCCTTCCTGCACGAGTCCGGCCACTTCTTCCTTGAGGTGCAGGCCGACCTCGCCGCGCGCATCCAGGGCAAGATCCTCGACGGCGACACCGTGACCGACGGCGAGCGCCAGATCGTGGCCGACATGGAGACGGTGCTGGCCAGCTTCGGCGTCACCGGCACGCCCGACCAGTCCTCTCTCACGACCTGGATGTCGACCCCGCTGGAACAGAAGCGCGAGCACCACGAGACCTTCGCCCGGTCCTTCGAACGCTACGCCATGGAGGGCAAGGCGCCCAACCAGGCGCTGCAGGAGATCTTCCAGCGCTTCCGCGCGTGGCTCACGCAGGTCTATCGCACGCTGAAGGGCCTGGACGTGGAGCTCGACGACGACGTGCGCGCGGTGTTCGACCGCATGCTCGCCACCGACCAGGCCATCCAGGAGGCGCAGGACGCGCGCAACATGGGGCCGCTGTTCTCCACGCCCGACCAGGCCGGCATGACCCCGGAGGAGTACGCCGCGTACCAAGCGCTCGGCCAGCGCGCCACGGACGAAGCCGGCCGGGAACTCGACACGCGCCTGCTGAAGGACTTGAAGTGGTTGCGCACCGCGCGCGACAGAGCGCTCAAGGCTCGGCAGAAGGAAGTGGCCGCGCTGCGCAGCGAGACCATGATCGAAGTGCGCAGCGAGGTGATGGCCGAGCCGGTCTATCGCGCCTGGCAGTTCCTGACGGGCAAGGTCAGCCCGGAGGTCTCCGCAGTGATGAAGAAGACCAGCGCGCGCACGCTGGACCCGGCACGCGACAACCTGTTCACCGCCATCTCGAAGCTCGGCGGCTTGAACAAAGCGGTGGTCGAGAGCCAGTGGGGCAAGCAGGACAAGCTCGACAGTGGCGTCTTCGGCATGCCGCTGCTGCGCCAGGAGGGGCTGTCAATCGATGCGATGGCCGAGCGCCTCATCGAGGTGGGCTACCTGATGCCGGACGAAGAGGGCAAGGCCGACCTGTCGGTGTTCGAAGAGCTGTTCGCCGACCAGGCGCGTGGCGTGGACCGGTTCTCCATCCAGCACGACTATGCCGGCGAGCAGCCGACCGAGTCGCTGGTCGATCCCGACGCTCTGCGCGGCAAGCTGAAAACGGACGACCTGAAGCACCGGTATGGCGAGGGCGAGAACGCCGTGTGGCGCGTACTGTCCGCCCGACGCATGACCAACGCGACCGGCTTCGATGCCGACGTGCTGGCCGAATCGTTCGGGTTCGCTTCCGGCGATCAGCTGGTGCAGGCGCTGGCCGCCGCGCAGCCGCCGGCGGAAGCGATCGACGCGCTGACCGACCAGCGCATGCTTGAGCGCCATGGCGACATCGGCAGCAAGGCCGAACTCGACCGGGCCGCCGACGAGGCCGTCCACAGCCAGCTGCGCGCCCGGGTGATCGCGACGGAACTGAAGGCGCTCGAGAAAGCCACCACGCGGCGCGAGAGCGGCGACAGCTTGTACGGCGGCGGTACTGTCGACGTGATGGCCCAGGCCGCGCGCAACTTCGCCCGCGAGGCGGTCGGCCGCGTGAAGCTGAAGGACCTGCGGCCCAACGTCTATGCCGCAGCAGAGGCGCGCAGCGCGAAGCTCGCCCAGCAGTCGCTCGGCAACGTGGCCGAGGCGGCGATGCACAAGCGCAACCAGCTGGTGAACAACTTCGCCACGCGCGCTGCCTACGACGCCCAGGCCGAGATCGCCAAGGCCGACGCATTCTTCAAGAAGGTGCTGGCCCAACCGATCGCGATGGTGGCCAAGAGCCGCGACGCCGGCACCGTGCAAGCCGCGCGCGCCATCCTGGCCGAGTTCGGCATCGGCGCCAAGGGCGAGCCCGCGGCGAAGTACCTGCAGACCCTGGCGGCCGACGACCCCGGCATGCACGCCGTGCTGGGCGACAAGATCGAGGCGCTGACCGCCACCGCGAAGCCGGCGAAGGAGATGAGCGTCGACGAGTTCCGCGCGCTGGCCGACGAGATCCAGGGCCTGTGGCACCAAGCGCGCCGCGCGCGCGAGGTCGAGATCGACGGCGAGATGCTCGACATCGAGAAGGTGAAGCTCGAACTGGTGCAGACGCTGACCGCCCGCGGCATTCCCGCCATCGCGCCGGGTGAGGGCCGCGCCGTCACCGAGAGCGAGCGACGCCTGACGAAGCTGCAGACCGCGCGCGCCGCGCTGCGCCGGGTCGAGGCCTGGGTGCAGGCGCGAGACGGCACCACCGGCATCGGGCCGTTCCGCCAGTACATCTGGCAGCCGATCAAGGAGGCGGCCGACGCCTACCGCGCCGACAAGGCGATCTACATCCGCCGGTACAAGGAACTGCTCGAAGGCCTGAACCTGGGCAAGGCCCGCATCGAGGCGCCGGAGCTGGGCTACGTCTTCGGCTACTCGCGCGGGGGCAGCGGCAAGGCGGAGATCCTGCACGCCATCCTGCACACCGGCAACGCGAGCAACCTGCGCAAGCTGCTGCTGGGCCGGGGCTGGGCGACGCAGAACGAGGTGACGGGAGAGCTCGACACCGGGCGGTGGGACGCGTTCGTGCGCCGCATGATCGCCGAGGGCGTGCTGGGCAAGAAGGAGTTCAACTTCGCCCAGGGCGTGTGGGACCTGTTGGAAGGCACCAAGGCGCTGGCGCAGCGCACGCACCGCGACGTCTTCGGTAACTACTTCGACGAGGTGACGGCGGACAGCTTCACCAACGAGTTCGGCACCTACCGCGGCGGCTACGTGCCGGCCATGATGGATGCCGAGGTGGTGAAGGACGCCGCGACGCGCGCGCTGCACGAGGATGAGCAGCAGACGATGGCCTATGCCTTCCCATCGACGCAGAAGGGCTTCACGAAGTCGCGCGTGGAGAACAACAAGCCGCTGCTGCTGGACCTGCGCACGCTGGGTGGCCACATCGACAAGGTGCTGCTGTTCTCGCACATGGAACGCCCGGTGCGTGACGTGCGCAAGGTGCTCGGCAGCCGGGAGGTGTCGGATCTGTTGCACCGCGTCGACCCGACGGCCTACGACGGGTTGCTCACGCCCTGGCTCAACCGCGCCGCGCGACAGGTGGTGGAGACGCGCATCCCCGGCGACAACGGCCTGCTGCGCACCTTCTCCAAGATGCGCCAGCGCGCCGGCCTGGCCGCGATGTTCGGCAACATCTCGAACGCCGCCCAGCAGATCACCGGCTTCAGCCTGGCGCTGCTCAAGGTCAAGCCCCGGCACCTGGGCCACGGGCTGGTCACCTACCTCATGGCACCGCGCCAGACCGCCCGCGTCGTGGCCGAGGCGTCGCAGTACATGGCCACCCGCATGGACAACGAGGTGCAGGTGATGACCGACGCCATCGACGAGATCCTGCTGAACCCGAACCTGTACGAGAAGACCCAGCAGTGGGTCGCGAAGCACGGGTACTTCCTGCAGGCCGCCGTCGACAACGTCATGGGCCCGATCATCTGGACCGGTGCCTACAACCAAGCACTGGAGGAGGGCCGCAGCACCACCGACGCGCGCCGGCTGGCCGACTCGGCGGTGCGCGAGACCCAGGGCTCGACGCTGCCCGAGGACGTGTCGCGCATGGAGACCGGCAACACGTTCGTTCGAATGTTCACGCAGTTCGCCGGCTACTTCAACATGCAGGCGAACCTGCTGGGCACCGAGTTTGCGAACATGATGCAGGAGCTCGGCATGCGCAAGCGCGCCGGCAAGGGGCTCTACATCTTCACGCTCGGCTTCCTCGTGCCGGCTATGGCCGCCGAGCTGATCGCCCTTGGGTTCAAGGGCGGGCCGGAGGACGACGACCAGGATGGCGAGATCTGGGACGACTGGCTGATGGCCGTGGGCGTGAGGGCGCCGGTGAAGGGCGTGTTCGCGATGGTGCCCGGCCTGGGCCAGGTGATGACCGCCGGCCTGAACTCGCTCAACGACAAGCCCTACGACGACCGCATCAGCGTCTCGCCGGCGATCTCCATGCTGGAGTCCGCGATCGGCGTGCCGACGCAGGTCTACAAGGCGGTCGCCGCCGACGGCGAGGTCAACGGCCGGAAGCTCGTGCGCGACCTGGCTACGCTGATCTCGATGACCACCGGCATCCCTGCGACGCTCGTCGCGCGGCCGGCTGGCTACGCCCTGGGCATGGCGCAGGACCGCATCGAGCCCACCAGCGCGCCTGACACAGTGCGCGGCATGTTGACAGGCACGCCCAGCCCAGAATCGAAGAAGTGAGGACCATGATGCGACCAGACCAGATTGAACGCCTAAAGGAAATCCGCCAAGCCATCGCGGATGAGATCGGGGCGATGGCTGACACGCCACGCATCGACCGCGCCGTCAAGCAGTCACGCGAGGGAAAGGGGCGGGGCCAGCACCTGCGCGCTGCCCAAGGCTCTATCCGGATGGTGGAGAGCGTCGACAAGCTGCTCGGCGACATCGCCGGCATCACGGGGCTGCCAAAACCCAAGTACCCGGGAGGCAAACGTGTGTGAGGTCATCGCCCGCATCAAGAAGTCGCGGCTTGCTGAGATCCGCGTGACCAGGGACCAGTACCAGGGACGCGAGGTAGTCGACATCCGCGTGTGGGTGCAGGAGCCTAGCGGCGCATGGAAGCCGAGCACGAAGGGGGTGCAGTTCGACGAGAAGCGGCTGGATGCAGTTCTCACCGGGCTGAAGCTGGCAAAGCGGTGAAGAGTCGAAAGCCAGCCTGCGATCATCCATTCCTTTCAACCCCTGGAGGCGAACTTGGACCAGCCCGCGTGGAAGATCCGCTGCATCTACATGACGTCGTCCAATATCGGCCGGTCACCGACGGGCCCCTCAACACCCACAGCCGAAGAAAGTGCCGCATATGCGGCAGCACTGGGTCGAGCTTTGGCCGAGTGGCAGTTCATTGAGTCGGGCTTGGTCGAACTCTTCGAGCATGCCCTCGGCGGAGCGCGCCATGCTGGGGCGGTCGCAGCCTTTCATGTGCCTCAGGGGTTTCGTACACGTCTCGACATGTGCACTGCAGCCGTCAAAAAGTCGGGTGCACCAGACGCATGGATCAAGCGCTGGAAGGAAATCGCCTCAGGACTGAAGGCCCTCGGAGACAAACGCAACATCGCTTCGCACGGCATCACGATTTTCGACGCGTGTCGTCCAGTGGGCCAGCGTCTGTTCATGACGACCAACATCAACAACCCCGACAAGCGTCAAGACATTTTCGATCACGCCGTCGGGGTTGGGGCACGCACGCTGCACGAACAGGCCAAGGAGTACTCCGCTGCCTACGAGGACCTGACGGCATTCCGTATGCGATTCGCCTGGGCGATCCGTGATGGCTTTCCTGATGGTGACGTGGTGCCAGACGAGGCCATGGGGATCAAGCAGCCCCCGGGGTGACGCGGGCGCGCGTGTTTTTCTATAGAGGCCCCGTCGGGGCCATTGTAGCGACTCCACATATACATATCTGCACATATGAACACAGCGGTAGGATGGTCCTGCCAGCGGCAGCGTGTGGCGGTCAGGGCAAGGAAGCTGGATGCGCTGGCCGGGCCATCATTCGCTTGAAACCATACTTCCGCATCCAACAACCGGAGCAGAAATGTCAGACAGCATCACCACGGGACTCATTGCCGGCACGGTCACCTTGGTGGTGGCATTCCTGACCCAATTCGTCGCCGAGAAGTACAAGCGCTTCCAGGACGGGTCTGCTCTGGCTGCCGGCCTTGCTGGGGAGTTGAGCTCCTACAAAGAGGCGCTTCCCATACTGCTGACGACGTTGAAAGAGTGGGGCGCCTTGCCGTCGGGACATGAACAACTGTTCCTCAGGCCGATGGATAAACCGGCCGACGTCTACTACACGGCCTCGGTAGGCCGAATCGGGTTGTTGGGAACCGAATTGGTAGAAGACGTCGTTTACGTTTACTCGAACATCAATGCCTTCAGGGGCGGCTTCGATATCTTGTCGAAGTCGTTCAAGGAAATGAGTACGGCTGAATTTCGAGTGCGCGCATCTGCTTGCTACATGGTCTTGAGCCAGGCCAGCGTACGCGGCGAAGCGTTGATCCCGAAGCTTCGCCAGCGCGCTCTTCAGCGGTTTTTTGGATTTTCGTAAATCGCCGCTGGTGAGAAGTCAGCCGAGTCGGCCGGCTGCACCTTGTACGCGTCGGTCACCTGCCGAGAAAGCCAACCTGAGCCCGGCAATAAGATCAATGCGTAGATGATCATATATGTATCTACTCATATACTCCTGCAGTTATCAGGTACGGAGCCGGCTCACCGGTGCGGTGCGCCATGGGTGGTTCGCACCCGGACCGCCCGCGAGCACGCCCTGGTTCCGCTCCTCTGGTGTGAATGCCCGGTCTGCGCTGCTAGGGCGCTCGCTGCTCTGGCTCTCGATGAACGGCACGTCGATGGAGCCACGCAGCATCGCGTGCAATTCGACTTCGACCTTCAGGGAGTTGATCAGCGTCTGGGCGGTTTCGCACACGGCTCGCTGTCTCGCGATGTCGAGCGGCTTCGTGTCGTCATCCAGGGCTTCAAGCACCTTGAATAGGTGGCCCCTCATGCTTTCGATGTTGCGCTTGGACATGGTGCAGTTTCCTTTCGACTTGGTGGAGAAGACTGATGAGCGATTTCAGTTCGGGCGGGTAGGCGCAAGACCATCGGCGCTTCGGGCTGTGCAGCATGTACGACGGTTCACGGGAAAGGGCCAACGTGTGAGCCCGCCCATAGATGGCCTGAAGACTGCGCCCCGGGAACAGCTCGGCGAACTGAGCGATCGGGGTATGGGGGAAGTGATTTCGCAAGATCTCGTCTTCTTCGCGCGACCAGAAACCAGCGGCCTGCAAGCCCATGCGCCAGGCGTATTGCCTCATCCTGGGAACGGAGCAGCAAAGCATGGCGGCCAAGAACGAGGTGTCGACTTCGCCGTAAAGCGCTTCGAGCATGGCGCGGCTCTCCGCACTCCAGTTTTCTCGAGCTGGTGCTTTTCGAAGTCCCAGGATGCCCAGGCGCCGATGGCGGATGGCTTCTATGGATCGGCCAAGGGCGGCTGCCATCTCCGCGTCTGTCATCGACCCGGAGTGGAGCTCGATGAATGCTTCGTCCTTATCAGTCCAGCACCGCGCGCGTTTCTGCGCCTTCCCGGTCGCTCTTTTCCGCATAACGCTGCCGCCCCCAGGCGGCGTGGGGGCGTCGATGGCCTGCTGATTCGCGTGCTTTGGCATGCCGCCAGTTTCTGGGGCGACGGCACCGATCGCCACGGCGGAAGACCGGATGGGCGACGGCCTCAGTTCCCGGCACTTGGGCGCGGGCGTGCCCACGCGGGCGCGTTCAGGCTATGGCATCCACTCAGGCGCCGGGGTTGCGAACGGAAAAACTTGTCACCGCCTTTCTTGCCCAGGCTGGACATTTTGGGAGCGTAGCCTGCTAGGACTTAAAGCCCGTACTGCGCCCCGTGAGGCAGCAGAGCTAAGTGTTCAGCCGTGGTTACCAAACCGTTGGTTGACGGGGCCAAGGCATAGGAGCAGCCAGCACGCAAGCTATTTAGGAGGATGAACGGACCAAAGCTGTTCCGACGGGGACAAAAAAGCCCGCGCGAAGCGGGCCTTGTAGGTAACTGCCTGTCAGTGGCAATGGTATGACCCATTGCTGCGATCATGGTGGCAGCCATTCTTGTCAGTCCCTCCTGAATGGGCAAGAACCCCTGCGCATGCAAATAGGGCAACGAGACCGGCAGCAATCAATTTCATTTTGATCTCCGAGGTGGGCTGTGCTGCCAGTGCAAGCTATTTGTGCGTGCCGTACTGGCTACCGCCATTGGGGGCTGAATAAGTGCCGCCCTTATGGCTACTACCACCAGAACTGCCCTTGTAAGTGCCGCCATGGCTGCTGCTGTGAGAGCTTCCGCTGTAGCTGGTACGCCCACCGCCACCACCCTTTGCGAACGAGGGCGTCGTCAAAGCGACAGCCAAGGTCAATCCGAGCGCGATCGCCAGTGTTCTCTTCATGTAGTTGTCTCCTGTTAAGGCGCTCATATTTGAGCGCGATAACATTATGAAACAAATGGCATCGAGAAGAAGGCAAAAGTAGACGAAGTTTTCTCGGCCCTGCTCACCATCACTTTAAACGTTTACATACATATATATGACTATGCGCATATCCTCAGGAGAGCACCATGTGGACTTGCAAAGCCTGCGGACTTGGGATGATGTTCAAGGCCGTTACCCCTGAGATCGACAAAGACGGCTGTTACTTCCTGTGTATGGGCTGCGGCCATCGCAATGTGCTGGTGAACGTCGGTACCGAGCGCGGCGAGATCGCGCTGGCCCAACCCGAAGACTGAGCCCCAGTCTCTGCCAAACTCACGGCTGGACCAAAAGCCGAAAGCCCATGCATGGCAAGGAACCCGAAGCCCGATGCCGTGGACCGGCTGATCACTCAAACTCTGGCCATTGAGGAAGAGGAAGCGCGCGGCGCCGGCGCCCTGGGCTTCATGGCCCGCGCCATGGTGCAAGCGACACTCCCCCACCGGAAAGTCGCCGGCAACGAGTTCGAGCGCAGGAACGGCGCCTTCACCCTCTCCTTGATGGCGCCGTCAAAAATCGGCCTCCCATACGGCACCGTGCCGCGTCTGCTCCTGGCCTGGCTGACCACGGAGGCCGTCAAGACACAGAGCCGCGAGCTCGAGCTGGGGGAGAGCCTGAGCGGGTTCATGCGCCAGCTGGACATGCTGCCTACCGGCGGCCGCTGGGGGAGCATCACGCGGTTGAAGGACCAGACGGCCAGGCTGTTCGCATCGACCGTCTCGGCAACCTACGTCGACACCGGGAAGCGGGCAGAGATGGGCTACCGGCTGACCGACAAGTCGCTGCTGTGGTGGGATGCCAAGGGGCCCGACCAAGCCGCCCTGTGGCGCTCGTCTGTGACTCTGACCGAGCCGTTCTTCAGGGAGATCATCGAGCACCCTATCCCGGTCGATATGCGGGCCATCCAGGCACTGAAGCGGTCGCCCTTGTCGCTCGACATCTACTGCTGGCTGACCTACCGCGCCAGCTACTCCAAAAAGCCCAGCACGATCCCCTGGGCGGTGCTGGCCATGCAGTTCGGGTCCGATTACGCCCGAATCCGGGACTTCAAAGCTTCCTTCCTGGTCGAGCTGCGCAAGGTGGCAACCGTCTATGCGGGGGCGCAGTTCGAGGCCGCCGAGGATGGCCTGATCGTCAAGCCGTCGGCGACCCACATCGGCCGGCGGTCAGCGCCCTGACCACGCATAAACGGTCGCGCACCCTCCCCTGAAAAGTTGCCCACAGAGAGCTGTGGATTGCTGGACTTGTCCACGCATGAACGGTCGCGTCTATAGGGGTTGTCCACGCATAAACGGTCGCGTAGTCGCGCATAAACGGTCGCGCCCCTATATAGATCCTGTATCTCACCTGTATCTAAGACCCCTGTAGAAGGAGCTGCGCCTTCTGTGGACAGCTGTCGCTGCCCACGATCCGGCTTGCACCCACTATCAACAACTGTTTTTGAAGATCCAAAACGAGGACCAAAGCCAAAACGAAAAGCCGCTAACGTTGTCGGTGTAGTCAGTTCCAAAGTGGGCAGGCCACCAAGCTCTGTTGCCCGACATTTGAGGTCCTGACTCTTTCCGCGGTGACATTAGTAGAAAGTGGTCTAGGCGGTAGCATGCTCGCGACAATGCGCATCACCGACAGACTCCGAGGCTGGGCGCGGCGCGTCAAGCGCGACGGCGTCACGCTTTGGTTCGCGGCTCGGCACCCTCACACACCCTGGCACGCCAAGGCGCTTGGCGTATTCGTCGTGGCCTACGCGCTGAGTCCGATCGACCTGATCCCTGACTTCATCCCAGTCCTGGGGTACGTCGACGACGTCCTGCTGTTGCCGGCCCTGATTTGGCTCGCCATCCGGCTGCTGCCACCGCCAGTGCTCTCGGAATGCCGCCTCAAGGCCGACGATTGGATGAGAACGAAGGGAGCGAAGCCCTCCAGTCGACTGGGCGCGGTGTTCGTTGTGCTGCTGTGGGCAGGCGTGACCGCAATGGTGCTCAGCTGGTGGCTGTCTTGAAGCTGCATGCAGGCTGCTGGACCGCGCTGGTCTTGCAGCAGCCTTCTCGGCCGGTTTCGAGAGGGCGGTGCAGGATTAGCCGATCCAAGCTGGTGGATCCAGGAGCACTACCGGCGAAGTCACTACGCCGCATCGCGCCACCGATCACGCACCGTTGACTACGATGCCTTCCACCATCGCCATGCTAGCCCTGCGAGTGAAGCATGCGGACTGCTCGAAAAGGCGATCTAGCGCGATGGCGTCAGTTGATAAACCACATAATCAACAACGTAGCTTTTGCAAAAATTCGGCAGGTCTTTACGAAGTAAGACGAGCGCTTGGAAGATGAAAATCCATCCGTCTTCAGACGGCATCAATAGGCGCGTTCACGGACATGGCAACTTTGAGAGCTGCCAGTGCCAAAAGTATTAAGCGGGTGAGAGGGCTGCACCGCAGCCTGAGCGATCAATACCATGGCTTGCTGTGTCCATGGCGTGACACACATGGAGCCCGAAACCAGCAAGCTGAACGAACCCTGAGTTGGTCGTTCAGGCAACTCTCAGTCCTGTTTTGCACGATTTGAGGGTGAATACTTCCTTATCGACGCCTGTACTCGCTGCAGCACCTCTCGCATCCTCCCAAGCACCTGACGCCACGCTTTATGTTCGCCGTCCCAGCGGCTGGCGTGCTGTCGACGCTTGGCTTTCCCGGCCGCGCTCGCCGCGCTTCATCGTCGGGGCCTTGAGCCTCTACCTGCTGCTGGTAGCCAACTGGCCACTGTGGCTGGAACTGGCCCGCATTGGCGGCGCGCCGAGCCTGTACCTGACTCCGATCGCCATCATGGCTGTGCTTGTGCTCTTCGGCACCGCCGCCGTGCTGGCGCTGACCGCCTGGACGCGCGGCATGAAGCCCGTGTGGTTCGCCGTCGTGCTGGTCGCCGCCGTGGCACAGCACTACATGCTGACCTACCGCGTCGTGATGGACCCGACCATGATGGCCAACGCGCTGCAGACCGATTTTCACGAGACGCGCGATCTGCTCGGCTTGCGGCTGGTCATCAATGTGGCGCTGGTGGCGGTGCCGGCAGGCTTGTGGCTGTGGCGTGTGCGCATCCTGCCGATGCCTGTATTCGGCCAACTCTGGCGCAACGCGGCGATGTGTGTCGCGGCGCTGGCGGTGGTGGTGGCGAGCGTGCTGGTCAGCTCGCGCGAACTCGCCCCTCTGATGCGCAACCACATGTCACTGCGCTACCTGATCAACCCGCTCGCAACCGTCTACTCGACCGGCCGTGCGGTGTTGAAGCCAATGTTCGCCCACACCCGCAGATTGCTTCCGACCTCTGCCGGCGCGGCGCTCGGCGCCAGCTACGCGGCGCAGTCGAAGCCGCCGCTGTTCGTGGTGGTGGTGGGGGAGACCGCGCGCGCCGACCACTTCGCGCTCAACGGCTACGGGCGCGACACCACGCCCGAGCTCGCCGCGCGCGGCGTGGCCAGCTGGGCCAACGTCCACTCGTGCGGCACCAACACGCTGGCGTCGGTGCCGTGCATGTTCTCCCCGCTGGGCAAGGCCGACTACGAGAGCAACAAGGACGACCGCGAGAACCTGCTGGACGTGGCGCAGGCCGCCGGACTGGCCGTGCTGTGGGTCGACAACCAGCCCGGTGGCTGCAAGGGCGTGTGCGACCGCGTGCCCAACGCGGACGCCCGCGTGGGCCTGGACGCCGCCGACAAGGCCGCGCTGTGCAGCGACGACGAGTGCCTGGACGACGCCCTGCTCGTGGGCCTGGAACGCCGCATCGAGGCCTTGCCGCCCGAGCGCCGCGCGCGCGGCGTGCTGCTGGTGATGCACCAGATGGGCAGCCACGGCCCGGCCTATTTCAAGCGCTCGTCGGCCGACATGAAGCGCTTCGCGCCCGAGTGCAAGACCAATGTGCTGGCCGACTGCAGCCACGGCGAGCTGATCAACGCCTACGACAACTCCATCGCCTACACCGACCGCTTCCTCGGGCGCACCATCGACTGGCTCAAGACGCAGTCGGCGCGCCACGCGACCGGGCTGCTCTACCTGAGCGACCACGGCGAGTCGCTCGGCGAGTTCGGGCTGTTCCTGCACGGGCTGCCCTACCAGATGGCGCCCGAGGTGCAGAAACACGTGCCGATGGTGGCGTGGTTCGACGCCAGCCTGCAGGCGCGCGGCGGGCTGTCGACGGCCTGCCTGAAGGCCGACCGCGACACCGCGCTCACCCACGACAACCTCTATCACACGGTGCTGGGCGTGATGGACGTGGCCACGCCGAGTTACCAGCCCGAGCGCGACGCCTTTGCCAAATGTCGCGGCGCTGCCAGTGAGCAAGTGCCGCGCTGAGGTGCACGACGCAGGCACACGCCTGCCTGCAGAGCCAAGTCAACGCTTCCTGCCTTCATCGTCACCGGTTCTCCCGCAGCGCTGAGCATGAAGTACGGCGAGTCGCCGACTCACCAGCCCGTTTTGGGTATGCCAAACGCCGGGGTGCCAACTCATGCAGGCACGACAGCTAGACGACACGATTCAACCGAAGAGACTTGACTTTGAGATCTGAAGCTTCATCGGGTTTCTGGCGTTTGCGCTTGTCCCGATCCATCGACAGCGACAACGCGCTCCCATGGCTGATCCTTGCCGCCACCGCCTGCCGATTCTTGATGGCGGCGACCTCGCCGCTGACGCCTCAGGAAGCCTACTACTGGACCTGGAGCCGATTTCCGGACTGGTCTTACTTTGACCACCCACCGCTGGTCAGCCATGGCATTGGCTTGACCACTCTCCTCTTGGGTCAGACGGTTTTTGGCATCAAGAGTGCGGCGGTGCTGTGGTCGCTGGGCTGGAACCTACTCTGGGTGCGCTTGGTCTCGTCCATGTACCGCAACCCGTCCATCACGTTCTGGACCCTGCTGGCCCTGAACCTGACGTTGCTCTACGAGCTGTACGGGTTCGGCCCGACCCCCGATGGGCCCTTGTTGCTGGGATGGATCGGTACGGTGTGGGCGGTGTGGCGGCTGACGCAGACCGGTCGCAGCAAATGGTGGTACGCGGCCGGTGTCTTTGCTGGCATCGCCTGTTTGGGCAAGTACGCGGGCGTCTTGCTGTTCCCGGTGGTCGGACTGTATGTCTTGGCCGTGCCATCGCTCAGACGCTGGCTCAGGCGACCGCAACCCTACATGGCCATGGCCATCGCGGCCTTGATCTTCTCGCCCGTGGTGATCTGGAACGCGCAGCACGACTGGGCTTCCTTGGCGTTCCAGAGCACCCGGCGGGTGGGCGAGATGTCCGCGTGGAAGCCGCGGTTCTTCGTCGTGCTCGTGGTGACGCAATTCCTGCTCATCACGCCTTACCTGTTCGTCCTCTCACTGGCGGCTTTGTGGCGCACGCTGCGCGCCTGGCTGAGACGAAACATCGAGCCGCATGAACTCCTGCTGCTCCTCAGTGCACTGGTGCCCTTGCTGGTGTTCGTCGCTTCGAGCTTTCGCACCAACGCCAAGATCAACTGGCTGATGCCGGCCTGGTGGGCCTTGATCGTCCTGGCCATGGCTGGCACCGCGACGCTCCACAAACACGTTCGGTGGCGTGGCTGGGGACTGGCCACCTCGGCACTGCTGCTGGTGACAGGCATGGCGCTCGTGACCATCCCCAACCTTCCCCTGCCCGGCGACCTGAACATCTGGAGCGGCTGGAAGGCGGCCGGCGTGCGCGTCGATCAGTTGGTGGCTGCCGAACGCGCGCAGGGTCGCCGGGCCTTTGTTTTCTCTCCGACCTACAAGACCAGCTCGCTGCTGTGGTTCCACCGGCCCAGTCAGGAGAAAACCTACGCCCAGGACGTCATGGGACGCAAAGCCCTTCAATACGGCTACTTCCCCCGCAAGGAAACGCTGCGCGGTGCCACCGGCTTTCTCGTTCTGTCCGACCAGGCGCAGTCCGCCGTCGACCTCTATGCGATCCGCGCGCTGTTCGAGACGGTGGAGCAGGTGGATGTGGAGGAAGTGGGTGCCTTCGGTCGCACCACGCGCCGCATCGAGATCTGGAAAGGCACCGGCTACCGGGGTGACGCCGCGCCAGCCACCTCGCTGGTCGAAGAAGCGAGCCCGTGAGTCCCATGGTGCAACTCTCCATCGTCGTTCCGACCTACAACGAAGTCGACAACCTCATCGCGCTGCGCGACAGCGTGGCCGCCGCGCTGGGGGATGTCGCTTGGGAGCTGTTGATCGTGGACGACGACTCGCCCGATGGCACCGCCGCCGCCGCGCGCCAGTTGGCGCAGTCTGATCCCCGGGTGCGTTGCCTCCATCGGATCGGCCGACGCGGGCTGGTGTCGGCCTGCATCGAAGGCATGCTGGCCTCGTCGGCGCCCTTGGTGGCGGTCATGGACGGCGACCTGCAACACGACGAGCGTCTGTTGCCGAGGATGCTGCAGATGCTCGATGCCGATCCACAGCTCGACATCGTCGTGGGCAGCCGCTACGTCGAAGGCGGGACCGTCGGTGCCTGGAACCGATCACGCGCCCTGTTGAGTCGCTGGGCCACCCAGCTCAGCGCGGTCATCCTCAAAGCCGATGTGAAAGACCCGATGAGCGGATTTTTCATGATCCGCCACGCGTCCGCACTTCGCAGCATTCGGGCGGGCATGTCCGGGGTGGGCTTCAAGGTTCTCCTGGACCTGTTCGCCAGCGCGCCGACCCCGTTGCGGTTTCGCGAACTGCCTTACCGATTTCGAAACCGCGTTGCCGGGCAAAGCAAGCTGGATACGGTGGTTGCGTGGGAATATGTTCTCATGCTGCTCGACCGTCTTTTGGGCGGCGCCGTGCCCATTCGATTCATTGCTTTTTCGCTGGTGGGCGCGGTGGGATTTGCCATTCACATGACTTTGCTCGTCACGCTGTTCAGCGGTTTTGCATGGTCTTTTTCGGTCGCTCAGACAACGGCGACGATTGCCGCGATGACGAGCAATTTCATGCTTAACAATGTGCTGACCTATCGCGATCTCCGGCTGCGTGGTTGGAAGGTTGTCAGCGGATGGGTGTCCTTCCTGTTCGCATGCAGCGTAGGCATCATTGCCAATGTTGGTATTGCAGCGTGGCTATACCAACAAACACCCAGCTTATGGATTGCCTCGGCAGTGGCAGGTGTTTTGATTGGTGCCGTGTGGAATTACGCGATCACCAATCTCTACATTTGGAATAAGCCGCGTGCCTCATGAATTCGCCAGAGAAACTAACAGACAGTCTTGAGCACTCGAATGATAAATTAATGTGACTTGATGATAAAAACTCTTAAATAATCAATAAAGCGATTTCTTGCTGCTTTTTCAAGCTCCAGCCCGCCATCGACTTATCTTGCGGATTCCGCAAGATGGCCACGCGGGGAGCGGCGCATCTCCGGAAATTCCGGAGATAGGCAATCGCGCACGTTGACCATCGGCCGCATCTCTTCATGGTGAAGAGATGGAATGACGTGGTGCTGGACCTGATGGGCGGCCGCGCTTGCTGCTGGCCGATACAATGGTGGCGATGTGCTCATCTGCACATATACGCACATACACATTACCTCATGAAGATCATCGCACTCCTGAATGAGAAGGGCGGCACTGGCAAGAGCACGATCGCCACCAACATGGCGACGGCGCTGCACCGGGCGGGAAAGCGCGTGGTGCTCATCGACGCTGATCCTCAGGGGACGGCCCGCGACTGGCGAGCGGCGAGTCCTGAGGGCGCCGACCTGCCGCCGGTGATTGCGATCGACCGCGCGCAGATGCTGTCCAGCTCCCTGGCCGGCGTCTCGGCAGACATCGCCGTGATCGACTCGCCAGCTAAGGCCGAGAGCATGGCCGCCGCCATCGTCCGCGTCGCGCACGTGGCGCTGCTGGTGATCCAGCCGTCTGGAGCCGACGTGTGGGCCAGCGCGGCCGCTGTTCGCCTGATTCAGGCCCGCAAGGATGCCGGCGGCACGATCGACGCCGCGTTCCTGGTGAACCGGGTCAGTGGCCAGACCAAGATGTCAAAGGCCATCACCGACGGGGACTGGAACGAGTACGGGATAGACCAGCTCACCAGCACCCTGGGCAATCGCGTCGTCTTCGCCGAGGCGCTGACCAACGGCATGTCGGTGGTGGACCTGCCCGACGCCGCAGCCAAGCAAGAAATCTACAACGTGATCGAAGAACTGGAGGCCGCGAAATGGCTATGACTGGAATCAAGGTGAAGTCGAAGCCGCTCGACCAGGTGCGTGCTGACGTGCCGGTGGATGAGGTCGCGACCGGCGAACAGGTACGCTTCAACGTCATCATCGACAAGGCAACGCGCAAGGCGTGGAAGACAGCCGCCGCCGAGCGCGACACAACCGTGGCTGACATGCTTCGTCAGG
>NZ_JBWXPH010000006.1:0-9274 GCF_056679935.1 Variovorax sp. PEI5
AGTAGTGCTTTACATGAAATATTACTCAACTGAGTATGTGAGTAACGTCTGTGAAGAACAGGTTCTGGCTCTACTGCCTCTGCACCTAGCGCCGGTTGTTAGGCCTAAGAAAACCGACCTAGAACAGGCTCGGCTGCTCTCGCGTCTTCACCTTGCGAGGGATGTTGCTGTCGATGAATTGACGCACCTGGGCATCAGTGAGCTCACGCCCGATCACAAGGTCCATCCAACCCTTGCGAGGCGGACATTCCAACCCGAGTGCTTCGATCTGGGCATAGGTCCAAGAGCCACGCTCGGTACGGTGGGCCATGATGAATTCACGAGTGACTTTCATGGCGTGATTGTGCGGCGATCACGTCGAAGTCACGCATGGGCCTTGTAGCGGTTTAAGGCTTCATGCCATAGCGCTTCATCACTTCTTCGAGGGGAACGGTGTGGCTGCGGCCGGCACGCAGCTCGATCAAGCTCTTCTCGGCCAAGTACAGATCCTCGAGGTCGTCGATGTGCCGATGGATGGCCTCGACCATGTAGAAGGTCTTGCTGCGGCCTGTGCGCTCGGCCAACTGCTGCAAGCGGGCAGCAACATCGTCAGGGAGACGCAGGGAAACAGAAGCCATAACACCCTCCTGGTGAGATACAAATATTGCATGGCCCATGGCCAAACCCTGATCCTTGTTCCCTCGGGTTCTTATCGACGTCTTCCCAGGCGCAGAGGCGGTGCGCGCTCCCGCCCGCCGTGCACAACCGGCTGCCCACACCACAAGGGTGTGGACAGGCCCTGCGGGCTGCCCGGTTGCACCCAGCTCCCCGAGGTTGTGCCTTTGGCCTGACGCGGCCTGCGGCCTTGCCGAAGACAGTTTGAAAAGAAGACGAAGACAGGAAGTCAAAAAGACAAAACAGCCAACGGCCAGCAGCCTAGATACCGTGGTAAGACTTGTCCCCCCTGTCTTCTCTTGGTGTCTGAACATATATGCTGGATTGAGAGATGGTGGGTTTCGGGAACGCTTCGCCCAAACCTGCCGAAGCAAGTGTGGGCACGTTCCCGAGCGATGCCAGACCGAGCCGACGGAGCCGCAACGGGTCTGTACAGCCGGCGTAGCCGCACAGAAGCCGCGTTCACAGGTCTTCGCCCTGCCCCTCACCCGGTCGCGGCCTTAAGCCTCTCGGTGGCGCTTGGGAGGGATCCCGCTGTAGCACCTACGCCCCATGCGCCAGCCGTGAACCGGTACGTCGGGAGGGTGACAAGTCTTGAGAAGCTGTACCCCGACGTGTGGTTGACGTTCAACACACTTTGCAGTCAAAACGAGGGGCAGCTAGAATCACGCTAAGGCGCGAACAGGCCGTCACTCGGTCCAGAACTGTTCGCTGTCCAGAAAACCTCACGCCTTGCCGGGCCTGAGGTTTTCGCATTTGTAGGACTGCGAAACGTGATCGCATCTTACAGGTAGAAAACTCGGGCGGAAAGCGCCAGTCCCAAAGTGGATCTTCGTCAATCGATGTGACGCCACCCAGGCTGGGTGACGGCCATTCACCAGAGGAGTTGTTGTGAAGATCTTGAAGACTGGATGCGGCTGCACGCCGATGGTCTTGGACCGAATGGAACGTCGGACGTGGATGCGCCTGTTGTTGGGCTACCGGGCGTACCGCTGCCAGACCTGCCAGCAAGATTTTCTGGCGTCGAAGGAGCTGATCGACAGGCTCGGCGTTATTCAGCAGAAAGAACATTTCCCGGTCTCCGGCAAGACCAAGTTCAGCCGCTGAAGCAGGCGGACGGATTTCAGATCGACAAGGCAGCTGCCGTTGAATCCTCGGCGTTGCGTTCTTCCATCGACACCACGTTCTTCTGCAGGTCGACCGCCTGGAACACCGATTTGACAGCACGCTTGACTTTTCCAAGTACACCCAGTCCACCACCTCGGCGTACGGTTAGCAGTCCAGCAGCATGAACTACAGGACCGGCTTGATGCGCGGCATGTCGTTGCTGTCCAGTGCCTTTTCGAGCTGTTTGAACATGCGCTTGAGTTCCACCTAAGACGGGCAGTCCTCATGCGCCTTCATCACGCGGGGATGTGATGTCGGCTCGGCGTTGTCGTTGATTTGGCTCAAGTCGTCTGGCACTATTGTGCTGGTGCTGCTTGCATGCTGAGCCTTAAAAACTGTATCAGGCTGGTGAATTTTTTTGGTGACTCATTCTTTAATTTAGCTGCTTGCGCTTTGCGGTTTCCTAATAAATTACGCTGAAAAAAACTTTCTTTTAAAAGATTAAAAATGCCAAATCTATTTGTTGTTGCGACTTCAGATGCCTCAAGCGATACCATGGCTTCAGCCATTATGGGATTGCTTCGTGACGCACGCACTCTTCTTGAAATGGATATCGTTTTTGTCAGCGAGTTTTTTGAAGGTCAACGAATAATTCGTTGGGTAGCCAAGGCTGAGGATGCCGATGAGACGATCAAGGAAGGACAGTCCAATGTTTTGGAGGAAACCTACTGCCAACGCGTTGTCGATGGTCGTTTACCTCTGGCAATTCCTGATGCAAACTTACTCCCTGAAGCAAAAAACCTTGCCGTCACGAAAACATTTAATATCCGTGCACACTTGGCTGCTCCCATCGTTTTGTCTGACGGCCGGATATTTGGGACACTGTGCTGCATCAGCCATCAGCCGCGCACAGCCTTAGGGAATCGACAAATCGATGCCTTACGCGTTGTTGCTGAGCGAGTGGCAGTCGAGTTGCAAAAAAGCATAGGCATACCCGAATAGCTACGAGATACTGAAGTTGTCGCTTCCTGACGAACACGCATATGTGTGCAAAATTTATTTGCACTCGCTCAGGTGGATTTCGGACATCGGTACGGATTTGTGATGCGCACGCGGAGTCGTTCAATACCCTCGCAACACAAAATGGTCGTTGTCTTTTCCGTAGCTGGCAGTCTTGTTGACACGGACGCAGAGACGTAACGCCTCGCCGCATCTTTCCAATTTCGCTCGCCCGCCCTGTTTTGCCCACTCATTGGCGTTAGCCTGCAACTGAGCAACCTCTTCTTGGAGCTCGGCTTTTTCTTCGCGCAAGCTTCCGACCTGGTGCAACTGCCAAGCCAGCGAGGCATACGCTAACAGGCACACTCCGACCGCGCCGCCGCCTGCCACAGCCACCCATTTCCAAGCGAACCAAGCACCCGCTCTGCGCATTGAACCCTCGGCTTCGCCAGCGGCCTCGACCACGCCCGACAAACTGTCGATAACCGGTTTTGTGGCCTCCCCAAGCGCTTGCACGGCCGCATCAGCGGCGCCGGCAAGGGATTGCCTCACTGAAACACCCACAGCATCGCCTGCAGCCCTTTTCAGGGCTGGAACGGCATCCGCTGCTGCCTTGCGGACCTCGTCAGCAACGCCAGCCACGCTGGCCGCCGCCCGTGCTACAGCGGCACGCTCTTTAGCGAGGGCGGCCCGTTCGACAGCCAACCCCTCGATGGCGGCCTGAACGGCTTTTTGCTGCTCCTCAGCCAAGGCCATGAGGGTGAATAACTGCTGCTGTGCGTCCATCGTTCTTCCTGAATCGTTCGGTGCCAATTACCTAGACCAGCCGCGGTCGCGGTCACGGTCCTGTTTGAGCTGCTGGCGCTCGTGTTCGGCTCGATGCCTGCGCTCAGCCTCCTCGCGCTGTTGTGCCAAGGCCTGCGCGGCCTGCTGCTTGGCAAGCTCAGCTTGGCGCCGCTGTGCTTCCTGTTCGGTCTTGAATTGCTCGAAGGCCTGCCGCGCCTGCTGCTTGCCAGCCTCAATCACCTTGGCCATTTCGAACTGCGCACGAATGCCAGCCACGCCAGCAGCTGCGATTTGCTTTATGTCTGGCGCGCGCTGGCGATCGCGCTCGGCCTTGGCTGCATTGAGGTCGCCTGACAAGTCGAGAATCGAACGGTCGGCTTCGCGGCTCTGCCGTTCCAATTCACCCGCTGCCTTGGCACGTACCAGCCGCTCGGCGGCCTCCTGTTCAAACTCCTGGCGCTTCCAGCTCGGCTCGCCCGTGCGGCGCTCATAGCCGCTGGCCGCCGGCCCGAGATGCCGGGTGGGCTCACGCTCGATGCCCTGCGCCTTGAGACTGCGGTGATCGACCTGGGCCTCTATGCCGTTCTCACGCAGCCGCTCGTTGGTCAGATCCGCCCACAGGGTACGAACGGCTTCAAGGTCTTCGACCCGCTTGCGCCCGGCTTTCTCCGTGTCCAGCTTGGCACCCAATCCCTCCGCCTCCACCTTGCGGGTGGTGCGCAGGATGTGAGCGTGGAAATTGCGGTTGTCGCCCTCCCTGCCAGGCGCATGAATGGCAACATCGACCGCGCACCCTTCCCGGTTCGCCATGTCCTTGGCAAAGTCCACCGCCAGCCGCCGCCGCTCAGCAGGAGAAAGCTCGGACGGCAAGGCCACCTCGAACTCGCGCGCCACGCAGGCATCCTTGCGGTTCTCGGCCAGCTCGGCAGCGTTCCAGAGACGAGGGCGATGGGAAGCCCATTCGGGCGCGCCATCGGGTAGCACGAGGTCCACAGACTCGACACCCCGCTTGCGGGTGTAGTCGTGGATCTCGCCGGTACGCTCGTCAGCGATCCTGCAGCCAGCGCGATAGGCCGCTGCGGCCGTCGCGCTGCGACCGGCCGAGCGCGAGATCGCTTTGACGCTGAGGTGGTAGATCGCCATGGGCGGTGTTGGTCTTTGGTTTTGCCCGCAGGGCCGCACGAGTCACACAGTGACTCCTAAGTGCGCCCTTTGCTTTGCTCGGGTGGGGTCCGCTACGACGCATCTTACTCGCCAGCAACGCTTCTAGCCCTGCCGCCCGACGGCCTAGAATCGCGCCTTAAATTTCACTAAGGAGCTAGCATGGCAACCATCGAAAACACCATCGCCACCTTAGAAGCCAAGCTCAAGCAGGCCAAGGCAAAGAAGATGCAAATCGAAGCGCGCAAGCGAGCACTCGAAACCAAAGAGGAACGTGCCAAAGACACACGTCGAAAAATTCTCGTTGGTGCTGCCATTCTGGCCAAAGTCGATCGAGGTGAATGGCCCAAGGACAAGCTGCTGACCATGCTGGATTCAGCCCTGACCCGATCAGACGACAGAGCGTTGTTTTCCCTGCCTGAAGTAACAGAAAAGCCCTGATAGCTCGATGTTTGTCAGACGGCGTCCGGATGGCTCGGGATTGGCTTAAGGATCCAGGGGTTGGGCAGGCACTAACTTCTCCCTTGATGGAAAGTAGTACCTTGGTATTCAAATCATCTTTTGAATACAACTACAAGGCCTGCCTGAATGAACCAGATACTTCGCACTTGGACCTTCTGGATTCATGCGGTCGACGAAGATGATTGCCGCGCGGTGGTCGAGCAACTGATCCTTGCCCGTATGCGTCTGGCTCCTGGCAATCGTCGAGCCAGTGTCCTGTTCAACGATGCGCGCGATGGCACGCTGGAGGTCGTGGTGCTGTCAGTCTGGGATTCTCTGGATCACATCAAAACCTTTGCCGGTCCCAATTACCTCCAGCCGACGATTTCACCCGTCCACTTGAGCAAGGTGTTCGACAACGAACCTGCTGTTCATCACTACGCGATGAACGAGATCCCGCCATCGCTTCACGACTGGACTTCCTCCGGTTCCGATCAGCCGACGTGAGGCTCGGCAGTACAACCTCCTAGATCAAGATCCGCTCGACCTCATCGAGCGAGATCTGATCGCTGCGCCGGTCGTAGAGCCCGGTGGTGCGCGAACTCTCGTGGTTGGCCATCTGCTGGGCCACCTCGATCCGCCCACCGTTGCGTAGGTACTCCGTGATCCCCGTGGCCCGGAAGGAGTGGCACCCGATCTGGGTGGCCACGCCGGCGGCCTCGGCCCGCCGCCCGATCATCCGGTACACGTCAGACTGGCTCATGGGCCGCTCTGAGAGCTCCCCAGAGCGTCCCTTGGCCGAACGGAACAGCCACCCCTTCCTGTCGCCCTGCAAGGCCTCCTGCTGCAGATACGCGTGAAGGTATTCGTCCAGGTTGTGATGGCAGGGCATCTCGTGCTCCTTGCCGCCCTTCTCGTGCAACCGTACCCAGGTGCGCCGGCCCTGGACATAGACGTCCTCCACCCGCATCTGCAGCGCCGCACCCACCCGGGCGAAGGTGTAGACCATCAGGGCAATCAACGCTCGATCGCGCAAGCCTATTGGCGTCGTGAGGTCGATCGCATCGAGCATGGCCCGGGCCTCGTCGGCGGCCAGCACGGGCGTCTTGCCCTTGCGCACCGAGTGCCGCGGCCCCTTCACTGAGCTGGCCGGGTTCACCGGGATGACCTGACCCACCACCAGCCAGTCAAACAGCACGCGCAGCGCGGCCAGATGCTGCTTGACCGAGGGTGCGGAGAGCCGCTGCTGCAGCTGCTCGATGTAGGCCGCCACATGGACTGGCTCGATGCCGGCCAGGTCGTGCAGCCCGTGTGACTCACACCAGGCGGCGAACTCCGAGACCGAGCGCGCATAGGCCTTGCGCGTGTTCGGGTTGCGGATCTGGGCGGTGAAGAATTCCAGCGTGCGCTTGGCCACTGCGGGCGTGGGCCGAAACAGCGCCGGCAACTGCGCGATGGCCTGGGAGATTGGCAGAACCTCGCTAGGTCGCCCTGGATGTTCCAAGTAGGTCATTCATGAATGATAACTACTTTTATCAAGTACTAATAAACATAGGAAATTTGGAACATCAACGCGAATAGCTGAACTTCGCGGCCCATTGCTCTGGAACTTTTAGCTTGTCAGACAGGCAGTCAATAACAACCAATCGCACACTCGCCTCCATTTTTAGCTCGCACGTACAAAAAAATGCAGTTTATTTCGAGCTATCTGGCTGCTGCAAAGTAGTTTGACAATTATTGCAATCGTCTCGTAGACCAACTGCTTTCAGATCACACACATATCCATAATAACAAAATATCAATGCTCATTAGGATTGGAGCTTCAATTCCAAAACTCTCTACTTTTGCAAATGTCCGCTTCATCATTTATGACAAGCGAGCCAATCAACAAAGATTTATGTGAAAAAATGCCTTATTTTTGATAAATTAAAATGCATCAAGATGATGCAGATCTACGTTCGAAGATACATTAAGCAATAAAACATCAGATTCATCTGAATCATTTATAAAAGATACGCAGAGACCTATGTGATGAATTTTTACTTAAAATGAGGAATGCAATGAAAACCGTTGGGAAATTAGTTGCCGTAGGGCTATTGACTATTATTATGAATGCTAAAGCGGAGCCTATCTCTTGCAAGCTGATGGAAACCATGGCGACCAACACAGCGCAACAAGCATATGAAGAAACACGGAATCATATTGAATTAGTTAGCCAAATTGGTTTATTTGACACTTGGATATCAATTACCGCTCAACTACTTCAATTATACAAACAACCTGAGAACGCAGAGTTTCTTGCAGCAGCAAAGATTGCCGGAAGAATAATGATTGACGCAAAAGATGAAACAGTCAATAAAGTGGCGCCCGAAGGATATGCAAAATTATTTGGCAGGATGACTTTCCGCATTTGCGACATGAAAAAATAAGTTTTTCTAAATTTCTGGATTTACAGGCGTTATTGCACAACTTTTCATTCAAGCCTCTGCTGAGATCAAAATCTCAGCAGCCTGGTGTGATAAGCAAACAGCGAGCCGCTCCATCTAATTAAATACTCAAATACTCAAGTACTCAACTACTCAACTACTCAACTACTCAACTACTCAACTACTCAACTACACATCAGCGTAATGTTTCATAGCCTGTCTGATCAACTCGGCCATGCTGATGTCACGACGCAGTGCTTCGGCCCTCCACGCAGTTCGGGTGGACTTTGACACAGGAAGATTCACACGCACGATGTCGCCGGCATCCATGCTCGGCATGACTTTGTCTACCGGCACATCGGCACGGACTTGTTCATCGGATTTTGATTTCAGAGCCATTGGGCGTTCTCCAGTTCAGTAACGACAGCTTCTATCTCTAGACGAGCTGTAGGATCAGGTAAGTCAAAGACGCTTATTCCATCGGTCATGGCCTGAGCAAAGGAAATACGATTTCCTACAGTCGCGTCCATTTGATCAAGACCATACTCATTCCAATCTCCTGAACGAATGAGCTTGGACAGCTTGGTCCCAGCTACAGCGCGATTGACCAAAAAGGCAGCGTCTATGGCACCGCCCATATCACGCTTTGTTCGGATCAGACGGACCGTCGCCGCACTGGCCCAGACATCAGCGCCTGACGGTTGAATCACGATAAGAGCTAAGTTTGACGCTGAAACAATGGCTGCAGCCATATCACCGGCCTTGGCAGGCGAATCAAGTACCGCAAAGTCAGCTGACAGGCTTTTTAACGACTGGCCTAACATGGCTGCGCGATCGATGGCGACAACAGGAGGCAGATCCATCTCTTGAGGGCTAGCAGCTCGCCAGTCGCGCGCTGTACCCTGGGGATCGGCATCCACCAGCACCACACTGCGCCCTCGCCGATGAAGCAGTGTTGCCAAGTTGGCAGCGATGGTGGACTTGCCAGTTCCACCCTTCTCATTAAGTACTGCGATGACTTTCATTTACTCACTGTATCACTTGAGTAGTGCTTTACTTGAGTTATTACTCAACTGAGTAAGTAAAACTTGGCTATGAAGCACAGGCTCTAGCCCTGCTGCCTGTACACCTCACGCCGGTTTCCGATCTTCACGACCAAGACACGAACGAGTTGGTCTTCGATCTTGGCCACGATGCGGTAGTCGCCAACGCGGTACTTCCAGTAGGTGCCAAGCTCGGAGCCTTTCAAGGCGTCGCCAATGCTGCGTGGGTCATCCAGTTCAGCCAGCCTTTCACGCAGGAAATTGCGGATGCGCAGAGCCACCGGCTTGTCCAGCTTGGCCAGCTCCTTACGCACCGTGTCGGCCAGCTCAATCCGCCAAACCAAGCTCTGCCTCCACCTCGGCAAGGGTGTAGACACGCTCTGTCCCTGCTCGCACACGCAGGTCGACCTGCTCGGCCAAGTACAGGTCCTCCATGTCATCCAGGTACTCGGCCAGCGCCTGCTTGACATAGTAGGAGCGCTTGCGACCGGTCCGCTCGGCCAAGCTGCTCAGCCGAGCTTCTTCGTCAGGAGTCAATCGCACCGTAATCGGCATAGGCCTCTCCAAAATGTTTACAAGTTTACATTTTAGATATGTTGGGTCTTTCAATGTGTACAAACAAAGCCAAGCAAGACTGAAACAGACCCGTCCAAATTG